>CAWFOS010000033.1:0-389965 GCA_963817495.1 uncultured Alphaproteobacteria bacterium | reverse complement strand
GCCTTTTTGCCCGAAGCAGCCAGAGGCGCAGTGAAACGCCAGCCCTTGGATATGGCAATGTCGCCGAGGAACCGCTCGACCGAATTGATGCCAACCTCGGAGTCGAGCACGGCGCGATTGCAGGCGTTTTCGCATGGATGATAGCACACACGGCCCATGATCGCGGGCAGCGGATTGCTCTCCGTCAGCTGGCGCCATGCCGCCTCATAATCGCCGCTCTCGGCCTGGGCGAGCCAGCCCTGAATATCCTCGCCGGCGGGGCATGCATTACTGCAAGGCGGGACGCGGCGCACGTATTCAGGCCGGAGCGAGCGCCACGAGCCGGTGCGATTGGTCAGCGAGGTGCCGGGATCGAGCGTAATGCCGAATGGACGTAACATGGCCTCAAATCCTCATGCATCCCCGTTCGCCGCATCAAGCAAGCCATAATCGGCGATATTGGCATCGCAGATTGCCTGCAGACGGGCGACGCGCGGATCATCTCCCACGTTGCCGAAGAGATGCGCAAAGCGCCCCTGGGGCTTCAGATAGTCCTGCACCGGAACCTTGCGGCAAATCTTGCGGACATCCGTGACCTTGCCGTACTCGGCCTCAAAGATGGGATAAGAGCCGCATTCGATGGCAAGACGGGCAAGCCGGATCGTGTCGTGGGAAGCGGCCGACCAGCCCAGCGGGCACGGCACGTGAATCTGGATGTAGCGCGCACCGTGGATCGACATTGCTTTCGTCACCTTGCGCTCGAGATCGTGCAAATCGGCGACCGACGCCGTTGCGACATACGGAATGCCATGAGCCACCGCGATTTTCGGCAGGGACTTGCCCGTGCCGAAGACGTTGCCCGGCTCCGTCCCAACCGCCGGCGTCGTCGCGGTGCGCGCGCTTGGCGGCGTCGCCGACGAACGCTGCCCACCCGTCGTCATGTAGCCTTCATTGTCGTAGCAGACATAGAGCACGTCATCGTTACGCTCGAACATGCCGGACAGGCAGTGGAAGCCGATATCGGATGTGCCTCCATCGCCGCCCTGGGCGATGACCCGCGAACGGCGCTTTTTCACGCGCATGGCGGCGGCGATGCCCGTTGCAACCGCGGCCGCGTTGCCGAACAGCGAATGGACCCAGGCCAGCTGCCAGGATGTTTCGGGATAGTGCGATGTAAAAAGTTCGAGGCAGCCGGTCGCGGTCACGGCGATAAGATCATTGTCCGTGGCGCGCATCGCGGCGTCGAGGGCATAACGCGCGCCGAGTGCCTGGCCGCATCCCTGACAGGCGCGGTGGCCGCAGGTGATGGTGTTGTGGCGCGCTGTCGAGGCCTGCACGGATCGCTCCTCTTCCGCCACCAGCCTGTTGCCGATGGTGAAGGTGCCTTTCTGATAGAATTTGAGTTTCTCCACGGCTTCGTCAGGCGCGAACCTTTGGGGGCGGTCGTTCATGGCTTGTCTCTCATTCGGCTGCCCGGTCTGGAGCGGTCTCTGCGAGATAGCGCAGGATAGCTTCAGCGGTTGGTCCGGCGCGGCGCCTCTTGCCCGCGCGATGAATTTCCCGGCCCACGACACGCTCGTTGAGATCGAGGAAAAGCGTTCCCTCCCAGGGCTCCGCCGCGGCTTGCTCGAAAAGGCGGTGCAAAGACTGGCGGGTGATAGGACGTCCGCCAAGGCCCGCCACCACCGCGTGCAGGCGCGGCCGGCGCGGCAGGCTTTTGAGGGCTACGCCGACATTGTTTGCGAGCGGGCCGCCCATGCCGAGGGACACGCTTTTGTCGATCACCACGACCTCACGAGCGCCTTCGAGGATCTTCTGCAAGGCATCGATCGGGAATGGCCGGAAGGAGACGAGTGTTACAAGGCCTATCGGGATGCCGTCGTCGCGCATTTCGTCGATCGTGTCCTTGATGGTGCCGCAGACAGAGCCCATCGCGATCACGACCATCTGGGCGTCCTCGATGCGATAGCCGCGCAAGAGACCACCGGAATTACGCCCGAACACTTTCGCAAATTCGGAGGCGAACTGCGTAATGAACCGCAGGGCCTTCGTCTGCTTGTAATGCGAAAGAAAGCGAACCTCCGTGAAGGCGTCCGGTCCGACCATGGCGCCCATGGTGACGGGCTCCCTCGGATCGAGCACCTGCACGGGATCGTAGGGCGGAAGATAGGCATCGACCGCCGCCTGGTCCGGAATATCGACACGCTCGACCGCATGCGTAAGGATGAAGCCGTCGACGCAGACCATGACCGGTATGGAAAGCTCCTCGGCAAGCTTGAACGCCTGAATGTGCAGATCGGCGGCTTCCTGGTTCGTCTCGGCGTAGAGCTGAACCCAGCCAGCATCGCGCATCGACATCGCGTCGGAATGGTCGTTCCAGATATTGGCAGGCGCACCGATGGCACGGTTGGCGAGTGTCATTACGATGGGCAGACCGAGACCGGAGGCGTTGTAGACAGCTTCCGCCATTAAAAGGAGGCCTTGCGACGCCGTCGCGGTATAAGCCCGCGCGCCCGCAGCCGCTGCCCCGATCGCGACGGAGAGCGCCGAGAAATCGCTCTCGACATTGATGAATTCGCAATTTTCGAGCCCGCCGTCCTTCACCATTTCGCCGAGACCCGCGATGATATGGGTCTGCGGAGTGATAGGATAGGCGCAGATCACCTCCGGCCGGCACAAGGCGATTGCCTCGGCCATGGCGCGCGACCCTTCGATTTGCTTCAGCATCGCTTGCTCCTCAGGCTGCGCTGGCGGCGCGTTCTAGGATCGCCACAAACTCGTAGGCTTCCTCGGCAGCCGCGATATTAGCCACTCCGACCTCCCCGGGGAAAGCCTCCCCGATTGCGCGCTTGACGCTTTCCAAACGAACAAGCCCCGTCACAGCCGCGAACGCGCCGAGGAGAGCTGCATTCGGCCGCGCGCCAATCTGCTTTCGAGCGATGTCCGTCGCCGGGATGGCGACGGCGTGCCCCTTCGGCAGGCTATCGGCGATTTCCTGAATTTGACCCTCAGCAAATGCCTTGTTGGTGTTGACGATAAGATAGCCGCCCGGCCGCAGACCAGCAAAGACGTCGATTGTCCTGAGGAGGGCCGGCTCCTGCACGATGAGGCAATCGGGCTCCATGATCGGCTCGCGAAGCCGGATTTCCTTGTCCGCGATCCGGCAGAACGCTACCACGGGAGCGCCCATATGTTCCGTCCCGTAGCTCGGGAAGGCCTGCGCATGGCGCCCTTCGATAAATGCCGCGACAGAAAGAATGTCCGCAGCAGTGACGTTACCCTGCCCGCTCCGGCCGTGGATGCGGATTTGGAACATTTCCCTCCCCCAACTCTTTCGGACGAAGAATTCGCTTCCTTCTGCAATCGGTTACGGCCCAAAAGCCTTATATTTTTGTACCTTATTCGGTGGCATTATTTAATTATATTACACATACAGCGGGATTGCACTCCTTGATCCTCGTCAAAAGCAGGGGACCAAGGCAAAGGAGTTGAGCGCGCAATGGGACGCAAACATGCCGCTGAGCCGCCTCCACTCAT
Organism: uncultured Alphaproteobacteria bacterium; assembly: GCA_963817495.1. GTDB lineage: Bacteria > Pseudomonadota > Alphaproteobacteria > Rhizobiales > Rhodomicrobiaceae > Rhodomicrobium. The sequence goes on along the minus strand of CAWFOS010000033.1, from coordinate 386,449 downwards.
GGACAATGACGGAAATCAAAGAAGCCGGGGCGTCATTCGTGCTGGAATGAAGAGCATGGCCGATAGTGCCTGAACGAGGAGCGCGAGAACGATGCCTTACAGCACCAACGCGGATCTCCCCTCCGTGAGGAACCATCTTCCTCCTCACGCACAGGACATTTACCGGGAAGCCTTCAATCACGCCTACGCCGCCCACTTCAACGATCCGCGCCGCGAGGAAGCCGCTCATCGCATCGCATGGGCAGCGGTCAAACGATCCTATGAAAAAATCGGCGGCGAATGGGTTTCAAGGAACAGCTGACAGCGGCACAATGATTGGTGCAGCGGCTGGCGGGGCGGCGCCATTTTAGTTCACATCAGGTTTTTAAGGGAAGGAGAACTTGACCATGGCCACATTCATCATGCTGACCCGCCTGAGCCACGAAGGCCTCAAATCTCCAGGCGCGCTGGCCGACCTCAGCCACGAGGTGATGGATCACATCAGAAAGAACTGTCCGAGCGTTGCCTGGAAGGCGAGTTATGTCGTGCTCGGCCCGGCCGACTACGTCGATATTTTCACGGCGCCCGACATCGAGACGGCCACCAAGGTCGCCACCATCATTCGCACCTTCGGACACGCAACAACGGAGGTCTGGGCGGCGACCGAATGGGAGAAGTTCACCGGCCTCCTCCGCGGCCTGCCGCCGCGGCTGGTCACTTCGTGAGCGGACATCCCGGTAGAATTGGCGTAACGGTGCGCGGGGGCTGAGATGGGCAAATCGCAATCCGCGAAGGCAGGTTTTGTCCCTCGCGAGCAGCAAGACATCAGGCGCATTTTTCGCCATCTCGACGATCACACCGTAGCATCAGTCCAGACCCCCAAAGGCCGACAGTCGCTCAGTTCGAAGAAGCTGCGGCTTGAAGCGCGGGGGAGCGACATTTTCGCCGGCTTAGGCCCGAAAAAGGGGTTGTTGAGCCGGCTATTGATCTTGTGGGGATAGAAAATGAAGAACTTGATGATCGCTAAGTAACGGAAGTTTAGGAGTAAATCCAGATGGCGGGCCGCCAGAGATGGGGCTCGCAAATTGCAGAAGATTTTTTGAACGTTATCTTTTGCAATTTTTACTTGAGATGGCATACTTGGTAAGCTTCGCCCAAAAACGGAACATCTCCCATGAATGAAAAAGAAGTTACGACTGAGGACGGAGGAGGGTGCCGCCTTCAGTCAAGCATGCTTTCTAAGTTCGAAGAGATAGCGCATACGTTTCTGAGTATGTTGACTGGCGAGCGAGGAAACGGCCAGGTTTTCGCCTCCCTGCAGGATTATCTCGATGGGGCCGTGTTAGTCGACGGCGCTTATTGCAGGCGGCGGACCGTTCTTCTCGCCGTGCACGACATCAAAGATGAGCGTGTGGCGCCACCGGCACTTCAGAGCAGCACGCTCGCCAAGCTGGAATCCCTGAATGTCTCTCCCCTCCCGCTAGCTAAATTCTACCGGGACATAGCGACGGCTATTCTCAGGATGGAGGTTATCGTCAGGCTGGAAGCCATGCAGACGTTGGTTCAAAAGACGAACGTTCTTGGCCTGAACCACTCGGCGCCCGGAGCGGCGGGCCGGTTGTCACCGGCCCTGGGATCGACACCTAGCTTTGGGTCTGTTCGAAAAGCTCCTCGACATATTCCCAATTGATGAGGTTGTCGACGAACGCTTCGAGATATTTCGGGCGCGCATTACGATAGTCGATGTAATAGGAGTGTTCCCATACGTCGACGCCAAGAATAGGGGTCCCGCCATGAACAAGCGGGTTCTCTCCGTTTGGAGTTTTCGTCACTTCGAGCTTGCCATCCTTGAAGGTGAGCCAGGCCCAGCCTGAGCCGAACTGCGTCTTGCCTGCGTCAATTAACGCCTCGCGGAACGCCCCGTAGCCGCCGAGGTCGCTGGCGATTTTCTGCTCAAGCTTGCCCGGAAGCTTGGTGCCTCCGCCGCCCTTTTTCATCCATTTCCAGAACTGCGTGTGATTGAAGTGCTGGCCTGCATTGTTGAAGAGCGCCTGATTTCTGCCGTAGCTGATTTTCACGATGTCGATAATGTTCTTGTCTTCGAACCCTGACCCGGGAAGCAGCTTGTTGCCGGCCTCGACATAGGCAAGGTGATGCTTGTCGTGATGATATTGCAGCGTCTCCGCCGACATGTAGGGCTGCAAGGCGTCATAGGCGTATGGAAGTTCAGGCAACTGAAATACCACGGCTATCTCCTTTGGCTGCGTTGGGTTCGGTCTCGCACTGAACCTAAGTGGCCGAGGGGGTGCTGACAAGCGTGGCTATGGGGAATGCTGATAAAAATTAAGAGAGGTATGAAACCCCTGAATTTCATACCTCTCAAAAGGCCGAGGAAAGGTTCGTGATGGTTTACCTACAGGGATCGGACGGGTTAAGAATGCCCACATAAGCATGAACACGACATGAATACGGCGTTCAGTTTCCGGCCACGCTAACCAACATAAAGAAGATTTTATGGAAAAGTACCCGCCCGGCCACGCTCATGACGATGGAAGGGCAAGCCGCAGGAAACGCGCATAGATCCGCGAGAGCCTGTCCAGGTCCGCCAGCGGGACGCATTCGTCCACCTTGTGTGCGGTCGCATTCAAGAGCCCGGCCTCCACGACCGGACACAGATCCTTGATGAAGCGCGCATCCGACGTCCCGCCGCCTGTCGAAAGGATGGGCTTCCGCCGGGTTTCCGCCTCGATGGCGGCGCTGAGCTCCTGCACGAAGCTGCCCGGGTCCGTGATGAAGCTCTCGGCGGCAGGCTCGTATGCCAGCTCATAGTCGACGCCGGTATCGAGCAGCGCGGCCTGGACCTGGCTCTCGATCCACGCCTTCAACGTCTCGCTGCTATGTTGATCGTTGAAGCGAACGTTGAAGCGCGCCGTGGCGGCCGCTGGGATGACGTTGTAGGCCGGGTTCCCGGTGTCGACGCTGGTGATCTCGAAGTTTGAAGGCTGAAAATGAGCGCTCCCCTGGTCGAGCTGCCTTGTCTTCAAGAGGTTCAAGGCGTCGATCAGGAGCGGCAGAGGATTTCGCGCCTTGTGCGGATAGGCGACGTGGCCCTGAACGCCACGCACTTTGAGTTCGCCGTTGAGAGACCCCCGGCGGCCGATCTTGATCGTATCACCAAGCTGGGCCTCGGAGGTGCATTCTCCCAGAATGCAGTAATCGGGGCGCTGGCCGCGCTTGAGCAACCAGTCCACGACCTTCCGGGTGCCGTTGACGGCGGGGCCTTCCTCGTCCGCGGTGAGGAGGAAGCTGATCGACCCTTCGGGGGCGCCGCCGCATTCCCTGAGAAACAAGAGCGCGGCCGCAAGCGAAGCCGCCACAGCGCCCTTCATATCCACGGCGCCTCTGCCATAGAGGATCCCGTCATGGATCTCGGCCGCGAATGGCGGATGCTTCCAGGCTTCTTCATCGCCGGGAGCGACAACGTCGGTATGGCCCGCAAAGCACACATGAGGCGGCGCGTTGCCAATGCGGGCGTAAAGATTGTCCACATCTGGCGTTCCCCGCTCGCTGAACGGCAGGCGATGGCAGGTGAAGCCCGCGGCCTGAAGCTCTCTTTCCAGATAGCTTATTGCCCCGCCCTCTTCGGGCGTAATGCTGCGGCATCGGATCAGGTTCTGGGCGTGGACGAGTGCATTTGTCATGATCGCGCGCGGCTCATACGGGCGGCGGGCCATAGCGGTTCTGCTCCGGCGCGCCTCTCCTTGCAGCCAAGATGATGAAATAAACCAGAACGGCAAGGCCGAAGAGATACAGAGCCGCAGCCACCCGCGAATCCGGATGACCTACGGTTCCGCCAACGCCTGCAAGGGCTAGGCCGTAAAAAGCGACCGCTGGCGCGTAGATCATGAGCACCATCCAGCCGCTCAAGCCGATATCGTGCCAGCGTTTCATGTCGATGGCGATCGACGGCCACAGGAAGATCAGCGCCGTCAGGAGCGAAATCTCGTCGCCCATATAGGCAGGCAGAAGCCGGCTTTCGGCAGCCGCCATCGGAAGGGGCCAGTGAAAGGCGCGCCGCAGGATGAGCTCGGTTGAAAATTCAAGCAGCGCGATCAACAGGGCGAAGAGTAGCCACGTGCGCCGCCCAATGCGGCCCTCGAAGTGAAGCCAGATGAAAGCGAAGCGATCCATGTCTGGCCTAGCCCGCGAGCGGATCAGGGCCATGCTCGTTCGGGCCTGTCTCCCCCTTCAGAATGCCGAACTGGAGAATGCTCCAGATAATGGATGCCGTTAGAAGCAGGAACGCCAAGCGGACGACATTCTCGCCAAGATTGAACTCCGCTGCGAGCGACGGAGCGACGATTGCGCCAAGGAACGGCAGGACGACGACCAAAATGAGCCAGCTGCTCAGCCCCCTGTCATGAAGACGCTTCACGCCGAGAGCGAGCAGGCTCCACATCACAAGCGATACGACGAGGACCGGACCGATCATCCACAGGCCTAGGCTCGAAATCACCGGCTCCGCCTCCTTGCTGTTGAACCATTCCGGATTGTTCATGTTCTGTTGAAGCTCGGGATGACCCGCCATGATGCTGTTCAGGACGAGCCCGGTCACGAAGGACAGCACGATCATGACGCTGACCAGAACAAACATGCCGAGCCACCACTTCGAGCGGCTGATGCGGCCTTCAAGGGCAAGCATCCAGCTCCAGAAATTGTAATCGCCGCCGTAATAATCGGGCGGGAGAGGGTCTTCCCCGTGAATGTTCAGCCCGGGCGCTCCGCGCAACACGCCAAGTTCGAAGAAGATGTATCCGCTCAAAAACGCCAGCACAATGACCAGGACCGAGAGCAAAGTTAAGAAGACTTCGGGCGGAAAGCCGAGGAAGCTGAATGGGGTGTTCTGCTCCGCCCCAAGCGATGCCTGGAGCGGCATGAGAGACAAGGCAAGCGCCAGGCAGTAGGAGATATACCAGATCCAGGCAGGGCGGTTGCGGTCATGGAGGCGTTTCACCGCGAGCGCGGTGGAGGGCCAGACAAGGAAACCGAAATAGGCGAGCCAGACCGGGCCCCAGACGTTACTCTGATCCGCGGGCCGCTCCCAGACTTCCGGCGCTAAAGGGTTTCCCGTCGCCAGATACGCAAGCAGAGCAGCGAAAAGAAAGCCCGCGACACCCACAGCCACGCTCCCGGCCCAATAAGTCTTGCGGTTTATACGCCCCCGGAATCCGAAGAAGATGTCGCCCCAGCTCATGTGGTCCCTCCGTCCAGCGCTGGGATAGCATGTGTTCGGCACTTCAACCGTGTCAGTCGCGCAACAGTTCGTTTATCGAAGTCTTCGCACGCGTCTGGCCGTCGACGCGCTTCACGATGACCGCGCAATAGAGGGACGGGCCGGCGTCGCCATTCGGAAGCGGCTTGCCCGGCATCGCGCCGGACACGACAACCGAGAAGGGAGGCACGCGCCCATAAAGAACTTCGCCCGTGGCGCGATCGATGATCTTCGTCGACTGCCCGAGATAGACGCCCATGGAGAGCACCGAGCCTTCGCCGACGATCACGCCCTCGGCCACCTCGGCGCGCGCGCCGATGAAGCAATTATCCTCGATGATGACGGGACTTGCCTGAAGCGGCTCCAGCACGCCGCCGATCCCCGCCCCGCCCGATAGATGGCAGTTCTTGCCGACCTGCGCGCAGGAGCCGACGGTCGCCCAGGTATCGACCATTGTACCTTCGCCAACATAGGCGCCGACGTTGACGAAGGACGGCATGAGGACGGCGCCGGGCGCGATGTAAGCCGAATGGCGCACCACCGCGCCCGGCACGACACGAAAGCCCGCAGCACGGAACCTGTCTTCCGCCCAGCCTGAAAATTTTGTGGGAACCTTATCCCACCACGGCCCCGGAGATGTCGGCCCCGCAACGGCAGCCCCGATGGCTGGCCCCATGATGCGGTTGTCGTTCAGCCGGAACGACAGAAGCACCGCCTTCTTCAGCCAGGCATTCACGACCCACTGACCGTGCCTTTTCTCGGCGACGCGCGCCTGTCCGCTGTCGAGAAGCGCGAGCGCCGCCTCGACCGCCTCGGCGATCTCGCCCTTCTGCCCCACCTTTATGTTCTGGCGGTCTTCGAACGCGGCGTCGATTAGGTTCTGCAAACTGGCTGTCATACGCGGCCCTCCGGCAATGGCTGTCCAAAGTGCGTGCCTTTTGGCATGGCTTCTTGTCAAGCCGCTTGCCCAGAACAAAACACATGCACTACTGTTTTATCTGGCGCTTCAAGAACCAGCCGCGAAGCAAAATGATACCTTTTTTCCACGGAGTGGCCCAATGTTCGCTTCGACGATCACGAGAGTTGTTTGTATCTGCGCCCTTACCGTTGCCGCCTATGAACAGGCCGCTGCGATCGCGTGCCCTGAGCCGGGCAAAGAGACTTACACGCTGTCCTCTTCCCAAAAGCGCCTTCTCACGAAAGGAACCTATATCGACCTCGTCAACGAAATCGACGAGATGGGCGCGTCCCTGAAGGCGCAGAAGCCGGGCATTTCCTACTCGGCTCTCATCGACGCGATCATGGCGGCCTACTGCCCGCTTGTGGCAAACGCACCCTCGCTGACCGAGCAGGAGAAGCGGGATGACGTGCGGAAATTTGCTTCCATCGTAACCAGGCAACTCAGCTGGGATGTCGGGCCACAGGAAACGGCGGTCCTCGCTCAGGTTCCGCTTTCGCCCGCGGCTTATCGTTCTTTGCGTGAGATGGCGGATGCCGCCGGCCAGACGCCTTCGCAATACATGGCGGCGCTCTTGACAAAAGCGGCAGGGGCCGTCGACGGGCACGGGCAATAGCGGTTTACGTCCATCTATTCGGGTTCTAGCGCCCGGCTGAGCAAAAAGCCTGGGGTGGTCTCACATGGACCGCACCGGGTTTTTTTTATAGTGTAAGTTCGTACAGCGGAAAAGATTTCGAACATGATCGAGTGCTCGAAAGCGAGCCGCGCCTTAAAGCCGGCCTTGGCGATGGCTTTGCCATACATGTCGAGGTCGGAATCTGAGGATAGCATGAGATAGATACGGCCGCCCGGCTTCAGTCTCTCTCGCGCCTGCTCGAAAAGATTGAGGATGTTTTTGTTGCCTGGGCCCGCGTGCCAGCCTGCGTCCGCCAGATCCTTCGGCTCGCCCGCATGCTTCGGCGGGCTCGACATGATCACATCGAAGACGGGTTTCGCCTCAATCGCTTCGAGAAGATTGCAGCAAAGCCCCCTCACCTTCCCTTTGAGGCCGTTCGCCGCGGCATTCTCGGCCGCGGCAACAGCGGCATTCGGGTTGATGTCTGTGGCGATCACCGTGCTCGCCCCTGCCCGCGCCGCGGCAAGGGCGATAATCCCGGAGCCTGTTCCGACATCGACGACCGTCATGCCGGACAGGTTGAGACCATCAACAAACTTCGCGTAGGCTTCGCTGCTGATGAAATAACCCGGATGGAAGACGGTGGGAGGCACCGTCAGCCGGAAACCCGCCGCCCTCGACACCTGCGTCTTCGGCCGGCTGAGCACGAAATGATAGGACAAAAAGTGAAGAGTATTGCGCAAAGCCCTTCTAAAAAGACCCTGGGGCCGCGCATGCCTCTGCAGCAAGGTTCCGCCTGCGTCGCTCGCCGCCTCTTGAGCGGTCATCGCCGATCCAGCACTGTTGCTCATGGTTCCACCTCTTGTTGCCGCGCCGGAACCGGTACGGGCCTCGGCTTCCTCGAAAGCTTCATGAAGGCGAAGACCGCGTGGTGCCACGCCGACATCCGGTGCCGCGCGAGCACCTGAACTGGGGCTTCTTGTGGCTCTTCGGGAGCCGTCAAAACGCCGCGCAGCCGCACCATCTCCCACGCCAACGGATTCCATGCGCGCCAGGCGTCCTGCACCTCGCGCGCGAGGACGCCGCTCACGACCTCAGGCGCCGGGCCGAAGATCGGAACGCGGCTGGAAATATCCTGGTCCCTGAGAATGCTCCATTTGGTTGCGCCGCCCATGATCGGCGATGTCAGCGCATAGACGACACGCCCCACCCAGGCTTCACGGATGCAGTAGGAACACATCGCACACGGCTCCACGTTGCTGTAAAGCGTCGCCCGGTGAAGGTTCGCCCGCCCGACCGCCTGTTGTGCTTGAGTGAGCGCAATCACCTCTGCGTGACGGGATACGTCGTTCTCGCGCATCGTGCGATTTGTCGCCTCCGCGATGATCTGGCCATCAAGGGCAATAACGGAGCCGAACGGATATTCGCCTTCTTTAACTGCCATGGCGGACAGCTCGATACAACGGGCCATCATCTTCCGGTCCGTCGTGTCGTTTGACAGGCCCATTCAATCCCCCCACTCACGCCGTTTGCCGAGCCGGCCAGCCGATCAACTCATCCGTCGACGTCGCACGACTATATAGCTTTTTCTCCTCACACAACAGGCGGCAAGCGATTGCCGCGCCGTTTTCTTTTTTGCCTTCGTAAAATATGTGCGAGGCGGGCTCAGACCCGTTTTGCGCGTGCCGCTAGACATCCTTGGCGCTGTCCCCGCCTGTTACCTCATATTCACGAAGCCGCAAATGTCGATAGAGGCGATATCTGCGCCATTGGCGGCCATTTCGACCGCAATGGCCCGGCCAATGCCGCGGGCCGCCCCCGTGATGACTGCAACATTTCCGGTGAGTTGGCTTCCCCTCCCCTGTTTGATCGGCTTTGCGCTTGTCGCCTTTTCCTGGGCCTGCACGGTGTTGGACATCGCGAATGCAGCTGCTCCTGCGAGCCCGCCCAAGAGCAAGCGCCGGCGAACATCATCGGGACGCTGCGTATCGGAATGCGGCTCGATCTCAATTGTCATGGTGACTCCTCGTACTGATCACCATGGCAACGCTGGCCTTGAAAGCCTGTTCCAAACGCTCGCGCCGCGAACCGCCGTGCAACTCAAGCCCCTGAAATTGCGAAGCTATTGGCTGGGAAACGGCGTAGGAAGCCGGTACGGCAAATCAAGAACTGCCTTTGGAGAAAGACGGGGTAAAAGCCCTCGCCTTACCACTTTTTAATTCAACGGCAAGTGGTCTGTAACATTCGCTTTCTTATATGATCACCACGAACAATCGATTTAGGGGAGTACGAAGCTGATGGCATCCGGACGATTCCAGGATGATAGAGCCACGACTTGGCCAAGGCGGCGATTCCGGCCGGCGGGTGCCATCGTTGGGGCAGGTTTATTGAGCGCCAGTTTCCTTGCCGGGATTCCTGCGGTCACGCTTTTTGCCGACGTGAGCGCCGCCGCGCAGGAGACGCGCGGTCCGAACTTCGCGCCAGCGTCTTTTGCCGATCTCGCCGACAAGGTCCGGCCAGCCGTCGTAAGCGTCAATGTGAAGTCCCGCGGTGCCGTTGGCGATGTCTCCAGCCACGATTTCCCCATTCCCGATCTGCCCCCGGACTCCCCGCTTCGCGATTTCTTCGACCAGTTCAAGCATGGCCAGCCTGAGCGGCGGCCGACACGGGCACAAGGCTCCGGCTTTCTGATTTCCTCGGACGGCTATATCGTGACCAACCATCACGTTGCCGACAAAGCCGATGAAATCGAGGTCACCTTCGAGAACGAAGAGAAGTACAAAGCCAAGATCATCGGCAGCGATAGCCGCACCGACATTGCGCTTCTCAAGATCGATACGAAGAAGAAGTTCAACACCTGGCTCGAATTTGAGGATGCGCCGCCTCGCGTGGGCGACTGGGTGCTTGCGGTCGGCAACCCCTTTGGCCTCGGCGGCACAGTGACGGCCGGCATCGTCTCCGCATCCGGCCGCGACATCGGGTCCGGGCCTTATGACTTCCTGCAGATCGACGCGGCCGTGAACCGCGGCAATTCCGGCGGCCCCGCCGTCGATCTCAATGGCAAGGTCATCGGCGTAAACACCGCCATCTACAGCCCGAGCGGAGGCAGCGTCGGCATTGCATTCGCAATCCCGGCCTCCACCGCCCGCGACGTAGTGCAAAAGCTGAAGGACCAGGGCAAGGTCAGCAGCGGATGGCTCGGCGTTCAGATCCAGAATGTGGACGAGAACATCGCCGAGAGCCAGGGTCTCAAGGAAGCGAAGGGCGCACTTGTTGCAAAGATTCTGTCGGAGGGCCCAGCCGCGAAATCGGAGCTGAAGGCACGCGACATCATCCAGCAGGTGAATGGAAAGCCCGTCACGAATTCGCGTGAGCTTGCCAGGACGGTTGCGGCCCTGCCTCCCGGTTCGGACGCCCACCTGCATATCTTCCGCAACGGCGAGGAGCGCGAAGTCACCGTCACACTCGGCGAGTTTCCGAACAACGATAAGGTCGCGGCGCTTAGCGGCGGCGGCAACGAAGAAAACGAGGCCGGAAAGGAACTTGAAGACCTGGGCTTGACGCTGGTGCCTGCGCCGGAATTCCCCGGGAGCAAATCGAAGGAAGGCGTCGCTGTCTCGAGCGTCGACCCCAATTCGAAAGCCGCCGATCAGGGCTTGAGGCGTGGCGACGTCATTATCGAGGTCAACGGCAAGACAGTCTCCACCCCCGATGACGTGTCGGATACCATCCGGGAAGCGCGCGAAAAAGGCCGGAAGAATGTTCTCCTTCAGGTGCGCAGCCGCGATCAGCAGCGTTTCCTTGCCCTTCCGATAGAGGGCAAACCCGATGGCAAACCCGATAGCGACAAGGACGACGATACCAACAAGAATGCGCAAAAGCGCAAGCATTAGTTACTCGCCGGGCGAGGGCAGAAAGCCCTTGCCCGGTGCGCTGGCTTATTTCACTCCGGAATGGTGCTCGCATGCGAGTTCTGATCGTTGAGGATGACCGCACAGCGGCGGATTTCCTCGCAAAAGCGCTGAGTGAGGCCGGTTACCAAACCGAAATTGCCGGGGATGGCGAAACGGGTCTCGAACTGGCAGGTTCTGCGACATTCGGCGTCCTGATCGTAGACAGGATGCTGCCAAGGCTCGATGGATTGTCGCTCGTGGAGCGCCTTCGCGCGCGTGGCGACCGCACACCCGTGCTGATCCTGAGCGCGCTCGGCGCTGTCGATGACCGGGTCAAAGGCCTCAGAGCCGGCGGAGACGACTATCTGCCGAAGCCCTATTCTCTCGTGGAACTGGTTGCACGGGTCGAAGCGCTCGCGCGGAGGGGGCCATCGGAAGGAGCCGTTACGACCTACATCGTCGGCGACCTCGTGCTCGACCGCCTTTCGCACAAGGTGACGCGCGGCGGAGAAACCATTCTCCTGCAGCCTCGGGAATACAGGCTGCTCGAATATCTGATGCGCCACGCGGGTCAGGTCGTAACGCGCACCATGCTCCTGGAAAATGTGTGGGACTATCATTTCGACCCGCAGACCAATGTGATCGACGTCCATATTTCGAGGCTGCGCAGTAAAATCGACAAAGGGCAAAGCAAACCGCTTCTGGAAACGGTGCGGGGCGCGGGTTACATGATCCGCGATGACCACCGTTGACTTTGTAAGAACTATCCCGCGCCTGATACTCGCGTCGCCTTTCCGGCTTTTCGGAACGTATGTGTCGTTGTTCTGCGCCGCCGTTGCCGCCGTCTTCATTTATGTCAACATCGCCATGCTCGGATTTCTCAGCCACGAGGCGGAGATTGCCGTGCAGAGCGATTACGATTTCCTCATAGCGCGTTATCATGAGGGCGGCCTGCCAACCCTCGTCAATGCGATCTCGGAGCATTCAACTCCGTCCGATAACGCGCTTTACCTTCTCACCGACGCCAAGGGCAGATTGCTTGCGGGCAACCTCAACAGCGTCGCCTCCGATCTGTGGGAAACGCAAGGCGCGGCTCAGTTCTCCTACCGCAAGCCCGGAAGCGCTCAGAGCGAGCGCCCGGCTTTCGGGATCGTGGCCCGCCTCCCCGGCGATCTTCATCTCCTCGTCGCTCGCGACATCGAAAGCCAGGAAGCCCTGAAGCGGCTCTTGAGAACGGCTCTCGTTCTCGGATATGCGCTTATCATCGTTATCGGAATCGCGGGCGCCGTCATTGTGAGCCGGCGAGTCTTGCGCAGGGTAGACGCGGCTTCCAACGCCGCCCGCTCCATCATGCAGGGCAACCTCGCGCAGCGCATTCCCGTCACGGGACGCAACGACGAGTTCGACCGGCTGAGCCAGAACCTGAACGCTATGCTGGACCGCATCCAGGACCTCATGGCGGGGCTCAAGAATGTCTCGGATAACATCGCCCATGATTTGAAGACGCCGCTCCACCGCCTGCGGACAAGGGCCGAGCGGGCGCTGCAATCCAGCCGCTCCCCGGAAAAGCTCGCGGAAGCCTTGGGCTCGGTGATCGAGGATGCCGACACGCTGATCCAGACTTTCGACGCGCTCCTCAGCATTGCGCGGCTCGAAGCAGGCTCCCGGTCGGAGTCCTTCGGCCCGCTCAATATCTGCGCCCTGATCCGCGATGTGGCCGACCTCTACGAACCCGCCGCCGAGGAGCGCGGGCTTTCCTTAAAGCTCGCTTGCGCGGGCGATGTCATGATGGCGGGAGAGAAACACCTTATCGGCCAGGCGCTCGCAAACCTTCTCGATAATGCGATCAAGTATGCTCTTCCGGCGTCCAAGACAGAATCCGCCGAGAGCGCAAAACAGCTCGGACGTGGTCATCGGGCTCGAAGACAAGGAGGACAGTGTGGACATCGTGATTTCCGACTGCGGCCCCGGCATCCCGAAGAAGGATCGCGAGCGGGTTCTCCAGCGATTCGTGCGTCTTCAGCCGAGCCGGTCCATCCCTGGAAGCGGGCTGGGCCTCAGCCTGGTTGCTGCGGTAGCGAGGCTGCACGATGGATCTGTGTCGCTGGAGGATAATGAGCCAGGGTTGCGGATCCGCCTCAGACTGAAGAAAAATCTTCCCGCAACGAAGGCGGCGGCCGAGGTCAAAGTTCAAACGCTGCTCAGCCATGCAAGCTGATCCCCCCTCGCTCGAAGACCGTCTTCAGGCGGCGCCGCTCGACGATAATGCCGGAACGGGCCGCGCGGCGCTGGAAAGGGTCTTCGCGGCGGCCAACCGAAACGGAGCCCCGATCGGCGGCCTTTCCGAACGGACCTCACACTTCCTAAGCGGCGTTTTTGCCGGTTCCTCCTTTCTTTTCGGGCTGGCGGAACGTGAGCCCCGGCGGCTTGAGGCCACTCGTCAGAGAACTCCCCGGACAAGCGGTTTACCGAGATCCTAGCCCGGGCACGCGAGCAGGCAGCAGCAGCCACACAGCGCGACCTCATGGGCATCCTGCGGCAGGCGAAAAACGAGGTCGCGTTCCTGATCGCGCTTGCCGATCTCGGCGATGTCTGGACGGTGGAGGAGGTGACCCGCAGGCTGAGCGAGGCCGCCGATCTGTTCCTGGGCCTTGCCGTGCGCTTTCTACTGATGCGGGCGGCGCAAGCGGGACAGTTTCGTCCGCCGGACCCCGCTGCTCCCGAGAAGCACAGCGGCCTGATCATGCTCGGAATGGGCAAGTACGGCGCGCACGAACTGAATTACTCAAGCGATATCGATCTCATCATCTTTTTCGATCGCGAAGTCGCGCCGCTCGCTTCGCGTGTTGATCCGGGCGCTTTTTTCGTCCGCCTGACCCGCGATCTGGTCCACATCATGCAAGAGCGCACGGCGGATGGATACGTCTTCCGCACCGATCTGCGCTTGCGTCCCGACCCCGGCTCGACGCAAGCGGCCATCTCAACCGAGGCCGCCTTCCGCTACTATGAGAGCCGCGGTCAGAACTGGGAGCGCGCCGCGATGATCAAGGCGCGGCCCGTGGCCGGAGACATCGCCGCAGGACAAGCTTTCCTCGACACGCTTGGCCCCTACATCTGGCGCAAATATCTCGACTACAACGCCATCGCCGACATCCACGCCATGAAGCGGCAAATCCACGCTGCGAAGGGTCACGGGCAAATCGCCGTCGCAGGGCACAATCTGAAGCTCGGGCGCGGCGGCATTCGCGAGATCGAGTTCTTCGTCCAATCGCAGCAACTCATCGCGGGTGGACGCCAGCGCGCACTCCGCTCGCCGCAGACGCTTGAGGCGCTCCGCCGTCTCACCGATTACGACTGGATCAGCCCGAAGGTGCGCGACGATCTGAGCGCAGCATACCGGTATCTGCGGCGCCTCGAACACCGCCTTCAGATGATGGCAGACCAGCAGACGCATACGCTTCCCTCTTCGCCTCCAGAGCTTACGAAATTTGCCCGGTTTGCGGGCTATTCGCAGCTTGAGGATTTCGAGCGTAACCTTCGCCAAACGCTGCAAACCGTGCAGAAGCATTACGCGGCGCTGTTCGAAAGCGTTCCCGAACTGACCACCTCGCGAGGCGGGAACCTCGTTTTTACCGGCGACGCGGACGACCCCTCAACGTCGGAGACCCTTACGAAGCTCGGCTTCAGGAACGCCCCGGCCGCTATCGCGGCAATCAAGGGCTGGCACTACGGACGCTACCCCGCGATGCGAAGCGCCCGTGCCCGCGAGAACCTCACCGAGTTCACGCCGGCGCTGCTTGAAGCTCTCGGCCACACGGGCGACCCGGACCTTGCTCTTTCGACCTTCGACAAATTCCTGAGCGAGGTTCCAACAGCACTTCAGCTTTTCGCGATGCTGCGAACAAATCCCGGACTGTTACGGCTGATCGCCCAGATTATGGGGTCCGCGCCAAGGCTCGCGCGGCTCCTCACGCGGCACAGGCGGATCATGGACGCCATCCTCGACCCCGGCCATTTGGGCGAGAAACCCACCGATGAGGACCTGCGCCGCCACATTCGGCAGGAGAATCATGGATGCGGGTGCGTATGAGGATCAGCTCAACCGCGCGCGCACTGCGGGCCAGGAGCAGATGTTCCTGATCGGGGTGAAACTTCTTTCGGGGCAGCTTAGCCCTCAGCAGGCCGGAGAATCCTATTCGGTTGTCGCCGAAGCCATTATCGAAAGCCTGCTCGACGCCGTTCAGGCTCAGTATGGCGGCGCCCTCCCCGCGCCCGCCGTCATCGCGATGGGAAAGCTCGGCGGACACGAGACGACAGCTTCGTCGGATGTGGACCTCATCGTGATCTACGACGCGCCGCGATCCGCGCCGCAGGCTTCTCAGCACTATGCGCGCATCACGCAGCGGCTGATCAGCGCCATTTCCGCTCCCACCGCCGAAGGCGAGCTTTATCCCGTGGATATGCGCCTCAGGCCCTCCGGCAAGGCCGGCCCGGTCGCCGTTCGCCTCGATGGCTTTCTTTCCTACCAGCGCAACGAGGCATGGACGTGGGAGCATCTCGCGTTGACGCGCGCCCGGCCTATCGCAGGCCCGCCTGCCCTTCGCGAGCATCTCCGGCAGATCATCCGGGAGGTTCTGACGACGCCGAGAGATCGCCTCAAGGCCGCCGCTGATGTGCGAGAGATGCGGGCCATGATCGAGAAAGAGAAAGGCACCCGCGACATCTGGCGCACGAAGACCTACTTTGGCGGTCTGATCGATGTTGAATTTATCGCCCAGTTCCTTCAGATCGTTCATGCGGCGGATGCGCCTGGCATTCTCGATCAGAATACTTCGAATGCTCTCAGCAAGCTGATGGCGGCGGGATTTCTGAGCGCGCAGGACGGGGATGCGCTCCTGAAAGCCTCAGCGCTTTATCAGGACATCAGCCAGATCGTGAGGCTCTGCACGGAAGGCGGCTTCGATCCCAAGGATGCGCCCCGCGACCTGATTGCTCTGCTGCTTCATGCCACAGGCGAGCCGGACCTGGGCCAGTTGGAAGCCCGGCTTCGGGAGACCTATGCGGAGGTAGCCCGTCTCTTTTCCAAGCTCATTGTCTGATGCCGACCGGCAAAACATTTGGACCAAATCATGATGAGCTGTCCCCGGGCCTTTGTTTGACCGCACATCGTAGAAGAAAGCGCCTTATCGAGAGGTAAACGCCTTTAAGCCATTGATATAATTGGATAACTTTCACAGAGTGCATGCGCCGCCAAGCCCGCGAAAGGCGCCCCGCTCGTTAACACATTATATTTAACCGGCTTTTCCGCGCCCACTTCCGTCCAAAAATACAATCCGTTAACCCTGCCGGCTGGGGCGGGAAAACTGATCGTTATCAAAGGGTTGAGCTGAGATCTGTGTCATGCGAACGCGGGCTTTTCCTATTTTCCGGTATTTTGGGGGCGTAAAATCCAGGCCGGAAGTAAGGCCGTTAACCATCAGGGCTTAACGCTATAAGCGCCGGATAGAAATGAACGTAGACGAGCGGCCCTGTTTGCTCGCCTTCCTTTCATAGCGTGTGATGGGCCAGTCTGGCGCCGCTTCCCGATTTGCGGAGGTAAAGACCTGCGCCACCTCGAAATCGGCGTGGCCCGCTGCATGCTCAATGGCCGCCTCGGCATAGTCTGCAATATCCGAGGCGAAGCGGAGTTCCGCGCCGGGACGCAGCAAGCGGCTGAACTTGTCGAGGAGCACAGGCGAAAAGATCCGCCTCTCGCGATGGCGCTTTTTCGGCCAGGGGTCGGGAAAAAGCACGAAGGCGCGAGAAAGGCTCGCATCGGGAAGCCAGTTCAGGAGTGAGATGGCATCCTCGGGATGAATTTTGATCCGGCCGCCGAGCTTTCTGGTTTCCAGCGCCGTGAGCGCAGACACGACGCCGTTCACGTAGGGCTCCGCGCCGATCAGGCCAACATGCGGATTGTGCTCCGCCTGCCAGATGAGGTGCTCGCCCGCGCCGAAGCCGATTTCGAGCCAGACTTCACTGACTGGCTCGAAAAAAGCGCTCGCCAGTTCCTCCGGGCGAAACTCCCGGCCCATATCGAGCCTGAGGGCCGGAAGAACCTCAGCCAGCAACTGCGACTGGTGTTGCGAGAGCTTTCGCCCCTTTGTCCGGCCGAAAGACCGGAGCCACCGCTCAGGAGCGGCCGAACCGCTGTGAAGCGGTTCGGAGACGCCGGCTCTCGCCTCGCCTATCAGTTGAGCGCGTCCTTCAACGCGTCCACGAGATCGAGGCGTTCCCACGAGAACCCGCCATCTTTTTCGGGCGCGCGACCGAAATGGCCGTAGCTTGCTGTGCGCCGGTAGATCGGACGGCTCAGGCCCAGCGTCTCGCGGATGCCCCGCGGGCTGAGATCGATAATGTCACCGATGACCTGTTCGAGCACGCTTTCGTCCACGCGGCCCGTGCCATGAAGGTCTGCATAAATCGATAGCGGTTTCGCGACGCCAATCGCGTAGGCGAGTTGCAGGCAACACTTGTCGGCGAGCCCGGCCGCGACGACGTTTTTGGCCACATAGCGGGCCGCATAGGCCGCCGAGCGGTCAACCTTCGTCGGGTCCTTGCCCGAGAAAGCCCCGCCACCGTGCGGCGCAGCGCCGCCGTAGGTATCCACAATAATCTTACGCCCCGTCAGGCCCGCGTCGCCATCGGGGCCGCCGACGACGAAACGCCCCGTCGGATTGACGTAGAACTCGTCCTTGGAGCACATCCAGCCTTTCGGCAAGACTTCGGTGACGATGTTGCCGACGACGTCGCGGACGCGCTCCTGGCTTACGTCCTCGCCGTGCTGCGTCGAGACAACGACCGAGGTCGTGCGAACCGGCTTGCCATTCTCATAGTAGAGAGTGACCTGGCTTTTCGCATCGGGTCCAAGCTCGGGAAGCTGACCGGAGTGACGCAGCCTCGACATCTCGAACAGAATGCGATGTGCGTAGTAGATCGGCGCAGGCATGTAGCCTTCGGTCTCACGGCAGGCATAGCCGAACATGATGCCCTGGTCGCCAGCGCCTTCATCCTTGTTTCCAGACGCGTCGACGCCTTGCGCAATGTCCGCCGACTGGGAATGCACATAGCAATCGATCTCGGCTTTGCGCCAATCGAAACCGGCCTGCTCGTAGCCGATATCGCGAATCACCTCGCGCGCAGTCTTGACGAGCTTATCGGCGTCTATACCGGACGGGCCGCGAACCTCTCCGGCGAGCACGACGCGGTTTGTCGTTGCGAGTGTCTCCAGCGCCACACGCGAGTGCGGATCGGCAGAGAGGTAGAGATCAACAATCGAGTCGGAAATCTGATCGCAGACCTTATCGGGATGGCCTTCCGATACGGACTCGCTGGTAAAAAGATAGTTTTTGCGAGACACAGGCTCGTTCCAATCTGTGTAAGTTCTAGGGGGAACGTGGCCTGAGCCACGTTAGCCGAGATCGTTTTGGATTCCCGGCTGGCCTTCCTTAGCCTCAGGTTTTTCTTCTGACAAGGCCCTTACGAGGTCGATGACGCGGCGCCGCACCTTCGGGTCCTGGATCTTGGCGAATGCCTTGTTGAGATCCAGGCCTTCGCGCGAGTTCAGGAAGTCGAGAAGATATCCTTCCTGTTCCGGCTCGTGCAATCCGTGCATTGCGTGCGAAGGCGCGCTGTTCGCAAAAGCATCCTCGAAAAAGTAGCCGACCGGAACTTCCAGTATTTTGGAAAGCTGGAAAAGACGGCTCGCACCGATGCGGTTGGTGCCCTTTTCGTATTTCTGGATTTGCTGGAATGTGAGATTCATTTTCTCACCCAGCTTTTCCTGGCTCATGCCGATAATCATGCGCCGATATCGCACGCGGCTGCCAACATGCACATCGACCGGGTTCGGCTTGCGCCCCGTCGTTTCATAAAGTTCTTCGCGATCTGCCAATATAGACACCGGAGACTCCACCATGCCCATGTTCCGCCCCATCTCTTCCCGCCATCTTAAAGTTGTGCGTACGAAGCCGCATAACCAATTACCACTACCTAAAAGTTGTAGTTACGCATGTACGAGCCGTCAAGCATCTTCTTATCTTAAAAGCAGTACATTATTCAAACATTTGGGAAACAGTTTCTACACAAACGAAAAAATCACTCGACCACTCGTAAAAATAGAATCAACCAACTTTCATAGTTGCAACCATAACCAGATAAATTTCAAGTGGAAAGAGAAATAATACAATAAATACAGGTAGCCGCGTTTTTTCATAAAAGGTTACCGGTAGTGCGCGTGGCAACCCGTGGTCGAGCGCCCCAGCTCTGCCGAGATCTAATTGGTCAAGAATGCGGCCAAATGGGTCGATAACTGCGGAGACTCCGGTATTTGCCGCCCGCATCACCGGCAAGCCTTCTTCCACAGCGCGGATGCGAGCCTGGTAGAGGTGCTGATAAGGCCCAATTGATGCGCCAAACCAAGCATCATTAGTTACATTGACGAGCCACGCAGGCCGTTTTGTTTCATTTTCCACCCGCCCCGGAAAGATAATCTCGTAGCAGATCAAAGGAAGGAAAGCTGGGGCGCGCGGCGTATGCATGATCGAAGCCTTGTTAAAGCCTGCCTGAAAGCCATCCAATCGATGAGAAAACGCTCGAAACCCAATTGCAGTTAAAACGTTTTGGAGAGGCACATATTCCCCAAAGGGGACAAGATGGGTTTTGTCGTAGATGGCGCTTATTTTCGCGCCTTCCCCCACCACGAATAAGCTGTTGAAAATGCGATCGAAGCGATAGCCGCCCTGAGCTAGTTGCTCGCCTTCGGCGCGCTCGGCCCCAATGATGAGGCTCACGTCTTGTGGAATTGTCGCCGCGAGACGGTCCCTCACCTGTGGACTGAAAATCCCGCCGTTGAAGCCGAAAAGCACCGGCACCGATGACTCGGGCCAGATGACATGGGTGAAGTTGGAGATGTCTTCGCCGCTCGTCCCGTTCCGGCTCAGTTCCAGCGCCCGCTCGAAGATCCAGCTCCGGTTCTCGGGCTTCCACTTGTCGGCCTGCGCAATATTCGGCTGCACGATCCGCACGCGCGTGCCTTCCACTTCGCCAGCGACCTCACGGAGGCGATAGCTTCCAAACACGTAGCTAGCCGACAAAGCGAAAACGGCCAGGAAAATCGGGGTCCACAACCGGCCGAAGCGAGCTTGCTGCGCTGAGATGGCGGCCGCCGGCGCCGAGAAGATGAAGAGCGCCGCGAGCGTCAGCCCGTATATGCCGACGTAAGCCGCCAGTTGCATGTGCGCATCATTGGCGGCGACGCCCTCCCCGAACAGATTCCAGGGGAACCCTGTGAACAGATAGCCGCGAGCGGCCTCCGCGCAGAAAAATGCCAGTACGAACCCGGCGATGCGCGCATATCCGCGCCGCCACAGCGCGGCGGAAAGTGCGCCTGCTGCCGCGTAGAACAGGCCAAGCGCCGCGGCAAGGCTGGCCACCGCAAACGGCATCAGGGCGGCATAACGCTCGGCATCGACATAGAAGGCGTAGCCGATCCAGTAGGTGCTCATAAGGAAATAGCCGAAGCCGAAGCCCCATCCGACCGCGGCCGCGTTCAGGACGCGCTTGCGGTAGGAACTCAGGGGAGCAAGATCGTCGCCTCGCAAAGCTACCGCGTCGAGCGACCAGATCAGCACAGGGAATGTGACGAACATGATGGGCCAAACGAGGAATGGCGCCATCGCGAAGACGGAAAGAGCGCCGACAAGGGCGGCGATCAGAACCAGCTTCCAGGTTTGCAGGCCCGCGAGGACCCTCGGCAGAACATCCATGAACGACTCAGCAGGCAAAAGTGGGGAGATCCGCGATGGATCGAGCCCGTGCCATAGCCGCATTTCAGGGAGATGACGAGGGTGGGAAGAAGGCGGGCTGTTGAAAAGAGCCGCTCGCTCGCGGCGGCTCTTGCGCTTTCGGTTCCGGGCTAAGCAGAGTTTGCCGGGCGCGCCTGCGGATTGCCGCCGCCGTCATCCCCGAAAGGCGAAGCGTTATCCGGGACCGTAATAGACTGAACCGCTTGATTTTTTGCGATTCCGGATAGCCGCAAGCGGCTTCCCGGATGACGAAGCGGAGCAAGCGGCGCCTGCAATGACAATCCGTTGGCCAGTTGGCGAAGTTTGCTTCTCTCGCAATTGCCTCTGAGAGCTAGCACGAAGTTAGCAGGCAATTGCGAGACGCCACGCTAGTACGCCGCGCGGGAAGTCCTGACCCACTTGCTGCGGGCGCTGGCAGGACTTCCCGCGGATAAGGCGTACTAGCAACCTATTGATTCTCGTACAGCTTATCCGAGGCAAGTTCGCTTGAGAGCGTGCGGCGAAGTGAGTGCGAACTTGCCTCGGGCTGTACTAGCGGATTTTCTCAATGTCGAAGCGGGAATAGCAGTCGCGGCTCGGCAGATTATCGTGACCGCCAAGGGCGTTCGCCAGGGCCTCCTGCAGGTTCGCGCCCTCCGCCTTGGAGCGAACGCCGACGAAGAGAACCGGGCGTTCGAAGCTCAGATCCTTGTCGTCCTGCAGTTTGCAGGCCTTCTGATACTGGCCCAGCGTCAGCGCCCAAAGTCCGGTTTCCGGCTTGGCGGCCTTTGTGATCCAGCCTGCAACGGTCTTGGAGCGGGCCAGGGCGCGCGCTTCCTCCTCGGAGCGAACTCCATCCTTCGAGGCAAGCCCGACGGCTATAAGATCGCTGGCGCCGGCGAGAGCCTCGCGCACTTTCGGAGCAAGAATGCGATTAGCCGCGTCTGCCTCCGGGACAAGCTTTCCGTTCGCGGTAACCCGGTTCGCGCTTCCACTCGCCCAGGCATAGTCGTTCGACAAAATAATGAAATCGAAAGCGGCAGCTTTGCCCTGCTTGTCCTTTCCGTCGATCCGGAAGACGACCGCATTCTCAACCTTCGCCTTTTCCGCAGGCATCTTCGGCAGCGCAACTGGCTTGGCCTCCGGCTTTGGCTGGGCGACGTCCTGCTTTGCCGCCGGCGCTGCGGCGACGACCGGGTTAGGCCGAGTTGCCGCCTGCTCGGCAGGCTGCTTTATTTTCGTCTCCTCCGGTTTCACCGCGGGCGCTGCCTCGACTGCTTTCGGCTTTGGCTGCGCCTCGGCCTGCACGGCGGCTTCCTGTTTCGCGGGAGGCGCTGCCTCGGCTACGCTCGGCTTCGGCTGCGCTGCCACCTGCTCGGTTTCCTGCTTCGCTGGAGGCGCCGCCTCGGCAACAGCCGGCTTTGACTGTCCCTCCTGCTCGGCTGTCCGCGTTGCCTGCGTCTCAGCCGGTGCAGCTTCCTGCTTCGTCGTCGCGGCAGCCTCGACCGCGGCTGGTTTCGCCTCGGCCTCCTTGGGCGCATCGGCCTTTGTTGCGTGCTTTTCTGCGTACAGGATCGGAAGGTAGACCAGGGCGGCCATGATGAGCGCCACAATCGCCCACCATGCAGGTATCTCTATTTTCTTCTTCTCATCGGCCGGCCGCTTCTTGTTGGGGTCGGACTGCTGCTGTTCTGCGACTGTATCGGACATAACAAACGCTCCGCTGAAACCGGCGAAAATCTATGAAGCACAATGCCTTCTGAGCGCCTTCGCCATGGCTGGGTCACGATTATGCCCATGTTCAGTAGAAATTTTCGACGGCTCTATTTGACGCTGGAAGCATTGAACATCAGCCCCGGGCAGTGCTGACCGTTCCGTGTATCTCATTGTTAGCGTTCAGGGACAAGCGCCACAATCATCACCGGCTTCCAAAGTCGCAGGCTGCACAAAGCTTGGGCAAGGGCTGATGAATAAAGAGCCACCCAACATAACTGGGCGGCTCTTGCTACTGCCTTATACTCAGCTCCAAATCGCTGGAGCAGTGTTTACCGCAGTTTTTCCATATCGAAGCGCGTATAGCACTCGCGGCTCGGCAGGTTATCGTGACCGCTGACGGCGTCGGCGAGGGCTTCCTGCAGGTTTGCGCCTTCCGCCTTGGATCGAACGCCGACGAAGAGAACGGGACGCTCGAAGCTTGAATCGGCGTCCTCCTGATGCTTGCACGCCTTGTCATACTGGCCCAGCGTCAATGTCCAGAGCGCGATTTCGGGGCTGGCGACTTTCCCGATCCAGCCCGCAACCGTCTGCGACCGGGCCGCCGCGCGCGCTTCCTCCTGGGTGCGCTCTCCCTCCTGGGAGGCAAGCCCCACAGCAATCAGATCGCTGGCGCCGGCAAGCGTTTCGCGAACTTTCGGGTTTAGCACCTGGTCGGCAACTTCCGCCTCCGGGATAACCCGGTCGCCGGAAACAACCTCATGCGTGCTTCCTTTCACCCAGGTGTATCCATCCGTCAAAATGATGAAATCGAATGCGGCCGCCCGGCCCAGCTTGTCTTTCCCGTCGATGCGGAAAAAGAACGCGTTCTCGACCTTTTCCCTGGCGGCATGCTGAAGCGCGTTCTCGGCCTTCTGCGGGGGCGGCGCGGGCTTTTTGTCATACAGGCTCGCGTACCAGATGGGAAGGTAGACAAGGGCCGCCATTGCAAGAAATACCAGCAGCCACCACCACGCAACGCCACGCCGCTTCTTCCTTTTTTCAGGCTGCTTCCTATCTGGAAGCGAGGGCGACGAAACAAGAGTATCGGACATGAGAAAAGCTCTCCTATCAATTCCGGTATGGGTTGGTTAGCGCAATGCTTCCGAAGCGCCCTCTGCCACGGCTCCGAGACACGATTATGGCCGCGTTCGCTCAAAATTTACCGAAGCGCGATAGCCTTTTGAAACAGAGACGGGAACATTAGCACTCACCTCTTGACAGTGCTAACAGTTCTAAATATCTCATCACCAGGGTTACGCGAGCGCGAACGCCGCACCCGTTCCAACTGATCTATTTTTATCGTCTTAGGAGGATGCCATGAAATTCAGGCCGCTGCATGACCGCGTGGTGGTGCGCCGTCTCGAAGAGGAAGAGCGGACAAAGGGCGGGATCATCATCCCAGACACGGCGAAGGAAAAGCCCCAGCAAGGCGAAGTTATCGCAGTCGGACCCGGCGCCCGTAATGAACAGGGCCAGCTCGTCGCTCTCGATGTTAAGGAAGGCGACCGCATCCTGTTCGGCAAATGGTCCGGCACCGAAGTCAAGATCGACGGCGAAGACCTTCTGATCATGAAGGAGAGCGACATTCTCGGCGTTCTCGAAAACCACGAAGGCAAGCATAAGAAAAAAGCCGCCTAAGTTTCTTCAAACCCTGAAAATTCGAACCCATTCGAGGAGTCATAGAATATGGCTGCTAAAGACGTACGTTTTGCCCAGGATGCCCGCGAGCGGATGCTGCGTGGCGTAGATATTCTTGCGGATGCTGTGAAGGTTACGCTCGGCCCGAAAGGCCGCAACGTCGTGCTCGACAAGTCCTTCGGCGCTCCGCGCATCACGAAGGACGGCGTCACCGTCGCCAAGGAGATCGAGCTTGAGGACAAGTTCGAGAACATGGGCGCGCAGATGGTGCGCGAGGTCGCGTCCAAGACCAATGACATCGCTGGCGACGGCACCACGACCGCAACCGTTCTCGCCCAAGCGATTGTTCGCGAGGGCATGAAGTCCGTTGCGGCCGGCGCCAATCCGATGGACCTCAAGCGCGGCATCGACCTCGCGGTCGCAGCCGTGGTGAAGGATTCTCGAAAGCAAGGCCAAAAAGGTGACCTCTTCTTCCGAGGTGGCCCAGGTTGGGACGATTTCCGCGAACGGAGACGCCGAAGTCGGCGCGAAAATCGCCGAGGCCATGGACAAGGTCGGCAACGAGGGCGTGATCACCGTCGAGGAAAGCAAGAGCCTCGATTTCGAACTCGAGACCGTTGAAGGCATGCAGTTCGACCGCGGCTACATCTCGCCCTACTTCATCACCGACGCCGAGAAGATGCGCGTCGATCTCGATGATCCCTACATCCTCATCTACGAGAAGAAGCTCTCCAATCTTCAGGCCCTTCTGCCGGTGCTCGAGGCTGTCGTGCAGTCCGCGCGTCCGCTCCTGGTCATCGCTGAGGACGTCGAGGGCGAGGCTCTGGCTACGCTCGTTGTCAATAAGCTCCGTGGCGGCTTGAAAGTGGCTGCCGTGAAGGCGCCTGGCTTCGGCGACCGCCGCAAGGCCATGCTGCAGGATATCGCGATCCTGACCGGTGGCCAGATGATTGCGGAAGACCTCGGCATCAAGCTTGAGAACGTAACGGTCGCCATGCTCGGCCGCGCCAAGAAGGTTACCATCACGAAGGACGACACCACCATCGTCGATGGCCATGGCGAGCAGAAGGAGATCCAGGCTCGAGTCTCTCAGATCAAGGCTCAGATCGAGGAAACGACGTCGGACTACGACAAGGAAAAGCTGCAGGAGCGTCTCGCGAAGCTCGCGGGCGGCGTTGCGGTGATCCGCGTCGGCGGCGCGACCGAAGTCGAGGTGAAGGAGAAGAAGGACCGCGTTGACGATGCGCTGAACGCGACCCGTGCAGCCGTCGAGGAAGGTTTCCTCCCCGGTGGCGGCGTGCCGCTCTTGCGCGCGATCCATGCTCTGGAGCATGTCAAGGTCGAGAATGAGGATCAGAAGGCCGGCGTCAACATCGTTCGCCGCGCGATCCAGGCTCCGGCCCGCATCATCGCCGCCAATGCTGGTGAGGACGGCGCTGTCGTCGCCGGCAAGATCCTTGAGAAGAAGGACTACAACTACGGCTACAACGCTCAGACGGGCGAGTATGTCGACCTCGTCGCAGCTGGCGTTATCGATCCCGTGAAGGTGGTCCGCATCGCTCTTCAGGATGCTGCGTCAGTTGCCGGCCTGCTCATCACGACCGAGGCGATGATCGCCGAGAAGCCGAAGAAGGAATCGGCTGCTCCTGCGATGCCCGGCGGCGGCATGGACTACTAGGCCGAGCTGAACTGACAACAAAGCCCGCGAAATGGTTCGCGGGCTTTTTTGATTCTGCTCATTTTGGACGGGATGTGCAGGCGCGCTTGCACATAGTGGACAAGCGGCCAGCGCTGCTACAGGAGATAGTAACTGGCCGACGCTGCCGCCACAGCCACCAGAAACACGCCGAGCCCTATTAAAAAGATGCCTAAAATGCCAGAGCGCTGCTCGGTCTCCCGTTCACGGCGAGCGTCAACAGGCGGCACCGGAGGCCGGGGCGCAGCCATCGCCGCAGCAACGGGCCTTCTCTCTGCGACGCTGGCGGCTTTCTGCCGCTCTGTAACGGGGCTGGCCTTTGCACCACCCGCAGGAGCTGGAGACGCCTCTGCGGGCTTCATCGCGACGGGCGCGGGCTGAACGGGGGCGGGCTGAACGGGGGCGGGAGGTTTTGGAGGAGCCGAAGCCAGCGCCTTCTCGGCCCGATCGAGCTGCACCTTCAACTGCGGCGCAGATTGGACAACAGCGTCCTTTCCTTGCAACAGGCTCGCGGTTTCGGCGAAACGGCCCGCATCATTCAACATGGAGGCGCGGCGCATCAGCAACTGTGGATTGGCAGGATGCAACTCAATCGCTCTCAGTTCGGCAGCGTCCGCCTCCTCGACCCATTTTAGCGCGCGCAGTGCGATGGACAACTGGATGAAAAGCCCAGGCTCGGTGCGCCCTGCCTCGATGGGACCGGCGACAAGTCTCGCAGCCGCAGGAAATTCCTTATCGCCATTCAGTGTCGCGGCGACATGAATGAGGATATTCGAATCATCCGGAAAAACCTCGATCGCACGCTTCTCCACCTCGCGAGCCCACCCGTCTTCTTTCAGGCCCCGCAGAGCCCTGGACATCTGAATGAACGCGTTGGGCCGCTTTTCATTCTTCTCGACCATCGGCCTGACAAGCGCCAGGGCCTCATCGAATTTGCCTTCCTGATTGAGCTTGGCGGCCGCTTGCGGCGGCGGTAAAGTCTGCATGTCAGTCACGTTCACTACCCCCTTAAAAGCAGTTGCTCCATCGACCTGCCCTGCCGAGCGTTCCCCAGCTACTCCAGCCGGTCTGGGAACCGAGGCGATAAGCGTCGGCCAAAACGCATACACAAATGAATATCGCGCGGCCAACTGCGATCGCGCATAGCGCATGGAAACAACCCTCGACGGTAGCTCGTTGAGCACCGCCCCGTCTTCCTAGCTTCAAGCGCGAGTACGGTCCAACTTGGGCGGAATTCGGGCACGTATACAAGCTGCAATAAGCAGCTCCGTTTCCGCTCTGATCGTGTCCCAGGACGTGGTGTAGCTGACGGCTGGCATCGCCGATGC
The DNA here is from genome assembly GCA_963817495.1 of uncultured Alphaproteobacteria bacterium. Classification (GTDB taxonomy): domain Bacteria; phylum Pseudomonadota; class Alphaproteobacteria; order Rhizobiales; family Rhodomicrobiaceae; genus Rhodomicrobium. The sequence goes on along the minus strand of CAWFOS010000033.1, from coordinate 359,490 downwards.
TCCGGCAGGGCCGGGAAGGTCAGGCGGCCACAGCGGGCAGCCCGGCAGTGGGATCATGGCTCAAAGGCGCGATGGTTTCCAGCGTCATGTATCGAGCGCGTTGCACGGCCCACTCGTCGTTTTGTTCGAGCAGGATCGCGCCAATGAGCCGGGTGATGGCGGCCTCGTTCGGGAAGATGCCGACAACCTCGGTGCGCCGTTTGATTTCGCCGTTCAGCCGCTCGATGGGATTTGTGGAGTGCAGCTTGGTCCGATGCGCTGCCGGAAAGGTCATGTAGGCGAGCACATCCTGCTCGGCGTCGTCCATCAGGGTGGAGAGCTTGGGCAGCTTTGTCCTCAGCTGATCGGCGACCTTGCGCCATTGCTGGCTGGCTGCCACGGCGTCGTCTTGTGCGAAGGCCGTGGCGATGAAGGCCGAGACGACGCGCCGCCCGCTCTTGCCGGCGTGAGCGAGCGCGTTGCGCATGAAATGCACGCGGCAGCGCTGCCAACTGGCGTTCAGCACTTTTGAGATGGTGGCCTTGATGCCCTCATGCGCGTCAGAGACGACAAGCTTGACCCCGCGCAGGCCCCGGCGTGCGAGCTTGCGCAAGAAGGCGGTCCAGAACGTCTCGGCTTCCGAAGGGCCGATGTCCAGCCCCAGGACTTCGCGCCGGCCGTCGGAATTGACGCCGACGGCAACAATCACGGCCACGGAGACGATGCGGCCGTTCTGACGAACCTTCACGTAAGTGGCGTCGATCCAGAGATAAGGCCAGTCGCCTTCGATGGGGCGATCGAGGAAGGTTTTGACGCGGTCGTCGATTTCTTCGCAGAGGCGGCTGACCTGGCTCTTGGAGACCCCGCTCATGCCGAGCGCCTTGACGAGATCGTCGACGGACCGCGTCGAGACGCCCTGGATGTAAGCTTCCTGGATCACCGCCGTCAGCGCCTTCTCGGCCATGCGGCGCGGCTCGAGAAAACCCGGAAAGTAGCTGCCCTTGCGAAGCTTCGGGATGCGCAGCTCAACGGTTCCGGCGCGCGTCTCCCAGATGCGGTCCCGGTAGCCGTTGCGCTGAACGAGCCGGTCTGGCGAACGCTCTCCGAAAGCGGCGCCGGTGAGGCCAGAGACCTCCATCTCCATCAAGCGTTCGGCGGCGAAGCCGATCATATCGCGGAGGATGTCGGCGTCAGGCGTCTTCTCAATCAGCGTGCGAAAGGTCATCATGTCGTCGGTCATCGGCGGTTCCCCGGTTGCGTTGGATGTCGCAACCCGATCCTACCGCTGAGTCGCCGATGATCACCGCAAGCCGCTCACTCGCTACGGCGCCATTGAGGGCGCGCTTCGCGAGCGGCTTGCTACCGTCGAGTTACACCACGACCGGGGACGTGAGCTCCGCTCTTTGGAGCAAATATCGAAAGGGGTGTCGGAAGGGGTATGGCGAATTCCATACAGTAGCGGTTCGAGGCGGCGGGACAATCCGCCGCGCATTCGCGTGAAAAAGGAGGCCGAAGCCTCCTTTTTGCGTTTTATAATCGGGCTTTGGCAGCTCTTTACTGAGCCTTTGGCTCCTCTGCCTTGTCGATCTTTTGCTCGACCTTCTCGCGCGCTTCGTTCACGCGCTCCTTGGCCTCATCGTAGGTCTTGCCCGCTTTGGCTTTGATATCCGTCCACGTCTGTTGGGCCTTGGTGCGCCACTTTGCAATCATCTCGCGGCGGGCCTGGTCATTCAGGGTTTTGAAGGGTGGGGCCGCTTTGAGCTGGTCCTTTGTCAGGTCGACGGCGAAGACGTGCTTGTTGTTGATAACATCGGACTTCAGAGAATCGAAGGATACAGCCACTTCCTTTTCGCCGATGCCAAGGAAGCCTCCAACGCCAATCACGGCAAGTTCGATGTGGCCGCTTTGGTCAAAGACGAGATTCGCGATTTTGCCGAGCGGCTGGTTGTCCTTGGACACCACCTGGGTTCCGACGAAGTCCGTCCCAAGAACTTCAGACTGGTTCTGCTCGGGGATGAAATTCGGTGTTTGCGCAGCAAGTGGGCTCACCGCAATCATCAAGGCGGCAACAGCCGTAAGCGTCGTTTTCATGCTCAAAACTCCCATGTTCGCCGTGCCGATAAAGACACGAGGTAAGACACAGTGGTGAAGCAAAAGTTCCGGTACGGATGAATGGCGGTACCGTGCGCAAAATTGGGCAAAGCCTGCCACCTAACCGTCAAAAACCCTTAGCTCGGGTTCGGGCAACCATTCTTACACTGACGATGTCGAGAGGGGCAAGCAGCTTTCTCCGAGTTAACCGGGCTGTGAAGAACCGCCTCGAAAGGCGTCAAAACCAGCGCCGCACCTTGTTCCGGTATGCGATGTATTCAGGTCCGAAGCGTGCGGTGAGGTAGCCCTCTTCGCGCTTGATGATGCGTTCCTGGACATACAGAAGCAGAAGTGGCGCGAGAAGAATCATCCAGGGATTCGCGAAGACCAATCCAAGGCCGATGATGAAAAAAAGAAAGCTCAGATACATCGGGTTGCGCGTGCGGCGGTAGATGCCCGAAGTAACCAGCGCAGATGCCGAGCCGCCCGGATGGAACGTCGTTCGCGCCTTGACATCGCCCAGGCCGCCAATAGTGCGATCACGAAGCCGATCACCATGAGCACGTTGCCTGCGATTACGCTTTCCATTGCGGGTTTCCCACCGCCCAGGGGAATGATTTGTTGCAAGACGTAGCCCGACGCGAGAAAAAGCATAAACACGACAGGCGGCAGCGGAAAAATCCGCGGATTGACTGGCTCCTGCCCCTTGTGGTCTTGTCCGCTCATCTTTCCCTCTCTCCCTCGGTGTCTCCATGGATAATGCTGAAGCAATCGCGTTTGTCACGCCTCTTGAACGCGAGCTGGAGCCGCAGCTGACGGCAGCCATCGATGCGAAGGCGAAACCGCAGGGCTCGCTCGGCCGCATTGAAGCGCTCGCAGTTCATATCGGGCTTATCACGAATTCGCTAAAGCCGGATCTCGGGAAAGCAGCGGTTCTCGTGTTTGCGGGCGACCACGGCATCGTGGCGGAAGGTGTGACGGCCTACCCCTCCGAGGTTTCGGCCTTGATCGCTCAGATGGTGCTCGATGGCAAAGCCGGGGCAAACATCGCGGCAACGGGCGCTGGCGCCGACGTGTTCCTTGTCGATGCCGGATTGAAAACACCGCTCCCGCCTCATCCAGCGCTGATCGCAAAAAGCATCCGCCGTTCAACACGAGATTCCCTGCTCGAACCTGCGATGACGGAAAGCGAATGCCGGGACGCCATTAAGGCCGGCCACGCCGTTGCAAGCCGTCTCAAAGCTCAGGGATTCGGAATCCTTGCGCTGGGAGAGATCGGCATTGGCAATACGAGCGCAGCCTCTCTTGTGGCGCATTCGGTAACCGGCCTGCCCCTCGAAACGCTTGTCGGGCCAGGCGCCAGCGCGCCTCCGGGCGGACTATCCCACAAGCGCGAGGTTCTTTCCCGCGCTCATGCCCGCGCGCCCGTCCATGGCGGAATGGAAGCCATGCAGGAGTTTGGCGGCTTCGAAATGGCGATGATGATGGGCGCGATGTTCGGCGCCGCCAACCTCCACCAGATCGTGATCGTCGATGGCTTCATCGCCACAGCCGCCGCATGCGCCGCCGTCGCGATCGAGCCGAACATGCGGGATTATCTGCTCTTTGGGCATCTGTCGCCGGAATCCGGGCATGTGGCCTTGCTCGAATGGCTCAATGCGAAGCCGCTTCTCGACCTTGGCATGCGGCTGGGCGAAGGAACCGGGGCGGCGCTGGCGATCCCGCTTGTCCGCATGGCCGAAGGGCTGCTGACCACGATGGCCGATCTGCCGGGCGCACACCCAAATTGATGCGGATGCTTCGCGCCGAATTCTGCTATTTCCTCGGCGCGGTGCAGTTTCTCACCCGCCTGCCCGTTCCGCATCTGGATGGGTTCGCGCCGGAATGGCTGGATCGGGGCGTGAAGTATTTTCCGCTCGCAGGGCTCCTTGTCGGGGCCATCTGCGCGGCGGTCCTTTTGGCTGCATCCACCTTCTGGAGCGGCATGGTGCCCGCCCTTCTCGCGGTGGCGGCGGGCATCGCGGCCACCGGGGCCTTTCACGAGGACGGCTTCGCCGACTTTTACGACGCAATGGGAGGCACGACCCGGGAATCCCGGCTTGCCATCATGAAGGACAGCCGGCTTGGAACGTTCGGCGTGCTGGCGCTCGGGATCGGCGTTGCGCTGAAGGTTTTCGCACTGGCGACGCTCGCGGCGCCGGTCGCGGCGGCGGCGCTCATTGCGGCTCACGCCGGTGGGCGCTTCGCTGCGATCAGCGTCATGCCGTTCCTGCCGTATGCCGGGAACATGTCCACTGCCAAAGCCAAGCCGCTCGCGACGAATATTACAGTCCAGGGTCTTGCGATTGCCGCCTGCTTCGGCCTGCCGCCTGTTTTGCTTTTGCCGCTCTCAGCGAGCCTCCCCGCAACTCTCATCGCCTTCGCGGCCGCGATCTTCATGGCATGGCGCGCGAAACGCCTGCTCGGCGGCTTCACCGGTGATGTCCTGGGAGCAATCGAGCAAAGCTACGAGATCGCATTCCTGCTGACGGCTGCGGCATGCGTCTGATCCTGGTCCGCCACCCCAAGCCTCTGTGCGAGAAGGGGATTTGCTATGGCCGCCTCGACCTTGAATGCGAGCCGGGAGCGGTGGATGCAGCCGTCGCAAGGCTCGGCAAACTCGCGGCCACCGCGCGCGTCTTCTCCAGTCCTGCGAGACGAGCCCGCGATCTTGCTGCCCGGTTGAGTGCGGAAACCATCGTCGATCCCCGCCTGCAGGAATTGGATTTCGGCGATTGGGAAGGGCGGCGCTGGCAGGATCTGGGCCGCGAGGCCATCGAAGAATGGCACACGGGCTTGCCAGATTCCGCTCCGCCCAATGGCGAAACCTTAAGCGCAATGGCGGCGCGGTGCGCGGATTGGCTCGCAAGTCTGGACCGGGGTTCGAAGCCGATCCTGGCCGTAACGCACGCGGGTCCAATCCGCGTCATTCAAGCGATGCTGAAGACCGAGCCATTGCTAACGTATTTCATAGCCACCATGCCGTTCGCGGAGGCCATGGAATTGCACCTTCCAGCGTGACATGCATTGCCCATCACCACAAGCGGCAGCCTCCGCGATCGCTCCCGGCTCATCAATCCGCGAAAAATGCTCTCCCACAAGGAGAGAGTGATTCGCGCTTGCCACGGCGTCCCTTCTTCACTCGCGGGAGAAGGCCGGCTCAGCGCCGCCCGCCGAATGCCTCCAAAGCGGCATGCAGCTCGGGATGGCTTGCTGCGTATTCAGTCAACGGTATCCCCTGCGCGATGGCGTCCCAGGCCTGCCGGATGCTGGCCGCGCCGCCGCGCGGTCCCATCGGATGCCCGAACACCCCTCGTCCGGGGACAAAGCCGAAATCGACGGTCCCGACCTTCCGGTAGACCCCTTCAAGCGTCCCGGCCCAATCGCTGCCTCCCGGCACGGGCAGGCACGGCTTGATGTTTCCCATCGGCTCCAGGCAGGCGCGCAACGCAGTCAAGAACCTCGTGTTCGGGCGTCATCATGCGGCTGCCGAAGCCCGGCATGATCACCGAATCGAAACCCGCGAGCCGCTGCAGCCGCGTGAGCACCCGCGAATGGATGCCATAGCCCGGAAGGCGGCTGAAGGCGGCGATGAACGGGAAATGCGCGATCAACGGCACAGTCGCATGCTTTCGCAGCATCCGCACTCCGCTCAAGCCAACCGGCATGGCGTTGATCAGAAGCGCATTCGCGCCCTTCGCGACCGCGATGTCATGAAGGCAGGCCAGCCGGTCCACCTCGTCGGTGATGTTGGCCAAATAAATTTTGGGCGCGCCGGTCTCGCGCTCGGCCCGGCTGCGTGCTTCACCCAAAGCGGCGGCACGCTCGCTGAGCGGGCACCAGCCGACATCGGCCAGCATTTCGTCGTCCTTGGCGATGTCGAGGCCGCCAAGCCAGCTTTGATAGCCGAGTTCCGCAAAGGGCCCGGCAGGGAGCCCGATATTCGGCTTGATGACGCCGAAGAAAATCGGGCGGCCGAAAGCTTGCAGCCGCTCGCGCAACCCGGCCACGCCAAACCGTGGCCCCTCGAACGCGGCCAGGTAGGAGTCCGGAAAGCGGATGTCCTGCAGCCGGATGAGCGGAATGCCGGGGGAGAAAAACACACCCTCGCCGCAGACAGCGGAGAGCAGGTTGGGAATGCGCGGCCCGAAATTGCCGTGCGGATGTGCGATGGTGACGCGCACCGCATGCACGGGTCCCTGCACCGCGCATTCCACTGGGATGCTGAAGCCGGAAGGACTCGGCTGGGATTCGAGGTCGAGGACTTTCGCCCCGAAGCGCGCACGGAAGTCTTCGTCCACACCCACGCGCCGCCACTGCGCCGTGGACTGCTCGCTGCAGAGATGCGCCGCAGCCTCGCGCGGATCGCCGGCGCATTCGAAGGTGAAATCGAGTTCGATGTAGTCTTCGGGATTGAGGTCCTGCCGCTTGGCGTAGAAGCCTTGAATATCGTCCGGCGTCATCGATCAGGCCTCGCCCATGATTTGCAACTCCAGCCCGCGCCGCTCCCGGGGCCCGTCAAGTTCGACGAAGAAGATCGACTGCCAGCCCCCCAGGATCATCTCGCCGCCTGCGACCGGAATGGTTTCGGACGAATTCATGAAAAGCCCAAGGATGTGGGAGTGCGCGTTGTCGCGTCCATCCACCGCGGCCAGATTGTGCAGCCAGTCGCCATCGCAAGGAACGAAACGCTTCAACCAGGTCACCATGTCCTTTTGCAACTGGGGCTCGCGCTCGTTCACATTCACGCGCGCGGTCGTATGCAAGGATGTCACGGTGAGAAGGCCCTCGCGGACCCCTGTCGTTTTCAGCCAATCGCTAACGTGAGCGGTAACGTCGAGGATCTGGATCGGCTCGACGGTCTCGAGTTCGATCCGCGTTCTCAGGATCTTCATGGGATCACCTGGAGGGGCGGGACACGCGCAGGATGTTAGCTCGCGAGCTTTTGAGAGGCAAACGCTAAAGGCTTCGCGCAGCTGTGATCTTTACGGGCAAGGCCGTGACCTTCCCGGCCTTGCCTCCGGGAGTGAAAAGCAACATCTCAGAGGACGAGGCAGTCCCGTTAACCGAGCTGAATTCATGACCCTACCCCGAGCGCTTTTCTGGATTGCTGGCGGAGCCGCCGCCGTTGTCGTTGCGGGGATCGCTGCAGGACCTGTGATGAGCCGCGTTGAGGAACCCGACTACAAGGTGGAGAAAAAGGACGGGCCGATTGAGATCCGCTCCTATGGACCAATGATCGCGGCTGAGACGCAAGTCCAGGGCGAGCGCAAGGCCGCGATCAACGAAGGCTTCCGGCTTATCGCGGGCTACATCTTCGGCAAGAATAAGCCGCAGGAAAAGATCGCGATGACCGCGCCCGTCGAGCAGCAGAAGAGCCAGAAGATTGCAATGACAGCGCCGGTCGAACAACAGGGTCAGGAAAATTCCTGGACCGTGCGGTTCATCATGCCGAAGTCCTGGACCATGCAGACTTTGCCCGTCCCGTCCGATACGCGCGTAAAGTTGGAGCCCATTCCGGCACGTCGCTTCCTTGTCGTGACTTTTTCCGGACTTGCGCGGGATTATGCCGTCAAGAGCAGAACGGCGGAGTTGCGGCAGTACGCCGCCGAACATAACCTTGGCACCGTCGGCGAGCCCGTGCTGGCCTTCTACAACCCGCCTTGGACGCTGCCGATGTTTCGCCGCAACGAGATCATGCTCGAACTCGCCGCTGCCTAGCCCATCGCGTGCTTTGCCTGTTTTTAAGCGCGTTCGTCGCGTGTTGCGGCCGTGGATGACCCCAGTGCGCCGATGACCGACTTCACAATGCCGCCCGCATTCAACCCGGCTGATTCGTACATGGCTTCCGGCTTGCCGTGATCCATGAAAATGTCGGGAAGCACGAGCGGACGCACCTTGAGGCCGTGATCCAGAAGCCCGTCGCGCGCCAGGAATTCAAGCACATGCGAACCGAAGCCGCCGCTTGAACCTTCCTCCACCGTGATCAGCACCTCATGGTGACGCGCCAGCTGGCGGATGAGATCGATGTCGAGCGGTTTTGCGAAGCGCGCGTCGGCCACCGTGGTCGACAGCCCCATCGCACCGAGCTTATCCGCAGCCTTCATGCTATCCTGGAGCCGCGTGCCGAGCGAGAGAAGCGCCACCGTGGAGCCTTCGCGCATGATGCGGCCCTTGCCGATGGGCAGCACCGCACCTTCGGCCGGCATTTCATAACCAAATCCCTCGCCGCGAGGATATCGGATCGCGCTTGGAAGGTCGTCGATGGCCGCCGCGGTCGCCACCATGTGCTTCAGTTCCACCTCATCGGCGGGCGCCATCACCACAATGCCCGGCAGGCAGCAGAGATAAGCGAGGTCGAAAGAACCGGCGTGGGTTGGGCCGTCCGCGCCCACAAGTCCGGCGCGATCGAGCGCGAACCGGACCGGCAAATGCTGCAAAACCACGTCGTGCACAAGCTGGTCGTAGCCGCGCTGCAGGAAGGTGGAGTAGATGGCAGCGAAAGGCTTCAGCCCCTCGGTCGCGAGCCCCGCGGCGAAGGTCACGGCATGCTGCTCCGCGATGCCGACGTCGAAACAGCGCTCTGGAAACTCTTTCTCGAAGAGATCGAGCCCAGTTCCAGCCGGCATCGCCGCCGTGATCGCGACGATCTTGTCGTCCTTGCGAGCCTCTTCGACGAGGCTTTCCGCGAAAACCTTCGTATAGCTCGGCGGGCCGCCCTTGCCCTTGTCCTGGGCGCCGGTGATGACGTTGAATTTGGTCACGCCATGGTACTTGTCCGCTGATTGCTCCGCGGGCTCGTAACCTTTGCCCTTCTTCGTGACCACATGGATCAGGACCGGCCCGACAGCATGAGCGTCGCGTACATTGCGCAGCACAGGCAGCAGGTGTTCGAGATTATGCCCGTCGATGGGGCCGACATAGTAGAGGCCCAGTTCCTCGAACAGCACGCCGCCCGTGAAAAGATGCCGGGTGAACTCCTCGGCGCGGGCGGCGCGGCGCTCCCACACCTTCGGGAGCTTCTGCGCGAAGTATTTCGCGATATCGCGAACCTTGAGGAAGGTCTCCGACGACGTGATGCGCGCAAGATATTGGGATAGAGCGCCGACCGGAGGCGCAATCGACATGTCGTTGTCGTTTAGAATGATGATGAGGCGCTTGTCCATCGCGCCGGCGTTGTTCATGGCTTCATAGGCCATGCCCGCGCTCATGGAGCCGTCGCCGATGACGGCGATCACATGCCGGCCATCCTCGGGGTTCTTGAGATCGCGTCCGACCGCCATGCCGAGGCCGGCCGAGATCGATGTCGAGGAATGGCCCGCGCCGAAAGGATCGTACTCGCTTTCCGAGCGCTTCGTGAAGCCGGAGAGGCCGCCCGGCTGCCGCAAGGTGCGGATGCGGTCTCTGCGGCCCGTCAGGATCTTATGGGGATATGCCTGGTGTCCGACGTCCCAGATCAGGCGGTCGTTCGGCGTGTCGAAGAGATAGTGGATCGCAACCGTAAGCTCGACGACACCGAGACCCGCCCCCAGATGACCGCCCGTCACGGAAACCGCGTCGAGCAACTCAGTCCGCAATTCATCGGCGACTTGCTGAAGCTGATCGGGTTCCAGTTTGCGAAGGTCTTCAGGGTTCTTGATGGCGTCGAGGAGAGGGGTACGGTTGCTGATTGTCACTTCAACAGTTTCCTTCAGATGCTCTTGGTCAATAACCTATGCCGATCGGTTCTGAAATGACACGCATTTTTTCGTCGCATTCCTGCAACAAACGCGTCGCATTGCCACAATGCAACACGGCAAAAAAATTGCGCTCCTCATTTTGGGGAGCGCCTTTGCCGACTATGCATGACAGAACTATGACGAAAAGGAGACTTTTTTTCTTAAGCGCCCGACGGTTGGCTACGATCTGGAAACAGTGTTGCCCGGTTATACCTCGGCGTCAAAGGGAACTGCGCCTGAGGGCACTCCTTGGGCACCGAGCGTGATGCGCTCCACCTTGGCCTCGGCCCGTTTCAAAAGCTGGTCGCAGTGCGAGCGCAAGGCTTCGCCACGCTCATAGATGTCGATCGACTGCTCAAGCTCGACATCGCCGCGCTCAAGCCGCGTCACGATTTGCTCAAGCTCCTTCAGGGCGGTCTCAAAACTCATTGCCTTGATGTCAGCGAAGGGCACGCGAGGCTGGCGCGGCGACGCCGCCTCCTGGATCGTTTCGGTCTGCATTGTCGTCCCTCAAAAAGCTTCCAAAAGCGTCTGCACGTGAGCCGCCACCGAGCGGCCCAGGGCGGCCAGATCGTAACCGCCTTCGAGCACTGAAACCACACGCCCGCCGCAGCGTTCCCGGGCGACATCGATCAGCTTTTGCGTCACCCAGGCGTAGTCTTCGTCCGAAAGATTAAGGTTTCCAAGTGGATCGGCGCGGTGCCCGTCGAAGCCTGCCGAGATGATCACAAGATCGGGAGAGAATTTGCGCAGATTCGGCAGAATGACCAATTCGAATGCCTCGCGGAATTCGCTGCTGCCGTCGCCCGCGCGGAGGGGGGCATTAACTATGTTGTTGCTTTCACCGCGCTCGGTGATGCCTCCGGTTCCGGGAAAAAGCGGCATCTGGTGGGTCGAGGCATAGAACATCGAGGGGGCGTTCCAGAAGATCGCCTGCGTCCCATTTCCGTGATGGAGGTCGAAGTCCACGACGGCGACACGTTCCGCGCCATGTTCTGCCTTCGCGTGAAAGGCCGCGACCGCGGCGTTGTTGAACAGGCAGAAACCCATGGGCTTGGCGATCTCGGCATGGTGGCCGGGGGGCCGTATGCGGCAGAAGGCGTTGTTGGCGCGCGCTTGCATCACTTCATCCACGGCATAGACCGCCGCGCCAGCCGCGCGCAATGCCGCCTCCCAGCTCCCGGGCGAAACAATGGTGTCGCCCTCATCGAGCGCAATGAGCTCGCTCTTCGGCTGCTTCTTTTCGAGCATGTCGAAATAGGCCCTCGGGTGCGCGCGCGAGATTTGCTCGGGCGTCGCAAGGGGCGCTTCGACGGTGATGAGGTTCTGAAACCTGGCCGTTGACAAGGACTGTTCAATCGCCCTCATCCGGTCGGGCCGTTCCGGGTGCCACTCTCCCGTGTCGTGATTGAGGTAGCAGGAATGTGTTATCTGCAGCGTGGTCATGGAAGTTCTCTAACCCGCCTGCTTGTTGACAAGAGCCTTCAGCGGTACGGGCGCTTTGTTGTCCTCGGGCACAAAGAAATCGGGCGCAAGGTCCTCGCTCGGGTCGATCCTGTAATGGTCGAACTCACGCTTGCCGTTTTCCCAGAGGAGGCTGTCGTCGATGCAGAAGTTGCCCGTAAATTCGCGCGACGGCTTGGTGAGAATGACATGAGCCGCGTCCGCCAGAATATCCGCCTTCCGGCTCGCGCGCATGAGCTTGTCGCCGCCAAGCAGGTTGGCGATCGCCGCGGTCGCGATGGTGGTCCTGGGCCAAAGCGCGTTCACCGCGATGCCATCCCGCTTGAGTTCGGCCGAAAGCCCCAGCACATACAGGCTCATATTATACTTCGAAACGGTGTAGGCGACGTGAGGCGCAAACCACCGCGGATTGAGATCGAGTGGCGGCGATAACATGAGAATGTGCGGATTCTCGGCCTTTTTCAAATAAGGAATGCACGTTTTCGAGGTCAGGAACGTCCCGCGGCCATTGATCTGGTGCATCAGATCGTACCGCTTCATGTCGGTCTGCACGGTTGGGGTGAGGCAAATGGCGCTCGCATTGTTGATGCAGATGTCGATGCCGCCGAAATGGTTCGCGGCCTGATCGACGGCCGCCTGCACCTGGTCCTCGGAGCGGATATCGCAGAGGAGCGGGAGCGCCTTTCCGCCCTCCTGCTCGATCTCCGCGGCGGCGGTGTAGATAGTCCCCGGCAGTTTCGGATGCGGGTCCGAGGTTTTTGCCGCAATGGCGATGTTCGCGCCGTCTTTTGCTGCCCTAAGCGCGATTGCCAGGCCAATGCCTCGGCTTCCGCCCGTGATGAAGAGCGTTTTCTTATGGAGCGTTCCCATACCTGCTGCCTCTGCTTTTTGTTCTGTCTTGACAGTCGCGATTCGCCTCTTTTCCCCCGCGCAATCTGTCAAGATCCAGCATTATGCCATTTTAAAGTGCGGGGCGGGCGCTTTTTTTCAAGAACGCGGCAAACGCCGCCGCGGCCTCATCCGACTTGATTCTGCGCAAAAAGAGCGCACCCTCTTCCTGCATGCGGGTTTTAATCGCGGCTGGATCCCCGCGAAGGAGGCGTCTCGCCAGGCGAACTCCTTCACGCGGCTTTTTTGCAAGCGCATCTGCCGCCTGGAGTGCGGCGCTTTCCAATTCCTCCGGAGGGACCACGGCGTTGACCAGCCCGGCTTCCTTCGCTTGCTCGGCCGACCACGGCGCGCCTAGCACCAGGAGTTCGAAAGCGCGCGCGTGGCCCAGAACACGCGGCCCGAGCAGGCTCGAACCCGCTTCGGGCACGAGGCCGAGATCCACGAAGGGCGTCTGCATCACGGCGCGCGGGCTCGCGAAAACAAGGTCGCAATGGAACATGAGCGTCGTGCCGATGCCGACGGCGGGACCGTCAGCCGCCGCGATAAGGGGCTTCTCGCTTTCGACGAGAGCTTTCAGGAACTCGAAGCCGTGCAGGATAGCCCCGCCATGGCTCGCCGCCAGGAAGTCCACAATGTCGTTGCCTGCGCAGAAAATGCCCGGCTGGCCGAGAATCACTGTCACGGCGATATCGTCATCCACGTTGGCGGAGTTGAGCGCTTCCGCCAGCGCGGCATACATCGCACCCGTCAGTGCATTTTTCTTCTCTGGACGATCGAGCCTGATGGTCTGGACGGCCCCTTCGCGACCGATTTTGACGTGCTCGCTCATAATTAGCGCAATCCCAAACTGGCTTCAGCCTGACTTACGGTTTCGTGCGCGCGTATAACGGCATGTTTCAGCCCTTCCGCCTCGCCCGCCAAAGTTTCCGCGAAATAGCGCGCCTCTAACACATGCGCATCCGGGTTTGTTCCGTGATCGGACTGACGCATGGCTGAAAGCGCGCCTTTTGCGAGATAGGCGCCGCCGGATGCGATTCCGAACAGCCGCAGGAACGGCGTTGCGCCAGCGAGCGCCGCGTCCCTGTCCTCCGGAAGCCGCCCGAGAAGCCAGCCCGTGGCTTCTTCCAGCGCCGCCACGCTCGCTTCCAGGCGCTCGCCCGTCTGGCCGAATGCGGGCTCGTTCGCCGCGTCAATGGCGCGCGCGGTTTCGCTCAGCCCTGCGATGAAGCCGTAGACCGTTTCCCCGCCATTCAAAGGCAGCTTGCGTGTCACAAGGTCGATGGCCTGAATGCCGTTCGTGCCCTCGTAGATCGGGGCGATCCGGGCATCGCGATAATGCTGCGCCGCGCCCGTCTCCTCGATATAGCCCATGCCGCCGTGCACCTGGATGCCCTCGGACGCCACCTCGACGCCGATGTCGGTCGAGTAGGCTTTCGCCACCGGCGTAAGCAGCGCCGCTTCGGTGTGAGCGCGCCTGCGCTCGCTTTCGTCGGCTGAGTGATGGGCGATGTCCATCGCAACCGCCGTCGCATAGCAGATCGCGCGCGCGGCGCTCGTCTTCACTTTCATTGTGAGCAGCATCCGCTTCACATCGGGGTGCTCGATGATGGCGACGGACTTGTCCGCGCCTGCGCTCCCGGTCGTCCCCTGCCTGCGCTCGCGCGCGTAGTAAAGCGCCTGCTGGAAAGCCCGCTCGGCGATGCCCACGCCCTGAGCCCCGACGCCAAGGCGCGCCTCGATCATCATGGTGAACATGGCGCGCAGACCGTTATGCGGGGCGCCGACGAGCCAGCCGGTTGCACCGCCGCGGTCGCCATAGTTCAAGACCGCCGTCGGGCTCCCGTGAATGCCGAGCTTGTGTTCGAGCTTGGCGCAGGTCACGTCGTTGCGGGCGCCGATCGACCCGTCGTCGTTCACGAGGAATTTAGGAACGAGGAAGAGGGAAAGCCCCTTCGTTCCGGGAGGCGCATCCGGCAGGCGCGCGAGCATCATATGGATGATGTTCTCCGTCATCGGATGATCGCCATAGGTGATGAAAATCTTCGTGCCGGTGATCTTGTAGCTGCCGTCTCCGGCGGGCGCCGCGCGCGCCTTCACGAAGCGCAAATCCGAGCCAGCCTGCGGCTCGGTGAGCTGCATCGAGCCCGTCCATTCGCCCGTCACGAGCTTCGGCAGGTATTTGCGCTTCAACTCGGCGGAGCCGTGCGCGATGATGGCGTTCACGCCCGCCTGGGTGAGGAGCGGATTGAGGCCATAGGCCATGTTCGCGCTGTTCCACATCTCGGTAAGGGCCATCGCCAGTGAGAACGGAAGCCCCTGCCCCCCATACTCGCGCGGCACGGACACGCTGCCCCATCCGCCCGCAACCCATTTGCGATAGGCGTCCGCGAAGCCTTCCGGCATCACGACCTCGCCATTGACGAGTTTCGCGCCATGCTCGTCGCTGGCGCTGTTCGTGGGCGCGAGTTCCTCGCTGGCGAAACGCGCCGCTTCGTCAAGGATCGCATGCGCGGTGTCCATGTCCAGGTCCTCGAACAGGCCCCGCTCGACAAGCTTAGGAAATCCGGCGATGTGATTGAGCGTGAAGGCGATGTCCGCGACGGGGGCGCGATAGGTCATTGATCCTCCCAGGCATGCCGAGCGACCGGATATGGCTCAGCCTTGGCAGGCTTCGCTTTCCGGATTCTGGCGAGACGCTACAGTAATCCCAAACGCGCCCGCGCGAAATATGGTTTGTTGTTCTGGCTCCCTCGCATTGACGCGAGGCGAGGCGGCTTTAAACTATAGCCCATGAGCAAGACCTATTCCCCAGGCCCCGAGGCCGATGAAATCATTTCGCGGAAAGCGGCGGAACTAGAGGCGGACATCGGCGCTCGGCGAGAAGCCCGATTAGGCAAAAAGGGCTGAATATCACGGCTCATGACGCATGCGCGCCCGCGACCTTCGCGCGCTTTCGCTCGACGAAGAGCGTAAAGCCCGCCGCGCCGCATTTCTCGTCGCGGCCACGATGCTATAGCTACGGCGAAAGTAGTTGCTTATAGCCCCGGCCCGTGAATATCTCGATGACCGTTGCGGCGCAGTTCATCAAAAATTCATGAGTGAAGTACGCCGAATAGAGACTTCACAGGGCCGGATCAATAAGGGGGTTGTGATGCGGTGGATTGTGCTTTTGGCGGCGGCGCTGTCGCTGGGAACAGCTGGAGCGCGGGCGGCGCCGGCAGAAACACCGATCCTCCAACTCGACACAGGCGGGCATATGGCTTTTGTCCGGAGCCTCGCTTTCACTCCCGACGGCAAGTCCATCGTCTCCGCGGGCGACGATAAGGTCGTCCGCATTTGGGACTGGCGCGCGGGAAAGGCGGTGCGCGCCTTCCGCGGGCAAACGGGACCGGGGGCAGAGGGCAAAATCTTCGCGATGGCGCTCTCGCCCAATGGACGCTGGCTCGCAACAGGGGGGTGGTATAACTCAATTGGCGACATCCGCATCTACGACCTGGTCAGCGGCGAATTGAAAGCCCTTCTGAGGGGGCACAGCGCGGTGGTCCTGGCCCTTGCTTTTTCTCGCGACGGAAGGCAACTGGCGTCAGGCAGCAGCGATGGAGAAGCAATCCTGTGGGATGCCAGATCACTCTCTGACGCAAGCACGCAGGAAAAGAGGCCTGTCCGGAGGTTTAGCGGCCATCGCAATTCTGTTTATGGCGTCGCGTTCTCGCCTGACGGAGCGCGGATGGTGACGGGGAGCATCGACGGAACGCTAAGACTTTGGAGCCTCTCCAGGGGCGCATTGCTGAAAGAGATGACAGGGCATCGTGACAAGGTCATCACGCTTGCCGTTTCGCCGCGCGACGGCACGATCGCAAGCGGCGATGGCAGCGGCGACATCCGCATCTGGGATGGACGGAGCGGCGCGCCCTTACGGGTTTTGGATAACCAGGGGGGCCTCGTCTCATCGCTTAACTTTTCGCCCGATGGCGGATCGTTGCTGGCGACCTGCGCCGAGCTTGGATGTGGCGGAAAGATGCGCATTTACAACCTGGAAACTCGCCGCCTGGTGGCCGCCTACCCAAAGTACACCACTGCTGTGGGTCCGGGTGTCTTTTCTCCGGACGGCAGTCTCGTCGCGACCGCCGCATTCGATGGCGACATCGAGGTTTGGGATCCGAAGACCGGGAATACAATAGCGGCTCTCAAAGGATCCGGGCAGCCGATTCGCGCTGTCGCGTTTTCTGCAAACTCAAGAAGCATCGCCTGGGGGCATTCGCTCTCGGAAAACACCTCTGCCAATCACTATGGCCCTCTCGAAATGACTTTTCGTCTGCCGGGGAACGGGGAACCGCTTTCCCAGGCGCAGCCGATTACGAGCACAGGAACGTGGCAAGGGGCTACCGCGCGATTTGGCAATCTTTCCTTGCGCAACCGCGCGGGAGGAGGTTTCGCGCTGAATGCAATCCTGGATATTTTAACCGAAGGTCAGCCGTCGGGGGCATCCATCGAGCGCGGCCCGTCCGATGGCTATACACACCGGTCTTTTTCCTTCACGCCCGATGGAAAGCAGGTCATTTCGGGAGGCGCCAATGGCACGCTCACGGCTTACGGAGTCGACGGCAAAATGATTGGTGAGTTCATAGGTCATGAAAGCGAGGTCTGGGCGCTCGCGCCCTCGCCTGATGGACGCTATCTTGTCTCCGGTTCTAACGATCAAACCGTGCGGCTCTGGAACCTAAGAACCCGCGAGTTGCTCGTCACCATCTTCCGCAGCATGGACGGCGATTGGGTAATATGGACGCCGCAGGGCTATTACGCAGGCTCCCCCGGAGCGGATAAGATCGTGGGATGGCAGATCAACAAGGGGCCGGACAAGGCCGCCGATTACGTCACAGCCGAGCAGCTTCGCAAGCATCTGAACCGGCCCGACATCGTGGCAAAGGCCATCCAGGTTGCCTCCGCCGAGGAGGCCGTGCGCACCTCCTACGGCACGGGGTTCAAGCTCTCAGACCTGCTCGCGCGGCCCGCGCCGCATCTGCGCATCGTCTCGCCCGCTGCGGACAGCACGCTGCAAACTCCGGGCGACGCGAGTGTAAAAATCGCGCTCGACGCCACGCCCGACCCTGTGACGCGCATCCGCATCCAGGTGAACGGCCGCCAGCTCGACGACTTTCTCCCCACGGATGGTCCTAGTTTCGCGGCGGGCGAGCATTCGTTCCCCGTCCCGCTCGCGAAGGGCGGGAACACCATCGTCGTCACGGCGCTGAACGAGATCGGCTGGTCGAAGGTGCAGGACGGCACGCTGGCGGTTACGAACGAAAGCGCGGGCGAACTCGACAAGCGCGGCACGCTCTACATCCTCGCCATCGGCGTCTCGAAATATCCGAACGTCGCCAATCTCTGTAAACCGAAGCCCACCTGCGATCTCGATTTCACCGGCGCTGACGCGACGGCGTTCGCGGATGCCATGAGCGCGCGCCTCGGTCCGCTGCATGACAAGGTGGTACGCCGCCTGCTCGTGAATGGCGGCGCGGCGGACGATGCGCCGACCGCCGCGAATATCCTCGATGCGCTGGGCGTGTTGCGCGAGGCCGGCCCGAACGACACGGTTGCGGTCTTCCTCGCGGGCCACGGCATCAACGACGGGCCGAGCTATCGCTTCATTTCAACCGACGCCGCCATGGCGAACGGTGCGCTAAAGCCGTCCTCCGTCGTTCCCTGGTACGCCATCGAGGAGGCCATCGACGGCGCAAAGGGGCGGCGTCTCCTTTTCATCGATACGTGCCATTCGGCAGGCGCTTATAATCAGCGGCTTGGCAACGCCGCTTATTACGCGAATATCCTCGCCTATTCATCGGCGCGCTGGGACCAGGAAGCTATGGAGAGCGACGATTACAAGCATGGGCTGTTCACCTATGCGCTCGTGGAAGGGATGAGCGGCGCGGCGGATCTGAACCACGACGGGCGTGTGGACACGGCCGAACTTGCGGAGTATCTGCGCAAGCGCGTGCCCCAGCTGGCGGCGAAGCTTAAGGGGGAACAGGAGCCGCAATTCTTCAAGGGCCGCGATGCGGAAACCTATCCTTTGGCGGCGCTGCCTTGAGCGGACATTCTCATGGTGAGGCCGTCCTTCGACAGGCTCAGGATGAGGAGCCGTCTCGAACCATGAGAGGCATCCCTCGACAGGCTCGGGATGAGGAACGTCTCTGGCTCGGGATGAGGATGTCTCAGAGCATGAGTAGGACATGATCGTTAAGGCGGACAAGGCGGCGATTTTCGAGGCCGCGCGGATCATCCGGGCGGGCGGTCTCGTCGCCTTCCCGACCGAGACGGTGTATGGGCTCGGCGCGGACGCCACGCGGGGTGAGGCCGTCGCGCGCATCTTCGAAGCCAAGGGCCGCCCGCGCTTCAATCCGCTGATCGTGCATGTCGCCGATCTCGAAGCGGCTCGCGGTCTTGCAGCCTTCAACGACGAGGCGGTCGCGCTCGCCCGCCGCTTCTGGCCGGGGCCGCTTTCTCTCGTCCTGCCGCTGTCGAAAAACCCTCAGCATCGCATCAGCGAACTTGTCACGGCCGGCCTCGATACGGTCGCGATCCGCATTCCCGCCCACCCGGCGGCACGCGCGCTTCTCGCAGCCGCGGCCGTTCCCATCGCCGCGCCCAGCGCCAACAAATCCGGGCGCGTGAGCACCACGCGGGCCGAGCACGTGGAGGAGGATTTCGGCGGCGCCGTGGACATGATCCTCGACGGCGGCGCTGCGGAAGCTGGCCTCGAATCCACCATCGTCGCGCTTTCGCCGCAACCAACGCTCTTGCGCCCAGGCGGGATTGCCCGCGAGGAAATCGAAGCGGTTCTTGGGTGCCCGCTCATCGATTTCAGGCAAGGCAAGGTGCAGTCGCCGGGCCAGCTCCTCAGCCATTATGCGCCGCGAGCGCCGCTGCGGCTCAATGTGGCCGCGGCTCTTCCCGGCGAGGCTTTGTTGGGGTTCGGTCCCCTTGCGCCCGAGGCCGCCCTTAATTTGAGCCGCACCGGCGACCTGCGCGAAGCCGCTGCCAATCTCTTCGCATACCTGCGGGCGCTCGATGCCGCGCAACCGTCCGGAATTGCGGTCATGCCCATACCTGGAAGCGGGCTCGGAGAAGCCATCAACGACCGCCTGCGCCGGGCAAGCGCGCCGAGAGACTCCCGCTCCTGATCGATCTGCGTCGAAACGCGGTTTGCATGGCTATTGTGGCGCGCGCATCGTTCACCATTTTCGAACGGAAGTTGTCCCGAAGTCTTGACGGTGAGGTGCTGTCTGCATGTCCAAGCGGTTGTTTTACCTTGACGATCTTTCGCCCGGCATGCGCTTCACCGCCGGCCCGGTCATTCTTACCGAGGAAGAGGTCGTCGCTTTCGCAAGCGAGTACGACCCCCAGCCCTTCCACACCGACCCGGAGGCGGCGAAAGCGTCTTTCTTCACGAGCCTTGTCGCGAGCGGCTGGCAAACCGCCGCCGTGACCATGCGCCTGCTTGTCTCTGGCGCGATGCCTTTCGCGGGCGGCTCGATCGGATTGAGCGTCGAGGTTTCCTGGCCAAGAGCCGTCCGCCCCGGCGACTCTCTTTCGGTCGAGCTGGAAGTCCTGGACATAACGCCGTCGTCGACAAAGCCCGGCCGGGCCATCGCAACGCTGAAGACGACGACGACAAACCAGAACGGGGATGTCGTGCAGGTGATGACATCGAAGAACGTCGTCTTCAGCCGCGGCCACGTGCCGGGCGAGGCCGTATGACACAGCCGATGGCGGGCCGCGTTTCGGATGCGCCTATCGCGTGAAGAGGAACTCCTATTGCTCGCCCACGTCCCCGCCCGGAATATCGATGAGCGCGCGAAGCGCCGTTCGCGCCCGCGAAAGCCGCGACTTCACCGTGCCAACCGAGATGTTGAGAACCGTCGCCGCCTCCTCGTAGCGCAGCCCTTCCACCGCGATCAGCATCAGCACCTCGCGGTGATCTTCCGTCAACAGCAGAAAGGCCTCCTGAACCTCCGACAGCACGAGATGACTGTGCTGATGGGCGGGCGCATAAAGCGGCGCGTCCTTCTCCAGGCCGCTGCGATAGGCTTGGTCGTGTTGCGCGCGCCGTTTGTCGTTACGAAAAACGTTCTTGAGAATAACAAAAAGCCAGGCCCGCAAATTGGTGCCCGGCTGCCAAGACCCGATATTGGCGATCGCCCTGGCAAGGCATTCCTGGACGAGGTCGTCGGAATAATCGGCGTCGCGGGTCATATAGCGCGCGAAGCGTCGAAGGCGCGGTATCTCCGCCTTCATAGCAGAGATGGTTTCTCGATGATCTGCCGTCATCAGATTAAGGGCGCCTCGTCCTGCCTGCGGCAAATATAGAGAAACATTCCTGAGAAAGTAAGGGATAAGGCCGACTCAGGGCTCCGGTCGCGCAGATGTTATGGGCAAATCCCGCGACCCTCAGCTGCCGCCCCTCGGAACCTGCAAGCCAAGCCTTGTGTTGCGTAAGGACTTGTGCCGCCATCCCGGCGGCGATGTCTCGGAGGAAACAATGGAGGACGCCGCGCCCCGCAGGTTCGAAGAGGAGCCGGTACAAACCGCAGACCATCGCGGCGAGCAATCCGAACTTCGCCCGTCCGATCTGCCCGACCCGACGGCGTTGCCGGATCTGCGCATCTATAGCCGCTCCACAATTTTCTATTGGTGGCCGGTATGGGTGAGCGGGTACATCCTGGCAGCAATAACGTATTTCGGCGGAAAATCTCTCACCTTGTCAAATGGAACCACCATCCTGGTTCACCCCAATACAGGGCTGGGAATAAGCTTTATCGTAATTCTGGCTCTCATCATGATGTTCACAAATGTCAAACTGCGCGGCATTTATTCGGTTGTCGGCTTGCTCAGCGTTGCATTCGTCACAGTCTTGTTCGCCTGGCTCGGATGGTGGGATCGCATTTTGTCGCTCATCCCGCAGCTTACCGTCTATATGAACTTCGGCTTCTATCTGACGTTTTCAACTCTTCTCCTGGCCATATGGGCTCTGAGGTTCTTCTTCTTCGACCGCCTTACGTTTTGGCGGCTGAGGCCCGGCCAGCTCACCGAGGAGCACATGATCGGCGGCGGCGAGCAAAGCTACGATACGAGAGGGATGCTGTTCGAGCAGCGCGGCAACGATTTCTTCCGCCATGCGGTCGGGCTCGGCGCGGCAGACCTGCTCCTGATCACAACCGGCGCGAGAAAGCAGGAAATCGACATTCCGAACGTTCTTTTTGCGAACCACAAGATCCGCGTCATGCAAAGGCTGATTGCCATCAAGCCCGAGGAAGCTTTGGCAAAGACCGCGAGCTAAACCCGTTCAAAATCAACGCTAGCCGGCTGGTGGTTCCAGAAAAGGATTCGCCAGCTCCCCGCCTCGAAAGCAAGCGCGCAGCAATTGCCGGGGGCAACCTTGAGCGCGCCATTCGATGCCATCTCCTCGAAAGCTCCCGGCGCGAGCTTCAGAAAGAACTTCAGGATGCCATTGCTGGTTACGAGGAGCGCCGCATCGGCGACGCGGAGCGAAGCTGCAAGCTCATGTGCGAGCTTCGCCACATTCGCCGTGATTGTGCCGTCAGACGGCGACCAACCCGGCGACGGCGGCCACACGCCGCGCTCATTCCAAGCCTTCAGCTCGCTTTCGCCGCCGAGAGCACGAATCTCATCCGTGGACTTCGCTTCCCAGAGGCCGTAATCGATTTCGCGCAAGCGCTCGTCGACCGCGATCCCGGATTCAAAGCCGAGCGCGCAGCCAGCGATCGAAGCATGCTCGTGCGTGCGCCTGAGCGGACCGGAAACGATACGCTTGATGCGTGACGCGACAGGTTGGAGGCCAACTCCCAGCGCCGCCGCCTGCTCCCTGCCCTTCTCCGTCAGTGGCAGGTCCGTCCGCGCCCCAACCCAGACAACCTTGCCGCCTGCTTCAAAGGTGTTGCCGTGACGCGCGAGCAGAAGCAGCATCAGGCCCTTCCGCCTCTCTGCGCATCGAGAAGTTCGCCCTCGCGTTCTATGATCGCTTCGGCGATCTTCGCGTCGCCCGGCGCGTCGATGGACCAGTGGGTCCGGCCGCGATAATCGACAACCGCGACGCGAACCACCATGCCGTGCTCCAGCGCGCGAAGCTGCTCCAGGCCTTCCGCCTGCTCCAGCGGCGTAGGTTTGAGCTTCATATACCGGTCAAGCGCAGCCTTGCGGTAGCCGTAAAGCCCGATATGGCGATAAATGTGCGCGTGGCCTGCATTGCGGATGTTCGGAATGATCGTCTTCGAGAAGTAGAGCGCATTCTTGTTCACATCGAAAACAACGGTTGTCCCGCTGCCGGGCCGCACCTTCTTCTGCTCCGCGAACTCATGGAGCGCAGCTCCCTCCAGCCGCACGGCGGGCGTGACAATTTCGGGCGCCCTGTCGATGGTCATCTCGTCGATCATCGCCTCCAGAACCCAGGGCGGCGTCAGGAGTGCGTCCCCCTGCAGGTTCAGGATGATGTCCTCGGAGATCGCCACGCGCTTGCAGGTATCGCAAACCCGCTCGGTGCCGTTGGTGCATTCGTCCGAGGTCATGATGGCCTCCGCGTCGAAGGAGCGCGCGTGCGCGAGGATGCGCTCGTCTTCGGTGGCGATCACGACGCGCGACGCCTGCCGCACGCTCTTGGCGATGCGCCACACCCTTTCCAGCATGGTGATGCCGGACACGACGCAAAGCGGCTTGCCTGGGAAGCGCGATGAAGCGTATCGCGCCGGGATTACGATGGCGGCGGTCATGGGAGCTCGCTATTTTATGCGAAAGTTTTTTGTCTGTCGTTCCACCATGCCAAGCGCGAGCCTATCCGGCAAGACTTTCATCAGGGCCGCGATCTGCTTGCTGCGCCGGCCGGTGATGACCGTGGACCGGCCGCGCATTACGCCGTCATAGCCCGCCTCTGCCACATGCGCGGCGCTCGTCCACCAGTGCTTCCCGTACCGTGACACCTTGTCCCGCGTGCCCAGGACATCGTGGAACTCGGTATAGGTGAAGCCCGGGCATAACGCCGTGGTCAGCACATTTGCTTTGCGGTTTTCGAGGAGAAGCGACTGCGAGAACTTGATCATGAACGCTTTCGCCGCGGCATAAAGCGTGTGTCCGGCCGAGCCGGGAACGAGCCCCGCGAGCGAGGCGACGTTGATGATGCGGCCGAAACGGCGCTGCACCATCGGCGTCAGGAGCACATGCGCAAGCTCGCACGGCGCGGCCACCATGACGCGCAGGAATGCTTCCTGGTCTTCCCATTTCGTGCGCGCATAGTAGCCGGGAACGCCATATCCTGCGTTGTTGACCAGGCCATCGATCATCAGCCGGTGATTGCTGATGGCTTCGATGAGCCGCTTGACGCCGTCCGGCTGAGCCAGATCGCCCGCGATGGGCACCGCCTGGATTTTGTGCTTTGTGGAAAGCTCTTCCGCCAACGCCTGGAGCCGCTCGAGTCTCGCGCCGTCAGCACGACATTCCAGCCGTGCCCCGCAAAAACCTCGGCGAACGCCTTGCCGATGCCCGCTGACGCGCCTGTGATCAAGACAGTTCGGCCGCGAATATCGTCCATCCTGTGCTCCATGCCGATGAGACTATGCCGTCCAAGTCCACCGCGCTCCTTCACCACATTAGCGTCGAGACTCTGGAAGTCGCCTTCTACGCTCTCAAGCCGAAGGCTGCGCCAGGCGTCGATGGCGTGACGTGGCAGGAGTACGAGGCCGATCTTGAGCGCAGGCTCATCGATCTGCGTGGCCGCATTCACCGGGGGCTTACCGGCCCCAACCGTCCCGCCGGACCTACATTCCGAAGGCGGACTGGCCTTCGCCATGATCGCCACGTTCCGTCATCGGGCCAATGCGATGCCAACCGCGCCAAGCGCCGCTTCACAATCTGGAAGCAGGGCCGCTGTTTGAAAAGCTCGCGGCGGAGTATGTGTTCGCGCGCCTTACCGAGGCGGCCGTGGAATTGATCGCGAGCGAGAACGCGGCCCGCTTCGCGGCCATGGATTCGGCGCAAGGCAACGTCTCGAAAAAACTCGATCAACTGCAGCAGCAGGCGCACCGGGCCCGGCAGACGGAAATCACCACCGAACTGCTTGATCTCATTACGGGAGCGGAGGCGTTAGGGGGACGCAGCGCGGGTGGGGAGTCGTGGAGCGTCTTAGTTGCCCGGATCGCCCGGCGGCACACCTGCGGGGCGTAGGAACTCCTGGCCCACCGTAAGAATATTGTAGGTTAAGAACCTGCTTTAGCGATGCCCAAGGCTCAGCCCGATGATCCGCCATAAACGCCTCCGTCCGCCGGGCGGCGATTACCCCGCCGACGAATGGAATGTCATAGAAAAAGAATTTCGTCCCGACTTCCTGGCGCAGTTCGAAACGGTGCTCGCGCTTGGCAATGGCTATATCGGCATGCGCGGGTGCTCGGAGGAGGGCGGCCCCAACGCAGAAAACAGTACGCTTATCAACGGGTTCTACGAAACGTGGCCGATCGTCTATGCGGAGGATGCCTACGGCTTCGCGAAAACCGGGCAGACCATTCTCAACGTGACCGATAGCAAGATCATCAAGCTCTTCGTCGATGATGAGCCCTTTTGGCTGCCCCATGCCCAGCTGTTGAAGTACGACCGGCGGCTCAATATGAAGTCGGGAACGCTCGACCGCGACGTCATTTGGCAAACGCCTGCAGGAAAACAGGTGCTTATCACCTCGCGCCGCCTGGTATCCTTTCCCAATAAGCACGTGGCCGCCATTTCCTACCGCGTCACCCTTCTGAATGCTTCAGCGCCTCTTGTCATTTCTTCCGAGATGGCGGTGCACAGGCCGCACCCGGATGCCCGGGGCGGCGATCCTCGACAGGCGAGGGTTTTTGAAGGCCGCACACTCCATCCCCGAATGGGCTATGCAAGAGACAAGCGGGTTGTGCTGTGCCACGGCACCGAAAAAAGCGGCCTCCGCCTGGCATGCGCCATCGATCATGTGATGGAAACCGCGTGTACTCACGCTCATAAAGTCTTTCAAGGCGAGGATTTCGGCCAGGTTGCGTATACAGTCGAAGCTCGGCCAGACTGCCCAATCCAGCTGACGAAGTATATGGTCTATCATACGTCCCGGACGGCTTCTCCCGAAGAACTCTGCGGGCGGGCCGATTGGACCCTCGATCGCATCGTGGCCCAAGGGTTTCCGAAGCTTCTCGCGTCCCAAGAGGAGTATATGGACGCTTTCTGGCGCCGCAGCGATGTCCGGGTCAGGAATATCAGGGAAGGCCGCGTCAAGCTCAATACAGTGGAGGTGCAGCAAGCGATCCGCTTCAACCTGTTTCACATCCTCCAAGCCTCAGCGCGCGCAGAAGACTCCGGCGTGCCCGCGAAAGGGCTCACCGGGCAGGCTTACGAAGGGCATTACTTCTGGGATACTGAAATCTACCTGATGCCATTTCTCACCTACACCTCTCCCCAGATCGCCAGGAACCTGCTTGCCTTTCGCTATAGCATGCTCGATCAGGCGCGTGCCCGCGCCAGAGAACTGGGGCATCGGGGAGCCATGTTCCCGTGGCGCACGATTAATGGCAAGGAGGCATCGGCATACTATGCCGCCGGGACTGCGCAGTATCACATCAACGCGGACATCATGCATGCCCTGCGCAAATACGTGCAGGCGACGGGAGACGAGGCATTTCTGCGAGATTTTGGCGCCGAAATGCTGGTTGAAACGGCACGCCTTTGGTTCGATCTGGGCTTCTTCTCAGACGCAAAAGAGGGAAAGTTCTGTATCAACTCGGTGACCGGGCCCGATGAATACAACACGGTGGTCAATAACAATGCCTACACCAACCTCATGGCCCGGGAGAACCTGCGCTATGCGGCCCAAACGGTGGAGGCCTTGAGGACAAAAGAACCCGAGGCCTACAACGCGCTTGCCAGAAAGACGGCGCTCGGACCGTCTGAGCCGGAAGCCTGGGTGCGAGCCGCGGCCAGGATGTATGTTCCCTATGATGAAAAACGCCAGATTATCCCGCAGGACGACAGTTTTCTTGACCGGGAACCCTGGAATTTTGAAAACACGCCCCGAAGCCATTACCCGCTGCTGCTCTTTTATCATCCGCTCGATATCTATCGAAAGCAGGTGATAAAACAGGCGGATGTGGTGCTGGCCATGTTCCTTCTGGGCGACGCGTTTTCATTAGACGAGAAGAAACACAACTTTCAATTTTATGACCGGTTGACCACCGGCGACTCCTCCTTGTCGACCTGCGTGGAGGCGATCGTCGCCGCTCAGATCGGGGACATGAAGAAAGCGATTTACTATGGGATGGCGGCGCTGCTTATGGACCTGGCCGACGTCGGCGGCAACGTGAAAGACGGTTGTCACATCGCCTCAATGGGCGGCGCCTGGATGATGCTGACCTACGGGTTTGCTGGCATGCGGGACGATGACGGAAGCTTGTCGTTCTCGCCGCGCCGCGCACCCGACGACAACGCAATCCTCCGGGTTCCCTTGACCTATCGCGGCCAGACGCTGGAGGTCGAGATCGGGATGGAGCAGGTGGAGTACACGCTGCGCAGGGGAGACTCCATCGTGATCCGCCATGAACGAGAAGAAATCCAGCTGACAAAAGACCATCCCGTGGCCATCCGTCCGGTCACCCGAAGATGAATAGACTTTTCCCTGGACCCCGATGCTGCCGACGACGACGTCGAGTTGGATGGCAAAGCCAGTTAGCAAGACACCGCAGTCAATGTCGGGTACGGTAACTTCATCAATCAGCTTGGGAACAAAGCAAAGCTTTGACGGTTGGAAGCTCTGTAATAGACATTAATCTATGGCGGAGCAAAACGGCGTCGTCTTTCTTTGGCGACTTTCATAAGCACACGTTTTCGAAGCTTCCTCTCAATAACCTGCGCCGCCTTCGCCCATGGCGCTTAAAGCCTGTTTGCCGGGCGTGAGCTTGGTGAGGGTTTCAGATGGGTGTTTCACACTAAGGGAGGAACGCCATGCCAGCACAACTCTCCAGACCGATACGTCGTCTCGGGGTCCTGACCGGCGGGGGCGATGTGCCCGGAATTAACGCGGCCATCAAGGCGCTGGTCTATCGCGCCCGCGATGGCGGCATGAGCGTGCTCGGCATCAGAGGAGGATGGGAAGGGCTTACGTTCCTCGACCGCTCTTTGGGCCGGGACCGCCTCACATTTCGCTTCGATGAGCCGGAGACGTGGCAGCAGGGGTATATCATGCCGCTGACGCGTCTATCGACCCGCACGATCGATCGTCAGGGCGGCACGATATTGCAATCGACACATACCAATCCCGCCAATGTCAAAGTCGGCAGCCTGCCGCCCCATCTCGCCTCTTATGGTGAAGGACGCGACCCGGAAGATCTCGTGGATTTGACTGCCGAGGTTCTGCAAAATATGCGCTTTCTGGAACTCGATGGCTTGGTCGTCATCGGGGGCGACGCCACGCAGAGCGTCGGAGCGGTCCTGGCGGCGCAGGGCGTGCCCGTCTGGGGCATCCCGGAAACCATGGATAACGACATTCCCGGTACCGAGTATTGTCTCGGCTTCCAGACCGCGATCGACCGGGCGGCCGAATATATTGGCCGTATCCGTTCCACCGCAGGCTCGCACCGCGAAACGATTTTGTTTCGGATGTTCGGTCGCAACGCCGGCTTTACCGCGCTTGAAACCGCCGTCGTCGCCTCGGTTGATCGCGTCTTGATCCCAGAGGCGCCCGCCGATGTTGATCGTCTGGCAGAGCTTGTGGCCGCCGACCGCCATAACCCGCACAATTACTCGACCGTTGTTCTCTCGGAAGGCGTCAACGTTGGTATACCTTTGCCGGAGGAGGAGCCAGCCGACGCCCGTGGGTATCGCAAGAGAGCCAACATTGCCGAGGTCCTGGCAAAAGAGCTTGGCGAGCGGCTGCCTGGCGTGCGATTTCTCGCCATGGACCTGACCTATATTCTCCGTGCCGGCGAGCCCGTGGCCCGCGATAGGCACATGGCCATCTTCTACGCCAATCTGATCATGAGCCACGTGGAGGCGAAGCGGTCTGGAGTCATGGCGGCTTACCGCGACGGGCAGTTCATCGTGACCGATATTCCCGGCAAAAACTACCCGCCCCGTCGCGTCAATCGTGCGGGCTACCATCCGACGCAGTATCGCTTGTGCTACGAATGCATCAGCGGACCCTACCTGCCGCAGCCAGGGGCCGAGAAGGTGGCGTCTTCGCGTCCTTATGCATGCGACATTGGACCTCACTTCAAAGCTTGCCTGCGGGCGTCTGCCTGACGGACTTTGTTGAGTCGCGGATCTGCGAGAACGCGCCTTGCCGGGTCGGTCATCTGGAATACGACATTGATGTCGATATCACAATGAAATCCTGGAACCGCGAGCGGCGCGCCGTCGCCCGCATCGAGGCCTGGGCTGATTAAGACCCATTGTCGTCAACAAGCGAACCGATGAGATTAACGGACTTTACAGCGCACAGGCATGGACAAGTCCGCCAAAACTCAGCAAGGGCAGCGCCATAAACAACTATGCTCTTTCCGCCTTCGAACACGCCGTCTATCGCCGCGAGGCCGCGTTCTGCGCTGAAAACGAACGGTGCAGCCTCAAACAACCGAAAAAGCGACCGAAAATAAATCGGCGGCGCTCTTGATGAACCAGTTTCAGATTAACACCAAGCGCCGCGAACGAACCGTTAACCACGAGGTTTTATTTCAGCTGGGCGCCGCCCGAATGCGGGAACCGAATTGTTGATCAGGCGGCACTTAAGCCGCTCTAGATGTTTGTGACTTTTCTTGCTGCAGTTGGTGTATCAGCCGTCGAAGGTCTTGCGCTTGCGCAACGTAAGCCTCCATCTGCTTTCGAGCGAATTGTGCCTGAAGCGTCAAGACATCCTGAATAGTCCGGGCCTTGCCAATCTTCTCCGCCAGCACGAACGCTGACTCGGCATTCTTCTTCGCCATCGCTGCAGCGCGTTCTTGTATTTCCATGAAGCCATTGACTATGGGGTCAGCGGCTGTGGCGCCTGCTCTGATGTCAAGAGCGGCGGGTTCCGTTTTGTTGAGAAACTCTTGAATCAATCCGTAGATTTCCTGCGTCTGCGCCGTGAACATCTGCATCCAGTCATGAGCGAATTCCATCTGAAGCGTCAAAATCTCCGGTGATATCGGCGCGTTGCTGATCATGCCGGAGAACGCGAATGCGGAATCCTTGTCCTTCGCGAAAGGCGCGGGGCGGCCTTGCACTTCCTTGAAACCAGCTGTTGTATATGAGGGCATCGCCTCCATCCAGGCGTCCATGGCTCCTGTCAAGAAATTCATGAGCCGCTCATACGTGGCATGCGCCAGCTTCAGGTTTTGTTCGGTAACCTCCTGCAGAGTCTGCGCAATCTCGAAAAATGCGTCGGCCATAAGATCCTCGTCATGCCAAGCGTGGCGCTATCGTCCACAGGCCGCATCGTCGTCTTGTGCTGAGACGTCGCCGTATGCCTGATGGTGAGCTTCATTCAGCTTATCCATGGCAGCAGCACGCACTTTCGGATCGTTGCTGCGATAGAGGATCGTTGCTGCATAGAGAGCAAGGAAAAAACGATCCTCCATCAGGAAATTGATGAGGGCTTTGGCCCTTGCAGCGTCCTCTGCCGCCGGCTTGCCGGACGCTTGCCTAGAGTGGTCTGGAAGGATGGTATCAGTTGATCTTAAAGTGGGCATGATGCCCTCCCCGGTTACTTTAATTACAGCCTGGCTTCACACCGAAAGCGCGGCGTTGACGCTTAGAAAGACCAAGTCTCTCCTGAATCGTAGGACATGATCACGAGCGCGTCGGTGAGACCATTCTCGTTCTTGACGAAATCGGAGAGGAGAGCCTCGGTACGAAATCCGAGGCGCATGAACATATGCTGGGCTGCATCCTGGCTGATCGCCATCCGGGTCCAGATCTTTTGCAATCCGCGCGCCCGAGCCTTCAAGAATATCTGCTCCGCCAGAGCTTTGCCGATCCCGCGTCCCCGGTATGCTGCTGAAACGCTGATGCAAATTTCACCGACGTGGGCTGTCCAGGCCAAGCCGGTGGTTTTGAGAGTGCAATAGCCGATCATGTCGCTCCCCTCGGTCGCGACCACGCCAATGGTTTGCCCCGACTGAACTTTCTCCATCCAGCGATCGATCGCCTGATCGTCATGGACGTCGATCAGCAAGTAGTAATTGTCCTTGCGGGGAAGCGAGCGGATGAAGCTCTTGAACAGCTCTTTGTCCTCGGCTTGCATCGGTCGAAATTTCACAATCATCGCGGTCTCCCCTGTCCTTAGAGTATTTCCTTTTGCGCGGGCTGCCGGCGTAAGCTCCAAACTTTGTCTCAGACCGTGCGATGGTCGACCGGGCATTATCGCTAATGCCTGGTATAGCCATCTCTCATGGCTCGAAATCTTATGACGACTTCCATTCTGAGAAGCGCGGTGGCGAGGTCTCGATAAAGTCTCAGCTCAGGGGCCGGCCACACCTTCAGCGACAGCAATTCCGCAAGGGCTCGCTCCTGAAGCGCGAGCGGAGCAGCCAGATCCTCCTTCATGTCATGGATCGCAAGAAGAACCGCCCGGCGAGTGAAGTAAGCATCGCCAACAGCGACCGCACCGTCCAAGTAACTTTGAAGAGAGGTATGGGCGCTTCCTTGCGCTGCTTTGAGAAATGTCTGGGCGATTTCATCGAACGCGGAAAGCAACCTCACTTGGAAAGGACGCCGCGCCACAGTGCGCGCCTCAGCTACGGCCATACATGCGTTGTTCTGATTCATTAAGAGGGCTCCGTTTCCAACTCACAATTAAAACGCGCGCAAAGGCTCTCAGCCCTGCCAGTTGAGATCCCGCGAAGCCGCATTCGCTCGTGACCGACACTGTTGGCCACGCCTAAGCAAATGCTCAGCCGATCGGGACTGGCCAAGTTCATCCGATCGAGAACCAAGTGCAAATTCGGTCAATAAGCTGACAAGAGCGCTTTGATCGAAAGCGAGATTTCGGTTAGATTGAGTTAAGGTTAGACCAAGCTCTGCAACCGAGCAACTACGAAAGTATAAGCGTTTTGTAAGAATAAGACGGACATGTGAGGATTGCCCCGACAGGAAACCGGAATGGTGATTGTGGTTTGCAAAATGACAGGCTTCAGCTTTTTCAAAGTCGCGCATCGGCGAGCCATCATCACGCGTGAAGCCGTGTCTGCCTGAAGACTTTTGATCAGCGTTCCGTAAGCCAGCCCTTGCTCGCTGCATACCGAACAAGCTCAGCCCGGCTTTGGAAGCCAAGCTTTTGCATGGCGCGCCTCTTGTAGGTCTCGACACTTTTCACGCCAATGTACAAGATGTTTGCGATCGCCTTGTTACTGTGGCCCGCAGCGACCAGCGGCAGCACTTGTATTTCGCGCTCGCTCAGCTCGGCGTGTCCCCCGGCAGCCTCCTTTGGCTTTTTCGGGGCTTTGTCCAGGGCGTGAGCGGCAATCAAGGGGTCGAGATATATCCCGCCTGCCGCCACTGCTTGGATCGCGTGGAGCAGCACCTTTGCCGCCGACCTTTTGAGCACGTAGCCGACGGCGCCAACCTCGATAAGCTTTCGCAAATAGGAGCGATCTTCATGAACGGTGAGCGCAACCACTTTGCAGCCCGGATGCCGCGCAAGAAGCTGCTGTGTTACCTCTACGCCATCGAGCCCGGGCATCGATAAATCCAGCAGGACAATCGAAGGCTGGAGCTTGATAGCCATCTGAAGTGCAGTCCGGCCGTCATGCGCCTCGCCGACTATTTCAATGTCGGGATCGCCGTCCAGCAAAGCCCTGACGCCGGCGAGCACAACAGGATGATCGTCGGCAATGAGAACGCGAAGCGCGGCTGGCGCACTCAAAGCGGCACACGAACATAAAGAGTGCATCCGCAGCCAGGCTCGGACTCGATCTCCAGCGTACCGTAGACAAGCGACAAGCGCTCCCGGATGCCAAGCAACCCGAGGCGCTTGGAGGCCTTGTCTGCGGGCTCGGCTTCGTTGGTGGAAAAGCCGCGTCCGTTGTCTTCAATAATCATTCGCACTTCCTTTTCACTTGCTTCAAGTATCACCGCCACCCGCGTCGCTTCCGCGTGTCTTGCGATATTGGTGATGGCTTCCTGCAGCACCCTGTAGAGCGTCGTTTCCACGGCCGACGGCAACCGCCGGCCGTTCAACGCCAAGTGAAGGTCGAATTGTAGCTTGAGATGCTCGCCCCACGTCTCCATGATCTGGCGGATTGAGGTTTCGAGCCCGAGATCGTCCAGCGCGGTCGGGCGGATTTCCCAAGCGAGCCGATTGACTTCGGACCATAATCCGTCGGCAAGTTCCTTTAATACCTTAAGCTGCTTGCCGAGCTTTGTGCTTTCCGGAAGCGAGTCATCAAGTCCATCCAGGCCAAACTGCAAAAGTGTCAGCGTTTGTCCGAGGCTGTCATGCAATTCTCTTGCGATGCGCTTGCGTTCCGCTTCCTGACCGGCGACCGTTGACCGCAACACCTCGGACAACTCTGTCTTAGCTCGGCGCTCTATCTGTTCCTTGAGTTCGGCCGCCACAGCTCGCGACTGCGCGAGGCTTCGGTCCAGCTTAGCACTGCGCGCCTCCTGTTTGATGCGCGCCGCCTCGCGCTCGCGCGAAAGCTGATCGACGCGCCTAAGGATCACCTCCATCAAGGACAGTCGCAGCGTTTTCGCCGCCTCTACGTCCACGCTCTGCCAGGGTTGAGAATGCAACCGCACCAATTCGCGCCAAGCGACAAAGCTTTTCCGCGGCGAGATGCGCTCGCCGGCATTGACGGCGCCGATAGGCTTGTGTGGATCGCCGGCCCAGGTGACCGTGTGGATCACTTCCGGCCTGAACCACAAAACGTAGTCGCGCGGCGTCTTGGATACGGATAGAGCGATAAGCCCCGTTGCCACCTCCGCATATTCGGCGGCAGGCGGATAAAGCAGGGGCAGTTGGTCCGTACAAAAAACGCCATCCGCCGCGGTTTCGTTCAGCCATGCCACCAATGCGGCGACCTGGTCCGCATGCGGCGCTTTGCCTAGCATGGTGTAACGGTTGTCGAGCCATAACCCCACCCCCCCGGCGGGGATATAATCAAGAAGATTTGGCCGGTGACTTGTCAGCTGCTGGGCGAGATCAGCCTCTCGGCTCATCCGTATGACGAGTTCTTCGTGGATGCGTTTGCTTCTGAGCTGCGCCTCGAACTCCTCGGCCGCGACCTTTGTTTCGAGCTTTGCCGACGCCATTTGCGCGAACAGCTCACAGGCCAAGCGAAGCCGATGCGGCAGATATCTCGGCGTCCGGTGATGACAGGCAATCAGCCCCCATAGCCGCCCGGCCATGATAATCGACAGCGACATCGACGCTACAACACCCATATTCGCCAGGTATTCCATATGGATGGGCGAAACGCTGCGAATGATGCTGTGGCTAAGGTCGAGCGGCTCGTCATTACGAGGATCGTTTGCGGATAAGATGGGCGCGGGCGTATACCTCGCATCGGGGATGAGCCGGATCCAATTTTTAAAATAAAGCTCTCGCGCCTGCTTCGGAATATCGGAGGCAGGATAATGGTGCCCCAGAAAGGATTCCACGCCTTCACCGCGCGCTTCCGCATCGACGCAGCCGGTGCCTTCCGGCAGGAAGCGGTAAACCATGACGCGGTCGAAGCCAGAGACACGGCGCACGCCCTCAGCGAGACCTTGGCAGAAGGCTTTGGGCGTATCCGCATGTTGCACGCGAGAGAGCATGGCCTGCACGATAGCGAGAGCGTCTTCGGGGATGCTTTCGCCCACAGGCTCAAGCTCCAGCACCGCGAGCGTCCCGCTTCGATAAACGAAAGTGTCGACAGGTTCGCCGTCGCGGCGGCTGGCGATGGAAAAGGCGTGTAAAGGCCGGATCAGCGGCCCTTCGGTATCGAGAAGGGTTCTTAGCTGGGATATGCCGTCGGGCGCGAACCAGCCGGAGAGGTTCGTCGTTAGCAATTCGATTGGTTTCGCGCCTAAAATTCGCGGCGTGTCTCCGCCAGCCTGAAGGATGCGAAGTTCTGGCGAGTCGACAGCAAGCAAAGCGCCGTGGGGCTGCACCGATCCTGGAATATGGATTGGTTCGCGATCGCAGTTTGTAATGTCAGCGCCAAACGCGGGGCCGTCGTTAACCGTGCCAGGGTTGCGGGCATCGCTCATCGCGCCTTGCCTTTACTCTGATGTCCGTGGCTCTCCTCAGAGTAGACGGCACAGCCGGAGCCGCGTCAAGGACCGGAGTCAGCAAAATACTTCCGCCATCCTAGTCGATTGCTTGCCTGCCAGAAAGTCGAGGAGTTGATGCGCAAGGCGCGCTCAAGACGATGACATGCTGGCGGGAGGTCAACCTATAGTTCCAGGCGGCCATGCGCCCGCGCGGTACTCGGCGCTGCAAGTGAGGCACGACAAGCCTCGGGGCCGGGACCGATCTCAGCTGTGCCGAGCCACGCTATTTTTCACGTTTCAGCCACGTGGCAACTT
This sequence comes from uncultured Alphaproteobacteria bacterium, assembly GCA_963817495.1. GTDB lineage: Bacteria > Pseudomonadota > Alphaproteobacteria > Rhizobiales > Rhodomicrobiaceae > Rhodomicrobium. The sequence goes on along the minus strand of CAWFOS010000033.1, from coordinate 324,745 downwards.
CTGGAAGGCCTCCCCGATCAGCCTGTGAAGCTCCTGCGTCTGCGTGACGAAGGCCCGCATCCGGTCTTGAGCATACTGCGTCTGAAGCGTCAAAACTTCCTGGAAGTTTTGCGCCTTTGCGATCTTCTCGCCGAGCGCGAAAGCTGACTCGCCATTTTCCTTGGCGATTTCCGCCGCGCGGCCTTGAACATCCTTGAAGCCCTCGGCCATGGGATTCGCGGGCATTGCGCCCATCCAGGAACTCATGGCTTTGGTTACAAAATCTGTGAGCTGTTCATATGAGGCATGCGCCTGCTTCATGTTTTGTTCGGCCATATCGCGCATGGCTTGTGGAATTTCGAATGGGTTCTCGGCCATTACTTCCTCCTGCCAAGATTACGTTGAGGAGTAATAAGAATAGTACTGTCCGGAGACATTGGGAAGGCTGCGACCGGTAACATGACGGGGAGCGTGTGCAGCCGCGCTTTCCCCCTCAGTGTGGACCTGCACTTTGGCGAGCGAAGCGCTCCTCACTTTTGAGTGCGATGCTAGACGCCCTCGCCTCGCCTTCTGCAAGGGGAGCGGAGTTCACTGTTCCTCTATCTGGATCTCCTGGCATGCCCTTGCCCAGTGCTCCTCCTGACGGCCCTCCGGATGGCCTTCCTGCTCCCATAGCTCATGGGCGCGCTGACGTATCCGTTCAGTCTGGAGCGGCTTTGCCGACCGCTCCAAGACGTCGTAGCCGTCTGCGACAAGAATCCCAGCGGGCGCCCTTGCGCTCTTGTTCGAACTCCTTGATTGCCGCTTGTACGGCTTCTTCCTTCGAGGAGCCCCTTGCGACCGCGACCCTGGTCAACTCCACATTGAAAACGTGGCCGCTACTATTGGGGAGCTGCTTGTAAAAGACGACCTCGAATGCCGCCGGTTCAGAAGACGGTGTTTGAAACTGATTTACAGAAAGAACACCGACAAGTTTTTCATTGCCGTCCAAAACCGGTAGCCGCTGAATACGGTTGCGGCTCATCAATCCGAGGGCATAATCAAGATCATCTTTGTCGTGGCATGCTACGGTGCCAACAGACATCACCTCCCGGGCTTTTGTGCGCTGCATGCTCCGGCCCCCAGCGGGGCCTCTCAGCAGAATGTCGCGGTCGGTGATCATGCCGACGACCTGATCGGCCTCTACAACCGGCAACGCGCCAATATTCTTCTGCTTCAGCCGAAAAGCCGCCACTTCCAGAGTTTCTTCCGCTTGCACCGAAACCGCTCTTCTCATCACATCGCGGACCAACATGGACTTGCCTCCCTGTTACCGGGGCTTTCCCTGGGCGAACGGAGGTTGCCCAGCGGGCCCAGACAGTTCGACAGGAAAACCTCAATAATTAGCGTTGTTCCTGGTGACGGAGCCCTATGGCTGGTGGATCATGCCTTCGCCGAGGGTCGACGGCCGGCGCATCCCTGATAAGGCCAGCCGCAACAAGAACCAAACCAAGGCCGATTGGCGCTTCACAACCGCCGATGCCCGCATCAAGCTGAAGCGCCTCTATCCTCGGTTTGAATGACGGAGGCCACTAGGGGATGCGCTCACGTGCTCATACGATCATGACAGCTGCGGGACGTGAATGGCCGTCGAAGCCCGCACGACAAAGGAGCCCACCAAGCGCGACACCATACTCGCTCGAACTCCAAGCGCGACGTTTTGCATGAAGGTCTTGCCGCCAACGGAAACCGTCTCGACAGAAGAATGGAGCCGTTGGCTGAGCTCTTGCCAATAAAGAACTCTCACTGAGACGAGGGCAAGCTCGGACTCTGCTTTTGCCACTTCTTGCTTCGCCGACAGTCTCATGATGACTTCGATCCGAAGCAGCGCTGTGGCGATGTCTTGATAAAACTTCAATTGCGGAATGGGATAGACCTTCAAACGCAGGAACTGGGCGAGAGTTTTGCTTCGAAACATCGCCGGAGCTTCTGTCTCGCCCGTCATATCATGGATCGCGAGCACAACGGAGCGGCGTCGATATGATGCCCCGTTTATGGTGATGCTGCTATCCAGATAACTTTGAAGATCGGCGAAGATCTTGCCGCTCTTGCCTGCGCCGCGAACGATACTCAGGCAAACTTGCGCGATTTCATCAAATGCGGGAAGCAGACCGGCCTGCCAGCGGCGGCGCGCTTCCAGCATAGCAATTTTGGTGGGATTCATGGGACGCATTCCTTTTCCGGCTGAAGGCCCAGATATACGCCACCTCGCTTAAAAATTGTGCAATCCGGTACTATCAACATAGGCGTGTGCAGAGAGGAATTGCACACGACCAGCGCCTCCTAAGCTCAGGAAGGAGCGTTCGGGGCGTCGCGTAAGCGTCCAGCCTCAAGGTCGAGGATGTCTGCAATGGTTACCAGTTTACGGACGCCGGTCCTCCGGTTTCCTGCCGGAATGGACGCGGCGGCCAACCTCGCAAGGCTGACGGCAGGCATCGACCGGCTGCACGAAGGAGCCCTTGCGGTTGCGCCGGAGGGTGCCCCCAATCGGGGCAGAAGGCGCGGCAGAGGCGGCACTCGCCTTGGATGAAGTCTCCGGCTGGGTGCTCAGCCATGCCCGCAATGACATGATGGCGGTTCGTTCGCTTGAGTGATGCCAGAGCATTTAGTCCATTTTATAATAAGAGCTTTTCTGGAGCGCTGATTTTACGAAAAAGCGCTTTGTTGACAGGTTAACGCCTTCAACCACTTGATATATATTGGAAATATTCCATACCTCCTTGCGCCGCCGCGGCCGGGAAAGGCGCCCGGACGTTAACGGATTATATTTAACGGACTTTTCCGCGCCCACTTGCGTCCAAAAATACAGTCCCTTAACCTTGCCGATCAGGGGCTGAAAGGTGATCCATTTCAACGGGTTGGGCAGCTTGCCTGCGTCGGCGAACACCGGCCGTTCTTATTTTCCGGTATTTTCGAGGCGCAAATACTGGCCGTTGCGCGCCGCCGTTAACCATCATGTCTTAACGGATAATTGGCGCGTCAAGCTTTCGTTCACCATCATGGGTGGCGCGCGCGTTACCGCGCATTTCAAGGCTCTCGCCGAGCGAGGCTGTGCATTGGGCGCGGTGTCTCCGGGCGCGTGGAACCTCCTTTTATGCCGCCGTCACAAATGCCGTAAGAAATCGCCGCTGGTGTGGATTTCTGCCCCAGACGTGGTCGCCTACTCACGAATTGATTGCTCACATGGCTTCGAAACCGCTAAGCCAGAGTCGTTTAGATATAACCATCGCAAGCGGCGCGCTATGTCCCTCTTCGTCAGTTATTCTCATAAGCAATCCGAGTGGGTCCATTCGCGCCTGATCCCGGTGCTGCGAGCCGCTGGCGCCGAAGTGATCGTCGACATCGACCACCTTCAAGGCCGGTGAAACGGTGATCGGCCAGATGGACAAATTTCAACGCCGCGCCAACCGGCATGTGCTCGTCATCACGGCTGATTACATGGCCAGCGACTATTGCCGACATGAGATGGAGCAGGCGATCAAGTCCGATCCAGGCTTTGCCGACGGCAAGGTGCTGCCGATCTTGCAGGACGGTACGCCGCTGCCTCCCGAACTGGCGGGCGCTGGCGGCTTGGGCTCTGGTCCCCTCTATGTCGATCTTCGTGATGACAAAAGCGCCGCCGCCTGGGAGCTTCTTCTGAAAAGCTGCTCCTCACGTCCGCTCGGCGTCGATGCGCCTACCTGGCTCCGCGCGCTGGATCTGACCAGGACCCACCTTGAGCGCGGCGAGAGCGTCAATCTGGTCGTCAGAAACGGGGACGTGGACTGGCGGCTCTGGTTCGACCAGCTCAGGGAGACGCGGTTCAAGGACATCGCCGTCGTCGATCTCGAAGACCCTCGCGCCGTGCCGCGCAAAGGTCTGATCGGTGAGATCCTGAAGGCGACCGGCCGAAGCAACGCCGCCGTGCCGCCGCCGCACGACGACCTGCCTTTCTTCGGAACGCCATTGAGAACGGCAGCCGCTGTCACTTGGCGATCAAGCATTTCGACATCGTCAAGGACCGCGACCACTACGGCCTGGACTTCTTCCACTCCCTGCGCTGGCTTGTCATGGATGCGAGAGAAGCTCGTTCTGCTTGCGCAAACCAAAGTGCCGATCGCAAATCTCCTGCCGCCGAGCATGACGTCTCGAAGATCGACTTCAAAACGGTTGAGCTGGGATGACCGAGCGCGCGCTCGAAGACCTCGGCTGGTTCGACTTCCGCGCCGCTGGCTTGGTGGCTCCTGCTGCTCTACCGGCGGCCCAAGCATTTCCAAGAAGCGCTTGAGGCATTGCCGAAGATGAGGATGCTCCGAGCGGGCGTCATCCTCATGGCCATGCATTGATCTATGTGATTATCATTGCCGCCGTTGGGCGTTTGCTCCTGTTCGGCGGCCTCGGCCTGTCTCTTCAAGGAAAGCGCAGCAATGGCAGCCCCTTGCTTCTCGCCCATACGAAGTAACTCGCCTTCGGGATCGCCTTAGGGATCGCCTTCGGGATCGGAGTAGGGTTCGTCTTAGGGATCGTCTTCGGGTTCACCTTTGGGATCGCTACAGGGATCGCCACAGGGATTGCCATAGCGATCGCCTTCGGGATTGCCGTAGGGATTGCCTTCGGGATCGTCGTCGGTGCGGCCGTTCACAAGTATCGGTCCTTCCGATCGCCATGGGGATCGCTTTAGGGCTTGGCGGAGGAATCTGCTACATGGATTGCCGAGAGAGGGACCGCAGTAAGGATCGACCTAGGGATCGCCGTGGGAATCACCTCGGGGTCGTCGTAGGGATCGTGATGGGGATCGACCATGGGGATCGCTACAGGGATCGCTGCAGGGATCGCAGCAGGGATCGCCGCAGGGATCGCCAGCTCCTGCGCGCCTATTATTATCCCTGGCATCTCATGCTGCTGTTCTTTGCGCCAACCGCAAAAGGCTACCGTTGGCATCCTGTCGCCTGGGATGACATGTGCTCCTTGCCCTTCGTGGGGCTGAACCGGTTTCTGCTCGCCTTGTGAGAGGCTTCCCCCGAGATCGGCGAGCAGGAGATCGAGCGGCTGATTTCGTCCTATCCGAGCCAGCGGATGGAAGCCCTCAAGGCGCGGGCTGCGGTGATTGCGCGCGAGGCTGGCACCAGCACCAATCTTGCGCCGGCTCGACGACATCGTCAATCGCCTGCCCGAAGGCGAAAAGGGCTTCCTGGCCGAAACGCCGCGCGTCCGCGAGATGGTCGCGGGGATCGCCGAGGCGCAGCGCCGCGCTCGACAGCGTCGACCGCCCCTTCCTTCGCGAACCTTATGCCGAAGCCCTCGTGTCGAAAATTGAGGCCTTTCGCGGCCAGATCAGCGGCTTCCACGAGCCGCTCGCGAGCGAATTCCGCAAGGCCGCCGATGCATGGTTGAAGCGGGCGCAAGCCCAACTTGAACAAATCAAGAAGATCACCGGGCGCGAGCCGACGCCGCAGGTTTTCCGCGCCGGCGATCCGGTCGACCGGTCCCAGGAAGCCTTTGTGCCGCGGCATGGGCGTGATCGGCCAAGTCGAGCGTCAGGTTACCTTGGCCAACGGTTGTCCCAGTCTCCTGATTTACGGCCGCCGCCGCATGGGCAAATCGACCCTGATCCGCAACCTCGACGCCTTCGTGCCCGATACCGTCCGCATCGCCAGCGTCTCGATGCAGAACCCGAACGCTTTTCACCTCCACGGCCTATTTCGTCCGCCTGATCGACGAGAAGTTGCAGCGCAGCCCTAGACCGACGAATCCACCGGGCTTAAAAGCGAGGATCTCGCCGGGTTGTTCGAGCGTTTGAGCAGCGCCAATTCCTGGCTGGATGCTGTCGGACTCCGCCTGATCCTGGCCATCGACGAATTCGAGAACATCGACACGAAGATCGGCGAAGGCGTGTTCTCGCCAGACCTGCTGGCCACGATCCGCGAGTCGATCCAAAGCCACCGCCGCCTGATCTGGGTCTTCGCCGGTTCTCACCGGGTCACGATGCTGAAGAACGCCGAGTGGCCCTCCTATCTGATCAGCGTCCAGACCATCGAGATCCCGCCGTTCACCGAAGCCGAAACCCGCCTCCTTCTGACCGATCCCTTGCAGCGATCTCCCCTTTACGCCCGCGACGCCGAGCGCCGCCCGCGTTTCGATTCCAGCTTTTGGGGGGAAGGCGGCATCGCGTGGATCCACGCGCAGACGGCCGGATGGCCGCACCTCGTTCAGCTCCTCGCCAGCGGCGCCGTCGACTTCGCCAACGAGTTGGAGACCGCTCGCCTCGATGGCCACGCGTTGGAGGAAGTGGCGAAGCGCGCCATCGTCTCGGGCGACATGGTGCTCCACCAACTCGTCCACGGCGAGAGCCAGTCGGACGCTGAAAGGGCCTACATCGCAGGCTTCCGCACCAAAGACACTCAGCCGCCCCCGGACGACGAAGCCACGCTGCGATCTCTCAGGAACCGCGAGATCATCGCGGAGGACGGCGGCGTCTGGCGGCTCAAGGTTCCGCTGATGCAGCAATGGCTTCGAACCCGCGGCTGATCTGAGGCAGCCTACTCTCCCCCAAAGCCGTAGTCCGCTGCACGCGGGTGACCGGCGGCGGGCTCCATTTTCCGGTCAGGGCCTCCGACTTCGGCGCGTACATGCGCATCGTAAGATTGAACGGAGCTTTCGGCGCGGGAAGCCAGTTCGCTTCCTTGCCGGCGCCGGGGCTTTCATGCTGGAAATAGAGATCGAGCGACCCGTCGGCGTTGTGGTTCAACGGCATCCAGCTGCTGAGCGCAAACCGGTCGAGCCGATTGGCGACCTGATAGCCCTCGGCATCGTAGAGTGTAATGGACCAGAAGGCGCTCACCGGCGGGAGCGCGTCCTTTTCAAAGTGGAGGGCATATGTGTTGGTCCCTTCGAGGGGTTTGCCGGTCTCGTCGGCAAGGTTCAGGGGATAAATCGCGTCTTCCGGAACGTTAGCGCCGAGCCCAAGCTGAGCGACGATTGCCCGCTTGAGATAATAGTTGCCATAGACGCCCATCGTATCGGTATTCATCGACCAGCCGTTCGCAACTCGCGCGATGGTCGGCATCTTCCATGCCATCAAGCGCTGCGCATCCTCGGGAGCGGTCTCCAGGGCCTTGCGAATGGCCGGATCGGCCTTGTCGAGGTCGAAGCTCTTGCCGGACTCGATCCCGAGCTTCTTCAATTGTGCGACGACCGGCTGGTCGGTGATGTGCGGCGGGATCACCTTCAGAAGCTCGGCTGCATAGGCGAAGAACTTGCCGGCCGGCATCGCATCGACCTGTGTCTTTGGCGGCGTCTTCATGTCCACGGACGGATCGATGATGACCTTGGGGGGCGTGGGCGTTTTGCCCCATTCCGAAAGCGGCGTGATTTTGTAGCCCGCCTGAATTTTATGGACCGCTTCGTAGTCGTCCGGCCCGTCGGTTTTCGTCCGCCCGATGATCCAGAGATAAGGCGTTGGGGCGCTGATGCGCGTCATCTTCAAGGGAACGTCGCCTGTCCAGCCGGGCGGGGTGACCAGAAAATTGCCCGCTTCAGTGCCCGTGGTCCGCCAGCCGGGCGAGGCGAAGACGTCGGTCCACATGTCGAGCATCGGCAGCAGGTAGTAGCGGCCATGCGTGTCGGGCGCGGAAACGACCATCGGCTCCCTGGTCAGGTCGAGCCAGGCGACGGAATAAAGGGTGTCGAAGTTCGGCCGCACGACGCCTTTGAAATCGGCGGGCGGATACGCTGGCAGGTTGTTGAACATGTTCATCGGACCCTTGCCGAGTTCCTTGCCAGGTTCGATGTTGATGGATTGCTTGCGCGTGATATCCATCGTCACGAGCGGGTAGAGGTACAGATAAGCGTCGACGCCGATGGCGTGCGCCTCCTCGCCGGTGATGGCGGCGTGCGCCCCGGCTGGAAAATTCGCAGCAAGCATCGCGGACCCGAACAGGGTGGCCAGAACTTTGAGCCTCATTTGTAATTTCTCCACGCGAGCGAGTTAAAAACCCATCTTATTCATGAGGGGCGGAATTTGAAGCTGGCGAGTGCGGCGTAGCACATTGATTGAGCGCAGCATCTGGTCGCTGACTCCAACCCTCGCGCCTTGCCGCGCCCGCCATGACCGACGATAATCTCCCGCCATTCTCGTTTCCAGCCGTTTCGCGCAAGCCGGCCATGGCGGCTTGCGATGGCGGGCGGCTTACCCCGGATGGCGGCGTCGCGCTGCTCGCGATGGCCGGCCGGTTGGCGATTGCAATACCGGACGCACGCGTGACACAGAGGTTTAACATGGGGCGCGCACTAATGCGTTTCAGAAGGAAGTGGGAACAGCGCTTGAACGCATTCTGTAGCGGCTTAGATCGCGCAGACTTGAAGAACTTGGGACAGCGTTGTGATCCACATGGAATCGAAAAAGGAGCGAAGAAATGACGCCGGAAGAAAGAGCTGTTGACGCATTAAAGCGCATCGGCGCGGCCTGTAAGCCCGCCGACATCGAGATTGTCGCCGCCGCCATCCGGGAAGCTGTCGAAGCGGAGCGGCAGACATGCGAAAGCATCATTGTCACGCTGATGGGCAGGGTTGACGGAGGACAAGAGACCGAAACCGGTTGCATGATGCGCGTCCGGGAAGCTATTCGCGCCCGCAAGGCGGGATAAGCGGGAAAGTGATGCTGGAAGAAAGGGCCGAACAACTGTGCCCCTTCGTGCGGGATGCGTCCGGCATGACGAGCAAGCCATCGGCCGGACAAGAGGCAGTCTCGGCCCTGCGGGGACATTGAGCCGCCGACGCACAAATCTACATAATTCTTTGATTTTACTGCGTGGCCTTGATCTCTATGGCAGAGGAGGACGCGGCTCCGATTGCGTTTATTTCCTATTGGGCCATTTGCACATGTCGATGCACATTGAACTTAGCGTTCCCGCAGCAGGGCTCAAGAGCGAAGCCGATCAGGCTTTGGAGGGACTTCTGGGCACATTCATCGCTGCCTACGAAAAGGCGCTTGAGCAAGGGCTCACCCCAACCACCGCTCTCGGTGCGGTGCTGAGCTGGACCGCAGAGGAGATCGCGCGTCTTCACGAGACCTCGCTGCAAAGCCGAGGGCATGCAGCATGAACAGGCTGGCCGTGCCATTGCGCTCGTACTCGTAGTCGTAGCGCGCCGGCCGTCCCGGCTGCATCGGGATGGGCGTGCGCGTCTCGGCTACAAGCTGTTTCGATGTTTCGTCGAGGCAGACGAACGGCCGGGCCGGGTTGTGCGGTCGCGTGTAGACCTAAAGCACGTCCTCCATCGCAGCCACGAACGCAGCGTTCGCCTTGGGCGGGATCACCCAATACTCCTTCAGGTGCGGTTTGAGAGCGTTTTTTTTTAGCGCCCGGCCAACCGTGTTGAAGTGCGCGGTTTCTACAATCTTGCGCTCGATGACATGCTCAGTCAGCAGCCGGATGGTCCAGCGCGCGCAACCTTGCGGCGGCTCCGAGCAGGCCAGCGCGATCAGCTGGGCTTGACGCTCGCCGTCGAAGACCGGCGCAACCGGCGGAGTCTCCCGTTGCTTGCGGGTAAGCACTGCATCGAGCCCTTGGATGACGAACGTCTCGCGCACGCGCGCCACCATGCCGACATTGGTATCGAGCGCCTCGCAGATTTTCTCATCCGCCCAGCCCTCGCCAGCCTCGCCCCGATCGGCCTTCAGCAGAATGCGCGCCTTCAGCACGGTCTTGGCCCCGGTCTTGCCCTTCGAAATCAGCCCAGTGAGTTGCGCCCGTTCCTCGCCGCTCAGCTTCACAACGAATTTCATTTTTTTAGGCGTTGGCCATAGCCTGCCCCTTGCCGGTTGTCCCCAGCAAGGCTGGGATCAGCGTTCGCAAACAAATGCAACAAATTATTTTATTGATCCGGCCCTGTGAAGTCTCTATTCGGCGTACTTCACTCATGAAATCTTTGATGAACTGCGCCGCAACGGTCATCGAGATATTCACGGGCCGGGGCTATAAGTGATACAGGCCACTAGGGCGGAGCAAACGGGCGTATCCCGAAAGGGGGCGCCTTTTCTATTTTGCTTGAGGTTGCGCATCCCAGCCAAGATAACGCCTCGCCTCCCAGTATAAGGCTGGGAATGGAACGAACACGCGCCAACAAACCTTTAGGCGCAAGCTCAATCCTTAGCGCTTCTTCCTCTCGCCTGTGGTTTCCGAAAGCTTGCCTCGCTTTAGTGAAGCGAAAACGCGCAGGAAGCTCCTTGTTCACGGTTCAGGTCTACACGCTCAGAGGAGGGCGTGGGAAGGCACCCTTCCTTTGCGGCCTTCCAAGCTGCCTCAAGACAACATTTGGCGCGACGAAAAGCAGGAATCATACGGCTTCGGCGATAACGGCGGGTGTCTCCGACCGACGGGTGCTTGGAGCGGTCTATCCCATCTGCGCTGCAGGAAAGGCCATGCGCCCATGGGAGCCGGATGGGAGCCGGAATATGGTTAATGCAAGCCTCCGATTTTACTGTTTATTCATGCGCTTTCGCTAACCTTGCCTGTGTGGGAGGCTGTGTCAGCGGCGGGGGCCGCGAGCCGCAGTCTTGCCATTGCGTGTCCATGAGCCCGATGCGGCGAGTCGGGGCTTCAAGGACTTGATGTTGCGAAGGAGGGCTGGGCGATGGCCCAAGTCACAGTTATCGTAAACGGGCGCAGTTTCAGGATGGGGTGCCGGGACGGTGAAGAAGCACGGGTTCAAGAGCTTGCCGCGGAAATCGACTCGCATGTGCAGCGTATCAGAGGCGGGACAAAAGCCGTCCAGGATGACAGACTCTTCCTGATGGCGGCGATCATGATGGCCGACCAGCTTTGGGACGCGCGAGATGAGCTTCAGAAACTTCGTCAGATCGCCGACGCGCGCGCCTATCACGTCATTGACGGAGGCGCGCAAGCAATGCAGCGCGAATTGAGCAGGGCGCTCGATGCTTCAAGCAAGGTCGAAGCGCTGCATCAGCGCGCCGCCGTCTAAACGGTTCTGGGGCGGCTGTGCGTGATGGCAAGGCCGCCCGAACCAAACGCCCAGACCTGGATCAAACCGCCGGCGATAGCGAGGTTCTTCAGGGCTTGGTCATATTCGCCGAAATTCGAGCCGAAAGACATCACGATCATGAAGATGGCGAGAATCAAGGCGACATAGCGCGTTCCAAGCCCGAGCGCGAGGAAGATGCCACCGCCCAGTTCAATCGCTGTCCCAATATAAAAGGCCCAGTCCGGATTTGTGATCAAGGCAATCGGCGCGCGAACATCTGCTGGCGAGGAAAGATGCAGAACATGCAGGAACCCGCTCACCAGAAAAATTGCGGCCATCATGATTCGGCCCACAGCCGCCATATAACTTACGCCTGTCATCGTGGCATCCTTCTCTCGCGTCCTCGTAAACAAGCGCGGCGGCGGAAACACACAGGGCCTTCGCGCACTGGTTTTTTATCGATGGATTCATTGCGGGGCTAGCAATTTCGTCCGCATGCTTTATATGAAACTCGCTGCGGGGTGCGTTAGGGGCTCAATGAATACCCGGGCCCTATACGATCCTTAAGGGAGCTGACCCTGCCGGGGCCGTGGCCTCGGTTATTTGGCGCCCACCTGCTTGCCAGGGACCCAGGGGATCGATTGCCCCGACGGCCTTCGCGGCTTCTTTGATATCGACTGGAATTGTGCGGGCTAAGTCCATCCATCATCGTCAGCTTATATCCGAACAAAAGGCGAGGCTCAGGGCGGAAGCCCTCTCCCTTCGCAAGGAGATTTGGCAGAAGGACGGAGCGGCGGCCGCGCAAGCGATTGCCGAGAAGGGTGTGCCCCTCGTTCTATCTTTCGGGGCCGATTCCATAGGCGGATATAGCGCCCTGCGCTGCGAGTTGGACCCGCTGCCTCTTCTCACTGCTCTCGATGCCCACGGTTTTCGCATCGCGCTGCCCCGCACGGGCGAAGGCGCCACGCTTTCTTTCCGGAAATGGGAGCCGGGCGCACTCCTTGAGCGAGGAAAGTTTGGCGTTCAGGAGCCAGCCAAATCCGAGCCTGTGATGCAGCCGGCTCTTGTTCTTGTGCCGCTCGCCGCTTTCGACCGCAAAGGCAACCGGCTCGGTTATGGCGCGGGTTACTACGACGCGTGCCTACGAGACATGCGCGCCCGCGGACGTCTGGTCGCCATCGGCGTCGCTTTCGATGAGCAGGAATTTCCGGATATCCCACGCGAACCGCAGGACGAGCCCTTGGACATGGTCCTTACGCCCTCGCGCGTCATACGCTGCGGGGACTGACGATGCGGCTCCTTTTCCTCGGCGACGTCCTGGGCCGGGCCGGCCGGAACGCGGTCTATGAAACGCTCCCATCGCTTCGAGAGCGTCTCGCCGCAGATTTCGTCATTGTGAATGGCGAGAACGCGGCAGGCGGCTTCGGCATCACCGAGGTGATTTTCCAGGATCTGCTCGACGCGGGCGCCGATGTTGTCACAACCGGAAACCATGTCTGGGATCAGCGGGAAGCGCTTGTCTTCATTTCCCGGCAGAGGCGCCTTCTGAGGCCGCTGAATTTCCCCGCAGGCACGCCGGGAGGCGGATCGGGGCTTTTCACGGCCGCCAACGGCGCAGACGTGCTGGTTCTCAACGTGCAGGGGCGCGTTTTCATGGACCCCCTCGACGATCCCTTCCAGGCTGTCGAGCGCGAGGTGTCTGCCTGTCCCTTGAAGCTCGGCGCGGACGTCATATTCGTCGACATGCACGCCGAAGCCACATCGGAAAAGCAGGCGCTTGGCCTCGCCTTCGATGGCCGTGTAACGGCCGTGATCGGGACGCACACGCATGTCCCGACCGCCGATGCGCGCGTCCTGCCCGGCGGCACGGCCTTCATGACCGACGCCGGGATGTGCGGCGACTACAACTCCATCATCGGCATGGACAAGGGCGAACCACTGCACAGGTTCACGGCGCGCATTCCATCCAGCCGTTTTACGCCAGCCCTCGGCCCTGCCACCGTTTGCGGCGCGTTGATCGAGATTGACGATGCAACCGGCCTCGCAGTGTCAATCGACCCCATCCGCGAGGGAGCCCCTCTCGGCGGAAATCACGCGCGCAAGCTTTGAGTTCACAGCGAAGGTATAGCGCCCTCGCTCAGGAAAGCGCGGAGAGCTTCGGCTCGACATAGACGCGGTCGCGGCGCAAACGCTCGGCGACGAGGAACGCGAGTTCCAGCGCCTGGTCTGCGTTGAGCCGCGGATCGCAATAGGTGTGATACCGGTCCGACAGGTCCGCATCCGAGATAGAGTGCGCACCTCCCGTGCACTCGGTCACGTTCTTGCCCGTCATCTCCACATGAAGCCCGCCCGGATAGGCGCCCTCGGCTTGGCAGACGTCGAAGAAGGCCTCGACCTCGCGCAGGATCGCATTGAAGGGCCGCGTCTTGAAGCCGCTTGCCGCCTTGATGGTGTTGCCATGCATGGGATCGCACGCCCAGATCACCGACTTGCCTTCCCGCCGCACCGCGCGAATGAGGTCGGGCAGGTGCGCGCCAACCTTCTCCGCGCCGAAGCGGCAGATGAGCGTCAGGCGGCCCGGCTCATTGGCGGGGTTGAGCAGATCGAGAAGCGTGAGCAGTTCTTGCGGCGTGATGCTCGGTCCGCATTTCACGCCGATGGGGTTGCGGATGCCGCGCAGGAATTCGACATGCGCGTGATCCGGCTGGCGCGTGCGGTCGCCGATCCAGAGAAAGTGGCCGGATGTCGCGTAGTAATTGCCGCTGGTCGAATTCGACCCGCACGAAGGCTTGCTCATAGCCGAGCAGCAGCGCCTCGTGGCTCGTGTAGAAATCGGTGGTGCGAAGCCGCTCCGAATTGTCGGAGGTGATGCCGCAGGCGCGCATGAAATTGAGCGTTTCTGTGATGCGGCCCCCCAATTCCTCGTAGCGGTTCCCGGCGGGGCTGTCCTTCACGAAGCCTAGCGTCCACTGGTGGACCCGTTCGAGGTCCGCATAGCCCCCTTGGGCGAAAGCTCTGAGTAAATTGAGCGTCGCCGCCGACTGCCGGTATGCCTTGAGCAGCCTCTGCGGATCGGGCGTGCGCGCCTCTGGCGTGAACGCGATGTCGTTGATGATGTCGCCCCGGTAGCTCGGCAACTCCATGCCGTTCTGCTTTTCGGTCGAAGCCGAGCGCGGCTTGGCGAACTGCCCCGCGATGCGCCCGATCTTGACGACCGGCCGGCTCGCGGCGAACGTCAGCACCACCGCCATCTGCAGGAACACGCGGAAGAAATCGCGGATGGGGTCCGCCCCGTGCTCGGAGAAGCTTTCGGCGCAATCTCCGCCCTGCAACACAAAGGCGCGACCGGCCGCAACCTCCGCGAGGTTTTTCGTCAGGCAGCGCGCCTCGCCCGCGAAGACGAGCGGCGGGAAGCTAGCAAGTTCCTTCTCGACAGCCGCGTGCGCTGCCTCGTCGGGATACACCGGGACTTGCTCGATAGGTTTTTGCCTCCAGCTGTCCGGTGTCCAACGCGTCTGCATCGTCTCTCCTCTGCGCGCCGCCCGCGCGCCCCTCATGCCCAGTTCACGAGAGTGTTATAAAGGATACAGCCGTCCGTTGCCAGTATCGTGAATAAACCCTTCCTGACGCGGCACAAATCGGATGTCAGGAAATCATTCAGGCAGGCCGTCCGCGCCGAAAAGGAAATCCCAGGGTGGCGCAGCGCCTGGCCCAGTCGACGCCTTGATCCGGGCTGCCTGGCGCACCGCTTCAAGAACGGCGAGCCGGGCTTTCCGGTTTCGCGCAGCCACGATTGGCACGATCCGGGCCGCCGGTTGGCCGTGACGGGTGAGCACTATTTTCTCGCCATCTTCGGCGAGGCGCACAAGCTCGGTCAGCTGTGCTTTGGCTTTGCTTACAGGAATCTGCATGGCGATCTCCTTGAACTTCGATGGTCCAAAATGAGATGCGCATGGACCAAATTCGAGAGCGGTAAAGCCAAACATCATTGGCTGGATAAGATCTTAGAAAAAAGCGCCTTGCGAACCAGTTAACTCTTCTAAGACGCTGAAATACAATAGACAATTTGGAAAAAAGTGTGCGCCGCCGCAGATCCGAAAGGGATAGCGCTCGTTAACACACTATATTTAACCGGCTTTTGCGCGCCCGCTTGCGTCCGAAAATACAGTCGGTTAACCTTGGCAATTGAGACGGAAAGCTGTTCCGTTTCAATGGGATAGAAGCCAGTGTTCCCGCCCGATCGCACGCCTCTCCGATTTTATGGATTTTTGGAAGCCCAAAATTACGGCGAGAAATTAATGCGGTTTACCATCTTGTGTTAATGCACACTCGGCGCAGCAACGGAAGCTTCACCATAATTGCGAGGCCTCGCCTTTTTAGCGATGATTGGGCGAAGCGACACGATGAGCAAACCCAGACCATGAATTTGAACCGGGGGCGGTTGCGCGCTAGATCAGCATTTGAAACGTAAGGAGGGCCGCCGTAGTGAGCAGCATAACCATTCCCGATGTCGATGACGCGCTGAAGGCGCGGCTGGCGGCGCGGGCGGCGCGGCGCGGCAAGAGCCTGGAGAGCGAGGCGCGGGATATTCTGCGCGAGGCGCTCGGGGAGGAGGGCGGACGCCGTCCCGCCAATCTTTACGCGGTGATCCGCAGCATCATGGAGCCTCTCGGCGGTGCCGAGCTTGATATTCCTCTGGGCGAACCGGTTCGTGATCCGCCGCAACACGGCTAACCGTCGATGATCGTCCTCGATACCAACGTCCTGTCCGAGGCTATGAAGCGGCTGCCAGATCCGGCCGTGGCGGCATGGATGGCGCGGCAGAATGCGGATGACCTCTTCACAACCGCCATCGCCGAAGCTGAGATCCTGCTTGGAATCGCGATCTTGCCCGACGGCAAGCGTAAGCAAGACCTCACCTCGTGCCAGGCAGATCCCCGCCCTGTTCGCGGGCAGGGTTCTCGCCTTTGACAGTGCCGCAGCAGAAATATTCGCCGAAGCCGTTGCTGAATGCCGAAGGGGCGGCAGACTGGTCAGCGCATTCGATGCTCAGATTGGCGCGATTGCGCGCCCGGCGGATGGCTGTTGCAACGCGAAAAGTCGGGACTTTGATGGCATCGGAGTCCTATCATTGATCCGTGGCGGGAGTGAGGGCGCAAGGCGCGGGCGTCAGTCAAGCGTCCTTGCAACCCGGAAGCCGAGATCACTGAAACTGAAGTCAGGATTGATGCCGCTGTTGCCGCGGCACTCCGCGCGGAGCGACCACGGTGTATCGAGCCAGGAGCCGCCGCGAAAGACATGAGTGAAACAATCGCCGCTTGTGTTGGCTGAGCCGTCGGCCGGCGCATTCCGGTAATCGGTATTCCAACAATCTTCTACCCAGTTCCCAACGTTGCCGTGGACTTGATAAAGCCCCCAGGGATTGGCTTCAAAGGAATCGACCGGGACAGGCTTCGATCCCTGGTAGTTCGCTTTGCTTTGGGAAATCCCTTCCCCCCACCAGTAACGTGTCGTAGTGCCCGCCCGCGCCGCATATTCGAATTCGGCTTCCGAAAGTAGCCGGTAACTTTTGCCAGTCTTGCCGCTAAGCCATTTCACATAAGCCTTGGCATCCTTCCAAGTCACACCGACAATCGGATAGCGTTCTCCTGTTAGCGCCTCACCAAGCTTTTTGTAAGTATTGTTAGAAGCGGTCTTGGCCTTCTCGTCCCATTGCGGCGGGTTGCACCCGTGAGCCTTTACGCATGTCATGTATTCTCCAACCGTGACAGAAAACCGGCCAACTGCAAAAGGCTTAGCAAGTTTTACCCTATGCTGCGGGTGTGAGTAACTGCAGCTCTCCGGGTCGCTCGAAGGCGAGCCCATGGTAAAGCTGCCCGTAGGCGCTATCACCATCTCCGGGCATTCTGCGCAGTCCTTAAAGCTCTTACCTGAGCCGGGCTTTATGCAGGGCCGAGCGCTGAATTGCGCCACCGACACAAGTAACCCGTCGCAGACGTCCTCGCTCACAAGCGGCTTTTGCGGCGCGACGACCGCCAGCTGCGGCTTTGCCGGTGCTTCGGTTTGTGGCTGCTTCCTCTGTAACTCCGCTTCGAGCCGCGCCAACCGCTCCCTCAGCGACGCCACTTCATCTGGCGATTGCGCCTTGGCTGGCGACGATGCCTGAGGCTGGAAATAAAACGGCGCGCTCAAAGCCGAGTGATCCCACGTCACCTGCTTGCCGCCCGTGCTCGCGAGCACCTCCTTGCGAACGTCAATCAGGATCGAGAAGAGGTCCTTGCCCGGCGTCAGAATCGCCTTGGCGAGCGGCCCGGAGAAAGGCGAGTTCCGTCCCTTGCCGTCGAGGGCCACATTGCCGGGCTGCGTCGAGAAGGCGATGAGCGTGCCAAGCCCTGCTTCCGTCGCCGCCAATCCTTGTCCGATGTCAGCGGAACGCGTCCCAAGCGCTCGAGCGAAGTTCCGCGCCAGCGGATTGTTGCGGCAAGCGTCGAGGAACAGAATGTTCGTCCTCGCCTCGCGCTCCATGGTCTCCTGCACGAAGTCGAGGCGGACAGCCTCGATGCGCAGCGCCGCCGCGCTTTCGAGCGAGGCGTCCACCGGCACAAGATAGTTCACGCCCGCCACTTGAAGCCCGTGGCCGGAATAGTGGAACACGCCCGCGTCCGCCCCGTGCAGCGCGCTTTCAAACTCCAGGATCTTGCGGTCCATGCCGCGCTTGTCGAGGTCGATGCCAAAAATGACGGTGAAGCCTAACGCTTTCAGCGCGGCGGCCATGTCCTCGGCGTCGTTCTTGGGATTGGCGAGCGTCGGAGCATTCGTGTATGCGCCATTGCCGATGACCAGCGCGACGCGCTTCTCCGCCAGCGCTGCGTGCGCTGTCGCCATCAAAAACACGGCGATGAAAATGTGCGCCGCTATGCGAAACATGCCTTTTGCCCCCGAAGCGCAGGCTCATCTTTGTAATTCGCGCACATTGCATAAGAAGCAGCGCTCGCGCAAGACCAGAGGGAAAGCTTCTCACGCTTCTAACACCTGCGATTCCACACGCGCTAATCGAGCGTCCGGGCAACCCGGAAGCCAACACTGAAGCTCCGGTTGTCTGGGTAGTCCCCGGCGCGGTAGGCCGCGCGCAGCGCCTGGGGAGTGCTGAACCAGGAGCCGCCGCGAAGGCCGCGAAGCTTTACACGCTCCTGCCGTCCAGGCCGAGCCGTCCGCCGGCGTCCCGCTGTAGCTGCCGTGGCCGCAATCCTTAACCCACTCCAGAACATTGCCGTGGACCTGATAAAGCCCCCATGGGTTCGGCTTGAAAGACTGCACCGGCAGCGTCTTGAACCGGAACTCTCCCTTGCTGCCCCCGCCCTTGTAAGGGTCGGCGCCGCCGTCGTAATTCGCCTGTGCCGGCGTGATTGACGATCCCCACCAGAACGGCGTCCCCGTCCCCTGCCCGCGTCACGTATTCGCGCTCCGCCTCCGACAGAAGGCGGTAGGACGCGCCGATCTTCTTCGAGAGCCAAGCCGCGTAAGCCTTGGCGTCGTTCCAGTTCACATTGATGACCGGCCGGTCTCCCCTGCCCCAGCCTTTGTCGTCAGGCCTGAGCCTGCCGCAGCCGCCGTCGGCGGCGCAGGCGTCCCATTCGGCGAAAGTCACCGCGAACTTGCCCACCGCGAAGGGCCTGGGGATCGTCACCCGGTGTTGCAGACCTTCGTCGTCTTTGCGTTCAGGTTCGCGTGAAGGCGATCCCATCGTGAACGTCCCATCGGGGACGATCACCATTTCCGGGCAGTTCGCGCAATCCTTGAAGCTCGCGCCAGACCCAGGCTTGATGCAGGGCTTCTCCCTCGACATCGCCACGGACACGCGCAAGCCGTCGCAAGCGTCCTCGGCGGTTTGAGGCGCCGCCGCGACCGAACAGAGGGAGAACAATAAAAGCGCCACAACCCGAAACATGCCTCGTGCCTCAAAAGCGTAGGCCCAACCATTTGGTTCCGCGGCAGATCGCACGCAAGGCCGGGTGGATAGCTGCGGACGCGGAAAAAGAAATGATTGCGGGCGCGCGGCGCTGACTCTAGACATAGCGCCACCCACATCAGAGACAGCCATGACAAAGTCCCAAATCGACGAGGCGACGGTGAAGCGGATCGCACACCTCGCCCGAGTGAAAGTTTCGTCGCAGGAGGCGCACAGCCTGCAGCGCGAGTTGAACGGCATTCTCGCCTGGGTCGAGGAGCTGAACGCGATCCCGACCGATGGCGTCGTGCCGCTCACCTCGGTTGGCGGAGCGAAGCTGCATATGCGCGCCGATGTCGTGACCGACGGTGGAAAGGCCGCCGACATCGTGAAGAACGCGCCGAAAGCGCAAGACAACTATTTCCTTGTCCCGAAGGTCATCGAATAATCCCATGACATTGAACAGTTTGACGATCTCCGAAGCGCGCGACAAGCTGCGCTCGAAGGAGATCAAGGCCACCGAACTCACCGAGGCTTGCCTGTCCGCAATCGAGGCGGGGAACGATGCGCTGAACGCGTTCGTGCTCGTCACGGCCGAGAAGGCGATGGACGCCGCGCGCGAGTCGGACAAGCGGCTTCTCGCGGGAAAGGATGTCCGCGCGCTCGAAGGCATCCCGCTCGGCATCAAGGATCTCTACTGCACGAAGGGCGTCCGCACGACGGCGTGCTCGCACATCCTCGACGGCTTCGAGCCGCCCTATAAGTCGACCGTCACGCAGAACCTTTGGGATGCGGGCGCGGTGATGCTCGGCAAGCTCAACATGGACGAGTTCGCAATGGGCTCGTCCACCGAGACGAGCCACTTCGGACCGTGCATCAGCCCCTGGCGCGCGAAGGGCAGCACGGAAAAGCTCGTACCGGGCGGCTCGTCCGGCGGCTCGGCCTCAGCGGTCGCCGCGGGGCTGTGCCTCGGCGCGACGGCCTCCGACACGGGCGGTTCCATCCGCCAGCCCGCCGCGTTTACCGGAACCGTAGGCATCAAGCCGACCTATGGGCGCTGCTCGCGCTGGGGCATGGTGGCGTTTGCATCCTCCCTCGATCAGGCCGGGCCGATTGCACGGTCCATCCGCGATGCGGCGCTGCTGCTGCAGGCGATGGCGAGCCACGACCTCAAGGACTCGACGAGCGTCGACAAGCCGCTTCCCGACCTGGAAAAAGCGCTCGGCCAGCCGGTGAAGGGCCTCAAGATCGGCATTCCGAAGGAATATCGCGTCGAAGGCATGTCGGCCGAGATCGAGGCGCTCTGGCAGAAGGGCATCGCGATCTTCAAGGATGCCGGGGCGAGCATCGTCGATATCAGCCTTCCCCATACGAAAGCCGCCCTGCCCGCTTACTATATCGTGGCCCCGGCCGAGGCGTCGTCCAACCTCGCCCGCTACGATGGCGTGCGCTACGGGCTGCGCGTCGATGGCCGCGACATCATCGATATGTATGAGGAGACGCGCTCCGAAGGTTTCGGGGCCGAGGTGAAGCGCCGCATCCTGATCGGCACCTATGTGCTTTCGGCGGGCTATTACGACGCCTATTACCTGAAGGCGCAGAAAGTGCGCTCGCTCATCAAGCGCGATTTCGATGCCGCCTTCGAAGAGGTCGACGCCATCCTGACGCCGACGACGCCGACGCCCGCCTTCGCGCTCGGCTCGCAGGGAGCGGGCGCCGATCCGATCGAGATGTATCTGAACGACATCTTCACCGTGACGGTGAACATGGCGGCCCTCCCGGGCCTGTCCGTGCCCGCTGGCTTCTCCAGCGAAGGCTTGCCGCTCGGGCTTCAGATCATCGGAAAGCCGTTCGACGAGGCGACTGTCCTGCGCGCCGGGAAGGTGATCGAGGACGCCGTCGGCCAGATGCCGATTCCCGCGCCATGGTGGACCAACGGCGGCGGCGAAGACCACCATGCGGGATCCAAGGCGCCCATCCCGAAAAAGCCGGCGCCGAAGAAGAAACCGGCTGCGGCCGAAGCCGCCACGTCAACCAAAAAGGGGGCGGCAAAAGAGAAACCCCGGAACAAGCAAAATGGCGCGTAAAGCCGAAGACTGTCAAAGCATGGATCAGGTGCGCGTCGAAATCGACCGCATCGACGAACTGCTTATCGATCTCGTGGCCGAGCGCTTCAACTATGTCGACCGGGCCTGGCAGCTGAAAAACAATCCGGCCGAAGCCACGGTGCCGTGGCGCATCCGGCAGGTGATCGACAAGGTCGAGGCGCGGGCGAAAGCGCGCGGGCTTCCGCCGGAACTTGCTGTTGCGCTCTGGCGTCAGATGATTGGATGGTTTATTCAGTACGAGGAAGAAAATCTGGCGCAGCGGGTGGAGGCTACTGACGAGGATGCTGGTACTTGAAGGCACATCCCCTCACCCCGGCCCTCTCTCCAAGGGAGAGCGAGTTCGAGCGTTTGCAGCGGTGCTCCCTCCCCTTGCGGAAGCGGGGAATCGCGGCCCGTTCAGGCTTGCTTTCGTGGCGATCGCGGCAGCGCTCATCGCCGCGGGCTTTACCGCCAGCGAAGCGCGCGCCGAAAATATGGATTTGAGAGTCGATGTCAGCGGACTTAGAAACTACAAGGGCCGCGTCGTGGTGATGCTCTGGGCCGACTCGGAAAATAATTCATCGTTCCCGGACCCGACCAAGGTTCAGTTTCGCGACGAGCGCCCCGGCGACCCGCCCTGCGACTTTTCGCAAGGCTCGATCTGCCGGAGAACGGTCGAGAGCCTTCAGAACTTGACGGTCTCCTACACGTTCAGAGACATCCCACCGGGGGATTACGCTGTTTTCACCTTTCATGATGAGAACAACAACGGCGTCCTCGACACCGGCCTCTTCCACAGGCCGCTGGAGGGCCGGGGCTACAGCCAGGTTCTCCCTGAAGACTTGAACCCCATCGCGGCGAGGATCACTTTCCACAGGGCGCGCTTCCCGTTGCCCGTGTCGAGAACGATTGTGATCGGCCTTCGCTATCCTCCGCGATTTTAACGCGGTAGAAATTCCGGCCCTCCTGGGCATCGCAAAATTGGACTTGATCAATGGCACAGACACGAAAAGAGAACCTCATCGACGGCGCGACCGGCCAGTGGGAAATCATCATCGGCCTGGAAGTCCACGCGCAAGTGCTTTCGAACGCGAAGCTCTTTTCGGGCGCGTCGGCGGCGTTCGGCGGCGAGCCGAACAGCCATGTGAGCCTCGTCGATGCGGCGATGCCGGGCATGCTGCCGGTGATCAACAAGGAATGCGTAGCCCAGGCGATCCGCACCGGCCTCGGCCTCAAGGCCCAGATCAACCAATATTCGGTTTTCGACCGGAAGAACTACTTTTATCCCGATCTTCCGCAGGGCTATCAGATCTCGCAATACAAGCACCCCATCGTTGGCGAAGGCGTCGTCACGGTCGATCTCAAGGAGTACTCCTTCGACGTCGGCATCGAGCGCCTGCACCTCGAACAGGACGCGGGCAAGAGCCTTCATGACCAGGACCCGAACTGCTCCTACGTGGACCTGAACCGGTCCGGCGTTGGGCTGATGGAAATCGTCTCGAAGCCCGACATCCGCTCGGCGGAGGAAGCGAAGGCGTATGTCACGAAGCTTCGCACCATCATGCGCTATCTCGGCACCTGCGACGGCAACATGGAGGAGGGTTCGCTTCGCGCGGACGTCAATGTCTCCGTCCGCCGTCCCGGCGCACCGCTCGGCACGCGCTGCGAAATCAAGAACGTCAACTCCATTCGCTTCATCGGGCAGGCCATCGAGTACGAGGCGCGCCGCCAGGTCGACGTTCTGGAGGACGGCGGGAGCATCAAGCAGGAAACGCGCCTGTTCGACGCAAAGACCGGACAGACGCGCCCCATGCGTTCCAAGGAAGAAGCGCACGACTACCGCTATTTCCCCGATCCCGATCTTCTGCCGCTGGAGCTGGCGGACGCCGCCATCGAAGAGCTGAAGAAGGCGCTGCCGGAACTGCCGGACGAGAAGCGCGCGCGCTTCATGACGGACTATGCGCTTTCGGCCTATGACGCGGGCGTTCTGATCTCGGACCGCGCCTCGGCCGATTTCTTCGAGACGGTCGCGAAAGGCCGCGACGCGAAGCTCGCCGCGAACTGGATCATGGGCGACTTCTTCGCCGCGCTGAACAAGACCGGCAAGGACATCTCCAACAGCCCGGTTCCGGCGGCGCATCTTGGCGAGTTGGTCGATCTTATCTCCTCGAACGTGATCTCGGGCCGCATCGCGAAAGAGGTCTTCGAGCTGATGCTGCAGACAGGGCAAGCGCCAGCGTCGATCGTGGAAGAGCGCGGCCTGAAGCAGGTCACCGATACCGGCGCGATCGAGAAGGTGGTCGATGAGATCATCGCCGCGAACCCGAAGCAGGTCGAACAGGTGCAGACGAAGCCGAAGACGCTGGGCTGGTTCGTGGGCCAGGTGATGCGCGCAACAGGCGGCAAGGCGAACCCCGATGCCGTCAACGCCATCCTGCGCGAGAAGCTCAAGGTTCCGGAGGAGGTTTGATCCGCCCCGGGCAGCTTAGACGCCAAGCTTCTTTTTCTGGATGGCCGCCTTCAAGGGCGGCCATTTCGTTTTTCAGCCCTTCGCCATTTCAAGTGATCACCCGAAGCTCAAGCATTCGTGGGCACAACTCACGTCGGCTTCAAGGACACGTGACGAAGTAATATTGATCCAGATCAAATTCGGCGGCGTAGTCTGAGTAGTCCAACTATAAGATAGGAAATTTGATATGGCTCTCACTCGCAACATCCGCGCTCTGGAATGGCTTGCAGTCGCTCTGGCCGTAATTATTATGCTGGCCCCGCTCGTTCCCTACGGCATGTAGGACGCAACTCAACTTCAGGCAGGAGATTTGAAATGTCCCTCACTCGCAACATTCGCGTCCTGGAATGGGTCGCAGTGGCCGTGGCCGTGATCATCACGCTCGCTCCGCTCGTTCCCTACGGCATGTAAGAAGCAACTCAACTTCAGGCAGGAGATTTGAAATGTCCCTTACTCGCAACATCCGCGTCCTGGAATGGGTCGCAGTGGCCGTGGCCGTGATCATCACGCTGGCTCCGCTCGTTCCTTACGGCATGTAAAGATTAAGAATGCTGTCTAGGTTCCGCCATTGAGGCCGTGGAGGCGACGTCTCCGCGGCCTCCAATTTTTTGTCCAAGCAATTGACGCAAGTCGCCGGGAGCGCAAAAGCCGCTTCGGGGTTATCGCCTTCTGAGCACAGCGGCGCAAATCGTTCGACAAGCCGAACTTTTGTGGCAAAGTGCTTGAAAATATCCGGGCGAGCCCTGCCCCCTCCAAGAAGAGGTCGAGAATGCCCCACGCGATCCGCGTTCACGCCTATGGCGGCCCTGAAGTGTTGAAGTGGGAAGAGGTCGAGGTCCGCGAGCCAGGGCCGGGCCAGGCCAAGATCAGGCAGCACGCCGCAGGCATCAACTTCATCGACGTTTATCATCGGACCGGCCTTTACCCGCAGCCTTCCTTCCCCTTCACGCCCGGCAGCGAGGGCGCGGGCGAGGTCATCGCCATCGGGCCAAGCGTAACCGAGGTGGCGGCGGGCGACCGCGTGGCTTACGCCGGCGCGATTGGAGGCTATGCCGATGAACGCCTCATCGCGGCGGACAGGCTCGTGAAACTGCCGGACAGCATCAGCTATGAGACAGCGGCGGCCATGATGCTGCAAGGCATGACGGTGCGCTATCTCATCAAGAAAACCTATTCCGTCACCAAGGACAGCACGGTTCTTTGGCATGCGGCGGCGGGCGGCGTCGGGCTGATCGCCTGCCAATGGCTTTCCTCGATTGGCGCGACCATCATCGGCACCGTCGGCTCCGACGAGAAGGCGCGCCTCGCCGCAGCAAACGGCTGCACGCACACGATCAACTACCGGACGGAAGACTTCGCGCCTCGCGTGAGGCAGCTCACGGGCGGCCGCGGCGTCGATGTGGCCTATGACTCGGTCGGCAAGGACACCTTCCCCGGCTCGCTCGACTGCATCAAGCCGCTCGGGCTTTGGGTGAGTTTCGGCAATGCGTCCGGCCCTGTGCCGCCTTTCGAGATGGGCATCCTCGCGCAGAAGGGCTCGCTCTACGCGACGCGGCCCACGCTTTTCACGCATGTTGCGACGCGCCAGGGTCTCATCGAGACGGCGAACGACCTTATCGAGATGGTCAGCGCCGGGCGCGTGAGGATCAAGGTCAGCAAGACCTATCCGATGGCGGACGCGGCGCAGGCGCATCGCGATCTGGAAGGCCGCGCGACGACCGGGTCTATCGTGCTGCTCGCGAGTTAGCTCAGGCTGCTAAATACCGAGCCACCATCCTTCGACAAGCTGAGGATGAGCTTGAGCGTTTTCAGCGGCTTAACCTCATGGTGAGCCTGTCGAACCATGGGCAGCATGGTTTTTCAGCTTCCTGTTAGTCCCCCCACCCCAGCCCTCCTTGCGCAAGGGGGCTCGGTTAGGGGTGTTAACGCCGTCAACAGATGTTTCCCAAGGCACAGCGCGCAGGCTGGACGCGTGTCCCTGAGGCTTCTATAGCTGGCGCAAACCAGCTTACCTATTTTGGAGACGAGAATGCTCGATCTCAAATGGATCCGGGAAAACCCTGCCGATTTCGACGCCGGACTGAGACGGCGCAACCTGCCGCCGCTGTCGGCCGAGGCGCTGAAGCTTGACGAGGAGCGGCGCGCCAATGCGAAAGCGCTGCAGGAGATGCAGGCGCAGCGCAACGCAGCCTCGAAGGAAATCGGCAAGGCGAAGGGCAAGGGCGGCGATCCTGCGAAGGCCGAGGCGCTGATGGCCGAGGTCGCAGGTCTGAAGGAGCAGATCGCGGCGGGCGAACAGCGCGAGCGCGAGCTTGACGAGCAGATCAAGACGCTGATGGCGGGCATTCCGAACATGCTTGCGCCCGACGTGCCGGACGGCAAGGACGAGGCCGAGAATGTCGAGTTGCGCCGCTGGGGGAAGCCGCGCGACTTCGCCAAGGACGGGTTCGAGCCGAAGCAGCATTTCGAGATCGGCGAAGCGCTGGGGCTGATGGATTTCGAGGCGGCCGCGAAAATTTCCGGCGCGCGCTTCACGGTGCTGAAAGGCGGACTGGCGCGGCTCGAACGCGCGCTCGGCCAGTTCATGCTCGACGTGCAGACCGGCGAGCATGGGTATACCGAGGTCAATCCGCCCCTGCTTGTGAAGGACCACGCAGCCTACGGTACAGCCCAACTACCAAAATTCGTAGATGACTTGTTTCAAACATCCAATTCAGCACTCGATAAAAAGATAGATGGGCTATGGGACCAATTGGCGAATAAGAAGCCAGCAAAAACCTTTCGCGAACGTATGCAGCAGCTGTCTGATAGTGATCTCAAGGAGGCGGTTACTGCGCACTATGAGAATTTGGCAAAAGGCTTCGACGACAAGAAGGAGCACGTCGACAGGTTCTGGCTCATTCCCACATCAGAAGTCCCCCTCACGAACCTAGTGCGGGAAAGCATCCTGTCCGAAGCCGACCTGCCCTACCGCTTCACGGCGCTGACGCCATGCTTCCGCGCCGAGGCGGGCGCGGCGGGCAAGGACACGCGCGGCATGATCCGCCAGCACCAGTTCTATAAGGTCGAGATGGTCTCCATCACGACGCCCGATCGTTCGCCGGCCGAGCACGAGCGCATGACGAACTGCGCCGAGGAAATCCTGAAGCGGCTCGAACTGCCCTATCGCGTCATCGTGCTCTGCTCTGGCGATACCGGCTTCGCCTCGCGCAAGACGCACGACATCGAAGTGTGGCTGCCCGGCCAGAACGCGTATCGCGAGATTTCGAGCTGCTCGAACTGCGGCGACTTCCAGGCGCGGCGCATGCAGGCGCGCTTCCGGCCGAAGGACTCGAAGGAGGTGCAGTTCGTTCACACGCTGAACGGCTCCGGGCTGGCGGTCGGCCGCACGCTCATCGCCGTCATCGAGAACTACCAGGAGGAGGACGGCAGCATCCGCGTCCCCGATGCGCTGATGCCCTATATGGGCGGCATCGCCCGCATCGAAGCCGCTAAGGGTTGAGGCTTAACGATCCCGGTAACGCCTGCGGCGTTTCCGGGATAACGCGATGATGCTCTCTCGCCCTCATCCCGGAAGGGCGCTGCCTTATCCGGGATCGTTCGAAACCACGAAGATAATCGTGGATGACGCCGGGTGGCGTTATAGCGTACAAAGCCCGCATGCGAATTCTCATCACGAACGACGATGGCATCGAGGCGCCCGGCCTCGATGCCCTGCAAAAGATTGCGTCCGACCTCTCGAGCGATGTCTGGGTGGTCGCGCCCGAAACCGATCAGAGCGGCGCGGCGCATTCGCTGACGCTGCACGAGCCCTTGCGGCTGCGGAAGCTTTCGGAGCGCATGTTCGCGGTGAAGGGCACGCCGACCGACTGCGTGATCATGGGCGTTTGCTACATCCTGCAGGATGACACGCCGTCGCTCGTTCTGTCCGGCGTCAATCGCGGAGCAAACCTCGCCGACGATGTCACCTATTCCGGCACCATCGCGGGCGCGATCGAAGGCGCGATGCTCGGCATTCCGTCCATCGCCATGAGCCTCGCCATCGACTGGGAAAATCCGAAGAAGATCCATTGGGAGACGCCCGTGGAACTCGGCGCGAGCCTTGTGCGAAAGCTGATGGAGGCAGGCTGGCCCGCCGATGTTCTGATGAACGTCAACTTTCCCGACCGGGAACCAGGCAAAGTGCGCGGCATTCAGGTTACAGAACAAGGCAGGCGCGATCAGGATTACTTGCGCATCGAAGACCGCATGGACACCCGGGGCAATCCCTACTACTGGCTCGGGTTCAAATCGCGTTCGCTGAACCCAGCCAAGGGAACCGATCTCTTCGCCGTGAAATCTGGAGCAATCTCGGTAACCCCGCTTTATTTGAACTTAACGCATAGTGAGACGTGCCGGAAGCTGGCGGGGCTTCTGGAAACATAGCCGGGAGGCGTGATTCTAAAGGGCCAGAGCAGCTTATCCGCGTCCATATTGGCGCGGGCCGCTCTAGGAGTGGTGCTCATGGACCAGGCGCTGCGCGATCTTCTCTACAGCCTGCAACACGCCGGCATCGGAGACCCCCGCGTGCTTGGCGCCATCGCCAGAATTCCGCGCGAGCTTTTCATTTCCGACGAAAGTCTCAAACCGCACGCCTATGCGGACGAGCCGCTTCCTATCGAATGCAATCAGACCATCTCGCAGCCTTATATCGTCGCTTACATGAGCGAGCGGCTCAACGTCGCGCCGGATCAGGACGTGCTCGAAATCGGCACCGGCTCCGGCTACCAGACGGCGATCCTTTCGCAACTCGCACGCCAGGTCTTCACCATCGAACGCCATCGCGAACTTCACGATCTGGCGGTGCAGCGATTTCAGCGCCTTGGACTTAATAATGTCGTAGCGATCCACGGGGACGGCACGAAGGGCTGGCCCTATAACCGGCCCTTCGATCGCATCATTGTTACCGCCGGCGCCGCCAAGGCGCCCGACGCGCTTCTCGATCAGCTCGCGCCCTGCGGATCGATGGTCATTCCGCTCGGCCCGCGCCACGATCAAAGGATCACGCTTGTCACTCGGATGAACAGACACCTTGCATACCAGACTTTAATCTCCGTCCAGTTCGTGCCGCTGTTGCCCATAGGCCATTGACAAGGCTTACCCTGGCAAAGGGTGAAAA
The DNA here is from genome assembly GCA_963817495.1 of uncultured Alphaproteobacteria bacterium. Classification (GTDB taxonomy): domain Bacteria; phylum Pseudomonadota; class Alphaproteobacteria; order Rhizobiales; family Rhodomicrobiaceae; genus Rhodomicrobium. Next base: position 296,066 of record CAWFOS010000033.1, on the reverse strand, counting down.
AATAGCAAGCCTTTTAAGAAATCTTAAGCGTTCCGCTCCTAATACTTTTATGCAAAGTGAGGTGCGGCGATGAGTAGTGTGAATGCGGCGGGCAAGCGCGGGCCCGGAGTTGTCCGCGCGGCTGTAGGAATCAGTTTAGGTTGTGTTCTTCTGGGGGGGTGCAGCGCAGGAACCGAACGATTCACGGGTTTGGAGTTTGGAAGCGGGTACGAGGCGGCGCCTCCTCCTTCTACGGCCACATCAAGAGCTGCTATCAACACGACACAGTATCACGCGCCTCGGGAGACGGCGAGCTACCAGCCACAGCCGCAAGGCGGCGTTCAGCTTGCGAGTGCGACGCCTGAACAGTCGGGCGGGTATCTGCAGGTGTCCCGGGTCGATCTTCCCCCGATCGATCAACAATCTTCAGCTTCATCGGGCGTGAAAACGGCCGACGGCTATGGCCCCTACGGTCCTCCTCCTCTCTCGGATGGCACCTACGCCGGGCCGCGCGTCTATTCGCCCTACGACCAGCCAAATGGCGGCTATGCGCCGCCGCCTCCGCCGCCATCGGGTGGAGGCTACGCCCCACCGCCACAAGGCGGCGGCTACTACGGCGGAGGCCCAAGCAACTATACGCCCCCGCCTCCCTCGCAGGATCCGGGCGGTCCTTATGGCTACCAGCAGCAATCGCAAAATCAGCAGGATGGCCGGTACAATCGCGAACCGCAGGGCTATGCCTACTATGGGCGTGATCAAAGAAACACCGCGTCCGTGGACAGCAGGAGAACAAGGCAAGCCGGCCCCGCCGTTGCGGAAGCGCCGCGCGGGAAAGTGGTAACGCTTGCGCCTGGCGAAACAATTCTTTCGCTCGCCAAGCGGCACGGCGTGACCGTTGCGGCCATCGCGCGGGCGAACCACCTTCGCGGCGGCCCGATCATGCCCGGCACAACGCTTTTCATTCCGGCGCCCGCGGCCCCCACGCAGTATGGACAAGCGCCAATGCCGCCGAGGACGAAGGCCGCCGAATGCACGGGCAGCCAATGCTACACCGTCCAGAGAGGCGAAACCGTCGGCGCGATCGCCCGCGCCCATGGCGTGACCGAGCAGCAAGTTCTCGAGGCGAACAACCTGCCCGATGCGCGCTCGCTGAGGGCCGGACAGTCCATTGCCATTCCGGGCCAGACCGCGCCAAAACAGGCGATGGCTTCTGCCACGCCTCCGAACCACCCGGCTCCGCGTGCAGGCCATGCTTCAGCTTCAGCGGCAGCATCTCCGGCAACCTCCGAAGATAATCTGCAGGAATCCGAGGAGGCAAAGCCCTCGGCTGAAGTCAAGGTGTCAACGGTTAAACATCCCGAGCCGGCATGCGATGCCGCTCTCGCCAACCCGCTGCCGCGCATGGGCAAGACGTTCCGCAAGCCCGTCGAGGGGCTCGTCATCGGGCAGTTCGGCCCGCAGCGCGATGGCACCGTGAACGAAGGCTTGACGATCTCCGTTCCGAAAGGAACCGCGATCAAGGCCGCGGAAAACGGCGTTGTCGCTTATGTCGGCGACGAACTGCCGGGCTTCGGCAACCTCATCCTGATCCGCCACGCCGAGGAGTACGTGACCGCCTATGCGCACGCGGAGGAGATCTTCGTCAAGAAGTGCGACGTCGTCAAACGCGGGCAGACCATTGCAACCGCAGGCGCAACGGGAGACGTGAGCCAGCCGCAGCTGCACTTCGAGATCCGCAAGAACGCGAAGCCGGTCGACCCCACGCCACTCCTGGGATCATAAGGACGGAGGAAGTCTCCGCCCCTTCAAGAAAACTGGAAGCTCATGAAGTCCCGCCCCGGCGGGACTTTTTTCGTATCGGGATGCGAAGCCGGCCGCCTGAAGCGGAGTTCCGAGGCTTTGGGGGCAATGCCTCCGGTTGAGAAAGCGCGCCAGCGGCAAACGCGTTCAATGCGTTCGTAAATACAATTTTTGCGAGAATAAGGGATAACCAACTTTGACCGCCTGAAACACGACTCAGGGCATTATAAAATGGCGAAAAAAGTTCGCATCCCTCCTCATCGAGGGTCGACCTCTACTAAATATGTTATTGATCCTAATACGTTGATACAGCAAGGCTTAGCGTTACATAATCAAGGCAAGCTTGCTCAAGCCAAAGAGATTTATGAGGCAATACTTAAGAAGCAACCCAAGCACTTCGACGCGCTCAACTTGCTTGGCGCGATTGCTGCGCAGACGCGAAATTTCGGGGCCGCAGTGGAGCTTATTGGAAAAGCTCTCAAAATCAATCCTGGCGTAGCGACAGCCTACAACAACCGCGGCAACGCTCTTATGGAGCTCAAGCGCCTGGACGAGGCTCTGGCAAGTTACGACAGGGCGCTGGCCCTCAAACCCGACTACCCGCGAGCTCATAACAACCGGGGTTTGGCGCTGGCGGAGGCCAGACGTCTTGCCGAGGCCGTGGGCAGCTATGACAAGGCGCTGGCGCTCAAACCTGATTACGCGGAAGCCCACTACAACCGCGGCAACGCTCTTATGCAGCTCAAGCGCCTGGACGGTGCTCTGGCGAGTTACGACAGGGCTCTGGCCCTCAAACCGGATTACGCGGAAGCCTGCTATAACCGCGGCAACGCTCTTATGGAGCTCAAATGCCTGGACGAGGCTCTGGCGCATTACGACAGGGCTCTGGCCCTCAAACCGGATTACGCGGAAGCTTACAACAACCGCGGCAACGCTCTTATGGAGCTCAAGCGCCTAGACGAGGCTCTGGCGAGTTACGACGGGGCGCTGGCCCTCAAACCTGATCACGCGGAAGCTTACAACAACCGCGGCAACGCTCTTATGGAGTTCAAGCGCCTGGACGAGGCTCTGGCAAGTTACGACAGGGCTCTGGCGCTCAAACCTGATTACGCGGAAGCTTACAATAACCGCGGCAGAGCGCTTACGAACCTTGAGCGGCTGAGCGAGGCCTTGGAGAGCTTAGACAAGGCGTTGGCCCTCAAGCCAGATGATGCGGACGCCCATAACAATCGCGGCGCCGCGCTCAAGGAACTAAAGCGCCTGGACGAGGCCCTGACCAGCTACGATTGCGCGCTAGCGCTCGAGCCCGGCCATGCAGGCGCCCATTACAACCGCGGCAACGCTCTTATAATGCTCAAGCGCCTGGACGAAGCCTTGGGAAGTTTAGACAAGGCGCTGGCGCTCAAGCCAGGCTTCTCCGAGGCTGCTTGCAGCAAGAGCGCCTGCCTGCTGCTCGATGGTTGCTTCGAGGATGGATGGCCCCTTTACGAAAGCCGCAAGAACGTCGCTGTATATGCCGGCCATTTCTCGTCCCGTTCCTTCGCGCAGGACCTGTGGAGCGGCGATGCATCGCTCAGCGGGAAAACTCTGTTCATCCATTGGGAGCAAGGACTTGGCGATACGATACAGTTTTGCCGGTTCGCAAAGCTCGCGGAGCAGCGTGGGGCCAAAGTCGTCTTCTCGGCGCAAAATCGCCTCCGTCGATTGTTGCAAACCCTCAGCCCGGCGATAGAAATTATCGACGAAAACCAAGCTCCCGCCGAGTTTGATTGTTACTGTCCTCTTTTGAGCTTGCCGCTCGCTTTCCGAACGACCTCGGATAATATTCCTGAGGATGCGCCATACTTGCGGGCGGAGCCCGATCGAGTCTGCATGTGGCGAGATAAAATCGGCGGCGAGGGCTTCAAGATCGGGATCGCGTGGCAAGGCAGTACAAACGATGATGGTCGATCGTTCGCGCCCGAGGAATTTATGGGCGTCTCGCGGATTCCGAATGTGCGGTTGATCTCGTTGCAAAAAGGCAGCGGCCAGGAACAGCTGCAAGCTCTGCCAGGAGGGATGGAAGTTGAAAGCCTTGGCGAGGACTTTGACGCGGGCGACAACGCCTTTCTCGACGCCGCTGCGGTCATGGAGAATCTGGATCTGGTCATCACCGCCGATACTTCTGTGGCGCATCTCGCTGGAGCGCTAGCCCGCCCCGTATGGGTGGCCCTCAAGCATGTTCCCGAGTGGCGCTGGATGCTGGATCGCATCGACAGCCCCTGGTATCCGACGATGCGTCTGTTTCGCCAGCCGGCGAGAGGCGATTGGCGCGGTGTATTCTCAGAAATTGAAAATGGCTTGCTCCAGCTCACGCGCGCAAAGCGCGAGGAGAAAACTGGTACACCGGCTCCCGACCCAGGCAACCGCCGTTAGGCGGGCTGGCGGAAGGCGACCCAAACAGCCCCCGTTCTCGGCGATGCCAGAATTATGCCCTTAGTCGCAGCCGCCAAGCCGCGGGCGAGGATCAGTCCTTACCCTCGTATTTGAAGGAAACCTTCAACTTCGCCCGGTAGGCCGACACCTTGCCGTCTTCGATCACAAGATCGAGCTCCGAGACCTCCGCGACACGAAGATCCCGCAGCCTTTGAGAGGCGCGCTCAACGGCAGCGGCTGCCGCCTTCTCCCACGAGTCAGTGCTGGTGCCGATGAGCTCGATAACCTTGTACACGCTTTCAGCCATGCCAGTGTCCTCCAAAAACTGAGGATGGTACTCCTTGCCCCGCTCGCCAAGTGGGAGTTGAGCAAATCTTAGGCATGCACGTCAGAAAACAGAAAACAGGCGTAACGATGGGGATGCCAATGAGGGATGGAACCCTTGCCGGCACAACCATGCAGGCAAAGGGCAACCGTGACCTCAGTGGGCGTGGCGCCAAAACCTGCTTATCAGGCGCCGATCAGTGTGGGGGCTCGCGTCCTGCTTCGACATCAACTGGGTTGCCAGATCGGCGATGCGATCAAAGCCAGCTGCAACTGCCAGCATTTGCTCCCTGGTCCGGGGATCGCTTACCGCTTTCGTGAGGGTGCGAACCCGATCAGCATGCCCGAGCCAGAGCTGGGCATCGTATAATGTGGACTGCATTTCGATTGTTACCCGCTACTAGAACCAACCTTCCAGCCACATTTCACTGGGATTTTGTGAAAATTATGTTGACCGATGCTCATGCGCTACTAGGCAAGATTCGCTAATCTGCCCAACGGATCGTCATCCCGGCCAAGGGAAGCGCGAGCCGGGAGCGCCCGCTGATCCTATGACTTGGCCTCCCCGCGGAAAAGATCGCCATAGGCATCACGAAGCAGGTTCTTCTGCACCTTGCCCATTGTGTTGCGAGGAAGGCCATCCACGAAGAACACGCGTTTGGGGACTTTGTAATTGGCGAGCCGGGTCTTCAGCGCGCCGATCACCTCTTTCTCCTGAAGCTCCGCGCCCTTGGCGAGGACCACGACAGCCATGACCCCCTCCCCGAAGTCCGGGTGAGGCACGCCGATCACTGCGCTTTCGACCACGCCCGGCAAAGCATCGATTTCGCTCTCCACTTCCTTGGGATAGACGTTGAACCCGCCCGATATGATGAGATCCTTGCCACGCCCGACAATGTGGACATAGCCGCGAGCGTCGATCTTGCCGAGATCGCCGGTGATGAAGAAGCCGTCATCGCGGAACTCGGCTTTCGTCTTCTCCGGCATGCGCCAGTAGCCTTTGGACACGTTCGGGCCGCGCACCTCGATCATGCCGATTTCGTCCTGCCCGAGGATCTCGCCCGTCTCGGGATTGGCGATCCGAACCTCGACGCCCGGCAATGGCAGCCCAACCGTGCCCGGCACGCGCTCGCCATCATAAGGGTTCGAGGTGTTCATACCGGTTTCCGTCATGCCATAGCGTTCAAGAATGGCGTGGCCGGTGCGTTCGAGAAAGCCGCGGTGCGTGTCCGGAAGAAGGGGCGCCGAGCCTGACACGAAAAGGCGGATGTGAGCCGTGCTCTCGCGCGTCAGGCGCGAGTCGTCGAGGAGGCGGACATAGAAGGTCGGCACGCCCATCATGGTGGTGGCGCGCGGCAGAAGCCGGAAAATTTCGTCGGAGTCATATTTCGGGACGCACAACAGCGATGCTTGCGCCATCAACGCAACGTTGGTCGCCACGAACAGGCCATGCGTGTGGAAGATCGGCAGCGCGTGCAGCAGCACATCGTCTGGGGTGAACCGCCACGCCTCGACCAGCGCCCGCGCATTCGACGCGAGGTTGCCGTGGGAGAGCATGGCCCCTTTCGACCGTCCCGTCGTGCCTGATGTATACAAAATTGCGGCAAGATCGTCGGAGGAACGCGGTACATCTTCGAAAGAATTGGGCTGTTCGGCGGCAAGCGAAGTCAAAGTACCATCCGCGTCAGTTCCGAGCGTGAATAACGCCGGCACTCCTGCTCTTTCGCAGAGTTCTAGCGGCTTCTTTCATGCTCGGGCGGCAGACAAAAACAGAAGGTTCGGCGTCGCGCAAGAAGTAATCGAGCTCCGCCTCAGTATAAGCAGTGTTGAGCGGCAGATACGCCGCCCCAGCGCGAAGGCACCCGAAAACCAGCGACAACGCCTCAGGAGATTTTTCGACCTGCCCCGCGACACGGTCTCCCGGCTTCACGCCGCAGGTTTTCAACGCATTAGCAAAGCGCGCGGACATGCCGGCAATGTCGCTATAGCGGTAGAGCTTGCCCCCGCTTGTCTCGATTGCAGTCTTGCCCATGTCCGTCCATCGAGAACTCAGCACGGAAAAAAGGTTGTTGGATTCTGGCACTGTAAAACCCTGCTCACGTGATATTTAGAATACCAAGACCACGCAAGATTCGCCAAGACAATCGTATTTCAAGAAATTTAGACGCATAGCTGGGTTGATGCTAAGATCGCAGAAAAGAAGGCACAAAATATAGTCTCCAATCTGCCTCGCAACTACGAAATATCGCTTTTATCATAAAATCTCGAAAAATTTATCTCGTGGAAAACTTGACAAAGGACCACGCTCCCGCTAAGCGTGGCCGCATTTTGTATACAATAAGAGACCTGCACGCATCGGCTCCTCCGCTGACGGGCGCAGCGCGCATATCAGCATGACCGCGGCTGAAGGCGCGGTTCTTGCAGCAACTCTTGCAGGAGAGGACAGATGCCGGGAGGTTTTGTTTCAAGAAACGTCTGCGGAGAATTTGAGAAATGAATTTGCCGCAGAGCGAAATCATTCCAGGAAGGTGGATTAGCTTGCGTTTTGCTTGAGCGCCGCGCTTATGCCCGGGCCATCACCAGGGCGACCCCGACAAAAATAAGCCCGACGCCGATCCACCGCGTTCTCGTCACCTGTTCCCGCAGGATCAAATGCGACAGAACGGTGATCGCGATCAGATTGAGGCTCAGGATCGTGAAAGCCACGCTCACGTCGAGCAGCTTCAATGCTTCGGTGTAGATCAGCGCCTGCAGGGCAAGCACGATCACGCCGGCGGAGATCCACATGAACCAGCGGACCTTGGTAAGCACCGATTTCTTCAGAAAAACCTGGCCCAGCCCTTCGAGGAAAGCGCAGAAAATGACGAGCGTGATGCCAAGGGTGGTTCCTGTCATGGGAGTGTGCTCGGGTCCTTCGTCAAAGGATTCGACTGACTTATGAAACATACGCCAGCGATAACAAAAACAACACCGGCAATTTCAAGGCTGTCTACCGCCTCATGCAACATCAACACCGACACAACCGGAACGCTTGCATAGCTCAAGGATGCAACCGGCTTGGCATAGCTGAGATCGGCTTCGCTCAGAACCATAAGCCAGTTGAAGAATTGAATCGCCATGATCGCGACGATGCCAAGGACAGCCGGATTGCTAAAAAGCGCGCCTATCGCGCCGAGCGGCGAAGGATCGGAAGGCGTATCGAGAACGGCTGATTTCCATACGATTTGGAGGAGCGTGTCAAACAGGATCGCTGCAAGAAGCCCGGTCAGGAGTTTCCATCTCAAGCGTGCTTTCGATATCATTCTTCGGCCTCGCTTACGTCATTTATCGCCCTAACTCAGACGCCACAGCCCCCGATGGTTCCGTCGCGCCCTGAGGAGCCGCTGCATATTTCACACCAACGAAAAAGTCTTACGCTAGAAGCGTGTCGATTTCGCCTCACATTTCGTAAAAATTGAACATGTCGGCGTGAGCATGTTGCCGACTCAATAAGGCGCCGTTTAGGCTGTTTGCGATGGTCCTCCAAGGAGGATAAAAGGGAACGCGGTGTAAAACCGTGGCTGCCCCCGCAACTGTAAGCGGCGAGCAAAGCGCTTCATGCCACTGGGAAATCCGGGAAGGCGCGCCAAGCTGAGACCCGCGAGCCAGGAGACCTGCCATCAGCCGTGGTCACGCGCGAACGCATTGGACGGGGTGTACCGATGAAGATCAGGGTCCGGCTTTAGCGAGGCCGCTTCCTTGGCTTGGTTCGTGGTGACGATCACGTTGTCACGGGGCCCCGCTATGGTGCGCATTGCTTTTGCAGTAAGGGTGGCGTTCTTTACAAGCCTTCTCCTCAGCACGGAAAGTCAGGCTCAGGAAGCCAGTCAGCCGCCTCAAGCGCAGCCGCCCCAGGCTCAGACGCAGCCCCAGGCCGCGGAGAGCACGCAGCAGCCGCAAACACTGCCTCCGGTAACGGTCAAGAATGCTCCGGCCAACACGGCCAGAAAGCGAAGCCTGCCGAAGAAGATCAAGGTTGAGGCCCCGGTCAAGCATGGCCCGGCGCAAGCCGCTCCGGAAAACGCCAGCGCTGCCCCGAGCGACGCATCCGTCGTCTATTCCGCAAACCTGGTCCCGACGGAGGCGAGTCGAGTTGGCTCCACGGTCAATGTTCTGACGCAAAAAGACATCGAGGCGCAATCACGGCCCTTCCTGCAAAGCTATCTCGACACGCTTCCGGGCGTGAACGTCTCACAGAACGGACCTGCGGGCTCGGTCTCCACCGTCAACATTCGCGGCGTCAGCAACCCCTACATCAAGGTGCTCGTGGACGGGATCGATATCTCCGATCCTGCGGCGACCCAGACAGCGCCGGCCTTCGAGCATCTTCTTGTCGGCGATGTGCAGCGGGTGGAACTGTTGAAGGGGTCTCAAAGCACGCTTTATGGCGGCGACGCCGTCGGCGGCGTCATCACGGTCGACACGCAAAAAGCTGGCCTTGGCCTGACCGAAAGCGGCAGCTTCGAGTACGGAGCATACAACACGGCACGCGCCGTGGGCACGGCGGGCTACGGTGCGAAGGATGGCGACATCCTCTTTACCATCCAGGGCTTGTCGAGCGGCGGGTTCCCCTCTGCGGACGAAAAGAACGGGAACACCCAGGACGATCCCTACCAGAATCTTACGGTTTCAGGCCGGGGCGAATACAAGCCGAGCGATGACCTCCGGGTTTTCTTCGCCATGCGCGCGCTGGACTCGGACGTCAGATACGCCGACGGCATGAATTACGTCACCGGCCTCGTCGCGGATGGCAGTCCGAATGCCGCGGAGTTGACGCACCTCTATGCGGGCCGGGTTGGCTTCGAGCACACGTCTTTCAATGGCGCATTCGACAACACATTTGCGGTGCAGGGCCTGACCGACGACCGGAAAGACTACGGCTACTACCCAGCCTACTACGATGCGGACAGGGTCAAGGGCGAATATCTGGGCGTCATCCGGCTGAACTCCTGGTTCAAGATCATCGAGGGCGCCGACTACGAGCAGGATGGCGCGCAGACGAATGCCGAGCCGGGAGTGCGCCATAGCGTCGATCTTTCGGGCGCCTTCGCCCAGATCATGGCGGAACCTGTGAAAGGCCTCGCGCTGACGGGGGGTGGACGCATCGATGAGAACAGCGCGTTCGGCGACTTCCCAACCTACCGGCTGACGGGGGCCTACCAAGTCGGGGACACGGGAACGATCCTTCGTTCGAGCCTCGGAACCGGTTTCCGCGCGCCTAGCCTTTACGAGCTTTACGCTCCCTACAGCTTCGGAACGCCCGTGGGCAATCCGAACCTCCAGCCCGAGACAAGCCAGAGCTTCGATGCCGGCATCGAACAACCCTTCTTTGGCGGGCGCTTCCGGCTGACAGCAACCTACTTCCAGCTCGATACCGACAATCAAATCCAGTTCATCTACCAGGAAGGATACGTCCAGGTTCCAGGCGTGACGCATCGGGACGGCGTCGAGCTTTCAGCGAAAGCGGCAATCGCGCCGCTGGGCGACCTCTATCTGGCGTATACCTATATTGATGCCCGCTATCCAAGCGGCATCCCGGTCATCCATGTGCCGCGCGCCGCCCTCTCCATTGGCCTCGACACCGTCCTGTTCGACACCGTGAAATTGAACGTCACCGGGAAATTCGTGGACGGCTTGACCGACTACAATTTCACGCTCAACCAATATGTCGATCTGAACGACTACTTTCTTGTTGGCGCGAAGCTGAGTTACGACATCAAGCCGGGCGTCACCGCCTATATCCGTGGCGAGAACATTCTCAATGAGACATACGAGACCGTATTGGGCTATGGAACGCCAAAGTTCTCCGCTTTCGCCGGCCTTGCGTTCAAATTTGGAAGCTGACAACCAAACGGTCGAAATTGGGAGTGGCGCTTCGGCCGCGTACAGATAGAATTCGCGACGGCCGCCGGCGGTTCGGATGCGAATAAGGGTAACGACGTAATTTAATTCCAGCGAAGAATGATGAGAAGGAGAAAAGCATGAGACGGGAAACCTTGATGCAAGCGGGATGGCCGCTTGCGCTGTGGCTGACTTTCCTGACGGCGGTGAGCTTGGCGTTCAGCGTCGGCTTTGCCTGCGCGGCGCCGCTCGCGGCTCTCGGCGCCGTCGCCGCGCTGACGCTCAACCGGAAAAACGCGCTCCTTTTCACCGGCGTGATCTGGCTCGCCAACCAGTCTTGCGGCTACAGCCTTCTGCAATATCCCGTAACGGCCAATAGCCTCGCTTGGGGCGGGGCGCTCGGACTTGCAGCGCTTGCCGCAACGCTTGCCGCGCGCTTTGCCGCTGACCGTCTTGGCGGACAGTCCCGCCTTCTCGCGATTGGCGCGGCGTTTCTCGCGGCTTTCGTCACGTATGAGGCTCTGCAATACATCACTGCGGTCGCGGCTCTCGGCGGCGCCGAGGATTACACCCTGCCGGTTGTCGCGCGCGAGGTTGCGCTGAACGCGATTGCGATGGGGGGTTTGCTTGCCCTCAACTATGCGGGCTCGCTTGTCAGGGGCCGTTCGGCGGCGCGGGCTCTTCAAGCTTAGCAAATAGGCTTAGCGGCGGCTTTGACATGGCTCAGAGCCGCCGTTTGCTACCCGGTTGTCTCGAGAGACAGGCTTCGAAGCGATTGAGGCTTTTCGCTTCCTTGGAGAAGCGATAAATCGACCGAATTCCAAGGGAGCGCAATCTACTCGTCAGAGAAGTTCCCACAGAGCGCTTGCAGCCGCTGGAATTCAGTAAGACCTCGGCAGGCCGAGCACATGCTCGGCGATGAACGCGAGGATCAGGTTCGTGGAGATCGGCGCGACCTGGTAAAGCCGCGTCTCGCGGAATTTCCGTTCGACGTCGTAGTCCTCGGCGAAGCCAAATCCGCCATGGGTTTGCAGACAGGCGTTCGCGGCCTCCCATGACGCATCGGCCGCCAGCATCTTCGCCATGTTCGCCTCGGCCCCGCAGTTCTCGCCCCGTTCGTAGCGGCGGGCCGCATCGTGCACCATCAGTTCCGCTGCCCGCATGGACGCGTAGGCCTTCGCGATCGGAAACTGGATGCCCTGGTTCTGCCCGATGGGCCGCCCGAAGACGACGCGCTCCTTCGCGTAGCCGGTCGCCTTTTCCAGAAACCACTTGGCGTCGCCGATGCACTCCGCCGCGATGAGAATCCGTTCGGCATTCATGCCGGAAAGAATGTAGCGGAAGCCCCTGCCCTCCTCGCCGATGAGATTGGCGGCGGGGACGTGGACGTTGTCGAAGAAGACCTCCGTCGTGGAATGATTCATCATCGTCCGGATCGGGCGGATGGTCATGCCCGCCTTCTTCGCCTCGCGCATGTCGACCAGGAATACGGACAGGCCGTCGGTGCGCTTGGCCGCCTGTTCCCTGGGCGTTGTCCGGGCCAGAAGCAGCATCAGGTCCGAATGCTCGGCCCGGCTCGTCCAGATTTTCTGGCCGTTGACGATATACGCATCGCCGTCGCGTTTTGCGGTCGTCTTGAGTGAGCCGGTGTCGGTTCCGCTCGCCGGTTCGGTGACGCCGAACGCCTGCAGGCGAAGCGCACCCTTCGCGATCTCCGGAAGCCACGTCCTCTTTTGCTCTTCGCTGCCGTGGCGAAGGATTGTCCCCATGGTGTAAACCTGCGCGTGGCAGGCGCTCCCGTTGCATCCGGCGCGCTGGATTTCTTCGAGGATCGCCACTGCGGCGGAAAGCGGCAACCCTGCGCCGCCATAGTCTTCGGGAATGAGAACGGATAGAAACCCCTGCTCGCTCAGAGTCCTCACGAACGCGATGGGATAGGCCGCCTCCCGATCCAGCTTGCGCCAATACTCGCCCGGAAAAGCCTGGCACAGCTTTGCGACCGCGCCTCGGATTTCTCGTAAGTCAGCGCTTTCCTCGATCGCTTCGAATGCCATGTCCCGCGTCCCGCTGCAGCCATTCATTTGCAAGATAATGACTTCGCTTCAGGAAAGGTCAAACCACCATACGGTCAACCGGAGAAGCATCTGGCGTAAGAAGCGCACAGGCCCGGTCTCCGGCGCACTCGCTCCTCTTGCCCCTGGCCCCGGCATTTGTTATCCCTGCAAGCCGGATGGCAGGAGCGTTATCCGGAGGGGTGCTAGAGTGGTTGAATAGACCGGTCTTGAAAACCGGCGTGCGGGCAACCGTACCGTGGGTTCGAATCCCACCCCCTCCGCCACCGTCTGAATTTTTCTGTGAGAAAACAGGGACTTGGATGGCACAGTTTCAGTCATGTTAGCCAATTTCGAATCCCGCTTTCCCAGGCCGACGCCCTCCCTCTGCGCCGTTTGAAGCGCCGCAATAGCGCTGTTGGCGAGCCGTGCTCGGTTCGCGGCCTTGGTATGCCGTTCCACCTCTTTCAGCGTTTCGTGGCCGCTCACCGACATGATTTCATGCGGCGAGCATCCCGCTTCCGCGAGACGGCGGCAGCAGGCCTTGCGCAAACCGTGCGGCGAACGCCCTTTCGGCACTCCTGCTTTCCGTGCTTTGTCGGTGAACCAATTATAAAAGCCGGTTTCCGTAAACGGCTCGCCGAATTGTGTCTGAAGAAAAAGCTGCAGCCCCTCCTGCATCGGCATCGCGGCAATCGCCTCTTGGAGCTGCGGCAAGAGCGGAATGTTGATCTCCGCATCCGTTTTCTTTTGCCGGTAGATCAGCCTGCCGGCCGAAACGTTCGCTTGTTTGAGCCGGACCACATCGCTGCGGCGAGGAGCCGCGCAAAGCATTAGCTCCAGCGCCAGACGCTCGCGCGTGCCCATGGGGTAATGATCGCCGAACAGTTTTATCTCTTCGTCAGACCAATCCGTGAAGCCCTTTACCTCGTAACGGATCGGCTCCACCTCCATCATCGGATTGGCTTAAATCATCTTACGTTGCTTCGCGAGCTTCATGATCGCGCGTGGCATGCGCCGCAGATTATTCGCCGCCGCAGGCGTTGCCGCCTTCTTATAGAGGATCGCCATGATGTGCTGCTCTTGGAGCCGCGCAACGGGAAGCTCGCCATATTCAGCCCGAAATCGATCCAAAATGCCGCGATAGGTTTGCCGCGTTGCATCCGAAAGGCGGGTGAACGCGGCCGTCTGGTAATAGAGCGTGATAAGATCCGCGACGCTTTCCGGCGCGATCCTGTTTTTACCAGGTTTTCGCCCGCCATGGCGGCCTCATACGCCGCCATGAACTCCGGCGACCAGGCAGACCCGGAAGCGGCACGCGCTTGTGCCCCGCCCTCCTCAGGTACCAGCGCGGTCTGCCCCGGCAATCGATATAGCCGTGCACATACTTCGCCGGTTTACGCATCAACGAAGCACTTCGTCCCACGGATTACGCTCCTCGTCCGGTTTAGCCGCACCGTTTGTTGGGATGGCGGCTTCCGCCTCGTCCTTCATCCGGTCCCAATCGCTTGCAAGCGTTAGCGCATCGTAAGGCTTGTGTACCTTGCCTTCCACGACCCATTGGCGCAGCTGGCTTTCGCTTACTCCGAGCATGGCTGCAGCCTGGCTCGCCCGTAACGCCAAAAAAGGGGAATCAGCCTCGAGGCCTACGCGACACTGAAACATCTGCCGCTTGAATTTTTGAAATCGCTCGGGCTTGAGACCGTGCAAAACGTCTTCCCACGTCTGAGGAGCGGTCTTTGCCGGGACCTTCGGCAGGATGTTCGATTGAAGCAGAGCCAGCATGGTCTGGCGCGCGGTGCGCGTCGCCTCTCGCATAGTCAGGACTTCGCCATCGGCGGTGCGGATCAAGCCGTGCCCGCACTTCGTCGTCCCGGCCAAGCAAAGCGTGAGCCGGGATCGCAAAAAAGAAAAGCGTTTCAACTTGTTACGATCCCGGACAAGGCTTCGCCTTTCCGGGATGACGGCGGCGCAATCGATTGGCGCGTCCGGAAAACTTTGCTTAGGAAGCCAGGCCCGTGCTCAGGCGTGGCCCATCATCAGGTTACGGAGCTGGGCCACGATCATGGATGAGGGGATCGGTTTTGTAAAAGTCGGAACCCCTTCGAAGATGGCTGGCTGCTGGTTCCGCGAGTAGCCTGTCATGGTGACGAACGGAATGTGAAGCGCCGCGAGTACATGCCCTACAGCCTCCGAAGTCTCGCCGCGCAATTGGATGTCGAGCACTGCGGCATCGCACCTGCGCTCCTTGATGAGCGTCAGCGCCTTATCCACGGAGGGGGCGGGACCTATGGTCTCAAAGCCGGCCGCTTCGAGAGCCCTGCACAGGTCAAAAGCCACAAGCCCGTTGTCCTCGACCACCAGTATCCGCGATTTCATGGCTGTCTCTCTTAGGAGGCATCTGGAATCTCGGGTATTTTCTCAGCCGGACACACAAAGCGCCAGCACAATCGCGATCTTCTAACCGGCTTCGGGCAACGGCAAGTCTTCATAGTGAACAGCCGCCACTCATGCCGCAAACAGCTGCCCCGCAAGACCGGGCAGAGATCCAAAGATCAGTAAAGAGGTGACCGCCGCCGATCAGGCCGCATATGTGGCCTGCCTGAAGGGCGCGCTCAAGCCGGGCGGATATTCCATCATCGGTGCCTTTGCGCTGAGCGGACATGTGCAGCGGCCTGCCCGTCGCGCGCTACGACGCCGGATCGCTGGGCGCACGCTCGGACCGGATTTCGAAATCGTCGAAACGCAGCCCCACTCGCATCGAACGCCCACTGGCCGGAACCAGGACTTTCAGTTCAGCGTTTTCAGGCGTCAATCCTTCGCGGGCTCATGAGCTTTCTGCTCTTGAGCGAGCTGCTCTACGGCGCGGCGAACCTCTGGCTGCAGGCCTTCTCCTCCCGCCTCCATATGGGCAAGGATCGCCGCCCGCATCCTCGGATCCCAGAACTTCTTGAGGTGATCGGCGACGCTGTGAACGGCCTCGTCCCCCTTCTGGCTCGCGAAAAACGCCCCGATCTGATTGGCCATCATGACAAGTTTTTCAGGCTTCATCGCTCAACCCCTCCCCGTGATGCGTTCCGGCCTCGATCAACCCCGCCTTTAACCGGACCCGATTAAAGGCGGAAAAGTTGCGGGCTAGAGCAGTTCATCCACATCCACATGGATGCGGGCCGCTCTCGTGAAAATCTCGAAGTCCTCGCCGCGAAGGACAGCGGCGAGCGTGATGCCCGCCTCGTCGGCCATTTTCACCGCCAAAGCCGTGGGCGCGGAAATGGCTGCGATGATCGGCGCGCCAAGCCGGGCTGTTTTCTGGACGAGTTCGACGGAAACGCGGCTCGTTAAAAGAACGACAGCATCGCTCGCGGAGATGCCCGCCGAGGCCGCCGCGCCGATAACCTTGTCGAGCGCGTTATGCCGGCCGACGTCCTCGCGAACGAGAAGGCGGCTTCGCCCGAGCCACAGGCCGGCGGCGTGCACGGCGCGCGTTTGTGCGTTGAGCGCCTGCATCTTCTGGAGTTCCGCCATCGCCGCAACCAGCTCAGTCCCCGCAACCCGCACCGTATCGCCCCGCACCGCCGTCATGGGTTTCAAGGCTTGCGCGATGCTGTCCACGCCGCAAAGGCCGCAACCGGTCGGCCCAAGAATGGCCCGGCGGCGGCCACGGTTGCGGGCCGAGGCTTCCGGCTTGAGCCACATGCGGGCTTCGACGCCACCCTCGACTTCAATGATGTCGAGGCTTTCGATTTCGGATGGATGATCGACAACGCCCTCAGAAAGGCTGAAGCCGAGCGCGAAGTCGGCCAGATCCGACGGCGTCGCCATCATGACGGCGTAGGCGGACCCGTCATAGGTGAGCGCAACCGGGACCTCCTCCGGGATGGTGCGATGTCCGGCGCTCAAAATCCCGCCGCTCCATTTCAGCCGCGAAACCTCGATTGCCGCCGGACGTCCCATCTATTCCGCAGCCTCCAGCGACGCAATGCGCCGGCTCTTTTCGGCGAATGCGTTGTAGCGCTCCTGCCAGTCGCTCGGCCCATTCGACGGCATGACCTGAACTGCCGTCACCTTGTATTCCGGGCAGTTTGTGGCCCAGTCGGAATAGTCGGTGGTGACGACGTTGGCCTGCGTCATGGGATGGTGGAAGGTGGTGTAGACCACGCCGGGCGCGACACGGTCGGTAACCACAGCATGGAGGCTCGTTTCGCCCGCCCGGCTGTTCAGGCGGACCCAATCGCCGCTGCGGATGCCGCGCTGCTCGGCGTCGTGCGGGTGTATTTCGAGAACGTCCTCGCCGTGCCAGACCACATTGGCGGTGCGCCGCGTCTGCGCACCGACATTGTACTGGGTGAGGGTCCGGCCCGTGGTCAGGATCAGCGGGAAGCGCGGCCCCGTCTTCTCATCGGTCGGAATGTATTCCGTGATCATGAACCTGCCCTTGCCGCGCACAAAGCCGCCGATGTGCATCACCGGCGTCCCTTCCGGCGCTTTCGCGTTGCAGGGCCACTGGATCGAGCCCAGCTCCTCAAGCTTTTCGTACGACACGCCCGCAAAGGTCGGGGTGAGCCGCGCGATCTCGTCCATGATCTCTGACGGATGATCGTACTGCATGGGGTAGCCAAGCGCCTCCGAAAGCGCCACCGTGACTTCCCAGTCCTCCTTGCCGTTCTTCGGCGCCATCACCTTGCGGACGCGCTGGATGCGCCGTTCCGCGTTTATGAAGGTTCCGTTCTTTTCGAGGAAGGTGCTGCCGGGCAGGAAGACGTGCGCGTAATTCGCGGTCTCGTTCAGGAAGAGGTCCTGGATGACAACGCATTCCATGGCTGCCAGCCCCGCCGAAACGTGCGTCGTGTCCGGATCGGATTGCAGGATGTCCTCGCCCTGGATGTACATCCCCTTGAAGGAGCCATGCACCGCCGCGTCGAGCATGTTCGGAATGCGAAGCCCTGGCTCACTGTCGAGCAGAACCCCCCAGAGGCTTTCGAACATCTGCCGGGTCGCGTCCTGCGACACATGCCTGTAGCCCGAAAACTCGTGCGGGAACGAGCCCATGTCGCAGGAGCCCTGCACATTGTTCTGGCCGCGCAGCGGGTTCACGCCGACGCCCGGCCGCCCGATATTGCCGGTCGCCATGGAGAGGTTCGCAATCGCCATGACGGCAGTCGTGCCCTGGCTGTGTTCGGTGACGCCGAGGCCATAATAGATCGCAGCATTTCCTCCGGTCGCGAAAAGCCGCGCCGCGCCGCGAACGGCCGCGGCTGGAACATGCGTATGCTCCTCCATTGCTTCGGGGCTGTTGCGCGGATCGGACGCGAACTCAGCCCAGTGCAGGAACTCGTCCCAGTCGCAGCGCTCGCGGACAAAGGCCTCGTTCACGAGGCCCTCGGTCACGATCACATGAGCCATTGCCGTCAACACGGCGGCATTCGTGCCGGGTTTGAGCGCCAGATGATAGGCGGCCTCGATATGGGGGCTCTTCACGAGATCGGTGCGGCGCGGGTCGACGACGATCAGCTTCGCCCCTTCGCGCAGCCGCTTCCTGAGCCGCGAGGCGAAAACGGGATGGCCGTCGGTGGGATTTGCGCCGATGACCATGACGACATCGGCATGCTCGACGCTGTCGAAGTCCTGCGTGCCCGCCGACGTGCCGAACGTCGTGCTAAGGCCGTATCCGGTCGGCGAATGGCAGACGCGCGCACAGGTGTCGACATTATTGTTGCCGAAACCGGCGCGAATGAGCTTCTGGACAAGGAATGTCTCTTCATTAGAGCAGCGCGAGGATGTGATGCCGCCCACCGAGCCCCGGCCATATTTGGCCTGAATGCGCTTGAACTCGGACGCCGCGTAGCCGATAGCCTCCTCCCAGCTCACTTCCCGCCACGGGTCGTGGATGGACTTGCGGATCATCGGCTTCAGGATGCGGTCCTTGTGCGTGGCATAGCCCCAGGCAAAACGCCCCTTTACGCAGGAGTGCCCGCGGTTCGCCTTGCCGTCCTTGTAGGGGACCATGCGCACGAGTTCATCGCCGCGCATTTCCGCCTTGAAGGCGCAGCCGACGCCACAATAGGCGCAGGTAGTGACAACGGAGTGTTCTGGCGTGCCAATGTGATAGACCGACTTCTCGACAAGCGTGGCTGTCGGGCAGGCTTGCACGCAGGCTCCGCAGGACACGCATTCCGACTGCAGGAAAGGCTCGGCCATCCCGGCGGAGACACGGCTATCGAAGCCGCGGCCGGAAATCGTCAGCGCGAAGGCGCCTTGCACCTCTTCGCAGGCCCGCACGCAGCGCGAACAGACGATGCACTTCGCCGGGTCGTAGCTGAAATAGGGGTTCGATTGATCCTTCGTTTCCTTGGTGTGGTTCTCGCCATCGTAGCCGTAGCGGACTTCGCGAAGCCCCACGACGCCCGCCATATCCTGCAACTCGCAATCGCCATTGGCGGCGCAGGTGAGGCAGTCGAGGGGATGATCGGAGATGTAAAGCTCCATTACGCCCCTGCGGATGCGCTTCAGGCGCTCGGTCTGTGTGCGGACCACCATGCCCTCAGCGACGGGCGTCGTGCAGGATGCCGGGGTGCCGCTTCGCCCCTCGATCTCGACAAGGCAAAGGCGGCAGGAGCCGAACTCCTTCACCATGTCCGTCGCGCAGAGTTTCGGGATCATGTTCCCGTTTTCCGCGGCGGCGCGCATGATCGTCGTGCCTGCCGGAACCGTGACCTGCATCCCGTCGATGGTGAGCGTGACTTTCGCCTCGGACTTTGACGGGGGCGTACCGTAATCCAGCTCGTGGACGAGTGACATGGGGTCTCCTTATTCCGCCGCGTCCAGCCGGGGCCGGTGGACGAAATCTTCGGGAAAATAGGTGAGCGCGCTGATGACGGGGAAAGGGACGAAGCCGCCCAGCGCACAGAGCGAGCCGAACCGCATAGTCTCGCAAAGCTCTTCGATGAGCGCGAGATTTGCGGCTGGGTTGATTCCGGCGCGGATCTTGTCCATCGTCTCAACTCCGCGCACACAGCCGATCCGGCAGGGCGTGCACTTGCCGCAGCTTTCAAGTGCGCAGAACTCAAAGGAAAACCGCGCCTGCTCCAAAAGGTCCACGGTGTCGTCGAAAACGACAACGCCGCCATGGCCGATCAAGCCGCCGCGCGCCGCGAACGCCTCGTAGTCGAACGGCGTGTCAAACAGCGAGCGCGGGAAATAGGCCCCGAGCGGGCCGCCGACCTGAACCGCGCGCACTGGACGCCCGCTCAATGTGCCGCCGCCGATATCGTCGACGAGTTCGCCCAGCGTGATGCCGAACGCGGTTTCGAACAAGCCGCCATGCTTGATGTTGCCCGCAAGCTGGATCGGCTTCGTGCCGCGGCTCCGGCCCATGCCATAGTCGCGATAGGCTGCCCCGCCTTCCACCATGATGAAATGCAGCGAGGCGAGAGACAGGACGTTGTTGACGACGGTCGGCTGGCCGAACAGCCCCTTATGCGCGGGCAGCGGCGGCTTGGCGCGAACCTCGCCGCGCTTGCCTTCGAGGCTTTCGAGAAGTGAGGTCTCCTCGCCGCAGATATACGCTCCAGCCCCCACGCGCACTTCCATGTCGAAGGCATGGTTCGAGCCGAGCAGCCGCTCTCCGAGAAGCCCCTCGCGGCGGGCGCGCACAATGGCTTCGCTCATCGTCTGGACCGCGTGCGGGTATTCCGAGCGGATGTAGACATAGCCCTGCGTGGCGCCGGTCGCGACAGCCGCGATCGCCATCCCCTCGATGAGGCAGTATGGGTCGCCTTCCATGATCATCCGGTCGGCGAAGGTGCCGCTGTCGCCCTCGTCGGCGTTGCAGACGATATATTTCTGCGGCGCGCTGGTCTCGGCCACGGTGCGCCATTTGATGCCGGTCGGAAAGCCCGCGCCGCCCCGGCCCCTGAGGCCCGAAAGGATCACATCCTCGATCGTCGCGGCCGGCCCTATCGCGATGGCGCGCCTGAGACCTTCAAACCCCTTGTAGGCCTGGTAGTCCTGGAGGCAAAGCGGATCGGTGATGCCGCAGCGCTCGAATACGAGCCGCGTCTGCCGCTTCAGGAACGGATGCTCTTCCGGCTTTCCGATGCGTAAGCGATGGCCGCGCCCATCGAGAAATCCGGCGTCGAACAGGCTGGGCACGTCGCCCGCCTCGACCGGCCCGTAGGCGATGCGCCCCTCAGGCGTCTCCGCCTCGATCATGGGTTCGAGCCAGAACATGCCGCGCGAGCCGTTGCGGACGATATCGACCGCGATGCCCCGAGCCTCAGCCGTCCCCTGCACCGCCGCGGCGACTTCATCCGCGCCAAGCGCGAGGGCTGCGGCGTCTATCGGGAACGAAAACCCTCATTCGCCTGCCTCCGCCATGATGGCATCGAGTTTTTTCGGCGTAAGGCGCGCCACGGGTTTTCCGTCGACCATTCCGGCGGGACCGCACGCGCACAGGCCAAGACAGAAAGTCTGATCCAGCGTCACGCGGCCATCGGCCGTGGTCTCTCCCCAATCGAGCCCCAGCCTCGATTTCGCGCGTTCGGCGAGCGCCCTGGCGCCCACGGATTGGCAGGCCTCGGCCCGGCACAGCGTGATCGTATGCTCGCCGCGCGATTCAAGATGGAAATCGTGATAGAAGGTGGCCACGCCATAGACTTCGGCGCGCGAGATGTTCAGCGTCTCGGCAACGAGCGGCAACACCGGTTCCGGCAGATAACCGAACTCGTCCTGAAGATCACGCAGGATCGGGAGCAGTGCGCCCTCTTGCTTGGAGTGCCGCTCCAAGATCGAGCGGGCTGTTGCCAGGATATCCTTGGTCACGTGTTCTCCCGTTTGTTGTTTTTCTAAATAAAACAAGAAACAGGCCCTAAATCAATAAGAGCTTCGCTGTACAGCGACAGAAACAATTTATCAATATAGATTATTGGTGCTTAAGAAGCCAAGACGGCTGAGATTTTTTTAGTTTCTTGGGTCGAAGCTGTACGAGGCCGTTTCTGATGCCCCACAACCAGCCTGATAGCATAATATTCATCCCCACCTACAATAGGTAAGGCGTGGACATTTGCAGACAAGCCGAAAATCTGAATAAGCTTTTCTGGCATGATGTACCCCGCCCCGGACTGGATATGAGACAATAGCACAATCATGGACTTGCTTTCGAGCATAACCATGCTGTCGATCCGGCCTTTTAATTTGGAAAGCTACCGCTCCTGCGAGGACAGCGTCTCCACCGTCACAGGCCTCGCGCCCAGGCGGGCCGCAATGGAGCTGCCTCCGGCGACGCGATGGCCGCTCGCAATTGCTGCAAAAGCCGTGGCTTGTCCGCACCGAGCGTGCCTTTCAGAATAAGCCAGTTCGAGGCGTGATCGCTCCGGAATATGGTTCGCTTCAACTCCAGCTGCGAAATCAACGCCTCCATCTCCTGCATGAGGCCGAGGATGCTGAGCGGTTCCCAGCCGGGAAAATCGGCGCGCAGCCGCTCCTCGCCCCCAGGAAAACTAACGACCAGCGTCGCAAGATATTCCGGCTGGGCGGCATTCATCAGCGCGGCCGAGTTCCTCGCATGCTGCTCGGACAGCGCCTGACCGCCAAGGCCGTTCAAAATCATCACCGAGCGCTTGATCCCGGCCTCGCCGAGCTTCTGAAGCGCGTCGAGCGTTGTCGCGAACGTCTCCCCCTTGTTGACCCTGGCCAGCACTTCGTCGTCGCCGGACTCGGCGCCGACATAGACAAGCGACAGGCCGAGCGCGGCCAGTTCCTTGATCTCCTCGACGGATTTCTTGCGGAGGTTTCGCGGCAGGCAATAGCTCGAAATCCGGTGAACGGCGGGCAGCTCGCGCTTAATGGCTTCGAGCACTGCCACAAGGCGGCGCGTGGACAGCGTCATGGCATCGCCGTCGGCGAGAAAGATGCGCCTGACCTCGCCGCCAAACTCTTGGCCGCAGCGCCGGATGCTGTCGAGCACCTCCTCCTCTTTGCGCGGGCTGAAACGTTTCTGCGGAGCGGTGTACATTTCGCAGAAGGTGCACTTGTTCCAGGAACAGCCATTGGTGACCGGCAGGATCAGAGACTCTGCCTCGCTCGGCGGGCGATAGACGGGAAGTATGTAGTTGATAGGTTCACTGTGCATGCCGAAGGCCCTTCCCATGCTGGCGAGCGGGGCAATCCCCCTTTCACAATGACATAGTTCAGGGCAGTCAGGTATTGAAGGAAAGAGTGATTGCAGGGCAGCGCCAAGGCGCGGCCCTCAGCGTCAGCGGCCAGACAGCCTTTCGGCGAACAAAACGATGGTCTTGCGGTAGACCTCGGCGCGGTTCCATTCGCGCATGACCTCGAAATTCGCGGTGCCTTCCTGGAAGGGTGCGCCAGCGTGCCAGCCATTGGTTCTCAAGAGATTGGCCGTCGAGGCAAGCACATCGGCCGCGCTATGTCTCAAATCGACATGGCCATCGCCATCGTAATCGACGCCGTATTTGATGTAGGACGACGGCAGAAACTGCGTCTGCCCGATTTCCCCGGCATAAGCGCCGATCAGGTCGCGCATGGGGAGATCGCCGCGCTGCACGATTTTCAAGGCGGCGAGGAGTTCTCCCTGAAACAGCTCGGTCCGGCGGCAATCATGCGCCATGGTGGCGAGCGTGCGGATCACAGGCAGCCTGCCCATGTCGCCGCTGCCGAAATCGGTTTCGAGGCCCCAGATCGCAACGAGCACCTGGGGGGGCACGCCGAATTGCCGCTGGATGCGCGACAGAAGCGCCGCGTGGCGCTGCAAAAGCTGCCTGCCACGCTGGATGCGGCCCGAGGTGACGCGGGTGGACGCATAGCGCTCGAAGCTCATCCGGAACGTGCCGCGCTGGCGCCGGTCGAAGGCCAACACGGACTGATCGGGTGTGACGCCCGAAAGAGCGGTGTCGATGACCGAGCGGGAAATGCCTGCCGCCGCGGCCTCGCGCGACATCGCGCCGACGAAGGATCGGAAGTCGCCGCCGCATTGCGCCGCGGGGGCGGATGTCGTGAACACAAGCGAGAGGGCGAGCGCCGTAAGAGAATGTCTGATCATGCCGAATCTTTTTTATCTGCGATGCGGGCATCGCATGCGCATGCGGTTGAGGCAAAGACATGGCAGACTGGAGGATTGTCTCTTTCTTGACACTGTGCGCTGGCTCCTGGCGGCACTGCAAAGCCTCGATCAGGAAATTTTCCTGCTGAGGGTTCAGCGCCGAATGACAACTCGGGTGGATCCGTTGGCTGCCCAACACGGCCCAAGAAAGCCGTGTGCAGCCGGGTTGGCTGGGGGCCGCTCACCGTCCGATTCGCGCACCGCCAGCCCAGTGCCCGATTCATTCTGCGTTGGATCGCACACGGTGAGAAACGCATGCGACCTGGGGAGAGGATGGTGTGATGCGACCCGCGATAAGTCGCGACACCTTTGCTTCTGGCTGTCCGTGGCAGTGGAAAATACTCGTGCCTGCGCCATGGTTAACCGGCGGTTGACGCACCGATTGGAAGTTAACTAGAAATGGTTAATTACAATTGTTTCCGGCCTGAATTTGCGTCCCGAAAATGCCAGAAAATCAGAACAGCACGCGTCAGCCGGGCGAGAAGGGCGCTCAACCCTCTGAAAAACTTGGCTTTTCTGGCTTAAAGCGTAAGGTTAACGGATTGTATTTTTGGACGAAAGTGGGCGCGGAAAAGTCCGTTAAATATAGTGTGTTAACGAGCCCAAGCCTCTCGTCAGCGCGGCGGCGTACACAAGCTATGACATTTCTCTAATTATATCAATGGCTTGTAAGGCGTTTACCTCTCGATAAGGGGCTTTTTCCTAGTATTTGCGCTCAGGCAAAGGCTCGGAACAGCTCCCGTTTATGATATGAATCGAATGCTTTGGCGGTTGATATGACCCGCTCTTTGGGCGTGGTGGTGACCGGGGGAACCGCGGGGTTCGGCTTGGCGATGGCAAGAATGTTCCTCCGCGCCGGAGACCGTGTGGTCATCTGCGGACGGGACCATGACCGTCTCGAAGGAGCGCTTGGGCGGCTTCGAAGCGAGGCGCCCGAAGGCGAGGTGCATGGCATGGCGTGCGATGTGTCCGTGCCGGGCGAGGCTCAGGCGTTCGTGTCTTATGCCGTCTCGAAACTTACGATCATCGACCGCTGGATCAACAACGCCGGCACGGCGGGCCGCCTCAAGCGCCCGCTCTGGGAACTGGCCCCGGACGACATCGACGAAACCTGCCGGACAAACCTTTGCGGGACCATGATGCTCTGCGCCGAGGTTGTCAGGGTGATGCTTCGCCAGCCGTTCGAAGGCGCGCAACCTTCGTTCCACATCTTCAACATGGGGTTTTCGGCTGCGGGCGTTCGGTCTTCCCCGACGTCGGCGCCTCACCGCGCCTCGAAACGGGCGGTGGCGCTCTCGACCGGCTTCCTCGACGCCGAACTCAAAAAGGCGGGGGTCCGCGCCATCGGGGTGCATGAACTGAGCCCTGGCCTTGTCCTCACCGATCTCCTGCTCAAGGATGCCGGGGCCCGCGAACGCATGCTGTTCAATGCGGTTGCCGAGACGCCTGAAACGGTCGCGGCGGCCCTGGCGCCGAGGATCCGCACCGTGAGCGGATCAGGCGGGCTATTGAGATATCAGCCAGTCATGCTGATGGTTGCAAAGATAATCGCGTCGAAGTTCGGTTACCGCAAAGGGCGTTTTTTCGACGATCAAGGCCGCCGGCCCGCACCTTGATCGCCGACTGGCTGCCGCTGGCGGCCTGCTTCACGGATTAGCCGCTTTACCCTCCCCGGCGGCATTCTCGACCGCTATTCGGAAACCCGGCTACTCTGAAACCTCAAGCAAATGGTCAGCCCCTCTGGGGTCCAATCGCGGGTTATTTCACCATCAAACTGCTGGAGAGTCGCGCGAACCAGAGTGCCGCCAAAACCCTCCTCCTTGACCCCGGCGGGGTTTAAGGGAGCGTCGCGCTCCTTCCAAATCAAAAGGAACGTGCCCTCATGTTCGCGCATCTCCACGTCGATGCGGCCGGTGGGAACCGAGAGAGCCCCGTATTTGGCCGCGTTGGTAGCGAACTCATGCAGAAGAAGGGCAAAAGCAGTAACGAAAGATGCTCCGACGGAGAGATCCGCGCCTGTGACAGTTACGCGTTCATTGCCACTCTTGGCCGCGCTTTCGAATGGCTGGAGAATGGTCCTGACCAGGGCGTGAAGCGTTGTGCCTTGCAGACGCGCGGGTTCATCGGCTGCGGGCTTTGTCAGAGTGAGTTCATGCGCACGCCCCAAAGCCGCGAGACGATTTTGCATGGTTTGCGCCATCTCTTGGGCCGTTGCCGCCTCACGGGCGCTTAGAACCGCAATGGCGCTCGCAACCGTGAACAGGTTTTTTACGCGATGGCTCATCTCCTGCAGCAGCAGGGTTTGCCGCTCCTCGGCCAGCCTCCGCTCGGTAATATCGCGGGCTATGGTCGACGCCCCGGCGACACTTCCATTGGCGTCCTTGACGGGCGAAACCGATAAGGACATTTCGACAAGGCTTCCGTCTTTCCGTTTTCGCACCGTCTCGTAATCGCGAACTTGCTCGCCTCTGCGGATTCGGACAAGAATCTCCAATTCCTCATCAAGCCGCTCAACCGGAATGACGGTCGTAACGGATTTTCCGATCACCTCCTCGGCCCGGTGGCCCAAGAGACGTTCCGCGCCTCGGTTCCAACTTGTAATAACGCCGTTCAGGTCTTTGCCGATGATGGCGTCTTGCGACGACTCCACAATGGCGGCCAGCCTCTGCGCGGTCCTCTGGGCCTCACGCCGCTCCGTGACATCCGTATTTGTGCCGAACCACCGGATGATTTCCCCCGCCTGGTTGCGGATCGGGAGCGCGCGAGAGAGGAACCAGCGGTATTGGCCGTCCTTCCCGCGAAGAGGAAACGTGTCCTCCCAGACTTCTCCGCAGCTCAAGGCCTGCGAATACTTGGTGACAACGCGTTCCACATGAGCCGGGTGATGCACCTTCCTCCAGCCCCAGCCGGCCATTTCCTCAAAGGCTGTGCCGGTGAAATCGTACCAGCGCTGGTTGTACCAATTGACCCAGCCTGACGCATCCGCAATCCAGGCGAGCTGGCTGATATTGTCCGCAAGCATCCGGAATCGCTCTTCACTTTCGCGGAGCTCTTCGCCCGCGCGCTTCTGTTCGCTTATATCCTCGATGACGCTGATGAAATGGTCGATCTCCGCTCCGGCGCGGGCGCAGCTGACTGTCAGCTTTGCCCATACGGCCGAACCATCCTTCCGCAGGTAGCGCTTCTCCAGCGTGTAATCGTCGATCTCACCGGAAAGCATACGCTGCACTTGCGCCAGATCGGCGTTCAAATCGTCAGGATGGGTAATGTTCTGAAAGGTCTTCGAAAGAAGCTCTTCGGCCGGATGGCCGAGGATTTGGCAAAGGCGCTCATTAACGTAGAGCCAAGAGCCATCGGGAGCAACCTGCGCGATGCCGATGGCGGCGTGTTCAATCATCGCACGAAAACGCGCATCGGCGAGCCGTTTGCGTGCTTCATCGTTACTCAAAGCTGCCTCACCGAACTTAACAACTCATGTATCTACTGAATTGTGTGGTTTCTGCTTACTTCAGGTTGCCGGGATGCGTCTAGCCACTAGTGAACACAAACCTCCCGCTTGTGTTCAAGTTTATGCTACCTGAGATAGTTAACGGCGAAGGCAGTGCGGAACAGCAAAGGTTTCAATAATTTACTTTGCGTCATGCGTCAAAGCGATTTCGACGCCCTGGAGCCGCATATGGAGAGTGTGGAGGCGGACAAGGGAACGATCCTTCACGAGCAGGGCGCCGAAGTCACCTTCGCTTATTTTCCCTGTGGGCCGGCGATGGCCTCCTTCCAGGTGCTTCTTCCCGATGGCAAATCGGTTGAAACGGGATTGATCGGCCGGGAAGGCGCTGTTGGCGGCATCGTCAGTCAAGGATACTTGCCCGCCTTCACGCAAGCGATAGTTCTATTTCGTGGTGAATTCTTGAGGATCAAGCTAACGGAGCTTGAGGCTGCGAAGCTCCGGTCGGCGGCCTTGAGGGATCTCTTTGCCCGATATTCCGACTGCTTGCTCGCTCAAACCTTCCAGTCTGCCGCGTGTAATGCGGCCCATCCGATTGAGCAGCGCACCGCCGCGTGGCTGCGTCGCGTTGCCGACCACATGGGCTCTTGTGAGATCCCCGTAGCCCAAGATGAGCTCGCCAGCATGCTGGGCGTCGGGCGCACTTATTTGAGCCGCGTCATCCAGAAATTCAAAAGCGAACAGCTCATCGATACGGGGCGGGGGCGGCTCCGGATTCTCAATGCTGAAGGGTTGGAGAGACGATGCTGCGGCTGTCATGACGCGGTTCGCCAGCATTTCGAAACCATCCTGAAGGGCGTGTATCCTGCCGGTTTCTGAGCCGAGGCAAGCTGTTGAAGCCAGCAGGCGCCGGGCCTCAAGGTTTGGCTGCGGCCGACGCATCCTTTTTCATAATCGCCATCAGGCTATAGTCGGGCGTCTGACCCGGCACGCCTGCGATCTGATTGTAGATCAGGAAGTCTCCTGTTTTTTGGATGGAAATATCATCCACGCTCTTGCCTTCGATCGGGTTGATCGTGCGGAGCTTGTCGCCCTTCACGGCCCCGACATGCGTCCCTTTTGCCAGATTCTGGGCGCTTCCGTGATCGAAAGAGATCTGGCCGTCTTCGCCGATGCTGAAATAAGCGAACTCCTTGAATTCCTGCTTGGGACCGTTTCCGCAGGTCATCGAAGCTTCGCGCACCTCGTAGGCAGTCGTCGAGCCCCCAAATCTCATCTTCACTTCGGAACAAGCCATGATCTGCTCGCCCATCTGAAAAGACCCCGTTCCAATCCAGTCCCCGTTCGCAAAGCTCGCCCCGTCATCCGCAAGCGCATGCGAAGCCGCAAGAGCGCCTGCCACAGCCAAAATCAGCGAAGACTTCATCCCATCCCTCCAACGAAAAAGACCTTGCTTGAAAACTATATAAGTCTTCGGCGTTCAGACTAAGCGAAATTCCGTTGTCGCCGAGATTGATCAACGAGAACAGCCGCAGCAACTCGGGGGCTCCGCCGCTTGCCTCTTCTCTCCGGATATCGTTAGTAAAGGAGTGTCGGCCTATCCTTCTATATTCCTCCATTTCGACACCTTTATTCCCGATATGGCGCTCTGAATGACCAACTCGGCAAGCTGGGCTTACGCCGGGCTGACCGATGCGAGACGAGCATGAGTCTTCTCATAGCCGAAAATAATATGCGTCTTGGCGACTACCTCCGCACTGCGCTGAGCGGCCGGGGTTTCACGGTCGATCTGGTTGAAACCGCAGGCGACGCGGAGGCCGCTCTCTTCAGCGTCAATTACGCGGCGCTTATCCTCGATCTCGGCCTTCCGGATGCCGACGGCATGTCTCTGCTCAAGACGATGCGCAAGAACAACGACATGCGGCCTGTCCTCATTCTCACGGCGCGCGACAGCACGCGCGTGCTCGTCGACAGCCTCAACAGCGGCGCAGACGATTATCTTTGCAAGCCGTTCGATACGGACGAGCTCGTCGCCCGCATCCGCGCCCTGTTGCGCAGGCCGGGCGTTAGAAAAAGCGTCGTCATGACCGAAGCCAATCTTCTTCTCGACACGGTCGAAAGGGAGGTGCGCGTCGACGGCAAGGTCGTCGAGATCCCGCGGCGTGAGTTTTATGCGCTCGAACTGCTCCTGCGGCGCACCGGCAGCGTGGTCTCGAAAAGTACGATGGAGAGCATGCTCTATGCATTCGGTGAAGAAATAGCGTCGAACGCTATCGAAGTGCTTATCCACCGGCTCCGCAAGCGCCTTGCCGACGCACGCACAGACCAGTTATCGACACGATCCGGGGCATGGATGGGCCACCAGTTTGAGTGCCTGCCGCTCTGATTACGCAATAAAGGCGCGCCTGGGCCTCTAATGCCGAACCCTGGCGGTCGACGGGTGGTGATATACGGGCATTGCCAGAACGCCGGTCACATCCCGAAAACTCTCACGCGCGGCGTCGGCGAAATCCTCCGCGTATGCCACCATTGCCGGGCCCATTTTGTCGGCTTCCAAGTGTGCAAGCGCAGCCACAGCCAGCAAGGTATCCCGCAGTTCGACCGGATAAGGCTCGACGCCATTAGCCTCACAGTAACGCCCGATGAGGGCCATGATCTCATTGACGAGGTCAGGGTCCCCCGACCCCGCGACCACCACATCAAAGTCCTTGCCCATAGCACACCAACCGTACATCTAATCCGCAAGCCGTAGTTAACTCTAATCCCCCGGTAACGTTCCCGCTCCTCACGTTTTTGTGGGTGCGACAAGTCGTCATACAACTTATTGTAGATCTGTTTGCAGGACCGAGCGTCCGCAATGGCTAGGAATTGCAGCGCGAACAGACCGGCCGCCGAATTACGCCGCCAGAATACAATGTGCGTCATGCGACAAGGAATGCGCCTCCGTCCTCATCAGGCCGCATCCGATTTGCCCAGTTACGAACGCCCCTGCATCAGGACGGGCTGCCAAATCGCGACCCCATGGGTGCGCCGGGCGTGATCGCTTGCGGCGCCGCGCCGCCCCCGGGCTTGGCCTGGAATTTCCAGTCTTCGTATGTTTTCGCCTGATCGAAGCCTTGCAGCTCCTTATCGAAATCCACCGTCCGGAACGGTATATCCTTGCTTGAACTCACGACCCCCATGATCGCACCCTCCGCTGCGAGGATGGGCTTGAAATCCCGGCCTGTCATAGGGTCCTTGTAAAGCTGCCGGATGAAGCGGGGCTTTGACGCGTCCCGGTCGTCCGCGAGGTCTTTCAGCTTGCGCGGATAGCGATTGTTCTTCGAATAATATGCCTTGAGGGCGCGCTGATAGGCCAGCCCGCGAAAGAGAAGCTCCTCCTCCTTGTCGCGCTTCGTCCGATAGCTTTGGGCAAGCTCCAGCCGGGACGCGCCGATAGCCATCGCGGCGACGATGATCAGCATCAGAGGGAAGGTGTAGCCAGGAGAGCCGGCCGGCCGCGCTTTTCTCATCAGCGCCTATTTCTACGCGCCCGCGTGGTTTATTCAAGGATCGTGTCTTGGGATTGCACAGAAGGGAGCGAGCTCGCAGAGCGACGCGCCTTCGCCGAGCGGTTTCTGCGCGCATCGTGTGAGGCCACGCAAGCCAGCGCCAGGAGCAGCTATTCCACAGGCAGGATAACGAGCCTGATCTGGTTAGAGGCCGCGCCGCTGACCTGGACCGTCAACGGACCTTGTTCAAGGCGGAACCGCATGCTTTTGCGGGCATCGCCGCAATCGGCGTTGATCGTCTCGGTGGAGCGCGCCTGCGCCTTGCCGTTCTGGATGAGATCGATCCACGCGTCCCCGGACAGCGTCACCTGGTAGGCGCCCGTCTGAGGAACAT
Organism: uncultured Alphaproteobacteria bacterium; assembly: GCA_963817495.1. Taxonomy (GTDB): domain Bacteria; phylum Pseudomonadota; class Alphaproteobacteria; order Rhizobiales; family Rhodomicrobiaceae; genus Rhodomicrobium. The sequence continues at coordinate 265,168 of CAWFOS010000033.1, read as the reverse complement.
TCACGAAAAGCAGCCCATCGAAAGCGTCGTCCGATTTCGGCTCGTGCGCCGGGGCCTGCACAAAGTCCAGTGTGCCATGCGGCTGAAGCTCGACGACAAGACCTTTCTCAGGAAGTGAGTCCAGCGTGGCTCCGGAAAACACCATTTCCAGGTCAGGATTGGCAAACAGCTTCAGTTCGCGCTTGAGGGGCCAGCAGGCCGGGTTGCCTTCGGCGAGTGCGGAAGCCTCGCCGCCGGCGATGACGAAAATCGCCACCGCCGCGGCGGAATATGCGCCTGCCTGTCTAATCGACCGCGACCATGACGTCGGAAGCCTTGATAACGGCAGCGGCATTCTGGCCTTCCTTCAGCTTCAGTTCCTCGGCAGCCTCGTTTGTAATCGATGCCGTGATCGTTGCGCCATTCACATCGATGAGAACATGAGCCGTGGTAGCTCCCTTGACAACTTTCGTGATCTTGCCTTTGATGACGTTTCTTGCGCTGAGCTTCATCTTCGTCTCCCTGCTGATTTCAATCACCGGTTTAGCACACAGTGAAACGCTCTTATACGCCTCCTTTCTTAATCCAATTCATAGGAAGTCTCAGCCCGTGTTTCTCAATCCCGCGGCAACCCCGTTGATCGCGATAAGGATCGCGCGCCTCGTCTTCTCCTCGTGCCGTCCGCTCCGCCATCGCCGGATCAGCTCGATCTGGAGATGGTTCAGAGGCGCGATGTAAGGCACGCGGCGGTTGATAGCTCTCGCCAGCGCCGGACTGTCGGCGAGCCGCTCCGTGGCGCCCGTGATCCTGTTCAGGGCTTCCACTGTCGCGTCCCACTCGACGAGAATGGCGTTCATCACCCGCCGTGAAAGCTTCCGGTTGGGAACGAGTTCCTCGGCATATTTGCAGGCCAGACGCATGTCTGCCTTGGCGAGCACCATGTCCATGTTCGAAAGAAGCGTGCGGAAGAAGGGCCACTCGTCTCTCATGCGCCTGAGCAAAGCTGTCTTTTCCTTCGGCCCCTTCTTCGCAAATGCTCTGACCGCCGTTCCGAATCCATACCAGCCCGGCAAGGCGGCGCGCGCCTGCCCCCAGGAGAACCCCCAGGGGATGGCGCGAAGATCTTCGATGCGATGCGTGCCCCGGCGGGAGGCGGGCCGGGAACCTATGTTCAGCTCGGCAATTTCCGCGATCGGGGTGGCCGCGAAGAAGAACTCGTTGAACTCCGGCATGTCATATACGAGCGCCCGGTAGGCTTTCATGCTCGCTTCCGAAAGCTGCTCGGCGGCGTCCAGAAACTCGTCGGGAACGGGCCGCTCCGGCATGAGCAGCGTCGTTTCGATCGCAGCCGCCGCCAGCGCCTCAAGATTGCGCCGCGCAATTTCGGCATGAGAATACTTGGAGGCGATAACCTCGCCCTGCTCCGTCATGCGGATCTGTCCGTTCACGGTGCCGGCAGGTTGGGCCAGGATCGCCTGATAGCTCGGCCCGCCGCCGCGTCCCACCGTGCCGCCGCGGCCGTGGAACAGGCGAAGCTTGATGCCGTGCCCCTCCTTGAAGAGCCTAGCGAGCGCCACCGACGCGCGGTAAACTTCCCAGCTGCTGGTAAAGAAGCCGCCGTCCTTGTTGCTATCCGAATAGCCGAGCATGACCTCCTGCACGCCGCCGCCTGCCTCGGCCATATCGTGGATGCCCGGCAGGGCATAAAACGCGCGCATGATGTGCTCGGCGAGGCGAAGGTCGCCGATAGTTTCGAAAAGGGGCACGACAATCAGCTCGGCATGAGAGCCCGGATCGCCGGGGACGCCCTGCATGAGGCCGCCCTCTTTCAGAAGGACAAGCGCTTCAAGGAGATCGCTGACCGTCTCGGTATGGCTGATGATGTATTGCCGGATCGCGCGCCTGCCGTAAATCTTTCGAAGATTGCAGGCGGTGTCGAGGATCGCCAGTTCGCTAGCCGTCTTGCTCGAATATTCAACCCCTGGGACGCGAAGCAGGCGCGGATCCCTCAACACGCTCAGGAGCGCGCTCTGCTTGTGCTCTTCATCGAGATTGCGATAATCGGCCACAATTCGGGCAGTGGCGAGCAATTCGGCAATCACCTCCTCATGCACGTCGGAATTCTGGCGAAGATCGACGCTCGCGAGATGGAACCCAAACACTTCGACCGCGCGCCGCAATGGCCGAAGCCGGGGCTCGATCAGCGCTTCGCCCTTGTTTGCGAGGAGGGATTTCTCGATGATTTCGAGATCGGCCTGGAGTTCTTCCGCAGCGCCATAGGGTTCCGCGGACGACTGAACGCGCCTGCGCGGCGATTTGCTGGTCAATTTCTGACGCGTCACAGCGAGCCGGGAGTAGATGCCGATCACGGCGCAGCGATAGGGCTCGTCCTTGCGATGGGGATCTTCGACCTCTGCTCTATCGGCAATCGCCTGCACCTTTCGCGTGAATCCGACAAGGTGCGACGACAGCGGAAGCTCGACGCGAAGCTCGTTGAGTTCGTTCAGATAATACCCAAGCGCCACTTCGCTTTGACGCCTCAATGCGCGCACGAGGGTATCGGCATTCACATTCGGATTGCCGTCGCGGTCGCCGCCGATCCAGGAGCCCATCTGCAAGAATGACGGAACATTCGCGCCCAACCCTTCTTCGAGGTTGGCGTAAAGATGCGGGATCTCGCGTAAGAAACTCGTGTGGTAATAGCGGAGCGCATTCTCGATTTCGTCCGCGACGGTCAAATGCGTGACCCGCAAGACACGCGTTTGCCAAAGCTGGACGACCCTCGCACGCAACAGCGCCTCATTGCGCTTGAGGTCGCGTTCGCTGGTCAAACTTTCCCGGGAGGCGAGCAGGTGCTCGATCGAGCCCGTCGCATCGAGAATGCTTCGCCGCTGCACTTCCGTGGGATGCGCGGTGAGCACTGGCGAGACAAGGCTTGCCTTCAGCGCTTCGCAGGTCTTTTCCTGCCCGATCCCGGCCTCGGCCAGACGCTCGAAAGTTGCATCGAGACTGCCTTCGGGCCGCTTCGCCGGCCCTCTGCTCAAGGCTGCCGCCGTGCAACGCATGCGATGCCGGTCTTCGGCGATATTCGTGAAATGAGAGAAGTAGCAGAAGGCGCGGGCGACCTGGACGGCTTCGTGAGGCCCCAGCTTGCTGAGGAGCAGGTCGAGTTTCTGGCCTGCAGCCGTGTCTGCCTCATGTTCGAAGGCTGTGCTGAGGCGGCGGATCGTCTCGATCGTTTCGAAGGTTTGAACGCCTTCCTGATCGCGGATCGCTTCCCCGAGCAGGGTTCCGAGGAGACGAATATCCTTGATGAGAAGCTCCTCCATTTCCGGCAGGTCGCTGAGGCCGGGGTTGAGCGTATCAATCATCGTAACCTCCCTGGGAGAGCGCCGCCGAAACCGGCTACAAGATACAACTGAAAAGCGATGGATCGCGCAAGGGCTTATTGTCAAGCTGACAGCAGCCAAACTTGCCCCGACATCGATCGCACATCCCGATTTTATGCCGCGAAATTGCAACGCCAAGATGTAAGGCATTGACGCGACATATTGAGATCGACAGGCTGCGGGCCTAGCTATATACACGCGGATATACTGTGCCGGAAAATTGAGGGAAAAAAATGAGCGTAAGAGCGCGCCTGATGGCGTCCTTCTTCGCGGCGCCGTTGCTTGCCGCATTGCTCCTTGCACAAGCCGCTTGCGCTGAGGATCGCGATGCCAAATCGCCGGTCATCGTGTTCGCCGCGGCCAGCCTGAAAAACGCGCTCGATAAGCTCACAGCGGACTGGCAGCAAGAGTCGGGCCAAACCGTAAAGACGAGCTATGCCGCGAGTTCCACGCTGGCGAAGCAGATAGAAGAGGACGCGCCCGCGCAGATTTTCATTTCCGCCGATCTTGATTGGATGAATTACGTCGCCGGCAAGGGTCTCATAAAACCCGAAAGCCGGTCGGACCTTCTCGGCAACAAGATCGTGCTCATCGCGCCGAAGGACAGCCCCGTCACGCTCGACCTCAAGCCCGGCGCGGACCTGGCGAAGGCCCTTGGCGGCGGCCGGCTCGCAATGGGCAACGTCGGCGCAGTCCCCGCCGGCAAATATGGGAAGGCCGCGCTGGAAAAGCTTGGGCTTTGGAGCAGCGTCTCGGACAAGCTTGCGCAGGCGGAAAGCGTTCGCGCCGCTCTCGTGCTTGTTTCGCGCGGCGAAGCGCCCCTCGGCATCGTCTATCAGACCGACGCCGTCTCCGATCCGAACGTGAAAGTCGTCGCGACTTTTCCTGCTGACTCGCACCCGCCAATCATCTATCCGGTTGCGCTGACCACGAAGGCAGGCGACGCGGCGGCAGCTTTTCTCGGCTACATCGAATCGCCGAAGGCTGCGCCGATTTTCGAGGCGCAAGGCTTTACGGTGCTCGGCAGCAAAACGGAGAAATGATCCTGAACGAATGGTGGACGCTCAGTCCCGACGAATGGGCAGCCATCAGGTTAAGCCTCCTGGTTGCGACGGTGGCGATGGCGGCAAGTCTGCCATTTGGCTTGGCCGTCGCGGTCGTTCTAGCCCGGCGAGACTTCTGGGGCAAATCGCTCGTGAACGGGATCGTGCATCTGCCGCTCGTGATGCCGCCCGTGGTGACCGGCTATCTCCTGCTCCTCACATTCGGCACGAAAGGCCCCATTGGGGCGTTCCTCGATCAGAATTTCGGCATCGTGTTCTCGTTCCGTTGGACGGGTGCGGCGCTCGCCTGTGCCGTGATGGGGTTTCCGCTTATGGTTCGCGCGATCAGGCTTTCCGCCGAGGCCGTCGACACGAGGCTTGAGGCAGCCGCCGGCACGCTCGGCGCGAGCCCCGCATGGGTCTTTCTGACCGTAACGCTGCCCCTCATCGTGCCCGGCATCATCGCAGGCATGGTCCTCGCTTTCGCGCGATCCATGGGTGAGTTCGGCGCGACGATCACCTTCGTTTCGAACATCCCAGGCGAGACCCGGACGCTGCCTACCGCGATCTACGAGTTGACGCAAGTTCCGGGCGGCGACGCGGGCGCGCTGCGTCTCACGGCGATATCGATTTTCATCTCGATGGCGGCCCTTCTCGCGTCCGAGTTTCTTGCGCGCCGCGCAGGCCGCGGCCTTCACGTCGCAACATGATCGAGGTCAGCGCCTTCCAGAGGCTTGGCGGTTTCACGCTCGATGCCGCGTTCACAGCCGAGAGCCGGTTCATCGCGCTTTTCGGGCATTCGGGCTCGGGCAAAACCACGCTTCTCAATGTTATTGCCGGATTGCTGCGGCCCGAGCGCGGACGTGTCATCATTGACGGTGCCACCCTTTTTGATTCGGATCGCGGGATATTTCTGCCGCCGTATAGGCGTCAGCTCGGCACCGTGTTTCAGGAGGGGCGTCTCTTTCCGCATATGAGCGTCCGCCAGAATTTGCTTTATGGCGCCTGGTTCACCCGCGCACAGGCACGCGAAGCGAACCTCGCAAAAGTTTCGGATTTGCTCGGCATCGAGCATTTGCTGGACCGCTACCCGAACCGGCTGTCGGGCGGTGAAAAGCAGCGCGTCGCCATCGGGCGCGCGCTCCTTGCCTCGCCCAAAGTGCTCCTTATGGATGAGCCGCTCGCGGCGCTCGACGATGCGCGCAAGCAGGAGATCATGCCCTATCTCGAACGCCTGCGCGACGAAGCCCGCATTCCGGTCATCTATGTCAGCCACTCGGTCGCCGAGGTGGCGCGGCTGTCGGACACGCTGGTGATCCTTTCGGCGGGGAAAGTGCGCGCCGCCGGCCCGACCATCGAGCTGATGCAGCGCCTTGACCTTCTGCCTGCGGTTGATGGCGGTGAAACAGGCGCGGTGATCGAGGCCGTGGTCAAGAGCCACGACGATGCTTATGGCCTCACTGCGCTCGTCTCGCGCGCTGGCCAGTGGAAAGTTCCCCGCCTCGACATCGCGCCGGGGAAGCGCGTGCGGATGCAGATCAAGGCGCGCGATGTGATGATCGCGCTGCGGCAGCCGGAGGAGATGAGCGCGCTGAACGTCATCCGGGCCGTGGTCGCGGAAATCGGGCCGATGGATGGACCCGGCGTGGAGATCAAGCTCGATTGCGGCGGCGAGGCTCTCATCGCGCGGCTAACCCGCTATTCTGTTGAACGGCTCAGCTTGCACCCTGGCACTCCGGTATTCGCGATTGTGAAATCCGTTTCCTTCGATCGTTCAGCCCTTGGCGCGGCGTGGCGCGATATTCAAGCGTCGGATACCGCCACCGCACCGCACTAGCAACATCGCCGGTGTGGCCCTTGAGTTGGGCGAGTTCCATGCCCGTTTCTGCGTCCCAAAGACGTGCGGTTCCGTCGGCAGAGCCGGTGAGTATGGTTTTGCCGTCAGAGTTGAAGGACAGCTAGTCTGCCGCTATCCCGTCCGAAGCCCCCCAAGCAGAAAGCCCGATGGAACCACACGACATGCAATCATTAAATGACTGTTAACCCCAGTTTTGGCCATGCATCAAAGGCTAAGCTATTTGACGCAGCCGTCATTTTCCTATTTAACAGGTCTCCATCTTAGAGTGGAGGGTCGGCCATGGACACAAAATTCTCGATTCCAGCCGAAGAGGCGCAGGCCTATAGTCTTATGCGCACTTATGGCATCGCAGACGACGAATTGAATGGTTATATTTTAACAATGCTGGGCGAGATCAAAATCCTAGCCGAATACGCGAAGCTTCCCGGTGTTGCGGGTCATGTACAGGCCGCGATTACGGAGCTCGAAAAAGTTAAGGCATCGCGCGCCTAGTTTTTATGCCTTGCACGGCAGACGCGGGTTCAGTTCGTCCCGTCCGTGTGTTGGGTACTTGGGCATGAGCGTGGACTTTAGGCACGTAAGCAGCGCGATTTAGCAACGATAGACCAATCGCAATTCATCGCCGGCTTATCAGAAAGGCAGGATAAAAGTTCTGCTGCAGCACTTCTTTGGAAATGCTTCCTGACGAGAGAAGTGCCGTTGGGACAGCCGGAACAAGGCCAGTTTGGGAACCCGCAGAACACTTGCTCAACCAAATTCTTGAAACGATCTTTAAGGTCCCCCAAAGGGGGCTCTCCACCCCGCGCAGGACATAGGGGACGCGATCGAAGCTCTCGGTATTGCGGCGGCAGGTTGTTTCACGTCGGCCGCGTCGTCGATATAGTCGAAGATTGGGCTTGGCAGCCGCCGCTTTTGCGAGTTGGCGGAAATCATGAAAATTGCAGCAATCTTGCAAGCGCATATTGAAGCCGTAGGCAAAGGGAGCTCAGAACAGCCCCTCGTCGAGGCGAATTCGCTTGCGTAGACGCTGGACTATCCTCTCCGACAACACCCAAGGCTGGCAACCGTCTTAGCGATCCCAACATCATTGCAGACGAAGCGATCATCGCGAGGGCTTTTTTGATGACCTGAGCCATGGGGGCGAGGCGGACGTCTGGCAGCGTGCGGAAAATAATTGCTAGCTTCTAGAGGTGGTTGCCACGCTGCGTGGTAGGTTATATGCTTGGCTGCTCTAAGTCTTAATACGCTTCCGATTATCGGATAGCTAGAGATAAGGCAGGCCTGAGACATGAGTGCTGGCGGTAGTCAAATAGAAAGAAGAACGGCTACAAGCGTTGGCGCAGCGTTATCTTGTTTACCCGACAAAGAGCGATTTCAGTTATTGCTCGAGTTCCTCACCGAGCACGCAATCTCAATGCTGGACGCGGAAGGCTTCATAACAAGCTGGAACTCTGGCGCCGAAAATATAACAGGCTACCATCCCGAGGTGATGCTCGGTCAGGATTTTTCGCGCCTCTTCACCGACGAAGACCGCTTGGCTGGTGTTCCTGCCCGCATTTTGGAGAACGCCGTTTCAAACGGACTCTGGAAAAGCGAGGGATGGCGCCTGCGCAAGGATGGCAATCGTTTCTTGGCGTCATCCGTTCTGCATCCGGTGCGAGACAAAGCCGGCTCCCTCATCGGTTTCGTCGAAATTGTCCGTGACGTGACAGAGCGCGCAGCGGCACAGGAAGCCTTGCTTGAACGCGAGCGCCGCTTTCGTCTGTTCATCGAGGGCGTGGCCGGCTATGCGATCTCCATGCTCGACCCCAACGGGGTCATCACAAATTGGAATGCCGGCGCAGAACGGATTGAGGGATATGCGGCCGATGAGATCGTCGGGCAGCATTTCTCACGATTCTACACGCCGGAGGAACGCCGGAACGGGGTTCCATGGCGCGTTCTCGAAACTGCAGAGCGCGAAGGCCGGCAGGAATCAGAGGGCTGGCGCATCCGCAAGGATGGAAGCCGGTTCTGGGCATCGGTCGCCGTAGACGCAATCAGGGACGGGAACGGCAGATTGATCGGCTATGCAGAGATCACGCGCGACATTAGTGACAAAAAAGCCGTGCAAAAGGCTCTTCACGAAAGCGAGCGTCAGCTGCGCCTCCTGGTCGAGGGCATTACCGATTACGCCCTTTACATGCTCGATCCCAATGGCATCGTCTCAAGCTGGAACGCTGGCGCGGAACGAACAAAGGGGTACACAGCCGAGGAAATCGTTGGACAGCACTTTTCGCGCTTCTACACTGATCGCGACAAAGCTGCGGGTGTGCCATCGCGGGCGCTTCAGATCGCGGCAAGCGAGGGGCGGTTCGAGGCAGAGGGGTGGCGTGTTCGCAAGAACGGTGAGCGTTTTTGGGCGAGTGTCATCGTGGATCCCATCAGGGACGAGGGCGGTACCCTCGTTGGCTTTGCGAAGATCACGCGGGACATCACAGACAGACGTGAAGCGCAAATAGCCCTGCGAAAAGCGCAGGAACAAAGCGATCACGCGCAAAGGATGCAGGCTCTCGGTCAACTGACGGGCGGCGTTGCACACGATTTCAATAATATTTTGATGATCATCGACGGCTTCAGCCAGACGATCAAAAAGCTGATTGGTGAAGACCAAAAGGGGGGCCGCGCGCTTGAGGCAATCAAACTCGCGGTGACGCGTGGCCAGTCGTTGACGCGCCAATTGCTTTCGTTTTCCCGCCGGCAAAGCTTGAACCCCGTTGTGACCACGATAGGCGACCGTATAGACGAGCTAAGAAAAATGACCGAAGGCTCGCTGGGGCTCGCAATCAAACTCGCGGTCGATATTCCGCCGGAAACCTGGCCCGTTATGGCTGATGTCAATGAGCTGGAGCTGGCCCTCCTCAACATAACGCTCAATGCCCGCGATGCCTTGTCTGAGGGCGGCATGATCGCGATCACCGCCGAGAACAAGCAGCTCAAGCGAGACGAAACTCAGGCGCAACTCGAAGGCGATTTTGTCGCAATAGTCATTGCGGATAGCGGGACAGGGATCGCGGAGGAAATCCTGCCAAAGGTGTTTGATCCCTTTTTCACCACCAAGGGGTCAGGGAAGGGTGCCGGGCTCGGTCTCTCGCAGGTTCACGGTTTCGCACATCAGTCCGGAGGCACCGTTACGATAGACAGCACACTGGGGCTGGGGACGAGGGTCACGCTCTTTTTGCCGCGCCAGCCTGAAACAGCGGAGCGTCCCGCGGATATGCCCCCCGATGCTGTGCAAGGAACGGGGCTCGCGCTCTTGGTGGACGACAATCTCGACGTTCTAGAAGTCAGCTCCCTCTATTTGAAAGAGCTGGGCTTTCAGGTTCACGCCCTCGACAATCCCCGGGCGGCGATGAAAGCCCTTGAAGAGGCATCCTATTCGCTGGTGGTGACCGATATTGTCATGCCTGGCGGCATGGATGGGATCGACCTTGCAAAAGCTATTCGGGAACGCCAGCCCGGCATGCCGATCGTTCTTGTGACCGCGTACAGCGAAGTCGCCGCCTCGCTCGGCGAGGACTATGTGCTTGTTCGCAAGCCCTATCAGGTTGGCGATTTGAGCCGGGCGATCAGCAACGCAATGTCAAGTTCCACTCTGGCCGAACCCAGCAATTTGGTGCATTTGGACGGAAGACGGGGCGCCAACCCGGATGCATCGCGGCGAGACACGTAGGCTTGTCGAATTCGGCACTCAGTCGCTGCGCCGTTCGCACAGAGACTTTCCCGAACAAACGCGGCCGCCTCAGGTCTCGCGGAAGGCGATCCGCAAAATATCCGGTCGGAGGCGACGGAGTGTCGCTATGAGCGGTTGGTTCAGCCGATGCGGAAGTTTCCGCCCGTGGCGAGACCGGCTGGACGAGCTGCTTCTGGCCAATGAGCGCAGCCGCGGCGGGTACCGTCTGACGCTGGTTCGCCTTTTCGAGGAGCTCCGCGGCCTTGGTTATGAGGGCGGTTACGACGCGGTGCAGCGCTATGCGAAGGCTTGGAGCAAGAAGCGGGCGCGACCGCTGCTGAGGCCTACATACCGCTGAGTTTTTCGCCCGACGAGGCCTATCAGTTCGAGTGGAGCCAAGAGGTCGTGGAGATCGCCGGCGTGACCTCGACGGTAAAGGTAGCGCATTTCCGCTTATGTGCCGTTCGTTCGCGCCTATCCGCGCGAGCCAGGAGATGGTGTTCGGAGGGGATCAGCGGCGTTCAGATCGGCCCAGGGCCGAGAGAATTCGCGCGAATGCCTTTTTCAGCAAGAAGCTGAGCCATCGCACCTGTGAAATTCACGATGGCAGCCTTTGTCGCTGCGTAGGGGGCAAGCGTGGGTCGGGGCATGTCAAAGTTCACGGATTCGGTGCTGATGATGGCGCTGCCGGGCTTCATATGAGCCAGAATTGGCATAGATGTTGGACTTAAAGGTCCAAGGGACGATGCGGAATTCGATGTTGCGAACTCCGCGCTGCAGATCCACGGTGGATATGGCTATCTCGCAGATTTTGGCGTCGAAAAAATCGTGCCGATCTGCGCGTGCATCAGATCCTCGAGGACCAATGAAATCATGCGCATCCATCACCGCGCGAACACTACTTTCGGAGGGCGGCCAATGAACGGGGATGTGCTTATCCGGAAGGAAGGCCGGGCCGGGCGCATAACGCTCAATCGTCCGGCCGCCTTGAACGCGCTGACCTGGGCGATGGCGCTCGAAATCGAAAAGGCGCTCGATACCTGGGCGGACGACGGTGAGGTGCGGGCCGTGATTGTCGATGCTGCCGGCGGAAAAGCGTTCTGCGCCGGCGGCGACATCGCGGATCTCTATCGGAACGGACGTGCGGGCAATTATGACTATGGCCGCAAGTTCTGGGCGGACGAATACAGGCTGAATGCAAAGATTTACCGCTACGCCAAGCCCTATGTCGCATTCATGGACGGCATCGTCATGGGGGGCGGCGTCGGCATCTCGTCTCACGGGTCGCATAGGATCGTCACGGAGCGCTCCATCGTGGCCATGCCGGAAACCGGCATCGGCCTCATTCCCGATGTGGGGGGTACCTTTCTCTTGTCGCGCATGCCAGGAAGGTGTGGAGAATACATAGCCATGACGGCGTCGCGCGTCGGCCCCGGCGATGCGATTTACGGCGGATTTGCCGATCTTTACATACCAAGCGGCAAAATAGCTCTCGCGATCGAGGCCCTTTGCGAGAGCGGCGATCCGAAATCCGTCGATGCGCTCTGCGAGCCACCGCCGGAAGACGAACTTCCCGTGCGCCAAAGCGAAATCGATGCGCTGTTCATTGGCGCTGGCGCGCTCGACTGCATCGGCGCTCTCGAAGCGGCGTCAACGCCCTTTGCGAAGGCCGCCGCTTCCGCAATCCGCCGCAACTCGCCGCTGTCTGTCGCCGCCGCACTCGAAGCGGTGCGCAAAGCGCGGAATTTGAGCTCTCTTGAAGAATGTCTGGTCCAGGAATACCGCTTCACCTACAGGTGCCAGGAGATGTCCGATTTTCTCGAAGGCATCCGCGCGGCGGTCATCGACAAGGATCGCAAACCCCGATGGCAGCCCGACCGGCTTGAGAATCTCGACATGGAGCGCGTCGCCGCATTGTTGAGCCCTCTTGGCACTTGTGAGCTGCCGCTCGAGCCGCCAACGGAACATTAAGCCATATTACCAACCGCCAGAGCATTCGACACCCATCATAAACAGGAGCTTTTCCGAGCCTTTGCTTGAGCGCGGATTTTAGGAAAAAGCGCCTTATCGGCAGGTTAACATCTCCAAGCAATTGATATGTATTATGCTTCTCACATACAGCGATTGCGCCGCCGCGGCTGCGAACGGCGCAAGCATGATTAACAGGAGCGGGTGAATATAATTATTGATCCGGCCCTGTGAAGTCTCTATTCGGCGTACTTCACTCATGAATCTTTGATGAACTGCGCCGCAACGGTCATCGAGATATTCACGGGCCGGGGCTATAACGGACTTTTGCGCGTCCCATTTTTCGCGTTTTTTTTCATTTTCTCGCATTTTTTTGCGCAAATGGAGGCCGGAAATAAATCCGGCGCACTGCCGTTAACCATCAAGGTGTAAACGCATAGTTCCCGCAGCAACCATCTGTTCCCCAAGATTCAGGTGGACACGTAAGTACCTTGTGATCCTGCGAACGGCCAGGAGCAACGGCGTCGTGACTTATGTCGGTCCGTATGAGTTGGCAAGGCAAATGGCGGCATGCTGGAGCCGAATCCCAAGGTTATTGGCGCAGCCTGTAGTCCGACGAACTGAGGATAATTCCGCGCCGCTTCCTCAGATACTCGGCGATAAAGCCCTGCCAGCGATAAGAGTCGGAACCGCGCTGCCAAAAGACCCCTTGGCTTGCCATGTTCTGCTCGGAGTCGTCGCCCTGGTGGCGCTTTCTCAGTTCGGAGACCGAGTACAGCCCGTTATAAAGCCTGGGACCGTTTTCACCATCGGTTTCGCCCCAAATGCTGCACGGGCTGTTATGACTCCAGTCGGCCACGGTAAGACCGCGGATGCGCAGGATTAGAACCGAATGGCCAGGCTGAAAACCAGTGCCACGCTCGAAGCGGCCAAATCCGAGATTCTTGCCGAACAAGTCCTGCGCCGTTGCTGCACCCTTATCTTCGAAAACGACCCACGCATCCTCGATGTATTGCCGTTTGTAGAGCGCGTTCCAGAACGCACGCCGATAGGACCAGTGATCCTGTCGGGCCGCGCGTTCGACAACGTCGAAAAACTGCCGCAGGGACTGTTCGGTGAGCCAACGCCGGGTGATCTTTTCGGACTTGGCGCAATCAGTCCAACGTCCGGGGTTTGATCTCGGATCGTGCAGAAGACCGACAACGAAATCGAGTAACGCGTCGCGAGTCCTTTCGTCGGGCATCTCGTCGCCGAAGGGATCGAGAGACGCGCGCACCGCTGCGGTTTTTAATCCCTCAAACCGAACCCTGCCATTACGATAGGTCCACTGGCGAACCATTTCCAAACGATCCATCGGCTTTCCGATATTTTCGCTCTCGCATCGCTGGAAACCAAGGCGATAGAGTTGCTGGCGATATCCAGTCGCCAAAAGCGTGTCTCTAAACCCAAATCTTCCGAAAATGTCGTCAGGAGAAAGGCCGGACCTCGCGGCGCCATCGATGATCCTCGCTGGACCGGCCGTGGGATCGAAGATGCACAAATTCCTGTGCGCTTCACTCCAAGGATCGCCAAGTTCGCCGGCGTGCCGGCTCAGGAAGTTTCCGATGAGCGAGATGCAAAGCCCATTCGGTTTGAAGTGATAAAGCCACGCCTTAGCAAGCATGCGGTAGATCTTGCGACGTCCAGCATCGGCAATCTGTCCAAGCAGGCGTTCAACAAGGTGTTGCTTGACACATAATGGACTGCACGACGACCAAATGCACCATGGCGCGCGGCGCAGGTCGCGTAAATCGAGCCCTTCTCTTTTCTCAAGCCTGCCGCTAATTCTTTCGCTGATCGAATCCAAGTTCTCGGGCGGACGAAGAGTTGCGCCGCCCGTGATCATAATCCGGTTAGCCGCTGCGATGGTGGCTGGCACTTGCGGCAGCAGCGGGATATGGGGTGAAGCCTGCGCAAACGACTTCAGCGAATCTCTGAGGCTCATCGCCCTGCCTCGCTGGCGGCGCGCAAACGATTGATTTCTGCCCGCATCTCATCGGTCACTTGAAGCATTTGCTTCAGATTTTGCCGGTGGTCTGTTTCCATCACGAAACGCAGGTCGATCCGCCGGTTGCGATCCCACGCCTCATGGAGGGGACGCGCGTCAATGGGGCGGGTGGACGAGTAACCGGAGACGGAAATGACCTCTTCATTCTGACTGTTGCGAAAGGATCGCAATGCGGGCGCGATCGCGATCAACTCCCTGTAGGTATTGACGGCTCGCTCGGTCGAGAGCCGCCAATTGTCGGAATCGATGCCCGTTGTATCGGTGTGTCCTTCGATGAACAGCGTTTCGAGCGCTTTGCCGTCGCTCGCTTCGCAAAGCGCGCTTCCCCAGCTGCCGCAGCGAACATATTTAGGCAAGACACGCTCAAGAACGCGAGCGATCTTGCCGACATTATCCTTGTTGCGCGCGACAAGATCGGCTCGGTTTGGCGCAAAACGGACAGCGTCCTCGGTCAGGCGCAAGACGCCGCTCGCCTCGTCGATTTGCACACTGAGGCCTTCCGAAGCAAGCTGCGCCCGGATTTCCTGAAGGAGCTTGCGGCGATCCTCTTGCGTCCTATCGAGTTGCCTCATCTCGTTGCGCACATTCGAACTCGAGCGAAACAAGTTTCCCCGCTACCTCCTGGGCAACCTTCAGAGCATTCTCCTGTACGTCCGTTGTGCTGCGGAAGTCGAGCGCGAAGGCCATCAGCATCAAAATGAAGATGAAAAGAATGCCGACCATCATGTCGGTCATGGCGACGAAGTAGTTTTCGCCTTCTTCCGAGCCGCTCGCAGTTTCCTGCTCAGTTAGCATAGTGGTTCCATGTTTTTCGTCCGCCCGTCCATACCGTTGTCTTTGAGTTTGCTGAACGTATCGGCAAGCTCACTGGTGTTCTCATCAATGTTCTGAACGAACTGTGCGAGCTTATCGACGGCGCTCGCCAACCCTTTGTCGATCTGGTTCGTCCTGTCAGCGAGAAGCTGAGATTGCTTTGTGGTTTCCAGGGCAAGCTTGTCGAAGGCGCGTTGCAAATCTTCATCGACCTTGCCGAAACGCCGCTCGTAATCGGTCCAGAGAGATGTCAGGCGCTCAACCTGGGCCGCTAACGAGGTTGTTAAACCCCGTGTTGCCTGCTGTCCTTCCTCGAGCGCGGTCGAAGCTCGACCCAGGATCTGGTCGACGGTCGAAGCCACCGCCGCGACCTTCTCGTTTGAGTGTATGACCTGACCGACCGAGTCGCGCATAGCTTGCGAAGATTTTTCGAAAAGCTCCGCTGTTTCGCGTGTTTGCAGGGAGGCCCGGTCGATAGCTTGCGCCTGAGCCCCGAGTGCTGTGGACGACGTGCGCAACGCAGACGAAAACTCGTCAACCTGGCCGCGGATGGATTCCATCGCCGCCGCAAGCCCTTTTTCCAAAGCCGCCGCGGCGCCGGCTGATGCGCCTGCAACAGCCTCAACGCTCTTCTTCTGCGCTTCCGTTACCACGCGGCGCATGTCGTCGACATGACCGGCAGCCGTCTCCTTGAACCCGCCAAAGCGATCATCCAGCCGGGTGAACTGGTCTTCAAGCTTTGCTAGCACCCGGTCCATGACCTGTGTAAGCTTCGAGGAAGCTCCTTCCGCGGTGGAGGCAAGATCGGAGTCGACCTGCCGGGTCGTCTGATCGAAGTGCTCCCGCATTGAAACAACCATCTGCTCCAGCGTCTGACGGCTTTTTTCCGATTGTTGGCCAAGACTGCGGCCGGCTTCGACGACGAGGCGATTGAGATTTTCAGCTGCTTCGCTGATCCGCGAGGCGAAATATTCGCCGGAGCGCCCCATGTCATTTCGAGCCGTTCCCATCGCAGCGACAACGGTCTGAAGGCCCTTCGTGACCTCACGCAGTTCCGTGCCCGCACCCCCCTCGAGCGTCTCCAAGAACTTATCGAGAAGGTCCTGTACGCCGGACTGGCTGTTTTCGGTGAGTTTGCCGACCGCTTCCCCGATCTCTCGCGTGAGTGGCGAGATCGCGTCCGTGAGCGCGGTGTTGAACGACGGTGCAACCTCTTGACCAAGACGCGCAAGAAATTCGTCGCTGTTGATCGCTTTCAGCTCCTCGAGCTGGTTTGCAAGGCTGTCGCGCATCTCGACGGAAATGGACTGCGGAGCCAGAAAGTTGAGCTTGCTTTCGACGGCCTCGCAGAAATCGCGGAGCGACGACTCGATCCTGATGACGTAGAGACGGAAGATGAAAGCGAGAACGATCGAGGAAGCGAGTCCTGCAATCGAGGTCGCAAATTTAAAGGTTGCCGCCTGCAAAAGGTCTCGCAACGCCGATTGCATCGCCGCAGCCCCCGCGCCTCCTGCAGCCAGCTGCGCGGCTTGCGTTCCCTCCGCCGCTTTGTAGAGAGCTATGACGAGTCCTATAAAGGTGAGGAGCAGACCAGCGCCCACGAAATAACTCGGGACGCCGGGCATGATTTTGAGGCCAACGAGCCTTTCGCGAAGCATTGCATAGCTAAAAAAGGTCTGCGGCCGCTGGGTATTCTGGATGGGCCTGCTGCCGGGAATCAGGCTTTCTTCGAACTTTCTCCATGCATGCCCAAGCAGCGGATGCCTTTCCATTTGAGCATGAACGCTCTCGAAATTGTTGGCGAAGGCCTTTTTTGAGGCATTGCCCTGAATGATATTGCAAGCAGAGCGAATGGAAAGCGGCACAAGCAGCGCATGAAGCACGCCATAAGCCGCCAGCAACCCGAAAGCAAAGCAGGCAAGCGCCTTAGCGACAGAGAAGGCGAAGGCTTGCGTGCTGACGCGGGTGAGGTCCCCTCCAAGGGCTTCCACGATGATCCCGGCCAATGTCACCGGAGAAAGCGATGACCACAATGCGTAAAGCAGCGTAGAGAGCCCGATCACGAGGACCCAAAACAAGAGAAGCCGAACGTATCCTTCCCAATAAAGCGAGCGATTGACCCAAAAAAACGAGCGATTGAGAACAGCCAACACAAATCTCCCCCTTATGGCTGTCGAAGCCTTGCGAGAACCGCTGCGAACCCTATAGACAAATAACAACCTTTGGAAGGCGTCCGCTTGGATTTGCAACCTATAATTAACAGGTCCGTTGCGGCGTAGCGTGAACGACGCGCTTTGGGGCGGGGCAGCCCCGCTAACAATGCTGCCCCCTTCTCGGCCAGATTTACAGTTTAGTTGGAAGCATGCCTGCGAACACACCAGCGAGTTTCAGTGATGCCCTTCCGAATGCGTGCGATCGCTTCCAAAACCTTGGCGATAACCGTGCTGGCGCTGGGGGTGCTGGTCCAAAACGTGGCGCCCGTCTTTTCGCAAAGCGGCCAGCCTGACGAGATTGTCCTTCTCTACCGCCAGGTGGGCCAGCTCACTCATGACGGCAAATATGCGGAGGCTGCAGCGCTTGGCGAACGTGTGCTTGCCGAGGCAGAGCGCCGGTTTGGACCGGACAGCCCGATCGCGGCGATGGTGCTCGGCAGCCTGGGCTATGCCTATATGAGAGACGGCAGGCTCGCCGTAGCGGAACCGGTCCTGAAACGATGCCTGGCGATGCACGAGAGAATGGACGGTCCCGAACATCTGAATGTCGCCCAGGCGCTCAGCGATCTCGGCATGCTCTATGGCGATGAGGGCCGTTACGCCGAGGCTGAAGCGCTCTTGCAGCGGAGTCTCGCCATTACGGGTCAAGCTGCTCGGGGACGAGCGCCCGGAAGTGGCGCAATCGCTCAACAATCTTGCAGCGGTTTATCAGGACGAGGGAAAGCTGGACGCAGCCTTGTCTTCGTTTCAGCGCAGCCTCGCCATCCAGGAAAAAGCCTTGGAGCCAACCGACCCGCTCCTTGCCATCCCGCTCGGCAATCTCGGTTTTGTCTACAAAACCTTAGGCAAGTTCAGGCTCGCCGAACCGCTCTATGTCCGCGCGCTTTCCATCTGGGAAAAGGCGCTCGGGGCCGAGCATCCGAACGTCGCTGCGGCTCTCAACAATCTCGCGGAATTGTACGAGGCCGAAGGCAACTTGTCCGTCGCCGAGCCCCTTCTCCAACGCGCTCTGTCGATCCGGGAGAAAGTGCTCGGGCCGGAGCACACCGATGTTGCTCTCTCGCTCAATAACCTGGCGGAACTCTATCGCGAGGAGGAGCGGTTCGCAGCGGCAGAACCTCTCTTGTTGCGCAGCTTGGCGATCTTCGAGAAAGCGCTAGGACCTGAGCATCCCGACGTGGCGCGGGCTCTCAACAACCTTGCCGAGTTGTATCTGGCCCAAGGCAGGCGCTTGCTGGCCGAGCCGCCTCTGTTACGCTCCGTGGCAATCTGGGAGAAGGCGCTCGGACCCCAGCACCCGGAGCTTGCGAGGGCGCTCGCAAACCTCGCAGCATTGTATCAGAAGAGCGGCAAGCCAGCGGCTGCAGAGCCGCTCCACAAGCGCAGCCTCGCTATCCTCGAGGCGGCCTTGGGACCTGAGCACGCGAGCGTTGCGTCCGCGATCAACAACCTTGCCGGCTTCTACCAGGTTCAGGGCCAGTTCGCAGCCGCCGAACCCTTGTATCGGCGCAGCCTCGCCATCGCCGAGAAGGCGCTGGGCCCCCTTCATCCCGGTACGGCGCTCGCGCTTAACAACCTCGCTTCACTCTACCAGGCCGAAGGCAGGCCAAAGGAAGCCAGGCCGCTTTACGAGCGCAGCCTGGCTATTTACAAGACAGCTCTCGGTGATGACCACCCGAACGTGGCACTGGCGCTTGCAAACCTCGCCACGCTTTCTTTCGACCGGAAAGACTGGGCTCAGGCGGCCAGCCTTTGGCAACAGAGCACCGCGTTGATCGAGCATCGGGCGATGTCGGCCAGCCCCTCCGCCGAACGGCCTTCGACGAGCGGGCGAAAAGATGCCCCGGTTCGATCGAGCGCGTACTACCGGGGGCTGATCAAAGCGGCCTTTCGAAGCGTTGAGGGCTCGCTGCCGCCGGACTTGATCCGCAGGATGTTCCTGAAGGCGCAATGGTCGACGCAATCCGACGCTGCGGAGGCGATGGCGCAGATGGCGGCGAGAGGCGTCAAGGGAAACACCGAGCTTGCAGGCATCATTCGCGAACGGCAAGACCTGCTTGCCGAGTGGCAAGCCAGGACCATAATCCAGCTCGCCGCTTTTTCTAAGCCTCCCGAAAAGCGAAACGCCGACGCCGAAGCGGCAAACTCGGCGCGCCTTCAAGACATTGCAGCCCGTCTGCGCGAGATCGATGCTCAGCTCAAGGCCGATTTCATCGACTATGCGGAACTCGCGGCGCCTGAGCCGGTAAGCATCGAGGATCTGCAGGGTGACTTGCACGCCGACGAGGCGCTCATTCTCTTTCTGGACACGGAAGAGTTCACACCCACGCCTGAAGAGACCTTTGTCTGGGTTGTAACCAAGACCGATGTGCGCTGGTTTCGGAGCAAGCTCGGCACGTCTTCGCTCGAACGGGAGGTGGCGGCGCTGCGCTGCGGCCTTGACTATGAAGGAAGCTGGGAGGTTGACACCTCGCGTTGCCCGGCGCTGACCCGGTCGGCGTACACAGATGCCGACTATCAGGCCGGCAAGCCCTTGCCATTCGACCTCGCCCGCTCGCACGCGCTTTACAAGGAACTGCTCGGCCCGGCTGAGGATCTGATCAAGGGAAAGAGCCTTCTCGTCGTGCCGTCCGGGCCGCTGACGCAACTGCCTTTCCAGGTGCTGACGGGCGAGGCGCCCGGGCCAGCGGCAACCGGCGCCGAAGCGCTGCACCGTGCCCATTGGCTCATTCGCGATCATGCACTCACGGTGCTGCCGTCTGCATCTTCCCTCAAGACCTTGCGCAGGCGCGCCAAACCAAGCGACGCCAGCCGGCCTATGATCGGCTTTGGCAATCCCCTGCTCAACGGCAGCGCCGAGGATGAAAGCCGCGCAAAAACGGCGATCTCAAACGCGACCTGTCCGGTTAAGGTCGCGAGCGTCTCAGGACTGAGTCGCGGCGTTCCTCCAATCGCTACCGGGGCCGGACCAGCCGAGATTGCGGCTCAGCTGCGCGGCGCCTCGCCACTCCCGGAATCCGCGGACGAACTTTGCGCGGTGGCCAAAGAGCTGGGCGCCGGCCCGAGTGACATCTACCTCGGTTCACGCGCGACAATACCGGAGCTGATACGGCTGAATGAAGAAGGCCTGCTTACGGCATACCGTATCGTCCACTTCGCCACGCACGGCGCGGTGTCGGGAGAGATCACAGGAAGGGGAGAGCCTGGACTGATCATGACGCCCCCCGATATGGCCACTGCGGACGACGATGGCTATCTTCCGGCATCGAAAATCGAAGGCCTGAAGCTCGATGCAGATTGGGTGATCCTGTCCGCCTGCAACACGGCGGCCGGGGGCTCCGAAGGGGCCGAAGCGTTGTCCGGTCTTGCCCGAGCGTTTTTCTATGCTGGGGCGCGGGCTCTCCTTGTTTCACATTGGAGTGTGAACTCGGACGTCACGGTAAAGCTCATCACTGGGGCGATGACCCGCCTTGCCGCTGACAGGAGTATGGGCCGCGCGGAGGCCATGCGCCAGTCCATGCTCGCGCTTGTCGACCAAGGCACACCGCAAGAAGCGCACCCAGCCTTCTGGGCGCCCTTCATCGTGGTCGGAGAGGGCGGATTCATCGCCACCGTTCACCTCGATAAGGGCAAACTGAGTGAGATGTGGTCGACTTCCACGATCGCGCGAAAAAGCGGTGCTCCGACTGATTAGCCAACTTGTGAGGGCCAGTTCGGGCCATAGAAGGAAACCCGAACTCGGGCGGGATGGATTCACGGCGGCGTCATTGCGCGGTATGTGCATTTTTATGATCGACGGCAAAGCAATTCGGCAGCGCTGGGATGCAGTGGGCTCCAAGCTCGATGAGGGGGGTCGGCGGCTTCGGCGCTCGACGTGACTTTCAGGACGATCTATCCCGTGTATGAAAAGGACACGGCGTTAACCTGGATCAGTGACCCTACCTTTGATGGCGGGGAACTTGACTTGCTTTCTTTAGCAGTTACGGCCCGAAACCACTCCCGGGTACGCATTCAAAAGCCGCAAGGATCACTGGTGCGTCTTCGCTATTGGCAGTGGAAAACGCTCATAATGCCGTTGCCGTTGAGCCCAACAATACAGCTTAATTTTTCCGTTCCGAAGCTAACGTCATAAAAATAATATGTGTTTCCGTCAGCCGAAAGATGCCTGCCCTGTTGGTTGATTGTGGCTGCAGGCCCCGCAAACCGCAATTTTGTGAAGCTTTCATTGGCCTCTTCTTTCATGGTTGCGGCAAGACTTGGAGACATTCGGGAATATGGCGGCGGCCCGCCGACGCGGACAAACTCGATAATCTCTCTCGCGAGCGCATCCCCGTCTCTTGCGCCGCCGCTTGTGGTGACCTTTTCCGGTAGCGGCGCCTCCCCAGCGGAAGCTTCGGTCCAGCCCCTGGTCACGGCCTCCAACCTCGCACTGCGCGGCGGGTGAGTTTCGCTTCCCTCCGCGGGCATGACCTGATAGGCGGCCAGAGCCTGATCAAGAGTGCCGCCTATCCGCTTCACCGCATGGCCGGCAAACGTATCCGCCTGCAGTTCAAGTATCGGCCTGCTCCCGCTCGCCGAAAGCGTGTGGCCATTGAGATGATGGCCGATTTCGTGCGCAAGGATTGTCAGCGCAGCCCAATCCGTGGCAGTTGTCTCTCTGATTTTCTGAATGAAGAGCAAGCTATAAAGGATATACCGCTTCTGATCGTGGATTACCGCAGCTGCATTGGGAATATTGGCCTGCAGCAACTCGAAATTAGGCTCCAGGCCCACAGCGTGAGTAATGCGCTTAACAATTTCCAGAGCTTCTGGAGTTGATTGAAAGTTATAAATCGTATCTGTGATCTTATCGCCGGGGTAAAAGCTGCAAGAAGACTTCACATCGAAAACGAGCTTCTGTTGTGCAAGAGCGAAAGCCGGAACGAGGAGAGAAGCAATCGTCATCAAGAAAGTGCGTCGCGTCGAACTCGAACCGGGGAAGCAACCACATGGGGCTACCTTGCCAGCGAGAAGGCTCTTGCGCCTCTGGTGAGAACCGAACAGACTGCTCGTCGCCCCCGAGTTCCTGCAGCAGGTCATTGGGTCAACTCACGCGCTACGCGAAAACCCACGTTAGAGTAACGATCTGAAGCGAGAGTTGCTTCGCGATAAGCCGATCGCATGTCCTTTGGCCCATAGGCCCATGAGCCGCCTCTCACCACGCGCTTCGCACAATCACCCGTCGCAAGGGCCGCTCCATCCCCAGGCGCGGCATCGTAAGACCGGTTCCAGCAGTCCTGCGTCCACTCCGCGGCATTTCCATGCATTTGATAAAGCCCGAAGCGGTTGGCGCTGAACGTTGCTACGGGCAACGTTCCTCCGACCGTGGCGGAGAAGGGCGTCGGGCTGACATCGTAATTCGCTATCGCCGTTGATACTCCATCATCGAAAGAGTAAGGGGTGTTTGTTTTTGCACGGGTCGCATATTCCCGTTCCGCCTCGCTCGGAAGACGATAAGATTTTCCGGTCTTCTTGGACAACCAGCTGACATAGGCCAGTGCGTCATACCAACTGACACAAACCACCGGGTGCGTATTGTCTTGCGCAAAACCAGGATTAAGAAACGAATATCCGCCACGATCTTCGAACTTGCCGCCGATTTTCACGCGGCAGCTTTTGCCAGGGTTGTAGGCAGTCTCCGTTACGAATGCCAAATATTGCTGTCTCGTGACGGCGTACCGCCCCAAGGCGAATTGCTTGATCGACACGTTGTGGATTGGGCCTTCTTCTGGCTGGCGCCCGTTTTCGTCCTCGGGTGATCCCATAGCGAAGGAACCGGCAGGAACAACCACCACCTCGGGGCACTCCTTGCAATCGCTAAGTAAATCTCCCGGCTTAACCGTTTTTGCGAGGTTGCTGGCGGCGGGCGGCCCTTCCCCTGCAGCCGCTGCTTGAGAGCGAGGTGCTTGGGAAGGAGGCTCAAGGCCCCCCGTCGGACGCGCACGGCGCATTTCTCCGAGATCGCACTCGGACGGGTCCTGATCATCCGCTCTCACGACCGACAACTCGTCCTGAGAGTAGAGCTTGATGACATAATGGCAGACAGTTGCCCGGCTGCGGTAAGAAATCACAAAATAATCCGCATTATCGAACTTGATATCGCCTTGCCCAAGCTTCGAATGGGAAACTGCGTGATTCCGCTTTATCGTTATCGAGACCGGGGTGCCGCGGAGTTCCCATTCTCCCACAAATTCCTGAACGGGATCCGCGTTCTGTCCCAGAACCGGAAAAAAAAGCCCGCTTGCGAACGTAAGCAGGCACAATAGAAGAACATTCTGCAGAAGCAGTTGCATTTTAGAGTTCATTTGTCAGCTTGTGACTAAAAAGCTGAAATTGAAGCTATTCCCGATCGGCTTGCCGCCTCAGGGAGCCCCTGATGCAGGTCTTCTCCTCTGCTTCAGGAACGGCTCTCCTCAGAGCGAATACGATCTCTTTTTGATCCGAACCCGACCCTATATTCACGTTGTAATAGCATTTCAGGCCGAAGGGATATTCCAGGACGTAGTCCGCGCCGCCCTCGCCTGCCTTGTAGCTGCCAACCCAGGTATCGCTCGGCCCCGCAGAATCTGAGAACTTGGGAATGTCGCGGCTGACATAGAACTTTATAACCCTGCCCTCGCTGTTGTACCACTGACCAAGCAGATAGTTGAGCGCCCGGTCCCCATGGCCCTGCGCATTGACTTAAATCGTTGCCGCCAAGAGCGACGCTACAATGAAGGTTCCGAACCGTTTAGACATTTTATGAAGCCTCTCACAAATCTCGAGTTAGCGATCGACGCTCTTGAATTTTCCCGTGGGGCAGCGGTCGCCATCCTGGCGCGTGTCCGCAGCAGCAAAGATCAATGTGTTCCCGCCATCAGCAACGGAGACGCGGAAAGAACACTTGGTTTCTATGCCTTCATAGAAAACCGTAATATCGGACGCGTCGGCGCCGGCTCTGATCCTGGCACGACCATATTTAGGATGGTACCAATCGCCGTTCCGGCGGATCGTAAGCCTCTCATTCGTGTCCGGGATGGCCCAATCGCCGACCAAGTCTCGTAATTCGACCGCAGCTGCGGGCTGGGAACTTAACGTCAAAAGGCCGCCAAACGTAATGCCGCATAAAAGAGCAGCGCAACCGGTGGCACACGCCCGGCTAAAATAGTGCTGTGAAAACATGGGCTATCCTAACTTCGCCAGCTTGTTAGGTTACCAATAATCACTTCATTTGCGAACCTCAAGCTGAATTTTCAGCCTACTGCGCAAATCCGTAGAACATCACTAACTTCAAAACGTTTTCGCCCGGTCGAACCTAAAAGTCCGGCCCCATTTCAGGCCATCGGCCGCACTCGGCTTGGATGATTTCTGAAACCGTCGGCGGACCTCAAGGATGGATTGGCTTGACTAAAACGCTTCCGCGGCAGTTCGAGAAGGTGACTCCTCAAAGCGGCGGGATGAAAGGCCGCGGCCTCAGCCCTTGGGCTGAGACTGAACGCCGTTGCAGAGTGGCGCCTATTCAGGCTTACTGAAGAAATGGTAATGCAAAGGCGGCACGGCGTTGGACACTCAACCAATCTCGTGGGGATACCTTCGGAGTGGCTTGCCAGTTGCGCCTTCAACGACGATCCGGTTCCACTCCACATCTGGGGAGTGCGGGAAATGAACCGCAGTCTTTTCGACATGCTGGATCAGGCCGCAGATCTGGCCGAGGCGGGCGAAGCATTCACCTGCTATATGATGGCCATGTTCGGCATCGATCCCGAGCAGCGCGAGGGACCTGGCCTCGGCGCCGGCCGGAGGCGCTATCGCTCATCCTTCATGCGTTTGATCGAGGGCTGGGGCTTCGACAGCAACGGAGCGGAAGGCGCCGTACTCAAGGGATGGGTCGAGAGCCGATTCGGCATATGCCCCTCCTTCCATAAGGAAATCATCGGGCATATTTCCACCCGCGCCTGGGCCACATATGTGGAAGAAAAGATGTCCAGCCGCTTTCACAACAATGCAATCCAGGTTCAGCTGGATCTGCTTTTCGAGTTCTGCCAATGGGCGATTATGCGCTTTGCATATCCCGGGCAGACGCATTTGACACTCTTTCGCGGGATAAACGCCTTGGACGAGCACGGGATCGCAGAGCGGATCGACAAGCGCAACGCCGTGATCCAACTCAACAATCTCGTCTCTTTTTCATCGGATCGCGCCATCGCCTCCTGTTTCGGAGATGCAATCCTCACGGCACGGGTTCCGGTCAGCAAGATCCTGTTTTTCAATGGCCTCTTGTCATCGCATCCGTTGCAGGGCGAGGGCGAGTATCTGGCGGTCGGCGGAGAATACCGCGTGACGGCCGAGTATTTTTGAGGGCGCTTCTGTATGTCCACCCTGACATTCGAAAACCGGGCCATGGCAGCGTTTCTCGGCTTTGCCCTCGGCGATGCCCTGGGCGCCACGGTCGAGTTCATGACCAAAGGCGAAATCGCCGCCCGATACGGCGTTCACCGCGAGATGACCGGCGGCGGATGGCTGCGGCTCAAGCCTGGGCAGGTGACTGACGATACCCAAATGGCGCTGGCGCTCGGCCGCTCGATCGTCCGGCGCGGAGACCTGATCCCCGAGGATGTGTGCGAGGAATTCGCGGCCTGGCTGAAGGGCGGCCCGGCCGATGTTGGCAATACATGCCGCCGCGGCATCCGGCGCTACATCGTGCATGGGACCGTCGAAGGCTTGTTCTCGGAAGGCGACGCCGGGAATGGAGCCGCCATGCGCATGCTGCCGGTGGCGCTGGCGACTTCGGGTCAACCGGCCAAGGCGCAAGCCTGGTCGCTCGCTCAGGCGCGCATCACGCATCATCATCCGCTGTCGGACGATGCCTGCCTGGCTCTCGTCTCCATGGTGCACGCCCTTCTGCACGGGCAAGGCAAACAGGATGTACGCAGACTAGCGACCGACTTGGCGGCGAAACACAAAGCTTTCCGGTTCGAGCCATATCCCGGCCAGTGCTCGGCGTTCATCGTCGATACGATGCAAACCGTGCTTCACTTCTACCTTGGCACACACTCTTTTGCCGACTGCCTCATTCAAACCGTCAATCAAGGAGGAGACGCCGATACTGCCGGCGCGCTCGCGGGAATGCTTGCGGGCGCCACCTATGGACTGGGAGCCCTTCCCGCAGGCTGGCTTGCCAAGCTCGACCGTAACGTGGCCGCCCAAATTCGCCTGCAAGTGCCGCTGCTCCTCGCCATATCCGATGGGGGCGGCCCCGGCAGGAGCGGCTGCGGCTTCGCCCGCCCTTGATCAACCTCGCTCCTTACATCGCCCTTGAAACATCAGGGAATAAGATGCCGGCGAAGTGCCTCGGCCACTGCGTGCGTGCGATTTCGTACGCCGAGCTTCACCTGCACTTTTTTCAGGTGCGTTCGCACCGTCTCCTCGCTGATGCCCAGATACTCAGCAGCTTCCTTGAACGGCGTCCCAACCGATAGCAGGCGCAGAACGGCCACCTCCCGCGGGGTGATCATACGATCGGGCGGTGTGGATGAACGGACTGTCAGCTGATCCAGCCTCAAGGCCGCGAAACTCGCGGCGGTGAAAATCATAATTCTCGCCGCGTCAGTGAACTCCTTTCCCAGGGTGCTGGCCGACCAAAAGGCGATGAGCCAGCGTCCGCCGACTGGACAGCTGAACATGTCGCGGACGCCGTATTTCTGAGCGAGTTCGAAGCCCCAGCGGTCTACGCCGATGGGCTCGAGCATTTGGAGGCTTTCAGTTGCGGTGTGCGGGCCAAGGCTCATCCGCGCCAGCATATAGCCGATTGGCAGCTTGTAAGGAAACTGTCTGGTCCATTCTTCCCACCAGCCCTTCGGAGCCGAATCATGAAGAAAGACCGTCTTTCCAAGCTCAAGAGCGTCCCAATCGGTGACCCTGTCTGGAAAGCGGATGGCGCCGAGCACGTTCAGGCGGAGGCGCTTCGAGGTGATGGCATCGAGGCCATCGAGCACTTCCTTTGGGGTCTTTGCGTCGGACACGCCGCGTGAATAATCAAGAAGCTCCTGGGCCAAGCCATTAGGAAACTCCGCTGATTTACTTGATTCTCGGTCCATGGCGCTTATGCGTTTCTCGAATTTCGATTGGCAGCCAAATAAAGATAAAAGTCTTAACTGATCGGGGCAATCGCATTCGTCAGCATGGGGTTCATCGTAAGCTGCTGTCCCCCAAAATGGGGATTGAAACTCCCCTCGCATTATGCCCTGGTCCCCGCAAGCGCAGGAAAGCACTGACCGGCGAGATTACAGGAAATCCTTCGATCGCAGGCCTCCCATGTTGTTCGCGCGCCTCCAATGGAAACGCGCATCCGACTTTTGGTGGAAGGACGTCATTCTTGCATTTCATAATTTGCAGCTCGCAACTGCATTATTTTTGGAGCGAGGCATTATGTTTGATGAAAATCCAGCAGGCAATTCTCGAAGGTCTGACAAGGACGATCCGAATTCCCAGGCAAGTGAGGAACTCAAGGCTCGCGTGATTGTCGCCTATGAGCAGTCGCTCCAAAATGGACTAACGCCCTGCCGCGCTCTTGCGGTGATGCTGGAGTGGGCGGCAGAAGAGTGTGCTCGCGTTCGAGCGGATATAGCGTGACGGCCAGCGTGAGAGGTGCATGCTTTTGACGCAGCGAATGGGGCTCATATGGCCACCGGTGTCAATTCGTTTGCTGACAGTTCTCCGCCCTCGACCGGAGGAGATCCGGGGGGTAACCGAAAAGGGTGATGGGCCTTGTCAGGAAATGGCCGCCGCCAATGAAGATTTGGTCGCTGTGAGAGTCCCTAGCGCGGCTTCGATAGCTTGCCGTTAGAACGCCCCCGGAGATCAAGGCGCGCAGAGAGGGAAGCTCCATCCCTGGCGACAGCGGCAGCCTTTGCAGTGAATTCCAATGACGCCCTCATCGCAGCACCGAGGTCGGAATTGCTTAAGTCCATCTTTTCAAGCTGGTTAAGCAGGGCCGAGAGCTGCTCGATTTTCTCGAGCAAAACCTTGAAGGCTTCCATTAAATCTGTGTCAGCCATGGATAAATATCACTCGCGCCTTGTGGCAGCTGGCGAGGATTGTCCGGAAGTTCATGCTGCTCGAGACCAAGTTCCCGGAACGGGATAATGGCAGTCCAACGCTCCCGGTAATAGCGAACGACTTGGAGGTTTCCTCGACTAAATCTTAACAAGGTTACAACAATTTATGGTTTCCCGCGATACTCTCGCTGTAACGGCGTGAACTCCATCACAGATCCGGATGACCAGCCATTACGCGATCGCGTAAGTATTGAGCCGGATGCGACTAGAAAATCAGGCCCCAGCGGATAGCGAGCGCAACCGCGTGTGCGCGATTTGCGGCGCCAAGCTTGCGGTGCGCATTGGCGAGATGCTTGTCAGCCGTGTGTTCGGAGACGTGAAGAATGGCGCTGATTTCCCATTCGCTCTTGCCTTCAGCCGCCCATTTCAGGCATTCAATCTCGCGCGCGGTCAGGCTAGGGCATTGACGCCTTCTCCCGCTACTGCGGAGGTCGACGGCCCGCCCGATTGCAAACGTGCTGATCATGCTGATCATCCCCCGGGCCTCGGGAGGCATATCGACCTCTTCGCCTCCCAGCGACACCGCTGCCACAGCGCCATCGAGCATGATAAATGGGACGGTAAACCCGGCTCTGAGATCGAATTCCTGAGCTTCGCCAAACATCCTTTTGACGATTGCGGCATCCTCTCTGCCGGCGAAGGGTGCAGCCTCGGACCATAGGAACGGAGCAAGATCGCGCTTAACGCGGCGGGCAACCGGATCGATGTGAACATAATCCTGGCCTACATAGCGGTCCATCCAACCTGCCGGATAAGCGGATACAAGAAGGTGATGTTCCTGCAAATGCTCTTTAAGCGATGGAATGGCGCCCACAATCATTGAAGTGAGGCCGTAGCGGCCAGTGAACCTTGTGAGTGCGTCGCAGATGCCCTGGGGAGTGACTGCCCGGTTGAGCCTGTCGATCACTTCGTAGGTTTGATCCAACCCAATGCTCATTACACATTGAGAGCCAAGTTGCGATTGACCCCTCCGCCACCCAAACAATCAAAGAAACTTACTTACTGGAATTCATCTCTGCAACCTGGAATTGGAAGCGGCGTGTAACGGCAGGGCGCATATTGCCGCGTCGCCGGACCTGGGTCTCTGCCGCATCTCGCGAAGCGAATTGTACTTCAGCTGGAGGGTTGCCGATCCTGATCGGAATTAGGCAGCCGTCTTCCAGCGGACTACTAGAAGTCTTCCCTTACATCTTGTGACGGAACAAATCTATAACGCTGCCATTATCAAGCAAAATGTACTTGGCTTGAAGTAAAGCATACCCATTCCAACGCGCAACCGAAAGCGAGGCCATAATGTCTCACCATCTCGATTCGCCAATTGCTCGCCAGGACGTCCGCCTCGACATCACAGATCTTTATGTCTTCCGTGGCGAGCTTGGCACTGTGTTTGTGATGAACGTCTGTCACTCCATTGCAGGCAACATCCGAGCCCCCGGCTATCACCCGGAGGGGAGATACGAGTTCAAGGTTGACCTCGACGGCGACGCCGTCGAAGACCTCACCTACCGAATGACCTTTGATGAACGTGACTCCAATGGCAGGCAGCGCTTTTTGCTGCGGCTTATCACGGGCGCCGAAGCCGCCGATCCCAGTGCGCAGGGGTTGGTGCTTGCAGAGGGGCGCACAGATGAAGCGACTACCACGCCAGCCGGCGTGCGTATCTGGGCGGGCAAGGCGGGCGATCCGTTCTGGATCGAGCCCGATGTGTTGCACGCGGTTGGTCATGCGTTCCAGGACGGCGCCGTCATCGACCTGACCACCTGGGATCCGGCAAGTGCGAAGAACCTGTTTGCTGGTTGCACCGTGTACTCGATCGTGCTGGAAGTGCCAGATAGTGAACTTGCCGGCAAGGCAGTCGCTCCGCGCCGCGTCGGCGTGTGGGCTTTGGCATCGCTAGCGACCGATGCCGGCGGATGGCGTTCAATCAACCGGTGCGGCCTTCCCATGATCCACCCGCTGTTTACGCAGTTCAACGAAGATCTCGGCAACCGCCTCAACGCAGGGCGGCCGGCCGATGATTTCGCGACGTATGGCGAAACCGTCATCCAGGCGGTCGCCAGCGTCATTGCCGCTTTCGGAACCGCGGAAGACCCGCGAGCTTATGCCGAAAAAGTCGCGCACCGGTTTTTCCCGAACATGCTTCCCTACACGATCGGCACCCCGGCCGTGTTCGGCTTCGCCGAGTGGAACGGCCGCTCGCTGGCGGACAACGCGCCGAATGTGATGTTCACGATCGCCGCGAATACTCCGGTCGCTCTCGGCATTGGCAAGGAGTTGGTAACCTCCAAGCCATCGAAGTCATTTCCGTATGTTCCCGCTGTTCTCTGAACCGGCGGCCCGGGCCACTGCGGAGGCTTAACATGAGGAACCCTGTGCCGATGGCAGGAGCCAGACAAGCGGCTTTCGCCGTTGCATCCGCTGTTGTTGCGGCATCCGTTTTCGCGGTATTTCCCAACTGGGCTGCCCGCGAAGACGATCTCACGGCACCGGTGCAGCATGAGGCGCCGCCGCTTCCAAAACAGGGACCGCTGGCACAGCCCCGGTCACGCGACCAGGCCGGCCTTCCCCCGACGCTGACGGAATACGTCATGCCGGCGGGAAGCCCGATTACGCCTGACGCAGTCGCGTTGGGCGAAAAGTTGTTCTTCGACAGCCGGCTTTCAGCCAATGACACCGTCGCCTGCGCTACATGCCACGACCCAGCGCTCGCCTTCACTGACGGCAGACCTACCTCTCTTGGCATTCATGGCCGCCTCGGACAGCGCAATGCGCCGACAGTGCTGAACGCGCTCTACAACAAGACTTAGTTCTGGGACGGCCGCGCTCGAACCCTCGAAGAACAGGCGGCTCTGCCAATCACGAATGCCTTCGAAATGGGTTCGGCCAGCCTTGGCGACGCCGTTGGGAAGATCGCCGGCGATCCGGACTACAGGACCCAATTCAAGCGAGCCTTCAACCACGATGTTAACGAGCAGGACATGCTCCGCGCCATCGCCACATACGAGCGAACGCTCTTATCATTCGACTCCCCGTTCGACCGCTTCATAGCGGGGGCCAAAACTGCGATCAGCGACTCGGCCGCGCACGGCTGGGAACTGTTCAACGGCAAGGCGCGCTGCAACCTGTGTCATGCTTTGTCGGACAAGCAGCGGGATACAGCGCTCTTTACCGACAACGATTTCCACAACATTGGCATAGGAATTCTCCGGCATCGCGTCGCTCCTTTGGCGAAGAAGGCGGAGCGGGAACTTGCTCAAGGGAATACGCAAGCCATTGACGACGCCGCGGTGGAAAGCGACATGTCGGCGCTCGGGCGCTTCCTCGTCACCAGAAAGCAGAAGGATATCGCTGCGTTCAGGACGCCCGGCCTGCGAAATGTTCTCGTCACAGCGCCGTACTTCCATGACGGCTCGCAGCAAACTTTGTGGGATGCCGTCGATCACTACAACAAGGGTGACGGGCTCAATAACCCCTGGCTCGACGAGGACATTCAGCCACTGGCGCTGACTGAGCCAGAAATCGACGATCTGGTGGCGTTCATGGCGTCGCTGACCAGCCCGCAATACAAGGAGCTCGGCGACAAGGAATACGCCCGCCAACTGGCATTATCCAAAGTCAGCCGCCCTCAGAGGGACACGGCGAGAGCCTTCGGGCCGAAGCCCATGCAGCCAGCGCCACCGACATTTTGAGATCAGGCGGAAGCCCAGTGGTGTTTTCTGCCGCCATGCAGGTTTTGAGGAGCACTGCAAAGGCCAGATGAAGGTGCGGAACCGTAAAAGCGCAAAGTCGAGCATCGTGTAATGACGCGTTGCCGGATGTGTAGCAAGCGCCTCGGCGCGACGGAAAATTCATCAAGCTTCCCTGGTGGCGAAGTCTTTCTCACAAATCAGAAAAAATTAAAAAAAGATGTGGCATACAGCCTGTTCAGATAATATAGAGCGTGCTAGTTTTCCCTTGATAGGGAAGGAGGAGCCCATGCAGCAAGCAAAGCGTACTTCCAGAGGTAAGCGTTCAAAAGAGGCTTTATCCGTTTTGAGCCTCGCAGGCATTTCCTTGGCTGCGACAACGGCAGCAACGACGAATGAATTGCTGGCGGGTATGCCGTCGCCGGCCACAGCACCCGTGCAAGCCTTCACCCTGGGCGAGGAGGAAATCTCCGACGTCACTTTGGCGACTTTCCGCCTTTTCGAAAAGGAATCCGTTGACCAATCGCGGTCCTTGCTCCAGCTCACCCGTTGCGGTGGATGCGGCAGGTGCGGTTGCGGTGGCGGATGCCGTGGATGCGGTGGCGGCAGATGCGGCGGCTGCGGCTTCGGCAGATGTGGCGGTTGCGCCAGATGTGGTGGATGCGGCGGTTGCGGATGCGGCGGAGTATGGGGCGGCTGCTGCCTGTCCTGGGGCGGGTGCAGACCCTGGTGCTAAGCACAAGCGTCCTTTAGGCGGCTAACAGGAATTGGCGGGGCCGAGTCAGACAGTTCTGATTCGGCCCGCGTTCTTTGTATCAACCGGCCCGAAGAAGCCGGAAAGCGTGGATCCCTGCGAGATTGAACTGCCCGGATATCCGGCGCATACGGTAACAGCAAATAGCGAAGTTTTGCCGGTTGGGCATACCGTTCGCGAACGCCATAAAGGGGGTATTTTCCCGCCATGACAGTCGAGAACCGAGAGGTCGTCCTGCCGTGTAACGGCAACCAGGTGCTTCAGTTTGCGCCAAATTTCACGGTTTATGCGCTTTCATCAGATACCCTGTGCCTCTATTCCGAGGATCGGAAGTTCCTTCTCCACGGCACACTCTATTGCGCGATCGCTGCGCTGATCGCCGAGGATGGAAGGAGTCCTGGGGACATCGTGGGCGTGCTGGAGCAATATTTTCCCGCTGAACACATCCACGAAGCCTTGAAGCGGTTGATTGATCGCCGCTACGTCGTTCCCAAGGCGAAATCGACGACCGGCGCCGTGGCCGGCTATTGGGCAAGTCTGGGAGTGCCGCCGGAAGAGGCAGACAAGAACCTTGGCCAGTGCCGCATCCGCGTTCAGGCAATTGGCGTAGCGGGTGAGGCGGAACTGAGCGCAGCACTGAGCGAGCTGGGTGCACACATTGTCAAGCGCTCGCCCAATCTCACTGTTACGCTGGTCAGCGACTACCTCGAAGAGCCGCTTGCGGACTTGAATCGCCGGCATCTTGCGGACGGAACGCCCTGGATCGTCGCTCAGCCTTCCGGCATTTTCCCCCTGGTCGGGCCGGTTCTCACACCCGGTAAAGGACCATGCTGGGTTTGCCTGGCCGACCGCATGAAGCGGAACCGTGAGGTCAGGGGCATGCTCAGCCGAAGCGAAGCCCGCCTCCTGACCGTCTCCCCACTGGTCCAGCAGACGGTCGGACAAAGCGGCATTCAGCTTGCAGCGATGGAAATCGCGAAAGCCATCGCCAGCGGCTTCCGCACGGATTTGAGCAACCACATCGTAAGCCTGGATCTGACGGGCTCGACTATCGTCAGGCATTACGTGGCTGCCCGCCCTCAATGCCGGGCATGCGGCTCCGAAGAGTTGCGCGATCCCGGCCGTGCACCTGTTCCGGTCGAATTGAAGGCCGGCGGCCGGCCAGTCATGACCAGTGGCGGTTACCGCACAATGTCGTCGCGGGCTACAGTTGCCCGATATCGAAAGCATGTAAGCCCGCTCACGGGAGTGGTATCGCGTCTTGAGCGCGTTGAGACGGATCTGCCACTGAATACGTCGTTTTTTGCCAAGCACAATTTCTCGGCGCCTTCCCGAACTGTCCATGAACTCAGGGGCGCGCTTGAGGGCAGCAGCTTCGGCAAGGGCAGCAACGCCGAGCAGGGAGAAGCCAGCGCGCTCATGGAAGCAATCGAGCGCTATTCCGGCGTCTTCCAAGGCGATGAGATTCGGATCACAAAGCGGCTCAAGGATTTCGCTCCGGGCGAGGCGATCCCGCCGAACAGCGTCCTCAACTTTAGCGAGGCCCAATACAAGCGTGGCTTGTCCGACATGCCCGGCCCGGACGATGAGCCGGTCAGCCCATACCTCTTCGATGCCGAGGCGGAGATGGAATGGTCGCCGGTCTGGTCGCTGCGCGACAAGTGCTTCAGATATCTTCCGACGAGCATTCTGTATTTTTACTATACGGGCCAGGTCATACCCTTCAGCGCGGACTCGAACGGCTGCGCTGCCGGCAATACCCGCGAGGAGGCCATCGTGCAGGGCTTCCTTGAACTGGTTGAGCGCGATTCCTATGCGCTCTGGTGGTACAACCGGCTCAAGCGCCCCGCCGTCAATCTCGACCAGTTCAACGATTCCTACGTCCGCGATCTCCAAATCCAGCTGGCCGAAACCGGCAAGCGTCTGTGGGTGCTGGACATCACAACCGATCTTGGCATTCCGAGCTTTGTCGCCATAGCGCACTGGATGCAGGACGGCGCGGAATTTATTGAATTTGGGTCCGGCTCGCATTTCGAGGCCCGCATCGCGATGCTGCGCACGCTGACGGAATTGAACCAATTCCTGTCGATGGAGATCATGGTTGAGGGGGCCAGGATTCAGGGGAGCCTCGATGGGGTGACGCCATTGCGGCTTGCAGACTATCCCTTCCTGCTGCCTGGCGACGGCGAAACATTGGAAGCAGAGTTCGATTCGAAGTTCAGTCACCTGGACACAGACAAGCAGGTCGCAACCTGCATAGACGTCGCCAAGCGCCAAGGCCTCGATTTCCTTGTCCTCGATCAGACACGCCCGGACATCGAAGTTCCAGTTATGAGAGTGATCGTTCCCGGATTGCGGCATTTCTATCGCCGTTACGGACCCGGCCGCCTTTTCGATGTTCCGGTCAAGCTGGGATGGCTGAAAGAGCCGCTCAAAGAAGACGACCTCAACCCGATGTGGCCTCATACTTGAGGATTTTGGCTTGCGCACTCCGGCAACAAAGCCAAGGCGAGGGGCATCCTCGCCTACCCTTTCCACCCGGCTAGGCAGCTGGGCCAGGATCGAGGCACATGCGAACGGCGCAATCGTCGCCGTCTTCGACACCGATACGGTAACCTTGGGGCGGTTCGGCGCGAGCGCAGCAAGTTTCTTGCAGGAGCTGCGGAGCGGCGTCCCGCTGAGTTCGCTGGCGTCCGGCATCCAGAATAAGGACAAGGAGATCGATCTTCTGGTTCGGCGGCTCGCTGCCAATGGCCTGTTGGAGTATCGGATCGGGCGGCCTGGAAACGCCTCTGAAGACCTGATCGTCGTCGAGCCGCAAGTTATCGGCTACTGGCCACAGCTGCCTCCCCTCGCCGACACTGACACCCTTGTGCTGTCGCGGTTCGCCTATTTACGGCGCCGGGGAAACGAGATGGTGCTGGAGTCGCCCCGCGCCGGCGCTCTGATCAGGATCTGCGATCCGAAGCTCGCTTTCCTGATTGCAATGCTCTCAGCCCCGCAACAAGTCGTGCAGCTCAGGCAGCAGGACGGTTTTCCGGGTATCGAGCTTCTCGCCCTCCTGGCGGATTCTCACATGGTTTCCAAGACCGATCCGGTCCGCGAAAGCAATCCCCGACTGGCCGAGGGCGATCAAGACCTCGCCCTTTGGGACTTCCACGATCTTCTTTTTCACGCGCGCAGCACGGAGGGGCGGCACGCCAACCCCGCCGGCGGGGTTTATCCGCATGGCGGCATCATTCCTGAGCTCCCGATGCTGCGCCCCTCCTGGCCGGGAAATACAATCGATCTTTGCGCGGTCCTGCCGCCAAAGGAAGCCGCGCCACCGGTCGCCAGGCTCTTCCGGGAAACCCGTTCCATCCGCAGCTTTGATGACAGGCAGCCGATCACGCTCGCCGAGTTGTCGCAATTTCTCGACGGCGCCGTGCGTGCCTTGCCACGGCCCGGCAGCCCGGTTCCCGTCGCCCGCCCCTACCCCTCGGCGGGAGCGAGTTCCGAGCTGGAACTCTACCTTTCGGTTCACCTCTGCGAAGGACTTGCTCCCGGCCTCTATCATTACGATGCCGGCGCCCACGCACTCGTCCCCATCAAGGTTCCCGCGGCCGATGTCAGAGCGCTCTTGTTGCAAGGCGCGTCCGCAATGGGCGTAACCGCGCCGCCCCAGATCCTTGTCACGATCGCCGCGCGGTTCGGCCGGGTTTCGTGGAAGTACAGCTCGATCGCCTACGCGCTCATCCTCAAGGATGCCGGCGTCCTCACCGAAGCGCTTTATCTTATGGCTTCGGGGATGGGGCTTGGGGGATGCGCGATCGGGATCGCGAACATCGATCAATTCGAAAAGATGACCGGGATCGGATTCCATCGTGAAGGCCCGGTCGGACAATTCGCCCTCGGCCGCACCTCGTCATCCTGATCGACCAGTATCATCGCATCTTACCACCGCCCCGTTGAAGGCCGCTACCTTCATCGAGGCTTCCCGGCCGGGTCTCGCGGCGAGTAGCAGCCGACGGCAACGTGAATATGCCTGTCCATCAGACCGAAGGCGGCGCCCTGCGGGTCCATACACTGAACGATGCGAGCATTGCCTGGCACTGCAACGGGGCCATAAAGGATTTGGCCGCCGCCGGCCAGCACGCGCCTCACCGCCGCTTCAATATTGCGGACGCTAAAATAAAACAGCCACATGGAAAACCCTTGCATGTCCGGGTTGTTGAACATGCCGCCGACCGGCTCCGTTCCAGCAGAGAACTCCTGATAGGCGCCGGTCAGACCTGGATATGAGCCAGCTTTTTGCCAGCCCAACAGCTGACTGTAAAATGTGAACGACTTCACCCAGTCGGAGGCGAGCAACTCACGCCAGACAGCGTGTCCCGGCACGTTCGGCTGGGCGGGCTGCTCCTGACTCTTCTCACGCCCCATGATCAAGGCAATCGTCGCCCCTTGCGGGTCCGCGATCAGAGAGAAGCGGCTGACGTTAGGGATGTCCGTCGGCGGAACATACACTGTTCCACCGAGCTTCTTGACCGTTTTTGCAGCTGCGTCCACATCGCCGACCTCGACATACCCGATCCATTGGGGTCTCACGCCGGATTGCCCCGCGTCCGCCAGCAATTTTGTAAGGCCAGCGACAGGAGTGCCTCGCGCGGTAAACAGGGTATAGGTCGAACCGGGCATGGAGACTTCGCCCGTGCCCCACCCTACGACGTCACTATAGAACGCCTTGGCGCTTTCTACGTTCGCCGTCGCCAGTTCGTACCAAACAAAGCGGCCCGAATTGGCCATGTCAGCGTGCTCCGCTGGAGCTTGAGAAAGAAGTCAGAGACTGTAATGGCCGACCCTGATCCAATACGCAAGGGCGGCCGCATCAGGAGATAGCCTTTAAGATAACGGCCCGCCCCCCAAGGCCGCGGCTGCAGTCAAGACTCGGGTGCTACAGCAAATAACGGATCCTGGAAAGTCCAGGTAACGGATTTGGGCCGCGCACCATCACGGACGACATGTTCACCAAGGCCACGCACGGCGTCGCCGATCAAGTGCCCAGCAGCACCACCTCGCCGGAGCAAACCTCCGTCGCAGGGTCACCCTCAACCGAGATAAGCATCCGGCCGTCGATCAGAAAGTGGTAGGCGATCATGTGGGTAGGTTTGGCGAAGATGGGCTTGCAGTCTTGGGCTGTGATGTAGGCATTGACGGCCCACGGCGCGGTGAACCGAGCATCCAGGAAGACCCCGCCCTTGAGCACATCGGAAAGAGCATCGGTCATGCGCGGTGGCGAGCGAATATCTCGAGGCCGTCATCACCACCCGGTAAGCATCGGCAAAGAACCAGAGAGCGGCCGTAGGCGCTTCGCCGCAAGCGAGTTGCTCTCGAACACAAGGAGCACAATCATGCCGGCGGCGATAGTGACACTCAACCAATCCGCTAGGCAGGCAGCAGAACGGAGGCGTTCGAGCGAACTCCCGCCTTCACATGCATGTCCCGGATGAAATTATGCCTCACCTCCGCACTTTTTCACGGATCAGCCCTTCCTGCGCGGTCGATGCGACAAGCCGCCCGTCGCGGGAGAAGATGCTTCCCCGGCAGAAGCCGCGCCCGACCTGCGCGCTCGGGCTATCCTGCGCGTAGAGAAGCCATTCGTCCGCTCGGAAGGGCCGGTGGAACCAGAGCGCGTGATCAAGGCTCGCCAGCATCAGACGCGGATCGAACAGCACGCGGCCATGGGCGATCAGCGCCGTGTCCAGCAGCGAGAAATCGGACGCATAGGCGAGCGCGCATTGATGAAGCCTGAAATTGTCGGGCAGCCTGCCGTTCGTCTTGATCCAGAGAAATTGCTTCGGCTCCAGCTTCTCGCGGCAGAGGTACCTTGAAAGGTCCACGGGGCGCAGTTCGATCGGGCGTTCCTTTTCCCAGTAGAAGCGCATTTCCTCCGGCATGTTCGGAAGAAAGCGCGCCAGCAACTCCTCCTCCGATGGCAGCGCTTCAGGCGGGGGCACATCCGGCATGGCCGCCTGATGTTCGAAACCGGCCTCGGCCTTGTGAAAGGAGACAGCCATCGAGAAGATCGCGTGCCCATGCTGGATGGCGATCACGCGCCGCGTCGCGAAGCTGCCGCCGTCGCGGATGCGGTCGACCTCGTAGATGATCGGCACCTTTGGATCGCCGGCCCGAAGAAAATAGGCGTGGAGCGAATGGGCAAGCCGGTCCTGCTCCTCGACCGTGCGGTCGGCGGCGACGAGCGCCTGCCCCACCACCTGCCCGCCGAACACGCGCTGCCAGCCATTCTGCGGGCTGCGGCCGCGGAACAGATTTTGTTCCAACTGCTCAAGATCGAGCGTGGTCAGCAGTTCGTCGACAGCAGCCATGGTTTTTCTCCCGCTATACACCGACATAACGGTTGCCTAGATTGGTCTGTCAAGCGACATGGAAAGAGAGGCGGCGGCCGTGAACGAGAGCGAGAAAACCCGTTTCGATATTGTCATTTGCGGCGGAAGCTTTGTCGGCCTAGCGCTGGCGCGCGCGCTCTCCGCCGAGGCTCCTGGCGTGTTTTCCATCGCGGTCGTCGAGCAGCGCGCCCTGCCCCGCCCCGGCGAGCTGATCGCGGATGGCCGGACGGTGGCGATGACCGCGTCCGTCAAGGCGATGCTGGATGTGATCGGGGTCTGGCCCGCCATCGCGGACAAGGCGGAACCCATACGCCGGATCGAGCTGAGCGATTCCGCGCTCGATGCGCCGGTGCGGCCGAGTCTCATCAACCTCGATTCCGAAAAGACGCCGAGCGGCGAGCCGACAGCCTACATCGTGGAGAATGCGGATCTGCTCCGCGCTCTGATTGCCTCGCTAGAGGGCGCTGCAGATGTCCGCATCTTCGCCCCCGACAGCGTTTCGAGTTTCGAAATGGAGGACCA
Organism: uncultured Alphaproteobacteria bacterium; assembly: GCA_963817495.1. Taxonomy (GTDB): domain Bacteria; phylum Pseudomonadota; class Alphaproteobacteria; order Rhizobiales; family Rhodomicrobiaceae; genus Rhodomicrobium. The sequence continues at coordinate 225,666 of CAWFOS010000033.1, read as the reverse complement.
GCAGGTTGAAATCAAGCTCCGCTCCGGGACCACGCTCGGCGCCAGGCTGCTTGTTGCGGCAGACGGGCGCAACTCCGAACTGCGCAGCATGGCTGGCATCCGAACCGCGGTCTGGCCTTCGGACAAGGCCGGCATTGTCGCAACAGTCGGGATCGAGATCCCCCACGAAGGCGTCGCGCGCCAGCATTTTTTGCCTGCCGGTCCCTTTGCCATTCTGCCCATGACGGAAAATCGCGTTTCCGTGGTCTGGACGGAGGATGCCCGCGAAGCGAAAGAAATTCTCAGCGAAGGCCGCGAGTCGGTGCTGGCCGAGCTATCGCGCCGTTTCGGGCCAGAGCTGGGCGCGCTCACGCTTTTGTCTGAGCCGAAAGCCTATCCCCTGACAATGACGCTCGCGCGCGATTTCGTCCGCCCGCGCTTCGTGCTGGTCGGCGATGCGGCGCACGGCCTGCACTGGATCGCGGGGCAAGGGCTCAATCATGGGCTGAAGGACGTCGCCGCCCTGGCCGAGACCTTGATCGACGCCGCGCGCCTCGGCCTCGACATCGGCGGGTTGAGCATCCTCAAGCGCTACGAACGTTGGCGGCGCTTCGACAGCACCACATCCGCCTTCTCCGCGGTTGCGATCAACACGCTGTTCTCGAACGACAGCATTGCGCTGAGGATGCTTCGCAGCACCGGGCTTCGCACCGTGGATCGCATCTCGCAACTGAAGAACTTCTTCATGAAGGAAGCGGCCGGCCTCACCGGCGACGTCCCCAAGCTCCTCAGGGGCGATTCGGTCTGATCGTTTCCCCGGCCCGGATCGCCGTCCCCCTCGCAGGACCCGGCTTGCAGGCCAACCGGCTTTTCGGAGGCGTCGTGCGAAAGGCCGCATTTCGTTTAATCCTCGCGCCAGCTTGTGTTTGCGTCCGGGTTGATCGAGGCGCGATCTTATGAAAAAGCGCCTTGCCGAGAGGTTAATCCAGGCAGGCCATTGATTTTCATAAGAAAACTTCCAGAGGACGCCTGCGCCGCCGCGGCTGCGAACGACGCGAGGCTCGTTAACATATGCGCCCGGGATATATTTAACGGACTTTTGCGCGTCCCATTCCGGCCAAAAATACATTCCCTTAACCCTCTGGGCTATAGCCAGAATACTGCGGTTTTTCAATGAGTTGTGGAGCTTGCCCGCGCCCGGCGAAGGCGGCCGCCAACATTTTTTGGTATTTTGGGGCGCAAGATCAGGCGGGAAATAAGTCTTTTCGCGCCGAAATTAACGAACTTAAATTAACGCAAGATCGGGGCGGCAACGAAGTGTTCGCCATAAGGGCGCCGGGCCTTGCGCTCAGCGGATTGTTTCCGTTTCGCCAACGCGCGAAGGGGGCTGTGCAAGCGATTTCCTTCGCGAGGCGGCGCGCAGGTCACCGTTACAAGGCCAACCGGCGACGGCTCAATTTTTGAATGAACGCTCGAAAAGAGCTTCGGCATGGGAAATGTGGCATAACCCGTGAACAGGTTCCCACGCCATTTTTTGGCGCGGGCCTCGTCAACAGTCCTCAGATCACCAGGAGAGGTCATGCTCGTCCGCAGCCTAGTTATCGCAGCGATTTGCGCCGCCGTGCTGCCGGCTTTCGCTCAGGGCTTGCCCAGCGCCGAGGATTTGTATCTCCGCGGCGTATTCAAACCCGGCCCAGCCAAAATCATTGACGAGAACCATCAGGGGCAGGAACTCGACCTGCACGTCCGCCGCCCGGTGGTTGACCTGACGGCTACGGTCCTCGCCGAAAGATACGGGCGGCCGGAAACACGTTTGATCGCCAACTTTTATCACTCCGGCAAATTCTACATCGCGCGGGCGCCTACAACCGGGGTCAGGAACGTTTACTTTGTCCGCTCGTTTTTCCCGATTTCTTTTCTGGGGCGCCCTATCTCCGGCCATTCTCTGATGCGGATCGAAATGGACAATCCGGTGGAACTTGTGGCCGAAATGCCCGATGAGCAGGAGCTGAACCGGTTGCGCGGCCTGTCCCGCGAGGAACAGTTGCGGCAACTGCCTGCCCCGCTCACGGGCGAGGGCAATAAAATCACCAACCTGGCGGTTTCGGCTGAAGCCCAATGGACAAAAGACGATCCAAAAAAGGAATATGGTCTGGTGCGTGGGGAACGCGGCTCCTTCATTCAGATCGTGCGCATGTTGTCCATACAGACGCGCTTCGAAGAATTCTACCAGACCGGCAACCCGACCAGCCAGGATAAGCTGAATAGTTCCGGCCTTGACAGCATTCTGCGCGAATCCATTGATAAGAGCCAGTCGGAAGCATTGCACTCTGTTTACAATACGATCAATTACAACTGCACCACGCTGATCATGGACATCCTTGAACGGGCTTTGGGAAAGTCCGATCACCGGCTCGGCTTCATCCGTCGAATCCTAGAGCGGCGCATTCCCATTATCGCGAACTACAAGGTCGATTACTATGGCGCCAGCAAATACGTGCCTATGCAGCTGGATCCGACTTTGGCTCATGAATCGGCCGCCGCGTACGCAAAACTCACCGCCTCCGGCATTGACCCGCTGAAGAACCGGCTCCTGGGCAAAGAGCAACGAAAGAACATCAGCAGTGCGATCGAGTTTATCAAGGCAAGCGCTGCGCACGCAGACTGACCCCTTCCGGCGAGCCTGCCGTTACTCAACAACCGTCCTGCCAGCGGGCCGACCGCCGCTTCAAAATCGCCATCGCATCGGCGTGCCCGCTCAGACCCGTCGTCGCAACCGCGCACCGTATGATGCGGCAGCTCGGCACAACCTCGGCCGCCAGCGGGAGTGGCGGGTCTTGGAAAACGCTCAAGCGGCGACGCCTGCTTTCGCGGGAAGCGAACTTATCTTGTGGATTAACCGGATTAGAAATACAGTAAGATATCCGCTTTTCGAGAGAATAAACCGACAAAAATATGGTATTTTTGAAACTTAAGAAGCGATATCCGTTGTAATTGTGGCAGTGCGCCTTCTCATGACATTCCTAAAGAGAAAATAAAATGAAAAACTTCTCGACAACAATAGCAGGATAACATAAAAAAAGGCGAATGAGCTCCCTTCAGAGTGGGGAAATTCTCAGAACGGGATCTTTCTGCCCTCGTTTCAGACGACGGCCGCCTTGTTCGGCAAGATCGCGAGCACGATCGACGCTCAGATTTGGTTTCTCCGCTCGCCATCGAGGCTTAACAGCAAATTGCAACCCGGATTGGTTTTAAAAGAGATGTCCTGCAAAGACGCCGGATTGGCTAAAAGCAAGAGTGAGTCGGGCTTTGCACCCGGCTGGTGCGTTCATTTCCGGTCGATGGCCCGGCACGAAACATGCGAAGAAGGCATCGGCTACACCGATCTCAATGGTGGGTCGGAATACCGGCGCATGTTCAGATTGCCGTGCTTTATCAAAAGCGGCGACAAGCCCGGTCAGCGCGTCCAATGCGAGCACTTCAAAGCGCCAACTGTCGAGGAAATTGCTCTTCACGAGCAACTGCCGGCTGTACGGTCGCCGGTCTAGCCTTCACTTCCGTAACTATAATCGCACTATTGGCACTTGTTCGGATAATCGAAATGCGCTTAGGTTTAATCTTCGTTTGCCTTCTGGGATTTGCGGCGAGTATCGTACCCGAGGTGTGGGCGACAGACGGGGTGAAGTGCACGAATAGTTCGTCCTCCTATTGTGCCAGCTATTGTTCGCAATGCAGTCCGCTTGGCGGCTTTTCGTGTACAGGAGAGAAATGCAACTTGCCGAAGGGCATCAAAAGCGGTGAGCTTCATTGGCCCCCTCGCCCAAAAAATTAAATGCTCCCCAACCAGGAGGAGCGCCGCGACCAGGGCGATTGAAGAGCTAAGAAAAATTCGCTAATCTGCCCGCCCGGATCGTGATCCCGGCCAAGCTCGCCTTTCCGGGATGCCGGTGGCGGCGATCGCGTTGGCGTGTCTCGCGAACTTTGCTTAGCAGTGGGCTTCAAAAAGTGAGGTGCACGCAGTCTGCCATGGCGCCCGCGATTCCCCTGACCTCGATAAACGCGGCACGATTCAGCCGCTTTGACCTAATAAATAAGACCAAACGAAAGGAGGCAGTATTGATAGAAATCTCCATCGCAGGTCCCGAGGATACGAATGGCATTCGATTCATCCGATATAGATCATCGCTTGCGAACAACGCGAACGAAGAATCATGCCGTAGTGCTGATGGTATAAATAAGATACGCTCGGCCTCTTCACACGACGACGAGACTATCACAAAAGAGGACAAGTCAAAACCCAGGAACGATGTTCAAAGGTTACAGAAAAACCCGCCGCGGCAATCAGAAACATTTGTCGCCAAAGTGAACAAGGAAGTGATCGGATTCTGTACTGTCGTTCGGGGTTCGGAGCAAAACAATCTGGCCGAGATTTATATTGTTCCCGCATTTCAAGGGAAGAAGATCGGCCGCAAGCTTTGGGATTCGGCGCGCCAATTTATCGATAGGACCAACGATACCACCGTTGCGCTTCTGCGTTTTAACGCTCCGGCAAAGAAGTTTTATGAAGGCCTCGGATTTGCAGAAACGGGCGTTTGCTGGGAAGGCGAAAACTTAAAGAACGGGAACGGTTCCACAGTGATCGAAATGATCCTGCGAGCCTAACGGGCATCCTACCTTCCAAACGATCCGCCCAAGCGCCGACCGCTTGCGATCGAACACGCCCGGAGACAAGGCGCGCAAGGGGGCCGGGACGAGCCGGTAGCCATCTTCAGTTCCCTGAGAGGTCAGGGGGCGCACCGTGTACGGCATCTCTATATTTTCAGATGCCAGCCGCGGCGATCCATGAACCAAACCGCCAAGTATACGGTGGCCAGGACCACCATCGCGAACAGCATGGACGCGTTCGGCGGGCTTGCCACACGTTCGAGGACATCGGTGTAAAGCGATAGCCCTAAGACGTGGACCCGCGGCAAGTTCTGCACGAGCCGCGATATCAGGTAGGCCGCGATTGCGTTCGATCCAAAGATCTCCAGCGGCCTGAACCAGCGCCGCTTCGGTGAGCCATCGACAAGCCAGATCGAGCAGGCCAGACCCGCTGCAGCCAGTCCGGCCATGAAGACGGCGAAGGAGGTTGTCCAGAGCTGCTTGTTGATCGGCACCCACACGGACATCAATTGGCCTGCGGCGATCAAGACAATCCCACCGCCCAGCAACCCAAGGAACCGCGATCGCGGACGCCGTTCGCTCCGCAGGAACTCTCCCGCCAGCACACCGAACAGGACGGTGCTCGTGGCGGGAAGCATGGCGCCCACAACAGCCTGCGAAAGCTCCCACCGGAAGCCGCCGAGCACAATCTTGTCGAGATAGTCCGGAAAGTTGCAGCTTAGGTCCAGGGAACCGGCGCCACACCCCGGCACCGGGTAAAGGTACAAGAGGCAGAGGTACAACAGATTGAGGACCGCGATCCCAACGGTTGCTCCGAGCAACCCAGCCCACCGGTAGATGAGGAAGGCGCCGAGGTAGCAGACCGCAATCATCTGTAAAACGCCTGAGATCTGGAGGTGATCACAGAAGCCCACGAAAGGGAATTCGCGGACGGGGATGCGCACGTAGTCAATCGCCAGTCCGCATGCAAAGAGGAGCACCGCCCTTCGCGCGGCGTGCCAGAGGAGACGGGCATGGTTCTCCCCCCGCGCCAGGCGCGATGCGGTGGAGAGCGTGAGCGAGACACCCACGATGAAGAGGAAACAAGGGAAGATCGTATCGGCGAAGGTCCAGCCATTCCACGCGGCGTGCGCGAATTCGCTGTAGCTATCCTCGCGCGAGAATTGGGCGTTCACAAGGATCATCGCGGCAATGGTTGCGCCACGGAAGACGTCGATGGACTTGAGCCGCGGCGGCGTTGCGGATAACGCGCCCCGCGGTGACGGCGTTCTTTTTGTCTGGGAGAATTTCAGGGTTGCTGCCACGATGGGCAGGCGTTTCGCTAGCTGGGCCGGACCAGCGTCAGCTCCGCTATTTCGCGGCATGGCATCAATCCCAAATCATTTAAATCGGGCACAAAGTACATTTGATTTCCGCTACAATTTCATAGTTATGAACGAATGTAAACGTCCAGCCTATGCCGGGACTTAGCGCCCAAGATTGCAAGAGAGAAGGTGGCTTCATGATTGCAGCAGGAGTATCGGCCCAGGAAGGCGCCGCGCCTCTCACGAACGGCGTGCCGATCCCCAGATAGGCCATACACTGTCTCCAGCCCTTTCGCCTCTTCCGCCTAAGCTGCGCCGGCGTGGTCGTCGAGCCTGCGCGCCTCTTCCGGAAGCATGATCGGAATGCCCTTGCGCACCGGATAGGCGAGCCCGGCCGCCTTGCTGACAAGCTCCTGGGCTTCCCTGTCGTAAATGAGCGCCTGCTTTGTCACCGGACACACCAGGATCTGGAGGAGGAGCGGGTCGATCTCGTCTTTCGTCTCAGAAGCGTCCATGGCGCAGAACTTTCTTGCTGAATGTGCCTGAGGAGTGATGTGATGCCGGACACCGTTTTGGCAGTTCCCGGCGCGTTACGCTAGTGAAGGCTTGTCCCAGGTCCGGAACCCGGCGCGGCGATCTCCATCTCCGCCAGCGCCATGAGCACCTCGGAGCGCGCTTTCAAATCGGGCGCTTCCAGGAGAGCCTGCTTCTCCTCCGGCCCATACGGGCTGATCATCGACAGGGTGTTGATGAGAAGCTCCGTCGGCGAGCGCTGAATGCTGTCCCAGTCCGCGGAGAGATTGCGCGCATCCAGATAGGTCTTCAAGACCTGCAGAAAGCGAGGCCAATCCACGGCGTTCTGGCCATATCCGCGCACCAGGTCCTTCTGATACGGAGCAAAGTTGGCGTCGCAAATGCGATAGGGCTTGGCTGTCCTTGTCTCTCCGAGGATGTCGAAGCGGCAGATGCCCGTGAGGGTGACAAGGAGCCGCCCGTCGTCGGTTTCGGAAAAGGCGGAAAGCCTTCCCGCGCAACCGATCTGGCGCAAAGGATGCCCTTTCGACGCTGGCGACTCCTCCTCGGCGCCCAGCGGCTGCACGATGCCGATGACGCGGTTCCCGGCGATGACGTCGTCCACCATGGCCAGATAGCGGGGCTCGAAAATGTTCAGAGGCAGGTTCGAGCGGGGAAGCAGGATGCAGCCCTGAAGCGGGAACACCGGCAATTGCGCTGGCAGATCGGCCAGCGATCGGTATCGGTCCGTGATCCCCAAAAGGCCTCCTTCGCCGGAAACCGGCGTCAAGAAAATAAAACCGATGAGAGGCGTTGCCTCCCCTCCAGCGTCAGCGGATCTTTCGGCCCCCACGCATCGAAAATCTCGATAAGCTGTTTTCTGGCCGCGTCATCGTTCCATGTGCGATCTTTCCGCACGATCTCAAGCAAATGATCCATGGCTTCGCGCCGCTGGCCTCTTGCGTTGAGGGCCAGCGCGAGTTTGAAGCGTGACTCCCAGTCCAGCGGATTAGCGGCGACGGCTTGCTCCAGCCCTTTGGCGTCGGACTTCGTCCCCGCCTTCTTCACGAGATCCAGGGCCGCCTTTGCGCTGCGATAGCTGTCCGAGGTCTGCTTCGCGGGCGGGACGAGACCGAGCGTCTGCTCCGCCCGGGTCAGGTCACCGGTTTGAATGTAGCATTTCGCGAGGCCGCCGATCGCGTCCACGTTCTCCGGATCGGCCTGCAGGATCGCCGCGAACTGCGCCGCCGCGCCGCTGACATCGCCCGCCGCAAATGCGGCCTGCGCCTCTTCGAGGCCAGCCTCGCCGCCTCCATCCGAGCCAACAACGCGCTGAACGAAGGCGCGGACCTGGCTTTCCGGCAAGGCGCCCATGAAGCCGTCGACGGGCTGGCCGTTCTTGAAAGCGAAAACGGCAGGGATCGACTGCACGCCGAGCTGCGCCGCCACGTCCGGATATTCGTCGGTATTCATCTTGACGAGGCGAACTGCGCCCCGCGCCTCCCTGACGACTTTTTCAAGGACGGGGGTGAGTTGCTTGCAAGGGCCGCACCACGGCGCCCAGAAGTCAACAATCACGGGCGCCTTTCGCGACGCGTTGATAACATCCGCCACGAAAGTTTGCGTCGTTGTATCTTTGATCAGATCGCCTGCATTTTCATTTTTCTTGGCGCCGGCGCTGCCGAAGAGCGAGATAGCCATGCGTGAATCACCCGGATATGCCTGTGCAATAGCCTATTGCATGTGAATATAGAGCCCTGCGGCGGTCTGCAAAAAGCCCGTGGCTGAGATAAGTCTCCCTCGGACGTCAGACAAGCGCGCAATCTGAGAACACGCTTGGCGAAGCAATCGTCCGCAGTCAAGGAAAAGGTAAAAAGACTGCCGCCTGCGTTTGCGCAGCGCCGGATGGAACAGACCCAACGTTGGCGAAGCCAGCAATGATGTTTGCTTTAGAATTTTGCGGGGGCCGGCTCCTGCAAAAAGCAGGCGAGACGCGACGCATTTCCGCTTATGATCGCCCGCGCGCAATGCTAAACTCTAGCATATGTTGCAGCACGGCGGAAATGCGGATACCCAGAGGCACGCGCTGGGATCGCAAGAACGAAGGTCAAGGAGGACTGCATGGCACGCGCCAAAATAGCACTCATAGGGTCGGGCATGATCGGCGGCACGCTGGCCCATCTGATCGGCCTCAAGGAGCTGGGCGACGTTGTGCTGTTCGACATTATGGAGGGCTTGCCGCAGGGCAAGGCGCTCGACCTCGCCGAATCCTCGCCGGTCGATGGCTTCGACGGCGCTTTCGTGGGTATCAACGACTACGCCGACCTCAAGGGCGCGGATGTCGTGATTGTGACCGCTGGCGTTCCGCGCAAGCCCGGCATGAGCCGCGACGACCTTCTCGAAATCAACTTGAAGGTCATGGAGCAGGTCGGCGCAGGCATCAAGAAATATGCGCCCAATGCCTTCGTGATCTGCGTTACCAACCCGCTCGACGCCATGGTCTGGGCGCTGCAGCGCGTGACCGGCATGCCGAAAAACCAGATGGTCGGCATGGCGGGCGTGCTCGACAGCGCGCGCTTCCGTTATTTCCTTGCGCGCGAATTCGATGTATCCGTCGAAGATGTGACGGCCTTCGTGCTTGGCGGGCATGGCGACACGATGGTGCCGCTGCCGCGTTATACAACGGTTGCGGGCATTCCCCTGCCAGACCTCATCAAGATGCGCTGGATCACGCTTGAACGCGTAAACGAAATCGTCCAGCGGACCCGCGATGGCGGCGCCGAGGTGGTGAAGCTCCTGAAGACCGGTTCGGCGTTCTATGCACCGGCCGCTTCGGCCATCGCCATGACCGAATCCTACCTCAAGGACAAGAAGCGCGTTCTGCCCTGCGCGGCCTACCTGACAGGCGAATACGGTGTGAAGGGCCTCTATACCGGCGTTCCTTGCGTGATCGGCGCCAAGGGCATGGAACGCGTGATCGAGATCGATCTCAACACGCACGAGCGGCTCGACTTCAAGCGCTCCGTGGAAGCGGTGCAGAACCTCGTCGATGCTTGCATGCGCATTGCGCCCGGACTTCAACAGCCCTCCGCTTAGTGTCAAGGCCGCCTTCACCGGCGGCTTCTTTTTTCCGGATACCCTCCTCTCTCACGACAAGAGCTGACCCATGAATGTGCATGAATATCAGGCCAAGGCGATCCTCAGAGATTATGGCGTTCCGGTCCCGCGCGGGCATGCGGCGTTCGCGCCCGAGGAAGCCTTAGCGGTCGCGAAAGAGCTAGGTGGACCCGTCACGGTTGTGAAAGCACAGATTCATGCCGGCGGCCGTGGAAAGGGCCACTTCAAGGAGCCCGAGGCGGGCGAGAAGGGCGGCGTGCGCATTGCGAAGTCCATCGACGATGTCCGGCTCTTCGCGGATCAGATGCTGTCGAACACGCTCGTGACCATTCAGACAGGCGCGGCGGGGCGCGTTGTGAAACGCCTCCTCGTCGAGGAGGGCGCCGCCATTGCGAAGGAGCTCTATCTCTCGTTCCTGATCGACCGCGTGACCTCCCGCGTCGCCATCATCGCTTCGACCGAAGGCGGCATGGATATCGAGGAGGTGGCTCACAAGACGCCTGAGAAAATCTTCACCCTCCACATCGACCCGGCGACCGGCTACTCGCAATTCCACGGCCGGCAGGTCGCCTTCGCGCTCGGCCTGAAGGACGGCCAGATCCGGCAGTGCGTGAACCTGATCGGCAACCTTTACAGGGCGTTCACCGAGAAGGACATGAGCCTTCTCGAAATCAACCCGCTCATCGTGACCGAAAAGGGCGACCTCGTCTGTCTCGACGCGAAACTGAATTTCGACGGCAACGCGCTTTACCGTCACCCGGAAATCCTGAACCTGCGCGATCTCGACGAAGAAGACCCGGCGGAGGTTTTGGCGTCCCGCTATGACCTGTCCTATGTGAAGCTCGACGGCGCGATCGGCTGCCTCGTGAACGGCGCGGGCCTTGCCATGGCGACGATGGACATCATCAAGCTTTACGGCGAGGAGCCTGCGAACTTCCTCGACGTGGGCGGCGGCGCCACGAAGGAGAAAGTGACCGAGGCCTTCAAGATCATTCTTTCCGACCCGAACGTGAAAGGCATTTTGGTCAACATCTTCGGCGGCATCATGCGCTGCGACATCATCGCGGAAGGGATCATCGCGGCGGCGCGCGAGATGAGCTTGGCTGTGCCTCTCGTGGTGCGGCTCGAAGGCACGAATGTCGAACTCGGCAAGGACATCATCAAGAAATCGGGGCTTAAGGTCATCCCGGCGGACAATCTCGCCGATGCCGCCGAGAAGATCGTCCGTGAGGTGAAGAAGGCGGCTTGACAGAAGACGCTTACGCAGCCCATCTTACACAGTGGCGATGCTGTGTAAGATGGGCTGTGGAGATGAAAAACATAACTCTGGCTGTCGATGATGAGGTCCTTGCTGCTGTTCGCAAGCTCGCTGCTGAGAAAAACACAACCGTGAATGGGTTGGTGCGAGACTATCTTGCCTCGCTTGCGGAGCAAGTCAGGAAGGAAGCCGCAGCCCGCGCAAGAAAAGAGCTCGTTCGTTTGAGCGAAGAGACGGCGGCGGGCATGACGGATTGGAAGTGGAATTGGGAAGAACTTTATGACCGTCCCATGCTTTCTCGACACGAACATCCTGATTTACGCGGCCTCGAAGGACGATCCGAGGAAGAGAAGGATCGCGAGTAGGCTTATCGACGACGGAGAGTTTGGAATATCGGGCCAGGTTCTGGCCGAGTTCTACACCACATCAACCAGGAAGATGCGCCCCCCTATGACCGAAGATCGCGCACAGGCTTGGGTCGATCTCCTTTGCCAGCAGCATTGCGTAGCAGTGGACGCCGGCATCGTCCGATCAGGAATCGACGTTTCCAGGCGCTACGGGATCTCCTACTGGGATGGCGCCATTGTAGCGGCGGCCGAAGCCGCTGGTGCCCCCATCATCTACACCGAAGACCTGAACCACGGGCAGGTCTATGGAAGCGTTACAGCAATCAACCCCTTCATCGAATCAGCAGGGAGTTTCCATGAAGAGCAGGCAGAACGTTTTGAAGTTGCTGGATGAGCTCAACGCTCTTCTCACTCGCATCAATCACCAAAAACGCAGCAAGAACCAGACAAGGCAATCCGATGGCCATCCTCGTTGACAGTAACACGAAAGTGATATGCCAGGGTCTTACCGGCGCCCAAGGCACGTTTCATACCGAGCAAGCGATTGCTTACGGCACGAAGATGGTCGGCGGCGTCACCCCCGGAAAAGGCGGAACGAAACATCTGGGCATCCCGGTTTTCGACACCGTCAAGGAGGCGGTCGAGAAGACGGGCGCCAATGCGACAGCGATTTACGTGCCGCCGCCTTTCGCGGGCGACGCCATCCTCGAAGCCATCGACGCCGAGATCCCGCTCATTGTGGCCATCACGGAGGGCATCCCGGTGATGGACATGGTGAAGGTGAAGCGCGCGCTCGCCGGATCGAAATCGCGGCTGGTCGGCCCGAACTGCCCCGGCGTCATCACGCCGGGCGAATGCAAGATCGGCATCATGCCGGGGCACATCCACAAGCGCGGCAGCGTCGGTATTGTTTCGCGCTCCGGCACCCTTACCTATGAGGCAGTTCACCAGACGACGATGACCGGGCTTGGACAGACGACCTGCATAGGCATCGGCGGCGACCCCGTGAAAGGCACCGAGCACATCGACGTCCTCGAAATGCTTCTGGCGGACGACGAGACCACGTCGATCATCATGATCGGCGAGATCGGCGGCTCGGCGGAGGAGGAGGCGGCTGCCTTCTACAAGTCATCGCGGAAGAAGAAGCCGATGGTAGGTTTTATCGCGGGCGTTACCGCTCCTCCCGGCCGTCGGATGGGCCACGCTGGCGCGATCATTGCAGGCGGCAAGGGGTCCGCTGGCGATAAGATCGAGGCCATGAAATCGGCCGGAATCACGGTTTCTCCATCGCCCGCCGCCCTCGGAAGCACGCTTGTTGAAGTCTTGAAGGGCTGACCCGCTTGTCAGGCGAAAGCGGACCGGCTGTTGCGGCGTAGTCCGCCTTTAGCGCCTGAAAGGTGATTGCCGTGAGACGGGAAAATCTTAACGAAGCATTCCTGAGGACGTCTTTTCTGGACGGAGCGAACGCCTCCTACATCGAAGATCTCTATGAGCGCTTTCAGGAGAACCCCGGTTCGGTCACGGCGGACTGGCGCGCCTTTTTCACGGATTTGAAGGAACGGAAGGACACGGTCCTCGCCGAGACCGGCGGCCCTTCCTGGAAGCCGAAAAACGGCTCGCCTTACGAACAAGGCGAGCTTCTCAACGCATTCGCTGCCGATTGGGGCCGCGAAGAGCAAGAGATCAGCCACAAAATCAGCGTCAAGGCGCAAACGGAAGGCGTCGAAATCAGCCGCGAGGAGGCCTTCAGGGCCACCCGCGAGTTGGTTCGCGCCCTCATGCTGATTCGGGCCTATCGCGTAAACGGCCATTTGATCGGCAACCTCGATCCGCTTCGGCTGACCCCGGCCCGCGCCCATCCGGAACTCGATCCGGCGAGCTATGGCTTCACGACCGCCGATCTCGATCATCAGATCTATATCGACAATGTGCTCGGCCTTGAGACCGCGAGTCTCAGGCAGATCATCGACATTCTGCGCCGGACCTATTGCGGCGCCATCGGCTACGAGTTCATGCACATCTCCTCGCCCGAGCAGAAGCTCTGGATTCAGGAGCGCGTCGAGGGTCCCGACAAAGAGGTGGAGTTCACCGTCCTCGGCAAGAAGGCGATCCTGACGAAGCTCGTCCAGGCCGAGGGCTTTGAGAGATTTCTCGACAAGAAATATACCGGCACGAAGCGCTTCGGCCTTGAAGGCGCGGAATTGGCGGTGCCCGCGCTCGAGCAGATCATCAAGCGCGGCGGCCAGCTCGGCGTGAAGGAAATCGTCATCGGCATGCCGCATCGCGGCCGGCTCAACGTGCTAACCAATGTGATGGGCAAGCCCTATCGCGCGCTCTTCCACGAATTCAAGGGTGGCTCCGCCAACCCGGACGACGTAGAGGGCTCGGGCGATGTCAAATACCACCTCGGCGTCTCCGGCGACCGCGAGTTCGACGGCAATCAGGTGCACTTGTCGCTGACGGCGAACCCGTCGCACCTTGAGATCGTCGATCCCGTCGTGCTCGGCAAAGTTCGCGCGAAGCAGGATCAGCGCCACGACAAGAGCCGCTCCGAGGTCCTCCCGCTTCTTCTGCATGGCGACGCGGCGTTTGCGGGCCAGGGCGTGGTCGCGGAGTGCTTCGGCCTTTCCGGCCTGAAGGGGCACCGCACCGGCGGCTCGATTCACTTCATCGTCAACAACCAGATCGGCTTCACCACCGCGCCGCGCTTCTCGCGCTCTTCGCCCTACCCGTCCGACATCGCCCGCATGATCGAGGCGCCGATCTTCCACGTGAACGGCGACGATCCCGAGGCCGTGGTTCATTGCGCGCGCGTCGCAACGGAGTTCCGGCAGCGGTTCCACAAGCCCGTCGTGATCGACATGATCTGCTACCGGCGGCACGGCCACAACGAGGGCGACGAGCCGTCCTTCACGCAGCCCCTGATGTACAAGCGAATCCGCGGGCTGCCGAGCGTCGTCTCGATCTATTCCAAGCGGCTCGCCGAAGAAGGCCTGGTCAAGGAGGCAGAGGCGGAGAAGATCCGCACTGACTTCTGGGACATGCTGGAAACCGAATTCGAAGCCTCCGAGAGCTACCGGCCCAACAAGGCGGACTGGCTCGATGGACGCTGGTCGGGCATCACGCTCGCCGAGGAAGGGCCTCGCCGCGGCCATACCGGCGTCAGCATCGATACGCTGAAGCGGATCGGCACGAAGCTCGCCGAAGTCCCGAAGGACTTCACGCCGCACAAGACGATCGAGCGGCTGCTCGCCAACCGGCGGAAAATGATCGAGGAAGGGCGCGGCATCGACTGGGCCATGGGCGAGGCGCTTGCGTTCGGGACGCTGCTTGAGGAAAACTTCCCCGTCCGGCTTTCCGGCCAGGATGTCGAACGCGGCACCTTCTCGCAGCGGCATTCGGTGATCACCGACCAGCTGAACGAGGAGCAGTACATCCCGCTGAACCATATCTCGAACAAGCAGGCCCGCTTCGAGGTCATCAACTCGATGCTCTCCGAAGAGGCCGTGCTGGGCTTCGAATATGGCTACAGCCTCGCGGAGCCGAATACGCTTGTGCTCTGGGAGGCTCAATTCGGCGACTTCGCCAACGGCGCGCAGGTTGTGATCGACCAGTTCCTGGCGAGCGGCGAACGGAAGTGGCTGCGCATGTCGGGCCTGATCCTGCTTCTGCCGCATGGCTATGAAGGACAAGGCCCGGAACACTCCTCGGCGCGCCTTGAGCGCTATCTGCAGCTTTCGGCGGAAGACAACTGGCAGGTTGCGAACTGCACCACGCCCGCGAACTACTTCCATATCCTCAGGCGTCAGCTTCATCGGGGTTTCCGCAAGCCGCTGATCCTGATGTCGCCGAAGTCGCTCCTGCGGCATAAGCGGGTCGTGTCCCCCATCGAGGATTTCGGGCCGGAGACCACCTTCCACCGCGTCCTCTGTGATCATGCCGAACTTGGCGGCAGCGAGAAGGTGAAACTCGTTCCGGATGCGGAAATCCAGCGTGTGGTTCTCTGTTCCGGCAAGGTCTACTACGATCTTTTCGAAGAGCGCGAACTCCGCCGCAACGGCGAGATCTACCTCTTGCGCGTTGAGCAGCTTTATCCGTTCCCGGCGCGCGCTCTTATCCAGGAACTGAGCCGGTTCCCGAGCGCGGAAATCGTCTGGTGCCAGGAGGAGCCGAAGAACCAGGGCGCATGGACTTTCATCGAAGCCAACATCGAATGGGTGCTCGATCACATCGGCGCGGACTCCCGGCGCCCGCGCTATGTCGGACGGCCCGCGTGCGCTTCCACTGCGGCTGGCCTCATGAGCAAGCACGCCGCCGAACTCCACGCTTTCCTTGACGAGGCGTTGTCGTTACAAGCCTAGCTGCTGACGCCGCGGCAGCGGCGATAGAGCTGGCTTATCTCTTTTTCGGACCGCGACATGACTAACCCCTTGCGGTTCCTGCTTTCGATGCTTGCGAAGGATCTGCGCATGGCCATTGAGATCGTCGTTCCCACGCTTGGCGAGTTGGTGACGGAAGCCACAATCGGCAAATGGTTCAAGAAGGCCGGAGACGCAGTCAAAGCTGACGAAGCCTTGGCTGAGCTCGAAACCGACAAAGTGACACTGGAGGTCAACGCGCCCGCCGCGGGCGTGATCTCGGAAATCGTAGTGAAGGAGGGGGAGACCGTCGCCGTTGGCACGGTCCTTGGCTCCATTGCCGAGGGAGCAGCGGCTGGATCGGTTTCGGCGGCGAAACCCGCCGCGCAACCGGCGCAAGCCAAGCCCGCTCCAATCCAGGCGGCAGCACCCGCCCCGGAAACGCGCCCCAGCGCGCCGCAACCGGCCCCTTCGCGCTCGCAAAATACGGATACGCTCGCGCCATCCGTGAGACGCCTTGCCGAAGAAAGCGGCATTAGTCCCACTGCCGTCACCGGTACGGGAAGGGATGGCCGCGTGACAAAGGGGGACATGCTTGCCGTGATCGAGGGTGGCGCATCGCCCTCGGCAGCCCCAATCAGTTTCGGCAAAATCCAGACCCCCCCGGCGCAAGCGCCGCGCGCGCCCTACACGCCTCCTGTCGAAGCGCGGGAAGAGCGCGTCCGCATGACGAAGCTTCGCCAGACCATCGCGCGCAGGCTCAAGGAAGCGCAGAACACCGCAGCCATGCTCACCACTTTCAATGAGGTGGACATGACGACGATCATGGAAATGCGCAACCGCTACAAGGATCTGTTCGAGAAGAAGCATGCTGTGAAGCTCGGCTTCATGGGCTTCTTCGTGAAGGCCTGCATCCACGCATTGCACGACATCCCGAGCGTCAACGCCGAAATCGACGGCGACGACATCGTTTACAAGAATTACTACCATATCGGCATCGCGGTCGGCACCGAGCGCGGGCTCGTCGTGCCAGTCGTTAGGGATGCGGACAAGAAATCCATCGCCGAAATCGAGAAAGAGATCGCGGGCTTCGGCAAGCGCGCGCGCGACGGCAAGCTCGGCCTCGAAGAGATGCAGGGCGGAACCTTCACCATCTCGAACGGCGGCGTTTATGGCTCGCTGATGTCCACGCCGATCCTGAATGCGCCGCAGTCGGGCATTCTCGGCATGCATAAGACCCAGGAGCGCCCGATAGCCATGCAGGGCAAGATCGAAATCAGGCCGATGATGTATCTCGCGCTGTCCTACGATCACCGCCTCGTCGATGGCAGGGAAGCGGTCACGTTCCTTGTCAAAGTGAAAGAGGCCCTGGAAGATCCGCAGCGGCTCATCCTCGGCCTCTAGCAGGATCCTAAATGTTGCCCATGGTTCGACAGGCTCACCATGAGAGTAACTCGCTGAAAATACTCGGCCTCATCCTGAGCCTGTCGAAGGATGAAGCCAGGATTTCGCGCCCGGCCTGCCAGGGCGTTCTGGAGGGAAAGCGCCATGGGTAAGCACAGGCTCGTCCCACATCTCATTGTCGATGGCGGTCTCGACGCTATCGACTTCTATGAAAGGGCCTTCGGCGCGGAAAAGTCGTCGGTGATGATGGCCAAGGACGGCAAGCGCGTCATGCACGCCGAACTCGAAGTGAACGGCGGCGCGCTGAAATTGTCCGACAGTTTTCCGGAAATGCCCAGCGGCATGGCTCCGCCCGGCACTGCGGGCGGCACGTCCATCTCCCTTCATCTCGACTTCAAGAAGCCGAAACAGGTCGATGAAGCCATCGAACAGGCGGTAAAAGCGGGTGCGACGCTCACCATGGCCGCCCAGGACACATTCTGGGGCGCGCGTTATGGGCGCGTGCGCGACCCCTTCGGACATATCTGGGCATTTCACGCGCCGCATAAGAAGAAAGATTCAGATGAACATTAAGCAGGCTTCGCTGATCTGGCCAACGCATTGTCGTCCCGGCCTAGAAGCGCGAGCCGGGATCGCCAAAAGATAGGCGTTTTGGTTTATTGCGATCCCGGATAAGGCTTCTCCTTTCCGGGATGACGGCGGGATAAGGACGGCGAAGCGCTAGCGCGAAGGGAGATGTGGGGATGGGTGACGCATACGATCTCATCGTGATTGGTACTGGTCCCGGCGGGTATGTCTGTGCGATCCGGGCCGCGCAGCTCGGGCTCAAGACGGCGGTCGTGGAAAAGAGCCGGACTTTCGGCGGCACCTGCCTGAATGTCGGCTGCATCCCATCGAAAGCGCTCTTACACGCGTCCGAGCTTTTCGAGGAAGCAGAGCACGGGTTCGGGGCGATGGGCATCAAGGCGAAGCCCGAACTCGATCTGCCCGCGATGATGAAGTACAAGCGGGAAGGCGTTGACGGCAATGTCAAGGGCGTCGACTTTCTTCTCAAGAAGAACAAGGTCGACACCTATCACGGCACGGGCCGCATCGCCGCTCCCGGCAAGGTACTCGTTCAGCCGGTAGATGGGGACGAGCAGAAAATCCTGGAGACGAAGGCGATCGTCATCGCCACCGGCTCCGACGTCGCCCGCCTCCCTGGCATCGAGATCGACGAAAAGCACATCGTTTCCTCGACCGGAGCCTTGGACCTCGACAAAATTCCGGGGCATCTCCTCGTGGTGGGCGCAGGGGTCATTGGCCTGGAGCTTGGCTCGGTCTGGCGGCGGCTTGGCGCGAAAGTGACGGTGGTCGAGTTCCTGGACCGCATCATCCCCGGCATGGACAACGAGGTCGCCAAACAGTTTCAGCGCATTCTGCAAAAGCAGGGCCTGGAATTCCGGCTCGGCCAGAAAGTCGCCGGTGTGCAATTGAATGGCTCTGGGCCTCTGAAGGTGCAGGTCCAACCAAGCAATGGCAATGGCTCCATGGACACGCTTGAGGCGGACGTTGTGCTCGTTGCCGTTGGGCGCATCCCCTACACCGAAGGGCTTGGGCTCGAAAACGCCGGCGTCCAGATCGACAACAAGCGCCGCATCGTGATCGACGACCATTTCAGAACGAATGTGAAGGGCATCTACGCCATCGGCGACGTGGTGCGCGGCCCGATGCTTGCGCACAAGGCCGAGGACGAGGGCGTCGCAGCGGCAGAGATCATCGCGGGAAAGGGTGGCCACGTGAACTATGGCGTGATCCCCAACGTCATCTACACCTATCCCGAGGTTGCCAGCGTCGGCCAGACGGAAGAAGAGCTGAAAGAGGCCGGCATCGCCTACAGTGTCGGCAAATTCCCCTTTACCGCCAATGGCCGCGCAAAGGTGAACCGGCAGACCGAAGGTTTTGTCAAATTCCTGGCCGATGCCAGGACCGATCGCGTTCTCGGCGTTCATATCATAGGCCCCGATGCCGGCAACATGATCGCCGAGGCGGCCGTGCTCATGGAATTCGGCGGCTCTGCGGAGGACCTCGCGCGAACCTGCCACGCCCATCCGACACTCAGCGAAGCCATCAAGGAAGCGGCGCTCGCTGTCGATAAGCGCGCAATTCACATTTAGAGGGCCGGTGATGCTTGCGAGAGGGGTTCTGCTTGTTGTCCTGGCGGCGATCAGCACGCCATGTGGTGCTATCGACGCCGGTTCCCCTGCCCTGTCGCAGACGCCCCCCGCACGCCCCCCGACGGGCCCGAAGAACTTCCTTGGACGAAACCATCCGGGAAAGATTACGGGCATGTCCGACGATGGCATCGTCGTCAATCTTCGCGACGGTGGCGCCCAGGTGGTCCAGTTCGGTGAGATTTGGCGCGTCCGCAAAGCCTTCGCGAGCGACGAGCCCGCAGGCGCCACGGTCATCGACTTTGCCAACACCCGGCTCTTTGTTGCGACCCCGCTCGACTCCCTCGTCGCCGATCTTGGCAAGAAGGTGCCGATAATGAAGCTGACGGCTCCGAACGGCGAGATCATCTACATGGTCGCCAGCAAGGTTACCGACATCTACAATGCGCTTCCTGGACTGCATAATCCGGCGAGCAAAGCTGTGGTCGGCACGCGGGATGGAACCCAGCAGGTGCTTGAAGCGGTCGATGAGGCGAAAAGGATCATCACCAGCGCGCATGTGACGCAATAGGGAGCGCAACCTGATGTGGCGGGTTGGCGTTGATCTCGGCGGCACCAAGATCGAGGCGCTCGCGCTGTCGCCTTCGGGCGACGAACGGATGCGGGTGCGGGCTCCGACCCCGCGCGGCGACTATGAGGCGACGCTCGACGCCATCGTCTCTCTCGTGAACGCCTGCACGGATGGATTGGCTGCCTCCGAGGTCGCTGGCGTGGGCGTCGGCATACCCGGCAGCCTGTCGCCGCGCACGGGATTGGTTCGCAACGCAAATTCCACCTGGCTGAACGGCCGTCCGCTCCATCGCGATCTGCAGGCGCGCCTGCCATGGCCCGCCGTCATCGAAAACGACGCCAATTGCTTTGCCCTTTCGGAAGCCGCGGACGGGGCGGCGCAGGGCTGCCGCGCGGTTTTCGGGGTTATCCTGGGGACCGGCGTCGGCGGGGGGCTCGTGATCGATGGGCGCTCGCAACTCGGACATAATGCCGTCGGAGGCGAATGGGGCCACAATCCCCTGCCCTGGCCTGACGCCGACGAGTATCCCGGCCCACTCTGCTATTGCGGAAAGCACGGCTGCATAGAGACGTTTCTCTGCGGACCTGCCCTGGAGCGCCAGTATCGGGAGCTGTCCGGCAATCCCGCGGACGCCAAGGCCATCGCTGAACGAGCTGCCTCGTGTGAACCTGCCGCGAAATCGGCGCTTGCGACCTATTCGCGGCGGCTCGCGAAGGCGCTCGCGACAGTGATCAATGTCGTCGACCCGGACATCTTCGTTTTCGGCGGGGGTTTGTCGAACATCCCGGCGCTGATGGACGAGGCTGCCGCGCAGCTTCCGGCCTGGGTTTTCTCGGATTGCGTTGCCACACCGCTCAAGGTGAACAAGTGGGGCGATTCCAGCGGGGTCAGGGGCGCAGCCCGACTAACACACTGCCCCAGGTGACCCAGCTTTCGCCGGGTCACCTGTGCAATATCATTGCCTGCAGTACTTTTACGTCATTACAAACTAATCTATGGGTGGAGAATAGTTCAGCCCTATTACCAGATCATCACCCATTTGGATGAGGTTTGGCGGTCTAGGTTATGTTTCGGTGAGAGTGATGCAGTTATGCAACGGAGTTTATAGGAAGGAGCAAAAGTAGGCAGAAAAAATACAATCGGCGACCGGTGCGGATGGCAGCCTATGAAAAGACTTTTCCTCGCTTGTCGAGCCTTTGAAGCACGCCGGGAAGCAGGTCGGCCATGTCGTCGGCGATCAGGCCGGGGCCGAAGATAACGGCGAGTTCGCCATGCATCCAGACAGCCGCCGACGCCGCGTCGAAGGCTGCCATGCCCTGCGAGAGAAGCCCGGTCGCAAGGCCTGCGAGAACGTCGCCGCTCCCCGCAGTGGCGAGCCAGGGCGGCGCATTTTCGCTGACCGATGAGAGGCCATCTGGCGCCGCAACCACAGTGTCCGCGCCTTTCAGGATGACGACAGAGCCGGACATTTCGGCAGCGCGCCTTGCACGCTCGAGCTTGGAGGGTTCGTTCGCCAGCTCCGGGAAGATTTTCCTGAACTCGCCCTCGTGTGGGGTCATGATCGTCGGCGACGGCCGCGACTTGATGTAGTGGAAAAGCTCCGCTGGCGCTGCCTGAAAGGCTGTCATCCCCTCCGCGTCGAGGACCGCGACGGCATCGCTCGCGAGCACGCTGACCACCAGGTCCTTCACTTCCACGTCGCGGCCAGCGCCGGGACCGATCAGAGCGGCGGTGATGCGCCTGTCGGAAAGGATGGCTGACAAGCCCGCCGGGCCGTCATAGGGAGAAACCATCACGGCCGTCAGTTGCGCCGCGTTGATGTAGAAAGCTGCTTTCGACGTCGCCACCGTGACGAGCCCTGCGCCTGCGCGCAACGCCGCCCGCGCCGCCAGCCGGGCCGCGCCCGTGCTCTCCATCGGGCCGGAGACGACGACAGCGTGTCCACGGTCGTATTTGTGGCCGTCCTTTTTCAGCTTCGGGAAATAACGAAGCCAGAACTCGGGATCGTTGGTGAATGTGCGAGGCGCGATCTCGCCCAGCACCGCCGCCGGGATCCCGATATCGATCACGCGGACATCCCCGGAATAGATGCGGCCGGGAAGCAGGACATGGCCCGTTTTGCGCCGGAAAAACGTCACCGTAGCCGCCGCCTTGAAGGCGAGGCCTCTCAAGGCGCCGCCCGTCGCCTCAATGCCTGACGGGACATCGACAGAGATGACGGGCAAGCCGCGCTCCGTGACCACCTCGATCACCTGCGCAACCACTCCGCCGACGGTGTCGCGAAGGCCGGTGCCGTAGATTGCGTCGACGACAATTTGCGCCCCCTCGACGCATTGCGGCGACATCGGCTCGATCGCCTCATCCCAGCGCCTCGCCATCTCTTTCGGATCGCGGCGCAAATCTTCCGGCCGTCCCAGAAGCGCCAGACGGACCTGATAGCCGCGCTCCCTCAGATAGCGTGCACAGACAAAACCGTCGCCGCCATTGTTCCCCGGCCCGCACAGGACGATCACGCGGCTGCCCCGCGGATAGCGCCTGACGACCTCTTCAGCAACGCCGCGCCCTGCGTTTTCCATCATTGTCAGGGTCGGAAGACCCAAAGCCGCGGCGAGCTCTTCGGCACGGCTCATCTCTTCGGCGGTCAGAAGTTCAAGCAAGGCGCGGCCCGTAAGTCAGCGGATTCCATCGGATCATGAATAAAATGACATCCGGAGCGAATGTAGCGAAATTTGTACCGGCATGAAAGAAAAGCGCCGATTTTGTGCAGGAGCGCCAAGGCGAGCCGAAAATAAAAAGAAAATGCCTCAAAGCGCGTCTGGCTTGCGAACTGAATGGCATGCGATTTCGCACGCCACTGCTT
The DNA here is from genome assembly GCA_963817495.1 of uncultured Alphaproteobacteria bacterium. Lineage (GTDB taxonomy): Bacteria > Pseudomonadota > Alphaproteobacteria > Rhizobiales > Rhodomicrobiaceae > Rhodomicrobium. The sequence continues at coordinate 203,137 of CAWFOS010000033.1, read as the reverse complement.
AAAATATACGCAATATGATTAATATTTAGGCAATACGAATTAGTTACGCCCGAGTTAATCGTTGTCTGATCGGGCCTACTGCATTTGGCATGGCCTATGCTATAACTGTGTTAGCGCGCTTTTTGCCCCTCCGGAGGAATCCATTAGCCATGAAAAAAATTGAAGCGGTTATCAAACCGTTCAAGCTCGATGAGGTTAAAGAGGCTTTGCAGGAGATCGGCCTCCAAGGCATTACCGTAACAGAAGCCAAGGGCTTCGGCCGCCAGAAGGGCCATACAGAGCTCTACCGCGGCGCGGAGTACGTCGTGGATTTTCTGCCCAAGGTGAAGATTGAGATTGTGCTGCCCGAGGACATGGTGGAAAAAGCTGTGGAAGCTATCCGCAACTCGGCAAGAACGGGCCGGATCGGCGACGGCAAAATCTTTATCCTGAATGTTGAAGATGCGATCCGCATCCGAACCGGCGAAACCGGACCTGAGGCAATATAGCGTTCTACCCTGCTTCTCCCAGAAGCACTAGCATACCCACCGAGCAGCCGATCCTCAAATCGGCGCCCACCTGCCCACCCCTAAGACGCGACTCAACTGCACGAGGGAGTACAATGTCTAACGCGACCGAAATTGTAAAAAAAATAAAGGACGAAGACATCCGTTATGTCGATCTCCGCTTCACCGACCCGCGCGGCAAGCTGCAGCATTTGACAATGGCATCGTCGGAGATGGGCGAGGAAGCTTTCGCCGACGGCGTCCCATTTGACGGCTCCTCGATCGCAGGCTGGAAGGCGATCAACGAGAGCGACATGAACTTGATGCCCGATCCAGAGACCGCGCATATGGATCCCTTCTTCGCGCAATCGACACTGGCGATTTTCTGCGACGTTCTCGAGCCGCATACGGGCGAACGCTATGAGCGCGATCCGCGCGGCATAGCCCGCAAGGCCGAAGCTTATCTTCAGCAGACCGGAGTAGGCGACAAGGCGTACTTTGGCCCGGAAGCCGAGTTCTTCATCTTCGACGACGTGCGATTCTCCGTCGATCCCTACAACTGCGGCTACCGTCTCGACTCGGCTGAACTTCCGACCAACATGCCGACCGAGTACGAGATGGGCAACCTCGGCCACCGTCCGCGCACCAAGGGCGGTTACTTCCCGGTTCCGCCGGTCGACAGCGCCCAGGACATCCGCTCCGAGATGCTCTCGACGATGGCCGCGATGGGCGTCGTCACCGAGAAGCACCATCACGAGGTGGCTTCCGCCCAGCACGAGCTTGGCATCAGGTTCAGCACGCTGACCCGCATGGGCGATGCCTTGCAGATCTACAAATACGTCATCCACAACGTTGCGAACTCCTACGGCAAGACGGCGACGTTCATGCCGAAGCCCGTCTTCGGCGACAACGGTTCCGGCATGCATGTGCACCAGTCCGTCTGGAAGGGTGGCGAGCCGGCATTCGCAGGCAATCTTTATGCCGATCTGTCCGAGGTTGGTCTGTTCTACATCGGCGGCATTCTCAAGCACGCCAAGTCGCTGAACGCCTTCACGAACCCGTCGACCAACTCCTACAAGCGGCTGGTTCCGGGTTACGAAGCGCCGGTGCTGCGCGCTTACTCGTCTCGTAACCGTTCGGCGTCGTGCCGCATTCCGGTCACGTCGAACCCGAAGGCGAAGCGCGTTGAAGTTCGCTTCCCCGATCCTTCTGCGAACCCGTACCTCGCCTTTGCCGCCATGCTGATGGCAGGCCTTGACGGCGTCCGCAATCGCATTCACCCCGGCGATCCGATCGACAAGAACCTTTACGACCTGCCCGAAGCCGAGCTCCGGGAGATCCCGACGGTGTGCGGCTCGCTGCAAGAGGCCATCGATTCGCTCCAGGCCGATCGCGCTTTCCTTACGCAGGGCGGCGTCTTCACCGACGACCAGATCGACGCTTACATCGAGCTGAAGGTTGAAGAGATCGATCGCTTCCGCATGATGCCCCACCCGATCGAGTTCGATATGTACTACTCGTGCTAAGGCTGCGGGTTTATCGATAAGCTTTGCGAGGCGGCTTTGCCGCCTCGTTTCATTTCAGCATCTGAGCGAAGCAGCGCGAACAGGTCGCCAGCATCATCCCCGGAAAGGCGAAGCCTTATCCGCGACCGTAACAAGCTGAAGAGTTTTTTGCGATCCCGGCTCGCGCTTCGCTTGGCCGGAATGACGAAGTGGAGCGAGCGGCGTCCGCAATGACGACCGTTAACTAGTACAGCCCGAGGCAAGTTCGCACTCACTTCGCCGCACGCTCTCAAGCGATCTTGCCTCGGATAAGCTGTACTAGAATCAATAGGTTGCAAGTACGCCTTATCCGCGGGAAGTCCTGTCAGCGCCCGCAGCAAGTGGGTCAGGACTTCCCGCGGGGCGTACCAAGCTTAGAGAACAAGGGCCTCCGCGACATCCTCAGCCTGCTTCGTCTTGGCCGCCAGATCGTCGTCCAGTTTCCTGTCTTCCGTTGCGATCGCCGCCAGACGGTCTTCCTGCGTTTTAAGCGTGTCGAGATAGCGCCGTCCAAGGTCGGAGGACTGCCCGACACTTGCAAGATTTTTGCGGATACGCTCCTGATCGTCTCCGATCCTCTTCCGTTCAGCCTCAAGCTCCCGCTTCCGGGCGTTGATTTTGGAGATATCGCCGACGACGGCGCTCAACTTCACGATCGCATCCTTAAGAGCGGGCGTTTCGTTCTGCAGCCCCGAAACGGTGGCGAGAATCCGGTCCGGCGCAAGCGAATTGAGGCTGACGATTTGAGCGTCGATATGCTCGCGCGTCAGCGTTGCCTTTGTGGTCTTGCCCTTCGGCGCCAGCACCCTGTAGCGAAGCCGCGTGGCCGTCTCCTCGATATCCTTCGTATCGCCGGCCGCCTTCCAGCCATCCTGGCGCGGCTCCTCGATGAGGACTTCGCGGTCTTCCTCGCCGGGCGGGGTGATTTCATAGTCGATCGCCCAGCGCGACTTCACGGTGAGGGTCAACTCGCCCCGCGCCGATTTCCCGAGCCGGGTCTGCTTTACGCCCCGGTCTTCGCGGCGGATGTCCGTCTTGGAGTCGAGCGCGAAGGTTATGAACTTCGTCGCGCCTTTCGACATCATCGGAAGTTGCGCGTCGCCCGCGAAATTGGCTGCGCCGTCGGCCCCTGTCTCGAAGGACGTGACAAGCCCGCCCGGCAGCGCCGAATCGCCATCATTGCTCAGCCGGACCGCGGCGAGCGGCCGGGTCGCGTTCGTCTCGGGCTGATAAATATAGGTGCGGGACGCCCCGATCTCGCGGTCGGCGAACGGAACCATCATCGTGGAACCCGAGGCGAGCGTGACCTTGCCGGGGAAGCGGTAGAGCACCTGTGTCGCGGCCTCTTCGGCTTCAGCCGCAAGCGCGGCCGAGCCCAGCTCCTCTTGCTGCAGTCCACCAGCGACATGGCCTGCCCCAAAGGGGGCCGCAGCCGGCGCTACCCGAAGAGCGCGGGACGCCTTCGCCCGCGGCGCCGCCTCCGCCAAGTCGCGCATGATCCCTTCGGACTCGTCCTTCTTTGGTACGATCCTCAACGCGGAAGCCACCGGAACCTCGGGCCGATCCACGAAGACCGCCGAGTAAAGCGCCTGCTTCAACGCCACCGGATTGCCGGAGACGAGCGTCAGCTCGACGTCTTTCCAATCGCCGCCTGTGAGATTTTCCAGGATGCCCCAACCCTGGAGCCTCGCCTTTCCGCCTTCCTTGGGAAGAACGAGCCTGTAAGAGGTCTTCCAGACGGGAGCGGCCACGACATAGCTGAAGCCGGCGGGTCTTTTTCCTTCGCCAGCGAGCGTGATGGAAAGCTTCCGCTGATCCTTCGCGCGGTTGGTCGCGATCCCCGACAAGGCGCGATCGAGCTGGGCGCGTGTGGCGTCATCGGTGAAGCGCAGAGCCTTCAGCTCTTCGAGGATGGCCTGCACAAAGCCTTTCGAAGTGACGAGCGTGAGCCTGTGCCGCGTCGTCTCTCCGCCGTTGTTCGGAAGCTGAACTTTCTCCTCCTCGACGCGGAAGACGCGGCCCGTTGCATTGACGCTCCCCTCAATTTCCACCTCGGCTCCCACGAGCGCGTTCAGCAGATCGGGCTGCGAGTTGAGCGCAGCCTGATCGAAGGGAAGATCGCGAAACAGCTCGGCAAGAGGCGTTTTTCCAGGCAGGCTGACGGCGCCGATGGAGCCCGCCGCGTCGAAGATCGTGAGGCTTTTCAGAACGTCGTCGACCTGATCGAGCCGCACCGGCAGCTCGATCACAGATCCGGCCGTAACTTCGCCTCCATGGGTGAATTGCGCCAGCCCCGATGTCGAAAGGATGACGCGCTTCAAGGGCAGTTCGTCTGCCTCGGCCACCAAGGGAAGACTGACCAGGGCGGCCGCCGTGATAATCCGTTTCATGACGTTTCGATCCGAAAGAGATTGAAAACAAACCTGCAGCTGCCGCTGGAATAACAGCGCAATTGCGGTGCGACTGCGGCTAAATCTGGCATCCTGGGTTTATGTTAAGCAGCATTACGGCATGGCTGGCGCTGACATTCATAACGATATATATTTAGCCAAAACAAAATACGAACAGGGAGGTTTTCATGCGCATCTTCTGCGGCGCCATCGGCGTCTCATTACTCGTGTCCGGCGCGGTCCTTGCCGACACAAATAGCGACTGCGCCCAGGACGCCAATCCGGAACTCGCCATTCGCGCCTGCTCCGCGATCATCCAGGACACCAGGGGCAGCAACGCCATCGCTTATTTCAGCCGGGGGCGCGCCTACGACAAACAGGGCGAGCGCGCCAAGGCAGCCGATGATTTCGACGAAGCCATCAGGCTCAGCCCGCAATTCACCAATGCTTATGCAGGGCGCGGATACGTTTATCTCCATTTGGGACTGTTCGGCCGCGCCGTCCAAGATTTCGGTCAGGCGATCAAGCTCGACCCGAAATATAAAGAGGCCTTCTACGGCAGGGGGCTGACGTTCCTCGCCGTGTCCGACAACGGCCGCGCCTCGGAGGATTTCAGCAAGGCGATCGCGCTCGATCCGAAGTACGAACCGGCCTACATCAAGCGCGGGACTGCTTATGGCAGCGACGGGCAATGGGACCGCGCGATTGCCGATTACAATACGGCCATCGGCTTGAACCCCGCAAACCCCGATTCCTACGATGCGCGCGGCGTCGCCTCTAGCGAAGGAAAGGGCGACTATGCCAGCGCCGTCGCCGATTTCGATAAGGCCATAAGCCTCGACCCCGCGCACATGTCCGCTTATGTCAACCGGGGCCTTGCCCATCAGCACAAAGGCGAGAACGCGCAAGCTGTTGCCGACCTCGACAAGGCGATCAGCCTGAACCAGGATAATGCGAGCGCCTTTAACAGCCGCGCCCTGTTGCTCTATGCGACGGATCAGGCGAGAGAAGCGAAGGCCGACGCGGACAAGGCCGTCTCGCTCAAGCCGAACGATTGGCGGTTCCTCGATACGAGAGGACACATCCTGCTCGCGCTCGGAGACACGAACGCCGCGCTGGAAGACTTCAATGCAGCGCTGCGCATCAATGCCGACAGCATCAACTCGCTCGTGGGCCGCGGCCAGGTTTATGAGGCCCAGCAGCTTCCTGCGCTCGCCATCCTGGACTTCAAGAAGGCGACAGAACTGAAAGCTTCGGTCACCGCCAACCGGGAGGCGCAGACCAAAGCTCGCGAGCGGCTGGTGGTTCTCGCTCGCAGGTAAATCTCGCTCCGGCGGGGGTCTCCGCCGGAACCCACGGACGCCCGTTCCCGCCACAGTTCTTGAGGCGGGAACGATTCGAATTGTTACCTCTGCGCGTTGCCGCTTTGGCCTTTCGTGTCCGGCAGCGAGCGGATCTGATCGCTGTTCAGCATCACCCTGATACGGTCGGCAAGCTGCTCGATCTTGCTGCCATCGATGGTGATCGTCTTTTCGCCAAGCCCGAGCAAGCGCCCAACCTGAATCTGAACGGATTGTATTTTGCCGTCCGGACCTCTTTCGACATGGACGATCTGCCCAAGATTTTTACCGTCGGAGCTGAACGCCGGCATGCCCTTCAGATGCCCCATCTCCTGGCCTCCCTCGGCCCGAGCAGTCCGCTCTCCCTGTCCTTGCATTCGCGCTGCCAGCGCCTGTCTTCCCTCCTGCACGGCCGCAACGATGGTTTGGCACGATTGCGGAAGCGACGAGTTCTTTTGCTGGAGGCACTGCTTCATGTTGTCGGTATCGCCGCATTGCTGCTGAACAGCGGTCATGCACGTATCCGTGATTTTTTCAACGGCTTGCTGGACCCGGTTTACCGCGCGGTGAAGTGCGAAATGGCATGAGCGGCTCAACTGATCGGAGTAGGCCTCCATGCACGCTGCCATGCGGCCGCCGCCGGGTGTGACCTCACTGCAGAAACGCTCGATGTCGCCTCCGCAGGCGCCTTCGACGCGCTGGATCGCGGTAGACAGGCGATCTCTGAGATCGGACTTGGACAACCGGTCGAGCAAATCTTCTCCGCCGCCGCGTTCGCTGTCGCGGTCGCGCTCCGAATAAGTGGACTGGTTATCCTGGGATTGCTCCTTGGATTGATCCTTGGATTGATCCTTGGATTGTTGCGCCTGCTCGCTCATCGCGGGCATCGGCGTCAGCAAGAGCACTGCAGCAAAAAAAACGGCCTTGTTCATTGGAACGTCTCCCTTTTTTGTTATCGGTGGCGAGAGGCTAGCCCCTCGTGAGGTGAATCGGGCCTACTCTCCGGACTCAATGCGATCGCGGATCTGCTCCAGCATTTGATCGACGTCGCCGCGGTTGCGGACACGATCCAGAATGAGATCGCGCAGATCCTGATGATTTATTTCGTGCATGCCGCCGCTGCTCTCCTCCCCCTCGAACTGGTTCGAGGCGAGGTCGTGCATACCGCCCCCGTCGTGCATACCGCCTCTATTGTGCATATGCTCGGCGAGAAGCTCGCGCAGCAGCGCCCGCCTCTCCATGCGGTCCATCAGAAGGTCGCGAAGGTCTTCCCGGCTCCGAAAGCGATCTGCCAAGAGGTCGCGAAGCTCGTTGCGGCCTTCGAGCCGGTCCCGACTGAGATCACGCCAGTGGGCGCGGCTCTCCGAGCGGTCCTGCCATTGGTCTCCCATATCGCCCTCGCCGCCGGCGCGTTCGGCCAGAAGATCGCGCACATCTTCGCGGCCCCGCAGGCGATCGCCAAGCATTTGGCGGAGAGCTTCGCGTTCCTGCAGCCGGTCAAGGATGAGATCGCGCAAATCCTCGCGACTGTGGATGCGATTTGCCAGCAATTCGCGCAATTGTTCGCCCGCGAGCCCATCCGAAGCGCGATCGCCTTGCTCGTGAGCGGCGGCGCGCGTCGCGGTTGTGATGCTAAGGGCCGAGGCGGCAAGCATAAACGTGACAGCGGATATTACGGTCGCCCATTTCATGAGGCGTTTCTCCCTATATATCGTGGACATGCCTGTTTTTTGGAACTTAGTCTAAATCATGTCCACGCCTTCCGGGCGATTTCTTTCAATACAGTGCCTTTGTCTTATTGTTTGAATAACAAAGTATTGCATGTGTAATCATTTTTATTAAAAAACATCAGTACGTATTATTAATTTAGATAGGTGTAATATTTACATCTGCTTGTGTTCCCCCATTAGTAAAATCGTTTGCCCTCCGCAATTCGAGAACTCAGTTGCCCCTAAATTCGCCGGCGGCCTCGCTTGGCATTGTCGAGAAAAGTGCTAAAGACGGTAAACCATAAGGGCAGCTTTTCACTGCAAAGGAGAAGCTTGATGGTGTCTCGCGTTGTGCGCGCCAGCCTTCTGCTTGCCGTCGTTCTTATCGCACCGTGTTTTGCCGCACGCGCGGATGAGGCGCGCAATGCACTCATTATCGGCAATTCGCTCTATGCCTTTGCACCGCTGCCCAATCCATCAAATGATGCCGCGGATATTGCGGACGCGCTGGGCGGCGCTGGCTTTACGGTCGACCTCGTTCTGGACGCCGGCAAGGCCAGGATGTTGGAGGCGGTCCGCCGCTTTGGCGCTACGCTGGCGCACCGCAAGGGCGTGGGCTTCTTCTACTATGCGGGGCATGGGGCGCAGATTGCGGGCGAGAACTACCTCGTTCCGGTGGATGCTGCGGCGGGAGACGAAGGAAGCCTGAAGGAAAGCGCGGTCAATGCGAGCCTCGTCGTTGATGCCCTGGCGGCGGCGGACGACACGCTCAATATTGTGGTCCTCGATGCCTGCCGCGACAACCCGCTCGGGCCGACCCGCGTCCGCGGGCTGTCACGCATCGATTCGAGCGACCGGCTGTTCATTTCCTTCTCGACCAAGCCGGGAGCGGTGGCGCTCGACGGCGAAAGCCGGAACAGCCCCTACGCCAAGCATCTGGCGCTCGCGATTGCAACGCCGCGCCTCAGCCTCGAAAGCGTGTTCAAGAGAACATTGAAAGGCGTCTATCAGGAGACGCAAGGACAGCAAACTCCCTGGCTTTCCTCGTCCTATTTCGGCGAGTTCGTTTTCCGGCCGGCATCTCCCCTGCCCGGATCGCCCGCGCAGGATGAAGGAGAGGCCAAGCCGCAGCGCAACCTCGCTGGCGTCTACCGCTCCGACGGCATCAATCCGAATGGCACGAGATACAAAGGGATCGCAGCGATCAACTGGGCCAGCAACCAGGTCCAGGTCAAATGGTGGATCGGCAAGCAGACCTTTACGGGCGCAGGGGAATTCGCAGGCAGGATGCTGGTCGTGAACTGGGGCGACACCCATCCCGTCATCTACACCTTCGGCAAGCATGGCTTTCTCAATGGCGAATGGGCGGACGGGAAAGCCTCGGAACGCCTCGAACTTTTCGCAAGGGTCGGCTCGACCGAGCAAACGCTGGCCGAAGGCCGCTATACAGTCGACCGGGCATAATCCGGATGGGACCAGCTACGACGGCACTGTCGACATCTCAAAAAGCCCTTCGGGGGGCTACAGCTTCGATTGGAAAGTGGGCCGCAGCGCTTATCACGGAGAGGGAAAGCTCGAGGGCGGCATCGTTACAGTTCACTGGGGGGAGCAAGCTCCGGTCGTGTATGCGCTCACGGGGAACAATGAACTGAAAGGCTTATGGTCGGGGGGCGGCGGCGAGGAGACGCTCTCGCTCGATGAGTAGCCTGCAGTCTGGTTTACCGGTCGCCCGCGATGGTAACCTTACGCATTGCAACGCTTTAGCTTCCATTGCCCTTTCTCTGCAGCGTCTGTATTATTTAGATCCAACAGGATTGAAGCGATGAAATTTTCGCAGCTGAACGCATTGCGTATGCTCAGAGATAGCTGCACTGCTGGATTTATTGAAGCCCAGCGAGGAGTTCACCCAACAAAATTAGCGGTTCTGAACCGGGAGGTTATCGTGCGCATCATCTTTGCCGCTTTCGGCGCCATCATGATGTCTGCTTCCATTTCTATGGCGCAGAGCGGAGATCAGCTGAAGCCGTCAGCAATGAACCAGGCGGGGGAGCTTCTGGCGTCCAAGGGCAGCCTGACCGAAGCCCAGAAGAAGTTGGACACCCAGCTTTTGAAGGTCATTCCTCCGCAGTCTTTGAGCGACCAGGCAAGAAAACTACTCGATGTTGAAGCCGGGAAGACGCAGGTCTCGAAAGTCGATGTCGATATCGCGTTGACAGAGGCAAAGGATATATCTGCGCTGATCGTGCAGTCTGGCGGCGATATTCTCGAAAACCATCCAAACGAACTGACACTGCGGGCGAGAATCCCATCTGACCAGCTGGAGGCAATTGCCGGATCGCCCGATGTCAGATCGATAGCGACTGCAGACCAGCCCTACTTAAAAAAGTTTGAGTTAAACAGTCCACATTCGGACCTCAATCAAGCTCAACCCTATGAAGGCGACATAGCGTTGGCCGCGGCCCAGGCCCGGAAGAAATACTCCGTTACCGGAGCGGGCGTCACGATCTGCGTTCTGTCGGATGGCGTTGCACATCTTGATGAAGTCCAGAAGGCCGGACATCTGCCCCAAGTCGAGATATTGCGGGGTCAGGAAGGCCCCGCGGACAATACCGGCGAGGGAACGGCCATGCTCGAAATCGTGCATTCCCTGGCCCCTGGCTCAAAACTGAAGTTTGCCACCGCCTACAGCACCCAGCCCGCGTTTGCCGCCAACATTCGAGGACTGCAGGCAAGCGGCTGCCGCGTTATCGTCGATGACGTCGGATATTTCCGCGAGCCCGTGTTCCAGGATGGGGTGGTCGCCCAGGCGGTTGCGGATGTCGTCGCCAGCGGTGTTCAATATTACAGTTCTGCGGGAAATTCGGGTCACAAGAGCGAAAACCAAAGCGGCGTCTGGGAAGGAGAATTCAAGCCGGCCCCGCTGCCTCCGGCCCTGTCGCGGGCGCTCTCGTCAAGACCTGGCTTTGAGGGCGCGAAAGTCCATGATTTCGGCAATGGAAATCCATTCAACCGGATCAATCAGGCCGGGTCTATTTTTACACTGCAGTGGGCCGATCCTTGGGGCAAATCCGGCAACGACTATGACCTGTTATTGCTCGATCCCACATTGAGTCAAGTCGTGGCTGCTTCCATCAACAGTCAAAATGGAACTGGCGATCCTTATGAGCAAATCCCGGCGAGCGCATGTGAGAATAATAATAAATGTCTCGGCTATGCTCTCGTTATTGTGAAAAAGGCTTCTGCGCAGCCTCGCTTCCTTCACGTGAATACCAACCGCGGCAGATTGCAAATTTCTACCGACGGGCAAACAAGCGGCCATTCTGCCGCCGAGGGAGCTTTCAGCGTCGCCGCTATCGATGTTGCCCAGGCAAACCACGGTGCGTTCGCGCTGGGACGCCAGTACAAAATCGAGCAATTCAGTTCGGATGGGCCAAGGCGCGTTTATTACGACAAAAATGGAAAAGGCACAGCAACCAACGCCAGCATGCGCCGCAAAGTGGACCTGACATCGGCTGACGGGGTCAGGACATTTACGCCAGGCTTCGACCCCTTTTACGGAACTTCGGCGGCGGCGCCTCATGCGGCTGCGATCGGCGCTCTGGCTCTCTCTCTCAGACCGGCGCTCACATTGAGCCAGATTGGCGCCATCTACGAGCGCACCGCGCTCCGTTTCAAGAACGCTTCGAGAGATCCTGACACAGGCGTCGGCCTGGTCCTTGCCGACACGGTTCTTGAACAAGTGAAGGCACTTGGAGCCGATGCTCCGCAGACCTCCAGCACAGAAGCTGCAAACGACTCAGATGCGCCCACATTGGCCGGGCAATGGATGATCGGCGACAGCGGAGAGATCCTGAGCATCACCGAGGGCGGCCGCTGGCTGCATCCGGCTCATGGCGTGGCAAAGATGCGCCCCGCCGGTGACTCCGCCGACTTGAAGGTCTTCTACGAACAAGGGGGAGTGCATTGTTCCTACAGGATCGCATTTTCTGACAAGGGCGCAACTCTCAATCTGTCCGCCGCCGATAGGACGCAGGACTCCGACTATTGTCCCGAGGGCGCGTTAAGAAGGATCGGCGGGGCAACCGCAGCATCCGCGAGGCAATAACACCAGGCGGCATTCGCGGCTTTGCCAACGGATGATCCACCTGAAAGCCCGGGGCTCATTTGGCCAAGCAGTCGCCAGTCTCACCCCGCTGCACTCACCTCAGAGATCACAGCGGCGGGGTGGCGCGTGATCGATCTTGCGGAGAGCATCGAGGTCTGAGACGCGGTGGCCATAAGACGGCCTCCGCGCTAGGTGGCAATATGTACACGAACTGCTCGATGAGTATGATTTGATTAGTCGCACACGCCGACCACTGAGTCGTTATCCGGGAATACGCATACTCCCGAGCAGCAATTGTGGTGGGATACGCACCTGTAACCCGATCTGATGCATTGTTCTGCCAAGCGTTGGCGTCCGGCGGGGACCGACTGGTTGGTGTGGAGGAACGTTGTCGTCACTACGCTCGGCCAATGGAGGAAGCTGTTTGGGGATGCGTGGGTTGCCGTCGAGGACGCGGATGAGGCTCCTGTGAGGGCGGCTACAACCCCGATGGCTAACAGCGCGATCGCCAGGGTCTTGCGACGAAATATGCTCATACGGAACTCCCACTTGTTCAAACTTGCACACGGCATTTTCATGCCTCAAAAAAAACGCTAACATGCTTAATTTTGCCGCAAAGATGTGAACATCACAAGAACGCTTAGCTTGAGCTGTGTCGTTCACATTGTCGCACTTATCAAACGCTTACCGCACGCGGGTACCTTAGGCCTGACGAGCGCCACCCAAAACCCGGTCAAGATGAACAGATTATAAGACCGCTTCGGGTCATGGGCGGGATTGCGTTGGCGTCTCCGGAGAAGACCGCAAAGGTCGCATGCGCGCCGGACGGAGCGGACCGCAAAACACAGAGGCATTCGTTGACGAAAGCAAGACCGTTTGCTTGGCGCAGTTGCGCACGGAGAGTTGATCATCCGCGCCTTCGTGGCGCACTTAACACTTGATGGTTAACGGCATTTTCTTCCGCCCTGAATTCTGCGCCCCGAAAATGCCAGAAAATCGGAACACCCCCATTCGCCGGGCGCAAATCGCAACTCAACCCATTGAAACCGCTCAGCTTCTAGCACAAATCGGAAGGGTTAACGGATTGTATTTTTGGACGCAAGTGGGCGCGGAAAAGTCCGTTAAATATAATGTGTTAACGAGCGCCGCGCGTTCCCAGCCGCGCCGGCACGGGCGCATTCTTCATTTTTCTTTGTAGAATCAGTGCCTTGTGGCAATTAACCTCATGGTAAGGCGCTTTTTTGTAAAATCCCCGCCGAGGCGCAGATTAGCGCAAGCTGGTCCAAAGGTTCCAGCAAATTGGTCCAAGGGTCCGAGAAAGATGCCGCCTTTTGCAACGAGCATACAAAAAGCCATGCGGATTGCTTCAGCAAGCCTGCGTCGGCGGGATAAGATGCCGGGCTTTCGGGTCCCAGCGCCACGGCGCGCGCGAAGTCAAATGGTAGCCGCCGATATGGCGGTCCAAATGCCGATGCTCGAGGGCGTCCGTTTTCTTGGACAGGACCGAGAAGCCGAGATGCGTGCATGACAGCTCGGAGGCAAGGTACGCGTCGCGCGCCTCCTCCGGCATTGAAGGAGAGAACGACAGTCCCTTGAAGCCCGCGATGAGGGGCGCGTTGCCTTCCCCCAGCCCATCGAGCGCGTGATAGAAGCTCATATCGCCCATGAAGAAGACCTCTTCGGATGCCGTGTAGGCTTCATAAAGCTCCATAGGTCTTTTAACGCCCTGGGAGACAAGGTTCAAAATCGTCCAATCTGTGCGGGATAGCCCCGATTCCGGGTCCGGCAGTTCCTCCAGAAGCCGGAGTATCGCGAGCCGCAGAAACGGAAGGATGTGCGTGTCCATCTGTAAAAGCCAGGCCCATGGCCCTGGCGTTTCGGTTTGGAAAGCCCCCCACGCCAGCCGCCCCAGGCCGAGATGAGCGTCCGAGACCGGCTCCACAAGGTGCATATGGGCCTTAAGCGCTCTGGGCGTTTCGCGCCCGAGATATTGTCCGGCCTGGATGAGATGCACGCCGTCGCGGTTTTCATCCGCGAAGAAGTCAAGCAGCTGGATCAGTTGCAGCTGGTCGTAAAGGTCGTGCTCGAACCAGAGCACAACCGTCTTCAAAGTCGCGGTGCCGGCGGATAAGAGCGTCGCGCGCCTGGAAGGCGGAGCGGAGTTCCTCTTCGGGCAACCACCCTCTTTGCGCGAGGAACTGCGCCCGGACTGCGGACAGCTCCTCAAGAGAGAGCGACGGCGGAACCGGGCCTTCGTGAAGAATATCCCGCCACGGCAGGATCTCGCCGCCGATCCCGGCCTCGCGCATCCGAGCCGCGGCGTCGTCGCCGTTTGTGATAATCAGCCGGTCCCTCATCCGGCCTGTCTAGCCGCGCCCGCGGTAAGGCGCAACACCCTGGTCGGGCACCCAAACCCCTGAGGGAAGATCGCCTACGGCGTAAAAAACATCGATGGGCATGCCGCCGCGAGGATACCAGTAGCCGCCGATGCGTAGCCAATGCGGGTTAAGCGTCTCATCGAGCCTTTTGCCGATGGCGACGGTGCAATCCTCATGGAAAGCGGCATGATTGCGAAACGAGCTGAGGTAAAGCTTCAGCGATTTCGACTCCACGAGCAGGTCGCGCGGGACATAGTCGATGACGAGATGGGCAAAATCGGGCTGCCCCGTCACGGGGCAAAGGGTGGTGAACTCCGGCGCCGCGAAGCGCACGGCATACAGCGTGCCGGGATGGGGGTTCGGCACAGCCTCAAGCAGCGCCTTCTCTGGAGACGCCGGGACTTGCGAAAGGCGCCCGAGCTGCGTCAGGTGGCGGGCATAATCAGGGTTGTCCATTCAAGCTCCGCTTACGCAAAACCTCGATCAACCCGCCTTTAATCGCAATTGATTTAAGGCGGAAAGTTGATCGTTCCTAAAGTGCTAGAGCAGCTTATCCGCGTCGGAATTGACGCGGTCTCTAGCGCCAACACGCGCTTTCTCAGCGAATGCCGATCAATTTATGTGTTTGAAGCGAGAGACGCCAGGGTGGATGCGCGAGGCAGTAACGCGCCGCGGCCTCGAGATTCTCGCGGTGGTTCGGCCCATCCATGGGCTGCAGGAAGAAATGCTGAAAATTCAGCCGCTCGTACTGAGGCGGATGAGCCCCGATCTGCGGAAAAACAAGCTTGAGTTCGTTGCCCTCGCGCTGTGCAAGCGGGACGCCGGACTTTGGGCTGATGCAGATCCAATCGAGGCCGCGAGGAGCCGGGCGCGTGCCATTGCTCTCAAGCGCGACCATAAAGCCACGGGCATGCAGCGCTTCGACGAGGGGCGCATCAAGCTGCAAGGTCGGCTCGCCGCCGGTGCAGACGACGTAGGGCTTGCTCGCATGAGATTCAACGACGGCATGCCAGACATGCTCGACGGTGTCGGCAAGCTCTTCCACGCTTTCGAACTTGCCCCCGCCGGGCCCGTCATAGCCCACGAAATCAGTATCGCAGAAACGGCAGAAGGCGCGTGGCTTGTCGCGGGCCTGTCCGGTCCAGAGATTGCAGCCCGAGAAGCGGAGGAAAACAGCTGCCCGCCCAACCTGCGCGCCCTCACCCTGCAATGTCGGGAAGATTTCTTTGACAGTGTACATGGATCTACGCTGGCGCCTTGGCTCCAGAGCGCCAGGCGCGATAGCCCTTTTCGCGAAGATTGCAGGCGGGACACGCGTCGCACCCGTAGCCCCACTCGTGGCGGTGCTCGCGGTCGCCCTTGTAGCAAGTATGCGTATGTTCGACAACGATATCCACTAGACTTTGGCCGCCCAGGGCATGCGTAAGCGCCCAGGTCTCGGCCTTGGTGCGCCACATCAAAGGCGTGATGATCGTGAAGCGCTCCCCCGTGCCAAGATTGATGGCATGGGTCAGCGCCGACAGCGTTTCGTTGCGGCAATCGGGATAGCCCGAGTAGTCTGTCTGGCACATGCCGCCCACCAGATCGCGGATGCCGCGCCGGAAGCCCAGCGCGGCGGCGAGCGTGAAAAACAGAAGATTGCGGCCCGGCACGAATGTATTCGGCAGGCCGTTCGCGCCGAACGCGATCTCCGCATCGCTCGTGAGCGCCGTGTCGCTGACCCCGCCCAGAACCGAAAGATCGAGCACATGATCAGGGCCGAGACGCGAAGCCCAGTCGCGAAAGGAGGCCGCTATCGCCTCCCGAAGTTTCGGCCGGCACTCGAGTTCGATGCTGTGACGCTGCCCGTAGGAAAAACCAAGCGTCTCCACCGCGTCATAATGCGTCAACGCCCAGGCGAGGCAGACGGCAGAATCCTGACCGCCCGAGAGCAGGACGAGGCACTTCCTCGTGGTTTTTGGTATGCCACTCATGATTACCGCTTAAACCTCTTTGAAGAGCGGCGCGAGTCCTTTAAGACAACAACACGTTTCATCCTTACAATGCCTTGTTATCCCAGGTTTTCGACGGAGTTCACTCATGACTGCCATCTCTGAAATTATCGGCCGCGAAATTCTTGACAGCCGCGGCAACCCCACCGTCGAAGTCGACGTGGTCCTGGAGGACGGCTCCGCTGGCCGTGCCGCGGTGCCATCGGGTGCTTCGACCGGCACGCGGGAAGCCATCGAAAAGCGAGATGGCGACTCGCGCTATCTCGGCAAAGGCGTGCAACAAGCGGTCGATGCGGTGAACGGCGAAATCTTCGACGCTGTTCAAGGCATGGAGGCGGAGGACCAGCGGCACATCGACAATACGCTGATCATGCTCGACGGGACGGAGAATAAAGGCCGCCTTGGCGCGAACGCGATCCTCGGCGTTTCGCTGGCAGTTGCAAAAGCCGCAAGCCAGGCGGTGGACCTGCCGATCTATCGCTATATCGGCGGCGTGAATGCGCGCGTGCTGCCCGTGCCAATGATGAACATCATCAATGGCGGCGCGCATGCGGACAACCCCATCGACTTCCAGGAATTCATGATCTCGCCACTTGGTGCGCCGACGCTCGCGGAAGCGGTGCGCTGGGGTGCGGAAGTCTTCCACACGCTGAAGAAGATCCTGAAGGAGGGCGGGCATAATACGAATGTGGGCGACGAGGGTGGCTTTGCACCGAACCTGAAATCTGCCGATGAGGCGTTGACATACGTGGTTCGCGCTATCGAAAAGGCCGGCTACAAGCCCGGCGAAGATATCGCGATTACCCTCGACCCGGCCTCAAGCGAGTTTTACAAAAACGGCCGCTACGAGCTGAAGGGCGAAGGCAAGAGCCTCTCGTCCGAGGAGATGGTTCAGGTTTATGTCGATCTCGTGAGCCGCTATCCGATCACGTCCATCGAGGACGGCATGGCCGAGGGCGACTGGGACGGCTGGAAGCTGTCGACCGACAAGCTCGGCTCGAAGATCAACCTCGTCGGCGACGACATCTTCGTCACCAATCCGAAGATCCTGGCAGACGGCATCAAAAAGGGCTGCGGCAACGCGGTCCTGATTAAGGTGAATCAGATCGGCACGCTGAGCGAAACTCTCGACGCTGTCGACATGGCCCATCGCGCGGGATGGAAGTCAGTCATCTCGCACCGCTCGGGCGAGACGGAGGATTCGACCATCGCCGACATCGCGGTGGCCACGAATGCGGGCCAGATCAAGACCGGCTCGCTCTCGCGGTCGGACCGCATCGCCAAGTACAATCAGCTCATCCGCATCGAGGAAGAGTTGGGCGACGTCGCGGTTTATGCCGGGCGGAGCATCCTGCGCACGGCTTGAGCCGCGTAATTCACGAACAGTGGGACTCAGTGCGCCTGTTTCGGCGCACTGAGTTTTAATTGCAAATCAGAGGTACGGCTTTTGCTGAATCGAGTTGGTGCGCCTTATGCGGTCGGGAAACCTTCCCGGATTTAAGGGCGCGCCGCATTGCCTGTTACCGCTTGCTCGAGAATAGGCGCTTGAGATTAACGATGACTACAGGAATTAGGAGAAGCGCCACGACGACTTCTAAGACGACCCAGAAATAACTGTAGATAGATCCTGCGTTCGGCAGCTCTTGCGTTACGACCCAGAAACCAATGAAGACTATTGCCGCAATAGTGAACAGCACCTTCAAAAGTGGCATGGCCACCCCTGCATGTGAGTCCTGAATTGTCTTGGCAGTTCCACTCATGATCGCCTCCAGGGAAAAATCGTAATCGTCGCGTGCGCCGATCTGCCCCGGCGTCGCCGCATTTCGTTACTGATAGGCTTTCGCGGCGCGGCTGTGCAAGCACACTTCGAAGCAGAGGCGTAATGTCGCTTCGCGCCGGGAAACCGGCGTACTCCGATGCGCCATCGACCAAGCGCAAGCGTTGCCGCTGGCCGATTTGTTTGCTGGCTTGCCTGCTTTTCTAATTTTGACTTCCCTCGTCCTGCAGCGCTGCATTCACGACGGCAAGGAGCTGCAGGCGGTCGTACGGTTTGGACAAGTGGAAAAGGGCGCCCGCTTCTGCACTTTCAACAACGTTTTCAGGAAGAGCAAGAGCAGTCTGTACGACGACTGGTATGCTCTTGAACCTCTCATTACACTTCAGATTCCGAATAAACTCTATCCCGTCCATGGCTGGCAGAACGCGGTCAAGCAGAATGACTTTTACCTCCGGATTCTCTTCCAACTTTTGCAACGCGACCGCGCAATCCGAGGCCAGGATAACTTCGTATCCCGCCTCGGATAGATAGTTCTCCAAAATGTCCAAGCTGCATTCGTCATCTTCGACCGCAAGAATTCTTGTTTTTGCCGTCATTGTGACGCCCATGGTTCATGAGTGGCCGCTCAAGGAAGCAATCGCGGGCACTCCAGGGACGCCCACTCCAGCAGGCCGGCGATAGCCCTGTTCGGAGCCAGTCCGTTCTGCACCGCGCACTCGTATGCTTCAATAACTCGGCCGATAAGCTCTCTTTCCACTTTTTCGAGCCGCTCCTGCTCCAGTCGCTCACTCGAATTCACGCTGATCTTTTCGCACCCCCAATCCATATTTGCTGCCGGTGCCTCTTTCTGAAGGTTCTCCTCCGAATTCAAGCGAAGACAGAGCCCGGGCGCAAACTCACCATCGAATGGCCGCATGCTTCGGACACCTTCATAAAAACTGGAACCGGTCGCAGAATCCTCGTTCAAATTCATCGCTCGGGCCTCCTGGTTTGCGCAGCGAGAAGCCGCTTCTATTGCTCAGCTAACGGTTGCCGGGAAGGTGGAGAATTGTACAGATTTGTGCATCAGCCCTGGCGGTTGCGTAAACAAAACCGGCTTCTTGCGAAGCGCGCGATTAAACGCGCTTGACTTCACCGGCGAAGACATAACCCACGCCCCGCACGCTTTTGATGAGGCTTGGTTCCTCACTCTTTGAATGGTCGATCTTTCGGCGTAACCGTGACACGTGGCCGTCTATCATGCGATCGAGGGGAGACCACTCATGCCCACGCAGCATGTGCGTGATCTCGTCCCGGGAGAAAACGCGCCCCGGATGCTTCAAAAACAGATCGAGGAGCCGCACCTCCGTTTCCGTCAGTTCGACGAGCGCCCCGCAAGCAGCCCTCAATTCCTGCTTGCAAGCATCAAAAAGAAAAGAATCGAAAGCATAGCATGGCGGCTGGCTAGGTTTGAGAGGCACGGCATCCAAAACGCCATAGATAGCGAGCACGCGCCGCACCCTTATCACGACCTCCTTGATATGAAACGGCTTCGTAATGTAGTCGTCGGCGCCTTGTTCAAGCCCAGCTACCCTGTCAAGCGGCTTGTCGCATCCGGTAATCATGATGATCGGAATGTTGTGCGACGCTCTGATCTCCCTAGCAAGTCCAAGCCCCTCTAGATGATCGAGCTTCAGATCGAGCGTTATCAGTTGGATCGGATAGGTTTCGAGGCCGCGCAAGCAATCCGCCTTGTCGGCCGCCTCTATCACAGCGAAGCCCTCGGCCTCCAAGCCTTGCCGCAAAACACGGCGAACTTCGGGTTCGTCATCGACAACAGCGATATAAATTGGATCTGCCAATTTTCTAAAACCTCAGCCAAAAGGCTGAGCGGATTCAAGCTTCGATCGGCTCAGCCTGTCAGGGATCACCCCTACACCACAACTTGTGGAAGCTTTTTCGTCTATTTGCAAAGCTAATGCGCATGCCGTAACGAATCTACAATCGCATCAAAATTGTTTCAAGACCTATGCCAGCCGTCTAAATCGCATTGGAGAGTGCGAGGGCATTGCGCAGAGCGCGTGCGAGTTCATTGCGGCTATAGGGTTTGCCGAGAACGGCAACTTCGCGGACGGGACTTTGAGCATCGCCTCTTTGATCCTCCTCGTTGTAGCCGGAGCACAGTATGACATCCCGGCCTGACCCAACCCGCCACATCGTAGCCCGTCATCCCGCCAGGCATGACGATGTCGCTCAGCACGATTTGCACCGGCCCCCCGGATCTTCGCTTCGTCCACCGCATACCCCAGCGACTCGACACGTTTGAGCGTGACCTCGCGAACTTGATCATCGTCCTCGACCACGAGCACGAGTTCGCCATCCCCAAACAGAAGATCATCCGCACGAATGTCGGGCGCGGGCGTGTTCTCCGCGGAGCGGGGCAGATAAAGACTGACGACGCAGCCGCGACCGGGGGTGCTCGCCAACGCCACGAAGCCACCCGTCTGCTTGGCGAAACTTGCCACACTGGCGAGTCCGAGTCCGGTCCCGGCGCACGGCCCCTTTGTGGTAAAAAAGGGCTCCATGGCCCTGGCGAGCACTTCCGGGGGCATGCCGACGCCATCGTCGGCGACCGCAAGCCGGATATAGTCTCCTGGCCGGGCATCCGGGTGAAGGTTTGCCACCGCCGGAGCATCGAACGTGACGTTCGAGGTCGCAATCACAATTCGACCGCCATCAGGCATCGCGTCGCGTGCATTGAAGCGATGTTCAACATGGCGCTATCGATTTCCGCTGGGTCCGCCAGCGTCATCCATAGGTCCGGAGCGAGTTCCATGGTGAGCGCGATATGTTCGCCAAGCGTGCTTTTGAGCAGCTTTGCCGTTTCCTCAACCTGGCTGTTCAAGGAAACACGCTCCGGCTTGAGCATGCGCTTGCGTGCGAGCGAAAGCAGCCTGCGGTTCAAAGCGCCGCCCTTTTCGGCTGCATTGTAGGCCATTCGTATGAGGTCACGGACCGTTTCGTCCGTAATGCGATCCTCGGCGAGTTCGAGGTTTCCCGCGATGACGGCAAGCAGATTATTGAAATCATGGGCGACACCGCCTGCAAGCTGGCCTACCGCTTCCAGGCGAAGCGCGCTCGCGATAGCCTCCTCGCTGCGCTTGCGCTCGCTGATATCCCTCAGGATGGCTGTGAAGAAGCGGCGGCCTTCGCCGTCGCGCCATTCCGTGATCGCCACATCGAGCGGAATCGTCTCCCCATTCTTGCGCTGTCCTTCCATTTCCTTGACGACATTGCTTCGGTGCAAGGTTTCGAGATGGAGAATATGCTGGCTTGTCATGTGTGACGGCGTCAGGATGCATATTTCCTGGCCAACAAGGTCTTCCGGACGGTGGCCGAACATGCGTTCGGTCGCGCGGTTTGCCGACTGAATCCTTCCTCGATCGTCGATGACGATGATGCTATCGGACGCCGTATCGATGATGGAGCTGAACCGCGCTTCGCTTTCTCGCAGACGGTTCTCGGCCCGCTTCTGACCGGTAATATCGCGTGCCGTCACAACCGCGCCGGTGATTTCACCGCCGCCGTTGCGAATGGGGCGAAATTGTAGCTGCCCACCCAAGTTTCGCCCGTGTCCTTCCGCCTCAGCGTGTATTCGGCTTGCAGGGCAGTTTCGCCTCGCAGCGCCCTGGGCACGGACCATTGGTCCAGCGGCGCCAATTCTCCGCTCGGCCAGTACACATCTAAAAGCGCGGGATATTCGGCGAATGTCCGGGCGCAATCTGCCTTGGATTTGCACTTGTGAAAGGACGCAAAAGCTTCGTTGAAATGAACGAAGCGGCCTTCCGCGTCGCAAATAAAAACTGCGTCCCTCATAGCGGTGAGCGCGGCTTCCAGTTTGGATCTGTTGGCGCGCGCCTCGTCGGCGCTTTTGTGACGCTCGGTGATGTCAAGCGCGACGGATACCATGAGGCGTTTGCCTGAAGCGTGGCGCCCGGCCGGCGCAGTCTTGATGGCCCACAAACGCTTCTCACCCGATTTGGTGTGAACCCACATCACACCGCGATCGCTTGGAAGTTCTCTCTCGAAAAGCTCGCTGGCCTGCTTTTTTACTTGTTCTGCGTATTCACGATAGGCGTAGACCTCCCACTCGTCCCTCGTCGGAATGTCGGAATGTGTATACCCGGTGAGTTTCGTCAAAGCCGGATTGATGAGGAGAATCTTACGATCCTCCCTGGACAGGAGGATCGTAACGGGAGCGTGCTCCACGATCGAGCGCAGCAGCGCCTCGCTTTCACGAAGCGCCAGCCCCGCTCGTTTCCGCTCCGTGATATCCTGAACCAATCCGCTAATCACCCGCTTTCCAGAAACGGATCGCAACTCGCCATGCGATTCCAGCCAACGGATCGACCCGTCCGGCATGGGCACCCGCGTTTCCAACCTGTAAGGCTGACCCGTCGCAAGGATACGCCCGAAAGCCTCAATGATCCGCACACGATCCTCAGGAAGCAAGCCGGCCAAGGCGCTTTCCGGAGATAACTGTGCTCCAGGAGGAAGACCCAGCAACGCCTTGGTACGTTCCGAAGCAAAAACCTCACCGGTTTCGAGATCGATCTCTCCGGTTCCGGCGTTGGCAGCCTGCAGTGCGCACTTCAGGCGCTCTTCACTTTCCCGCAACGCTAACTCGGCCCGTTTCCGTTCCGTAATATTTTGGAGCAATCCGCTTATTACCTGCCGTCCGGAAACGAACCGCGGCTCGCCGCACGATTCAACCCACCGGATGGACCCGTCCGGCAACGGCATGCGGAATTCGACCCTGAAGGATTTTCCGTCCCTAGCGGCCTGTAGAGCAGCGTCGACCGCGCGGTGTCTATCTCTATGGCTTTTTCGAGCGACATGGGCGTACCTGGAGGTGCGCCGTGCATGGCGAGTGCGCGATCCAATGCGGTGAATTCTCCGGTTTCCGGCACGGACTCCCAGGTTCCGGCTTTCGCTGCTTCGAGCGCAAACTTCAAGCGCTGCTCGCTTTCCCGCAGCGCTATCTCGGCGCGCTTCCGATCGTATCGCAGCAAAGCTACCCCTCTCCAGCGCTTCCAGAGAAGCCTTTTGGAGGCGCGGCAGGTCCTCTGGGTGTGCGGCACCGAACACATTTTCCCTGGCCACCGCCGTGCCCGGAGGCAGCCCCTTCAAGGCGAGCGCCCGGTCAGTGGTAACAGCCCGGCCCGTTTCGATGTCCATCTCCCAGTTCCCAGCATTCGCCGCGTCGAGCGCGAGTCTCAAACGAGCCTCGCTTTCGCGCAGCGCCACTTCCGTACGCTTCAGATCGGTAGTGTCGGTGAAGACCCCGACTGCCCCGCACACTTCTCCTGCCTCGTCGAAAAGAGGCAAAGCGTTGGCCCGTTCGAACCTGACATCGCCTTCCGCGAAGCGAAGTTCCAGTTCCTCCGCCACAACCGCCATTTTTGTGCTTGCAGCTCTTTGCATCGGCAATTCGCAAGGCGACAGGCGGCAGCCGTTTGAAAAAACGTCATAGGTGTTCGGCGCTTTACCGGAAGCGGCCGACTTCGAAAGGGACATTTGCGACGGAACACGCCGCAGGCGATGCGCTGCCGGATTGCCCATGATGTCAGAGCAGCCGGCATCTTTCGCGATAAGAACCGCAGCCGGAATCGCGGCCAGGATGGTCTCCAACTCTTCGCGTTTTTGCCGCTGACACTCCTCAGCCTTCCGCAGCGCCTCCTCGGCCCGCTTGCGCTCGGTGATGTCGAGACTGATTCCCAAGAAGCGTAACGGCGTGCCGTCTTCGGTGTAATCCACCTTGGCCAGCGCATTTATCCAGCGGACTTCGCCGGAAGGCAAAACGGTTCGATATTCATTCCTTTTCTCGAATATCGGCGATCATCTCATTGGTAGAAACATCTTATTGCCAGGCCCCAGCCCCGGCCCCCTTCAAAGCCAGGCGAAGCCATTCATCGCGCTCGCGGAGCGCCTACTCGGCCTTTTTACGTTCGGTGACGTCGAGATTGATGCCAGACATGCGCAAAGGAGCGCTAATCAACCTTGGCCAACGCATCGAGCCAACGCACTTCGCCCGAGGGAAGGACGACACGATACTCAGTCCTGTACTCGGGAAATTTTTTCGCGACGGATTTCTGGAAAATCCGCTCAACCTTCGCGCGGTCGTCAGGATGCAGGCAGTTGAGCCAATCATCGTAGCTGGGTTTGCCCAGACGCGGATCGCGCCCGTGCAACTCATAGCTTTCCGGCGACCACACCTGCTCTTGCGTGAGATCGACGAAATGCTGAGTGTCCCCAGCCATTGTCGCCTCGATGAGCGGCTGAACCTCGGACCAAATCTCAGGCCATATCTCCGAATAAGGCTGACCTAGAGAGTCCGGGTGCTTGGTTCCAAGGATCGGGATGTAGCCGTCATTATAGAGCGAAGTAAGCTCGGGGCCGAAAGCGATGTAGGCGGCCTGGAGGCCACAAAGCATGAGGTCGACAACGGTCTTCAAGCTTGGCGGCCAGTTTTCGATCGGACCCAGCGGCGTCGACGCCCAATCGTGGGCACGGATACGCTCGGCCATTTCGCCGGCTAATCCCGGCCAGTATCTCGACCCGTTGTCTGCCATGTCGAATGGAACCCGCCTCCAGCAGCGGTCATCCTTCGCCTGCTGCCCATCGCGGGCCTCATAGCATAGCGAGTCTCGATCTCGCCACTTTTGAAATGTCCGGACCTGCTGGCTGGAGACACGCCCCATTCCGCTGACGCAGCGGACCCGTTCTCCGGCATCATAAACCCTGGCCCGGACTATCGCGCTGGCGAAGCCCATCCCTGCGCCGGCGTTTCAAAACGCTTGAGGGATGGCGCCACGTTAAGGTAACGGAGCGGCGCACCGCCGTGGACTATGCGCATGTTTTGAAGGAACTGAGCGATGTCCACTTCGCCAAGGCGGAAAAGATCGTGCTGGTGCAAGACAATCTGAATACACACACGCCGGCCTCATTGTACGAGGCATTCCCGCCGGAAGAAGCGCGCCGCCTTGTTGAGCGGTTCGAGTGGCGCTATACGCCCAAGCACGGCAGCTGGCTCAATGGCGGAATCGGAACTGGCCATCCTTTGCGGCCAGTGCCTGGACCGCCGCATCCCCGATCGGACCGCGCTCGAATGCGAGGTCGCGGCCTGGCTTGACCGGCGCAACACTTACCACGCCAAGGCGGACTGGCGCTTTACAACCGCACGCCCGCATCAAGCTGAAAAGTCTCTACCCCGCACTTTAATTGATTCAGGCCACTAGTTTGAGGCTATTGGCGAGTTTGGAACAGTCTGTGAATAGTCATGTTCCCGCCGGAGCGAAATTTTTCGAACTGAGTTTTACCTGGTTCAGGCAGCGTTTTCCCGCCAGCGTTGTCAACGGATTCTGCACGGCTGTGGCGTTAAGGCCGCCGCCATGAAGCCTTGCGATTACCTCCGACCAGCACGAGCCATGGACAAGGACCGTTAAGCTTCAGGCGCTCCCCATCTGCGTGGGAATGGCGTAGACGGAATATTCGCGCTCCCGCAAGCTGGCCAAGAGCTTGGATCAGATATCGTTGATGAGCCCGCCTAGATCGAGGTGCAGTTCCTCCCCCGTGACGCCGAAATGCTCTTTCAACTCGTCCATGCGCTCTTCAAGCCGCATGAGCGTCAGACCGAGCGCTTCGATCTCTTCGTCGGTCAAGTCGGCCACCCTCAACCCGGCGCAGCGCTTGACGCTCCATGAGCTGGCGGACGACCTCCACGAGGCATAGCACAAGGCGGGCAAGATCGTGCTGAACGGAGTCGGGATTAACATCGAGGCGGCCGCCCGGCAAAGGCCGTCTTTCGGCCAGGGCGTCCACTAAAGCGAAAGTCGCTCCGGCTTCTCCGCCGATCCCGTCAAGAGGCGGCGCTGTTTTTAGACTCTGCATCGAAAAGAATCCCTGAGATTGCTCGGCCGGAACTCGGTTTGGTCGAAGGCGCTGACAAAGGAATAGGGCGGCCATGGCCCCGTGCACAGTATATCCAGGCCGGGCCTGGCCACGCGAAGCGCGGCCAACGCCTCTCGAAATGCCTCCAAGCGCTCCCTCGGAAGTAAGAAAGCCATGGAGACGCACACGTCTCCCGAAGCGGCTGGTATAGGCCGCCACTCCACCTGAGTAGCGTGCAACCCCAGCGGCGCGGATATTTGAGCTGCCAAATCGCGCGCCTCCCGCTGCCGCTCGAGGCGATGGACAGCCTTGGCTCGTCTTTCGGCGAGATAGCGAGCGCCGGGGCCGGCTTTCGCAGTAGTGAAGGCCGCGGCGCCATCCGAGGCTCTCGCCGTAGCCGGCCAAGCCGCCTTCACGCCAAGCTCGATCTGTCCGCGCAAGCGCTGCAAGTCGCGGGCAAGCATATCGCGCATTTGCTCGACATACGCCGTCAACTCGCCATCGCCGGCGAATATCGAGCCGAAACGGGCAGGCAGCACCGTGTGCCAATCCATCAAGGCTTCGAGAACCCTGAAATGCAGGCGCAGATGCACCTCGGTAACGGGTGGCCTCCCCGACCGAAGCGAGCCGGTAATGGCGGCGAAGCCATCGAATGGTACGATGGAGGCCCTGCTATTTTCAAATCCGGACGGCATGAATTCCGGCGGCTGGCCCTGGTCAACGATACCATAAAGATAAAGCACGGGCTGTCTCCATAGTCCCGCCGCCTGCCGTTATCGCTCAGCGCCGCGCGAATCATCCAGGCAAAGGGGCGGTGGTCTCAACCGCTCGGCGGATTCGACCGAGCTCAACAGCAGCTTCAGACCGATATAAATCAAATCGACATTTGCAATGGAAATCGTCACGTCGCCGAGCACGACCACCCCCTTGTTCAGGACGCGGTCAAGCAACTCTGAAAGCGCGAGGTCGCTGCTTGGCGGGGCGATGTCAGACATGATCCGCCCCCCCGGCCGATAACGAAACAAAATTGTAGGGGGGCCAGGGACCGGTAAGCGCATCGGTCAAGCCGCTCTCCGCAAAAGAGCCCCGCATCGCGGTCAAGACCTCGTGGAATTGAGCTTCTCTCGCTTTTTCGACGAGGTAGGCCGTATTGAGGAGTCTGATCGATGTTTTGCCTGCGGTCGGCCGGCTTCGCGCTCGACGAAGAGTGGATATGGGCGCAATCGCGCGCAACCGCTTCGAGATGCCGATGGACATCCATGGCGCGGGCCGCGAGCATTCGCTGCGCTTCCGCATCGACGGCCAATCGTAGTTTCTTTCGCACAAAATAAGCCTTGCCTGCGGGGGCAGAGGCCAATTCTTCCTGCATGGACGCCAGGGAAGGCTCGGTTAGCGCCAATGAGCGCCAGACGTCGGGCTCGCCGAACAATTTCAAACCCCATTCGCGGCATTCGGCCACGCGGTCCAACGTCTCTTCCAAAGCGGCCGCATTACGCCCAATAAGCGCGACGAGGTCATCCAAACTCCGCAACACCGTCCCAAATTTCGAAGGAGCCAGAGGGAAGCGGGCGGCAAGGTCCGCGAGAACCTGATGGTGGGCCACGGCGCGAACTCTTGGCCCATTCGCTGTCGTCATGCCCGGGCTCATGCAGGACTGTGCCCGCCGGAAAAATGCTAACGATGGCGGAGAGGCCGCCAACCGGCAAAAGCTGCACCGGGAAATTGGCAACAACTCCGTCCCCGATCGGAGGCGGCTCGGCGCCACCCGTCCGGGCGATGCCATACAGGTAAACGTGGCTTCCGGCTGGCTCAGCTGTGCTGGTCACGCCGCGCTCCTCAGCCGGTTCGAAGCTCCGCCGCCCCTGCCAACGATCTCGACAAGGACCGGCTCACCCATATCGGCGCCGAATGCAAGGCTCTCAGCGATCTGGCCGCCTTCCGAAGCTAGTTTTTGCGATTTCGCGCAGGCCAGCAAAAGACGGTGCGCCGCGTTCAACTCGCCAATTTGAATGGCGGCATCTTTGCTCGCCCCAGCCAAATCGGGATGGTTTTCGCGCGCGCGCTGCCGGAAAGCGGACGTGATATCGTCCAGGCTTGCTGGACCCGGCAGGCCGAGGATTTGCCTTGCCCGATCGATCTCCTTCCCCGAGGGAAAGCTCACTTGCAATGTGGCGAAGCTTGCGGGCGGCAGAGGACCAACTAAGCGAAACGTCAGCTTTCCCCCAAATTCAGCATCGAGTTTTTCAAGCGCGGCTTGCAAAGGACCGGTATCGGCTTGGTCGATCAGAACCGCCAGATTAACTGCCATGCGGTCGTCCATGGGCGCGTTGATGGCTATATCGATCGCCAGCGGAGCAAGCGCTTCCTGCAGCCGCGCTTGCAGGCGGTCGCGGCGACGCTCCAGCGCGGCTTTGACCATCTGGCCGAGTTGTTGGGCCGCCGCAGGGTCGCGGGCCGCCTGTGCCGTCTTGCGTGCCTCAAGCACTTCGGGCTCAACGGCTATTTCGGCGAAAATCGCCTCCGGTTGCCATAGCACGATGATTTCGACTTGCGAGCACCCGGCAAACTGCATCAGCAGTTGCGTGAGCATTTCCCGTCTCTGATGCAGCAGCGTCCGCACCGCCGCCTCGTGGGGCGCAATCGTGCCGAATTTAACTGGCAGCACCGCCGCCTCCGGCATTGCCGCTTCAAGAACTTGCTGATGCGCCATAAGGAGCCGCAATGCTTTTTCACGGGAAAGGTCTTGAAACCCTTCAGCAGGCGGTGCCCCAACGATAGCCCCAAGACCGTCCTGCTTCACTATGCTGACGCCGCCGGCAAGCCCGTAGACCGCCGGGAGCGGGGCCTCGGCCGCACCAACAATCCCGTAGAGGTACAGCCCATCCATCACTTGTCATCCTCTCCGATTATGCGCGCCAAGCCCTGCTGAAAATGCCGCTCCGTAACTTGCAACTTCGGACTGCTCGCTTCGCCATTGGACTTGACGGATTCGCCAGCGGCAACCGCCTCGCGGATAGCGCCAAAGCCAGCTTCCCGGCAGACCGCTTCGAGGTCGGCGCCCGAAAGCCCTTCGCTTGCTTCCGCGATCGCCTCTAGCCCGGCGCTGGCTGCGAGCGGCATGCGGCGGGCATGCACCTTCAGGATGGAGAGGCGGCCCTCTTTATCCGGCGTCTTAAGCTCGACCAGCGAGTCGAAACGCCCCGGCCGCAGCAACGCGGGGTCCACGCGGTCGAGCCTGTTGGTGGCGGCGAGCACGAAAACACCCTTTAATTCCTCGATGCCATCAAGCTCGGTAAGCATTTGAGCAACGGTCCGCTCGCTGACCTGACTGGCGCCGCCGCTGCCGCGTTCGGGGACCAGCGCGTCGATCTCATCGAAAAAGATGATGGCAGGTGCGGCCAGGCGAGCCTTGCGGAACACCTCGCGGATCGCACGTTCGCTCTCGCCCGCCCACATGCTGATAAGCTGCGGGCCCTTGATTGCGATGAAATTTGCCTCGCTCTCACCGGCGAGCGCCTTAGCCAGCAAGGTCTTGCCCGTGCCCGGAGGACCATGGAGCACGATGCCGCGCGAAGGCCGTACGCCTGCCGCCAGGAACAGCTCCCGATAGCGCACGGGCCAGATCACCGCCTCGGAAAGAAGCGCCTTCACCTCTTCAAGGCCGCCGACGTCTTCCCAGCGCGTGTCGGGAACTTCAATTGCGATTTCACGCAGGGCCGAGGGTTGGATCTCCGCAAGACAATCTTCGAAATCAGCGCGCCAGACCTTGAGCGTTTCAAGCTTATCGACAGGAATGCGCGCCGCTTCGAAATCGACCTCGGGCAGAAGGCGACGCAGAGCGTTCATCGCCGCCTCCCGGCATAGGGCCGCCAGATCTGCGCCAACGTAGCCGTGTGTGCGGCGCGCCAAATCGGGAAGGCTCACATCCTCGGCAAGCGGCATGCCACGGCTATGAATTTCCAGGATCTCCTGGCGACCTTCCGTGTCAGGCACTCCAATTTCGATTTCGCGGTCGAAGCGGCCCGGACGGCGCAAAGCCGGGTCCAACTCGTCCGGCATGTTGGTAGCGGCGATGACTGTGATCTGCCCGCGCGCCTTCAGGCCGTCCATAAGCGCCAGGAGTTGCGCCACAATGCGGCGCTCGAGTTGACGCTCGCCAGAGAGGGAGCCCCGCTTTTGGGCGATGGCGTCGATCTCGTCGATGAAGATGATGGCAGGCGCCGATGCCTCGGCTTCCTTGAACATGTTGCGCAAGTGCGCTTCGCTGGCCCCGTAGAGCTTATCAACGATTTCCGGGCCGTTCACATGAAAGAATTGTACGCCCACCTCGTGGGCGACGGCGCGGGCGATCAGCGTCTTGCCGGTGCCGGGCGGTCCGTAAAGCAAGACTCCCTTCGGGCGCCTCGATGCCCAAGTGCAGAAACACTTCCGGATATTTGAGCGGCAGTTCGATCATCTCGCGCACGCGCCGGACCTGCCGGCCGAGCCCGCCGATGTCTTCATAGGTTATCGCGCTATCCCGCGAGCCCCCGCCTTCGACGCGGATCACTGTCGCCTGGTCGATGACCGCAGGACCAGCCGGATCGGTTTTGCTGACGACATAGCCGTGGGGCTGGGCGCCGATCGCGGCTACGCGAATGATATCCTTCGCCGTTACCGGCAGGCCTTGGATCAGGCGGCCAAGATAACGCCGGTCCAGCTTTGGCGCTGCCGCAGCGGCGCGGTCGGGCGTGAGCACCACCGTGCGGGCAGGTTCGGCGGCGCTTGCGCGCACGGTCACATGCTGGTCGAGGCTCACGCCAGCGTTAGCGCGAACAATGCCATCCATCTGGATTTGGCCTCGCTCGCGCTCCTGCGCCTGAGCAAGCATGACGCGGGCCGCCGTCGTGCGCTTGCCGGAGATCTCCACCACGTCTCCCGTTTCGACGTTGAGCGCCGCCATATCCTTGGGATCGAGGCGCACAAGGCCGCGCCCCACATCGCGAGACGGCGCTTCGGCCACGCGGAAGGTTGCCTCGCCGCCGCCGGGCGTTTTGGATGCGGCTTCGCGCGTCGCCCTGGCGGGTGGCCGGATCGTCCTTGCCTTGTCGCTCACCGTACCGCCTCCAATTGCGCTTCGAGATGCGCCAGCCGCTCCATCAAAACGCGGTTCTCCTGTTGCAGTGTGATGGCTTTGGTGGACAGCATCGGGTCGGCCTCCCACCAGTTGATCCCCATCTCCTTGGCCTTGTCGACCGAGGCGATGAGCAGGCGAAGCTTGATGCTCAAAAGTTCGATATCCACGAGCGAGATGGTGATGTCGCCGGCGATGACGATGCCCTTATCCAGGACGCGTTCCAAAATGTCGGCGAGATTGGTGGACTGCAACGAGTGATTGACGTGATTCATTGCGCACCCCTTTCGTCGGGGCCAGGAGCAGGCGCGAGTTTCAGGATGAGCGCCGCCGTTTTTTGGCGAAGGCCCGAGAATTGCCGGCACAAGCGGCAGTTCATGTTTTTCTCGTTAAAGCTGTCGCATTGCAGCAGCTTTTCGCTCTTTTCCATGAGACTGAGCGCGAACCCGGCCTTGTCCTGCAAATTCCGCGTGCCGTTGATAAGCGCCGTGAGCGAAAGTATTTTGGGCTCGACCTGCTCGAAAAGTGAGATAGGACACTTGAGCTGCAACTCGCGCTCCGAGGGCGGCATGCTGCGGCTCATGACTCGTCTCCGGTCTGGCCGCGCAGATAACGCCCCAAGCGCCGGTAGCCTTCGAGATTTCCCTCGGCGTCAAGCTGCGCCTCGTAAGGCGCGATCACATCGGTCGAATGCGGAATGCGCTCCAGTTCGACCAGGTTGACGACCACCTGCCATCCGGCGTCATTTTTGTTGACCGAGGACACGGTATCGACCTTCAGGTTCGTGACCTCGTTCAGCTGAGCGGCGGCTTCCCGGGCTGCCTGAGGCGCGTTGAAGCGGCGCACCGGGGCGACCGGAGCAAGCCGCGGCGCTGGAACGGCCTCCTCGCGAGAGGCTGTCTCCCGCAAGACCCCTTCGGTCGTTGCCGCCAGCTCTTCAGCGAATGCCATCAGCTTGTCGATGCCCGGCACGTTCCTGTTAGGCTCGCGTTCGCCTAATTGCTCGGGGCTAGACTTTTTACGCGCGCGACTGGATGTGGTCATCGGCTCATAGCCTCCGCTCTTCTGCGGCTTTCCCGCAGCCTGTTCATCAGATCATCTTCCGCGTTCTGATAATCTTCTTCGCTTATTTCCCCCATGTCATACCGGAGTTCGAGCGCGGCCAGATCGTTGCGGATTTTGCCTTCGTCATAGAGTTCTGCGTCAGCGCGTTCCGCGAGAGTGCGCAACAGCCAGAGGGACATGCGCAGGGGACCAGTGACCGGCAATGAGAGAAGGCCCGTTAGCATAAGACTTTCCGGAGGTGCGGCAGTTCGATAAATTCGGCGGCGCCATCCGGCTTCCTTCCGTTAGCCCAGCGTGAGCTGGATGAAATTATAGATCGGCGCCGGCCCGATGCATTTGAGTGTCATGCGCTGGCTTTCCTCGCGGTCGAGCGCATTCAGGCTTTCCTCGAAGGCGGCTTGTTCGCTCGACTTCAGGAGCAATGCCGCGTTGAGCGCCATTCGTTCAGTGGCGGGCTCGCGGATGCGAAGGTCCTCGACGTAGGGGCGAAGCCTCGCCAGCATGCGCTCGCTTTCGCGCTCGCGCTTGGCCAACAACGCCTTTTCGACCATCTCGCCGAGCTTGATGCGTTCCTTATAGGTTGCCTCTGGCGGCCGGGTGGCAATGCGGTCTCTGAGGCGGCGGATATCTTCGTTTTCGGCGACGATCTCGTTGTAAAGCACCGTTTCGCGCCAGAACGCCTTGACCCCCATCTCTACGCGTCCAGCAGCGCTTGCAAGCCGGGCCACCAACTCGTCGTAAGCGGGCTTCAACAGCGCGTCGCAGGCAGCCTCGCCGGAGGCTGACACGCTATTGAACTTCAGGGGCAGAATGGTGTGCTCGCGCATGACCTCCTCCAGCACGCGCATGTGCGTGGTCATGTTCTGACGCGTGCTTTCATAGGCGGCGGCGGGTAAGTCGCTGACAACAGCGGCGAGGTCGCGATGGTGGATGGTGTGGAGGGGGTGGCCGGAACCGGCTACGCCGCAAACCGAGAAAGTCAGCGGCTCCTTGCTCTGAATAACGCAATAGATATATTTGCGCGCCAAAGCTTCATCGCCGGAGCCGGCATTGGAATGCTTTGCGCGGGCGCCCGGTTGATTGCTTTTCATAGTGATTCCCTTCAGCCGTCAAAGTCTACCTTGAAGCTGGCCCCACGCTTGTCGAGTGCATCGAGCAGCGAAGAACAGGACTCACCCATCCAGGCGCGGACGCCTTTTTTCTCCAATCCGGGTTCGAGGGACGCATAACGGCTGAGAAAGTGGCGGTAGAGCGCGCCGATCTCCGGCTCTACGTGCTGGAACACTTCCTCTTCGATCAGCGCGTCGAGGGCGAAGGCCCTCGCAGACTCGCCCGCCCGGACGAAAGCCGCGCTCTCCAAAGCCATGCGGATATGAGCCTCCATGGAGGCCATCAGCAGCGTCAGAGCCACCCCAGCCTCGCTCAGCCGGCCCGCTTTGACTTCGGCGCGAAGTTTGGCCTCAAGCGCGGAGCGCCCGGCAAGGCCGGCGCGGCCTTCGATGAGGCTTATGCGATCAAGATGAAAAAGCGCTTCGCCGAAGCCCGCGCGGACGGCCAGCTCATTGGCGAAAACCTCGTGAGGAGCGTGCAGGCAAACCTCCTCCACAATGCTTTGAAGCGAGTGGGCGAGTTGCTTCTGCTGGTTTGCTCCCAGGCCCGATGGCAGAGCCTTCACGGCAATATTGGCTCTGACGCCGCGCGCGGCCCGTGTCGTTGGATTCTCGGCCAGGGGATGCGCGTGCTCGTGGGCCAGGAGAGCCTCCAGCGCGAGCTTATCGTCCCACAACCCGAGCCTGATCATCTGCTTGCGGTTAACGAATATGCTGCACTCCGCCGGGTTCGCCAGATCGTAGACATGGACCATCGGTTTGCGGTCGAGCTCATCGATGTGCCTCACGGCCTCGGCCCGCGCTTCGGCTGGCGCCTTCGCCCGCACCGCGGTCGAGGCCGCCCGGATTTGCTCTACGAGCGGCCGCAATGTTTCGAACACAAACAAGTTGACTTGCCTGTGCGGCCACCCGCCATGGCGCTTGAACGCGCGCATCACTTTCTTCTCGATGGAGGCGAACGCTTCCAAGCCGCTTGCAGAATCGGCGATCACCTGCAGCTTGGTGTCATCGAGCCTATGCCGAAGCACATGCGGATTAGCTCTCGCCATAACGGCACCCGCCCTCCGGATTAGATCTTGGCGAACCGGACCTCAAGCAGACCGTTGCGGTAAATCTTGCGCACCGGTTCGGGCTTCACCTGCGCCGGCAGCTCGACATCCTTGGCGTAACGGTGCTTGCCGCTTGCCTCCAGCGTCAGCGTACCGTCCTTGACCGTGACGACGATATCCTCTTCGGTCGCGCCAGGCAGTTCGGCAACCACCAGCACTTCCTTGTCCTCGTCGAAAACATCGACGAGCGGCTCGCGGACTTCGCTGACCTCGGGTCCCTTGGCCGTTGGATGGATATTTCCGAAGGACTGGAAGGCCGGCTCGCCGCCAAGGCCCATCTTTACGCTCACGCCATACACGCCGCGGGCCTTGTCGCCGAGCCCGCGCACCTTGAACTCGCCGCGCCTGTTGATTTCGCCGTCCTTTGTCTTCTCGACGGCTTCGCCGAGTTGCTCGACGACGCCGCCGAGCCAACTGAAGAGGTTATCGATCCCGAAAACGCTGCCGCCCGCGGCGGACGTTGCGTTAGCGCCCGCCGAAAATTCCGGGCCGTTGTCGTGAGCAGCTCCATGCGCGGATTTGGGAGCGCCTTTTGGTGCGCCTTGGCGTGGACGCCTGACGCCTTCGCTATGGGGTTTCTCGGGCATGATCGTTTTCCTTTCAAAATGTAAAGGCTACATCGGCGCGGCGCTTCGGCCTGCCCGCGGCAGCCGCCACAGCGCCAGGTCTGAGGCTTGGACGCTTAACGGCGGCAACGGGCTGCTGGACGGTGCGAAGGCTCGCGGCCACACTACTGATTTGCCCTTGCACCAGGCGTAACCGATGCTCGGTGAGCGCTTGCTGCTTGACCCAGACCTGAAGCTGCTTTTCGAGAAGAGCCTTTTGATGTTCCAGCCGTGCGAGCCTGTTCGCGCTTTGCGCTGCGCTTGGCTTGCCCGTCGAAATTCCCAAGCGGGCGGGAATATCGTTCACGCCCCTCACATGTTTTGCCTTGGCGATCATTGATGCACCCTCCTCGGCTTGACAACGCGCGCACCATTGACGGCGCCATTCGCGAGGGCGGCGGCGGCGGCGGCGGCGTTCACAGAGCGCGATCGCGGGCGGCGCGCGACAGGGCGGGGAGCTTTGGCTTCGCAGTGCCGCTCGATAAGATTCCGCAGCTCGTTACGGTTTGCAGCCGATACATCCATGTCGCCCGCATGTGCGCATTTGCCCTCGAGCACATCGAGGCAAAGCTGCACAAAGCGAGGATCGCTCGCCACTGGCTTGAGCTTCAGGACGGCCATCATCTTGGCGATCATCACGCTTGCTCGCGGTGTCGGGATCTGGCGGTATTGTCCCGATGCCCGGTAGCCGCGCACCAGTTGCACCACGGGGCTGACAAGCTGCTGCGAAAGACCGGACCGCGCCGCCGCGATCGATATTTCCGTCCGCTCGTCAAAGTAATCCATTTCAATGGTGATCATCCGGTCGTTGAGAGCGTCCTGGGCATTGTGAACGCCGGCATATTCTTTCGGGTTGCTTGTAAAAATGATCCGAAAATCCGGATGGACCGGCACATACTCGCCGCCGCCGCCGCTCGGCAGCGCCAGAAGCCGCTCCTCGAGAACGCCGAGCAGCACGTTGTTGGCCTCCGGCCGGGAACGGGTGAACTCGTCGTAAATGAGGGTGTAGCCTTCGCGGCAGGCGACAGTCAGTTGGCTGTCGGCCCACTCCTGGTCCACGTTCTCCTCATATTTCACAACGGAATGGATGAATCGATCCACGACCTTGCGATGACGGAGCCGCGTCTGCTTGCCTATAAGATCGGCGGTTACGATGGATTTATCGCCAGCCAGGAACATGGCCGGCCTGCCCAGTTCGGTTGCGAGGCGAAAGGCGAGCGTGGTTTTTCCGGTACCCGCTGGCCCGCGCAAGTGCAAAGGAAAGCCCGCTTGCAGATAGGAGAGGGCGCGCTCGCCGATGGCCTTGACGGCGGGCGTTTCCACGTAATCCTTTCCTGGGCATAGCGCCAGCGTGGCTATGACGTCATCGCTGACGGACGATCTCTTTTTCATGTTATTCCTCTGCTTCCATTGCATCCCACGGCACGGGCGACGGTCTCTGGTCAAGTTTTGCACCGCCAGAAGCTCTCCAGTTCTTGGATCGCAACTGTTTTCGCCTTAGACTTAACTATATATACTGGCGGTTTGCTTAAAAACTCATGCCTTCGATCATCCTAATGCTTCGCGGGGCTTCGCATGAGGATCGGCTGAACAATCGCGCTGCCTCGCCGGCGCTCGACGAGGGCAGTGCGCTAGATTTCTGATGTCCTAGTGCGCATTCCGCTTAGCGGATGAAGCGCCCTTGGCCGCCTCGGCCGTCTTTTTAGCTTTCGAAGGCTTCTCCACTTCACTGGCTGGGCTTTGAGCTCCCATCGTGAAATGCGCGCCATTAGACTTGCCGGGCTTTTCTTGAGGAGCCTGCTCAGCTGGCGCCGTCCGGAACTTCGCCCTGGCGGGAGCTTCTTCCCCGGAGCCAAACTCATGCCGGAGGTCATCGCGAATTTGCGCAACGCCGCGATGCAAGTCACCGGCGAAGGTGTGAAGCTCGTCGCGCAACGACTGCGTGGCGCGCTGGCGCCCTGAGGCAAGCTCCTCCAAATGCCGCCGCTCGCTTTCCACCAGACTCTTGTGGGCCGCTGCGCGTTGGCGGGCCAGCTTGGGAGCGCTCTTGCGGCGCCTGGCTGCAACCTTGCTGAGTTCGGCATCGGCATCGCGTTTGGCCTTCACCACCGAGGCCTGCAAATCCGCGACGTAATCCTTCAAGCGAGTGCGTATGCCGTCCGAGGCGTCCTGGCGCGCGTGCTGGAACTCGGACATCATGGTTTGAACTGTCTGGCGCAAATTCTTCATATAGTCTTGCGCCTCCACCTGCCGTGCATGGGCTTTTGTCAAAAGCTCGGTGCGGAATGCGGCAAGGAACATATCCGTCGACTTAAATATCTCGTTCACGGCCGCCCGCGTTGAAACGCCTGCACCGCCAAGTGCGGCACCGTGAGCGAAGGTGAAATTTTGCGGCGTCGTCATGGGACACTCTTTCCTGTGATGAGCATTGAGAGGCGGCGTGCTGCTTGCAGTCAAGACGGACCAGCCTTGAAAGGCTGGCCGTCTTGTCCTCAAGCAGAACGACTACGCTTCTTGTGCCTGAACTGTGAGACCAACTGCCTCAGCATATTTGAGGTAGGTGTCCACACCGGCGATCACGATGCGAGCCTCGATGGCGAGGAGCTCGATGCCAACAAGCGAAACGCGGGCCCAAGCATCAATAACGATGCCTTTGTCCAGGATGCGATCGATGACCTCAGCAAGGCTGCCCGACGCCATGGTTTTTTCAACTGCCATTGGAAAGTCCTTTCAAGTTGTGGTCTTACGCCACGAATTGTTTTGTATCTGAAGTCGACCCGCAATGAAAGTTGGGATGATCGCCAATATCACTAGGTAATACCCTAAACCGATTAATGTAATGTTCAGCTTTACTAGGCTCTATTCATTAAAACTGTATTTCACAATAAACTTCAAGTGCTATCTCAGGCGTAGAAGCTTTCTTATGGAAAAGGGCGCATGCGCCCACGCTGCCGCAATTGGCAGGGCTGCAGTTTAAGGCCGGGCAGCACAGAGCGGCCCGGACAAGCCCTGGGATGGTATTGGTCTCCATCTTCACCATGAGTTTACCGCGATAGACCTCTATCGACTTCGGACTTACATCGAGTTTTCGCGCCATTTCCTTGTTGCATAGTCCGTCCAATATGCCCGCCAGAACCTCGCGCTCCCGAGCCGAGAGCTTGGCAAGCTTCTCGCGAACCGCGGCGCACTTCTGGAAGGCGGCACACGCGATGCGGTCAGCATTGACCCAGTGCTGAACCAATCTCAGCAAATGTTCCTCATGAATTGGGGCTTCCAGAAATTCGGCTGCGCCGAGCTTCATGGCTTGCACCGCGGTTTTGACGTCGCCATGGGCGGTGATCATGATGACGGGCGGCGGCTGTGTGCGATTATTCAGGCGCGCCAGCAATTCGAGGCCGGGCAGATCAGGCATGCGCATCGCCGAGACCAGGCAACATGGCCTGTCTGGGATGAGGCCGCGGACAAACTGCATCGGTGAATTGCAAATATGTGGCCTGAGATTTACAGAAGCGAACAAGCGCGATCTTGATTTCAGCAACGACCCGGTTGGGATCGAGAATATATACCGCGCCTGCAGAATTCATTATTTTTGCCCCCTTTGCCCTGCGCAGGGCCGCGTCAAAACCGCTTTGGGAGAATCACACGCGAAGCGGGATGTAAACTGTGCTACACAACTATTAGTAAAGCTAGTATGAAGGCTCTTGAACATCAGGGAGCGGCGCGGGCGCAACGGCGCCGCCTCCTCAATGTGAAACAGCTGCTGCTGTTTACCGAGGATCAGGCAACCTCCAGCGCGAGAGCAGTGGCTTCGCCTCCACCGATGCAGAGCGAGGCCACCCCCCTCTTCAGGCCGTATCCGCGAAGCGCGGCAAGCAGGGTGACAACGATCCGCGCGCCCGATGCGCCGATCGGATGGCCGAGAGCGCAGGCGCCGCCGTGGACATTCACGTTCTCACGCGCGAGATCGAGCTCGCGCATTGCGATCATGACCACCACCGCAAAAGCCTCGTTGATCTCCCAGAGGTCGACGCCGTTCACGGTCCAGCCAATCTTGCCGAGCAATTTTTTGACAGCGCCAACCGGGGCCGTGGGGAAAAGGGCGGGCGTTGAGGCGTAGGTGGCGTGTCCGGCGACAAAGGCGAGCGGCCTCAGCCCGCGCTTTTCCGCCAGCGAGCGGCGCATCAGCGTCACGGCCGCCGCGCCATCGGAAATGGACGAGGAATTGGCAGCCGTCACCGTGCCGCCTTCGCGGAAAGCGGGTTTGAGCGTGGGGATTTTTTCCGGCTGCGCCTTGGCGGGTTGCTCGTCGATGGAGATGATCGCCTCTCCCTTCCGGCTCCTGACTTTCACAGGCGTGATTTCCTCCGAGAAAGTGCCATCCCGGCTCGCCTTCAGCGCTCGCTCCAGGGAGCTCAGGGCGTAGGCATCCTGCTCTGCGCGAGTGAACTGGCAGGATTGGGCCGCATCTTCCGCGAAAGCGCCCATCAGCCTTCCACGGTCATAGGCGTCTTCCAGGCCATCGACGAACATGTGGTCCAGAACGCGGTCGTGGCCCATCCGGTAGCCTGCGCGGGCGCCGGGCAGGAGATACGGCGCATTCGTCATGCTTTCCATCCCGCCGGCGACCATGATCTCATTCGTGCCGGCGGCCAGTGCATCGTGAGCCAACATGATCGCCTTCATCCCCGATCCGCACATCTTGTTGACGGTGGTGCAGCCGGCGGATACGGGAAGGCCCGCCCCCAGCGCAGCCTGGCGCGCGGGCGCCTGCCCTTGCCCGGCCGGCAGAACGCACCCCATCACCGCTTCCTCGATGTCCTCCGGCGCGAGGCCGCTGCGGCGCACGGCGGCGGCTATCGCTTCCGACCCGAGTTGCGGCGCGCTGAGGGAAGCAAAGTCGCCGTGCAAGCCCGCCATAGCGGTGCGCGCGGCGCCAACGATAACGATGGGGTCATGCTGGCTCATGGGCAGGCTCCCGAATCAAGAACGACGCGCCGATGGTCAGCCTTCCTCTTCAAAAAAAGGAAGAGGGCCGGTAAAATACTTTCGTTCGCGGCGGCCTGCGCCAGAATTTGGCCGCTCTCACCAACTCACGCAAGTCTGAGTGTTCCCGCTTGCGGACCAAAGGCTGCATTGCAACTTGAACGCCACGCCGCCGGTCGCGGAGCCGTTGCAAAACTGAATTGCCCTCCTCAGGGGTCTACCGCAAACGACTGCGCTCCAATAATCTCCCAGGTGAGGCGTGCGTGTGCCGCCAGTGGGAGCGGAGTGAGGATTTGATGCTGGAAGTCCATGCTTATCTTGCCGGTCCGGACGTGTTTTTTCCGCATGCCCAGGAAATCGGGCGGCAGAAAATAGCCCACTTACAGACCTTGGGAGTCACAGGGCATTTTCCATTGGACAATGAACTGCCGGCCGATGTTCTCAAAAATCCGGCGCAAGCCATCCGGCTCATCGGTGATGCGAATGAAAAGATGATGCTCGATTGCTGCCGCGACGGGCGGATCGGACTGATCCTGGCGAACATGTCGCCCTTTCATGGACCGTCGATGGACGTCGGAACCGCCTTCGAAGTCGGCTTCATGTCTGCGATGAGCTACAAAAAGAATGTTATCATCATCGGCTACACGCCCGATAAGCGCAGCTTCGAGGATCGTATCGTCGAAGAGATATATGGCGGCTGGGGGAACATCACGCATAAGAACGGCATCCCGCACGGACCAGACGGAACGATGATCGAGGCTTTCGGCGGCGCTGATAATCTCATGATCGCCAATGCCATCGTTCGAACCGGAGGGGACATTTTCCCAACTTTTGAAGAAGCTGCACACTTTGCAGCAGCAGCAGCCAAGCGTCGTCTGGCAGACAACCCCCTCGCCGCCCCCCGCCTGACACCATGTCTCCCATGACCCACGGGAACACGGTGGCTAAACGGATCAAGCCCGGCGATAATGCTGACGTCAGCTTGCTTGATTATCGATAACAGGTTGGAGGAGTGTATTTCATGGACATTGGCGCACTGCTGCCACGGCACGCCCGCTACCGGCCTGATCATCTGGCGCTGGTGGTGGGCGGCCAGCGGCTGACTTACCGGAAACTGAACGCCGTCGTTAACCGGCTTGCCAACGCATTGCTGGCCAACGGCGTCAAGAAGGGCGACAAGATCGCCACTGTCCTGCCGAACTGCCTGGAGTTGATGACCGCCTACTGGGCCGCGGCCAAAACCGGCATCGTCATCGTCCCCATGAGCACTTTGCTTCAGGAACATGGACTGGCGACCCTTTTGCGGGATTCCGATTCGGTCGTCGTGCTCGCGGAGGCGTCCTTCGCCGAAACCCTGGACCGGATTCGCGGCGAGTTGCCGGCGATCCGGGCTGACCGCTTCGTGCTGGTGGGCTGCCAAGGCGAGGCGCCGCCCGGTTTCCGCACCTATGAGGACTTTACCGCCGGGGCCGCCGAGGACAATCCCCCCGATCCCGGTCTGACGGACGCGGACATGTACAACATCATGTACTCCAGCGGCACCACGGGCGCTCCGAAGGGAATCGTGCATACGCACTACGTGCGCGCCATGTACTGCACGCTGTTCGCTTCGTCCTGGCGGATGACGCCGGAGAGCGTCGTGCTGCACGCCGGCGCCATTGTTTTTAACGGCGCCATGCTGGATCTGATGCCCTGGATGTATCTGGGCGGGACCTATATCCTGCACGAGGCCTTCAACGCGGAGCGGGTGATCCGCGATATCGAACGGGAAAAGGTGACCCATATTGTCATGGTGCCGTCCCAGATTATCGCGGTGCTGAACAGCCCGGCCTTCAGGCCCGAAGCGCTGGCGTCGCTCGAAATGATCCACAATGTCGGCGCGCCGCTACTGATGGAATACAAGCATCGGCTGAATCAGGTGTTGCCAGGCCGGTTTTATGAGCTCTACGGGCTCACCGAAGGTTTCATGACCGTGCTGGACAAGCACGACGCCATCCGCAAGGTGGGGTCGGTGGGCGTGCCGCCGCCTTTCCTTCAGATGCGAATCCTGCGGGTGGATGGCACGGAATGCGCGCCCGGCGAGGTGGGCGAGATCTGCGGCAAGGGCCCCATGCTGATGCCGGGCTACTATAAACGTCCCGACTTGACCGAAAAGGCGATTATCGACGGCTGGCTGCACACCGGCGATGCCGGTTATGCGGATGAGGATGGCTATCTGTTCCTGGTCGACCGGATCAAGGACATGATCATCACCGGCGGAGTCAATGTCTACCCGAAGGATATTGAGGAAGTGGTGATCAAGCATCCGGCGGTGGTCGAAGTGGCCGTGTTCGGAGTTCTCGACGAAAAATGGGGAGAGACGCCGGTGGCGGCCGTTGTGCTCCGCGCCGGAGAGACGATCGAACCCGAAACGTTGAAGGAATGGATCAACAGCCGGGTGGATGCCAAGTTTCAGCGGGTCAGCGACGTTACCATCATGAACGCGTTCCCCCGTAACGTGGCTGGCAAAATGCTCAAGCGCGAGATGCGGGACAGTTACCGGCCCAAGCCGAGTTCCTGAACACGGAAAGGTTAGCGATCAATCCGGAATTTGACGACTAAGCTCCGGGGGAATTGGACCTTTAAGAGCAAAAAAGGCACTCCACCCCACCCGCTGTCAGGCGGGATAAAGCGCTTCCACCTTATCGCTGAACAGAGAATTGAACGGCATCGCGTTGAGCGGGCCGTCCGGCGATATGACCACGGTTTTGGCCCCGGCGAGACGATCCTTCAAGGGCGCTATCAGTTTGCCATAGGCAAACCGCCGCAGTTCTGGCAGTGACACACCGTTTTCCCCTGTCGATCTGGCGGTGATCAAAGCCTGCTGCGCAGCAAAGATAGGCCCTGCCTCGCCAAGATCGAACAGCGCAGGCGCTGCATCAGGTCTGAGCACGACCGCCAGCAGATGCAGCTTGCCGAAGGCGTTCTTCTCAAAATCAAAAGCGTTGAAAAAGCGGTATTCGATATACGCGCCGCCCTCAGGCAGGGCGCTCTGCACAGTGTGAGCGGTGCTGCGATTGGCTTGCAAGTAACGGCGGTAATTCTGCGATCGCTGGCGCAACTCCGTTTCCGCGGCTTCGAGACTTTGCTTCAGGGACTCGACCGCCTCCGGCGCGGGCTTTGATTTAAGAGCAGCGTCAGCGAGCGCGGCAGCGCGCTCCCGCACCGTTCGGGCGGCAGCAACGATGTTCGGGTCGCCGGAATCGCGCATCAGACGGGCAAGGTAAGCCTCATCTTGAAGCGGGCGCTTCTTCCAGCGCAAAATGACATCGGCGGCGAAGCGAGCCGACGCCTCGGAGGGATATTTAAGGGCAAAGCTGAGCATGGCGTCCTGATAGCCGGCATTGGCTTCCAGGACGCGGCGGCGGAGCGCCCCGCGTTCGGGACTGCCGGTCTCTGCGTCGAGCCAGAAGGCGAGCCCGTTCTCAAGGCTCTGGAATTCCCTGAACGCCTCCTCGGTTTTGCCTTCTCTCGTCAGCAGAGCCGTAAGATTACCCTTGATCCCAAGAGTATCGGGATGCTCCCTGCCGCGCATGCGCTCGGAAGCCTCTAGCGCGCGCCTGTAGAGCGGCTCGGCTTGCGCGGTGCGGCCTTGATCGGAATAGAGCGCAGCCAGATTATTGACGCCGGTCAGCGTATTGGGATGGTCATACCCCAGCACGCGCTCGAACACTTCGAGCACGCGTTTATAGAGCGGCTCGGCCTCATTATATCTGCCTTGAGCCTTATAGAGAAACGCCAGATTGTTGACGCTCGAAAGCGTGACCGGATGGTCCCCGCCGAGTTCTTTGTCGGCGCGCTCCAAAGTCTGGTGCGCAAACTCCAGCGCATCGGCGTACCTGCCTTCGGCGCACAGCTTGGCAACCTTGGCGTTTGCGGCGCTAATGGCCTCGGCCGCCTCTGGCGATGGGGAGACAGTCTGGGTAGCATTCCGGCCGGCCGGACGGTTGACGCTGACGAAGTAGGCCCCGATCTGGCTTGTGGCAGGCCACGCAGCTTGATTTGGCCGTGCGGCGAGGACCCCGCCACTGGGCGCAGCGGAAACGGCTCCTGAGCTGTCTGCGAAAGGGATTTGTTGATCAGGGCTTTGTGCAGAGACTGGAGAAAGACAGACTCCGGCCATAGCGGCAGCCAAATAGTATCGACGCATAAAAACCCCACAAACGACGCCACACTCGCAACTTCTTAGACGCATAGCATCGGCATCTGGCCGCGTCTGTCACCGGAGCGCAACAAGTGGGGAAACAAAAACCTCAGATCGAAGGGGCTAAAGTTTTCCGGCCATTCCCGGAATGAAGCCGAAATGTTCACCCAATGTGCTTCAGGGGCGCATTTCGGCATAGTGAGCGGCAAGCTCGACGATATCCATGTCGGGATCAAGTTGCTTCGTAATGCCGTCGAGCAGCGACAGCGCCCGGCCGACCATCAGCAAATCCGCCGGCAAGCCGCCGATACTCTTCA
Source organism: uncultured Alphaproteobacteria bacterium (assembly GCA_963817495.1). Taxonomy (GTDB): domain Bacteria; phylum Pseudomonadota; class Alphaproteobacteria; order Rhizobiales; family Rhodomicrobiaceae; genus Rhodomicrobium. Next base: position 159,005 of record CAWFOS010000033.1, on the reverse strand, counting down.
AAAACTGCATTCCAGCGCCGGCAGCGTCACCGTCTTCCCCGATTTCAGCCGGCTCCTGACCGAGCACCACTCCGGCGAGGGTCAGCAGCGTGGTGATGTCCACCTCCCCTTCGAGTCGAAGCCCGGCGTCAACCAGCGCTTCACGGATTCCGGCGAAGTCGCCGCTTGTCAGCGCTTGCATCAGTTTATTGAGTGAAGCGACGAGCGAGGGCGCGAGCGAAACGGTCAGCCCGTGGTCGAGCAGCGCCAGGCGGGGACCCGGCTGGACGAGCAGATTGCCGGGATGCGGGTCCGCGTGCAGGATGCCGAGGTGAAGCATCTGGTCGCCATACACATAATTCAGGAGCCGCGCGACGTCGCTCGGAGAGATGCCCGCACGCTCCAGGGCCTCGCGATCGGTAATCTTGATGCCCTCGATGTACTCCATCACGAGCAGGCGTCCGGTGCTAAGCTCCGGAAAAAAGGCCGGTACGATCACATCGGAACGGTGCGCCAGCGCCGCCCGCAAGCGCATCATCGCTTCCGCCTCGCGTCTGAAGTCGAGTTCGAGCGGCAGCGTCTCTTTCAGATAGTCGAGGATTGGCCGAAGCTGGATCGACGGCGCGAGCCGTGCAACCACCTTGACGATCTGCTCCAGGACGGCGAGGTCCGTCGCCACAAGGCTCTCGACATCCGGGTACTGCACCTTCACGGCGACCGAGCGACCGTCCTTCAGTCGCGCCCGATGCACCTGCGCAATCGACGCGGCGGCGACCGGCTCCGGTTCGATGTCGGCAAAGATGTCCTCCGGACGCTGATGCAACTCGCTCGCGATCGCCTTCTCGATCTCGGAGAAGGGGCGCGGCGGCATCCGGTCCTGAAGAGTGGCAAGCGGGCGGATATACGCGGCTGGAAGGATGTCAGGGCGCGCGGAGGCGAACTGGCAGCCTTTGATCAGCGCTCCGCCGAGCGAGGAGGCCGTCTCCAGCACCCTGTTCGCGCTGCGCTGGTGCTGCAGTTCCCAGTCCCGCGGCTTTACCAGCGGCGGCAGCCACTTCGCCCGTTCGCCGAGCATGGAATAGCCCAGCGCGATGTCTGCGGTAACGCAGGCCATTACCAGGGAGCGGGTGAGAGACTGACCGGCCGGAGCCAGGCGCGTCGCCTGTTCCCCGACAGAGAGCCCGGCCTTCATCCAGAGAAACGCATTGGATCGAGCCAGGTCGCTCAGGCGGGCAAGAAGAAGGGCAAGATCCGGCGTGCCGGTCTCAGGGGTGAAGACTGCCCAGGTCTCCTCGATGGAGTTCCTCAGCGCCTCGTCGAGGAGCCGCCGCCCTTGCATCATGCCGTTCCGCTCCAAGCCACCGTCGCACTTCCATTTTCCACGAACTAAGCTCGGTCTTCAACGTTTCGTCTCCGGCGAGCGCGAAACTCATGAGGGTTGCCCCTTGGTCGCAATCCCCGCCGTCCGATTGACGGAGATCAACGCCGTTTGGGGGCTCAAGTTGCTAGCCTAACTGTATAGTTCGGAGAGGCGAACAAATGACGTCCGTTGAGACCAACGGAATCACAGTTGAATACGCCGAGTCGGGCTCGCGCGACGCGCCCGTCATTCTGCTCATCATGGGCCTCGGAATGCAGCTTGTCGCCTGGCCTCAATCGTTCTGCGACGGGCTTGCAGCGCGCGGTTTTCGCGTCATCCGCTTCGATAACCGCGATGCCGGCCATTCGACGCTTATTCCCGCCGGAAGGCTCGCGATGACCTCCATGATGGCGCGCGCCTTCTTCGGCCTGCCCGTCAAACCACCCTACACGCTGACCGAGATGGCCCGCGACGCGCTTGGCCTCCTGGACGCGCTTGGAATCTCTCGCGCGCACGTCGTCGGCGCTTCCATGGGCGGCATGATCGGGCAGATCCTGGCCATCGAGCACCCAGAGCATGTCAAGAGCCTGACCTCGATCATGTCGACCACCGGCGATCGCAGGCTGCCGGGTCCGAAGGCCGAGGCGCTGCGCGCGCTGTTGCGTCCGCGCCCGCGCAACAAGGCCGTCGCCGTCCGCCGCACCATGGAGTTCTTTCGTCTGATCGGCGGCTCGGGCTATCCGCCTACCGATGCCGAGTTGCGCGAAACGGTCGAGCGGGCGGTGCAACGCAGTTACCGGCCGGGCGCCGTCTTCCGCCAGCTCATCGCCATTCGCACCGCGCCGAGCCGCGTCGAGGCGCTTCGGCGCGTGCGCGCGCCAACCCTGGTTCTGCACGGCGACGACGACCCGCTCGTGCCGATGGCGGGGGGCGAGGACACCGCCGCCAACATCCCGGGCGCGCGCCTGCGCATCATCCCCGGCATGGGGCACTTTCTGCCCGAAGCGCTGGTCCCGCTTCTCGTCGATGAAGTCGCTGCGCACTGCCTCGCCGCCGAGGAAGTGGCACAAGGCAGGGCTGCACGCGCCGCCGGAGGCTCGCCATGAAACGTCTTTCCCTGCTGGACGCTCTCTTCCTCTACCTGGAGACGCCAGAGACGCCGATGCATGTCGGCAGCGTGACGATTTTCAAGCCGGAGTTGCCTCGGGACGATCTCTTCGCCCGCTTCCGCGCGCACACGGCGGCGCGGCTCGATCTCCTGCCTTCGTACCGCCGCCGCCTTGAGCCGACGCCGCTCGGCATCGATCATCCGGCCTGGGTGATCGAGGAGAAGCTCGACCTTGACATCCACATCCGCCAGGCGGCCCTGCCGAGGCCGGGCGGCATGAAGGAGCTGCGCACCCTGATCGCACAGCGGCACGCCCTCCCCCTCGACCGGGTGCGTCCCCTGTGGGAGTACACGTTCATCGAGGGGCTGGAGGGCGGCGCGTTCGCCGTCTACGCCAAGGTCCATCATTGCGCGATGGACGGTCTCGCGGGCGTGGCCACACTCGGCGTCACGTACGATTTTGCGCCCGGCGCGGAAAACCCGCCGCAGCGGATATTCCCCCTGGACGCCGAGCCGTCCGACTTCATCGAACTTACAGCCACGGCCATCGGCGATTTCATCCGCCAGGGCTGGCGCGCGATCACGTCGCTGCCGGGCTTCGTCCGGGCGCTAACCAAGGCCGCGCCGCATTTCGGCCGCGACGCGCGCTTCCTCTACCGCTATGTCAAGGACATGCCCCGTACGCCGCTCAATTCGGCGATCTCCGGCCATCGCGTCTATGCGACCGCGTCGCTTCCGCTGGCCGAGGTCAAGGCGCTCGCCAAGTCCTGCGGCGCGACCATTAACGACGTCGTCCTGGCGGTCTCAGCGGGTGCGCTGCGCCGCTATCTCGCTGCCGCGCTGCCGGATAAGCCGCTGACGGCCGGAGTGCCCGCGTCGCTTCGCCCTCCCGGAGACGCGCACCTCAACAATCAGGTCGTGTTCACCCTCTCCCGCCTGCCGACCGACGTCGCCGAGCCGCTGAAGCGCCTCGCCGCGGCGCAAGCCGCCAGCCACGAGGCGAAGAACCTGTTCGCCGACATCCGCGACCTGATACCGACCGACATCTCGATCCTCGGCGCGCCCCTCGCCGTGACGGGCCTTGCGAGACTATGGGGGCACGCGCGCGCCTCGAACTACCTCGGGCCGTTTTTCAATATCGTCATATCGAACGTGCCGGGACCGAGGCAGACCATGTACTGCGCCGGTGCGCCAGCCACGCACAGTTTCCCTGTCTCGGTTCCCTATCACGGCTGCGCGCTCAATATCACCGCGCAGAGCTATCTCGACCAGCTTGATTTCGGCCTTATCGCCTGCGGCAAGACGGTGCCCCAGGCCCAGCGCATCGCCGATTTCATCGTTGAAGACTTTGCCGCGATGCGCGCTGCCCTGAGCCAGCTTCAGGGGACAGGGGCGATCGCAGCGGCAAGACCGGCTCCGGTCGCCGCGCACAAGCCGATCGAAGTTGGCGAAGCCAAAGCCGAAGCGCGTCCTCGGAAAAAGGAAATGGCCAGCACGCTGGCGCAACAGATCGGTACGCTTGCCGATGTGACCGAGGCCTTGCTCCACCGGATCGGGGAGGCTCAGCCGCCCGCGCGGGCAAAGTCGCGCCCGGCGAAGACGAAAACGGCCGCGCCTCGCAAGCGCGCGGCATCGAAGGCGAGCGCAAAAAAACGAGCCACGGGCAAGGCGGCGGCGCGGCGATCTTAACAAGGCTATCCGATGAGAAGAGAAATTACGTTTGGACCCCGCCCGCTGAGAGACGCTCTAATTGTAACGTCTCAACAGGTTGCTCATGGGAAGCTGGGCAGGTATGTGAATTTTGCCACAAACCACAGCCTGCCGGAGCGTCCCATGAACGTGCATAAGAAGGCCAGACTGACGCCCCTGGGGCGAGAGCAAATCGTCAAGCGCAAGGCGGCGGGGGAAACGTCCGGCAAACAGGGCGGACACGGATGGGAATATCTCCATCTCGCCGTCGACGATCACTCACGATTGGCCTATTCGGAAATCCTGCCCGACGAAAAACGCAAATCCTGCTTGCGCTTTTTGTTCAACGCCCTGCGCTTCTTCAGGCGCTACGGCGTCAAAGTCCATCGCGTCATGACCGACAATGGCGTCTCATTCCGCTCCCATCGCTACGCCAAGGCTTTGCGAATGCTCAACATCAAGCACAAGAGAACCAAACCCTACACCCCGAAAACCAACGGGAAAGTGGAGCGCTTTGTCCAGACATCCCTGCGCGAGTGGGCTTATGCCAAGCCCTACGAGTCCTCAGCAAAAAGAACGGAAAGCCTCACGCCCTTCCTGCACCATTACAATCGCGCATCAGAACACCCATCTGGCTATGTCATTGAAGAGAATAGGCTTTGTTGGCCGGGATGCGATCCCGCGGGGTATCTCGAGTTCTGACGCGCTCGTTTGGTGATAGCTGTGGCGGCGTCAGTAGTAAGGGTGGTTCGGGCAAAGAGCCAAGGCCCGTCGGATAGAGGATGGACCGCCTCGATTTCGCCAGCCTCTGCCGCCAGCCGCAGCGTTTTGGGCGCAACCTGCAAGAGGCGAGCGGCATCGGAAAGATTGAGCCAAGGTTCCATACCATCCTCGGCGGGTCTGAAGACCGGAATATGATAGTGTGAGCGCAGTGACGTAACGCGCTCGCGGGTCCAGCGGTTTCCATTGCCCGTTTTGAGGCCATTGCGGTTCAGGAGCCCAGCGATCAGCTCATCATTCGCGATCAGCACAAGTTGGCGAACAACTGCGATGATGTCGGCGGACGTGCTGTTACGCTGCCCGCGACGGCGCTTGGGTAAGCGCACCTCGCTATGGGCGCCGCCGCTCCAGTGGATGACAAGAACGATCTCAGAGGCTGCATCATCAATATCGGCGACGACCTCGTGGATCAGCGTACGCACAATGCGCTTTTTGAGACGCGCATCCGTGGCGGGTGCAGACCAGACCGTCTTGAGGTTCGAAGCCAGCAGGCCAAGCATCGCCGGGTCAATCCCCGGCGCTGGGGCCGCCGCTTCGTGCGCGGAGATTTTGCTTTCCACCTCGGTGACACCAATGAGGGCGCGGTTCCATCGCGCTTCAAGTTCACTGGCGACCAGGCGGTTGGCTGGATCGGCAGCATCATACTGACGAAAGGCACGGTCTGCAGCGTAGCGGGCCGCTTCAAGGTCGCGGCCGAGGGCCTCACGAACCTGATCGCGCTGTTCGGTGACCTGCCTTGCGGCCGCCATCGCCGCTGCGACGGCGCCGGGGCCGACGACGCCAAGAAGCGCCTCCTCGATCTTGTCGTCGACGCGCAAACCGCCAAAAGCGATGCAACGCGGCTCACCATTGTCCAGCCAGCCACGGGTGCAGCTATAGCGCGGAATGTGGTGCTGCGTTCCGCTGTAGCGTAGTGTTAGCTTGCGTCCGCAGCGCCGGCACCGGATCAACCCGGCAAGCAGCGCCTCGCCATGCTTGGGCGCTCCATGGTGACGGCTTGTGGGGATGTTGCCTGAGACCATCGTGCGGATCGCTTCAAACCTTTCCCAGGTGACATAGCCTTCATGGGCGTGCGGTATCAGGGCCAGCCACTCGCTCCTTGCCTTGCGGCGGATTTTACCGCTTGCGTCATGCACACCGTATCCTGCCGGCGCAGCTGTTCTACCATAGGCATAAGCGCCACCGTAAACCGGGTTCTCAATCATCCTGTGGAGGGTTGCGTAGTTTGGACGTCGCCAGGCCGTATCGCCGCTCGTTAGCTTCACCGGCAGATCAAGGTTCTGCTCGTGGAACCAAAGTAGCGCCTGCCGCACGCTGCCGAGTTCCTCGATCTTGTCGAAGACCAGTGAGATCGCCGCCTGCACACGCCGGTCCGGGTCCTTCTCGTAGCGGTCGCCAGCCTTCACGAAGCCAACCGGCGCCGCCACAACAAGTTCGCCCCGGCGCGCTTTCTCGTAACGGGCGGAGAGCGAACGCTGGCGAAGAAGATCGAGTTCGTACTCGTTGAGGCTGCCCTTCAGCCCAAGCAGCAGCCGGTCGTTACCGTGCCTTGGTGCGTAGATTGCCTCTTGATCGACCAGTACGGTGTCAACGACGCGGCACATCTCGATCAGTTGCTGCCAATCCCGGCTGTTCCGGGCAAAACGAGAGACCTCGCGCGCGCAGACCGCGCCGACCTTGCCGAGGCAGACCTCGGCGACCATCCGCTCGAAGCCGGCGCGCTGCACACCGCCGGCGGCTGAGCGTCCAAGATCCTCGTCGATCACTTCGATCTCGGCGAAGCCCAGCGCCGTCAGGCGGTCGCGCATGGCATATTGCAGCGTACTGCTCTCGCGGTTGTGAAGCACCTGATGGGGGGAGGACTGGCGCACGTAGAGGATTGCTTTGCGCTCCAGATGATGAGGGCGGAGCTTGTCAACAATCATGGACGGCCTCCGCTTCGGACGGCGCCGGGCTCGTTCGTGCATGCTTCAGGAGCAACTGCGTCATCAGGCTGACGAGTGCGTCCCGTGCGTCCTCTGGAAGTTCCGTCCATGCGGGTGCGCCGTCCGCCACCCCGGCCCTGAACAAGTCCATCTGCTGCAGACTGCTTCGCCGGTTTTGCCGGTGCATGATCGCCGGCGTTGTCGCCTTGACTGACATGGCTCTCTCTCCGATTCTGATCGTGAGAGATCCCGAATGCATCTGAAAGCGGGGCATTCGATGATGGGACTGCCGTCTTAAGCGCCTGATCTAGTAAAGTGGACAACGCCTTGAGCGCCTCAACGCCGACAAACGGCTCCTGCGCCAAGTACGGTTCATGGGGACACAAGGTGCGATCAAACATCCAAGCCGGAATCTCCAGCCATCGAGCGGCATCCGAACCGTCAAGCGTGCAACGGAAAACGACGCTCCCCGCCCTCTCGATTATCGCATGGACGCAGGCTTCGCGCCCAGACCACGGATGAAAGCGATACAGAACTTCTCGCCAAGCCGTCCTGTGGGCGTTCTTAAGCCTCGTTGTACAACTATCATCGGCCTCACTTCGGCATCAAAGGCAACACGCCTGTGTCCCAGCTGCCCCAGAATAACCTGTTGAGACGCCACATCTAGTACGCCTTATCCGAGGCAAGTTCGCGTGAGACCGTGCGGCGAAGTGAGTGCGAACTTGCCTCGGGCTGTACTAGCCAACTCGTCCAGGCTCAATAGCGTTCAGGACACTGGCTGAAAAAAAGACCCGGTCCTACTGAAGTTCGAACGGCTCGTACCTGCCCGATTCCGTGAGTTGCGTGCCCCAGACCTTGTGCGATCCCTGATGCTCGCCTCTGCTGAAGGTGATTGCCGAGCCAAGCCCCATGTCGTAGTCGCGCATGGCTTCGAGCGTATCGACGAGGCGTTCGGTGTCGAGCTGCGGCCCTGCCCGCCTCAGCGCCTCGACCAGCACCTTCGCCGTGAGATAGCCCTCCAAAGAGACATAGTCGGGCGCCTCGCTGCCGAAATATTTGGCAAGCGCATTCTTGTATTCGAGGATCAGGGATGAGTAGCCATCCACGGCCGGAACCACCTGAGTCACGATGACACCCTCGGCATATCTCGGACCAAGAAGCACCAACTCATCGCGCAGCGATGTGCTGCCGACGAAAGAGACATTGCTGTAAGTCAGGCCCGGAATGGCGTCTTTCGTCTTCTCAATGAATTTTGCGGCGGCGCGATAGGTCGCCACCATCACCACGGCCTTGACCGGCGTCTTGTTCGCCCTCAGCTGGCCGACGGCCGCATCGACATCCACAGTATTGCGCGGGTAGCCGACACGCAGAACGAAGCCGCCGTCTCCGCCTCGGAGAGTGCGCATGGCCTTCGTCACGCCTGCGAAACCGGCATCGCCGAAGGAATCCTGCTGCGCGAAAACCGCAATCTGCTCCGGCTTCAGCCGCCTCACCTTGATCAGATAGCGCACCACTGCTTCGGTTTCCTCGGCGTAGCTCGCGCGATAGTTGAAAACATAGCGGTCGGGCGGATCGTGCCGCAAAATGCTTGCTCCGGTGAAAGCGCCGTAAAACAGCGCGTGTCGATCCAGGGCAAACGGAGCCGCGACCACGGCCGTTGGCGTGCCGACGTTGCCGATGAAACCGAACACCTGGTCCTGGTCGTACAGTTGCTTCATGGCGTCACCGGTGCGCGCGGGCTCATAGCCATCGTCGGCGGTCACGAGCCTCAGCTGCCGGCCATTGACGCCGCCCGTCTCGTTGGCCTGGCGGAACGCCGTTTCGATGCCGACCCGCATCTGGTGGCCAAGGTCCTTGGCCGGCCCCGAGAAGGGCGCCGATATGCCGAAGCGGATTTCGCTGTCCGTCACGCCGCGCACCGGACCGAGCGAAACCTGCGTCGCGAAGGTCGCGGATTGCGTGGCGGAAGTCATGACATTCAGCTGAGGCGCCGGCGCGGAAGCGCTTTCGAGGTCTGCAAGCTCACGGTCTGCTGTCGTGCAGTCCGTCTGCCGGGTGCTGACAGCGCGGCCGCCTTCAAGGTAGCTCGCGTTGAACAGGTCCAGGATGGCCCTGCTTTCGTCCTCGCCAAGGGAGGACGACTTGATCACATCGGTGACCTTGTCCGAAATGCTTTTGACACGAGGCCGCGCCACACTTGGGCAGGCGGACGCTGCCCCAAGCACGTGACCAACGCGGCTTGCCAAGCCTCGAAGGACGTTTCCCTTATCGTCCCTCGGAGCAGATGTTGCGGGCAATGGCCCAGCCAACAAGAATGCGCATGTAAGAAGCGCAATAGATCGGGATCGCACGTAAGGCCCCCCTCTGTTTCGTAATGCCCTCCTCTCTTTTGCCTATCTCGGGAAGATGCACAACCCCTACGGAAAAAGACTCCACAAGTAGTGGTCTTATTCCGATATTTGTATCTATTTGCAGCGCACTCGATTGCGGTTGTCGAAATCAGAGGGCACAAGCACTATTTTATTGTAGGGAACCTTCTAATTTTACATTTGAGCGCAAACTTCAAGCCGTGACTCAAATGTCAAAATTGGCTCCGATCAAATTGGCCCAACAAGGAGCCGTCACTGCAACTCGATGGGCTCGTAGTTCCCGGCTTCGTCCAGCTGCGTGCCCCATACCTTATGCGACCCCTGGTGCTCGCTTTTTCCGAAGTTTATTGGCGCACCGAGCCCCACGTCCAAGTCTCGCATGTTCTCGAATGCATCCACGAGCTTCTCTGAATCCAATTGTGGCCCGGCGCGTTTCAGCGCCTCTACAAGAAGACGAGAGGCGATATAGTATTCGAATGAAACATAATCCGGAGCCTCACCTCCAAAATATTTTGCCAGTGCAGTTTTGTACTCCAGGTTCAATGACGAATACCCATTCACGGCCGGGACAACCTGGGTGACGATAACTCCTTGAGCGTAATGGGGACCGAGTAGCATAAGCTCCTCGCGCAAGGAGGTGCTGCCAACGGCGGATGGGTTTGTGTAGATCAAATCCGGCATCAACTCGCGCGTTTTTTCGATGAACTTCGCTGCCGCGCGATAGGTCGCCACCATGACAACCGCCTTGATCGGCGTCTTGTTGGCCCTCAGCTGGGCTATTGCCGTATCAAGCTCAAGTGAATTTCGGGGGTAACCCGTCCGCAGGATGAAACCGCCATCGCCGCCGCGAAGCGCGCGCATCGCCTTTGCCACGCCCGCGAAGCCCGCGTCGCCGAAGGCATCCTGCTGTGCGAACACGGCGATCTGTTCCGGCCTGATCCGGCAAATCTTCACCAGATAGCGCACGGCAGCTTCGGTCTCCTCGGCATAGCTCGCGCGGTAATTGAACACGTAGCGGTCGGGCGGATCACGCCGAAGGTTGTTGGCGCCGGAGTACGCGGCATAAAAGAGCGACTGACGATCCAGCGCGAAGGGCGCCGCGACGATCGAAGTCGCCGTGCCAAAATTCCCGACGAAACCGAAAACCTGCTCTTTGTCATAAAGCTGCTTCATGGTTTCGCTTGTCCGGGTCGGCTCGTAGCCGTCGTCGGCGATCACGAGGCGAAGCGTTCGCCCGTTAACGCCGCCCAACTCGTTCGCCTGGCGAAACGCCGTCTCGACGCCGACCTTGATTTGGTGCCCATAGTCCTTGTTCGGGCCGGTCAGCGGCACGGACGCGCCGAACCTGATTTCGTTCTCCGTGACGCCGTGGATCGGTCCAATCGCAACCTGCGTCGCAAAGGTTGCGGGTTGCGCTCCCGAGGCCGCCGCACTCATTTGCCCCATTTGTGGCATCTGAGCGGTTTGAGGCGAGAGTCCGGATGCACTCTCGAGGTCGGCAAGCCCCCGTTCCGCCGTCGCGCAGTCCGTTTGCCTAGCGCTCACGTCGCGGCTGCCTGCGAGATAGCTGGCATTGAACAAGTCCAGGATGGCCTTGCTCTCGTCCCCGCTGCGGGATGAGGACGTGATCACATTAGCGATCTTGTCCGAAATCCCGTCGATGCGGGCGTGTGCTATCCCTGGACAGGAGGAGGCAGCGCCAACCAGCCGCCCCACCCGGGCGGCCAGCGAGCGGAGGACATCTCCTTTATCCTCGCGTGGCGCGGGAATGGCGGAGTGCGGCGCGGCAATCAAGAACGCGCCTGCCAATAAACAAGCAGATCTAATATTCACGTTTTCGCTCCCACTGTGCCCGCGCGGCTTTCCGTTATGGGAAAGTTCGCGCCGTTGCGGTCTTATTGTGTGGAACTGAATAAAATTCTTATCGATTTGCACCGAGCCGCTTAAGGGCTTCTTTGCTACTTTCAATGTCCGGATTAAGGCGCATTGCCTTATTGTACTCAAAAATCGCTTCCTCGCGCCGGCCGAGGAGTTCGAGAACGTGGCCGCGCGTGTCGAGCGCATCCGCGTCGTAGGGCTGGATTTGCAGCGCTTTTCCCACATCCTTCAGGGCCCGGACGGGATCCCCTACGCTGTAATAGGCCCAGGCGCGATTGTTATAGGCATCCACATCTTTCGGACGAAGCTCGATGACACGTGTGTAGTCGGCGATGGCCCTTTCGAAGGAGCCCATGTCGCGCAGGACGTTCGCCCGCGCGAAGCAGGCGTCGGCGTCGCTTGGATTGATGTCGATGGCCCTGGTGTAATCGGCGATTGCGCGCGCGGTGTCGCCTTTGGCCCTATACATCGCCCCGCGTGAAACGTATGCCCACGTGGCGCGCGGGTTGATGCCGATGGCTGTGTCGTAATCCGGGAGCGCGCGGGGGAGATCGCCCTTTTCGCGGTAAAGCTCGGCCCGGGCGAAATAAGCCCCGTCAAGCTTTGGATCGAGTTCGACCGCCTTTGTGTAATCCTCGACGGCGCGGCTCACATCGTTCTGTTTCCGGTAGACCGTTCCGCGCCGGTAGTAGACCTCGGCATCGCGCGGATTGATCTCAAGCGCCTTCGCATAGTCCGCCAATGCGCGGTTGAGATCGCCGGTCGCACTATAGGCATCGCCGCGCAGACTATAAGCCGCGGCGTCGCGAGGCCCTTGCGCGATCACGGCCGAGCAGCCGCTGATCGCAAGCATGAAGTCTTCTTCCTGGCGGCAATCGCCCGCATCGGATGCGCGCGCCTGGGAGGCAAACGCGACAATTGCGAAGCCCATCAGCCGGTATCTGCGCATAGCCGCCGTTTTTGCCAAGCCCGCGATTAAGTCACGGGATGCTAACGGAGGGTGGAACCGAAAAATCCAGGTTCGAGGAAATTTCTATAGAGAGTGTCTCATTCTTGTCGTCATTCAATGCGGCGGCGCACGCATAGACCTATTCGGCCTCCGCGCCCAGATCGCGCTGCGCGTGAGGCAGGCCCTTGTAACCGCGGGCCAGTTAATCCGGCTGCACGCCGCGAAGAATGCGAAGGATGATGATTTCCTGGTCCTGCAAGCGATAAAAGATGCTGTACTGCAAACGAGGCGGCACGATCCTGTAAATATCGGTCCCGTCCGTTGCACGGCCAAGACGCGGAAAGCTCGAAAGATTTTCGATCGAGCTTTGAGTTGCGGCAATAACTTCAGCCGCCGCAGCTTTATCTCCCGCGACGTGATCGTAAATGCCATCGAGTTGAAAGAGGGCCCGGCGGGTATAGCGAATCCTCATGACAGGCCGTACCGCCGCTTCAAAGCGGCAACATCGTCCTCGCTCGCCATCTCTCCGCGCTCGACTTCGGCAAGCGCTTCGTTCATCTCGCTTTGCTCCTCATCGGTCAGCCGGTAAACGCCTCCGCGAACGGCGAGCTGCAGAAGGAGCTCGCCCGCGCGATCCTGTTCGTCATCGGAGACCTTTCGGATCGCTTCGATGCCTTTTTCGAGGAGCTTGGTCATACCAAACCTATAGCACTACGCGCCGCCTGCCAAAAGCAGGAGATTCGCCTTGCCAATTGCCGCAGCCCGCGCGATGCACAGAGAAAATTGGGAGACAAGAAAGTGACGAAGCCCAAACTTCTGATGACGCGCGTGCTGAGTCCCGCCGTCATCGAGCGCGCGCGCCGCGATTACGATCTCGACTTGAACGAGAGCGATCACATCATGAGCGCGGACGAGCTTGTCGCACGCTGCCAGGGCAAGGATGCCGCTCTCATTACGCTCACGGAAAAATTCACGGCGGATGTGATCGCACTGTTGCCGCCGTCGCTGCGCGTGATTGCCACCTATTCCGTGGGCTTCGATCATATCGACCTTGCGGCGGCGAAGGCGCGCGGCCTCCGTGTTGCGAACACGCCCGACGCCGTGACGATCGCCACCGCCGAAATCGCGATGCTGCTCATCCTCGGCTCGGCGCGCCGCGCGCCGGAGGGCGAACGGCTTCTCATGGACAAGAAGTGGGGCGGATGGCAGCCGATGCAGCTCATCGGCCGTAGGCTCGACGGCAAGCGGCTGGGCATCCTTGGGATGGGCAAGATCGGGCAGGCGGTCGCCAGGCGAGCCCGCGCCTTCGACATGGAGATTCATTATTATAGCCGCCGCCGTTGCTCCGCCGCGCAGGAGCAGGGCGCGATCTATCATGACACGCTCGACAGCCTGCTCAAGGTGAGCGACGTTCTGTCGATCAACGCGCCGTCGACGCCCGAGACGCGCGGCTGCATCAATGCGGCGGCGCTTGCGAAATTGCCGCGCGGGGCCATTGTGGTGAACACGGCGCGCGGCGACCTCATCAACGATGACGATCTGATTGCGGCGCTGAAGACCGGGGAGGTTGGCTACGCCGGGCTCGATGTTTATAAAGGCGAGCCGAATATCCACCCCGGATATTACGAGCTGGAAAATGTCTTCCTGCTGCCGCATATGGGCACATCCGCCATCGAGGCGCGCAACGAAATGGGCTTCGCCGCGCTCGACAATATCGATGCGGCGATGGCCGGACGGGAACCGCCGTCCGCGCTCGTTTAACGAATAAGAACCAAGCGATAGAACCATGCCAGACCTTCTCCTCGAACTGTTCTCCGAAGAAATTCCGGCCCGCATGCAGGCGCGCGCGGAGGCCGACCTCGCGCGCATGATGACCGACGCGCTGACACAGGGCGGGCTTACGGCCGGCGCGACGCAGACCTATTCGGGGCCGCGCCGCCTCGTGTTCATCGCCGAGGGCGTGCCGGCGCAATCGGCCGCGACGGTGGAGGAGCGCAAAGGCCCGCGCGTGGGCGCGCCGGAGAAGGCGGTGGAAGGCTTCCTGCGCGCGGCGGGCCTGAAGAGCCTCGATCAATGCCAGATCGTGAAAGACCCGAAGGGCGATTACTACCTCGCGCGCGCCGAGAAGCCGGGACGCACCGCGCCTTCGATCATAGCTGAGGCCGTCCCGGAGATCGTTCGCAAATTTCCCTGGCCGAAATCCATGCGCTGGGGCACGAGCCGCATCCGCTGGATCAGGCCGCTGCATTCCATCCTGTGCCTGTTCGACAACAAGCCGGTCGAGTTCGAGGTCGATGGCATCAAGAGCGGCGGCATCACTTACGGCCATCGCTTCCTCAGTGGCCAAAAAGTCACGCAGCCGAAATCATTGAAAATCTCACAAAACTCCGGCTACACTGAGGCGCTCCTACACGCTAAGGTTGTGGTCGCAGGAGAGAATCGAGCGAAGGTCATCCTCGAGGGCGCGCGCAATGCCGCCTCGGAAGCCGGGCTCGCTCTTGTTGAAGACCACGGGCTACTGGCTGAGAATGCGGGGCTCGTCGAGTGGCCCGTGGTCCTTTCAGGCAACTTCGAGCACAGTTTCCTCGAAGTTCCTGAAGAAATCCTGATGACGTCCATGAAGGCTCATCAGAAGTGCTTTTCACTGCGCGACACGAAATCCGGGAAACTGGCCAACCGGTTCATTCTCGTCTCGAATCTGGAGGCGGAGGACGGCGGCAAAGCCATTATCGCGGGCAACGAGCGCGTGATCCGCGCGCGGCTGTCCGACGCCAAGTTCTTCTGGCAGAACGATTTGGGCCGCCCGCTGGAAAGGCTGACGGAACTTCTGGGGCAGGTGACGTTCCATGAGAAGCTCGGGACGCAGCTTGAGCGCGTTGAGCGCATCAAACGCCTCGCGCGCGAACTGGCGCCGCTGGTCGGGGCGAACCCGGATGACGCAGAGCGCGCCGCGCATCTCGCCAAGGCCGATCTCATGTCCGAGACGGTGGGCGAGTTCCCCGAGCTGCAAGGCATCATCGGGCGCTATATCGCGCTGGCGCAAGGCGAGAAGCCTGCGGTAGCGGAAGCCATCGCCGAACATTACAAGCCGCAAGGGCCGTCTGACGCCGTGCCCTCGAACCCGGTAGCCATCGCGGTTGCGCTTGCCGACAAGCTCGACATGCTGGTGGGCTTCTGGGCCATCGACGAAAAGCCGACCGGCTCGAAAGACCCGTTCGCGCTGCGCCGCGCCGCCCTTGGCGTCATCCGCATTATTCTTGGAAGATGGGCTGCGCTTGGAGCTGGCGTCCGTAATTGAGTGTTGCCTTGCGAAAACATCAAGACTCGCAGAGATTGCGAATGAGATCTCAAACCAAGGGACGGCCCAACCAGCCGTTGACATGATTGTTCACCGTAAGATTGGAACCGATGGCAGAGTTCGTCGACAATCGAGCTCTTGAACTCTTTGGATTTCTTCGGCGACCGGCTGAAGGTTTACCTGCGTGACAAGGGCGCTCGTCACGACCTGATCGACGCCGTCTTCGCACTGCCGGGGCAGGACGATCTGCTCATGATCGTGCGCCGTGTGGAGGCGCTGGGCCGCTTCCTCGAAACGGAGGACGGCGCAAGCATGCTGGCGCTGGTGCGCC
The DNA here is from genome assembly GCA_963817495.1 of uncultured Alphaproteobacteria bacterium. Lineage (GTDB taxonomy): Bacteria > Pseudomonadota > Alphaproteobacteria > Rhizobiales > Rhodomicrobiaceae > Rhodomicrobium. The sequence continues at coordinate 143,339 of CAWFOS010000033.1, read as the reverse complement.
GCGCGCTCAACATCCTGAAGATCGAAGAGAAGAAAGACGCGCGCACCTACGACGGCGAGCCCGCCGCCAAACTCCTCAAGGAGAAGGAAGAGAAGGCGCTCAACACGGCGGTCGGCGCCGTGGGAGAGAAGGTTGCAAAAGCGCTCGCGACGGAGGATTTCGAGGCTGCGATGGCCGCACTCGCGAAGCTGCGCGCGCCGGTAGACGCCTTCTTCGACAAAGTCATTGTGAACGCGGACGATCCAGATCTCCGGCAGAACCGGCTAACTCTGCTGGCGCAAATTCGCGCGCTCACGCTCCAGATCGCGGATTTCTCCAAAATCGAGGGATAAACCGAAGCTACTACAGCCCGAGTTCGCTGTGAAATCCGATGCGGACAAGTTCGAGAGTGTCGGGATCAGGATTCCTATAAATTAGGATCAAATCCGATTTCAGATGGCAATCACGGCAGTCCTTCCAGACCCCGATCAAGGGGTGATCCTGGTAGCGGTTTGGCATCGGCTTGTCTGCCGCGAGTAGGGCAACCACCTCCCCCAAACGCTCACGCAAATTACCTCCGTTTCGACCGCCGCTCACCCGTTTGTAATCCTGCTTGAACTTCTTCGTCCGAAGGATCATCCGCATCTAGGTCAGCCAGAAGGTCCTCAACCGATTCGACCTTAACCAGCTTGCCCGCGCGCGCCTCCTTGATCGCTTCAATCGTTTCCTCGTTGGGGATAAGAGGATTGAAAGGCAGCGCTCCCTCTTGGGCGATTCTGATCATCATGAGCCGGACAGCGTCTGAAAGTGTAAGGCCGATTGCTGCTAAGACTGCTTCTGCCCTTTCTTTTGTGTTCTGGTCGATGCGTGCGCGCACGACCGTATCGAGTTTCAACATTGCAAGCTCCACCGGCCTCCCGCCAGTTCAACCCCGGCCTATTGCCCGGGCTCGGGTGCGTAGCTCCAATGTAGCTACAAACCCCACCAACTTCAAGAGGAGTTTGTGGTACTTCATGAAATCAGTGAGGTGGCGGCGAAGCCGGATTCCCGCCTGAGGTACAGGACAGACGCCGACTTTCATGATGGATCCGGGAAATCGCGCGCGTTTGAACGCACATCTTCATTTGTCCCATGTCGCCCGACACCACATGGTGAACACTCCGTTGCCGCGCCAATTTTGCGTTTACGAAAGGTGGTTAATGTGCGCCTGAAAGCGGCCTGAATTTGCGCCCCAAAATACCAGAAAATCGGAACAGCCGCGTTCGCAGGGCGCAGATGGAAGCTCAACCCCTTGAAACCAATAACTTTTTAGCCCTAATCGGCGAGGTTAATGAACTGTATTTTTGGACGAAAGTGGGCGCGAAAAAGTCCGTTAAATATATTTGGGCCGCGCCTGTTAACCATGCTCTCGCCTTTTACAGCCGGGCCGGCGCAAGCGCTCTTCAATATTTTCCCATTGAAATCAACGGCTTGTCACCGTTAATCTCTCCATAAGGCGCTTTTGCCTAAAATCCGCTCCCAGGCTATCCAGAGGTTCAAGCGCAATGCCGCCCTACGCAACGCGCATAAAAATGGTTCGCCAAAACCCACCGCCCCTGAACACTCATGGGATGACTCCCGATTCCAATGCTCCCGCGGACTGTTATGAGACCCGTAGCACTCCTACTCCGCCCTGCCCCAGGGCGAGCCGCCGCCCTTGGAGTTGCTCCCGCCGGAGCGTTGATCGCGCGGCACTTCCGTGAACTCCACATCGATCACGTCGTCTGCGCGGTGAGGCTTCTGCTGCCGCCGCGCCGCCTGCGGCTCCGGCCGGGGCTGCGGCCTGACAGGCCGCCTAAGGCCATAGGACATGACACGCCAGATGGCGTCGCGGATTTGCGGGATCAGCAGGAGCGCCGCCATCGCATCGGAAATGAACCCCGGTATCATGAAGAGGATGCCCGCAAGCGCGATTGTTCCGCTCTCTAGCAGCGTCTTCTCGGGCGGCCTGCCCGAGCGCATCGCGTCCATGACGCGAAACGCTACGACCCGGCTGTGCGACCGGATCATGGCGGCGCCGAGAGCGAAGCCGGCGGCGAGAAGGAGAAACGTCTCCAGCGGACCGATCCATTGGCTCACCTGAATGATCGAGGCAACCTCGAGCACCGGCCATGAAATCATGAGGAAAAGGATAAGGAAGGGCATCGGCCGCATTGTCCTGGTTTGAGAGTCGCACTTCGATTTCTTTAATATAGGTGGCGGAGATCGGGTTGCGCAGTGGATTGCAACGATTCCGCAAAGCTTGCGGCAAACAGCCCGCAACTATAGCCAGCGGCGCCGGAAGCTCTTATATCTTCGCCAGGGATTCAAGTAGAACGGCCTCAGGGTCAGGAGCGGCGACTTTGACGATGAGCGACATCTTCGACCTCACCAATATTCTGCTTCTGGCAGTTGCGGTGGCGATTTTTTTTCGGCTGAGGAGCGTGCTCGGACGGCGGAGCGAAGACGATCAGGCGCGGATTGACCGCTACGCAGCCCGAGATGCAGCTGCGCCCGCGCGCGACAACGTCATTCCGATGCCCCCCGCGCTGAGACGCTGCCATCGGGCGCCCAATTCTCTGGCCCAGGCGTTGACGAGCGCCTCGGCACATTTCCGGAAGGCAGCCGCGCGCTCGAACCCTTGCGCGAAATTGCAAAGGCAGACCCGGCCTTCGACACGGCCTCGTTCCTGAAAGGCGCCACGATCGCTTATGAGGCGATTGTGACGGCCTATGCGAGGGGCGACCGCGAAACCTTGCGCGCTCTTCTGTCTCGCGAGGTGTTCGACAGTTTCAGCTCCGTCATCTCCGACCGGGAGTCGCGCGGCGAGACGAACGAGCTGAGCTTCATCGGCATTGCGTCTGCCGATATCGCGGACGCGAATCTGGTCAACCACATCGCGCATGTGACCGTTCGCTTCGTCAGCGAACTCGTCACAGCCGTTCGGGACAAGGCCGGCAATGTCATAGAGGGCGACATCAAGGCCGTGCGGCAGGTTACCGATGTATGGACCTTCGCGCGCGATGTGACCTCCCCGAACCCGAACTGGCAGCTTGTGGCGACAGACTCGCCCGAAGGCTGAGGCGTGGCGGACGACGAGCTTCTTTGGCGCTGGCAGCATTCCGCGGGCCGAATCGCGAAACCCGCGGCTGAACCCGTGGAGTTCGCTGACATATCAGGCTGGGCCGACGACGATCATTGCGCCGCGCTTGAGTGTTACCTGCGCTCGATGGAATTGGCAGACACCCGGCTTCCAAAACCTGCGGAGAATGACCGCGCGGCTTTGTTGGCGGATCGGGGGAAGGCGCGCCAATTCTTCGAGGGCAACTTCGCGCCTTTTCGAATTCAGGCTGAGCCTGGGCTTCTGACATCCTATTTCCAGCCGGTGCTGAAGGGATCGCGAACGCCATCGCCAGCCTTTTCGATCCCGGTTTACCGGCGGCCAGCGGACCTCAAGCCCCTGCCTGCGGGCCACGCGTTTACCGCGGAGGGGCTCACAGCGGGACGCGACGCGCAGGGCCGGTGCGAGCCGTATTTCACCCGGGCGGAGATCGAAGCGGGCGCGCTGGCCGGCCGTGGCCTGGAAATCCTCTACCTCGCCGACGCGATAGAAGCCTTCGTCATGCACGTCCAAGGCTCATGCCAAGTCGAACTCGATGACGGAAGGCAAGCGCAGCTGACCTTCGACGGGAAGAACGGCCATCCCTACACATCCGTTGCAAAACGCCTCATCGAGCGTGGCCATCTCGCGGCCAAAAACGCCGATCTGGACGGAATGATTGCCTGGCTTCGTGCGCATCCCAACCCGGCAACACTGCTGCATGAAAACAAATCCTATATCTTCTTCAAGGAACTCGATCCTGCAGAGGCAGGGCCAAGGGGGTCGCTCGGCGCCGAGCTTCGCCCGGGCCGGAGCCTCGCCGCAGATCCGCTTTACCACACGCCTGGAATTCCTATATGGGTAAATGCGCGGAGCCTCGTCTATGACGGCCGGCCCTTCCAGAGGCTTGTAATTGCTCAGGATACGGGATCGGCAATCAAGGGATGCCAGCGTGGCGACATCTTCGCGGGTACAGGCGCGGAGGCGCAATGCATCGCGGGCAGTATCCGGCATGCCTGTGAGTTTATTATGATGCAGCCGAGATGCTGATTCGAGCACATGCGTGTGGTGGGGAAAATTATGGAAGGCCGCAGCCGAAAGCGGTTCCTATCCAACGAGGAGATTGAGCTTTGGGCTCATGTCACGCGCCATGACGAGCCTTTGGCGCGACCCCGGCCTGTTCTCAATGGAAGCGGGACTTTAGCAGCGGAAGCGAAATCCGCCGCAGTATCATCAGCAGTGTCTCCACCGCCGCCCGCGCTCGAAGCCGCGCCAGCAAAACCGCCAATTCCAGCCAGAAGCAAGCCGGGATTGCCGCCTCATGCGCCATTCGACCCGCACGTCGGCAAGAGAATCGCCCGCGGCCGCCACCCCATCGATGCGCGGCTCGATCTTCACGGCTTGCGGCAGCAGGATGCCTATGTCGTTTTGCGCCGCTTTCTCGCCCGCTGCCAGGCGGACGGCCTCCGCCAGGTGCTCGTCATCACCGGCAAGGGCGGCGGGTCAGACGACTTCGCAGATGGCGATTTCTGGCGGTCGGACGAGAGAGGCATCCTCCGCAGGCTTGTCCCGCATTGGCTTTCGGAGCCGAGCTTCCGCCTTCACGTGGTGAGCTTCACGGAATCGGCGTTGAAGCACGGCGGCAGCGGCGCTCTCTACGTCACCATCCGCAAAGGCCCACGCCATCCGCGGCCCTGACGCCCTGCGCCTGCAAATTCGTCATCCCGGAACGCGCTCGCGCCGTGTCAAGTTTTCTGGGTTCTCAACACATTCTTTGCCCCGGGGTTTTCAAGCCTACCGGATAGCAACGGTGCGCCTTAACAGGAACGCACGCATCAGGCCCGAGCCCGCCCTTCAACTTCTCAATTGAGGCGTCTCTTCCTTGGGGGAAGTGAGCGCCAGTTGCCGCGAGCGCATGCGGGTCTGCCTCTGTAAGCTCGTTTGCCTTATCGGGAGGCGTCGGTTAAAATTTTCCCAAAAATTGGGTTCGTTTCGCAAAATTAACAACTAGATAGATAAGTGAATATCATGACGCCTTGATTTTGCGGAGCCGCCATGCGCGCTGCTTTTGTAAAATTGCTTTATGCCGGCTTTACCTTTGGTAATATTTCAAAAAATGGTTAGTTAATTCTGACTGAATGCGTTAGCGCGAGGTTAACGCTACGCGCGCCGGAGGCTGCGGCGCCTTTACGAAGAATGCGTGCAATAGGCCGAGAAGAGACATTTGGGGGACGACCGGACTTTCTTCTTTTGGGGGATAAGCGGGAGTGTCCGAACTACGTGGCGGCAAGCTGCATTCTCACAAAGGGTGATTTTCAGCGTGCGGCCATAAGCGTCCCTCTCGACACCGAGGTTAGGCGGCAACCCAACTTCTTTATAAAAAGCTTCGCAGTGAACTCTGACCTTTGCTATTTTCAGCATCATTTTAGCAAACCGAGATTCTATTCTTATGCGCATTTTTATCAGCTATCACACGCCTGATGGGGTGATTGCCAAGTCCGTCGCGGAGGTGATCAAAGCGCATCGGCCCACTGCGGAATTGTTTTTTGCCCCCGAAAGGCTCTCTGCTGGAGCCTATTGGATTCCGCGCCTGGCTCAAGAAATCAAAAACACCCATGCTTTTCTGTTGCTGATCGGCAAGCGAGTCGGCAACTGGCAGGAACTGGAATATCTAGAGGCTGTGAGGCTCGCACGCGATACCGGGAAGCCGCTGATCGTTCCGGTTGTCATGGGCGACTACGCTCCGGGCCTTCCTTTTTTTGATCAATATCACCGTTTGTTCTTCAACGAGCCAGCGAACAAAGAGGCTATAGCCGCGATCTTGAAAGCGTTGGACGGCGCTTCGGGTGTTGGCGGGCCGCCGCTCTGGGCGCAGTTTAATCCCTACCGAGGTTTTACCGCCTTTACGAGTACCGACGCAGCCTTCTTCTTTGGGCGTGAAGGGCTCACCGCCGACATACTTACCGCCATTCAAGAGGAGCCGGGAAAGGCGCTGGCGCTCATCGGAAATTCTGGCGTGGGCAAATCCTCGCTTGCTCAAGCTGGCGTCATCGCGACGCTAAAACGACAGGAATGGCCAACTGGCGGCGCTTGGCCAGTGGCGCTTGCGGAGAGCCGCAGCTGGCTGTCGCTCACCGTCAGACCGGAGGACAAGCCGCTCAAGTCGCTCGCACTCACCTTCACGCGCCTCCTTTACGGACTCTCTGCCGATCAAGACGCAGATGCCGAAGCCTGGGTTCGGCGCTTCCGGGATGGCGCCGGGTTCGGCGATCTGATGCGCGCGGTGAAGGAAAAACTTGCGCAAAACCTCGCCTGCGACGCTCCACGAAACTTCTTGCTTTATATCGACCAAGCTGAGGAACTCTATGCCAGCACGGAGCGCGAGGGCAACCCAGATGCCGACGCTAAGTGTCACGCTGAAGCTTTCTCCCGCTTGATTGCCGAGGCTTCAAGACGCGCTGATTGCCACGTTCTTTTCAGCCTTCGCTCCGACTATTATGGCAGGCTACAAGCCGACGAGGCCTTGTTCGCGGTCAGCCGCCGCGTCGACGTGCCGCCTATGCAGGCGGACGCGCTACGCGAAGCAATCGAGCGCCCGGCGGTAACCCTCGGTGTTCGCTTTGAGCCAACCGCAACGCCAGGCCATCTCGCAAGCAATACGGCGCGTGAGGCGGGTGCCTTGCCCTTTGTTGCCGTTCTGCTCTCCGATATGTGGCGGGAGATGCAAGAGCGCGAAGACGGTGTGATACGCTTCGGGGAACGTCCCGAGGTCTTTGATATTAGCGCTTTACTTCGGCAGCGCGCCGACCGCTATCGAACACAATACAAGCCGCGCGAGGACGATCTGAGACGCCTGTTCACGCTAAAGCTCGCCCAGGTGTCTCGCTCTGGAGATGTTATCAAACGGCGTGCTCGACGCGCTGAATGCAGCCCTGAAGAGTGGAGAATCGCGGAAGGCCTTTCCGCTGAGGAGTGGCGTCTCGTAACCCTGGAAGGTGTCGGCGACGAAATTACTGCTGAGGTAGCGCATGAGCAGATCCTGCGTAGTTGGCTAACCCTACAGAGCTGGGTGGAGGAGCGGCGGGAATTCCTCACCTGGAAATACGATTTGGAAGCGGCTAGACTATACTACCAAAACACACCAACGTCGAAGAAGAACAAAGCATTACTTACAGGACTCAGACTTGAGGTAGCGCGTGAATGGTTTTCCTCTCATAAAGAAGATTTGGCCCCTGAGGATAGAAAATTTATTTCGGATAGCATAGTGGTGGAGAATGAGGCAGAGAAAGGGCGCGCCCGAACAGGGATCGTACGGTTGACCGGGGCTGGGATGATAGGCGCTTTTATCACGCTTGCTTTGGAACCGGTATTCGGTAACTCGTTGTATGATTACCTGATTTTATACGGCCCCTTCGCATTAGTCTTGCTAACCCTCCTTGTTTTTCTTATCGTGCTGTCACTCCTCCTCCCTCAAACCGACCAGATTGCAGATTGGCTCAGGCTGGCGGAGCGGGAGATGAACTCTCTCCTGCGCGACTGGGGCGGAGGGTACGGAACGCGCAAAGATGTGGTCAGGGAACGCTCAGACTGGCTTTCGATGATCCCAGACACCGGCGACACCGCCGCCCTGGCCGATATGGGCAAGGTGCGCATAACGGCTTTCCTCCTCCGGGAACTCTACGAAGGCAACGTGAAAAATGCACAGCTCAAGATTTTCAATGAGTTTGCTAACGGAGGCAATCCCTACATCGCGCCTGGAATAAGACAGATTGTGGGATACGACCAGTTTGATGTAAAAGATGTCAAAAATAACGGCTTCCCACCGGGTGCTGGCGTCAACTCGTTCCCGCTCTTTTTAACTGTCAAGCTGAACAGGTTTCCGAGCAATATTATAATGGTTAGGCCCGACAAAACCGTGGTCGAGAATGCGGCTGTCATCGATGAGTTAACCCAGCAGCTAAAACCCGCAGCAATGTGAAGATTGTTGACGCCTGGTCTTCGATCTTGAGCGGAATTTAGTTCGAATATCTGGAAGGTCGGTTCGCGACCCCATGCGGCATGTCGGTGAACCGGAGCGTTGCCGTTCATCCGTTGGCGAGGTCGCGAAGCTCTGCCGGGCGATTATTGCGATCCCGGATAGCGCGGCTCGTTATTCCGCAGCGCGGGCCGCAGGCTGTTCCGGCAAATCTTCCTCGAAGCCTCCGGCTTTCACAAGGCGCTCGAAAAGTCCACCAGCCCTGGCAAGCTCGTCGAACGTGCCGGCTTCGACGATGCGCCCATGATCGAGCACGATGATCTTGTCCGCATTTGCCACCGTTGAGAGGCGGTGCGCGATGAGGAACGTGGTCCGGCCGCGCCTTACGGCTTCCAGGGCGCGCTTGATCTTGGCCTCGGTCTCGTTGTCGAGCGCGCTCGTCGCCTCGTCGAGGATCAGGACCGGCGCATTCTTCAGGATGGCGCGGGCGATGGCGATCCGCTGGCGCTCGCCGCCGGAAAGAGCCGAGCCGCGCTCTCCGATTACGAACTGATAGCCGCCCGGCTTCAAGCGGATGAAATCATCCGCCTCAGCGAGGCGCGCCGCCTCCTCGACCTCTTCCTGGGTGGCCGAGGGGCGTCCGAGACGGATGTTTTCCTCGACGGATCTGTTGAACAGGCCCGCGTCCTGAAACACAACCGCAATCGATTGCCGAAGCGAGGTCAGGGTCACGTCGCGCACGTCGATGCCGTCGATCAGAATTTTGCCTTCCTGAGGATCTCGCAGCCGCTGAAGCAGGGCGAGCGTGGTAGTCTTTCCTGAGCCCGTTGGGCCGACGAGCGCGAGCGTCTGCCCTGGACTTGCCTCGAAGGTCAGATTGAAGACGCCCTGCTCGGTGAGGGGGAAGCGATAGGTCACGTTCTCGAATTGCACATCCCCTTGCACCTGATCGAGCGGAACAGCGCCCGGCTTCTCCAAGGTGGCGCCGCTCGTGTCGAGAAGCTCGAAAAAGTTCGCGAGCGTCGGCGCCTGCAGGAAGATGCGTCCGACAAAGCCGGAAAGCATGTCGAGCTTGCTGATGAGAAGATTGGAAAAACCGACAAAGGCCACGATCTGGCCGACGGTAACCTCTCCGCGCTCGGCCAGGATGGCTCCGATGGCGAAGACGGCCACCATCGTGATGGTTGCCGCCGTCCGGGTGAGCACGGTCAGCATGGCCCACCATGTCAGCACCGGGTATTGGGCGCGAAGGAGGTCGGCCATCAATGCGCGAAGAGCGCTCGTTTCGGCAAGAAACCGCGTATAGCTTTGCACGACGGTTACGTTGCCGATGACGTCGCCGACCCGGCCGAACATATCCTGATTATATTGCTCGACATTTTCCTGCCCGCCGTGCGTCCGCTTGATAATGACCGTATTGGCCAGGAAGTAGAGAACGGCCAGCGCAGCGAGGACCGCTGCCAGGCGCAAATCCATCGAGACAGCAACGGGGACCAGGAGCACAATCCCGACAATAGCCGTTAAATGCTCGCGCAAGAAAGCCAGCCACAAAGCAAAAAGCTGGTCGGTCCCCGCAAGCATGATCCGCACGACGCGGCCCGACCCCCGTTCCGCGTGATAGCTGACCGGCAGGGTGATGGCCCGCTCGAAAGCGCTGCTCATCGCCGCGAGGCGCTGCCTGTGGGCGAGCCTGTCCGCCATGATTGCCAAGGCGGAGGTCGCGATGATGTTGAAAAGACCGAGACCCGCCCAAACTCCGATGATGGGAAATGCCTTATCGCCCTTCGAGAGGGCATCGACGACCCGGCCGAAGAGAATCGGCTCAGCGAGTTGCACAACCGCGATGGCGACCCCGGCGAGCACCAACGCTATGGTGAGCGTGCGCTCGGACGCGAGCATGCCGAGAGCGCGAAGATAGATTCTCGCCAACTTCATGATAAGACTGCCGGATACACCGATGACCGTGATGATAGTGACTAAACATCGGGGCCTTGTCCATGTGCCGTCTGTAAGGCGTGATAATTTCACAGTTTTTTGGCAGGGGGCGGCTTGCCTTCCTTGGCGGCGTTGCCTTTGCCTTGGATTTCCCTAAGCGGCGCGCGCGTGTTTCGAGGAGGATGCCACGGTTGCGATCGTTTCCCGCCTGCCATCGGAGAAGAAGGCAACAATGCGATTATCGTCGTGAAGCATGATGCTCAGGACATGACGCCTCGCCCAGCCGTCGGGTGATAGCCGGGTCACCTTCACCCGCCCGGAATTGCATGGAAATGACGTCAGCATTCTGTCCGGATGAAGAAGCGTTACGCTGGGGGCGAGTTCGTCCGCGGACGGTATCATCACCGCGCCGGGCGGATTGAGGACGATGCCTCCTCCCGCCTCAAAAATATAGTCGTGTTCGATAGCGCGCCAGCAGGCGCCATTGCTGCCTACGCGCGCGAAGCAGCGCCACACGGCTCCGATGGAGGCGTGCGCCGTGAGGCAAACCCAGCGGAAGTAAATGGCGGCCCGTTCGCCGCCGGCGGTGATGATGGCGACCTGTCCTCCTGGGAATGACCCCGCGAGTAAATCGTCCTCGAAGTCGCGTCCAATTTTGCTGGGAAGCCGGCCGGATACATCGAGCACGGCCAGCGGGCCATTTCCGAGTGCTGCAGGAAGATTGCAGGCATAAACGATGCTTCCCGTTGGGCATGGATCAAGAAGTCTGCTGGGGATGGTGAGCAACTGGGCAGCGCCTTCTTTTTCTCCGCCCATCCAACCGAAAACTCCCTCCCCTCGCGGATTGAGGATCCGCTGCCCGCTATCGACAGAGAGCGGGATAGGAAACGGCGTGGCGGCTGTGCTGCGTAGGAACATGTAAACCTATGTAAATCGAAATTGAAATCTCCTTCAAAAATGTCACACGAAGCCGTCACCAAACGGTGAATAACCACCCGCGATGACCCTGCGCGCTAAAAGGCCTCTCATGAGCAGAGGACCGGCTAAAGAAGTGAGCAAGCACAACTGAAGGGGGTCCGTTTGGCTGTCAACGCGGAAATCCCAGCGTTCAACGAAGAAGGCAATGTCGGGGCGCCGAGCAGCGAAAAAATTCCGGTGTGAAGAACAGGAAATTTTGGTGAAATGCGCAGGTATGGGTTGCGATCTCCCGCCGAACAGCCTATGTCAGTTTCGTGACGCGGGGTGGAGCAGCCCGGTAGCTCGTCAGGCTCATAACCTGAAGGCCGCAGGTTCAAATCCTGCCCCCGCAACCACCTCAAATCAAAAACACCATCAATTTCAATTGTCTGCTCGGGGTTGCGTCTTTCGCGTTCCAATTCTAGTATAACGAAATCAATGACTTAAGCCGTAGGTTCAAATCCTTCCTCAACGGATCTCGAAGCGGCGGGACAACGGCGGCGGCTGCACCTTCGGTCGCCGTGGGATTCTACGACCACAAAGTCGCCGCCTACCGCGGAACATCATTCAAGCGCTGGGGGATGTGATTTCCAAGCTCTTCAGGCGATCGCCGAGATTCACCCCCCGAAGTGCTGGTTCCCCGCCAGAGCGGCATCGGATCCGGAAAACGAACCCTGGTTTTGGCTGACGGGTGTAGCTGGGTGCTGCAGAATGGGTTCGTGGCCGAAATTTCTGGTTTCACATCAAATGCGTGCATCTCGGCGGAAAGACGGCCGCCATCGAAAGCAGCTGTCACTTTCTTGCGCGACACGGCTGGCAAGGAAAGAACAAGCGGGCTATTGTCCATCATGGCGGGTGTGGCTGGGCTGTTTAACGTGCGCAGAGTGGTCTCGACACCCATTTCCTGCGCAAGTTCAACGCCTTGCGCTACTCCCGCCAACCAGATTCCTCCGCCGCATGAATAAGAACGGATAGCTCCCTGACGGGTAGACCGAGGGAATTTCACCCTCAGTACCGGGTCACCGGAGGCGGTCGCCCACCCCCGGTTCCCACAGAACGTAGCGTGCAGTTTTCCCGCACTACGCTCTTCAGAAGATGGTTCACAGCACTGCGAGAGCTTGCAAGTCCCGGTAAGGGAGATACAGCTTTGGCCGCAGTATCGGCAGCCGCTGCTTGATCTGGTGGAACACGTCCCACGTAATGCCGATCGTGTCCCAGGACGTGGTGTAGCTGACGGCTGGCATCGCCGATGCTCCGGCAGGGCCGGGAAGGTCAGGCGGCCACAGCGGGCAGCCCGGCAGTGGGATCATGGCTCAAAGGCGCGATGGTTTCCAGCGTCATGTATCGAGCGCGTTGCACGGCCCACTCGTCGTTTTGTTCGAGCAGGATCGCGCCAATGAGCCGGGTGATGGCGGCCTCGTTCGGGAAGATGCCGACAACCTCGGTGCGCCGTTTGATTTCGCCGTTCAGCCGCTCGATGGGATTTGTGGAGTGCAGCTTGGTCCGATGCGCTGCCGGAAAGGTCATGTAGGCGAGCACATCCTGCTCGGCGTCGTCCATCAGGGTGGAGAGCTTGGGCAGCTTTGTCCTCAGCTGATCGGCGACCTTGCGCCATTGCTGGCTGGCTGCCACGGCGTCGTCTTGTGCGAAGGCCGTGGCGATGAAGGCCGAGACGACGCGCCGCCCGCTCTTGCCGGCGTGAGCGAGCGCGTTGCGCATGAAATGCACGCGGCAGCGCTGCCAACTGGCGTTCAGCACTTTTGAGATGGTGGCCTTGATGCCCTCATGCGCGTCAGAGACGACAAGCTCGACCCCGCGCAGGCCCCGGCGTGCGAGCTTGCGCAAGAAGGCGGTCCAGAACGTCTCGGCTTCCGAAGGGCCGATGTCCAGCCCCAGGACTTCGCGCCGGCCGTCGGAATTGACGCCGACGGCAACAATCACGGCCACGGAGACGATGCGGCCGTTCTGACGAACCTTCACGTAAGTGGCGTCGATCCAGAGATAGGGCCAGTCGCCTTCGATGGGGCGATCGAGGAAGGTTTTGACGCGGTCGTCGATTTCTTCGCAGAGGCGGCTGACCTGGCTCTTGGAGACCCCGCTCATGCCGAGCGCCTTGACGAGATCGTCGACGGACCGCGTCGAGACGCCCTGGATGTAAGCTTCCTGGATCACCGCCGTCAGCGCCTTCTCGGCCATGCGGCGCGGCTCGAGAAAACCCGGAAAGTAGCTGCCCTTGCGAAGCTTCGGGATGCGCAGCTCAACGGTTCCGGCGCGCGTCTCCCAGATGCGGTCCCGGTAGCCGTTGCGCTGAACGAGCCGGTCTGGCGAACGCTCTCCGAAAGCGGCGCCGGTGAGGCCAGAGACCTCCATCTCCATCAAGCGTTCGGCGGCGAAGCCGATCATATCGCGGAGGATGTCGGCGTCAGGCGTCTTCTCGATCAGCGTGCGAAAGGTCATCATGTCGTCGGTCATCGGCGGTTCCCCGGTTGCGTTGGATGTCGCAACCCGATCCTACCGCTGAGTCGCCGATGATCACCGCAAGCCGCTCACTCGCTACGGCGCCATTGAGGGCGCGCTTCGCGAGCGGCTTGCTACCGTCGAGTTACACCACGACCGGGGACGTGAGCGTAATGCGGCCTGCCCAGCTCCGGCTGCAAAGCATTTTGTGCCAGTAGCGTTCCACCGCCCTGTGGACCTTTTGCAGGGAACGGAAGTTCCCGGCTATGCCGTAATAGGCATAATGGCCCCTCAGCACGATGTTGAGATTGCTGACCTGTTCCCGGACCGGTAAGTGCCGCATTCGCCGCATCTGGTCCTGCAATGACATGAGGCTGCGCCTTAGCCGAGATTTCTCGGTGCGCATCCCAACCTTGAAGTTGCCCTTCAGGTTTCGCGTGCAATAGAGCGTGAACCCCAGAAAGTAGATCGTCTCTGGGCGCTTCCTGCTGCGTTTGGCCGCATGCCGCTGCGCGAACCGTCCGAACTCGACGAGCTTGGTCTTCGACGGTTCCAGGGTTAGGCCGAACTTTCCCAGCCGTTTGCACAAGGCGTCCTGGACGCGCAAGGCATCCTCACGGTATTGGAAACACAGCACAAAGTCGTCGATATATCTGACCAGACGGGCCTCGCCCCGCAGCCGGGGTTTGACCACGCGCTCGAACCAAAGATCGAGCACATAATGGAGATATATGTTGCTCAGCATGACGCTGATTGAACCGCCTTGTGGAGTTCCCTCCTCGTTCGGATGAACCTCGCCATCCTCCAAGATGCCTGCCTTCAGCCAGCGCCGGATCAAACTGATCATGCGCGGATCGCCGACGCGGTGCTCCACGAACCGGAGCACCCATTGGTGACTGAGACTCCCGAAGAAATTCTTCAGGTCCGCCTCCAGCACCCAGCTCACCTTGCCGCCAGCGATCACCTCATTAAGGGTCGCCAGGGCGTGATGGGCTCCCCGGCCAGGCCGCCCGCCGAACGAACAAGGCAAGAAGTCCGCCTCGTAGATGGCTGACAAGACCTGGGCCGCGCTACGCTGGAGCGCCCGGTCGCTGACACAGGGAACGCCCAAGGGGCGCTTTTCCTGTTTACCGGGTTTCGGGATGTACACGCGCCGGATATCCGGCGCCCCGTATCCCCTGCGGTGAACGGACTGAAGCATGGGCTCCACCCATTCCCTGAAGCTCTCCTTCGCTTCCGTCACGGTCTGGCCGTCCACTCCCGGAGCCGAGCGTTTCGGAATCTGACACAGATTCGTCCATACCCGTTCCTGTGTGATGTGGTGAGCCAGGGAAGTGAACCTTAGCTTCGGTACACTTCGTGCTTTCGCTGCTATTCGTTCGAGTCCTGTTTCCATGGTTGGTTTATCTTCTCTTTGCATAGAAGACCCGATCTCCCTTTGGATGGAGCCCATGTCGCCTTCGAACAATTCATCTTCCGCTGGCCGCTTCCCCATGTAGCCGGCTCTCCCGGCCGCCGAGTACTATCAGCCAGTCTGACTTCCGCCAGGCCGTCGGACCTTCCTCGCCTTACCGGCTTGTCCAGTCCTACAGGCTTGCGCCTGAGCCTGGTGGATCTCCCTTGTTCCCATGAAATCCTTTGGTTGCATGCCAGCGGTAAGAACCCCGGAAGCCTCCCGGACACTCACCATGCCGCATCCGGGAATTCTGCCTTCCCCATTGAGAGATAAGGTCGGCGTCTTCGACCACGATCGATTTCGGGGCTATGTCTCCGTTCACTTTCGTTCCGGCCTGCACCCTCCCTGTCTACGCTTCGCAGTGGCCGTTGCCGGACACCACGCAAGACTTGGTACACGGCTGCTGGTTAGGCTTTGCCGCGACCGCCATCTCAGGCGGCTGTATTTCATGCGCTTGCAAGGCGCAACTCCCACAGATCCGGACTTGAACCTCTCAGCTCATCCGGCTCGTGCCATCGTTGAAGGCTCTGACCGCCTTCATTACCATTTCGGGCTCATCCCGTTTCCAGTTGACCCAAGCCAACTTCGATGACCCAGCCCCTTCGCTCCAACCCCATTACAGGGTTTTCATCGCTACTACGGACCAGACTGCCCCTTACCTGTGCATTGGTACTTTCGACCTTGGATTTTCTCCCTTGAGTCTTTTCCCTTGGCATCACAGTGAAGGTTCCCACGTTCCATACAAAAGCCTGATCGAGCTTCGTGCCGCCTGTACGCCGGATGCCGTTCGACCAAATTCAGGATCACCCGCCGAACTTATCCCAGAAATGTAATGAGCCCCTGGTTTTGACATCAGCTAAAAGGCTTTCGACGCTTACGGTGGTTCGCTTATCGCTCACCTCTCTCTCAACCATACCTCACCAAAGTCTAGCTTTGGCTTTCAGCAACCGTCAGCCCCCGGTTTTGACATCGCCTAATCCGCTTTCGACACTTCATCGGCGGTTCGCTTGCGCTCGCCTCTCTCAACCTTGCCTGCCAGGATCATCCTCCCGGCGTTTCCGCAAGGCTCACCACCACGGCTTTTGACCGCAGCGGCTTGCGGCGGCTTGGGATCAGCACCTGACTGCCGAACCCGAAGGGCCTGCCTTCATCTCCGATACAGTTGCGTAAAGCCGTGTGGAACGGCTTTTACTCGTGACACACGACCCGAACCAGTCATCGATCCCGATGCGACAGTCACCCGCCGTGTAGCGGGCTTTAGCGCGTCCACACGAACAAACCGCACTAATATTGCTGAGGGACCAGCTTCCGTCCGGCCAGGGATTCGCGGTCGTCATATTTTCTTTTGTTGGATCGTTTCGGCAGCTCAACCTTCTCTGACGGCGCCTTCTTGTAAGGGATCAGGCTCAAGATGTGCGCGATGCAATTGAGCCTCGCACGGCGCTTGTCGTCCGACGGAACGATAGTCCAGGGCGCATGATCGGTGTCCGTCTTCTCGAACATCTTATCGCGCGCCTCCGAATAGTCGTACCAACGGCTGTAGGACTCGAGGTCCATGGGGCTCAGCTTCCACTGGCGCAGCGGATCCCTGATGCGAGCCAGAAAGCGGCGTTCCTGCTCGTCCTTGCCCACCTCGAGCCAAATCTTGATGAGTTGAACCCCGCCGTCGACGATATACTTCTCGACCTCCGGACAAAGCTGCAAAAACCGCTCGTGCTGCTCCGGCGTGCAGAAGCCCATGACATGTTCCACGCCGGCACGGTTGTACCAGCTGCGGTCGAAGACGACGATCTCACCGGCCGCGGGGAACTGCTGCATATATCGCTGAAAAAACATCTGGGTCTTCTCCCGGTCGGACGGGGCAGGCAGCGCCACAACCCTGAAGACGCGGGGGCTTACCCTTTCCGTCATGGCCCGGATCGTTCCGCCCTTTCCGGCGGCGTCGCGCCCCTCAAAAACGATGATGACCCGGGCTCCGGCCGACTTCACCCACGCCTGAAGGTGGCAAAGCTCCACCTGCAGATCGCGCAGCTTCTTCTCGTAATCCTTCCTTTTCAGTTTCTTCTTCTCAACAGGTTGCTCCACGTTCATTTTTTTCTCCCCTTCGTTGGGATTATGCAGCGCCCCTGTTCTTCGTCAGCCTATCCATCAAACGCCTTGGAGAGGACCTCATCAAGCGTCTTAACGCGGTCAAGGCCCCCGGCTTTTTCGTCCATCCCATCCGCTCGCAATAAGTCCCGCGACGTTCCATGCGCTCCCACGATGCGCAGTGCGATGCCGAGCGGGGCGAGTTCACTATGAAGGTCATGCAGCATCCGCGAGCCCGCGAGGTCGAGATATGGCGAGGCCGAGAGATCGCAGATGACCAAGCGAATATCGGATGGCCCCGCCTCGTGAAGCCGGTTCAGGACGCCTTCGAGAACGGAATCGGCATTGACGTATAGGAGGGATGCTTCCGGACGGAAGGCGATCACTCCGGGGAGCGGTTCGTTTTCAGGGTGCCGCGCAATATCGGTATAAGCCCTTGTGCCGGGAACGCGGCCGAGAAACGCCACGTGCGGCTGCGACGCGCGGATCAGCAACATCACGACTGACGCCAGAGCTGCGAGAAGGATGCCCTGCAGGATGCCCAGAAGCAGCACCGAGCCGAGCGCGATCGAGGCGGCGTAGAAATCGAGACGGCTTATGCGCCACATGCGGAACAGGGCCGGGAAATCCAGCAGCCCGGATATGGCGGACAAGACGACCGCGGCCAGGACCGCCTTTGGCAGGTTTTCCAGGAGGCCCGTGAGGAAAAGGAGGCAAAGCGCCAGCGTCACCGACGCAAAGACAAGAGCGAGCTGCGTGCGCGCGCCAGCCTTGTCGTTCACGGCCGATTGCGAAAGCCCGCCAGCCACCGGATAGCCGTGTCCCAGCGCCGTCGCTAGATTGGCGGCCCCGATCCCGAGAAACTCCTGCCTTGCGTCGACGGCATAGCCATGCTTGGCGGCGAAGGTTCGGGCAGCAGAAATGCCTTCGATATAGGCGAGCAGCAGGCATCCGGCCGCGAGCGGGACGATACCTTCCACATCGCGGAGCCGCAGCGCTGGCCCTTCGAGCGTGGGTAGGCCAGCCGGGATCACGCCCGTTGTTGGCACCCCAAAAGCGGGAAGCCCGAGGGCGGATGCCGCCACAATCGACAGCGCGACCACTGCGAGCGCGACGGGTTTGCCCGGAAGCAAACGTTCGCCAAAGGTGAGAAAAAGGAGGGCAACGACACCGATGGCGAACACCAGGGGCTGCGTCTGGCCGAGATGCCGGACAAAAAGCGCAGCCCGTTCAAAGAAATTATGCCCTCCGCCTGACACGCCAAACAGGCCTGGAAGCTGCGTCATGGCGATCGTCAGTCCCGCCCCAGCCTTGAAGCCTACGAGGATGCTGTCGCTGATCAATTTCACGAGCACGCTAAGTCGAAAGGCCCAGGCAATCAGGCAAAGCAAGGCCACGGTGAAGCCCGTCAGGCTGGCGATCGCGGCGTAGCGTAACGCATCGCCGCCCGCCATCGCCCCCACTGTTCCGGCGATCATGAGTGAGATGGCTGAGGTGGGGCCGATCGCCAGTTGGCGCGATGAGCCGAACAGGGCGTAGCCCAAGCCACCCAGGAGATAGCCGTAAAGACCCACTTGCGGAGGAAGACCTGCGAGACCGGCATAGGCCAGCGAGACCGGGATCGCATAGGCTGCAAGTGTTACACCGGCGACGGCGTCGCACGCCAGCCAGGCGCCGTGGTATTCCGTAAGCCACCGGGCTGGCCGAAAGGACCAAAGCCAGCCTAGCGGTCCCGAGGCAGGATGCGAGCCCTTCATGGAGCTTAGCGAAGCTTTCCGCGGTTAGCCTGAAATCTGCGGCGCGCGTAAACGCCTCTCGTCGCATAGACACCCAACGTGTCCCAAAACAGGATCTGCCGCTGGACCAGATCGGTAGCGTACTCAACAGCGGAGCCAAAAAGTTGGAGGGACGCGGCCCAAGCGATTGGGGCCTTTTTCAACTTCTCCTGCTCCCTCATGGCGTACTCCCTTCGATGGTGTACTGGGTAAAGAATTGTATTTTATGAAAAACGATCCCGGCTCCCTGAGCGGAAGTTATCACGGCCTTAAAAACCGTATTGTGCAAGTATAATAATCTTGCGATCCTTGATAGAAGTCAAATTTTCGGGTATCTGTTATCGGCATCATTAGCTGCAATAAATAAGCTATCAGTGTAGCTTAAGTCATAATGCGCATCGCGGAAGCCCAAGCGGAAAAAGCGGAGCAAGCCGAGAAAGACCCGCTGATCAAGAACGGCACGCCCCACGCTCCTCGAGTTCCATGTCGTGGAGGACGCGATCGCGCGAGAAACGCCGCGCCGCTTCAGTTATCGCCCGCCAAACCTCAATACGGCCCGCGCGACGCAATATCTTCAATCACCGCGTTGAGGCGCCGGATGCGGCGCGCGTAAGCATCGTGCAGGCAGCCTGTGTCGTCGCCGCACCGGTCGCGCTCGGCGAGCCATTCGCGCTGCGTGTCGACGAGTTCGCCCCGCTGGCCCATGGCGACAAGCGAGGTTGCGATGCCGTACAGCGTCGCCATGCGCGCTTCGGCCTGGCCGAGGGAATAAGTGCCGCATATCGCAGACAGCGCCGGATCGTTGGCCCGGCGGCAGTCAAGGGGCGCGTACTCCGCGGCTGACGTTTCGGTTGCGGCGGCAAAGGCGGCCACAGCCGTCAAGCCGAGAATGAAGCTCTTCATCAAAGACTACCGGTGCAAAAACTACTTTGAAGGGTCACCATATGCTCTTCAAGCAGGCTCTACACCCGAAACTTGGCGTGAAACTTCCCGCGCTTGCCGAATAAGCCTGTGTCTGGAGTCGCGCCCCCTGTTGCTTCCGCGCCAGGATCGTGACAAAGCATTGCCTCTCTCTTCATTGAAAACCACCTGCCCATTGGCGCGACCATGAAATTCACGCTCTCCTGGCTCAAAGACCACCTGCAAACCGACGCTTCGCTCGACGAGATCGCGGCGAAGCTGACCCTCATCGGGCTTGAGGTGGAGGGCATCGAAGACCCGGCTGCGAAGCTTCAGGATTTTACCATCGCGCACGTGCTGGAGGCTGAACCGCATCCGAACGCGGACAAGCTTCGCGTCTGCAAGGTCGAGACCGGCTCGGGCGTCGTGCAGGTCGTCTGTGGCGCGCCTAATGCGCGGAAGGGCCTGATCGGCGTCTTCGCTGCGCCGGGAACGCACGTTCCGGGCCTCAAAGTGACCCTCGGGAAGGCGACGATCCGCGGCGTCGAGTTCATGGGCATGCTGTGCTCCGAGCGCGAGCTGGAGCTGTCCACCGAGCACAGCGGCATCATCGAGCTGCCGGAGCGCATGGCGAAGCACATCGGCGAGCGCTTCGTGGACGCGATGGAGCTAAACGACCCCGTGATCGATATCGCGATCACGCCGAACCGGCCCGATTGTCTCGGGGTGCGCGGCGTTGCGCGCGATCTGGCGGCGGCGGGCCTCGGCACGCTGAAGAAGGTTTCGGACGGCTACGAGGGGCAAGGCGAGTTCGAGTCCCCCATCCGCATCGAGCTGCCGTTCCCTAAAGGGGCGGAGAACGCATGCCCCATCTTCGCCGGGCGATACATTCGCGGCGCGGCAAACAAGGCCTCCCCCGAATGGATGCAGCGCCGCCTTCGCGCCATCGGGCTCCGCCCGATCAACGCGGCGGCCGATGTCACGAATTACATCTCCTACGACCGCGCGCGCCCGCTGCATGTCTATGACGCCGACAAGCTGCAAGGGCCGGTCATGGCGCGGCTCGGCAAGACGGGCGAAAGCTTCCTGGCGCTCGACGGCAAGAGCTACGAGATCGACGAGACCATGTGCGTGATCGCGGATCAGGGCCAGGTGCTGGGCCTTGGCGGCGTCATGGGCGGCGAGGCGACCGGCTGCACCGAAGCGACAACAAACATTTTCATCGAGAGCGCCTATTTCGATCCGGCGCGGACAGCCGCAACCGGGCGCAAGACCGGCATCAACTCGGACTCGCGTTATCGCTTCGAGCGCGGCATCGACCCGCAATCCGAGATGATGGGGCTCAATCTCGCAACGCAGATGATCCTGGAATTCTGCGGGGGCGAGCCGAGCGCCGCTGTGGTTGCCGGGAAGGAACCGACTGGCGAGCGGGTCATCGCTTTCGATCCGGAGCGCGTGCAGAAGCTGTCAGGCGCGAAGTTCTCGAATGCCGAGATCGTGTCCACACTGAAGAAGCTCGGCTGCACGGTTCAAGGTCACGCGCCTTCGCTCTCCGTGACGACGCCGTCCTGGCGGCCCGACATCCACGGCGCGGCCGATCTCGTGGAGGAGGTCGTCCGGCTATCGGGCGCCGACCGCATTCCCTCAACGCCGCTTCCGAAGGAGGAGGGCGTCACCCGCGCCGTACTCACGCCCAGCCAGAAGCGCGTTCTCGCAGCCCGGCGCACACTGTCGGTGCGCGGGCTCGTGGAAGCCGTCACGTGGTCGTTCATCGGCGAAGCGCAGGCGCGGCATTTCGGCGGTGGGCAAGCCTCTCTCCGGCTCGCCAACCCCATCTCGAGCGAGATGACCGACATGCGACCGAGCCTCTTGCCGGGGCTCATCGCGGCGGCGCGCGCCAACGCGAACCGCGGATTCCAGGATGCGGCGCTTTTCGAGGTCGGCCAGATCTTTGCGGGCGAGAAGCCGGAAGACCAGAGCAATGCGGCGAGTGGCGTGCGCACCGGCGCCGCAAGGCTGATCGGCGGCGGCAGGCATTGGGACGGAGCGGCGAAGGCGGTCGATGTTTTCGACGCCAAGGCTGACGCACTGAGCGTGCTCGAAGCTCTCGGCCTTGCCGCGGATAAGATGCAGGTCACGAGAAATGCGCCGGATTGGTATCATCCTGGCCGCTCGGGCGCGCTACAGCTTGGGCCGAAGACCGTGCTCGGCCATTTCGGCGAGTTGCATCCCGAGACGCTCAAGGCCCTGGACGTGACCGGGCCGATTGCCGTGTTCGAGGTATTCCTCGACCGAATCCCCGCGTCTCGCCGCAAGGGCACCGCGAAAGGCCCGCTGGTTGCGAGCGATTATCAGCCGGTTCAGCGCGATTTCGCCTTCCTGGTCGACAAGGCCGTCGAGGCATCGGCGGTGGTGAAGGCCGCGGAGGGAGCCGAGAAGACGCTCATTTCGCGCGTCAGCGTCTTCGACGTTTTCGAAGGCCAGGGCGTGCCCGCGGGCAAGAAATCGCTCGCGATCGAGATCACGCTCACACCAATCGACCGCACGCTGACGGAAGCGGAAATTGAGAAAGTTTCCGGGAAGGTTGTCGCGCAGGTGACGAAAGCAACCGGCGGCGAGCTGCGAGGTTGATCCAGGTGTGAAAGGGTCCCTGCCGGTTTTGTTCGGCTGAAGCGACCGGCGCCTTGAGATGCGAAGTCCTGACACAATCTTTTGAACATCAAAGAGATAGCAGCGCCTTCCTTTGAGGGCGCCGACGCACGTAAACTGGCGCACGCGCACATGGTTAAGGAAAAGTTAACCATAAGCGCGACAATTTTGACCTTGATTAAAACATGATCCACACTGACCCTATTGTCCTAGGCAGATGAGGCATAACCCTCACTAGCGCCTGACATAAATAAGGAGGTGAACCCATGCCTAGATTGTTCACCGGGATTGAGCTGCCAGAAGACATCGTTCGGCGCTTGTCCATGTTGAGAGCGGGGCTCAACGGCGCGAGCTGGATCGATCCAGAAAACTACCACATCACCATGCGCTTCGTCGGCGACATCACGGACGCACAAGCCAACCTTTTCGCCGATGCGCTCGCGGATATCCGCTTCGACAGCTTCGACATCGAACTGAGGGGGCTCGGCAATTTCGGCGGCAACAAGCCCCGTTCGTTATGGGCTGCGCTCAAGCCATCGCCTGCGCTCGCGCTTTTGCAAAAGGCCCATGAGCGCGCGGCAAGGCTTGTGGGGTTCCCGCCTGAAACGCGCAACTTCGTTCCGCATATCACATTGGCGCGGCTCAGGAATGTGAGTCCCTATGCGGCGGCGGAATATCTCGACCGCCACGGCGGCTTCTTCGCGGCGCCCTTCCCCGTCGGCAGATTCGTCCTGTTCTCTTCGAGACCCAATCATGGCGGAGGACCTTATCTCGTCGAGGAGGGTTACCCTTCCTGGGACATGGCCTATTGCGAGGATGATGAAGCCGCGGCCTAGAACAGGGAATTAGCGGAGGACTTGGCCGGGACTTCAGTTGGAAACTGGGAACTGGAAAAGTGAGCCTCACGGGAAGTTGTCTATGCGGAGCGGTTCAATATGAGATCGACAGCATCGATTTGCCGATCCGCCATTGTCACTGCGTAACCTGCCGCAAGGCGCAGGCGGCGGCCTTCGCCTCAACTGCCGGTATCGCACGCGACCGCTTTCGATGGGTATCGGGCGAAGACAGGCTGACCGCCTACGAGTTGTCGCCCGGCAAATTCCGCCGCTTCTGCTCGACCTGCGGCTCTCATATCATCTCGGAATACCCGGACCGCCGCTATGTCATGCTGCGAGTTGCCACGCTCGACGACGATCCAGGCGTGAGGCCATCCGAGCACATCTGGGTTTCGCATTCGGCGCCATGGTTGAAGGATCCCAAGGCGGTCGCCTGCTACGATGAGTGGTATCCGCAATACTGACCGTGCCTGACCGATCCGGCCAACCTTATCTTTCAGGATGGCGAAGAGCCGGTGTTGATGATGGGCGTCGCTTCGCGGTCGGCGACAAGAACCACAAGCAGGTTCGAGATCATGGCAGCCTTCCTCTCGGCATCGAGAGGCCCGACGATTTTCTTCTTCTCCAGTTCGCCCAGCGCTTCCTCGACAATGCTGACGGCCCCCCGCACCACAAGACGCCGCGCCGCCACGACCGCGCTCGCAGCCTGCTTTCTGAGCATGATCCCTGCAATCTCGGATGAATAGGCAAGGTGCGAGATGCGGGCTTCGTCGACCGCAATGCCAATCGTCCCCATGCGCTTGCGGAGTTCCGAAAGGAGGCTTTCGCTCACCGCATCGCCGCCATCGCGCAATGTGATGGGCGGAAGCGGCGTACCTTTGCCTCCGGGAACTTGACCCGGGTCGAGTTTTTCGGCTTCGAGAACCTCAACCTGATCGTAAGGGTGCGCGCTCGCCATCCGGCGGAGCGCCGTCTCGCTCTGTGCCTTCACGTACAGCGCATAGGATTCGACTTCGAGCATGGCTTTCGCGGCATCCCGGACGCGCCAGACGATCACGGCGCCGATGTCGATCGGGTTGCCCACGGCGTCGTTCACTTTCAGCGGCCCGCATTCGAGCGTTTCGAGCCGCCGGGACACCTTACTCTTTGAGTTGAAAGGATTGACCCACCAGAAGCCGGCTCGCTTCCAGGTGCCTGCGTAACTCCCGAAAAGGAGACAGACGAGGCTCGTGTTAGGCTGCAGAACGACAAGCCCGTTCAGGATGAAAATAGACACTATGATCCCGGCGATCGCAAGCCCCGAATCCATGAATGAAAACTGAGCAGCGCCGAGAAGAGCCACTTGGATTGCGCTACCAAACAGGCTGGCAGCCATGAGGATAAGCGCGACCGCGAGCATAAGAAAGCCGTTGGCCGCGAAGAGCCTCCTGTCCGCAATGGCAGACGCTTGGCGTTCCGCCAGGGATTGTGGAACTGGCATTGGTGTGTGCCTCCTTGCATTGCAGCGCTCGCGGGGCCGGCTGTCCATGCCTTGCTTCACCGCAGATGACAGGGGACGATTTTACCGGCGGATGACGAATATTTGGCGAAAACATGGACAAAAAAGGAATGTATTGCCCGAACGCCGTCCCAGCTAAACAGACGGCTCTGCTTCCGTCGCTTCGAGTTCGACGCGGTTATGGGGCGCTACGGTTTTAATTTTGCGCTGCGCTCCGGCATGGGGCGTGAGGGTGCTGTTTTTGGCGCTCTGCCATATAACGACGGGATCGTCGGCGTCGAAGCCGTGTCCGATTTCCTCCTCGGCGTAGGGGCAGGTTTCCGCCCACCAGCGTTCCCACGCAGGAGAAGCGTCAAGAAGATCGCCGCATACGGGATTGTAATAAACGATAAAAATGTGCCTGGCGGAGCCGTTCAGAGACGCTTCCAGGTTGTCGAGCAGGCTGCGCATGATCGGTTCGCGAAAAGCGTTATAGATGAAAATCACAACATCTCCGGCGAAGGGCGGCAAAGCGGCGACATCGGATTCGATAATGGACACCTGCGTCCGCTCCGGTTACCGGCGGGCGATGGCGGCGAGCGCGGGCGAGAGTTCGACGCCGGTTATGGCGCGAAAGGGAAATTCCGCGGCCACGATCAGCGCGCGGCCCTTGCCGCAACCGAGGTCGAGGAAGTCATAGCGTTCAACAGGCCCAAGCGCGGACAGGGCGCGGCGCATGATCGAGGGTTGCGATCCGATGTAGAGGTTGATGTTATTGCGCATTGCTTCATCCGCGGCGATCGCGTCAATCGGCACCAGACCGCTGGTTTCCACGCCGTATTTTTTGTCAAAGGGATGAACGCGCCGGTTGTAGACGTAAATCCAGAGGCGGTGCGCAGTGGATTGAACATCATGGCTCCTCGTGAAAATGATTTACGGGTAGATTATGAGACGATCCAGAAACAATCTGAGAAGACATCATATTAGATCAGAATGTGGCGACGCTACCTCGACGTTTTCGTGAAGTAAGCGATTTTGCAAGCGTGGAATCAACAAGCCTGTCCATAAAGGTTCAGGAAGAATGCCAGCCAGGAAATCTTCTTTAGGGGAACCAAAACCAAGAGCTTTGCGAGGTCTGGGTTGCGTAGATGTTCGCCCCTTAAGAGGGTCCGAAGTGCGGCAAGCCGAAAGTTTTCACCTCGGCGGCAACCCCAGTAAGTGACGAAGCCATTACAGACACTCAAGCCGCGAATGACTGCTCTCGAACACCACCCAACAACGGGATTTTGAAAGGCGACGGCAATTAGCGCGGGGCCAGGCGCAAGGCTCCATCGATGCGGATGAGCGCGCCGTTCAACATGCCATTCTCGCAGATGTGGCGCACGAGGGCCGCGAACTCCGAGGGCTCGCCGAGCCGCGACGGGAACGGCACCGTCGCCTCAAGAGCGCGCCGCGCATCTTCCGCAAAACCGGCAAACATCGGCGTATTGAACAGGCCTGGCAGGATCGTGTTGATCCGGATGCCATCGCGGGCCAGATCGCGCGCGACCGGCAAGGTCATCGCGGCCACCCCGCCCTTGGATGCGGCGTAGGCCGCCTGTCCCATCTGGCCGTCCTCCGCCGCGATGGAGCCCGTGCAAACGATAACGCCGCGCTCTCCGTCCGGCGTAACGGGACCGAGCTTCGCCATTGAAGAAGCGGCAAGCGCAACCATGCGGAACGTGCCGATGAGATTGACGGCGACCACCTTCTCGAACGCGGGAAGGCTATGCGGAATGGGTTCGCCCGTCGTCCTGTCCCGGCTCACGGTCTTCTGCCCGATGGCGATGCCGGCGCAGGTCACGAGAACGCGCTCCGGCCCATTGGCGGCGCGCGCCTTGCCGAGCGCCTCGGCGACCGAGGCTTCGCTCGTCACATCGCAGAAACAGAAAATCGCGCCGATGGATTTCGCCAAGGCCTCGCCAGCCTCGCGGTTCACGTCGAAAATCGCAACCTTGCACCCTGCCTCGGCAAGCGCTGTCGCAGTGGCTTCGCCCAGTCCAGAGGCGCCGCCGGTCACGATGGCCGCGATGTCGTTTCCGAGCTTCATGGGTGGCTTTCGTCCGAAATGAAGTTGAAGCCGGTTCCATAAACCGTGATCGCGGCGCTGCCCTGGATCATGAAGGGGTTCGAAATACGCACAGCCACGATCCCGTCATAGCCCTTCTCGATGGCTCTCTCTTTCAAAATGTCGAGCGCCTGCGCGGTCACGCGGTCGAGAAGGCGTTCATAGCGCAACATCTTACCGCCGATAGCATTGGTTATGGCCTCGCGAGCGTCTCGCAGCAGGTTCGCGGCAAGGACGGTACTGGCGTGAATAAGCTCGCCTTCCTTGATGCGGCGGCCCGAGAGACTCTCAACCGTATAAAGCTGCATCGCAGTCTCCGAAAGATCAGCGCGCCGCTGAAAAACGATGCGGCCAATGGTTCGACAAGCTCACCATGAGTTCAAAGCGCTGAAATCACTCCACCTCATCCTGAGCCTGTCGAAGGATGACGTTTGGATTTAGCCGTTTTCAGCATGCCATCAGCGCGAACGTGACTTGCCTTCCTTTATGATGATTTGAGGGCGGCCGAACAACAGCCTTCGGAGCCAGGATAGAAAGACAAGCAAAACAAAACCGGCGACTAGGACTGCCGCCCAGTAACGTTCCCAGAACACCCGGAAGCTCACGGCGCCGTTCTTGACAAGCTCAGCATCCTTCAGGATTCGCGTGTAGTCGAACAAGCTGGGCAACAAGCCGGCGTTGTCGTGGACGATCATGTTCAAGGCCGCGAGTTGATCGCGGCTCTTCAAGATCGCGTCGCGCAGGCCTTCCGCTGTAAGGTCCACCATAACGGTAGGGTCTTCGGCGACCGCGCGCAGGAGCCTCCTTGCCGCGGTGGGCTCCAGGTTGCGCTCAAAATCGGCGAAGGCGGCGAGCTGCCGGTCATTCAGCCGCCGCGCCAAGTCGCGCATCTGGTCGCCGGGAAGGCTCAGGATGAAATCCCGCGCCTGCGGGTCGAGGTTTGCAATGCGCGTCACCGCGATCCTGTCGTTGATGGCCAGAATCTTCAGCAGGTTTTCCGATGTAAGGCCTTCCACCGGAAGCCAGCGATAGATGCCAAGATCGACAACGCGAGGCAGGTCGCGGCCGGCGATTGCCGTCCAGCGCAGCGCCTTTTCGATAGAATGCTGCTCCTCGGCAATGATAAGTCCGGTGTCGGTGAGATCGAGCAGCGCCTTGTTCAGCGACCCGTTCGCAACGCGCTCCATAACCTTTTGTTCGCCTTCGGTGCCGTAGAGAATATCCACGATCTGGGAGAGTTTCCGGAGCTGGTCGAGCCGGCGATCCTTCAGAAATTCGGCGAAAGCGGGGTGCTTTTCGCTCAACGCGAGCAGGCGATTATACCTCTGCTTGAAGTCGAGCCAGCTTGAATAAAGTTTCTCGGACGTTTCCTCTGCGATCGTGCCAACCTGCTGGCTTATCTCGGCCTGAATTGTCTTCCCGATCTCCTCCTTGACGTGAAGTTTGGTCTCGTCCGACTTCATCTGCTCGGCGATGATCGGAAAAACGCCGTCGCCCGCGTCATAAATATTCTTGGCGATCAGGGCAAGACCCACAAGCCCGGCGACAGACGACACGATGTCGCTCGCCACAATGCCCGCGATCCGTGTGCCAACGCTTTTCACGACCTGGCCGATGACGCGCCGGGTGACGATAAGGACCAGGCCCGAGATGGAGGCTGCATTGTTGAGAGCGATGTCGGATGTGTCGATCTTGACGGGAGCCTGCCCGGTATTCGCTTCAAGATTCTTCTCGCTCTCCTGGGCGAACACCGACGCAATCGCGCCGCCATAACGCGACTGCAGCGCCGTCTGCACACAAGCGATGATGGGGTTCGATATTTTTGCCGTCGCCTTTTCGATTTGTGCGCCCGCGTCCCTTGCAACGCCGGTGGCGACCTCGTTCAGCGCATCCTTGAACCCTTCCGAATTATAGGCTTTGTCTGCCACGGCTGTGGCATAGCGTGTGGCTGAGGAGCGGCTGACGGTCGAGTAGGCGCGGTCGGCCCAACTCGTATCCGCGCGCACGGCCGCAATCGCATCGTCGATTTCCCGGTCGATGCGGGCATCCACGCCGTTCTTGGCCCAATATTTATTGACAAGAGCCGGATAATCGATCGCCGTGAGCTCAGTCTTCAGGCTTGTCGAAGCCACCTCGCGAATACGGTCGCGGACGTCGGTGTCGCTCAGATTGCGGCACTCATCGACGGTCACGACCACGGGCGTTTGCGCGAACGCCGCGCGCGGGGCTTGGCTGACGAGACTGGCGATGGCGGCCCAGGTCATAGCCCAGGCGATAAACGTGCGCACAAATGGCCCCCGGCTGGATTGAGAAAGCGGACTCGAAGGAACGGGCAAGAGAGGATCATGCAATGGGTTACAACATAACCGCGCGAATGTGAACAAAAGCTGCGGGCAACTTATCCAGGCAGTTAAGCGGATGCTTCCAGCATCAGGCGCTCCCATACGGGACGGAAACTCCGCCTGTGGTGGCAGGTCACGCCATGCAGGCTTAAGGCGGCGGCATGCTCGGGTGTTCCATATCCCTTATTGCGCTCCCAGGCATAGTGAGGGAACAGGGCCGCCAATTCGCGCATCATCCCGTCCCGCGTGACCTTCGCAATGATCGACGCGGCTGCGATGGAAAGCGACAGCGCATCCCCTCCGACAAGCGCCTCCGCAGGAATGTCGAGCTTGGGGTAGCGGTTTCCGTCGACGAGAACAGCCGAAGGCACGCAGGCAAGGTTTTTGATGGCTTCGTACATCGCGGCATGCGTTGCATGATAGATATTGATCTCGTCGATCAATTCAACGGCTGAAATGCCGATCCCGACATGGGCGACGGCCCGGATTTTCGGGAACAGCGCCTCCCGGTCCCCGGCGTTGAGCTGCTTCGAATTGTTGATGCCGCTTGGCGGTTTTCCAATGAAAATAACGGCGGCGGCGACGACCGGCCCCGCCCAGGGCCCGCGCCCTGCCTCGTCGATGCCGGCGATGAGCCCGCCATATTTGCGCTGGAGGGCGAGGTCGGGACGGCGCGTGGGTTTGGATCGCGAGGCGGGAAGCATGGCTTGTTCTTGAACCGCCAAGCTCGCGCAATCAAGCGGCGAAAGAGCGGGAGAGCAGCTTTTTCCCAAACTTAAGAGCAGCACCCTGATGAACCGCCTCTGATGCCATCCGACGTCGCGTTCGTCTTATATCACAATCAGAGCTTTTCCAGGCGCATCACTTTGTGATGTGTAGGAACCGGACTTGGAATTGAAGTTGCAAAGCCCGGCGGGATTGACGGTAAAGAGCGCGGCGCTTACAAAGTTTCGTCCCTGGCCGGCATCGAGCGACAGCGCAGACGCTGCGAGGAGAAGGCGCTAGTCTACCGATTGGATGTCTTCATGGAGCGCATTTCAATACTCAAGCGCCGCGCTCCCACAGCTGATTCCGTGAATTTCTCGTATTAAGTTCAAGATGAATTCTTACCAGTTAACAGGAATACACATGGCTGATTATGCTCAAACCCTGCTAGAAATAGTGAATCATGTTATTTCTAGATTTCCTTCTTTAGCCGAACATATTGAACAAATGGCTGCAAATGCCCAAGGCAAAGGTTTTGGGACAGCCACCATCGAGCAAGAAGTTAATTGCATGCACCATCTATTCAGGGGACAGCCTGCACTAGCAATAGATGTTGGCGGAAACATTGGAAACTATACAGCAGAGCTAAGAAAAAAGAACCCTCAACTGGAGATCCATGTCTTTGAACCGTGTACGAAAAACGTCATTAAGCTCAAAGAACAATTCAGCTACGATCCAAAAATAAAGATAGTTCCCTACGCCCTATCGGACAAATCTGGTTCGGCGACGCTCTTCTCAAATGAACCCGGCTCTGGTTTGGGTAGCTTGACGCAACGCCGCCTCGCTCACTTTAATATGTCTTTTGACGTCAAGGAAACGATTAAAACGCTTCGATTCGATGAATACTGGAGAACCGAACTTCGCAGCAAACAACTCGATATGGTGAAACTCGATGTCGAAGGCCATGAACTCTTCGCTCTTAACGGTTTTGGCGAGGCCCTAAGAGCTACGAAAGTTATTCAATTCGAGTTTGGTGGATGCAATATCGACACGAGGACATTTTTTCAGGATTTCTGGTACTTTTTTAAAGAACGCGATTTTGATCTTTATCGGATCAATCCATTTGGGGCTGAGAAACTTTTACACTACAAAGAAAGTTATGAGTTTTTTTCAACCACAAATTACATCGCCGTCAATCAAAACTAATTCTTCTCACGCGAGGCGACGCCCGGCGATTTAGACGCCGCGATAAAGGCCCTAAGTGCGGGGCGTGCCGACTCTGGCCTGCTTCGGGGGAAAATGAAGCAGCTCAATCTCTCCGTCTATTCGTTTATCAAGGCGCGAATGCGCGCTTAGTAGCAATAGCGCGGATGCACCCGAACCCATGCCCCGTCGGGGCGTTGGAGCCAGCACCCGTCGCGGTAATAGTAATAGCCGTTACGGCGCCGTTCACCCTCAGCGGCAATGGCAGCCCCGGTCCCCGCCCCGATGATCGATCCGATTGCCGCACCGCGGCCTCCGCCAAGGGCGCCACCGACGATGGCCCCAGCGGCTCCGCCGAATATAGCGCCGCCAAGCACATCCTGAGCCGCCGCCTCTTGAGCCGGCATCATCAGAGCCGAAGCCAACAACGCTGAAATTCCCAAATTTCGAAGCATCTTGTCACTCTCCATTCTGTAGGCGGGCAGTTCGCACCCAAATGTCCAGGTCATTGCGGCAGGTCAATGGCGTGAACCGACTGCAGCGTTGTACTTTGCACCAGCCGTCGCCGCGATGCGGACTGCCGGTCAGAATAAGGTGAGCTGAGCCGCTTCCGGCTTGCGGAAGAGATCGCGGCGCAGACTGAGACTCCTCTGATTGAGGCCGTATCGCTTCAGCGCCAATTCGAAGCGCGCCGCAATCTGGTCCGCATATGGCCCGGCCCCGCGCTGGCGCTCGCCAAAACAGGCAACGTAATCCGCGCCCCCACGCATGGAACGCACCAGCGACATGATGTGGCTGGCCCGGCCCGGAAACTCTGCGTTGAGCCATTCCTGAAAGAGCGGGCTGATTTCCAAGGGCAGCCGCAGGAGGACATAGGCCGCCTCGGTGGCTCCTGCCTCCGCGGCCGCTTTCAGGATGCGCTCCAGCTCGCTGTCATTCAGCGCCGGGATAAGCGGAGCAGCCATGACGGCTACGGGAACGCCAGCAGCCGAGAGCTGTCTGATTGCTTCGATGCGCTTCGCAGGCGCGGATGCTCTCGGCTCCATCTTTCGCGCGAGCTTGTGATCGAGCGTCGTAACCGAGATGGCCACCCTTGTCAGACCGCGGCTCGCAAGGCGCGCCAGGATGTCGATGTCGCGCAGCACGAGCGCCGATTTCGTGACAATCGCGACGGGATGGCTGAACCGGTCCAGAACTTCGAGAATGCCGCGCGTTAATTTCCGCTCGCGCTCGATAGGCTGGTAGCCGTCCGTGTTGCTGCCGATCATGATCGTCGCGGGCGAATAACCGGGCTTCGACAGCTCCCGCTCCAGCGCCTCGACCGCATTCACCTTCGCGGTAAGCTTCGTCTCAAAATCGAGGCCAGCCGAATAGCCCCAATAGGCGTGGCCCGGGCGCGCATAGCAATAGATGCAGCCATGCTCGCACCCGCGATAGGGATTGATCGACCTGTCGAAAGCGATATCGGGCGAATCGTTGGTCGCGATGATGGTTTTAGCAATTTCGTCGCGAACCTCGGTCTTGAACGGTTCCAGATCCGCCAGATTCTCCCAGCCGTCGTCGAAAAACTCACGGCGCTCGGGCTCGAAGCGTCCAGCGGCGTTCGAAACCGCGCCGCGTCCGCGCCGGCGGCCATCCGCGACATGTTCGTTTCCGGTGGCGCGTCTCGCTTCTTTCCAAGCCATTGCGGCAATTTAGCCGGTTAATGAGAACATATAAAGAACATTTTGCGCTTTTCAGCCTCTGCCGATTGCGCTACCAGAGCTTATGATTTCTGTGATTATCCCAACGCTGAATGAGGCGCGGCATCTCCCGGCGGCGTTCCTGTCGATTTTCGATGCGGCGGTCGATGGATATGTGAGCGAGGTCATCGTCAGCGATGGCGGATCGGCCGATTCCACGCGCGCAATCGCCGAAGACGCGGGAGCGACGGTGATCGTCGGCGAGCGCGGGCGGGGCCAGCAATTGCGGGCGGGGGCCGAAGCGGCGCGCAAGCCCTGGCTCCTATTCCTTCATGCGGATACGGCGCTTGAGAAAGGCTGGGTGGAGGAAGCCGAGGCTTTCATCAAGAAAGGTAAAGGAGTTGCCGGCGCGTTCCGCTTTCGCCTCGCCGATAGCGGGCTTAAGCCCAGGCTTCTCGAATCCGCCGTCGCCCTGCGCTGTAAGCTTTTTGCCCTGCCCTATGGAGACCAGGGCCTCCTCATTTCGCGCCAACTCTATGACGCGGTAGGCGGCTTTGCTCCGATCCCCTTGATGGAGGATGTCGACATCGTGCAAAAACTAGGGCGGCAGCGTATCGCAATGCTGAAGACCGCCGCCATTACAAGCGCCGAGCGCTTCAAACGCGATGGCTATTTCCGGCGGTCGTTCAGCAACCTGTCCTGTCTCATGGCCTATTACAGGGGCGTCCCGCCCGAGATCCTCGCCGAACGCTATGGCTAGGCGCGGCAAGCGGCGCCTTCAAATGCGCGAACCGCCGCTTCTTGTCATCATGGCGAAGGCGCCCGTCTGTGGCGCGGTCAAAACGCGGCTTGCCGGAGAGATCGGGGTGGTAGCCGCCACCGGCTTGGCCCGGACGTTGACCGCGGGATTTTTGCGCGAAGTCGCCGCAGACCGGCGCTTCCGAACGATCCTGGCGCTATCGCCTGACCAAGCGCATTATGCACCTTTTGCGGCATGGAGAATGACCTGCCCCAAAAAGTCGGCGGGCGCTCCCCCTCATCCTGTCCTTTTCCCAGAAAACTCGCCTCGGCGAGTTTGCAAGTCAAGATTACCGCATCCGCAAGCGGATGCGGTGGGGGAGAAGGGACGCCGTTGCAACAGCCGCAACCTGCTCCCTCTCCCAATCGCATCCGCTTCCGGGTGCG
Organism: uncultured Alphaproteobacteria bacterium; assembly: GCA_963817495.1. GTDB lineage: Bacteria > Pseudomonadota > Alphaproteobacteria > Rhizobiales > Rhodomicrobiaceae > Rhodomicrobium. Next base: position 109,513 of record CAWFOS010000033.1, on the reverse strand, counting down.
GTCTCGCTAAGTTGCGAACTCGCCAAGGCGAGTTCGCCCGGGAGAGGGCGGGGGTGAGGGGTGATTCCCTGCGTGCCGGACGCATACCCCAAGGGCGGGGCGGTCTCGGCCAGCGCATGCAGCGCATTTTCGATCGCTTCGGCAAAGGCCCGCTCATTATCGTCGGGACCGATATTCCGTTCATAACGCGCGAGATGATCGCGGATGCATTCCGCCGATTGCGGGGTGCGGATGCCGTTTTCGGCCGCGCGGAGGATGGCGGCTACTGGCTCGTGGGCCTGAGGCGCAGACCGAAGCGCCTTGCGCCGTTCGAAAACGTTCGCTGGTCCTCGCCCCACGCGTTCGCCGACACGCTCAAGAACCTCGGCTCCCGCCGCATCGCTTTCGCCGCAACCCTTTTCGATATCGATACGGAAGCCGATTACCGGCGCTATTTGCGACAGCGCAACGCTTAAGGCTCGATATGCTCCATCAGGCGCGGCATGATCTCGACAAAGTTGCAGGGGCGGTGCCGGGAATCGAACTGATGGCGCAGGATGAGCGTCCACGCATCCTTGCAGGCCCCGGGCGAGCCGGGCACGCAGAAAATGTACGTGCCGCCAGCCACGCCCGCCAGGGCGCGGGACTGGATTGTGGAAGTCCCGATCGTTTGATAGCTCAGCATGTGCATCAGCGCCGAAAAGCCGTCGATCTCCTTCTCGAACAACGGACGCACCGCCTCGGGCGTAACGTCGCGCCCTGTGAGGCCGGTGCCTCCCGTGGTAATGATGGCGTCGATCCCGGTGTCGGAGATCCAAGGCCTGAGCTGGTTCCGGATCTGCTCCACGTCGTCCTTCACGATGGCGCGGACCGCGAGTTCGTGCCCGTCCGCCTGCAGCATCTCGGCAAGCAGCGAACCGGACTTGTCTTCCTTCTGGGTGCGCGTATCGGATACGGTCAGGACGGCGATCCGGACGGGCTTGAAGGGCAGGCTTTCATCGATATGGGACATGGACGCCTTCCTAAGCAAAATGGGGCCGCATTCTATTACTTAACACCTGAGGCGGAAGAAGAGCCTTCCAAACGCGGCCTCTGCCAATTTGCAAAAAATTATAGAAAAAGGGTTAAGTGGAAAAGGCAAATGGCCTCCACCGCAGTCCGATCGAGGACGTGCAAGCGTCCTGCCTCGTTGAAGGTCGATCAGCCGCGCGGCCGGCCTCTTCGCAGGGCTCGCGCAGGTCTCGAAGGATTACAGAAGCGCCGAAGCAGCAACGGGAAAAACGACGATGAATGGTCAACTGATAGCGCTCCCGCTCTTGGGCCCCGCAATCTGGAACCTGTATACGACATTCCGCGGCCTCACAGACTTCTTCGATCTGCCCACTCACCCGAGCATCAACCCGGGTCAGTTTGCCTTCGGGATTGTCGTCACCGTGATCGTCGTCGCTTTTGTGATTGGGAGCACGCAGATCTGGAGCATCGATTCAGACAATGCGCCGGTTCTGCTTTTGAAAGCGGCGAGCGTGATTTGCATCCTGATCGACGTCGGCGCATCCTGGATCGGCACGAAGCGTGTGATCTCTTTTGACGATGACGATCCTGGGAAGGCCATAGGCCTTGCCCTGGTTGTCGCTCTTGTCGTTCTTTCCAAAATCGGCCTGTCGACGCTCCTCTTCTCGGAAAAGACCTGATAAGCGCTTCTCCGCGGAGCCGGAAAAACAAAAAGAGCGCACGCATCCGTACGCTCTTTTGCCAGAGACAAACTCTCCGCAGCCTACTGGGCAGCCTGCGTGCTCATGCCGTCCAGGCGAGGGGCCGTCGCAATCGGATCTTCCGAACGGCGGGACTTGCCCTCGAAGAAGGCGCCCTGCTCGATGGCCAAAGACTTGTGGAAAACGTCGCCTTCCACATGGCTCGAAGCCTGCAAGGTTACGCGATTTCCGCGCACGGAGCCCATGACGCGCCCGCGGACGACGACGTCCTCCGCGACGATCCCGCCCGTGATCTGAGCCTTTTCACCAACGATCAGCGACGAACAGTGAACGTCGCCTTGAATCTGCCCATCCACCTGCACCTCGCCTCTGGAGAGCACATTGCCGGTTACAGTCAGATCTTCTCCAATAATCGACGGCGCCATACGATCTGGTCCTCTGAAGGCTGGCGGTTTTGGTGCGAATGAGGGCTGGTTCGAAGCAGTCGCCGGAACCGGCGATCCCATCGGCATCAAACTGCCCGTGGCGGGCCCGGGCTGGCCGCCAATGGCTTTACTCGTGGTTTTCGTTATCGGCTTTAGTTGATCAAAATTGCTCATATCGGTCTCTGGCTTCTTACTGAACATCGGCGCGTCTCCGGAGCGATGCGGGGCGAGCGCCCCTGTTTCTAGGGCACAGCCCACGCTATTTCAACGCCGATCATACCTACGGGTTTGCATGTAAAGTTTTGCAACACCCTATTTTCATTCTCCCGTGGCTTTTCAGGCGCAGGGGTGCGGCCGGGGTGGCTCACTTCTTGCTCTATTGCTGTTTCTTGAGCGCCTCGAGAACGGCGGCGGCGTGGCCGGGAACCTTGACGCCCCTCCAGGCTTGAATGATCTTGCCGTCCGGCCCGATGAGAAAGGTCGAACGCTCGACTCCCATGTATGACTTGCCATACATCTTCTTTTCCACCCACACGCCATAGGCTTCGATCGCGGATTTCTGCTCGTCGGAGAGCAACGTCACCTGAAGGCTGTACTTATCGCGGAACTTTGCATGCGATTTTGAGCTGTCTGGAGAGATCCCGATAATTTCCGCTTTGAGATTGGCAAATTCCGCCTTCAGCTCCGTGAAGCTCTGAGCCTCCTTCGTACACCCCGACGTATCGTCCTTCGGATAGAAATAGACGACCTTGTAATGGCCTTTGAGGTCACTCAGCTTCGTGATCTTTCCATCAGCATCGGGCAAGGCGAAATCGGGGGCCTTCTCACCGTCCTTAAGCATCATTAAGCCTTCCTTTTGTCTTCTTTTGCGGTCTATAGAAGCGGAATGCCTGAATGGGACGCGATCTGCAACCGGTTGCCTGAGCACAAGAATGTTACGCACCGGAGGGGTGAAACGCGCGGGGCAAGGTTGGGGCGCTACGCTATTGGGGAAAGCGTGCATACCGAGGGCGGCCTGAGGACGTCCCAGGCTTGCCGCTGACAAACTGCCATGGATCAACGTTCTTTTTCGAAAGATACGCGCCGGGCGCTTGTTGTCTCAAAGCGAGGCCGTGCATTGGACAAGCGTTCTCACGTGCAGCTGCAGCTTGAGCGATTGTCGCGGCACGGCAAGGCGTTTGTCGATGCCATCCCGGGACCGGTCAAGACCGCATCGCGGCATTCGATCTGGATCGGCAGCCGCGCCACCGCGGTGCTGGCCATCAGCGTGCTCGCCGCGATCGGCGCGCTCTACGCACGCCTTCTCACCGGGCCGATATCCTTCGCTTTTCTCGCGCCGGCGGTCGAGGAACGGCTGAACGCACAGCTCAAAGGCTATAGCTTTCGCGTTGGCGACGCCATTTTAAGGCTTGCCGATGATTGGGGCCTCGAGTTCCGGCTCGCGAAAGTGAGCGTCGTGGACGAGAACAATCAGGAGATCGCCAAAGCCCCCCTGGCGGCTGTCGACATCAGCGAACGCTCGCTTCTTGGCCTTTCGCTCGCGGCTTCCCAGATCGATCTGATCGGTCCCAAGGTGCTGATATTCAATCTGCCTGGAAAAGGGCTGACGCTCACCGCATCCCCCGAAGCCGCCACCCCCCCGGTCACGGCATGGACTGCGAGCGAGATGGTCCTTGGAGACTCCTCCGGCTCGAGGCCTCTTCAAGAACCACGTGAGATTGCAGGCGTCAGAGGGATGGCGCGTCAGGCTTTGAACACGCAACCGTCCTCTCCGCCGTTTGATCCCACGCCCTTCCTGGCGCGCTTGTTCGCCGCCGTCGACCAGCGGGGAGGCGCATCCGCGCTTCAGCGCATAGGCCTCAAGGACGCCACTTTCTATTTCGCGAGCGACAAGGACGTCTCAACCTGGCAAGTCGCTGACCTGCACCTCGACCTGGATGATCGAAACGGCGCCAGGACGTTGCGCGGGCAGATCGCGCTTTCGCGCGGCGACAGCACGTGGCGGGCATCCTTCAGCGCAGTCGACCACGCGGAGAAAAAACTCTATGCCGTGACAGCTTCCGTTCACGACATCGTGCCTCGCGCGATATGGAGCAGCTTTGCATCCTTGGAGCCCTTGAAGCTCGCCGATCTGCCGATAAGCGGCGAAGCCCGCTTCGACATCAGCCACGCCGGAAAGCTCCTCCGCGCCGAAGGTGAAATAGATTTGGGGGGCGGGCGGGTTTTCGCGCCTTCCAATGAAAAGCGTCCGGTGACGATCGACGGCGGCGTTCTCAAAGCTGCTTACGACCGGGCCAGCGACGCGATCCTGATAAAGCCTTTCGAACTTCGCTGGGAAGATAGCCTGCTTACGATTTCCGGCTCGATTTCTCACAGGAACGATCCGGCGACCAATCAGCCTCTCTGGACCGTCGACTTGGATGGGAGCGGAACACGTCTGGCCGAACCGGCATTCGCGGTTAAGCCGATTGCGATCGACAGTTTCAAGATTGCCGGCTCCTATAATGAGGCGAAAGACAGCATTGTCCTGGACGACTTTCATGTTCAGGCTGGAACAGCCCGGATTGCGTTTTCGGCCAAGGCCTCCACGGTCGGTTCGAGCGGCCCGGTCGCTGTCCGTGGCACAGCTTCCGCCATGCCCTTGTCTTTCATGGAGGCCCTGTGGCCGCCTTTCATGTTCACCCGTACGCGTGAGTGGGTTGGCCTCAATGTGCCAACCGCACAAATCAACAGCGGGACCCTGTCTGTCAACTTGTCCGCTGCCGATGTGGCGCAGCTGAGCAAGGGCGGCGACATGCCCGACACGGCGGCATCCATTGAGCTTCGAGTTTCCGGCGCTCAAATTTATCATGTCAAGGGGTTGCCTCCGATCGTCACCAAAAACTCCATCATGCGGATGAATGCGCGGCGGTTTGTTTACAACATTCCGGGCGATGCCCGCATCGATGTCCCGAGCGGAAAGTCGATATCGTTTTCAGACGGCGAATTTCTCGTGGAGAATTTCCACCCGGACTTTCCGGATGCCGAAGTCCGCTTCAAAAGCGCGAGCGATGTTACGAGCGTTCTGGAACTGCTCGATCAGCCGCCGCTCCACTACGTGAAGGCGGTCGGCTTCAAACCCACGCTCATCAATGGACAGGCTCAGACCGCGTTCCAAGTCAAGTTTCCGACCGTGCCGGACTTGCAATTCAAACAAGTTGCAATTTCCGGCAAATGCCGCGCCTTCGACCTCAAATCAAACGGGCTGCCGGCCGGGCTGACAGTGAATGGCGGCGCGCTGAACTTCGATATTTCTGACAATGCCATCAGCGCCGCCGGTGAAGTCAGGGTCAACGGCGTGCCAGTGTCGCTCGCGTGGCAACGCTTTTTCGACGCTCCACCCGAGAAGCAGCCGACCCTTCGCCTTGCCGCGATTCTCAACGAAAAGGGCCGCGAAGAGCTCGGGTTGAACGTCAACCACATCGTGAAGGGCGATCTTCCCGTCGCGCTCGCCATCGCCATGCAGAGAGACGGCCCGCAGAAACTTTTCGTGGAAGCCAATCTTACGAACACGGATCTTTTTCTGACGGCCATCGGATGGCGCAAGCCGCCCGGGCAGAGGGCATCGCTGAATTTCGACCTCAGCCAGCGGCAGGATGGCTATTTGCAGCTCGACAACTTCGCCATGACCGGGGATGGCATCACCATCAAAGGTCATATGCTTGTGAGTGACAGGCATCGCATCGCCGGTTTCAATTTTCCGGAATTCTCGACGAATCCGCTGACGCGGCTCTCCTTGAGCGGAGACCTGACGCCGCAAAATGTGCTGAGGGTGCAGGCGAAAGGCGAGTCCTATGATGGGCGGTCATTTTTCCGGTCGCTGTTGAACGCCGGCAAGATCGCCGACGCAGAACCTGCGCCGCTGAAGGATGAGCCAGGTCTCGACCTCAATGCGGAAATCGATAGCGTCACCGGCTATTACGACACATCCGTGAAGTCGGTGATCATTGATGCGAAGCGCCGTGGCGGCAAGCTCACCTTTCTCGAGGTTGCGGGCCGGCTCAACGGCGAGGCTCCGGTCGCCGTGCACGTCGACCAGCGCGGCCGTGACGCGCGGATGCTGGTTTCCGATGCGACGGACGCGGGCTCAGCCTTCCGCCTTGTCGGCTTCTACCCGGCTATGCGAGGCGGCACCATGAATCTGCGCGTCAACCTCGACGGTTCGGGAGGCGCGGACAAGACCGGCATCCTCGATGTCCGCAGGTTTGTTGTCACCGGCGACCAGATCGTCGGCAAGGTCATCTCGCAGGCCGAAAGAGAGGGCGCGCGCCATAAGCCCGAAGCGCGGAATGCTACGCAGCATGTCGTTTCCGGGGAGACGTTGCAGTTCGACCGGATGGTTGTTCCCTTCTCGGTCGGCGCCAATCAATTCCAGTTGCGCGACGCCGCCATCAACGGACCTTTGCTCGGAGCGACTTTGCGCGGCCGCATCGACTTCGCACACGAGACGCTTGCGCTTTCCGGCACCTATGTTCCTCTGTATGGTTTCAACTCCGTGCTCGGTGTCGTCCCCCTTCTCGGAGATCTTCTGAAGGGGCGCGATAATGAAGGAGTTTTCGGGATCACCTACGCCGTGCAGGGGAGGACATCGAACCCGGATGTCATTGTGAACCCTGTTTCAATGCTGGCGCCGGGCTTCTTGCGGCAAATCTTCGAGTTTGAACAGGCGCCCGCGCAACAGGCTCCGCAAAGCCCGACCGCTCAGTTCGGCGGCAGCGGCTAGCCTGGAGCAGGATCGGGTTAGCGGCACCGTGATCGCCGTGCTTGACCCGGCAATCGATATTCCAACGCAGCCCCCCTGGATGGCCGCCTTCAAGGGCGGTCATGACGACCTAAGTTGGCTCCGGCTCCGGCGCTGAACAACCGGCTCCCCATGTCGCAAAGGCGACATGTGTTGGGATTGCGACAGCGCCCCAAAATTGCCTTTTATGCTTTAAAATCTGAAACTTATCCGTTTGGCACGAGTCCTGCTGAGAAGGGGGCAAGATTTGCCACATGGAGCGCTTATGCGCGATACGTTTCCAGAGTTGAGACAGGATGAAGGCGGAGCTGCCGGAGGTTTCCGGGCGCCCGCCGAAGGGGGGCTCTATCCGCGCCGCCAACTCAAGCGCCGCGTCGCTATCAACGACACAACGCTGCGCGATGGCGAGCAAACGCCGGGCGTCGCCTTCACGGCTGCCGAAAAGCTTCAAATCGCGGCTGCGCTTGCCGACGCGGGCGTGGACGAGATCGAAGCCGGCACCCCGGCGATGGGCGCGGACGAACAAGAGGCAATCCGGAGAATCGCGCGTGCTGGCCTGCCGATCCGCGTCATGGCCTGGTGCCGCATGCGGCGCAGCGATGTCGACGACGCCGTCGCATCCGGCGTGAGCATCGTGAATCTGTCTGCGCCCGTTTCGCATCCGCAAATCGCGGCGAAATTCGGCGGCTCGCTTGGGGCCGTCATAGCGGCCACCAGGGACGTCATCGGCTATGCCCGAGCGAGGGGCCTGGAAGTCGCATTCGGCGGCGAAGATTCCTCGCGGGCGAGCCGCGAGACGCTGGAGCCGATCCTCGAGGCGGCGGCCAGGGCTGGCGCCACGCGCTACCGTTTCGCCGATACGCTTGGCGTGATCGACCCCATCGCGACGCGCGCGGCCATAAAGACGGTCCGGAAAATGACCGATCTAGCAATCGAATTTCATGGCCATAACGATCTCGGATTTGCGACAGCCAACACGATTGCGGCGATAGAGGCGGGGGCGGCCGCCGCGAGCGTGACGGTCAACGGGCTCGGTGAGCGAGCTGGAAACGCGGCGCTCGAGCAGGTTGCCGTCGCGCTCGACAGCCTCTTCGGCAACGCGCATCGCCTGCATCTGCCCGCACTAAGGCACTTGAGCGACCTCGTGGCAAGGTCGAGCGGCATCGAGGTCGGACGCGCTCAGCCGATCGTGGGCAAGGATGTGTTCACGCACGAATCCGGCATCCACGTCGACGGCATCCTGAAAAGCCGTGCCTGCTATGAAGCGCTGTCGCCAAAGACACTCGGGCGCAAACACCGTTTCGTGCTCGGCAAGCACTCGGGCCTTTCCGGCCTCCGTCATGAACTTGCCTATCTCGGCCTCCAGCTGACCGGGGACGAAGAATGCCAGTTGCTGGCCGCCATCCGCAGCTATTCGGAACGCCACAAAACGTCAGTGCCCGCTTTTACCCTGCTGCGGCTTGCGGACGCCCTCATCGAGCAAAGAAGCGAACGCCACTTCGCGGCGTCCGAGGATGCGCCCCGTGGCTTCGGAGCCTGGCTGAACGGACTCGAACTCGAAAGGAGCGCGGCATGAGCAAGGTTTTCTCCGACCTCGAACAGCTGCACGCGGCCGAGGACTTCTTTTCCTATCTCAAGGTCGACTACGACCCGGAAGTCTTGCGGGTGTGCCGGCTGCACATCCTGAAGCGGATGGGCAAGTATCTTAACGAGAGGGACTTCACCGGCGCGTCCGAAGACCTGATTTTTGCGAGTGCGCAAGAGACGCTTGCCCGGGCGTACCAGGATTTCGTCGCCTCGCGTCCCATCGACCAGCGCGTCTTCAAGGTTCTCCAGGACCACGACCCGAACCGGCCCGCAACGGCTGATGAGGCCGGCGGCAAGGCTTTCGTGCCTCTCGACTCTCTCACGATCATCCGCTGATCGCGCCAAGAAGGATAGACCATGCACACAGTGGTTTGCATCAAACAGGTTCCAGACAGCGCGCAGATCCGTGTGCATCCGGTGACCAACACGATCATGCGGCAAGGCGTGCCCACGATCATCAACCCGTATGATCTGTTCGCGCTCGAAGCGGCGCTCAGGCTTCGCGACGTTCATGGCGGAACGATCACGGTTTTGACCATGGGGCCGCCCATGGCGGAAGACAGTTTGCGCCGCGCTCTGTCGTTTGGGCCGGACCGCGCGGTGCTCCTCACCGACCGCGCCTTCGCAGGCTCCGACACGCTGGCCACGAGCTTCGCGCTGTCGCAGGCCGTCATGAAGGTCGGCGAAACATTCGGACCCGTGGACATTGTCTTCACGGGCAAACAGACCATCGACGGCGACACTGCGCAGGTTGGCCCCGGCATCGCAAGGCGGCTCGGCCTCAATCAGCTCACCTATGTGGCGGCGATCCGCGAGGCCAATCTCGAGGAAAGCACCATCACGGTGGAGCGCCGCGCCGAGGGCGGCGTGCAGGTGCTTTCGACGAAGCTTCCCTGCCTTATCACCATGCTCGAAGGGACGAACGAACTCCGCCGCGGATCGATTGACGTCGCCTTGCGCGCTGCCAGGGCCGAGGTCATCACCTGGAATGCCGCCGCCGCGGGAATTACCGAAACGATCAAGTGCGGATTGAAGGGGTCGCCGACCGTGGTCAAACGCGTGTTCGCACCCCCGCCCCGCTCCGACAAAGCCTTCCAGATCGACATCGCCGGCCTTTCACCCGACCAGATGGCGACGAACGCACTCGAAGAAGTTTTCAAGCGGCTGCCTTCTCTCGAGAAGGAACTGACGCAGCTGTCGCAAAGCTAAGGCACAGAGGGACAAAATCTCATGACGACAAAACCCGCTCCCCAACCTGCCGCTGGCGGCCGCGCCGGGATGAAGAAGGAACTGCCGGAGCGCTTCAAGTCCTACAAGCATGTGTGGGTCTTCGTCGAGCTTGAGCGCGGCCATGTCCACCCCGTTTCGTGGGAGCTTCTGGGCGAGGGCCGCAAGCTCGCGGACAAGCTCGGCGTTCAGCTCGCAGGCGTCGTCCTCGGCGGACCCGGCATGGGTACGCGGGAGGCGGTTGAAGACGCTTTCTCCTATGGCGCGGACGTCGCCTATCTCGTCGAAACCCCGATCCTCGCCGACTACCGCAACGAGCCCTACACGCGGTGCATGACGGAACTCGTCAACACCTATCAGCCGGAGATTCTGCTTCTCGGCGCAACCACGCTCGGACGCGATCTGGCTGGCGCGGTGGCAACGACGCTCATGACCGGGCTCACCGCCGACTGCACGGAACTTGCGGTCGACGCGGATGGCTCGCTCGCCGCGACGCGCCCGACCTTCGGCGGCAGCCTGCTCTGCACGATCTACACCTTGAATTTTCGCCCGCAAATGGCGACGGTCCGCCCGCGCGTGTTCCGTCTGCCCGAACGGCAGGAGGGACGAAGCGGCCCCGTCATTGAACACGACTTCAAGATGCTGGAGGAGGACATCGTCACCAAGATCCTCCAGTTCATTCCCGACCGCGACTCCAACAAGTCGAACCTTGCCTACGCCGATGTCGTGGTGGCGGGCGGCCTCGGGCTTGGCAGCGCTGAGAACTACCAGCTCGTGAAAGACCTCGCGAAAGCGCTCCACGCCGAATGGGGCGGCTCACGGCCGCTCGTGCAGCGCGGCTGGATCCCCGCTGACCGCCAGATCGGGCAGACCGGCAAAACCATCCGGCCCAAGCTCTATATCGCGGCGGGCATTTCCGGCGCCATTCAGCATCGCGTCGGCGTCGAAGGCGCCGACCTGATCCTGGCGATCAACACGGACAAGAACGCGCCGATCTTCGAATTCGCGCATGTCGGCCTCGTAACCGACGCGGTGCGGCTGCTCCCGGCGCTTTCCAAGGTGGTCCGCCGACGGATCGCCCCGAACATACGCTCGCGGCTTGTCGGGTGAGCCGGAAATAGAAGGTTTTGAAGGAGAACTCTCATGCCCGCAGAGAAATTTGACGCTATCGTCGTGGGAGCCGGACCCGCTGGCAACTCCTGCGCCTACACTCTCGCCAAGCGCGGCCTGAAGGTGCTCCAGATCGAGCGCGGTGAATATCCGGGCTCGAAGAATGTCCAGGGCGCGATCATGTACGCCGACATGCTCGAGAAGATCATTCCCGACTTCCGGGAAGATGCACCGCTGGAGCGGCATATCATAGAGCAGCGCGCCTGGTATATGAACGATACTTCTTATACCGGGGTCCAATACCGCTCCGACGACTTCAACGAGGAAAAGCCGAACCGCTACACCATCATCCGCGCGCAGTTCGACAAGTGGTTCTCGCGGCGGGTGCGGGAGGCGGGCGCGCTCCTGATCCTTGAGACGACGGTGACAGATCTCTGCTTCAGCGGCGGCAAGGTGATCGGGGTCAAGACCGATCGCGCGGGGGGCACGCTGCTCGCCGATGTTGTCATCATGGCTGAGGGCGTCAATGGCCTGCTCGGTTCGAAGGCTGGCTTGCGGCCGATTCCGAAGCCGGACACGGTCGCGCTGGCTGTGAAGGAAATGCACTTCCTGCCGAGCGAGGTGATCGAGGCGCGCTTCAATCTGAAGGGCGACGAAGGCGCCGTGATCGAGGCCGCCGGCACCATCACCAGGGGCATGGCCGGAACGGGCTTCATCTACACGAACAAGGAAAGCATTTCGCTCGGCATCGGCTGCCTTGTCTCCGATATGGCGGAAACCGGCCTTGCGCCATACGAGCTGCTTGACGCGTTCAAGCGCCATCCAGCGGTCGCACCCTTGATTGCGGGTTCAGAGGTCAAGGAATATGCGGCACATCTCATCCCCGAAGGCGGTTATAAAGCTGTGCCGCAACTTTACGGGGACGGCTGGCTCATCGTCGGCGATGCAGGCCAGTTCGTGAACGCAGTCCACCGCGAGGGCTCGAACCTCGCCATGACCACGGGCCGTCTTGCGGCGGAAGCGATCTTCCAGATCAAGATGCGGCGGGACGAGATGTCGGCCGAGAACCTCTCGCTCTACCAGAAAATGATCGAGAAATCCTTCGTGATGAAGGACTTGAAGAAATACAAGCGCCTGCCGGACTTCCTGCATTCTTCAAAGCAGCATTTGTTCGGCACTTATCCGGAACTTGTTTCAAAGGCCGCCCAAGCGTTTTTGCGCGTCGACGGCAAGGACAAGAAGAGCAAGGAAAGCGACATCATCCGCACCTTTGTGAAGGCGCGCGGCGTGAGGGGGCTGGCAAGCGATGCCTGGAAGCTCGCCCGATCCTGGCGCTAGCGGGATGCCGAGCAGACATGTTGCTCATGGTTCGACAGGCTCACCATGAGGATGAACGGGCTTAGAACACCTGGCCTCATCCTGAGCCGGTCGAAGGATGAAGCCAAGATACTTCACATTTTCAACAGCTTGCTCGCAGTGAGATAAGCAGAGAAGGACCATTTCGATGATGGAGCAAGCAACCCAGCGGGTGGAAGAGAAGCTCTACCAGAACCGCTATCTCGTCGACGCCGGCCGGCCTCACATCGTAGTCACGCCGCATGAAGCGCCCAGCAAGGAGCTTCTCTTGCTGACGAAACTTTGCCCCGCAGGCTGCTACAGCCTCAACGCCAAGGGGCAGGTTGAGATCAGCCCGGACGGGTGCCTCGAATGCGGAACCTGCCGCGTCGTGGCTGAGCCGAGCGGCGCTCTCACCTGGGCCTATCCGCGCGGCGGCTATGGCGTTCTCTTCAAGTTCGGCTAAGCGGCTGACGCAGGCAGCAGACAGGCGCGCCGCGCACAACAACGATGAGGGCGCACAGAAACGGCATCGTGCCGGAAACATCGGCGGTATTTTTGCGGTCCCGGATGCGGCGGCATCCGGGATGACGACATGTCAAAGTCAGGAGGACCTACCATGGAATTGGTCGAGGAATTTCTCGCCTACTCCATCAAGCTCGAACAGGAGGCCGCGCTTCGCTTTGGCGAGTTGGCCGAACTCTATGGACTCGTGCGGCAACAGCGAAGTCGGGAAGCTTTTCCGGCGCTTGTCGGAATATTCCAGAATGCATATGGCAGACGCCATGGCCCGCTCCGGCTTTCGCGACATTCCGGCGAAAAAGCCCGGCGATTTCGAATGGCCCAGCATTGAAAGCCCTGAGGCTGCTGCGATCTGGGCCGCCGACCCTATGATTGGGCGCGAGGAGGCGCTTGAGATCGCCCTGGCGGCTGAGACGTCAGGCTACGAATTTTACAAGAGCGTTTTCGATACGACCACCGACCCCGAAATCAAGGCGATGGCCAAGGAGTTCGTTCTGGAGGAAAGCGAGCATGTGGCGGAGCTCCAGAAGTGGATTGCCGCGCACAAGGCCGGAAAGCGCCTGCCAGTCGATCGTTGATCGGAACGGCATACAGCTTAGTCTTGCCAGCAATGCCTTAACGGCATAGCTGCCGGTAAATTTTACATGAGTGGCTAGAAAATAGCCTCTGCCTGAAAAATCGGCATTTCTGGCTGATAGCCTCTGATTTTTCTCTAATTTTGGGGCGCCGCTGAGCCCTCGCTACAACCGGAAGCACATGAGAGATTGACTATTCTATAGACACGACATCGTCACGACCCCCGTGTTACAATCGCACGAAATGCGAAACTATATGGCGCGCTTTATGCTGACGCCAACGTTAGCGAACACGAGGTTACTTGATGACTCAGTCCGCGCCGGCTAACACCGTCACGGTTCCAGGAAGTGTAAGATACAGCGAGACAGCGCTTAGCGGCATCTACGAAATCTCGAAAATCGTGACATCCCCGGCAAGCCTGAGGGTGATGCTCAACAACGTCGTCTCGGTGATGAGCTCCTTCCTCGACATGCGGCTTGCCACGATCCTGCTCCTCAACAAGGACGGCGATCCGGAAATAAGGGTTGCCGCGTCGACCGATCCCGTGATGGGCGACAATGAGGAGCTTCCGATGCTGGTCATAGACCGCATCGTTGCCACCGCCACGCCGCTGGTTGTCCAGAATTGCGCGGTGCATCCCCTGTTCAGGGATTGGAAGCGCCTTGGCAGCGGCGTGGGTCCGGATTCCATCCAGACCTTCATTGGCGTGCCTATCCGGGTCGACACAAACGTTGTCGGCACGCTCGCCACCGAAAGGGTCTGGGAGTGCCGCAGGGATGTCCGCATCGACCATGACGTGCGCTTCCTCACCATGGTGGCAAATCTCGTCGGACAGGCTCTCAGGCTGCATCGCGTCGTCGCCGAAGACCGCGAAAGGCTCATCGTCGAACAGCACAGGCTTGCCAAGGAACTGTCCACGTTCAAGGCGCCGAAAACCGCAGGCTCGAAGCTTACCGGCATTGTCGGCAAGAGCCGGGCCATCCGCGCGGTGACCGACCGGATCGAGCAGGTTGCGAAGTCGAATGCGCCTGTACTGATCCGCGGCGAGACGGGCACCGGCAAGGAACTCTTCGCCAGGGCGATCCATGAGCTTTCGCGCCGAAAGGGCAAGCCCTTCATCAAGGTCAACTGCGCGGCTTTGCCGGAAGGCGTGATCGAATCCGAGCTCTTCGGCCACGAAAAGGGTGCGTTTACGGGCGCGGTCGCGACGCGAAAGGGCCGCTTCGAGCTGGCGCATGGCGGCACGATTTTCCTCGACGAGATCGGGGAGATTTCGCCCTCGTTCCAGGCCAAGCTCCTGCGCGTGCTGCAGGAAGGCGAGTTCGAGCGCGTCGGCGGCCAGCAGACGCTCAAGATCAATTTCCGCCTTGTCTGCGCGACGAACCGGCACCTCGAAGAGCTTGTCTCGGAAGGGAAGTTTCGCGCCGATCTCTATTACCGGATCAACGTCGTTCCGGTCATGCTGCCGCCGCTTCGGGAACGGCCGGGCGACATTCCGGAACTCGCCACCCACTTTATCAATCAATACGGCGAGGAAAACGGCCACGCGTTGACCTTCGGTCCCGATGCGATGGATGTGCTTCAGAAGTGCTACTTCCCCGGGAACATCCGCGAGCTTGAGAACTGCATCCGCCGGACTGCGGCCATGACGCCTGCCGACGAGATACATGCGAGCGATTTCGCGTGCCAGCAGGGACACTGCCTCTCATCCATGCTCTGGAAAGGGCCTGCGAGTGGCGAGGCGGTTTATGCGGCGGCGGCGCCGAAGCCAGCGAGGCTGGCGGAGCCGCCAAGCGCGCCTGCTGTGGCTCCTCCGAAATCTCGAGAGGACCGGGTTGAGCCCAGGGAGGCCGGCAACGGCAATGGTAACGGAGTGAAGGGAGCGCCCTCCGATGAAAGCAACGGTAATTATTCGCAGCTCAGCAAAGACACTCTCGTCAAAGCAATGGAAAAGACGGGGTGGGTTCAGGCGAAGGCCGCGCGGATTCTTGGCATCACGCCGCGGCAAATCGGTTACGCGCTGAAAAAGCACGGCATCGAGATGAAGCGCTATTGATGCGGCGTTCTGGGCCGGACATGTCGTCGCCCCGGAAAGCGTGCTGACGCTTATCCGGGGCCGTCACATTCGAGCGGCTTGCTTTTTTGCGATCCCGGATGTGGCTCACGCCGTTCCAGGACGTAAAAGGGTCGCCTCTAGGCCAGACAACAAGATCCGTGTTCGGAGAACATAATGAGCATCGCTTATGCCATCTGCGCAACTTCTGAGATTCCCAATCGCAGGGGCAGAGCGTTCTCGCTACTTCGCGTCGGCGAGGACAAGGTGGAAAGGCCCTGGCACATTTTCGTGGTGCGCTGGGACAAGCAGGTGTTCGGCTATGTGAACCTCTGCCCTCACGACGGCGTCAACCTCGACTGGGAGGCCAATCAGTTTCTCGACCCCGGCACAAATCGCATCGTGTGCGGGAAACACGGGTCGGTGTTCGAGTTGGCGACCGGGAAATGCATCGAGGGGCCGTGCGACGGAAAAGGCCTCGAACCCGTGAGCCTCGCGGTCATCGACGGCGATATTTGCGTGACGGGCGTCACCCTCGCCGAAGACGAGGCATAGCTTTTCTGGCAACCACGCTGCCTCATCCTTGTTGAGCGCTTATGCCGCTTGAAGCGATTGATGCCACCATCTGGGTTGTTGAAGGTAAAACTGTAAGCTTTTACGGTTTTCCCTACCCGACGCGCTCCGTTATTGTCAGGCTTGTCAACAACGACCTGTGGATCTGGTCTCCGATCGCGCTGACGCCTGAGTTGCGCGGCGAAATTGAGAGGCTGGGCGCCGTGGCCCACCTCGTCAGCCCGAACAAGCTTCATCATCTCTATCTGCAGGACTGGAAAGCCGCTTTCCCGGCGGTGCGTCTTTGGGGGCCTCAGTCGACGATCAAGAAAAGGCCGGACCTTACGTTTCAGCCAGCTTTGCAGGACACGCCTCCCTCAGAATGGGCCGAGGCCATTGACCAAGCGTGGTTTCGCAATCCTTTCCTTGATGAGATCGAGTTTTTTCACAAGCCTTCAGGGACAGCGATCATCGCGGACATGTCGCAGAATTTCAGCAGCGCCTTTTTGCGCGAAAATTGGAGCTGGTGGCAGCGACCGCTGGTTCGCCTGGCAGGCATGACCGAAGGCACGGGCTACGGGCCGCTTGAGCTTCGGCTTTCCACCTTCGATCGACGATCTGCCCGCGCCACGGTCCAGAAAATGCTGGCCTGGGCTCCCCGTCGCGTCGTGATGGCGCATGGCGTCTGGCAGAAAGAGAATGGCCGCGAATACCTCCAGCGAGCCTTCGATTGGCTCCGCCCTTAAATTTAGACCATCATGCATCAGCTTTTCGCTCGGATTTGCTTGAGTCCAGATCTTAAGAGAAAGCGCCTTGCCGACACGTTAACAGATAAACCATTGATATTATTACTGAATTTGAAGAGCGGATGGTGTTCCCGGAGCGCGTGGGGCGTTGACTGCGGCCCCATCACGGTTAACAGTCGAAGCCGAAACTATATTTAACGGACTTTTGCGCGCCCAGTTAAGGAGAAAATTCCGGCATTAAGTTCTATTTAATTGGGGCTAGGCTAAAGGGGAAAAGCCGTTCGTTTTCCGTGGGTTAGAACCGCTTCTCGCTGACCTGCCACAAGGGGCGAGCCGCCTCTTTTCGCGCCGGATGGTCCATTAATAAATCGTATCTTGGACCGGAAATAAATCGGGCCGCACTCTTTTTAACCACAATGCCGTTAACATCTTGGGGCAGCGCTGCCCGGCAACGATCCGTTTACAGTCATAGCCGGATTTTGTACCGTCCGGTATTGGAAGCGTCCGGCCTGCAACGGTCCCGGCTCATTCGCTTGCCGGGACGACGATCCGTTGGGGAGATAAGCGGCGTTCGCTTGCCCGCGGCTTCCGGCAGCGTTTTCGCTGTGCTACAGCTCGCTTCATTCAAGTTTTCACATAGTGGGCTCAGGGGGATGGCTTGCAAAATATTCGTGAACTACCGGCGTGAGGATACCGCGATGGATGCGCATGCCATCGCTTTGGATCTCAAACTCGAATTTGGCTCAAACCGTGTGTTTCATCGATAAAAACCTTCGCGCAGGCCAAAATTTTCCCGAGGAGTTGAAGAAGCAGCTAGCCGCGTGCACCAAGATGATCACTCTTATCGGGCCGAAATGGCTTGATGTGACGAATGAGGCCGGGGCACGTCGGCTCGACGACCCGCAGGACTGGGTCCGCCGTGAGATCGAAAGCGCTCTGGCCCGCAAGATCGTCGTGATCCCCGTCCTGACTGGCGGAGCTTCTTCCTTACCAAAGGCGGCTGACTTGCCTGAGACGTTGAAGCCTTTGATTGAAAGGCATTTCGCTGTCATCCGCCCGGACCCGGACGCCTTCGGCCACGACGTGGCGGGCCTCATACACGACCTGCGCGAGGACATTAGGGGGCCGCGTTGGAGATTGATCGGCGTAGCGGCGGGGGTTTTGGCCCTTGCCGGATCTGGAATCCTAGCGATTCAAATCAGAACGACCTCACCGCCAACCCAGCAAGCCCCTACTGAGGGCCAAGGCAAGCGCGCAGCTGACGAAGAGGCTGCGCGCAAGGCCAATCAGCAGGCTGAAGAAGAAAGAAAGCGCGCTGCAGAACTGAAAGTGGCTCAGGAAGCAGCCGAAAAGGCCGCCGAAGCCGAACGCAAGGCCGCTCAGGAAGCGGCTGAGGAGAAGCGCGTGCAGGATGCACAGCAGTTGGCGACACAAAAGGAAGCAGAGGCCGAACGCAAGGCCGCCGACAAAAAGCGCGCTGCGGACGAGCAAAGGCAGACGCCAGAAAAAGTGAAAGATGAGGCCGAACTCAAGGCCGCTCAGGAAAAACAGAGCACCGAGGTTGCAGAGATGATCGCTGGTGGCCGTGAGTACGACCGGACCATCGCGGTCTACACAAAGGCCGTCGACATCGATCCCAAATTTGGCCCTGTCTACAACGTGCGCGGCTTAGCTTACTTTGATAAGCAAGATTACGACCGAGCCATCGCGGACTTCAGCCAGGCCATCCAACTCAATCCCAACCTTGCCCCTACCTACAACATGCGCGGCTTAGCTTACGTCAAGAAGCAAGACTACGACCGAGCCATCGCGGACTACAATAAGGCCATCAAAATCAATCCAAAATATGCCGCTGCCTACAACAATCGCGGCAACCTTTACTACGATAAGCAAGATTACGACCTGGCCATCGCAGACTACACCAAAGCCACCGAAATCGATCCCAAAGATACCTTTGCCTACAACAAACGCGGATTAGCTTGCTACAAGAAGCAATATTACCGACGGGCAATCGCGGACTACACCAAAGCGATTGAAATCGATCCGAACTATGGAGAAGCTTACCACAATCGCGGCGATGCCTACAAGGCCAAGTGGAGTATCATCCGGGCGGCGACAAACTATCGGCGTGCAATGGAGCTTGGATACAACAAACCCGCCGCTTAATACGAAGCGAATTAGTTAGCTCTTCACCTTCTCCAGCCGGATCAACACATCGATCCGGGCGATCCTGGTGCCTTCCGGCAGTTTCGGCACCGACACCATCACCTCCTGCCCCGGCTCAAGATCTACGAGGCGGCCGTCGCCCTCGAAATAGAAATGCTGGTGGTCGGAAATCTTCGTATCGAAATAGGCCTTCGACCCTTCGATCGCGACCTCGCGCAGAAGGCCGCATTCGGTGAACTGCTTCAGTGTGTTGTAGACGGTGGCGAGCGAGACGGAGATGTTGCTGGCAACAGCCTCGCCGTGCAGCATCTCGGCTGTCACGTGACGGTCGCCTTCGCGGAACAGGAGCCGGGCCAGGTCCAGGCGCTGACGCGTCGGACGGAGGCCTGCGGCGCGCAGCTTCGCCTCGATGCGGCAGCCGTCCCGCCCGTCCGCCATGTAGAGACCTTCGACACGAAATGCCATGTGCTCCCTCGCCTATTGAGAATATGCCGCGCTGACCCCGGCCTCAGCACCGGCTCCCGGAGCCGCAAAGCCTGAGACTTCCCGTGCTTTTTCCACGATCGCGGGCAAAACTTCAAGCACTCGCTCCACATCGCCGTTCGTGTTCTCATGCGAAAAAGAGAAGCGGATGGCGCCAAGCGCCGAGGTGTACGGCACTTTCATGGCGCGCAGCACGTGGCTGGGCTCCGTCGAGCCGGAAGCGCAGGCCGACCCGGAGGAGGCAGCGATGCCTGCCTTGTTGAGCCCGGAGAGAATCACCTCTCCGTCGGCGCATTCGAAGACGACGTTTGACGTGTTCGGCAGCCTCTTATCGACATCGCCCGCAATATAACAGCGGCCTACGCGCGCAAGCACTTCAGCTTCGAACCAGTCGCGCAGGTTTCGCACGCGATGCACCGTGCTGGAGGCCAGCCGCTCCCGGGCCAGTTCCGCAGCCTTGCCGAGACCGGCAATGCCCGGCGTATTTTCGGTTCCGGCGCGCCGCCCGCGCTCCTGCTTGCCGCCGCGGATCATCGGATTGAACCGCAGGCCTTTCTTCACGTAGAGCGCGCCGATCCCCTTCGGCCCGTTGAACTTATGGGCCGAGAGCGACAGCATGTCGATTTCCGTAGACTTGAGGTCGATGCGGATTTCGGCCTGCGGCCTGGACCGCGTCGGTATGAAAGAGCGCGCCCGCATCGTGCGCGAGTGCGGCGAGATCCGCGACTGGAAAGATCGTTCCCGTCTCGTTGTTTGCCCACATGATCGAGGCGACAGCCGTCTTAATGCCAAGCGCCGCCTTGTACTCATCGATATCGATCCGGCCGCATCCATCGACGGGGATGACGCGCACGACAATCCCGCAATCTCTTTGCAGATGCATCACGAACGCCAGCACCGCCGGGTGCTCGACAGCGGAGACAATGACTTCCTTTCGGCCAGGTTGCGCTTCAAGCGCGGAAAGGATTGCGGCGTTATCGGACTCCGTGCCGCCCGATGTGAAGACGATCTCGTGGCTATGCGCGGCGCCGATCAGCGCCTGAACCTGCTCGCGGGCGTCCTTGATCGCCGCGCTGCTCTCCACGCCGAAGCTGTGCGCGGAGGACGCATTGCCAAAGTGATCCCTGAAGTAAGGCAGCATGGCCGCCAGCACGGCGGAGTCCATGCGCGTCGTAGCGTTATTATCGAGATAAACCGGCCGCATGATGGCCTCCCGATGTTACAGGCCCCCGAAACCAAGAACGGGCGCAACACGAAGCTGCATACCGAGCATGGCATTGAGCTTGGTCTGTATGCCATGAATCGTAACCGAAGCAAGCTGGCAGCCAATGCAGGCTCCGCTCATCCTGACTCTCACCACATTGCCTTCCACGCCCACAAGCTGGCAGTCGCCGCCATCGCGCTGGAGAAATGGACGGATTTCGTCGAGGGCAGCGCGGATTCTTGCGACCCTGAATTCTTCCGCCGTTACCTGCAGAGACTCGGACGGAACCTCGTTGATCTGTTCCTGTATTTCCAGCATGGTCGCGTCTCCCTGGTCAACCGAACGATTTGCCGCACGAACACTTCGATCTCGCTTGCGGATTGTCGAAGGTGAAGCCCGAATTCTGTAGGCCGGTGATGAAATCGACCGTCGTGCCCTCGAGATGCGTCACGCTGTCCGGATCGACGAAAACCTTCACTCCGCCGCGCTCGACGACGACGTCATCCGGATCGGCTTTGGCGACGAGCCCCATCATGTATTTGAAGCCCGCACAGCCCCCCGCATCCACGGCGAGGCGCAAGCCTTCAATCGGAGCATCGGCGCGTGAGATCGCGGTGCGAACGGCGTTGACGGCATTTTCCGTGAGATGGATCATTCGAGACGGTCTTTCTGCTCGTTAAGGGCGTCTGACCGTTCTTCAGCAATAGCCATGCCATCGCCAGAACCCACTGCTTTACAAGCATATTTGTGTTCTCTGATGCGTGTCCCATTTAGGAATGTCGCATTTGCGACACGTCTGCTTCCTGACGCGGGGCTTGAGATTAAGCCGCGCGGCTGAGGCGACCCCAATTTTTTGGTTGCGGCATTGGCGCCATGCCATCAGCCGCGCCGAAGGTTGCGGCATGATGACACACAAGCTTCACTTCTTCGACAATCAGAAGCGGGGTAGGTTGTGACCGCACTGCGATGAAGGCTGATAGACGAAGAGCGCAATGTCAGGGATGCGCTGCGCTACCGGAGGGTAACCGTGCGGGTATCAAAGAGAAAACTTGAACGAAACATCTGGCGTCTTGAATATTGTGCGCCGCAACAAATATGGCCGCGGGCGCAATGCCTTTTACTACAGCTTTACTTACCGTTAAAAAGCATTTAACTTCCTTTTGATCCAGGTCAAAGTGGTGTTTCCCAAGCCTGAGTATGGTATCTACGCGAGGAAACATTGGAAAAAGAAAGAGGATTGGCGGATCGCACTGTCAGTTCATACTAATAAGGCAACTTTTTCTTTGACCAAAGTCTGCGACGAGAGCGCACATGCCTGCGTCTCTTCATCTCATTAGCTACAGGCGTCGACATGAAGTTGAGCTACTACCCCGGCTGCACCATGAAGAACCACGCCGGCAACTTCGAAGAGTCGCTCCTCTTTTCGATGAAGCACCTCGGCGTCGAGATCAAAGAGCTCGACCGCTGGAACTGCTGCGGAACCGTGCTATCGCTGGCCGAAGATGATGCGATGCGCCAGCTGGCGCCGGTCCGCAACATGCTGCGCGTCAAGGAGGCCGACGCCTCACGCGTCATGACCGCGTGCTCGATGTGCTACAACACGCTGAAGCGAGCCAATGAGCGCGTCAAAGCCGATCCGGTCTTGTTGAAGCGCATGAACAACTTCATGACCGACGAGACGACCAAATACGAAGGCGATGTCGACGTCGTTCACACGCTCGAAATCCTTCAGGAGTTCAAGGCCAACTCCAAGGCGGTTTCCGCCAAGGTCGTGAAGCCGCTGAACGGCCTGCGCGTCGCCTCTTATTACGGCTGCCTCCTGGTCCGCCCGCGCTCCATCGCGTTCGACAGAGTCGAGAACCCGGTGCTTCTCGATGAACTCGTGCGGACTCTGGGCGGCAGGGCGGTCGATTGGTCTCATAAAACGGAATGCTGCGGGGCCTACCAGACGGTCGACAAGCCAAAAATCGTTGCCGACCGTACCTACCAAATCCTGTCGGACGCCATCGATCAGGGTGCTGATGTGGTCGCGGTCAGCTGTCCGCTCTGCGCCTTCAACCTTGACCAACGCCAGGAAATCACCCGCCGCATGTTTCCGGAATTCGAAGGAATACCCGTCGTTTATTTCACGCAACTCATGGCGATCGCCTTCGGCTGCGAAGAAAGCGTGCTGAAGCTTAATCTGCACTATAACTCTCCCCGCCCCATTCTGGCGGAGAGGGGGCTTCTCTAGGGGATCGCGATGTCTTTCGGCAAGCTCAAGAAGGCGTATGGCAGGGTTACTATCAACCCGAACTGGTGCAAGGGATGCGGCTTTTGCGTCGAATTTTGCCCGACCGACGCGCTGGAAATGTCCAAAGCCTACAATGCGAAGGGCTACCACCCGCCCAAGGTGAAGAACTCCGAAGAGTGCCGGGACTGTAAGTTCTGCGAAAAGGTTTGCCCCGAATTCGCGATTTTCGTGACGACCGATCAGAGATAAGGGATAGACGAGTGACCGATTTTCCTAAGACGGTTCCAGCAGATCCGAAAGGCGTTCTGAGCGGCCGCCACTTCATGGATGGGGACCATGCGCTCGCGGAAGGAGCGCTCGCCGCCGGTTGCCGCTTCTTCGCCGGTTATCCGATCACGCCATCGACCGAGACGGCCGAGCGCTTTGCCGAGCGCTGCCCGGAAGTGGGCGGCCTCTTCATCCAGATGGAAGACGAGATCGCATCCATCACCGCGAATGTCGGCGCGGTGTGGGGCGGCCAGAAGGTGATGACGGTTACCTCCGGCCCTGGCTTCTCGCTGATGATGGAAACCATCGGGCTCGCCTGCATGATGGAAACGCCCATGGTGCTCGCCGACGTGCAGCGCGGCGGCCCCTCCACCGGTTTGCCGACGCTCACCGCACAACAGGACATGATGCAGGCGCGGTGGGGTTCGCACGGCGACTACCGCGTCATTGCGCTGGTGCCGGATTCTCCGCAGGAGTGCTTCGATCTCGCCATCGAAGCCTTCAACCTCTCCGAAACCTACCGCGTCCCGGTCTTTATCATGACGGACGAGACGGTCGGCCACATGCACGAGAAGGTGGTCATCCCGCCCGCCGAGGAAATCCGCGTCGTCGAGCGCAACTGGTACACCGGGCCGAAGGAGGACTATCGGCCCTATCACTTCGACGGCAAGACCGCCGCGCCGATGGTCAAGGCCGGCGACGGCTACCGGTTCCACTCCACCGGCCTCACCCACGACGAGCGCGGCTACCCCGCGCTCACGCCCGAGATGAACAAGAAGCTCGTCACCCACCTGATCGAGAAAATCGAGTCCAACGCGGACAAGATCATTCGCGTCGAGGAGGATGGCCTTCACGGCGCGGACGTCGTGGTGGTGTCCTATGGCATCACCTCGCGCATCGCCATCCGCGCCGTTCAAGAAGCCCGCAAGGCTGGCATCAAGGTCGGCTTCCTGCGGCTCATTACGGTGTGGCCGTTCTGCGAGGAGAAGATCCGCAACCTTGCCCGCAAGGTGAAAGCCATCGTGGTTCCGGAGCTCAATTACGGGCAGATCGTCCTTGAGGTCGAGCGCTGCGCGGCAGGCCAGTGCAAAGTGATCAGCGTCAACTCCTGCGGCGGCGCTGTTCACGATCCCGAAGAAATCCTCGCCGCCATCAAGGAGGGCGCGAAAAAATGAGCGGTGCAGATCTGGCTTCCGAATATACGACCGACGACGAAAAGTTCCGCAAGGACAACCCCATGGCGGACTTCCTCCGCATGGAGCGGATGCCGCATATATGGTGTCCGGGCTGCGGCATCGGCACCGTCGTCACCTGCTTCGCCGAGGCGATCAAGGCTGGCGGTTACGACATGGACAAGATCGCGGTGGTCTCCGGCATCGGCTGCACAGGCCGGGTTGCAGGCTACGTCAAGTTCGATTCCTTCCACACCACGCACGGCCGCGCCATTCCCTTCGCGACGGGCCTGAAGCTCGCCAATCCCGAACTGAAAGTGGTGGTCATCAGCGGCGACGGCGACCTCACCAGCATCGGCGGCAATCACCTCATTCACGCCGCGCGCCGGAACATGGACCTCATGGTCATCTGCGTGAACAATTTCACCTACGGCATGACCGGCGGACAGGTGACGCCGACGACCCCAACCGACGCCAACGCCTCGACGACGCCGACCGGCAATTACGAAACGCCGTTCAGCCTGCCGTTCCTGGTGGACGCCGCCGGCGCGACCTTCGTCGCCCGCTGGACGGCGCTTCACGCCCACAACATCACGCAGACATTCGGGAAAGCGCTGAAGCACAAGGGCTTCTCTTTCATCGAAGTCATCGCGCCCTGCACCACGCTCTACCAGCGCCGCAACAAGCTCGGGGACGGTCTCGACGCGATGGAATATTACAAAGAGGACGCTAATATCCAGCACAACGTGGATACGCGCGCATTAGATATCAGCTTCCAGGGCAGTATCGCCATGGGCAAGTTCGTCGAGCGGCAGAAGCCAACCTATCTCGACGCGGTCAACGACCATTACGCCAAGGTCATCGGCGACAGCTACCAGCTTTACGGCAAAACGCCGGTTGAGAAAGAGGCCGAGGAAAAAGCGCGGCTGTCCGCGACCAAAGAGGCGAAGCGTCGCGAATGCGGGGCGGATGATTAGCCATGTGGGAGATTAAGTTTTCAGGATTCGGCGGCCAGGGCATCGTCCGCTGCGCACTTATCACCGGCAAGGCGGTCTCGCTCTACGACGACAAGTTCGCCACCATGACGCAGAGCTTCGGGCCGGAGGCTCGCGGCGGCGCGTGTCAATCGCAGCTCATCGTGTCCGAGAGCCGCGTGCTTTACCCGTATTGCACCACGGCGGGCGTGCTCATCGCGCTGTCGCAGGAAGCCTACGACAAATACGAGCCCGACCTCGTCGACGGTGGCATCCTCATCATAGAAGAAGAGCTGGTCAAGCCGTCGGGCGATCCGAAACGCGTCAAGCTGTACCCGATCCCGGCGACCCAATTCGCCGAAGAACTCGGCAATCGTCTCTTCGCCAACCTTGTCGTGCTTGGCTTTTTCACGGCCATCACAGGCGCTGCTTCGGCCGAAGCGATGAAAAAGGCGCTGCCCGGCCTCGTGCCGGACCGTTTCCTTTCAGCGAATTTGAAGGCGTTCGACAAGGGTTACGAATATGGCCTCGAAACCGCCTCCAAGAAGCATCAGGGAGAGGTCCATTGACACGGCGCGCGGGAGTTTTCGTTTGCCATTGCGGGACCAACATCGCGGCCACCGTGGATGTCAAGCACGTGGCTGCGGAACTCTCGCATGACGCGGGCGTGGTCTTCTCGAACGACTACGTCTACATGTGCTCCGATCCGGGCCAGCAATCGGTCATCAACGCCATCAAGGAGCACAACCTCGATAGCGTCGTCATTTCGTGCTGCTCGCCGAACCTTCACGAGAAGACGTTCCGCGACGCCTCGGCGCTGGGCGGCCTGAACCCCTTCCAATTGGAAATAGCGAACATTCGCGAACAATGCGCCTGGGTGCATAAGGACCGGGGCGAGGCGACCGCCAAAGCCATCAAGATCACACGCTCGTCAGTGGAGCGCGCGCGCCGCAATGAGCCGCTGACGCCTATCGGCCTGCCGGTCACGCGCAAGGTCATGGTCATCGGCGGCGGCATCGCCGGGATTCAGAGCGCGCTCGATCTCGCCAATGCTGGTCTCGATGTCGTGATCGTCGAGAAGCAGCCGACCATCGGCGGACACATGATCCAACTGTCGGAAACCTTCCCGACGCTGGACTGCTCGCAATGCATCCTCTCGCCGAAGATGGTGGAGGTCTCGAAGAACCCGAAGATCACGCTGATGACGTCGAGCGAGGTTACCTCGGTCTCGGGCTTCGTCGGCAATTTCAAGGTGAAGGTGCATACGAAGGCGCAATACGTCGACCCCGAAAAATGCAAGATCTGCGACGACTGCACGCCCGTCTGCCCCGTCGTTGTGCCGAACGAATATGATGTCGGACTGAACGACCGCCGCGCCATCTTCATCCCGTTCGCGCAGGCGATCCCCGCGAGCTACTATCTCGACCCGGAAGCCTGCCTGGGCCTCAATCCCGTGGTGTGCGGCAAGTGCGCGAATGTTTGCGAGGCTGAGGCGATCGATTACGACGCCAAGCCGAAAGATACCGAGATCGAAGTCGGCGCTATCGTCGTGGCCACGGGCTTCGACCTCTACGGCAAGGACCAGATAGCCGAGTATGGCCGCGGAAGGTACCCGGATGTGCTGGACGGCCTCCAGTTCGAGCGCATGTGCTCGGCATCCGGTCCGACCGGCGGAGAGGTGCTGCGGCCGTCCGACCACAAGCCGCCGAAGACCGTCGTCTTCGTCCAATGCTCCGGCTCGCGCGACCCCGAGCAGCACTGCGTGTACTGCTCCAAGATCTGCTGCATGTACACGGCGAAGCACGCCACGCTGTACAAGCACCACGTCCCCGACGGCACGGCCTACATCTTCTACATCGACATCCGTTCCGGCGGAAAAGGTTACGAGGAGTTCGTCCAGCGCGCCATGGAGCGCGACGGCGTGATCTATCTGCGCGGACGCGTGTCGAAGATCTATCAGTCGAAGGGCAAGCTCAAAGTTCTTGGCGTCGATACGCTGGCGGGCAAGAACGTCGAGATCGACGCCGACATGGTCGTGCTCGCGCAGGCTATGGTGCCCTCCCAGGGTACGGCCGATGTCGCGAAGACGCTCAAGATCGGACGCGACAAGGATGGCTTCCTCGCCGAGGCGCACCCGAAGCTTCGCCCGGTAGAAAGCGTGACCGGCGGCATCTTCCTCACGGGCGCGGCGCAATCGCCGAAGGACATCCCGGAAACCGTCTGCCAGGCGAGCGCCGCGGCATCCAAGGTCATCGGGCTCCTGTCGAAGCCAGAGCTGGAGCACAGCCCGGTCGTGGCAAAGGTGCGCGAGACGCATTGCACCGGGTGCGAAATGTGCGTCGACGTCTGCCCGTTCGAGGCCATCACGCTCATCGAAGGCAAGGCCCGCGTAAACGAGGTGCTGTGCGAAGGCTGCGGCACCTGCGTGGGAACATGCGTGCGCGCGGCAATCGATGTGAAGAACGTAACGCAGTTGCAGGTCTTCGAGATGCTCGAAGCCTGCATGGGAGGGTGAGCAGGTGGCGGAACCGGCTGTTGCAAGACATGACGCCCAAGAGTTCGAGCCGAAGGTCGTCGCCTTCCTGTGCAAGTGGTGCTCGTCGGCGGGTAGCGATCTCGCGGGCGTATCGCGGCTGAAATATCCGGCGAACGCGGTGCCGATCCAGGTCATGTGCTCGGGGTCGGTATCGCCGATCTACATTATGTCCGCCTTCAACAAAGGCGCCGACGGCGTCCTCGTTTCCGGCTGCCATCCGGGCGACTGCCACTACCTGAAAGGCAATTACTACGCCCGCCGCCGGATCTATCTGGCGCAGAAGCTTCTGCAATTCATCGGGGTCGAGCCAGAACGCTTCCGCATGTCCTGGGTCTCGGCGGCCGAGGGCGTGAAATATGCCGAGGTCATCACCGATTTCGTGAAGGACCTGAAGGCGCTAGGCCCTCAAACCAAGCTGAAGGCGGATCGCTGATGATCGCAGTCGAAGACATCAAGGCGCGCGCCAAGGAACTCCTAGAGAGCGGGAAGATCCGCGCCGTTCTTGGCTATCGCCGCAGCACGGCCGGGCTCCTGGCGGAGCCGGCCTTCATGACGACGCCCGAAGAGGTCGCGGCGCTCGTTCTCGATCCCACCTGCGTGGAAAACCTTGCGCTCTATCTCGTCAACGAGAAGAAGCGCATGAAGCACGCGCGGCAGTCCGACAGGCGTCCGCTCGCCATCGTCGCCAAGGGATGCGACAGCCGCGCCATCACAGTGCTGCTTCAGGAAAACCACATCAAGCGCGATGAAGTGATCGTGCTCGGCGTCTCCTGCGAGACCGGCGGCATGATCGACACGCGCAAGCTTAACAGGGCGCTCCGCGGCAAGGCGGCCACCTCTGCCGCCCTCGACGGCGCGAGCGGGGTGAAAGTGTCTTACATCGGCGGAGGCGCAACGCTGCCCGCGAAGGACGTGCTCGCCGACCGCTGCCTCGAATGCGCCAATGCCTATCCCCTCGACACCGATTTCTTCTTCGGCGAAAAGGTCGATGAGCGCCCGTATGGCCCGCGCTTCACCGCGGTCTCAGCGTTCGCCGACAAGAGCGGCGAGGAGCGCTCCGCGTTCTGGGCCGGCCATTTCGAGCGCTGCATCCGCTGCTATGCCTGCCGCGCCGTCTGCCCGATGTGCTACTGCGACGAGTGCGTGGTCGACAGCACGAACTTCATCGTGAACCCGACGACGACCGCCGACGAAAAAGCCAACCGCGTCCGCTGGATCAGCCGCTCTACAACTCCATCGGAAAACGCGATGTACCACATGGTGCGCGCCATGCACCTTGCCGGGCGTTGCACAGATTGCGGCGAGTGCGAGCGCGTGTGCCCGGTCAACATCCCGCTTCGCCTGCTTAACACCATGCTCGAACACGAGGCCCTGGAAATGTTTCAATACACGCCGGGGCTCGATGCCGGGCAGCCTTCGCTCATCTCGTCCTTCCGCGACGGCGATCCCAACGATTTCGTGAGGTAGCCCTATGGAAGCGATACTGAAAAAGGAGAGGCTCGGCCAATGGATCGCGACACTCCAAGAACGCGCCGAAGTCTACGCCCCCGACTTCGTCGAAGATGCCTGGGCATTCACAAAAGTAAGCTCCGGCGCGACGGTGGAACTGGATCACACCAACACCGTCCGGCCGGCAAAAGGATTTGCGTTCCCCCAGCGGGAAGTGCTCTACCGCTTCCGGATTGAGAGCGGCAAGGCGCCGGAACTTACGGATACGGAGCCGAAGGTCGAGCCGACTATGGTTTTCGGCGTGCGCCCCTGCGACGGGCGCGCCATGGTGCGCAACGACAGGGTTTTCACCTGCGGCCCATCCGACCCCTACTATCAGGCCCGGCGCGATAAGGTTGTCTTTGTCGGCCTGGCCTGCAACGCACCGCCATCGCCGAACTGCTTCTGCGTCTCGGTCGGCGGCTCTCCTCATTCCGAGGACGGCCTTGACGTTCTCATGACCGAACTCGATGGCCGCTATTACGTAAAGTCCTTGACGGGCAAGGGCGAGGACGCCATCCGCAGCGCCAGCGATCTGTTTCAGGATCCAAACGCTGCCGACAAAAAAGATGTCAGGAGCGCCCACGCCATCGCGCTGGAGCATCCGCAGCGGACCATCTCAACCATGGAGGCGGTGGCCGACGCGCTCAAGCGCAACTTTGACTCACCGCATGGGACAAGCTCGCCCAAGCCTGCATCGGCTGCGGCGCCTGCACCTATCTCTGCCCGAGCTGCCACTGCTTCGACATCAACGACGAGGTTACCGGCAAGGCGCCGCTGACCGGCGCGCGCGTCAGGACGTGGGACAACTGCCAGTTCCCGGACTTCACCATGCACTCGTCCGGCCATAATCCGCGCGAGGATACGGGCGCGCGGCTGAGGCAGCGAATTTGCCATAAGCTTCTGTATTTCGTCGAGAACCACAAGATGCAGCAATG
Source organism: uncultured Alphaproteobacteria bacterium (assembly GCA_963817495.1). Classification (GTDB taxonomy): domain Bacteria; phylum Pseudomonadota; class Alphaproteobacteria; order Rhizobiales; family Rhodomicrobiaceae; genus Rhodomicrobium. The sequence continues at coordinate 79,448 of CAWFOS010000033.1, read as the reverse complement.
CACCGGCTGCGGCCGCTGCATCACGCACTGTCCGGTCGGAATTGACATCGTCAAAATAGCCAATGTCATGGAAGAGGGCGTCTGGCAATGAGCGAGAATGCCTATCTGCCGCACCTTGCGCGCATCGTGGACATCAAGGAAGAGGTGCCCGGCGCGCGCGCGATCAAGACCTTCCGCGTTCGGTTCCTGAACGGCGGCGGCTTCGATCACCAACCCGGCCAGTGCGCCATGATCTCCGTGTTCGGCAAGGGCGAGTCGATGATCTCGATCGCATCCGCGCCCGTGATCACGGAGTACAAGCAATTCTCGATCATGCGCTCCGGCCGCGTCACCACCGCCATTCACGATATGAAGGTCGGCGACGTGATCGGCGTTCGCGGCCCCTACGGCAACAAGTTCCCGATCAACGACTGGAAGGGGCGCAACCTCATCTTTATCGGGGGCGGTTGCGGCTTGGCCCCGATCTGGCCAGTGATCCAGACCGCGGTCGCAAACCGCAGCGACTTCGGCAAGATCACGGTCTTTTACGGCGGACGCACTTCGCGTGACATCATGTACGCCGCCGAGTTGGAAAAACTTCGCGGCGCAGCGGACGTTCACCTCTCCATCGACTTGCCCGAGGAAGGCTGGGAAGGCTATTGCGGCTTCGTCCCGGCGAACGTGATGAACAAACCGCAAAACCCGGACAACACGATCGCGATAACCTGCGGGCCGCCGATCATGATCAAGTTCGTCATCAAGAACCTTCGGGACATGAAGTTCGAGGACGAACAGATCTACACAACCATCGAAAACAAGATGAAGTGCGGCATCGGCAAATGCGGGCGCTGCAATGTCGGCAAAGATTACGTCTGCGTGAAGGGGCCGGTCTACTCCTGGGCGCAGCTGAAGACCTTACCCCAAGAATATTGATAACAAAGCACATTTTGGAGGAGACAGCTTATGAATCTTGCCGGCATGCTTTATGGGGCGCAGCTTCTGAAGATGGTCGAATTTCCGACCGCGGAAGTGCTTGGGCCGGAGGCGAGCGACGCAGAAATCAAATCGCTGCTCGCCAAATGGCATGAGATTTTCGTCAAACCGAATTTCCGCGGCGGCGTCGGCAAGAAGGGCAAGGCCGGGTTGGTCGGCCGCGCCAAGGATTTGAGGACGGCTCTGAAAGAGAAAGAGCGCCTCTATTTTGTCGAGCATTCTCACGGCAATGCCGTGGCGAAAGCCCATGGCGTCACCTTCGAAGGCGCCGTGCCTGCCGAGCACGAGGTTTACGTCTCCATAGCCGACTCAACCCGTTACCGCGCGCCGACGCTTACCATCACGCACCGCGGCGGCGTGGAGATCGAGGACCTGCCGAAGGACCAGATCGCGGAGATCCCGTTCGATCCACTGACCGGGCTCAAGTCCTTCGTGATCACCAACGCCTTGACAGACATCAAGGCGCCGAAGGAGATCATCTCGCCATTGGCGCAAAATCTGCCGAAGCTGTGGGACCTTTTCCATTATAACGGGATGACGACGCTCGAACTCAATCCGATCCGCATGATGCCGACCGGCAAGGGCGGCCTGACGCCGGTGGCTTGCGACTTCAAATGCGGATTCGACCGGGACGACCCGCGCGTGAAGCGTCTCAATCTGCCGAAGCAGCTGTTCGTCGAGGACTACACCGACTTCGAATACGAGATTAACCAGCTGCGCACCTATCAGGGGCAGTCGGACGTCTCGGTCATCAATCCGAAGGGAACCATCCTGGCCCCAACCTTTGGCGGCGGCGCGAACTCGCTCGTGACCGAGTTTCTGGGCGACGACGCGATCATCTCATCGGATTTCGGCGGCAACCCCCCCTACGACAAGATGCGCGAGGTGATGCGCATCTGCCTCAAGCACTGGCTGAAACAGTCCAACGTGCTGTTCATCATCGGCGGCAAGGCCAACAATACGGACATTTTCGTCACCTTCCGCGCCATGGCGGACGCACTGCGCGAGTATTTCAGCGAGCATGGACCGACGCCCGTCTATGTCGTCATCGGCCGCGGCGGTCCCAATCTCGCACGCGGAATGCTCGCCTTCAAGGACGTATGCGACATGATCGGTTTGCCCTACCGCATCTTCGGCTTCGATTCCGCGATGACCGACGTCGTGCGCTATGCGCAAGCCGCAGACCGATGGATGAAGAATGGGGGACGCGAAGCGCTTGCCCGGAAACTCGGTGTGGCCCCGTGAGCGGCGCCGCCAGGCCTTTGATCGTTTGAAACGTTTGAGAGACGGAGTTTTTGGGGATTGCAATGACTTAGAATCAAGGAATTGAGAGATTCAAGTATTTCGTGGGCATACGATCGCTGGCCGACATCGCCACGCGCGAGGATCGGGTCTGCGTCTTGAATATTCTTGGCAACGAGTCTCGCGCCGTCGCTCCGACCAGCCATGCCTACTCCCGTGGCAACATCGTATTCGGCACATCGCCAGGGCGGCGCGGTGAAGTCCTCGAAACCCCGATCGGCCCCATTCCCGTCTACAATAACGTCCGCGATGGGTTAGACGACGGGCACAACTTCAATGTCGGTGTGATCCACCTGCCGCCGGCAGCCGTGCGCGATGGCGCCCACGAGCTGATGCGCGTCAACAAGCACGTCCAGAAGATCATCATCCTGACCGAGAAGGTGCCCGTCCATGATTCCCGGGAGATCCGGGCGATGGCTCAGCAACGCCACGTCGATCTCTTCGGCCCGAACTGCCTCGGCGTGGCCGACGCCTGGAACCATGTGCGCATTGGCGGCCCGCTCGGCGGAGAAAGGCCCGAGGAGTCGCTGCGCAAAGGCTCGGTCGCGATTTATTCCAACTCCGGCAATTTCACCACGACCATCGCCTCTTACCTCGCGTCCAGCGGCTGGGGAACGACGACCAGCATTTCCAGCGGAAAGGACGTCTACATCGGCTTCGCCCCGGCGGAATTCGCCTGCGGGTTCGACTACGATTCGCGCAGCAAGGCTGCCGTCATGTACATTGAGCCGGGCGGCTACTACGAGGAAAACCTGGAGTTTTCAAAACCGGTCATTGCTTGCGTCGTGGGGCGCTGGAAGGCGAAGCTGACGCGCGCGGTCGGCCATGCCGGCGCCATGGGCGGCGCAGGCGACAACGCCGAAGACAAGGAAAATTGGTTCAAGAAGATTCTCCAGGTCGACGGGATATTCACCCCCGAGCGGCCGATTTTCTCAAGGAACGGCGCAGTCGTAACGAACATTGCGCACATCCCGATGGCGCTGACCGCGGTCATGAAGCTTCATGGCGCGCGGCCGGATTTTGCCCCGGAAGGCGACCTGACGTTGAAGCCGTGGTTCGGCAACGATCAAGGGCTCGAACTGCCGCCCGAACTCGCCATTCCGCTTATCGAGCCTATCCAGCCTTACAAGGATCAGATCGCGGAACTCTCCAGGCAGGTTGGCACCATATTCCCGCGCGAATCCATGAAAGACCGCTCGGCCAGTTCGATCATGGACGCCAAGACCCAGGTAACACGCGTCAGTGGCGTCTCCATCCTCGATACAGCGAAGTATCCCCTCGCATCCAATTATTGCCTCGCGCTCACCCGCGAGCACAATGACGACAATGACAACGCCTTGTTCAATACGGCCATCGCTGCCGACGTGAACCTGAACGAGACTGTCATGAAGGCGGCGGACGCGGCGCGCGAATCAGGAAGCGCCCCCAACACAGTCCTGGCTGCGGCTTGCGCGCTCGTCGGCCCGAAGACCGTAGCTTCTGCGCGGAAAGCGGCTGATGTTCTGATCGACCTTTTCGGCCAATCCGGCCTGAAGACGGGCGACCAGGAACGCTTCGACTTTTCGGGCATCCACGCGAATGCGGAGCAGCTTGCTGCGCTCGTCGGCAAGAACCTCGATCCCAAGGCCGCAGCGATGCTCGGCGGACTGGAGGCGCGAGGCGCAAAGTCCGTCTTCGTAGATTATCTGCGCTCCTTGAATGGTTATCCGACAGCGGATGCCGTGCTGGCAGCCATCACGACGACGATCGCCTGGAGCGGGCTGATGAAGAAAAAAATCACGCGCACCACGGTCAGAAACTTCCCCTGGTTTGCCCGGATCTTCGCCACGATCCTTGGCGCATCCGCCGAAGGCAGCAAGCACAAGAGCGACTCGTTCTGTGGCGTCCCCGTGAGCGAGCTGATCAACGGGTGGTCTTCGACCGAGATGGCTTATCTTGCGCTGCTCGGCGAAACGCCGACGCCCGAGAAGATCTTCCCGTTCCAGGTGCTCCTCGGACTCATCATCTCCAACGGCCCCGGAACGATCTCGGCACAAGGCGCTAAAGGCGCCGTTTCCGCCGATGGCCCCGAAACGCCGGATCGCGTGCAGATCAACAAGGCGATGATCGGCTTCCTGACGCACACGGGCTTCGCTCATGGCGGCAATGGCTTCGAAGGCATGCGCTTCCTGATCAGCCAGTTCGGGAACACCGATCTCAAGGATCCCGGCGACGCCAATCATGGGCTCGACCTTGCCGCCATGGCCGGGCGATTCGCCGATGAATTTGCAGCGCAGAAGAAGGCGAAGAAGGGCGTGGGCGGCGACGTGCAGGCCATTCCTGGGGTTCACCACCCGATTTTCAGAAATCAGGTCGTCAACAAGGATCCGCGCGAGCTCTATCTCTCGCAACTCTTCAAGGAGCGCGGCGAAACCAACGTCTTCCACGACTTCTACAGCGCGCTGGTCCAGGCGCTTTACGAACACGGCGTCACGCCGAACGTCTTCTGCGTGAACATCGACGCCGTTATCGCAGCCTTGCTCTTGAAGACCCTTTGGCAGCGCTACCGTTCGGGCGCTTTCTCCGAGGAAGCCCTTGAGAACGCTGCCTTCACGGCCTTCCTGTTCGGACGCATGATTGGCTGCGCGGGCGAGATCGACGACCACATCAACCGCGGGCGCAACATGGATACCCGTACACCGGCATCCCAATGCTCATATGTCGTGTAGGGCGGGCGCCTGCCCTGGCCGCTGACTGACACAAATTTTTCGAGGTTAACAGAATGGCGAAGCACGAACCGAAGATCGTCTGGACCAAAGTCGATGAAGCCCCGGCGCTCGCGACCTACTCGCTCTTGCCAATTGTCCAGGCCTTTACGAGGATTGCGGGCATCGATGTCGAGACGCGCGACATCTCATTGGCGGGCAGGATCCTCGCAAACTTTCCTGAGAATCTGACCGAAGAGCAACGGCAATCCGACGATCTGACAATCTTGGGCGAACTCGCGAAGACGCCGGAAGCCAACATCATCAAGCTGCCGAACATCAGCGCCTCCATCCCCCAGTTGAAGGCCGCCATCAAGGAACTGCAGGCCAAGGGCTACAACATTCCAGACTACCCGGAGGACCCGAAAACCGGCGCCGAGAAGGAGATCAAGGCTCGTTTCGCGAAGGTTCTCGGCAGCGCCGTGAACCCGGTCCTGCGCGAAGGCAATTCCGACCGGCGCGCCGCCCCTTCGGTTAAGCAGTATGCGCGCAAGCATCCGCACAAGATGGGCGCGTGGAGCGCGGACTCGAAAACGCACGTCTCCCATATGAGCGGCGGCGATTTCTATGGCAGCGAGAAGTCCATCACCGTTCCCGAGGCAGGGAGCTTCAGGATCGAGTTCCTGGGCGATGACGGCACCGCGACCGTGCTCAAGGAGAAAACGGCGTACAAGGCGGGCGAGGTGATCGACGCCGCCGTCATGAGAAAGCGCGCCCTGCGCGAGTTCTTCGAAGCAGAGATCGAGGACGCAAAGAAGAAAGGCGTTCTCCTGTCGCTGCACCTCAAGGCCACGATGATGAAGGTCTCCGACCCCATCATGTTCGGCCATGCGGTCGCGGTTTTCTTCAAGGATGTCTTCGCGAAGCACGCCGCCGCGCTGGAGAAGATCGGCTTCAACCCCAATAACGGGCTCGGCGATCTTTATGCGAAGCTTTCGAAGCTTCCCGAAGCGGAGCGGGCCGCCATCGAAGCCGGCATCAAGGCCGCGTACGAGACGCACCCGGAACTCGCGATGGTGAACTCGGACAAGGGCATCACCAATCTGCATGTGCCGAGCGACGTGATCGTCGATGCCTCCATGCCCGCCATGATCCGCAACTCCGGCAAGATGTGGGGCAAGGACGGCAAGCTCCACGACACCAAAGCGATGATCCCCGATCGCTCTTACGCAACGGTGTATCAGGCGGTCATCGAGGACTGCAAAAAGCACGGCGCTTTCGACCCGAAGACGATGGGCACCGTTCCGAATGTTGGCCTGATGGCGCAGAAGGCGGAGGAATACGGCTCGCACGACAAGACTTTCGAGATCGCAGGCACGGGCAAGGTCCGCGTCGTCGATCAGTCGGGCCAGATTCTCCTCGAACAGGACGTTGAGCAGGGCGACATCTTCCGCATGTGCCAAGTGAGGGACGCGCCCATCCAGGATTGGGTGAAGCTCGCCGTCAATCGCGCGCGTCTCAGCCATACGCCCGTTGTCTTCTGGCTGGACAAGAACCGCGCCCATGACGCAGAGATCATCAAGAAGATTGAGCGCTACCTCAAAGATCACGACACGAGCGGCCTGGACCTCCGCATCATGGCGCCGCAGGATGCGGTGAAGTACTCGATCGAGCGCATCCGGGCCGGCAAGGACACGATTTCGGCCACCGGCAACGTGCTCCGCGACTACCTGACCGACCTCTTCCCCATCCTCGAACTCGGAACGAGCGCGAAGATGCTCTCGATCGTTCCCTTGATGGATGGCGGCGGACTGTTCGAGACAGGCGCTGGCGGCTCCGCACCGAAGCATGTGCAGCAGTTCCAGGAAGAAGGCTATCTGCGCTGGGATTCGCTGGGCGAATTTCTCGCGCTCGGCGTGGCGCTCGAACATCTGAGCCAGATCTTCAAGAACAAGAAAGCGGAAGTGCTCGCGGAGACCCTGGATCAGGCCAACGCCAAGATCCTGGACAATAACCGCTCGCCCGCCCGCAAAGTCGGCGAACTCGATAACCGCGGCTCGCACTTCTACCTCGCGCTTTATTGGGCGCAGGCGCTCACCGAGCAGACGAAGGACAAGGATCTTCAGGCGCGCTTCAAGCCGCTTGCCAAGACCCTTACGGAAAACGAGTCGAAAATCCTCGCCGAGCTGACGGCCGCACAAGGCAAGCCGCAGGATACCGGCGGCTACTATCGCCCGGATTTCGAAAAGACATCGAAGGCCATGCGGCCAAGCCCGACGCTGAACGCGGCGCTGGCTTCACTGGCTCAAGAATAAAAGGGATTGGGGAACGCCATGCTGGAAGCCTATCGCGCCCATGTCGCTGAACGCGCCGCGCTCGGGATTCTGCCGCTGCCGCTGTCGAAGCAGCAGACGGCCGAACTTGTCGGCCTTCTGAGGAATCCGCCCAAGGGCGAGGAGGCGTTCCTTCTCGACCTCATCACGAATCGCGTTCCTGCGGGCGTGGATGACGCTGCGAAAGTAAAGGCGGAGTATCTGGCGAAGGTTGCGAAGGGCGAAGAGGCGTCCCCGCTCATCTCCAAGGTCCGCGCGACGGAGCTTCTCGGCACCATGCTGGGCGGCTTCAACATCAAGCCGCTGATCGATCTCCTCGCCTGCCCGGCATGTGGCGCGGCGGCGGCTCAAGGGCTTAAGAACACGCTGTTGATGTTCGATTTCTTCAACGACGTGAAGGCGCTCGCTGCCTCCGGCAAGCCGGGCAGCGCCAACGCCAAGGCCGTCATGCAATCCTGGGCGGACGCCGAGTGGTTCACATCGCGCTCAGGCGTACCGGAGAGCCTCACGGTGACGATCTTCAAGGTGCCGGGCGAGACGAACACCGACGACCTTTCGCCCGCGCCCGACGCCTGGACCCGTCCCGACATTCCGCTGCATGCGCTCGCCATGTTGAAGAACGCGCGCGCCGGAATCGAGCCGGATCAGCCGGGCAAGGTCGGCCCGATCAAGCTCCTGCAATCTCTGAAGGAGAAAGGCCATCTCGTCGCCTATGTCGGCGACGTAGTCGGCACCGGCTCATCGCGCAAATCGGCGGTCAACTCCGTCCTGTGGTGGACCGGCGAGGACATCCCCTACGTTCCGAACAAGCGCTTCGGCGGCGTCTGCCTCGGCAGCAAGATTGCGCCGATCTTCTTCAACACCATGGAAGATGCGGGCGCTCTGCCGATCGAACTCGACGTCTCGAAAATGGAGACGGGCGATGTGATCGAGCTTCGCCCCCTCGAAGGCAAGGCGCTGAAGAACGGCGAGGTCATCGCCGAATACAAGATCAAGTCCGATGTGATCCTCGACGAGGTCCAGGCCGGAGGGCGCATTCCGCTCATCGTCGGCCGCGACCTGACCTCGAAAGCGCGCGCAGCGCTCGGCCTGCCGCCGTCGACGCTCTTCCGTATGCCTGCGCAGCCCGCCGACACCGGCAAGGGCTATACGCTCGCGCAGAAAATCGTCGGCCGTGCTTGCGGCCTGCCCGAGGGCAAGGGCGTTCGCCCTGGCGCTTACTGCGAACCCAAAATGACGACGGTCGGCTCGCAGGACACCACCGGGCCGATGACGCGCGACGAGATGAAGGATCTCGCCTGCATGGGCTTCTCGGCCGGGCTCGTGATACAGTCCTTCTGCCATACCGCCGCCTATCCGAAACCCGTGGACGTGAAAACGCACGCCACGCTGCCAGGCTTCATTTCTACCCGCGGCGGCGTCTCGCTGCGGCCTGGCGATGGCGTGATCCACACTTGGCTGAACCGCATGCTGCTGCCCGACACGGTCGGCACCGGCGGCAACTCCCACACCCGCTTCCCGCTCGGCATTTCCTTCCCGGCAGGCTCCGGGCTCGTCGCCTTCGCGGCGGCCACGGGGATGATGCCGCTCGATATGCCGGAATCGGTGCTGGTGCGCTTCAAGGGCGAATTGCAGCCGGGGATTACGCTGCGCGATCTCGTGAATGCGATCCCCTATGTCGCCATCCAGAAGGGGCTTCTGACCGTCGAGAAGAAGGGCAAGAAGAACGTCTTCTCCGGCGTCATCCTGGAGATCGAGGGCCTGGAAAACCTGAAGGTCGAGCAGGCGTTCGAACTGGCCAACGCTTCCGCCGAGCGTTCGGCCGCAGCTTCCACCGTCCGCCTCTCGAAAGAGCCGGTGATCGAATATGTCCGCTCGAACGCGGCGCTCCTTAAATGGATGGTCGCCAACGGCTACGAGGATCGGGCCACGCTCGAGCGCCGCATCGCCGAAATGGAGGCTTGGCTCGCCAATCCGAAGCTGCTCGAACCCGATGCCGATGCGGAATACGCCGCTGTCGTCGAGATCGACATGAACGAGATCAAGGAGCCGATCCTCGCCTGCCCGAACGATCCGGACGACGTGAAGCTGCTTTCGCAGGTTGCTGGCGAGAAGATCGACGAGGTCTTCATCGGCAGCTGCATGACGAACATCGGCCACTTCCGCGCAGCCGGCAAAGTGCTGCAGGGCAAGACCGACATCGCAGCGCGTCTGTGGATCGCTCCGCCGACCAAAATGGACGCAGCTCTCCTGACGCAGGAGGGCTATTACAGCCATTTCGGCGCCTCGGGCGCTCGCACCGAGATGCCGGGCTGCTCGCTGTGCATGGGAAATCAGGCGCAGGTCCGCAAAGGTTCGACCGCGATGTCGACCTCGACGCGCAACTTCCCGAACCGGCTCGGCATCGATACGCGCGTCTATCTCGGCTCGGCCGAACTTGCCGCAGTATGCGCGCTGCTCGGACGCATCCCGACCGTCGCCGAGTACATGCAGCATATCGAGGCGGTCAACAAGAACGCGGGCGACGTCTATCGCTACATGAACTTCGACCAGATTGAGGAATACAGCAAGGCCGGGGCGAAAGCCGCGGCTTGACCGGAAGAGCCGGGAGCGTCGCGAAGCCCTAGCGAGGAGCGGAAATGCAAAAGGAAGTGGAAAAAACCGAACACCCTCGGCAAGCGCGAGCAGCTCGGCGCCCACATGGTGAACGTGTACATCAACGGGAAACGTCACATCGTTCCCGAGCACGCCACCATCATGCGCGCCATCGAATACGCCGGCCATCAGATCATTCGCGGCGCGGGCTGCCGCGAAGGCTTCTGCGGCGCTTGCGGCACCATCTATCGCCTGCCGGGGGACTACAAGCTCCATACGGGGCTCGCCTGCACAACACTCGTGAAGGAGGGCATGGCGCTCACGCAGATCCCTTCCGTCCCGATGGAGAAGGCGGTCTACGACCTGGAGAAGCTGACCCCGGACGTGAATGCGATCCTGCAGGTCTATCCGGTCACCTTCCGCTGCGTCGCCTGCGGCACCTGCACCAAAGCCTGCCCGCAGGGGCTGCCGGTGATGGACTACATCCAGGCGGCCATGCGCGGGGATATCGCGGCGGTTGCGGACATGACGTTTGACTGCGTCGCCTGCGGGCTCTGCGCGCTGCGCTGCCCGTCCGAGATCATCCAGCATGAAGTCGGCATCCTCTCCAAGCGCCTCACCGGCCGCTACCTGCGCAAGGAGAGCAGGGAGTTGGACGACCGGCTCGAGGAGGTCAAATCCGGCAAATACAACGCCGAATATGTGCAGCTGATGGGCCTCGATAAGGAGAGCCTGATCAAGCACTACTACGATCGCGACATCGAACCCTGAGCGTGCCCATGAACCCCGTGCGCACATCTTCAACAATAACGACGCCCGCGACCGCGCGTAGGCCGCTTCTGGGAGTGAGACATGTATCCTGAATATCTATCCGGACAGGTGAAGCTGGTCGAGAAAACCCGCCCGAAGCGGGTAGATCTGGCGCTCAGCGGGAAGCCCGTCTATCACGCCGATGAACGCGGAAGAGCGGGAGGATGTCCTTTCGAAATACCACCCCGACTACGCGCCGGGCGCCAAGCGCGCCGTGCGCGTCGGCCCGAACAGGGGCCAGGAGCTGACCACGGAAGTGGCCACCATCCTGGAAGCGCACTCCATGCTCCGCCCGAAACTGACGGACACGCTTCTGACCGAGCCCGACTATGAGACCGATCTTCTCATCATCGGCGGCGGCGGCGCGGGCTGCTGGGCGGCCATCACGGCTGCGCGCAAGGGCATGAAATCGCTCATCGCCACGAAGCTGCGCATGGGCGACGCCAACACCATGATGTCGGAAGGCGGCATGCAGGCCGCCGTGTCGCGCACGGATTCGCCGACGCGCCATTGGGTTGACGCCATGGGCGGCGGCCATTTCGACAATGATCCTGAGCTTGTGCGCGTGCTGACCGAGGACGCGCCCGAAATTGTGCGCGAACTCGAAAACCTCGGCGTCATCTGGGACAAGGATGCCCGATGGCAGCATGCAGGTGCTGCATGGCGGCGGCACCTCGCGCAAGCGCATGGTTTCCTGCCGCGACTATATCGGCGCCATGATCATGCGCACCCTCATGGACGAGGTGCGCAACCATCCGGACATGATCTCCGTCCGTGAGTTCGAGCCGGCGGTGGAACTGCTTCTCGATGCCAATGGCAAATGCGCGGGCGCGATCCTTTACAGCCTCGATACCGAGCAGTTCCTGACGGTGAAGGCGAAGGCCACCATCATCGCGACAGGCGGATTCGGCCGGCTGCACATTCGCGGTTTCGCCACCACGAACCATTATGGCGCCACCGGCGACGGCCTCGTCATCGCCTACCGCGCCGGCGCCAAACTGAAGTACATGGACTCGGTGCAGTATCACCCCACGGGCGCGGTGTTCCCCGAGCAGATCGCGGGCTTCCTCATCACCGAGAAGATACGCGGCGCGGGCGGGCAGCCCCTCAACAAACATGGCGAATTGTTCGTCTTCCCGCGCGAGCCGCGTGACGTCGAAAGCGCCGCCATCATCCGCGAGTGCAGCCCCGACCGCAATAACGGCGTCGACACCTGGGTCGGCCGGACGGGCGTATGGCTCGATTCGCCGATCATCGAGGAAATCTACGGCGAAGGCTACATCCACAGGCAGTTCCCCGGCATGTGCCGCGCATTCGCCCGTTTCGGCATCGATATCGTGAAGGAGCCGATGCTGATCTATCCGTCGCTGCACTACCAGAATGGCGGCGTTGCCATCAACGATCGCTGCGAAACCAGCATTCCCGGCCTTTATGTGGCCGGCGAGGCTTCGGGAGGCGTGCACGGACGCAACCGTCTCATGGGCAACTCGGTGCTCGACTACAATGTGTTTGGCCGGCGCGCCGGGCAATACGCCACCGACTATGCGCAGACGGTGACGCTCGGGCGGCTCAGCCTGGAGCACGTCGCCGCCCACGAGCGCGAATTGAACTACGCCGGCATCGAGACCGACCTCATCTCGCCGCTCATCCTTCCCTCTTACACGCCGGAGGATGTGAAGAACCATCAGCTCGCCCGCCTCGGCAACATTCCCGCGCTGCATTCCATGCTGCGCTCGAGGTTCGCGCCCGGCGAGCGAAGGACGCGGCCATGACGACGTCAGGAGCAACGCTATGGCGTGAAGATCAACGGCAATGGCGCCGCCGCAAATGCCTTCATCGAGAAGGTCGAAGCGCTCAGCAATCAGGAGCTTCTGGCCTGCTATCAATGCGGGAAGTGCTCGGCGGGCTGTCCCATGGCGAAATACATGGACATCCTTCCGCACCAGATCATCCGCTTCGCGCAGCTCGGCCTGAAGGATGAGCTGATGGCCTCCGAGGCAATCTGGATGTGCGTGTCCTGCCTCACCTGCAACACGCGCTGCCCGAAAGGCGTCCGGATCGCAGAGGTGATCGAGGCGGTGCGGCAGGTCCGGCTGCGCCACAAGCGCAGCGATCATTTGCATGTGCGCGAACTGCCTGCAAAAGCGTTGGCGACCCTGCCGCCCATCGCGATCATCGGCAGCATGAGGAAGGGCACGTCCTGAGCCACGTTGCGCAGGCCGGCAAGCAGCAGGCTCCAGCGCGCGGTGAAGAAAAATGGCCCGCATTTAGCGGGCTGTTTTGCCTGGGAGGCGGGAATATCGGCTCCTTGAGCGCAGTATAACCTCTTGTGACGTGATAATTCAGGCCGCGCTTCACCAAGATCTATTGCTCAAGAGCGACAGGTTTCTTCCTACGGCAAGCCGATAGCGATCTTCTCAAGTTCCTTCCGTTAAGTGGCCCGCCCGCTATCCCCAAGACAGAGGCGGCGTTTACGATCTCAGCAGCCCAAGAATGGGCGCCGGCAGGCGAAGGAGACGTCCGCCCGTCGAGAGGAGCACGCATTGCGCCTCAAGCCGGAAAACGGGCTGGCCGCCCCGCTCGATCGTTTGACGCAATACGATGCTCGCCTTCGTCAGCTCAGCGGGCAAGGTATGCACTTCGAGCACATCGTCGATGCGAGCGGCCTTCAGGAACTCGGCGTTGAGGCGGCGGACTGCAAAGACGGAAGGCTCGCCCGAGAACGAGCCGTCCTGCAATGCAGTGTGGCCGATGCCCAAGAGGCGCAGGTAATCCGAGCGCCCACGCTCGCACCATCGCATATAGGACGTGTGATAGACGAAGCCGGAGAAATCAGTGTCTTCGAAGTAGACCCTGACCGGCAGGATATGGCCACCCTCAGCAAGCCGGCCGGAAAGATCCGCCCAATCCGCGCCGCCGCCTTTTGCCGTCATGCACCGAAACCCCGCCCTCGTTCTTCGGCATTGTTAGAACGGGCGCGTTTCAAGTCAACTGCCGCCGCCCTGTTTCACATGATCGGCAGTGCCGGTCCGGCTTTTCGCCTGATCCTGCTCGACGCTGTATCCGCCATAGCCGACGCCCTGCCCATAATTCTCGCCAAGACCCGATCGCTTCTTCTTCCCGCCCGGATGCTTCCCGTCGCCTTCGACAATCTCGTGCCCCTTGCGCTGAACATCGTCGCCTTTATCGTCGCTCATTGCCATCTCCTCCAAAAAAGAAGGCGGGTCCACGCCGGACCCGCCTGCGGTCTCAATGGGAAATGCGGCTATGCGGCGTGACGGTTGACCCTCTCCATCGCGATCTTGTTCAGGAGTTCGTCGGTCTGCTTTTCCTCCTGAAGCGTCTGCTGGAGAAGCTGCGCGGCCTCCTTCATGCCAAGTTCCTCGGCCCATGCAACGAGTGTCCCGTAGCGGGCGATCTCATAATGCTCGACGGCCTGCGCGGCTGCGATCAGGCCAGCGTCCATGACTTCCCCGGACGCGGTCTCGCTCATCACTTCCTTGCCTTCCTCGACAAGGCCTTCGATGGCTTCGCAGGTGCGGCCGCGGGCGCTTTTGTCCATCGATTCGAAGACGCGCTGAAGACGATCGACCTGCCCTTCGGTCTGCTGAAGGTGATGCTGGAAAGCCTGCTTCAGCTCGGGAGTTGTCGCGTGCTTCGCCATTTTTGGGAGGGCTTTCAGGATCTGCTTTTCACCGTGATAGATGTCCTGAAGCGTAGACAGGAAAAGTTCTTGGAGCGTGCGCGCTGACGCCATGGTTGGTGACCTCCGTTAAAGCGTTTTCCTCTGCTAAGTTATTCTTCGCCAAATTGTTCCGGGCAGCAGAGATAAGGAGGGCGGCTGTCCGCCGCCCTCAAACTGCTCTTAGTGGTTGGCTGAGCTGCCGCTATGCTGAAACGAGGGAGCATTCCGGAGGTCCTGCTCGCTCATGCCGATGGTGATGCGGCTCGGGGTGATACCGCCGTTTTTCTGCAGATAGTCGTAGTCGACGGCCACGTTTTTCTCGCCAAGGCCGAGAAAGCCGCCAACGCCGATGACCAGCGCGGACACTTTGCCGTCCTTATCGATCAGGACGTCCTTCAACTCGCCGACGGACTTTCCGGCAGCATTGTAAACGCTCTTATCCCACAGGTTCCCAACGAGCCACTGGCCTTGGCCTTCATTCGTGGTGAACCGGTTCGCGCTGGGAGCGCTCGTCGTGTTCATCTCGTGGGATGGGTTCGCGGAAGGCGCTTGTTGCGCAAATGCCGACGTGGACAGCAAGACGGCTACAGCCGCAGCCGTGAGGATCTTCATGGTCGTGTTCTCCGGGTTCAGATTAACGAGTTCACAGCAAACCCATCGGTCCCCTGATTGTTCCGGCTTGTGTCTGAAGAACTTTGCTTCAATGTTTAAATTCACAATTTTGTAACTCAGTGGGCGGAAGCTTTCTGAGCTGGATTTTGCTTTGAGCGATCGGAAACCCGTTGCCACTCATCATCCTGGCTTATCTGTTTCACTGAATTTGAGCTGAAATTTTCTTTCACTTTTGGGCCGGGTTAACTCCGAGCGTTTTTCGCTCCAGGAGGAGGGCCGGGTCCCTCAGTCTCGTCGTGATCCGGCCGGAGGCGAGCGGGCGTTGGCAGACCACCTGCGGCTCGGAACCTGCAGCTTTCAACCCCGCCGCAGCCGCGGGGCTGAAGCCTCGAAGATTCTTAGTGGCTGCTTTCGCTCATGCTGCTGCTGTTGCGCTTGAACGCAGGAGCGTTGCGGAGGTCCTGCTCCGAGAATCCAAGAACGATCCGGTCCGGCGCGATGCTGCCGTGCTGTGTCACCTGGTCCCAATCTACGGCCACATTCTTTTCGCCAAGGCCAAGGAATCCGCCGACGCCGACGACCAGGGCGGCGACCTTGCCATCCTTGTCGAAGAGAATGTCGTTCAGGTCGCCGATCGATTGCCCGGCGGTATTGTAGACGCTCTTGTGCCAGAGATGGCCCACAAGCCACTCGCCCTGGCCCTCAACCGTCTGAAAGTGAAGCGTGTTACCACTCGCGACGGGGGTTGTACTGCTATTTCCCGGGTTAGGGGTGTTCTTGCTATTTTCCGTGTTAGCGGTGTTGTTGTTAGTCGAGGGGAATCCCCCTGAGTTTCCGGCTGGACGGCTTGGTGACGGGATGGGTGACTGTGCAAATGCTGCAGTCGACAGCAATACAGCCACGGCCGTGGCAGTGAGTATTTTCATGGTAGTCCTCCGAGTCCAGATTAATAAGTTTTCAGCCAACCCGTCGGTCCTCTGAATGTTCCGGCGGAACCGCTCTGAAAGATACGCGTTCACTTTTTAGGAAAATGCGCGTTTGGAGGCTTTTATGAGAGGCATCTTGCTTTGGGCGATCGGGATTCCGCTTCCGCTCATTATCTTGGCTTATCTGTTTCACTGGATATGACTTCATCAATATCTCACTCTTTTTTGAGCTTTGGCTTCCGCTGAGCTAAGTCGGGAGCATCGAAGGGTCC
Source organism: uncultured Alphaproteobacteria bacterium (assembly GCA_963817495.1). GTDB lineage: Bacteria > Pseudomonadota > Alphaproteobacteria > Rhizobiales > Rhodomicrobiaceae > Rhodomicrobium. The sequence continues at coordinate 63,257 of CAWFOS010000033.1, read as the reverse complement.
CATCCCATTCGCGGTCTTTTGTGCTAAGAAGTACGCATGAATGTGCTTCTTATCGGCGGCGGCGGCCGCGAACATGCGCTGGCCTGGAAGCTGAGGCAAAGTCCCCGGCTCAAATCCCTTTATTGCTTCCCGGGTAATGCGGGCATCCTTTCGCTTGCGAAGTCCGGCCCGTCCGATCCTTCGAAGTTTGCTGCGTTCTGCCGGGAGGCGAAGATCGATCTGGTCGTGATCGGGCCGGAGGCGCCGCTTGTCGATGGCTTGGCGGACCGCCTGCGGGCGGCTGGACTTTCGGTTTTCGGGCCCTCCGCGGCAGCGGCCCAACTCGAAGCCTCGAAGTCGTTCACGAAAGCGATCTGTGCTGAGCGCGGCATTCCGACCGCCCGATACGCTCACCTTACAAATCGCGACGACGCGCTCGCTTATGTCCGCTCTCAGGGCGCGCCGCTTGTCGTGAAGGCGGATGGCCTGGCGGCAGGCAAAGGCGTTTTGATCTGCGAGTCCCTGCCCGAAGCGGAGGAGGCGGTCGCGGCCTGTTTTTCGGGAGCCTTCGGCGCCGCCGGTTCCTCGGTTGTGGTCGAGGAGAAGCTCGTTGGAGAGGAGGCGAGCTTCTTCGCCATTTGCGATGGAAAGCGCGCCCTCCCGCTCGCAAGCGCCAAGGATCACAAGCGCGCCTATGATGGCGATCTCGGCCCGAACACGGGCGGGATGGGCTGCGTTTCGCCCGCGCCCATGATGACGGATGCGCTCTCCGCCCGCATCATGACCGAAATCGTAAACCCGACGCTCGATGCGATGCGCGATCGGGGGACGCCGTTTCAAGGCGTGCTTTACGCCGGGCTGATGATCACCGCCGAAGGGCCGAAGCTGATCGAATATAATGTCCGCTTCGGCGACCCGGAGTGCCAGGTGCTGATGCTGCGTCTCAAGTCCGATGTCCTGCCCTTGCTCCTTGCCGCCGCACACGGAGATTTGTCGGGCGTGGAACTCGACTGGAGCGATGACACCGCGGTAACGGTCGTGATGGCGGCAAAGGGCTACCCCGGCGATTACGAGAAGGGCAGCGTGATCCGGGGCCTGAAAGAAGCCGGGGCGGTCGATGGCGTCACCGTCTTTCACGCAGGAACGAAAGCGGCCCCAAACGGGGAAGCACTGGCGCATGGGGGCCGCGTTCTCAATGTCTCGGCGGTCGGGCGTGACGTGGCGGAAGCGAGGTCGCGCGCGTACGCGGCTATCGGCAAGATCGATTGGCCCGGCGGCTTCTGCCGGAGCGACATCGGCCTGAGGGGCTCTCAAGCAGCGAGCGGCTCGTGACCGCAAAAATCGGGCTCGCGCTTGGCGGCGGGGGCGCGCGCGGGCTGGCTCACATCGCCATTCTGGAAGCTTTTGACGAGGCGGGCCTCAAACCCGCGATGATCGCCGGCACGAGCATCGGCGCGCTGATCGGCGCAGTCTATGCGTCAGGCATGCGGGCCGCCGAAATTCGCCGCTATTGCGAAGCGGCCTTCGGAAAGCGGAGCGCAATCATCCGCCATGTCTATTCGCGCTGGCAAGGCCGAGCTTGGGACATCTGGCGGCCCTGGGCGCCGGCGTTGTTCAGGTCCGAACGCATTTTCGAACTTGTGCTGCCCTCAAGCTTGCCGAAGATGTTCGAGGGACTGAAGATTCCCTTCATGTCCGTCGCGACCGACTTTTTCACGCAGAGCCAATATGTCAGCACGGCGGGCGCGCTGTTGCCCGCGCTCGCAGCAAGCTCCGCGCTGCCTGCGCTTCTTACGCCCGTGAAGTTGGATGGACGTATCCTCATCGACGGTGGATATGTCAATCCCCTGCCCTTCGATCTTTTGTCCGACGCAGATTTCGTGATGGCTGTTGACGTGAGCGGCGAAAATGCAGGGCCCGGTACGGAGCTTCCGCGCCCCATCGAGGCATTGCTTGGCGCTCAGCAGATTGCGCTTCGATCCATCATCAATGCCAAGCTGAAACTCACTGTCCCCGACTGCCTTCTCAGGCCGGATGTCGGCCATTTCCCGTCGCTCGATTTCCCGCGCATGGACGAAATTCTCGCCGCGGCTGCGGATGCGAAAAAGGAAGCCGCCAGCACGCTCGCCAAGCTCAGCGCGAATGACAGCCTGTCATGATGCTGCGGGAACCGGGGACTTCTCGGCCGCCGCGGGATCAGGGCTTGGCTTCGGCTGCGCCTCCCGCAGATGGGCAATGCGCCGGCGCACGAATTCCACGTGATCGCGCAAAGTATACAGATCCGGCGCAAACTGATCGGGAACAGAAATCCGCCACACCTTCTGCTCGATGAGATCGAGTTCCTTCTCCTTGCGCTCGATGAACTCCGGGGTTGGGGGGTTTTTGGTCAGGTCCCTTTCAAGAAGCTTCAGCGCCCGATACCAGCGGAGAATGCGCTGGCGCATGCGCCAATTGTAGAACATCGGCACCAGCCTGAAGAGCGGGAAGATGATGCCGACCACGGGCAGAAGCAGGATGAACGCCCGGTCGAACAGGGCCGCCAGCCAGAACGGCATAACCCGCTGGAAGAACGTCGGCCCGGACTTGTAGATCCGGCGAACATCATCGGACATCGGAAACTCCGGATCGTCCGACAAGGCATCTGTCCCAAGGGTAAAGAGCTTCGCCTCTCCTGTCGGCTTCAGCGTCGGCTGGCTTTGCACGGCCAGGACTGTGTCCGCGAGAAGCGTCCTCAGCGCCGGATGAAAATCGTCGCGGATGAGAAGCATCGCCTTCGTCGCAACGAGCGAGGTATCGGCAGCCGGGATATTCTTGGCGAAATCGATGACTCCCTGCCGCAGGGTCAAGACACTGAGATACGGATAGCGCTGGATGAGGGCCTCGGCCTGCGCCATGTTCATCAGCTTGACGTCGGGCTGCCGAAGCAGCTTTTGCACCGTCTTCGCTTCCGCCCCCAGAACAAGAAATCCGGCGTCCGCGCCGGAACTCGCAAAGGCATCCGGGTATGTGGGAAGCTCCATCGCGATCAGCTTCGAGTTTTCCGCCGTGATGCCGTTGGCTTCGAGAAGCCTCCTGGCGAGGAAACTGGTGCCGCTGCCCTCCGGCCCGATCAGGATGCGTTTGCCCTTGAGCTGCGTGATGCGATCGAGGTTTTGCGCGCCGCGGTAGAAAATCCACACCGGCTCGGTGAGGAGGCGGCCCATCGAGAAGAGCTGCGGCGAGTCGATGTGGTTCGAGAGGCCGCCCTGGACGATGCCGGCCTGCACATCCGCGTTGTCATCCTTCAGGGCCTTGAGGTTGTCGAAGGAACCCTGAGACTCGCGCACACTGAGTTCGACGCCCTTCTTCTCGACCTGCTCCTTGAAGCGCATCGCCAGATCGTAATAAGGGCTGCCCGCGCTCGCGGCCGAGATCACAAAAGACGGCGGCGGCGCCGGTTTAACATACCGGAGCGTGAACCAGACTGCCGCCACGCATATGAGAACCGCCGGAATAAAGAGGGCGAGGTACTCAAGGGAAAAGAAGCGTCTCATGGGCAAAACCGCTCAAGGCTCCTGACAAAGGTCCTTCCTAAGTTGGGTTACCGGCGTGCGCAATCCTTAATGACGCGGAGAGCGCCCGAGAGCTGTGTCTCTTGTGTACAGGCAATGCTATGATGCGTTCCCCCATCGCCAATCCCAGAGAGGGCCGATGCGTATTTACGCCCCGCAGTCTCAGCTCGAAACGCATGAAGTGATCAACGTTCCGCCGCCGTTCGGGGGGCGCAACCTCTATGCGGAGGACCGCGCGCTTCGCGAGGCTGCCCGGCTCCACGGCGGCGATTGGGTTGAGGAGCCGCTCTCGGCGCTGGGAGCGGCGGCAGGCTCGGAAGAGGTGCTGCAGTGGGGGGAGGATGCAAACCGCTATCTGCCGGAACTTCACGCGTTCGACCGCTTTGGCAGGCGCATCGACGAGGTGACCTTTCATCCGGCCTATCACCAGATCATCGCGCTCGCGATGAACCATCGCATCCACAGCATCGGCTGGCGGGAAGAGCGGGACGGAAAGCATGTCGCACATGCCGCCATGCTGGCGCTTCTCACCCAGGCCGAGGCCGGCACAATGTGTCCGATCAGCATGACCTATGCCAGCGTCCCGGCCCTTCGCCATCAGCCGGATATCGCGGGCGTTTGGGTGCAAAAACTCATCGACGGCGTCTATGACGCGCCGCTGCGCCCCATCGCCGAAAAGCGCGGCGTTACCGTCGGCATGGCGATGACGGAAAAGCAGGGCGGTTCCGATGTGCGCGCCAACACCACCCGCGCCTCTCCCCTGGGCAAGGGCGGACCGGGGGCGGATTACCGGCTCGTGGGCCACAAATGGTTCTGCTCCGCGCCCATGAGCGACGCGTTCCTGACGCTCGCCTACACCGACCGCGGGCTCAGCTGCTTTCTCGTTCCGCGCATCAAGCCCGATGGCGAGCGCAATGCCATCCAGATCACGCGGCTGAAAGACAAGCTCGGCAACAAGTCGAACGCCTCCTCCGAAATCGAATACCACAACACCTACGCGCAAATGGTCGGCGAGGAAGGGCGCGGCATCGCTGCCATCATCGAGATGGTGCATCATACGCGGCTCGACACGATGGCGGGATCGCTGGGCATCATGCGCCGCGCGCTGGCCGAGGCTGTGAATCACGTGAGCCATCGGAGCGCCTTCCAGAAGACCTTGATCGACCAGCCGCTCATGCGCGCCGTCGTTGCCGACATCGCCCTCGATTACGAGGCCGCCGCAATGCTGATCATGCGCGTCGCCCGCGCGTTCGACGGCCAGGGCGAGCACGAACGGCGCTTCGCGCGGCTCGCGGTGGCGCTCGGCAAGTTCTGGATCACGAAGAGGACGCCGCATTTCGTCTATGAATGTCTCGAATGCACGGGCGGCGGCGGCTATGTCGAGGACAGCCCATTGCCACGCTTCTATCGCGAAGCCCCCGTCAACGCGATCTGGGAGGGCTCCGGCAATGTGATCGCGCTCGATATTCTGCGGACGTTCCAAAAGGAGCCTGCTTCGCTCGACGCCTACTTCGAGGAACTTGCGCCCGCGCGCGGCTCGCATCACTGCTTCGACCGCTGTTTCGACGAGCTTTCTCGTGCCGTGGGCAAGGGGACGCCGGAAACCGACGCGCGCCATGTGGCGGAAACGATGGCGCTTGCCCTGGCATCGGCGCTCTTGTTCCGCCACAGCCCGGAAGCTGTCGCCTCGGGGTTCTGCGATGTGCGGCTGAGCGCTGAGGCGCGCGGCCTGAACTATGGGGCGAGCCGCGCCCGCATCGACACGAACGCGATTATCGACCGGCAGCTGGGGGCCAGCACGGGATAAAGTTCAGCGTCCTCATCTCGTCGCCCTGTGGCGATGGCATCCCGCTCGCGCTAAATTTAATAAAGATCGGAACCATTATTTAAATGCACTGTTGAGTCCGCCTGAAATGCACGTGCGGCAGCCTAACAGTTGCAGCGAAAGGGGGACGGTGATGCCTACAATCGGAGGTTCGAAGGAATTGCAGTCGGCGAAACTTGCGATCGTAGGGGGAAGCGTACCCGCAGCAGCGCAAAGAGCGCCGCACGGTTCCAAGCTGAAAATGTCGATAGAGAGGAAGATAGAAAATGTTTGGCTTGAGGCTGAGCAGCTTGGCTGGAGCTACACCGATTTTGTTTCTTACTTGCTGGAGGTTCTGATCGTCCTGAATCACAGGACCTTGCCGCCGAAGCTCACTCCTAATCAAAACCCCTCAGAGGAGGACGGCAACAACACGCTGGTTGAGCCTGCCCGTTCCTGCCGGTGAACCGGTTTACCTGCTTGAGGGCATGAACGGTCAAGCTGCCACGCTCGACGAGGGCCTGCGCCCGTTCGTTTTCATGTTGGCGCGGTTGTTTGATCAGAATTTCTGACTCTGGTCTGCATTCCCGTCGACGAAAACAACTCAGGGCCACCCTCACGCTGGCGCATTGCATTCACAAGCGTAAAACGCTTTATCGCGCCTCGACCCGCAACCGCTGGAGCAAGTCCTTGATCGGGTGATGCGCCCAGGCTTGGGTCACGAAATTCCGGTGTTCGGTTTCCGGCGCCGTGGAAATGAACGTCACGCTTCCGCCGCGCAGCGGACCTTTCAACTTCGTGCCGACGATAACATCATGCCCCTTCAGCATGCTTGCAAGCTCGGTGTTTCTCGCCCGCGTGGAGTTCGCATAAGCGCTGACGAAGAAGGCCTTGTCGCGCGTCGAGATCCAGTTTGCGAACGTATCCATGTCGCCATAGAGCGCATCAAGGAGAACAATGCCGCGGACCCTGGCCCCCCCTCCGCCATGGCGGATGCAGGAGGCAGCTGTCATGTAACCGCCGCTGTAGGCCACGATCACGACAGGCATCCTGTCGAAATACGCTTTCGACCGCGGATCGCCATGCGCGTTGGCAAGCTCGAAGCTCACCTCGTCCAGGAAATCCTGGAAACCGCCCGGCTGCCATAATTTGCCCGCGCTTGAATCGGCGGCGTCCGAGGCCAGCTGCGGGGCCACAAGAACCGCGTTCACGCCGGCCTCCGAGACCTGCTCCGGTACGCGCTGACGGTCGATGACGTCACGCTGCAGCATGGCGCCGTGGCCATGCAGGAAAATCACCATCAGCGCTGGCCGTCTCAGATCGAAACCGCGCGGGATGTGCAGGAGCACACGGCTGTCGCTGTAGGTTCTATCCTCCCAGTATACCTCGCCGCTGGATGTCCGATGCCCGCGCCTGCCTCCCTCGCTGACGTCGAGGAAGGGCCGGCCCGTATTGGGATTGATGCCGTGATAGGGGAACGGCGCGGTTTCGAATTGGACAAGCTTCGTCTTTGTGCGCCTCAACGGAAGCAGAGGCGGTTCGGATTTGATGGCCGATCCTTTTTTCACCATCTTCACTGGAACGAGCATCGACTCGAGCTCGACCGAAGTCCGGTCTGTATCTGTCTTCAGGAACGCCTGCTTCCCCACGCGGTTGGGGCGGTCCTCACGGGGAACATATTGGGTGGGCCGCTCCTCATCAACGAAGCTGGCAGTGCTGACTTTTTCGTTCACGCTTGCGTTTTCATGGACGAAGCCCACGGATTCGGCTTCGTTCCGGCATCCGCTGGCGATGATCGCGATCATTGCCGCGAGAAAAAAAGGAATCTTGCGTAAAATGCTTTGAATCATGGGCCGAGGCTGTTTCAAAGGTACTTGCACACTTTCGCTGCCTGCCGCCGATTGCTCGACCGCAGGATAAGGCCATGGGATAAAGCTGAATCTTGTCGATATGATGAGCTCGACCATTGCCAAACTTGTTACGAAAGCACTTTCTAAAGCGTTGCCGCGGTACAATCCTCTTTGCGCCTGTTGCGAAGCCTAAGTTGCCCTAAAGCAACTAACATAACATTAACCAATCGCGGAATTGTTGAACCGCTCGTTAGTTGATAAGACCCAGCTCATGAGCGATTCATCGATAACTATGGAAGAAGCGACGCCGGGCGGCGCAGCGGGCTCCCGTCAACGGGCGTTCGATCTGCGAAAAGTATCTGTCTTGACTGCGACAGCGCTTGCGGTCGCAGACATGATCGGCACCGGCGTCTTCACAAGTCTTGGGTTTCAAGTCCGCGATATTCCATCGCCCTTTTCCCTGGCGATGCTTTGGGTTGTCGGCGGGCTTGTGGCGTTATGCGGGGCGCTTTCCTACTCCGAGCTCGCCGCGGCTTTCCCGCGCTCGGGCGGGGAATACAACTTCCTTTCGCGCGCTTTCCGCCCGTCCATCGGCTTCATGGCGGGCTGGATATCCGCGACGGTCGGTTTTGCGGCGCCTGTGGCTTTGGCGGCCATGGCCTTCGGGCAATATTTCGCGGGTGTCTTCCCTGGAGCTCCCGTTCTCGTGCTTGGGATCGGGATCACGTGGCTTGTCTCGGCCGTGCATCTTTTCGGCATCCACAGCGGAAGCGCACTGCAGAACGCCTCGACGCTTATCAAGCTCGGGCTGATCGTGGTTTTGATTCTGGCTGGACTCTTCGTTTCCGATCCTCAGCCGATTTCCTTCGCGCCCTCGACGGCCGACATCGGCTACATCACCAGCGGGCCGTTTGCGCTCAGCCTCGTTTTCGTTCTTTACGCCTACTCGGGCTGGAACGCGGCCACCTATATCGCGGGCGAAATCAAAGATCCGGAGCGTAACCTGCCCCGCTCGATCCTCGCCGCGGTGCTGATCGTCACAATCCTCTACGTCGCCCTGAACGCGGTCTTCCTCTATACGACGCCCGTCAGTGAACTGGCCGGGCAGATCGACGTGGGACTGATCGCCGGCCGTCACATCTTCGGCGAGGCGGGAGGACGGATAGTCGCCGCCCTGATCTGCATCGGGCTGATCTCTTCAATAAGCGCGATGATGTGGGTCGGCCCCCGCGTCACCATGGTCATGGGAGAAGATAATCCCTTGCTTGAGGTGTTTTCGCGAACCGCCCGCAATGGCGTGCCAGCCAACGCGTTGCTGCTTCAGCTTGTCGTCGCAACGGTGCTGATGCTCACTCAGAGCTTCGAGGCCGTGCTCGATTTCATCCAGTTCAGCCTGACCTTCTGTTCGTTCCTGGCAGTTCTGGGCGTGATCGTCCTGCGTTATCGTCAGCCACACCTGAAGAGGCCGTACCGCGCGTGGGCATATCCGGTCACACCGGTCCTCTTTCTGGCTGTTACCGGCTTCGTCCTTGCACACCTCCTGATCGAACGCCCACTTCAATCGATTGCGAGTCTCTTCACAATGATGGCCGGGCTTCTGATCTATGCTCTGTCCGCGCGCCTCTCAAAAAGGAGCTAGTTGTATGACCAAAATGAACGTGTTTCTTCGATCCTTCTTTCTGTGCGCATTCCTGGTTGCGCTTGCGCCAGGCTTGGCGCGTGCGGCGGACGGGCAAGCGTCGGATGACATCGCTCATTTCCTGGCCGGACTTCAGCCGTCGGCGAACTCGCCTCTCGCAAGCCTGACAAGCGATGCGGCCTGGAAAAAGCACGCGGAGGGTTTCAACGCCGATTGGAAATCCCTCGAGAACAGACAACTCGAGAAGGTTCGGGCTTGGTCTTCCGCCAACATCAAGCAGGCGCAGCCGGTCCTGTACTACATGTTCAGCGGGCCGGATTACCTCTACGCAAATGCGTTCTTCCCGAATGCGAAAACGATCATCATGGCCGGGCTCGAGCAAACCGGCGCCATCCCGGAGCTGAGCGATATCACCTCGCACACGATGGCTGGCGAAGTGAACGGTATTCGCGCCGCGCTTGGCAACCTTCTGAAGCACAGCTATTTCATCACCAGCCAGATGGGCTCTCAGCTTTCCCGTCCGAAGCTCTCCGGCACGCTCCCGATCATCTATGTCTTCCTTGCCCGCTCCGGCATGACGATCCATGACGTCAGCCTCGTCGGGCTGGACAAGGATGGCAAGCTTCATCCCCTGGATGAGGCCGGTTTCGTGCCTGCCAGCAAGGGCGCGAAAGTGGTATTCGCCGGAAGCGACGGCGAGGAGCGCACGCTCTACTATTTCAGGACGGACCTCTCGAACAAGGGCGTTCCGAATGGCGGTTTCCTGAAGTTCTGCGAAACCTTTGGGCAGGGCGACGCCTTTGTGAAAAGCGCATCCTACCTTCTGCACAACCCCGGTTTTTCTGAGGTTCGGGATTTCCTCTTGAAGAACACGGTTTCGCTCGTTCAGGATGACACGGGCGTTCCTCTCAAATATCTGAACGACAACGAATGGCAGCTTCACCCCTTCGGCGCCTATCTCGCGCCGATCCGGGAGTTCGCGCATGCACAGCAGCCTAAGCTGGTGGAACTCTTCAAGAAAAGAAGTGAGGGGCCGCTGAACTTTACCGTCGGCTACCACTGGGGCAAGCCCTCGAATTTGCTGCTCGCGGTGAGGGCGACGCCGAAGGTGCAATAGCACCGCGTCCGCTCCGCCGTTGGCGGCGGCGGCATCGAGACCTACATATGGCTTCGTTGCGAAAACAGCGGCGAAGCCATAATGATTTTTAGGCCTTTCCAGAAAATACTTATCGCCAACCGCGGCGAGATTGCCTGCCGCGTTGCCCGCACGGCGAGAGCCATGGGCTATAGAACCGTTGCGGTGTTTTCTGACGCCGATGCAAACGCCTTGCATGTCCGCGTTGCAGATGAGGCGGTGCGGATCGGTCCCCCGGCTCCGCAGGACAGCTATCTTAATATTCCCGCCATTCTCGAAGCCGCGCGGAAGACAGGCGCGGAGGCGATCCACCCCGGCTATGGTTTTCTCGCCGAGAATGCCGATTTCGCCGAAGCTTGCGAGCGCGCGAGGACCGTGTTCATCGGACCGCCTGCCGCCGTGATCCGGAAGATGGGCGACAAGGCCGCCGCGAAGGCCGTCATGCAGGCGGCCGGCGTGCCTTGCGTGCCCGGCTATTATGGCGAAGATCAATCCGACAAGCGGCTTGCGGCTGAAGCCCAGAAGCTCGGCTTCGCGCTTCTCATCAAGGCGGTTGGCGGCGGTGGAGGCAGGGGAATCCGCCCCGTACGCGCCGCTAGCGAGTTACAGGAGCAGCTTGCGGCGGCGCGGCGCGAGGCAAAGAGCGCCTTCGGCGATGACCGGCTCATGCTGGAGCGGCTCATCGACCACCCGCGCCATCTGGAGGTGCAGGTTTTCGGCGATGCCCACGGCAACATCGTTCACCTCTTCGAGCGCGATTGCACCCCTCAGCGGCGGCGGCAGAAAATCATCGAGGAGGCGCCGAGCCCGGTCCTCACCCCTGCCCTTCGTGAGAGGTTGACCGGCTATGCCGTAGAGGCGGCGCGGGCCGCCGGATACCGAAACGCGGGCACCGTGGAGTTCATCGCGGATGCGGAGCTGAACATCTACTTCCTGGAAATGAACACCCGGCTTCAGGTCGAGCATCCCGTAACGGAACTGGTGACCGGGCTCGATCTCGTGGAATGGCAGCTGCGCATCGCGGCGGGCGAGCCGCTTCCCTTGCGGCAGGATCAGATTTCGCTCCGCGGCCACGCCATCGAGGCGCGGCTTTGCGCGGAAGATCCCTATGATGGCTTCCGCCCGCAAACCGGCACGGTGCTTCGCGCGCCCTGCTCGCGCGGCGGCATCCGGGTCGATACGGGCGTCGAGGAGGGCAGCGAAGTCTCGCCCTATTACGAACTCGATGGTGGCCAAGGTCATCGCCTTTGGCCGCGACAGGGCAGAGGCGGCCCGGCGGCTTGCCTGCGCGCTGGAAGATGACGCGCTGCTTGGCTTTCCGACAAACCAGCAGTTTCTCGCCCGCTTGCTGCGCGGCAGGGATTTCCACGAGTCATCGCTCGCCACCAATACGCTCGACGCCTGGTTTGAGGCGAAAGCCCCGCTGTTCAAGCACCCAGCCCCGGCGAACGAGGTCTGGGCGCTGGCCGCTGCTCTTTACGCCGACCGCGGGAGCGTCGGCGAATGGTTCTGGTCTGGCCCACGCGTTCGATTTCTCGCTCGAACTCGATTGCGGCGGCGAGCGCAGGACGGTGCGCTACAAGCGCTCGCGCGAAGGGGCAATCGCAGTGTCCTTCGACGGCGGCGGTGCTGAAATTACTTTGATAGATGTCCGCCTCCCCGACATCGTCTTCGAGGCGTCTGGGGTGCGCAGGCGCGCCACTGCAGTCTGGAACGGGGCGAACCTGCACCTTGCCACCGGCGGCTCCGCCTTCGTCTTCAGCGAAGCCGGCAGCCATCACGCCGCGGGTGATGCCGCCGATGGAGCGAGGATCACCGCCCCTGTCGCTGGCCTTCTGCTCAACGTCTTCGCAGAGGCGGGGCAAAGCGTCCTGGCCGGGCAGACGCTTGCGCTTATCGAGGCCATGAAGATGGAAACGCGGGTGACTGCCATCCACGCGGGCCGGGTCAGAAGCGTCCACGCTCAGGCGGGCGCGCAGGTTGCGATGCAAGCGCTTCTCTTCGAGATCGAAAAGCTGGACGAGCCCGCCAATGTCTAAGGCAATCCTCACATGCGCCTTGAATGGCGTCCTGACCGACCCGCGCCAGCATCCGATGGTGCCTGTCACGCCGAAGCAGATGGCGCAGTCTGCGCGCGAGGCGTTCGACGCCGGGGCCTCCATCATGCACGTGCACTTTCGCTGCCAAACCCCCGGCATGGGGCGTTTGCCAAGCTGGGAGCCGGACGTCGCCGCGGAGGCCGTAAGCGCGATCCGGTCCGCCTGTCCGGGCGTCATCATCAATCAGACCACCGGCGTGCTCGGCGCGGACATTTCTGGCCCGGTCGCCTGCCTCAAGCGTACGAGGCCGGAAATCGCAGCCTGCAACGCAGGCAGCCTTAACTACCTGAAGCTCCGGGCGGACAAGCAATGGGCCTGGCCTCCGCTCCTCTTCGACAACCCAGTCTCGAAGGTGAAAGCTTTCCTCGACGCGATGGCGGAAAGCGGCTCTCGCCCCGAGTTCGAGTGCTTCGATGTCGGCATCGTCCGTTCCGTCGGTCTTTATATCGAGAACGGCATGGCGGAAGCGGCGCAATACAATTTTGTGATGGGCGTCGCCTCCGGGATGCCGGTCGATGCCGATCTTCTTGCTTTCCTTTTGAAATACCGGCGCAAAGACGCACCCTGGCAGACGACGCTGATCGGCCGCGCGGAGATTTGGCCGGTCCATCAGCGCGCCGCCGATCTGGGCGGGATGTTGCGCACAGGGCTTGAAGATACATTTTATCTGCCAAGCGGGGAAAAGGCCGTCAGCAACGGCGCGCTCATCGAAGCCCTGGCCCAATGCGCGCGCAATGCAGGGCGCGCAATCGCGTCGCCGGAAGAAGCAAGAGCAATGCTCAACCTGGGAGGAGCGATCCATGCAGAGGAAGGCGCCGGCGTCGGAAGCTGATGGAAGCCAATCCTTCGTCTCGCCTCCCCAGCGCTTCCTGGATACCGCTGCGCGCAGAGGAGACGCACCTGCCTACTACGTGCGGGACGATGCTGGCTGGGCGCCGACCTCCTGGAATACCTATCGCGATGAAGTTCGGCAGGCGGCTCGCGCGCTCATTGCGCTTGGCGTAAAGCCGGGCGATTCGGTCGCCGTCCTCGGCTACAACAGGCCCGAATGGGCCATCATGGATTTGGCCGCGATGATGGTGGGCGCATCGGTTGCGGGAATCTACTTCACCTCATCCGCCCAGGATGCCGCCTACATCATCAACCATGCGCAATGTGAGATCGTGCTCGCCGAAAAGGAGGAGCACTTCCAGCGGATCGCAAAGGAGCGCGCGCAGCTGAACGCCTTGCGTCATGTCATCATGATGAAGCGCGCGCCAGCCGACGATCCCCTGCAGATGACGTGGGAGGCATTTCTTGCCAAAGGCGACAGCCGGTTCGATCCTGAGATCGAGCGGCGCTTGCAGGCGATCAAGCCTGCCGATATCGGCTGCCTGATTTACACGTCGGGCACGACCGGCGCACCGAAAGCAGTGCAGCTCAGCCACGGCGCGCTGACCGCGACCGCGGGCCTCATCCAGCAACTCTGGGACGTATCCGAAGAGGATTGCGCCCTCTCCTATCTGCCGCTCGCGCACATCGCCGAGCGCATGATCACGGTGCATTTCCCGCTGACCGTCGGAAACGCCGTCTACTTCGCACCGGATATTCAGCAGCTCGCCCAGTATCTCAAGGAAGTGCGGCCCCACATCTTTTTTGGCGTGCCGCGCGTTTACGAAAAGATCGCAGCCGCCGCCCAGCTGCAAATCGCGAACGCAAAAGGAATGAAGGGCAGCGTCGCGCGGTGGGCTGTGCGGACGGGCCAGGAGTGGCATCGCAAGGAGCGCATGGGCCTGCCCCCAGGGATCAAGACGGGTCTCGCCAAGGCGCTTGCCGCAAGGCTTGTGCACACGAAGGCGAAACAGGCCATGGGATTCGACCGTGTTCGCTACTTCGCTTGCGGCGCGGCGCCGATCCCCGAAGAGACGCTGCACTTCCTGAACGGCCTCGACCTCGCGGTCCGCGAATTATGGGGCATGTCCGAGACCTGCGGCGCCGGGACGACGAACCTCCCCGGCGCGGGAAAGGTCGGCTCGGTGGGACGCGCGCATCCGGGGCTCGAGCTCAAGATCAGCCCGGAAGGCGAAATCCTCGTCAAAGGGCCGTATATCTTCTCGGGTTATGCGAAAGACCCGAAAGCCACGGAAAAGGCGCTTGCCGACGGGTGGTTGCACACTGGCGATCTCGGCCGCATGGATGAGGACGGCTTCGTCTATATCACCGGGCGCAAGAAGGACATCATCATCACCTCGGGCGGCAAGAACATCGCGCCTGCCAACCTCGAAATGGAGCTTGTGGCCCTTCCCCTGGTCGAGCATGCCATTGTCTGCGGAGAACGGCGTCCGTACCTGACGGCGATCCTTACGCTGAACGCAGCGGCGGTGGCCCAGCTCGCGGCGGATTGGGGGTTGGCGGAGGATGATCCGCAGCTCGGGGACGCCATCCGCCGGGAGCTGCAAGCGGGCATCGACTCGATCAATGCCCGCCACGCGCGCGTCGAGAATATCCGGCGGTTCATGATCCTGCCGCAGCCGCTTTCAATCGAGAGCGGCGATCTTACCCCTACCATGAAGGTGAAACGCGCAGCCGTTATCGGGCGTCTCCAGCCTGTTATCGACGAGCTCTATCGGCAAGGCGCGGAGGAGCGAGGGCTGGCCTCCTGAAGCGGCGCGCGTTCATTGCAACGCTTCTTCGCGGCTTCATTTTGTGCCGCAAGAGGCTGATTCCCGAAATTTGGCTTGTCGCCTAAAATTTCTCTTGTTGGGGCAGAAGCGGGAATGGCACGAATGGCCTGCTGCCGAGCCGCCTTTGGGCTTGTCGTATCAATGACGTTCTTCGGCCTCGGGCAACGAACGGACATGCCCCGATGTTTCGCGCTGCACTCCTCGCAGCGGTGGCGATCGTTGCTGAAGCGGCCATGCTGTTCATTTTCCAGTTATCGTAAGCTTAGCTTAAACTAAAAGATTCACCCACAAGTTATCAGACTGTGGCCTAGGGATGACTGCAACCAAGACGCAAGCAGGCCATACATCCCAGGCGGCCTCAGAGATGATCACACTTGCCGCGACCGAATTAATCGGATACTTTTAGTCTAGATCGTTTGTCATAGGCAGGAGTCCTCGCAGTAAGGGATCCTGTTTCATTCTGATCGAAAAACAAAAAGGGAGCGCTCAATGTCCTGGAATCTTCAGAAAATTAACAATGGCGGTAACACCAGTGGCCCCGCAACGGTACAGATACCGTTCGTGTCTATATACAATGGACAGCAGCATATCGGGTACAGAGACAACTCAGGGAATATTTGGGATTTGTGGTATGATCCTCACAGCAACAAATGGAACTTGCAGAGAATCAACAATGGAGGCAACACCACAGGCCCTATCGCAGTCGAAGGTCCATTCATTGGCGTCTATCGTAATCAGCAGCACTTTGCCTATATCGACAACGCCGGAAATCTGTGGGATTCCTGGTATGACGGTAGCGGTCACTGGAACTTGCAGAAGATCAACAACGGTGGCAATACGACCGGCCCGGCAGCCAAATTTGGAAGTTGGGCAAATTGGGTGTCGATTTGGGTAGACTATACTGATACGCAACAACATTTCACGTATCTTGGCACTGACCTCGCAATCTACGACGCTTTCTGGGACAGCAACAGCAATAGCTGGCATCTGCAGAAGATTAATTCCGGAGGGAACACAAGTGGCCCTCCAGCATCCAGCAGCCCGGAAGGATGCATCTTTCATCAGCAGCAACATATTGGGTATCAGGGCGCCAACGGCGCCATCATGGATTCCTGGTATGACGGTAGCGGTCACTGGAATTTGCAAAAGATCAACAACGGTGGCAACACCGCCGGCTCCTCAGCGTTGCCCGACACGCGCCCCTTTATATGGGTTGATTACTCAAACACTCAGCAGCACTTTACCTATTTGGGCGCCGATCGAGCAATCTATGACGCTTTCTGGGACAGCAACAGCAATAGCTGGCATCTGCAGAAGATCAATTCCGGAGGGAACACAAGTGGCCCTGCATCCGTAGGAGCGCCATTTGTATCTGTCTTCAATCGGCAGCAGCACATTGGCTACAGGGACGAAGCTGGAAATCTTTGGGATTCCTGGTATGACGGCAGCGGGCACTGGAACTTGCAGAAGATCAACAACGGCGGGATGACGAGCGGCCCCAATGCATCCCACGACGCTTTCATCTGGGTGTGGAACTCGCAGCAGCATTTTACCTATGTAGATGCAGGCGGCACAATTTGGGATTCCTGGTGGGATGGCGCAAGCCCGAGCGAAATAAAAGTGACCCCGACCTCGATCTCATGGAGCCACGAGGTGGACCTCGAGGGCCTCGACGTTGGCTCTATTCGGGGACCTGTAGGTCTCACTGTTACCTCGAATGGAAACTACAATTTCACTGGGCAACTGAACAATAGTGCCTATTTGCCCTACAACTTTAGCGTCCTTGTTGTGCTAAAAAGCAAAAGCGGTACCGTTTTTAGCTTTGCGGTTACGGGTGGAATTGGTGCAGGCATCCCCTTATCAAACAACAATTACCAATGGGACAATAACGGAAATAACGGTACAATTAAAGACCTATGGGCCGACCTAGAGGCTGGATGC
Source organism: uncultured Alphaproteobacteria bacterium (assembly GCA_963817495.1). GTDB lineage: Bacteria > Pseudomonadota > Alphaproteobacteria > Rhizobiales > Rhodomicrobiaceae > Rhodomicrobium. Next base: position 46,596 of record CAWFOS010000033.1, on the reverse strand, counting down.
TCAATTCAATACAGAAGCGCGGCGAATACGGACATATCAACGCTATGGAACGATATCCAGACCGTGATCGGGGTAGTTGAGAAGGTGGTTGCGGTCGTCGGCTCTCTGGCGGCGTAATCACGAAGAACGTGCTCGCTGCTCCGCCAGCAGAGGCAGGAAAGTGGCACGGCCCCCTGCAGCAAAGATGCTGCAGGGGGCCGTACTTTTACGCGTCCATCTCGCAGTTGATCATCCAGGGGATGCCGAACCGGTCGGTGCCCATCCCGAAGCGAGCCGCCAATGCTACCGGGAGCGAACCTTCGACGCGCAATTCATCGCAGACTCACGAGCGCAGACTGCCGAGTAGAGACTTCATAGGGCCGGATCAATAATCCGTTTACAAGTGACCATTTGTAGAAGGTCAAGCTTCAGGTTATAACGCGAGCTGCGACACAGTAACGATCGGTCATTCGGCCATCATGTCCAGTTTGGTTCAAAACTTACTGTCGAGAGCGCGCTGCTTGGGTCGCCTATGCACGTCACAAGCCTTCGATCCGGAAATTCCGCTCCTGAGGGTACAGCGGTTGTGCACTGAAACGGAGCCCGAGTTTGGAATCGACCCGTTTCGCCCTTCAGGGAAAACCGGGCGGCGATATCCCTGCGTCATTCCGCCACAAAGGAAGCGACAGGCCGGGTGCGGAAATCTGGCCCATTTCGGGGAGTACCTGCTGTTGGGGGTTGAGCCGCTGTTCATACCCCAATGCTTGCCCATCACTCGAAGTGCGCCTTACGCTCTTGCACATCAACTTAAAATAAGTTTACAACAGGTAACAATGTTACTAATATTGTGGATGCGCACCGATCAAAAGTAGTCGCGCGGGGCATAAGGTGGTGTGGCTAAATGTTTCTACTTATAGTAGATGGAATAAATGCAACATGTAGATTTACGAGGTAGTCACAAAGAACTACTGCCTGGCTCCCGAGTGGTTGGGCCAGTTGATCCTGACGAAATTGCGTGCCTAACTGTCCGCGTCCGCTCCTTGGGAAGCTTAGAATACCTGACGAAGAAAGCTTACCAATTAGCGAACACTCCGCTGTCTAAGCGGAAATATCTCACACATAACCAGCTCGAAAAGCGGATTGGTGCCAGTCAAGCCGACCTGGATAAGATCGAGCATTTTGCCCAGCAGCACAACCTGATGGTCATGGATCGGAGCGGTCTGAAACGATCGATTGTCTTGAGAGGAAAACTAGGCGATTTGCGAAGCGCATTCGGAGCCGACATTCAGATCTACGATAATCCTTCAGGAAGATATCGGGGGAGACAGGGAAAGATTACGATTCCGGGAGAGCTAGACGGCATCGTTACTGGCGTTTTTGGGTTCGATACGCGCCCAAAACACAGGTCATTACGTCGGCATGCCCGCACCGGTAACGTTCGAACCGGTACAGCAAAAGGCGTCCCGCCGTTCGAGTATGCCAAACGGTACAATTTCCCGGATGAATGCAAATGTAATGGCGTCGCTCTGGACGGAGAGGGACAAACGATAGCTATCATCGAGCTAGGCGGAAGCTATCGGAACAGCGATCTTACCGCCTATTTTCTGGAGATTGGTTTAAGCACGCCAACTGTATCATCGATCTCCGTCGATCATGCCGGAAACAATCCGACCGCAACTGCCTCTACGGATGATAGCGAAGTTATGCTTGATATCGAGGTGGCGGGAGCGGTTGCGCCGAAGGCGAAGATTGCGGTTTACTTTGCTCCCAACGGCGGAGATCAAGGGTTCTTGAATGCCATCAGCGCTGCCGTCCATGACACTCAGAGAAAACCCAGCGTCATTTCAATTAGCTGGGGGGACGCGGAAGAAACAATCGATCAACAAGCGCTCCAAGCCTATCATGAATACTTTGCGGCAGCGGCGGTGCTTGGGATAACAGTCTGCGTGGCTTCAGGCGATGATCGACAGGTTTATCACACCGCTTGTGACGACTTGGTTCTTGGCTGCGGAGGGACGTTAATTGAGCGCGGCAAGGACATTGTGTGGAAAGAGAGTGGTGGCGGCATAAGTGGGATCTATCAGGTTCCCAGCTATCAGACCAACGTTCAAGCCGCCGTTGCGAATGGCGAGCCCGGGCGCGGCGTACCGGACATCGCCATGTGCGCCAACAACTACTTCACGAGAGTTGACTCTTGGGAAGGAGCTTCAGAAGGAACGAGTGCTGTTGCGCCTTTGATGGCGGGTCTGATAGCGAGACTAAATCAAGCAAAAGAAAAGAACGTCGGTTTCCTCAATCCGTTCCTTTACGCAAATGTCGAGAAGGGTGTCGTGCACTACGTTATCGAAGGCGCGAACATGATTACGAATACATGGGCTCCCTACACCGGCTTGGGAACGCCGGACGGCATCGCTCTTTTGAGCGCGATTGAGTAGGAGTGGCGTTGCTTTCGACGATCAATATGATTTGGAACGGGAGATACGGACGTGATTTCACATAAACATGCACTTTATGCCTTCTTGGCGCTATCGCTGATTATTTTTGCCTCTTCTTCAAGCCGGAGCCAGAAAATCTCTCCATCCGAGGACACCTTAAAAGTCGCAGCAAGTCAATGCATGGCTGGCCAATGCAGCTCTGGGGGACAGCATGGCAATTACATTCCCGTAGCAGAATCTAACGAGATTACGAAACCTAATACCATTGTGGAACCCAACACCAACAAATCAGAAGACACTAACACTATTACATCCCGTGGCAAGAAACCTTTTCAAAGTGTCAAGTGCTGGAATGGAGAAAAAGTGCTTTGTGGCCACCCTTGCGAGGGCATAGGGAAATGCGATCGCGATGGGAATTGCGTAGATCCGAATCAGGTACAATGCCCCTAGAGCTTGATTTTCGAGTAACTTATGGCGCTGCAAAATGTGTGAAGCAAGCCGCCCAGAGCATAAGCGGCGACCGCCGATGCGCCAAATTTGATCTATGTTCTTGGCGCCTCGGGCAGAAATCAGCATGCGTTTTTCCTGAAAGCGCTCTCTTGTAATTTAATTGCGACCAGACGCGAAGCGATAGCTCCGTTTCAACCAGCCATAATAGCGATGTCACTCGGAGGCCACGCGCGGTCGGGGATTTTTCTGTTACGAGTATCAGTTTATTTCGCTCCCCGACGAATCATATGACGATACCCAATCATCAAGCACATTGTTTCCGAAGTTTAGCTCTTGCTTGACATAAAGCTTCGTGCATTTGATACATGGTTGGGGCATCAGCAAAATGATTGTTGAGAACAACAAAATTGGTCTCTCTCTCTTTTTATCAGTTATCTTGGCACTGAACACTGGATGTGGGCTTAACACACCCGCTAAGGATGTGTTTGTGGACGATAGGCCGGATAAGGCAGGCTTTACACCGGGAGGCGACTACGAAACTAGTATTGTTAATCACGTTACATGTGAGATTACACAAGGTCTAAGAGAATCAGAAAGATTAAAACTTCCATGGGTTAGAGAATGGGGCACCACAGTGACCCAAAGCATCACGGTTGAAGATCAAGGCGGTGTGGCGCCGGGCGTCACCTTCACTGATCCATTAAGGAGCGCAATTTATTACGGTAGCCCAATCACCCAGTATTTTTCATTCAGTGTGGGAGTAACAGCGTCGGCGAATGCCTTGAGAACTGAGACAATACAATATACATTTCGCAATGCAGACTTGCTGAATAAAATACCTGAAAGTTCTTGTCGGGAAGTCAACTCCGGATTTCTGGTCGATGGCGACTTAAGAATCAGAGAGTTTATTTATGACAAGGCATTGGTGGCTAAGTTGGGAAATCCTTCGCTTGGTGAAGGAGGTCCATACGCTAAAGCGTATAATACTTTTACCGAGGAAATAACGTTTGTTGCGACCCTTGGCGGCTCTGTCACACCGACGTGGAAACTTGCGCGCGTGTCGGCAAACACGGGCTCAAATCTTCTGATAGGACAACGAACAAATACAAACGATTTGATTATAACGCTTGGCCCGCTTGCCAAGCAGGCGAAGAATGCTCCGGTTCAGTTGACGAAAGATGCCTCGGATCAACATTTCGCTAGAGTTCAAGCCAACGCTATCGCGGTAGCCGTACAGGGACAACAGCATTAAATTTTGACTTCTACGTTCCATCTCAACTCTTGGTGAAATATGCGCCCACGGTGAGGGGTCCGGTTGTGGAGGTTGAGCCGGCCAGTTCTGCTCGAAATGAGTATTTCGGGTTGCGACCCACAGGTTGCATGCGTGTTTGCCGAAGGTGCCTTAACATAGCGAGGCTTTCGTTGGCGAACGCAACAATTGTCGCTAGTAATAGCGAAGCTCGCGCATGACATCGCCGTGCATCGAATCGAAGAGCTTCTGATGCGGCTCGATCTCGGCGATGTTTTTTCTGTCATCGCCGCACCGGAAATAGGCGGGAAACATCTTGTGGAGATCGGCGAAACCGACATTCAAATCGCCCGTTGCCGATCTTCCGAGAAAGTCGGCGATTGTGTTGCAGGCTTCCTCGGGCGAGGCGGCAAGCTCTTCATTCCTCAGGAACAGCGTGGCCGCGCGCCGCTTGGGGTCCCAGGCCTTGTAGTGATCCGCCCAGAAACCTGGAAAGATCTCGCCGCGGATCAGCTCTTCCAGGGTTGCGGGCAGTCCCTGAATATCGTTCAGATAGTGGAAATACGAGACGATGGCGGACCGTCCATCCCGGATCACGTAGATGGCGGGCGCGCCGTCCAGGGGAGGCTCGTGCGTCTTGATGATTTCGAGATCCTGGCGTGCGGCAGCGCCGTCGCGCCTTGCCCGTTCGAAATGGCCGACGAGATTGGCGACGCCAGGAGCGATGTCCCAGCGCGCATCCTCGCCCTCATAGAGCGACGTGGAACGCAACCCGAACGCCTGGTTCAAGATCACGCGCAGAAACGAGCTGCCGGAGCGGGGATAGCAGGAAAGCCACATGGATCGATTGTGCAATTGAGCTGTGATGACGACACTGTCGGAGGGTTCGATTTATATCATCATTTGCGGCTTTTCCAAGCGGGGGCGGCGTCCTGAAGCGGCGAACAAAATCGGACCGATGATTTGTTAACCGGGATGGTTAAGCGCATTTACTTCCGGCCGGAAATCTGCGCCCAAAAATACCAGAAAATCAAGACAACCCGCGTCCGCGGAGGAGATGGCAGCTCAACCCTTTGAAAATAATCAGCTTTCAGCTCCCATCGGCAGGGTTAACCGATTGTATTTTTGGACGGAAGTGGGCGCGGAAAAACCGGTTAAATATGATGTGTTAACGAGCCCGCGCCTTCCACGCCTGCGGCGGCGCGATGCCTTGCGGTATTTTTCCTATCAATTTCAATGACTTATCTCTATTTACCTCTCGGCAAGGCGCTTTCTCCTAAAATCTGAACCCAGAGAGACACCAGCGCAAGTCTGGTCCGGAAGTTCGAAAAATTGGTCCAAGCGTTCGAAAACGATGCAGTCTTTCGCAGCAAGCGCACAAAAAAGCCCAGCCCGGCGATCGGATGGCGCGTCCGGAAAACCCTGCTTAGCTCGCGGTTGCTTTTCCCGCCGCCGCTACGGACGCGATGCCGATCCGCTTGGCCTCGTAGCCGTGGTCGAGGATGGCGCGCCACCAGCCGCCATTTTTAAGGTACCAAGCGATGGTCTTTTCGATGCCGGTTTCGAAGCACTCCCGGGCGCGCCAGCCAAGCTCGGCCTCGATCTTTGCCGCGTCGATGGCATATCGCCGGTCATGGCCGGGTCTGTCATGCACGAAAGTGATCAGCGCCCGTCTCGGCTGTCCGTCGCGCGGCGACAGGCGATCGAGATGATCGCAGATCGTCTCGACGATATGCAGGTTGGCGCGCTCGTTTTTCCCGCCGATGTTATAAGTCTCGCCCAGGACGCCTCGCTCAAGGACGAGAACCAGGGCGCGGGCGTGATCCTCGACGTAAAGCCAGTCGCGCACATTCAGGCCATCGCCGTACACCGGCATCGGCTCGCCGAAGACGCCCTTGATGATCATGTGCGGGATGAGCTTCTCTGGAAACTGGTACGGCCCGTAATTGTTCGAGCAGTTTGTGACGAGAACCGGAAGCCCGTAGGTATGATGCCACGCGCGGACGAGATGGTCCGACGCGGCCTTGGTCGCGGAATAGGGTGAGTTCGGCTGATAGGGGCTCTCTTCCGTGAAGAGCCCCGCTGGCCCAAGCGACCCGAACACCTCGTCAGTGGAGATATGTTGAAAGCGGAAATGCTCAGCTTTCTCCTTGGGAAGTCCGCGCCAATAGCGCAAAGCCTCCTGCAGCAGCGTGAATGTCCCGACGATGTTCGTCGTGATGAACTCCTGCGGGCCGTCGATCGAGCGGTCGACATGGCTCTCGGCCGCGAGATGCATCACGGCGTCGGGCTGAAAGTCCTCGAACACCTTCCGCATGGCCCCCGCATCCGCGATGTCGGCCTTGAAGAGACGATGCCGCGGATTGTCGCCAGCGCCCGGAATGGAAGCCGGGTTGGCGGCATAAGTCAGCTTGTCGATGTTGAGGATTTCATGATCGGTTTCAGCCAGCAGGAGGCGGACCAATGCCGAGCCGATGAAACCGCAGCCGCCCGTGACGGCAATTTTCTTCTTGGCCGTCATTGTCAGGCGACTTGCGTCAGCGGCGCGACGCTGGCTGGGAAAAGTTCCGGGGCCATCTGCGGCAAACCGAGCAAATACTTCCCGTAGGTGCTTTTCTCGCAGCGTTTCACGGAGGAAAAGAACTGTTCCGGCGTGATGTATCTCATGCGGAGCGCGATCTCTTCGGGGCAGCAGATTTTCAGGCCCTGCCGGTTCTCGATGACCTGCACGAACTGGCTTGCGTCGATGAGGGATTCAGGCGTGCCGGTGTCAAGCCAGGCGAACCCGCGTCCCATGAGTTCGACACGCAGCTTGCCCCTCTCGAGATAGACCATATTCAGATCGGTGATTTCGAGTTCGTCTCTCGCCGACGGCCGCAGCGTCTTTGCAATCTCAACAACTTCGCTGTCGTAAAAATAAAGCCCCGTGACAGCGAAGTTGGATTTCGGGCGCTTGGGCTTCTCCTCGATGGAAATTGCGCTCCCTCTGCCATCGACCTCCACGACGCCGTAGCGCTCGGCATCGTTCACGCGATACCCGAAGATCGTCGCGCCGTCCTTGCGAGCGGTAGCCCTTGCGAGCATCTCCGGCAACCCGTGGCCGTAGAAGATATTATCCCCAAGGATGAGACATGCCGGATCGCCCCCTATGAAAGACTCGGCGATAAGGAACGCTTGGGCGATCCCTTTGGGCTCAGGCTGCTCTGCATAGGAGATGGCGAGTTCGAATTGCGAGCCGTCCTGCAAGAGTTGCCTGAAGGCAGGGAGATCCCTCGGCGTTGAAATCACGAGGATATCCCGAACGCCGGCCAGCATCAGCGTTGAAAGCGGATAATAAATCATTGGCTTGTCGAAAACCGGCAGCAGCTGCTTCGAAACTGCCATTGTACTGGGGTAAAGCCGGGTTCCGGTGCCCCCGGCTAGAACAATTCCCTTCATGACATACACTCTGGCCTTGCTGATACCATGCTTTCCGGCTAGCTGAAAAAACCAGGGGTTGCAATCTTGATTTGTGCCGGATATGCCGATTGCAGCCAGCGCTTTTGATTATGTTGCCCGGGGGCCACAATGCGTATTGCACAGACTGAGCTAGAGGGCGTAAAGATTTTCGAACCAGCAATATTTCGTGATGCTCGGGGCTATTTTCTGGAAACATTCAATATCACGACATACCGTGAAGCCGGTGTTCATATCGACTTCGTTCAAGACAATTTTTCCATATCCCGGAAGGATGCTCTCAGAGGTCTTCACCTTCAAAATCCAAATCAGCAAGGCAAGCTGGTGATGGTTCTCAGCGGAGCCGTTCTCGATGTCGCCGTGGATGTCAGGGTTGGAAGTCCAACTTTCGGACGCCATGATTCCGTTGTACTCGACGATCAGACACATCGGCAATTGTGGATTCCGCGCGGTTTTGCACATGCCTTCCTTGTCCTGTCCGAAGAAGCGCGGTTCCTGTACAAATGCGATGGGCCTTACGACCGGGGCAGCGAGATGAGCATTCGCTGGAACGACCCCGACATCGGTATCGATTGGCCCGTGGAGCGCCCCCTGCTTTCCGGGAAGGATGCGGCGGCGCCGCTCCTTCGGGATCTGACGGACAGGCTTCCTCGCTACAACGATTGACCCATGCAGATCCTCGTCACCGGCGCATCAGGCCAGGTTGGCCTCGCTCTCGCCCAGGAGCTAAAGCCCTTCGGCGATCTCTGCGTCCCAAACAGGCATGACCTCGACCTCTCGAAACCTTCCTCCATCCCAGAGCGGCTGCAAGAGATCAGGCCGGACCTCATCGTCAACGCCGCCGCCTACACGGCTGTGGATAAGGCCGAGGCTGAGCCCGAAATCGCCTATGCCGTGAACGCGACCGCCGTCGGCGTATTGGGCGAATGGGCGGCTTACAACACTGTGCCTTTGGTTCATTTCTCGACGGACTATGTCTTCGATGGCCGCGCTTCGGAGCCGTACGACGAAAATCACCCCATCGACCCGCTGTCCGTCTACGGAAAAAGCAAGGCCGAGGGGGAGAGGCTTCTCCTTCGCACCGGGGGGCCCTGCCTCATTGTCAGGACCGCCTGGGTTTATTCGGCGACCGGAAGAAATTTCCTGAAAACAATCATTAGGCTGGCCGGCGAAAGGGACGAACTCGCTGTCGTGAGCGATCAGGTCGGAACCCCGACCTCCGCAGACCAGATCGCGAAATTCATTCGTCATGTGGTCGGCGAAGGGCGCGACTCGCTTCCGGAACGCTTCGAAAAGTCGTCCCGCCTCGTTCATTTTACGGCCTCGGGCTGGACCTCATGGCACGGCTTCGCTTGCGCCATCGTCGCCGGAATGAAGCGGCATGGCGTCCCCGTCAAGGCCTCGAACGTCCGCCCAATCCCAACCTCCGACTATCCCACGCCGGCTGTCAGGCCCAAATTTTCGCGACTGGCGACGGGCCGCCTGGATCGCGTGTTCGGTTTTCATCCCAAGCCCTGGGAACAGGCTCTGGATGATGCACTGAAGACGGTCTTGCCGGAGAGATGATCAAGCGGGGTGCGATGCGGCCCATGGTTCGACAGGCTCACCATGAGGTTGACCCGCTGAAAACGCTCAACCTCATCCTTGTCGAAGGATGAGGCCAGGATTTCCGCCTTTCCCTTCAAAAGAAATCAGGCTTTGAGCGGCCAAACGAAACCAAAAATGGGAATTCGGAATAGTTTCAGGTAAACCTTCCATAACGCCCGAGCCTGCGGGCGTTTTTTGTTGCGCTTTATTATGCTTTTCAATGCAAAAGGTCCAACTCCCCGCTCGTAGGTTCCAATGTAGCGATAGTCATAATGTGCCGGCCATGCCGATCCTGTCATCCTTAACATATGAGCATCGATCAACTCTCTCGGATAAAGATCATCGGTCTTGGCGAGAGAACCGCCAACATTCAAGGCGCGAAGCGGATTATCGCGCAACAGCCGCACCTTCAACCAGCTCGACCGATATTTGAGCACGTAATTTTCGACATAGTCCGTTTTCAGAAAAGACGCAATTTCCGCTGCGGGCAGCAACGAACCATGGCGATAACCTTTCTCACAGAGTAAACGGGACAAGCCACGTTCATACTTCGAAATAACGGCGCCGGCATCAGGCTGCGGCTGCACCCGCTTCCAAAAAGACAAAAAGTCTTTGTCATCCAAAACAGCGCGGCGGAAGACCAGAAAGTAGCTGCTGAGATGGTCGAATTTGCGCTTGATCTGATTGGCGCTCGGACTCCAAAAATCGCAGCTCGCAGAGCTCATCCTTTCGAACGCGTCTTCGAAAGGAAAGATGGGCGCGTAGCACGAATCGTTCGCGATTATGAGTTCATCCCACTCCGTGAGATCGTAATTCAGATGCACGAGCCCGCGCTTCCAACTTCCAAAGTCATATTCGCCGTGCCGCTGTGCGAAGACAAGCTCGGCGAGGCCTTCGAGCTTGGCAGCTTCTCCGGGGCGCAGTTCACAATCGGAAATGAACAGAATTCTTTCAGCAACGCGTGTCAAGCCGCGGAGATAGTAGATAACGTAATCATCGATGATACCTTCGCGGTCGTAATGGGCGAAAAGCGCAATTCGCTTCATGACATCCTGCCTTGGCGCCAATGCAGAAACTCAGGCATACGAAACCGAAACTATGGCAAGGTCAGGAAAAGCGCGACTTGCACGCGATGGTTCTTCGCCGCGCCCAGGAAAACATGGCGGCTGTAGCGCATTCATTGGCGGACCGGGCGGCTTTCCTGCGTTGGCTTCGCACGGCCTATCTGAGAAACTCCCTTTCGGTCACCGCTCGTCATCACCCTCCAGTAGCCCGCCGCCAAGCCAAAATAGCGCTCCCGGCGCTCGGAACTGAACCGGAGTGTGGCCAGACTACCCCGAAGAATACACTTGAGCCACTCCATCGCCGGATGAAAGGGAACCCCGTGTTTGCGGGTGACATAGCTTTTCGATACGGCCCAATGGAGGGAGCGGAAATATGTCCCACCCTTCCTGCTTCGAGTTCGATTTGCCATGCTCGTGCCGTCCGGGCGCCCCGTGCACATAAACGAGAGACCACCCGGCCTTCCTCATCCGCCGGCAAAAGTCGTCGTCCTCGTAATAAAGAAAAATACGCTCATCGAATCCGCCAAGACCAAGGAACGCTTCCTTCCGGCAGAACATGGCCGCGCCGGACATCGCTTCGACGCAGCAGTCGCCCGCCGGAACATGTCTTGGCTTGCTTCTATTGTGGGGGGGCGGACAAAGAATGGAGGAGTCTTGAAAGACGATGCTGCCATCAGGTTTGACGAGCCGTGGCGCGAATGCGGCAGCGCCGGGGTAGCGCCCCGCAGCTTCGGCCAATCTGGCAATCGAACCGTCCTCGAGACGGACGTCCGGGTTCATGAAGAGGATGAATTCCCCCGAAGCCGCCTCCGCACCGAGGTTGCAGGCGCGTCCATAGCCGATATTCTCCGGGAGGCTGATCAGGCGGACAGAATGCCCCTCAGCAACACGAACAGAGTTGTCGCTGCTTGCGTTATCGACAACGATCACCTCAGCGGCATCGGGCAACCGGCCGAGACAGTCGCCGAGAATGTGGCCGCTGTTGTAGCTCACGATAACAATGCTGATAGCCGGATTCTTTAGCATCACCTTCACACCGCCTAAAACTTCTTGCCGGACGCCCTAACGGATTGCTGCGACCGTCATCCCGGAAAGGCTGTGCCTTATCCGGGATCGTAATCAATTCAGACGCCTATTTTTTGCGATCCCGGCTCGCGCTTTGCTTGGCCGGGATGACGATGCGCTGAGCGAACGGCGTCCAGGGTGACAATGCATTGGTGAGGTTAGCCAAGTGCGCTCAATGCGCCAAGGCTCTCTCCAGTCTCCTCCACACCCATCCTTCTGCTTCGCTCCTGTCTCCCAGGACGTAGGCCGCAACGTTGGCATTTCGCAACAGGAGAGACTGGTCGTTTTCCGCCCCAACACGCCCCGCGAACAGGTATCGATCACCCAAGGCCATCTCAAAATCATCGCTGGGCAGTTCGATCGTCCTCGTACCGCGAACCGCCAGGAGAGGCAGGCAAGGAATGCGCTCATCTCTGGACTGAGCACTTCGGCACAAGTCGCCGACGCCAACCGGCCGTTGAATGCGATTCATAAGGTCAACCAACCCCGGGGCCTCATTCTCGTCGATGGAAAAACTCCAAAATCCCGGCGTCTCGTCGCCGAGCACCAAACGCAAGCTCTCCGCCAGAGAGTAGGCCCAAAAATCATCCTTATGCCGCACGAGATCGAGGAACTCGGCCAAGAGCGGGGTGCGGAGGACCGCGATGCATTCATTCGCGATGATCTGGCTTGAGACCATGGTCATATTGGCCCCGAATCTCGCGAAGAGCATCTGGTTGGACTGAAGGTTCTGCCGCAAAATGATAAAGATGTTCTGGTTCAGCCTGCGCGCCGTGATCGAGATCGCAAGATTGGTCGTATCGTCATCGGTGCCCGCGAAAATCCCCGAAGCCGTCTCGACCCCAGCCTCCCGAAGCACAGCGGTCCCCGTGCCAAGCCCTTTGATGGATCGAAGGCCGTCGGCGCGCATTCCGGCAGGATCGATGACCGTGGCCCTGAAGCCGCCCCTCTGCACCGCGGAGACCACCTCGTTGCCGAAACGGCCATAGCCGCAGACAATCCAGTGCCCTGGCGCGGCCGGAATTCTCGGCGGCAGGCTTGGCGGCAGATAAGAGCCGGGCGTGCTCGTCAGCCACGAAAGCAGGCGGTGACTGTCGGGCGCTCGCATGGCGAGTTCCAGATGATCCCCGAACTCGCGGAAGGGATTGATGACCCGATAGGTGCCGAGCGACGACATCGAAGCCGCGACGGCGGGCGAGTCGGCGCGGCCCACCACCGGCAACCCAGGCCGAAGCAGGCAGGCCGCCACCGCCACCGCAAGATTGGCCGCGTCATCGTTCGAGAGCGCCAGCACGCCTTTGCACTCGGGTTTGAGGAGACCAGCCGCCGCAAGCGTTTCGGGCGAGCGCGCGTCGGCTGCCAGCAAGGGTGCGCCAATAGAGAGCTCTTCGATTTCCAGCTCCTGAATTTTGCGCTCGTCCCTGTCGATTGCGGTGAACCGATAGCCAAGCTTGTCAAGTGCGCGGACGACGGTCATGCCCGTCTCGCCAAGGCCGCAAACGAGATAGAAAGGCTCCCGCAACCGCGCGACCGAACGGCGAAATCGTGCGCTGACGATGGCCTGCTGGAAAGCTTTGTCTTGTGAAAGGCCGAGGAGGGAGCCCAGAAGATAGGCCCAGCCGATGACCGACAGATAGATGATCAACGTCACAAAGAGACGCTGCTGATCGGTGAAGGCGTTCGGGATCTCGCCAAATCCGATCGTCGTGGCCGTGTAGGTCACGAAGTAGAACGCCTCGAAGATCGTCATCCGCCAGGGCTGGCCCTGAGCGTCGACGCCCGGGATGAGCGAGAGTCCTACTGTCGAAAATGCGAAGAGGAGAATGATCAGAATGAGCGGAGCCCGGAGGCGCCGTATCGTTATGAAGAAGACGCTTTGCAACTCAACGCCTCTGGATGGCCGTATCGATGATCATGATGATAACGGATACGACATTGGCGAACAGCGCGCCTGCGGAGAGGGACACGATGCTGCTGAGCGAGCCCGCGCTCAGCTGAGGCGCCTTTTGCGCCGCGAAAAACCAGACGAGCGCTGCCGCGAACAGCTGAAGCAGCGCAACAAGGCTCGAAGCCAAGTGGACGGCGCCGATATGGGTGCGATCGCCGAACTTCAGGATGACGGCAATCAGACTGGCGATGATGGCAGCGAACAGCTCCCATGCGTTATGCTGGTCGGGGTTGGCGACGTCGCCATAGACAAAGCCGAAGTTCAGCGTGGCCGCCAGCAGAATAAAAAATCCGAACACAACCTTTTCGAGATTCATCGATCCACCGCCCGCCACTGCCGCCGAGGATGTACGTCAAGCATGGTTGCCGGGGCCTGACCTTGCGAAAGATCAAGTTAGGCACTTGGCCGCCCCGGAAACGGCGTGTTCCGGCGCAGGACGAATCACACCCACTTTCGACAACGCCAGGGCGGCTGCGCAGGCTGTGACTGTTCAATAGTGCGGGGCTTGCGTTCCGCGCGGCGATTGGAGAACTGAAAACTTCCGTCCACAGAACTATAGCTTTTCGCCTAGAACCAGTCGTGCATAATATTCAATCTGCCCGATGTAATCCGCGCTATGTCTTGTGCTGCGGCCATTGATGTGATCAGCGAGCTTCTCCAGACGAGTCTCAACGCCTTCGGTATTATTGACCGCGCTCCGAAAAATCGGCGTAACCCGCACTTCTTCGATATATGTTCGTTCCTGCCCCTGCAGGGTTCCTTTCGTCAGTTTGAGATTCAAGAGAAGGCTCAGCACGATATGCGGAGCTGTGAAACCCCAGGTCAGACTTCCCAGGGAATAGGCAATGACCGCCACGCGCGCGGGATCCCGGCGGGGGCGATAATATTCGATTGGCTGAATGACATGGGGGTGATGGCATAAAATCGCGTCGGCCCCGTATTCAACCAGTTCCCGGGCTGCATCAACCTGCCGTTTGCGCGGAAAAAATTCAAACTCGAAACCCCAATGCAGTGAGGAGATAATAAAATCGCATCCCTCGCGCTTGCACCAATCGATCTGCTGCTTGAGAACGTCAAGCTCGGGACCGGTATGTTTTGAGAGCAACCTGGCCATATTGATCCGGTAGGCATCCTCAGGCGGTACAGGACGGCCGTTGAGTCCAAATGTCGAGGAGACAAAGCCAAGCTTTATGCCTTGCTTTACCAGGATCCTTCCCTGGCTATATTCTTCCTTTTTCCTGTTCGTGCCGGTTTCCAGAATGCCTTCCCCGGCAAATACGCCCAAGGTCGTTTCAAGGCCTTCAACGCCCATATCGAAGGCATGGTTATTGGACGTATTCAAGACATCGAAAACTCGGCCTTTATGTCCCTTCAAGACGTCGAATTGAGCCCTCGAGCAGCATTCGGTGGGAGGCCCGCGATCACTGATCACTTCCTTGACCAGGGGCTGAGTGGTTATCGGAGATTCAAGATTCGCGTAAGCAACATCCTGATTGAATAAAAGGCCGGCAATGTTCTCAAAAAGGATGTCTTGCGACTGCTCAAGGCCGTCAGCTTGCAAGATGTCGCCTGCAGCCCCGAGTCTCAGACACTGGTGTTTCTCGAAGCCTTCTGGCAATCCGATTGCTGACGGATCGGTCATCAGCAGACCGTCGATCCGTTCGCCTTTCTCACAGCGTGTGACAGGATGAGTGCATTTGTAGACCCAATAGCAGATATCGGTAAGTTCCATCTCCGCGATATCCGCCGCTGCATCGCTCAGGGGATATCGCCAACTCCCGGATGACTCCGCAGATTTTACTGAAGCATTCAATATATCACGGAGTTCTGGCGTGGATATATCGAGAACATCGGCCGGCGTTGATGGCAGGGGATGAGGCATCTCTGTTTTGTTCCTGAAGCTATGTCCGAATGACTTGGTTTCGAGGCGGGTGGGTGTCCCGGCGGCGGACGCACGAAGCGGCCGGTTAGCGCTCCTCGTCGGAGGTCAGCGTGAAATAGAACGTCGATCCGGCACCGGGGGCAGACCGGACCCAAATTCGCCCTCCGTGGCGCTCGATGATCTTGCGCGTGAACGCGAGCCCAATCCCCGCGCCTCCCCCGTAATCCTCCCGGTCATGCAGCCGCCGGAAAATCTGAAAGATCATGTGCTGATCATCTTCCGGGATGCCGATGCCGTTGTCGCGAACGTAGTAATGCGGCGGGTGGCCCGGATCAACGCCGATCTCGATCCACTTACCGGCCTTGTCATTGTATTTGATGGCGTTGCCGATGAGGTTGAGGAAGACATCGCGGACCCGCTCGCGATTGCACAGAGCCGTCCCGAGCCGGGAAGATCTGCGCACGTCAACGCCGCCCTCAGCCAGAGCGTGACCAAGCGCAAGCAAAACCCCGTCGACAACCTCGTCCAGATCGACGCTCTCAAGCGCCATCGCAGTCTTGCCCACGCGCGAGTGATCGAGCAGCGCGTCGATCAGGCTGTCCATTCTTTGCGTGAGCTTGAGGATGCTCGCGATCTGCTGCTGTGCCTCCTCATCCAGCACATCCCCTTGCTTGCGCTTCAGCGACGTCGCGAGATGGTGAATGCCGTGCAAATGGTCCTTGAGATCGTGAGTAGCCGCATGGGTGAAGCTGTCGAGATCGGCATGGGAGGCCTCAAGCTCGCGGCTTATGCGGCCGATTTTCTCCACGCCTCCAAGAACGAGATCGCTGATCGCAAGGCGAAGTTTGGAAACGGCGGTCTTTTCATTCTCGTGCCAGGGCTTCGAGTGGTTCCGCACGCTTTCTTTCCAGAGAGCGAAAAATCCCCGGGGCATCAGCCGGACGGAACCGTCGGTCTCGCTGACACCCACCGGCTTGTGCGGATCGCCAGCCCAACTCACCTCCTCGATCTTCTCGGGGCGAAACCAAAGCAGGAACTCGGGGCGATCGGGCGAAATGCGGATGGCCAGCACCCCGCTTGCAACCCGCGCGAATGCCTCGGCGGGCTGATAGAGAGAGGCCAGGCGATCGGCGGCGAAGATCGGCCCTCCCTGCGCGCCGATCCACCGCACCAGATCGCGCACCTCATCTTCCGAGGGAGTCTTGCCCGCAAGGAAGACGCTCGCAGCAGAAACCACCGCCGCGCCACTGGCCTCCACCTGGCCCAGAACATCGGCGAGCGCTTCCGGCGATCCGAGCGTCTTGCCGAAATCGGGGTCGGCCGTCAGCGCCTGGACAAGCCGGTCCGTCGTCTCGCTCATGGCCATGACGCGCTCGAACAGCTCCGCATCCTCTTTCGCCGACATCAGGAGCGACAGCGTATGCGCGAGAAACTCCGCCGCCATGCGCGTCTCATGAGGAACGTGCCGGGGCGCGGAGTGATGCATCGCCGAAATGAGCCCCCACAGCTTGCCCTCTTTCATGAGCGGCATGACCATGGTGGCCTTGACCCCCATGTTCTTGAGGTAGTCGGAGTACATCACCGACACGCTTCTGAGGCTCGCGAAGCTCATATCGACGGGCCCCGAAGTGTAGTTCCTCGTCGAGATGAGCGGCACAGCCACATAATCGACATCCGGCAGATGACGAACCCAGGCCAGCGAGAACAGCCGCCGCGCGGGCGCCGGAATGTCGCTCGCCGGATAATGCAAGCCGAGATACGGCGCCAGATCGTCACGCTTCAACTCGGCGACGACGTGCCCGCTGGCATCCTCGTCGAAGCGGTAGGCCATGACCCGGTCGAAGCCGGTAAAGTTGCGGATTTTTTCGACCGCCAGATCGAAGAATTCTGCGAGGCTTTTCGTCTCCTGGAGGCGCGCGATGTCGGCGCGCAGCTCGGAATAGAGGTTCGGTGAAGGCTGGGTGTGGGGCGGGGCGGTTTCGAGTTCCAGGATGATGAGTCCGGCGGAGCGATGCGCAAAGAGATGAAAACCCCGGTCCGACCTGACGAACAATTCGCGAGCGACGTGCACTGGCCCGCCGTCGAGCGCCATCCGGCGCAACTTGCCGATCAGATCCTGTCCCGCCGGCCCCAGCACATTGCCGGCGCTTTTGCCGATGATGGCCTCCGGCCCGCCGCCAAGGAACTGCGCGCAATTCGCACTGGCATGCACGATGAGATTTGTGCGCTCGTCCACCGTGAGCATGACGCCGTGAGGCTGGATAGCCTCCGGATACTGGACAAGCTCGCGGTCGCAGGTCGAAAGATCGACATTCTTGGCCGTGATGATGCCGTTACTCTTTGCGGTGTCGCTTGGATCCATCGTGATCGCCCTCCTTGAGCTGCCGTGACTCACCGAATGCTGTCTTGGAGTAATGGATCAGGCGGCTGAGCTTGACCTGCGGCCGGATTGGCGACGGCCTCAATCCGCCCGCAAATTCTACACCTGCGACCTTCCTTGGCAGAAGCCGGTTGAGCCTTTGCTGCCAAACGCCTGACGCGCGGCGAATGAGCGCACCGGACCAACCGGCAACGCTCTCGATAGTCCCTTTCGCCGAAGCTAAGATCCGTGGGCGTCACAAGGCGTTGCCCCGCAAAGCGGAAGCTTGGCGATGTTAGCGCGATCCTGTATGTCTTGCCCGAAAGAAGACGGGAGCAAAAATTAGTGTCGGACTTCCAAGCCGCTGCATCCATGGCGGTTCGTTTTCTCATTCAAGCGGCAGGACGGCTGGCTCGGCTCCTCCTCCCAATCTTCCCAGAGTCGGCCGCTGCGCCTCAGACGCTTATTGCGGTCAACCTGGACCGCGACCGCTGTCCTCCTGGCGATCTGCCTTACTCAAAGCGCCTGCCAGAGGGATCCTGCGCCTCCGCCGCCCGCTGAAAAGGCGCTGCCTCCATCAGTTGAAAAGGAACTGCCGAAACCCCTTGAGAACGCACTGCCGCCATCGGCTGAAAAGGAGCTGGTGGTCGCGCTTAGGGAGGCGCCGCCTTTTGTGATGAAGCAAGACGACGGAAGCTACAACGGCCTTGGCGTCGAGCTTTGGCGCCGGGTGGCCGGCCGTCTGCAGCTTCGCTATCGCTTTGTGGAGCAACCCGATCCGGCAGCCCTCATCAAAGGCATAGCCGATAGCTCCTATGACGTCTCCTTCGGAGCGCTGTCCGTTACGGCTGGGCGCGCAAAACTCGTGGATTTCACGCAGCCCTTTTTCGCAACCGGCCTCGGAATCGCCGTGCCCGCTGGCGAAAGCAAGCTGTTCTCTGTTTCCCGCATCCTGCTCTCGCGAGACTTTCTTCAGGCTGTCTTGATCCTGATCGGCATCGCGCTCGCTATTGGATTTTTGGTCTGGCTTTTCGAGCATCGCAAAACAGACCATTTCCAGGGAGGGATAAAGGGCCTCGCATCAGGCTTCTGGTGGTCCGCTGTTGCGATGACGCAAGCGGGCGCCGCCATGGATGCTCCGGCGACGCTCCCTGGCCGTTTGGTGGCCATCATCTGGATGATTGTCTCCATCATTGTCATCACGGTCTTCACCGCAAGCATAACCACGAAGCTGACGAAACAGGAGCTTAAAGGCGCCATCCATGGTTTGGACGATCTCCGGTTCGTTCGCGTGGGCGCTTCCCGCGGCACGGCAACGGTCGGCTATCTCGACCGCGAACGCGTCTCGCATCGCAATTACCCCGATCCGGTGGATGGGTTGCGCGCGCTGCAAGAGGGCAAAATCGATGCCTTCGTCTACGACAGGCCCATCCTTAATTGGATGGTCATGCAGGAGTTTCCCGAAACGCTCCGTGTTCTCGACTTCACGGTCGACAGCCTGAACTACGCCATAGCGATGCCCAAAGGCAGCAGCTGGCTCAACAGGCTTAACATTGCGGTCCTGGAGGAAACAGAGAGCGATTGGTGGCAGCAAACGCTGTTCCAATATTTGCGGAAGAAGCAATAGCGGCCTGATGCCAGGCAAACCGCTAACGGATTGTCACTCAGAGCGGCGCGTGCGCGTCTCCGAGATGACCCGCGAGGGTCACGGTGAACGCGTCGTTGCCGCGCCGGTTATCCGTTAACACACTATGCTTAACGGCATTTATTTCCGGCCTGATTTTTGCGCCTCAAAAATACCCAAAAATACTAAGCCGCGAGCGGCCGTGTAGGGCTGAGGCGGATAATCTACCCCTAAGCCGTTGCAAAGGCGAAACTTTTTACCATTACTCGTTTCCAAATAAAAATGATTAATCGAATGTATTTTTGGACGAAAGTGGGCGCGGAAAAGTCCGTTAAATATAGTGTGTTAACGAGCCTCGCGCCTTTGGTCAGCGCCGCAACAAAATATCCATCGATATTTTTCCTTTGCATATCAATCGCTTATAGGAAATTAACGCCTCAATAAGGCGCTTTTTCCTAAGATCCGCGCTCAAGCAATAGCTCGAAAACTCCTGTTTATGATGTGTGTCGAATGCTCTGGCGATTGGTCTTAGGCCTGCAACTTGATGTGCTTCAGGAGCACGTCCTTGGCTTCATTTACGCGGGAGGCAAGGTAGCTTGTGCCGCCCTGATCGGGGTGAATGCGCTTCATGAGATTGCGATAGGCTGCAAACAGGTCATCGCGCCCCGCTCCGGGGGCGAGGCCCAGAATGAGATAGGCCTCGCCAAGCCGCATAGCCGGGGGAGCATCTGGCGTTCCGGTCCCGTTGAGTCTCTTTCGAGACAGAGCAACGAAGGCGATGGCGCCGGCAAGGATCGCCATCCCGATTATGCTCGCGGAGATGTCATTGGCTCTCGACAAAACAGAAACCCGCGCAGATAGCCTGATGGACTCCCTAGAAGGGAGCTGCTGCCGGCGAGCTGCGGCCTCGCCCGAACCACCAGAAGATGGCGGCGAGAACAATAAAGGCAACCGCGGCAAGAACAAGGAGCAGCGCCAACTCCTCGACCCACGCGATGGCGGGAACCGCAAGCCCCATCACCACGCCAAGCAAGCCGGTTTGCCAGGACAGCGTGTGAACGCCAGCGACAAAAGTTCCGAGCGCAAGGAGAAGAAGGATCGAAAGCCCGGTCGAATCGGCGCTCAGCATCTGCGCTACGTCGGTGTAGAGCAGGATATTCATGGTCGCAAGGAAGGCGGCCCAATGAAGAACCTGCGTCCATACGAGTCTCAGGCGACTGTTTCTATCATGGGCATGAGGCCAGCCGCTCACGATGCACAGGATCCCGGTGATCACCGCGAGCACTTCCCAATAAATGACAAGCGGCCTCTTGGCGATGCTCGTGTAGCCGACGCCGACAAGGGTCAGAGCCAAAATGAGCAGGTAAGGCAAAAAAGAGAGAAGACGCGAGGACTTGCCGCCTTCCGCAATGTCGTCTTCATATTCGGCGGGGGACGAGAGC
Source organism: uncultured Alphaproteobacteria bacterium (assembly GCA_963817495.1). Taxonomy (GTDB): domain Bacteria; phylum Pseudomonadota; class Alphaproteobacteria; order Rhizobiales; family Rhodomicrobiaceae; genus Rhodomicrobium. Next base: position 26,056 of record CAWFOS010000033.1, on the reverse strand, counting down.
TTGGACATGGGAACGCGTTTCCTTTCTAAAGAATGGCGTACACCGCCGAGGGGCAGGGATTCACGGAAGCATTCTCCTGGACGAGAGGCTGCCAAGATTCATCGAGGTCAGAGGGGAAAGGCCTTATACGGGCGACCGGCTGCAACGCATGCGCGAAGGCGGGGTGCAATTGCGCAGGATCGGGCGGCACCAGCGTCATCCAAGCAACACCTTTTTCAAAAGGCCCCTGTCACCATACTTATACTAAGCCATAGGTGAAGTATACCGCCCCGAGGCTCGGAAGCCGAGCAAATGGAAAAGCCGCCGCATGCGCGCGCGGTGAATTTTTGTCGCACACCGTCAGAACGCTATCAGGGCAAATCAACAAGCCGACCCGCAATCTCGCCTTGGCGCCAAGTGATACAGAGCGAGTGGCCTCAGGCGCCTCCTCCTTAAGGCCGATTGACGGCCTTTTGCGGGCGATTCTTGCAATACGCTGCTTTTCCTATTGTTTTTCGGGAAAAAATTCATAACAATCCGTAAAAGCCGTGTTACAGCTTGCCTTTTGGAGGTAGCCTTTTTCGGGATTTCGGGGATTCGTGCTATGATGAAATATGTCAGCGATTTTTCGGGGCCGTGCATTTTTGGCGTCTTCCCCGGGGGTTTGATGAACACTTCGGACGATATAAGCCTCCGCCACAAACTCGCACAGCTCAGGCAGGAGCATAGGGATTTGGACGAAGCGATCATCGCTCTGGAAGCTGCCACCGAGCGCGATCAGCTTCGGCTCACGCGCCTGAAAAAACGCAAGCTCAGCCTCAAAGACAAGATTGCCCGCCTCGAAGACCAGCTTCTCCCGGATATCATCGCGTAAATCCCAAAAAAACTGTCCAGGAAAGCGTGGGCAAATCGACGTGGATCCGTCTCGCTGCTTCCTGCGGGATAGATTTCATGATTGTAATCGATCATGACAAAATTACCTCCGCCGGTCGCAATAATCATGGGCAGCCAATCCGATTGGCCCGTCATGCGCGCTGCTGCAGCTGTGTTGGATGAACTCGGCGTGGCCTATGACGCCCGCATCGTCTCCGCCCACCGCACGCCCGAGCGTCTTTACGCCTTCGCAAAATCGGCGCGCGACGCCGGCTTCAAGGTTATCATTGCAGGAGCGGGCGGCGCGGCACATCTACCCGGCATGACAGCGGCCTTGACCACCCTTCCCGTGCTGGGCGTTCCGATTTCGACAACGGCGCTTCACGGCCGCGATTCGCTCTACTCCATCGTGCAAATGCCGGCGGGGGTGCCGGTCGGAACGCTCGCGATTGGGGAGCCAGGCGCTATCAACGCTGGACTCCTCGCCGCCAAGGTTCTCGCGCTCAGCGATCCGGCCCTTGCGGCCCGTGTAGAGGCTTGGCGGGCCAACAGAACGGCGAAGGTTGCGGAGCGGCCCGCCGATGCTCCCTGAGCCGCTTCCGCCGGGCTCCACGATCGGTATTTTCGGGGGAGGCCAACTCGGACGCTTTCTCGCGATGGCTGCGTCGAAGCTTGGTCTCAGAACGGCAATTTATGCGCCGGAAGCGGACAGCCCGGCGTTCCAGGTGGCGTCGCAACGATGGCAGGCATCCTATAGCGATGAGGATGCGCTCGCCGAGTTCGCAAAGGCTTGCGATGTCGTGACCTTCGAGTTCGAGAACGTCCCCGCCGCCACACTCCAAATGGCCGCCCGTTACACCAGCGTTCGCCCCCCCGCCCGCGCCGCCGAGATTGCACAAGACCGCATTTCGGAGAAGCGCTTCCTCTCGGGGATCGACCTGCCAACCGCTCCCCACGCAGCCATCGAAAGCGAGAACGATCTGCCCGCCGCGGCTCTTCTCCTCGCCGAGGCCGGAGCCGGCATTCTGAAGATCGCCCGCGAAGGCTACGACGGAAAGGGCCAGGCACGGGTGTCTTCCGAGGCGGAGCTGCGTTCCTCGTTCCTGAAATTCGCCGCGCCCTGCGTCCTGGAAGGGCTTGTCCGCTTCTCGATGGAAATCTCTGTGATTGCCGTCAGGGCGGCTCAGGGCGGCGTTTTCTTCTACGACTGCCCCGAAAACACTCATGGCGGAGGAATCCTCCGAAAGAGCACGGTCCCAGCATCGTGCTCCGCGCAGCACCAAGCGCTTGCTCAGGAGATTACGGCGCGCGTCGCCAACGCGCTCGGCTATTGCGGGGTCCTCGGCGTTGAGTTCTTCGTCATGCCTGAGGGAAGCGAGCGCCGTCTTCTCGTGAATGAGATCGCGCCGCGTGTGCACAATTCGGGGCATTGGACCATGGAGGCTTGCGCCATCAGCCAGTTCGAGAACCACATCCGCGCTGTTGCAGGGTGGCCGGTCGGATCGGTCGCGCGTCACTCCGACGCGATGATGACGAATCTCATCGGCGAAGAGGCGCTTGGATGGCGCGGCATTCTGGAGAAAGACCCGGGCGCCTCTCTTTATTTATACGGAAAAAGCGACGTCAGAGCTGGGCGCAAGCTCGGGCATGTAACCCAAATATCACCTCGCAAAAAGAAGGGGAACAATCCACACCCCTTGATAAGGGGAAAATAGACATCTGTGCTTCGGGCTGCTATAGTGATTGTGCAAGAGCCTGCATATGTGCGGGCTTTTTTATTCATCTGGAATCAGGGAAGAAGGAGCCAGCGTGCAAGTCCACGTTCGTGACAACAATGTCGATCAGGCGCTCAAAGCGCTCAAAAAGAAAATGCAGCGCGAAGGTATCTTTCGCGAGATGAAGCTGCGGAACTATTACGAGAAGCCATCGGAAAAGAGAGCCCGAGAGAAGGCCGAGGCCGTTCGCCGCGCCCGCAAGCTCGCGCGCAAGAAGGCGCAACGGGAAGGCGTCGCAGTTCCAGGCCGTACGGCCGCGCGATAAGGAGCCGCGCGCCGTCTCCACAGGGGTGGAGTGGTTTTCGTTGTTCACCTGATTGTGGCCGTATTCTCGGCCCAATGTTGTAAGCGTAAGAGGGGATTTTACGCCGGGTGGAGCCTGCATTGATAACGGGGCAGACTGTAAGACGAGCAGTGACAGCGAGCGGGCTGTTCCTCGCTGTGGTTGCTCTCGCCGCTTGCGAGACATCTCAGACGGGCGATCAACGCGCAGCGGGCCAACTGAGCAACCCGCCGGTCGACCAGAAGAATAACATCGCGTCGATTTCGTCCGTGCTTGCAAAAAACCCCGGCGATGCCAACGCGCTCAATTTGAGGGGCACAGCATTCGGCCAGACGGGCGAGTACGAAAAGGCTATTGGTGATTTCTCGGCCGCAATCCAGGTCAACCCCCAATTCTATCAATCCTACAACAATCGCGCTCTCATCTATTTGCGGATGGGCCGATACGATGCAGCGCTGAGCGATTACAATCAGGCGCTCGCCATCAAGCCCGATTACGCCGCCGCCTATGTTGGCCGCGGGAATGTGTACAAGGAGCAGAGAAATTTCCCGATGGCGATGGCCGATTTCGGGAAAGCGATCGAGTTGAAACCGGATGATCCCGCGCCCTATTTCAGCCGGGGCTTGATTTATCAAGCCATGAACGATCATCGCGCCGCGCTTGACGATCTTACCGTGGCTGTCAATTACCGCCCCGATGCAGCCGATCCGCATTATGCACGCGGCGTCAGCTATATGGCGGTGCAGGAATACAAGAAGGCCTTCGAAGATTTCCAGGTCGCAGGAACGAACAAAGTCAACAATTACGACGCCTGGGCCTATGCCGGCCAAGCGGCCGAATCGCTTGGTGACCGCGCGGAAGCCGCGCAAGCTTACCGCAGGGCTCTGCAGATCAACTCATCGGGCAGTCTTGCCTATGAGGGGCTGCGGCGCGTCGGCGGAAACGCCTAGCCTCTCTTTTTGCATGACGTGCTGACGAACTCGGAAGGCCGTGTGCCATCCGGGCTAGTCGCTTTGCCCTGCGGATAAGATCACAATGACGGGCATCTATTTGCAGCCGATCGGATTGCTCTACGGCGAGGTTGCGCGGGATGCCGTTTTGCTCGGTGCGGCCCTCCCCCTGGCCGGCAGCGCCATCGCGTTTAGCGCCGTCCGCCTCTGGGAAGGAGAGCCGGGGAATGTCAAATACGCGATAGCCCCCACGAGTACGATCAAGGCCATCGACGAGCCGAAAATCAAAGAACTTCTCGACCATATCGTTGCCCCCCGCACGGCCATTGCTGGCGTTTCGATGGACCGCCCGCGCATCATGGGCATCGTCAACGTCACACCCGATAGCTTCTCGGATGGAGGCGAGCATCTGGAACCGAGCGACGCTATTGAGCATGCCAAGGCGCTTTCGAATGACGGCGCGGACTTCGTCGATATCGGCGGCGAATCAACAAGGCCGGGCTCCGAAACGGTTGCGTCCGATGAGGAACTCCGGCGCATCCTCCCGGTGCTTTCCGGGCTGACCGGACTGACAACACCCGTATCCGTCGATACACGCAAACCCGAAGTAATGCGCGAGGCGGCGAAAATCCGCGCCGACCTCATCAATGACGTCTCCGCTTTCACCTTCGCTCCGAACAGCCTGGCCACGGCGGTGGAACTCAAGAAGCCAGCCGTCTTGATGCATTCGAAAGGCGATCCCAAGACCATGCAGGACAGCCCATCCTACCGGGATGTGGTCATCGAGGTTTATGACTTCCTGGAGAATAGGATCGAGGCTGCTGCGTCGGCGGGGCTCCCGCGAAGCTATCTCATCGCGGACCCGGGCATCGGCTTCGGAAAAACTGCCGCGCACAACGCATCCCTATTGCAAAGCATTACCCTGTTCCACGGGCTCGGGGTACCGCTCTTGACAGGCACATCGCGGAAACGATCGCTCCAAAGGATTTCCGGTGCAAAAGCCCCACGAGAGCAGGCTGTGGCGAGCGTAGCGGCGGCTCTGGACGCCATGTGGCAGGGCGTGCAGATAGTGCGCGTGCACGACGTGGAAGAAACCCGCCAGGCATTGGCGGTATTGCGCTGGCTGCGCGGCTGCGGCCGAAGCAGCAAGCTGACCGTCGAAGAGGAAGACGATAGCTGAAATTGCCTATGAAAACTGCGCTGCGCGATCCGTTTGCCATCAACTTGCATACAAAGATGCGGGGAACAGGTGCTGTTCAATATTTTGTAAAGATTTAAGATGCAAATTCTACGCATTGGAAAGTACAATCACTGATCGGCTGGGGATTATGGGATAGAGGCCTTCATTCCTCAACCCTTTCACGTTACCAGCACGTAGCGGCACCAGGGTGCGCCGTCACTGGAGATCAGGATCATGGCGTCAAAGCTCTTTGGAACGGACGGCATTCGCGGTCAGACCAACATTTATCCGATGACGGCTGAGATTGCGTTGAAAGTTGGAATGGCGGCCGGTCACAGGTTCACCAAAGGGAAACACCGTCATCGTGTCGTGATCGGCAAGGATACGAGGCTCTCGGGTTACGTGATCGAGTTGGCGCTCGTCTCCGGCTTTACCTCCGTCGGCATGGACGTCGTGCAACTCGGCCCGATCCCGACGCCCGCGGTCGCCATGCTTGTGCGATCCTTGCGCGCCGACCTTGGCGTCATGATCTCCGCCTCTCACAATCCCTATCAGGACAACGGAATAAAACTCTTCGCGCCCGACGGCTACAAGCTGTCTGATGAAGCCGAGGCCGAGATCGAGGCCGAAGTCTTCGGAGACATCAGCCACTTCCTCTCCGACCCCGACCACATTGGCCAGGCCAAACGCATCGACGGCGTCACAGACCGCTATGTGGAATTCGCCAAGCGCACGCTCGATCGCACTGTGAGCCTTGCCGGGCTGAAAGTGGTCGTGGACTGCGCGAATGGCGCCGCATACCGTGTCGCGCCGGCGGCGCTCTGGGAACTAGGCGCAAATGTCGTCGCCCTTGGAGTTGCCCCTGATGGCCGCAATATCAACCGCGAATGCGGTTCCACGGCGCCGGGAACGATTTGCCGGAAAGTCCGTGAGACAGGCGCAGATGTCGGCATCGCGCTCGACGGCGACGCGGATCGGGTTGTGATCGCCGACGAGCACGGGCAACTGGTCGACGGCGACCAGATTCTTGCAGTGATCGCCGCCAACTTCCGCGATACCGGCCGCCTGCGCGGAAACGGCATTGTCGCGACTGTCATGTCCAATCTCGGCCTGGAACGGCATCTTGAAGGGCTCGGCCTTTCATTGATCCGGACCAAGGTCGGAGACCGCTATGTCGTCGAGGAGATGCGGCGCGGTGACTATAACGTTGGCGGCGAACAGTCCGGCCACGTCGTGCTTTCGGACTTTACGACAACCGGAGACGGGCTCGTGACGGCGTTACAGGTGCTGAGTGTCGTGATCCAGAGCGGAAAGCCCGTCAGCGAGGTTTGCCGCTGCTTCGAGCCGGTCCCGCAGCTCTTGAAGAGCATACGCTTCGGGGGGGGCGACAGTCCCCTCGAAGATGACGACGTGAAAGCCGCGGTAGAAGCCGGGCGAGTTCGCCTCGGCAAAAATGGACGGCTCATCATTCGACCTTCCGGCACTGAGCCGGTTATCAGGGTCATGGCCGAGGGCGACGACAAGAGCTTGGTGACTGGCGTCGTGAACGACATCGTCGCTTCGATCGATCGTCATGCCTCAGCCGCGACCGCGGTCTAAAGGGCTCTTGAGCGAGGCCCCGAAAGCTAACAGATCGTAAACAAGGCGGGGGGGGGGGCGTGTCGCTAGGACGCCTTCACATGATTATTTATGCGTGTTTACGAATACTCAATCTTTACTTGATCCTTAAAGACGTCTGAATTTCGTTAAGGTGATTTTTGAGTAATTCCGGCCCATTCTCAAGTTTTATTTAACCTTGCCGGTTTACTTAGAAAGAGTGCGCGCAACCCCGCCTCTCTTGCACAAGCCCCGGATGAAAGCTATGAGCTTCATTTCAGAATTTGACGCTTTGCCTCCCGTTCACCTATCAGTAAGCCGGTTCGACTCCTTCTTCGATGTCTATGGCCTGAGCCTCAAGCAGCAGGCCGACCTGGAGCAAAGGACGATCACTCTGATCGCCCGCTCCCCGACATCACCCCCTGCGAAAGCGCTCGCGATCAACCTCGCCCGCTTCCAGCCTCTTTCCGTCGAGGTCAATATCATCTTCGCCCAGATCGCGCCGGCGGAAGCGTTGGATTCGATGGTGCGGTCGTTAGGCTCGGCTTGCCGCCAGGCGCCCGAGCAAATCGTCCGCTGGGCAAAAAATCGTGCGCTTCTCGATGCTCATGAGCGGCTCACGCTCGGCAGGACATTGTGCTGGACCGGAGATGCGATGCGGCGCTCCGAGGACTCGCGCTGCGCAATCGACCACATCGAAGATTGCACCCCATCGATCCTCGCGGAAGCGAATGCGAGCTTTGCCTATCTCTGGCGCGCATCGAAGCCGTTGCCCAAGACGCTCTTCACCCCGCGAATGCCGGTGAACATGGCATACGACACACCACAACTCCCCGCCTGTGAGACAAGCTTGTCCCTTGAGGCGAACATTGTCCGGCTGGAAGATTATCTGCGCTTCCGGCGCCATTGAAAGCAGCTTGCGTGCAGCAAGCCACTTTGCACACCTCTTAAACTCGTCGCCGCGCCCGAAAGAAACGGAAGCGGCGATGCCTATTTTTCGGTCAGTTTAAGTTCGATCCGGCGATTGCGGCGCAAGTCGGCATCGGCACCGCCCGCTGAAAGCGGCTGGTACTCGCCAAAGCCTGCCGCCACGAGCCTGTTCGGCGGCACGCCCTTCGAAATCAGATATCTCACGACAGAGATCGCCCGCGAAGAAGACAGCTCCCAGTTCGAACGGAATGCCGCTGTCGAAATCGGCCTGATGTCGGTGTGGCCATCGATGCGCAGAACCCAATTGAGATCCTTTGGAATGCGCGTTTCAAGGTCCCTGAGCGCCGCGGCAAGCTTATCGAGCTCCGCATAGCCCTGCGGAGCCAAATCCGCGGAGCCGCTATCGAAGAAGATCTCAGCCTGGAAAACGAAGCGGTCGCCAACAACCTGCACGTCGTCTCGGTCGCCCAGCGATCTCTTAAGCTCCCCGAAAAAGGTGGAGCGGTATTGCGACAGCTCCTGCACGCGTTTTGCCAGCGCCACGTTGAGACGCTGCCCAAGGTCGGCGATTTGCGCCTGGGCCTGTTTGTCGCGCTTGTCGGAATCACCCAGGGAATTTTGAAGTGCGGCAATCTGCTTCGACAAAGCCAGTATCTGCTGTTTAAGAAGCTCGATGGTCGCCTGCTCCTCAGCGGTCAGCGCCTTCTGATCGTCAAGTTGCTTCGTCAAGGCGGCGACGTGCCCTTCGGCGGATGTGCCGGAGCTTAAAAGACCGGCAAGACGCTTGTTTTCCACATCCGACGCGGCGAGCGTCGCCTTGAGCGAGGCGCTTTCCTCAAGCGCGATCTTTTTCTGGGAGCGCTCCAAGGATAGCATGTCGGCCAGCAGGGAGAGCTGCTTTTGCAGGCGCGCCAACGCCGTGTCCTTTCCTGCAGCTTCCTGGGCCACGAAGTACTGCGCGACCATGAACAGGACCATCAGGAACGTAACGACGAGCAGCAGCGTGGAAAGCGCATCCACAAAGCCCGGCCAGTAGTCGATCCCGCTGATGCGGCGGCGCGATCTCGAAAGCATGGCAGTGCTCCCTCAGAGGTTCAGCGATCGACCGGATCGCGGCGGGGAGCGCGAGAGGCGATTTCTCGAAGCGCGCCCGCCAGCCTGTTCTGCTCTCTCAAGACCGATGCAAGCTCGCTTTGCCCTTGCGACTGCTCATCGACCCATTCACGCAGCACTTTCTGCTCGGCCCGCATTTGCTGAACGAGCTTCTCGATGCCGTCGGACAGACGGAGCAAGCCGTCGCTGTTTTGCGAGCCGCCGCGAATAACGCCCTGCTCGATTTTATCCGCGAGATCGGAAATGCTGCGCTGCATGTCGAGGAGCGCAAATCTGAGTTGCGCCTGGGAGCCGGGCGCCTCGCCGGCGCCATCGGCGCGAAGCTCGGTCATCGTCGAGAGCCACTCTTCAAGCTCATTATAGAAGCGGGATTGCGCCTGCCCCGCTTGGATATCCAAAAACCCGAGCATAAGGGAGCCCGCCAAGCCAAGCAGCGAGGCGGAAAAAGCGGTCCCCATGCCGGTCAACGGCGTCTCCAGGCTCGTTTTGAGGTCCTGGAACACCTGGGCGGTGTCTTTTCCCTCGGTGTTGAGCGCCCTGATGGCGTCTCCGACGGAGCCTGTTGTGATCAGGAGGCCCCAAAAAGTGCCGATCAGGCCCAAAAAGATGAGAAGCCCGACAAGATAGCGCGTGGTTTCCCGGCTTTCGTCCAGCCGGGAGGCAATCGAATCGAGGATCGATCGCATTGCCGTTGCCGAGATCGCGGCTTGCCCTTGCCGCCGGCTCAACATCATCGCCATCGGCGCCAGCATCACCGGCACATGGTCGTTTGCCAGACCCGGGTCCGAAAGGCGGAAATTGTTGACCCAGCGAACCTCCGGAAACAGGCGGAAAACCTGCTGGAACGTGAGCAGAACACCGAACATGAAAACGCCCACGATAAGCATTTTCAAAGGGGGGCTGCTGCTGAAATTGACTAACTCCAATATTTTCTGATTGAAGATTACGATAATGAGGCCGATCAGGACGATGAACAAGAACATCCGCCACACAAAAATCTGTGGACCTGATAGCGTTCTGTAGTAGGTCGGCTTGCTCATATCAAAGCTGTCTCTTGGGCGGCCTCGGTCGTAAATAAAGCTTCCCTGCCCTCCATACAACATCTGGAGGACGCGCAAAACTAACTTCCTGTTAAAGAAAGGCCTTTAAACGGCAACCGCGATACGCTTGAGAAGGGCTGCGTGAATCGCTTCATTGCCGCAAACGATCTCCCCCTTCTTCAGCATAGCCTGCCGGCCCTCTGTGTCGGAAACGAAGCCGCCAGCCTCGCGGATAAGCACGATTCCCGCCGCGATGTCCCAGGCCTGGATATAGCGCTCCCAATATCCGTCGAAGCGGCCCTGGGCGACCCAGGCGCAATCAATCGAGGCGACGCCCGTCCTGCGGATGCCGGCCGCATCGCACATCACGTTGTAAATCTCGCGTAAGTTCTGCTCCTGGCCAGGTTTGCCCCGGTGCGAGATCCCGGTCGTGATCACCGCCTGTTCCAGATCGGGCCGGGCCGCCACGCGCAGGCGGCGCGTGTCGTTGAGGAACGCGCCTTTGCCCCGCTCCGCGGTGTACATATCGCCCGTTGCCGGGTTATAGATGAGCCCAGCGACAAGTTCGCCCTCGCGTTCGAGTGCGATCGAGATGGCGAACATCGGAATGCCGTGGAGAAAATTCGTCGTGCCGTCGAGCGGATCGACGATCCAGGTGTGCGACTTGTCCGGCCCTTCCACGAGCCCGCGCTCTTCCATCAGGAAGCAATAACCCTGGCGCGCCCGGCTCAACTCCTCGTAGAGGATCGTTTCAGCGCGGTGGTCGGCGGCGGAAACGAAATTCGCCGGTCCCTTGATGCTGACCTGCAAATGCTCGACCTCGCCGAAGTCGCGGGCGAGGCTGCGGCCCGCTTTCCGGGCGGCATTCATAATGACCGTCATCAGCGCAGAAGCCGCCATATTACAACTCCACAATCAGGTTTCATCCCGGCCCTGCGATGCCGGAGCCGTTCGGCCACACGAGGCAGCCCCAAAATGTCAGTCCTGCGGAAGCGCTATTCGGCGCGGCGCACGTAGGCCATTTCGTTTGTATCGACGATAACCTTTTCGCCGGATGTTACGAATGGCGGCACCATGATGCGCACGCCGTTCTCCAACATAGCCGGCTTGTAGGACGATGCTGCTGTCTGGCCCTTCACAACGGGGTCCGCTTCCACAATCTTGAGCGTCACCTGATCCGGCAGGCTGATGCCGATGGGGCGGCCCTCATGAAGCTCAAGCACGACCTTCATCCCGTCCTGCAGGAAGGCCGAGCGCTCGCCGACGAATTCCTGAGCCAGTTCCATCTGCTCATAGGTGTCCGTGTCCATGAAGACGAGCATGTCGCCCTGCGGATAGAGGAACTGAAAGTCCTTCTGTTCCAGGCGAACCTTTTCTACCGTCTCCGACGACCGAAACCGCTCGTTGAGCTTCGAGCCGTTGATCAGGTTCTTGAGCTCAACCTGATTATAGGCCGGACCTTTGCCGGGCTTAACCGCCTGTGTCTTGACCGCGACCCAGAGGCTGTTGTTGTGCTCAATAACATTCCCTGGCCTGATTTCGTTGCCGTTGATTTTCATGATGTCGCTCGCGCGTGAGAATTGGTTGGGGCAAGGTGTGGCGGAGATAATGGGGCGCTGTCAAGCCATCAAACAAAGCGCGTATGTTCGCATCCCCTGTTACACCGAAGCCACAGGCGGCTTCCCTCTTCCCTCCCTCAGGGGATTGCCACTATTTTCCTGTTCCGGTCGTATGTTAAAATTTTCATGCAGTTTCAAGAAATTAAGCTGCGGTTAAAGGGCCACTACCGGGACGAAATCATGAAGAAACTCATCATCGCTGCGATCGGCATCACTGCCGCATCCCTGCTTTCAAGCAATGCATTCGCTTTCAGCGGCGGTTATGCCAATGGCATTGCGGCCGGCGAAAGCGCCGTAAAAGTTCATTACCGCCACTGCTGCCACTGCAATGCCAGCGCCCACTTCGGTTGCGGCGGCAACCCGTACCACTTCGACAGGTGCCATCACTATCGGCTCTGCCACTATCCCTATCCGAACATCGCATCTCGCGGCGCGGATTGCTGCTGCAGCCTGCTCTGGCCGTTCTAAGCGCGGCTTGCCGGGTGCGCAGCGGATTGCGGCGGCAACCCGGCTTGCAGCTGGGCGACTTTTGTTCACAGTGCGAAAGGCGTCATCACCTTCATCCCCGGATTGGCTTGGGTTTGCATCCCAGGATTTTAGGAAAGAGCGCCTTGTCGAGTCATTAACGCTGGTAAGCGTCTGATTATAACAGAAAAATACAAATAACGGTTGCGCTGCTTCGGCCGCCATGGGTGCTGTCGTGGTAAACAGGCGCGACCGGAATATATTTAACGGATTTGAGCGCGTCCCAGTAAAGGGAAAAATTCCGTCGTTAAATTCCATTTAATGGGACTTCGATTGAGGAAAAAAAGCTGATTATTTCCAAGGGGCTAGTGGCCCTCATCCGCGTCGGGTCAAAGGCGCGGCGCTGTTGCTTTGCGCCGATTATACGAATTTTTAAGTGTATTCCAGGGCGGAAATAATTCCTGCGCGTTCATGTAACTATACTGCGATTAACCCATCGGCGCGGCAACGGGCCGTTTACCATTGGCCAACCGCCTTGCACCTTTCGATGCAGGGCTGCGCATTGAAGTGCCCGGTTAGGCCCGCGGGCTTGTCGCCTCGGCGGCTATCGTCCTTTCGCTAAGAGCCTGTCAGCGATTTTAGGCCATCTTTGCTTTAGCGGTGGGCGTTGATCTTAAACAAAGCGGCCGAGGCCATTCACAGATAAACGATCAAGAAACCCACATGGTCGTTCGATAGGGCTATTCGCCGGAGATGGACATGGGCAAGACCCGCAAGTCGGCGGAGCCAGTAGAATTGGTGCTGCGCGATGCGAAGGAAGTGACCGCACTCGAGCAATACAAGCACTTGGCCGACCGCCCGAAGCCACGCAAGCCTCCTAAAAACTACAAGTATCTCGACGAACTCGCCCATCTGCAGTTCGAACTGATCAAGCTGCAGGAATTGGTTCGCCTGCAGGGCTTGCGCGTCGTTGTCATTTTCGAGGGCCGCGACGCCGCCGGCAAGGGCGGCGTCATCAAGCGCATCACCCAGAGCTTGAACCCGCGCATCTGCCGCGTCGTGGCGCTCGGCACGCCCACAGAGCGCGAGCGCGGTCAATGGTATTATCAGCGCTACGTCGCCCACTTGCCGGCGCCAGGAGAAATCGTCCTGTTCGACCGCAGTTGGTATAATCGCGCCGGCGTCGAACATGTCATGGGTTTCTGCTCGCTGGACGAGTACCACGAGTTTCTGCGCTCTTGCCCGCTCTTTGAGGAAATGTTGGTTCGCTCCGGCATCTATCTCTTAAAATACTGGTTTTCTGTCGCCGACGAAGAGCAGGAACGGCGTTTCCAGGAGCGGATACGCAATCCCGTCAAGCGCTGGAAGCTCAGCCCGATGGACCTCGAGTCGCGCAGGCACTGGGTCGAGTACTCCAAAGCCAAAGATGTGATGTTGGCCCATACCGACCACGAGAAGACGCCATGGTGGGTCGTCAATGCCGATAACAAAAAGAGGGCGAGGCTGAATTGCATCGCGCATTTGCTGAAGCAAATTCCCTATCACGACATGACGCCGGTCGAAATCGAAGTTCCCCCACGGCAGGACGACATCGGATATAAGCGGCCCAAGAAGTCGAACCAGCGCTTTGTGCCGCTGGTTTATTGACCTGGCATCAAAGGATAAACCGGGCTCCCGCGCGCAAATATGTTGGCGGATGGAAATGCCGCGGGGCTGTGAACTCACAACTCGCGTCCCGTTCGTGCATGTCAGGCATGCAAAAATGCCGCGCCTTGATCGTGAACCAAAGCGTGCATGGCCGGTTCACTCCCACAGGGCGTGGGTTCGAGCGCGGATGGAGTCATGGGTATTGTTCGGTTCGCGCTGCGTTTCCCTCATACCTTTTATGTGCTTGCGATCCTGATCGTTTTCCTCGGCGTCACCGCCATTGTGACCACCTCCAAGGACATCTTCCCTCAGATCAAAATCCCGGTCGTCACGGTCATCTGGCAGTACACCGGACTCAGCCCGCAGGAGATGGAAGTCCGCGTCGCAACCTATAGCGAGTATTCGATCAGCTCGAGCGTGACGGGGATCAAGAACATCGAGTCGCAGACGCTCGAGGGCATCGTCGTTGAGAAGGTCTACTTCCAGCCCAACGTGAACATCGAACTCGCGATATCGCAGATCGTTTCCGCGTCGAACTCGATCCGGGCGCTGATGCCGACCGGCATCCAGCCGCCGATCATCATTCAATATAACGCGTCGAGCGTGCCGGTTCTGCAGCTCAGCTTGTCATCCGAAACGCTGGACGAGCAGCAGCTTTACGACTATGCGCTCTACCGGGTGCGCCAGACGCTCGCTCCGATCCCCGGCCTGACCCTGCCAACGCCTTATGGCGGCAAATACCGCCAGATCATGGTGGATATCGACCCCTCGGCGCTCCTGGCCCAGGGGTTGACGCCAACCGACGTCACCAACGCCGTCAACGCCCAGAACCTGACGGTGCCTGCGGGCGACGCAAAGATCGGCAGCCGCCAATATATCGTGAGCGTGAACTCCCAGCCGTCGACGGTTGACCAGCTCAACAACATTCCGATCAAGCAGGTGAACGGCGCGACGGTCTATCTCCGCGATGTCGGCCATGTGCGCGATGCCTGGGCGGTGCAGCAGAACATCGTGAGAACGGACGGCAAGCGGAGCGTGCTGCTCACCGTGATCAAAAACGGCGACGCGTCCACGGTCGACGTCGTAAACGGCGTCAAGGCCGCGCTGCCTACGATCCGCGCAGCAGCGCCGCCGGGGATGGAAATCAAGGAGCTGTTCGATCAATCAGTCTTCGTGACCACGTCCATTGACGGCGTCTTACGCGAAGGCGCGATCGCCGCCGGGCTGACCGGCCTCATGATCCTCGTTTTCCTCGGAAGCTGGCGATCCACGCTGATCGTGCTGATTTCGATCCCGCTCTCGATCCTGACTTCGATCGCGGTTCTAAGCGCGCTCGGCGAGACCATCAACACCATGACGCTCGGCGGTTTGGCGCTCGCCGTCGGCATCCTGGTGGACGACTCCACGGTCACAATCGAAAACACCCACAGAGTTCTCGACGAAGGCATGGAGTATGACAAGGGCATCGAGGAAGGCGCGGCCGGAATCGCGCTGCCGACGCTCGTGTCGACGCTCGCCATTTCCTGCGTTTTCGTCTCGGTCGTCTTCCTTGAGGGCGCCCCGCGCTACCTGTTCACCCCGCAGGGCTATGCGGTCGTGTTCGCGATGCTGGCGTCCTATACGATTTCACGGACACTCGTCCCGATCATCAACCGCTCCCTGTTGCGTGCGGAATATCTTGGTCATGGTCACGATAACCCGGGCTTTTTCGGCCGCTTTCAGCGGGGCTTCAACGATCGCTTCGAGCGCTTCCGCAACTTCTATGAATGGGTGCTGCACGGGTTCATCACCCACCGCTTTATCATTCCCTTGGTTGGCCTCGTGGTCTTCGCGGCGGCGGGGGTGCTCGCTTATCATGTGGGGCGCGACTTCTTCCCGACCGTCGACGCGGGGCTGATTCAGCTTCACGTGCGCGCACCCGCTCGCACGCGCATCGAAGATACGGAGAAGTATTTTCAACAGGTCGAGGACCACATTCGCGGTGTCATCCCGGCGTCGGAACGCGAGCTTATCCTCGACAATATCGGCATCCCCCAGCGGCTTTATAACCTCGCCTTCACGGACGACACCATCATCGGCGTGAATGATGGCATCATCCAGGTTTCGCTGAAGGAGAACCACCGCCCCACGCAGGACTATCTCAGGACGCTTCGCCGGGAGCTTCCGGAAGCGTTTCCGAACCTGCTCTTCTATTTCCAGCCGGCCGATATTGTGACGCAGATTTTGAACTTCGGCGTGCCCACCCAGATCGACCTGCAAATCCAAGGCAGAGACCCGAGCAATGTCCAGCTTGCAAAGGAAGCGCAGAAGCGCCTTGCGAATATCCAGGGCGTCGTCGATGCCCATATCCAGCAGGAGCTTGATGCTCCCAAATCTCTACTTCACAATCGATCGCACCCGCGCACAGAACTTGAATCTGCAAGCCCAGCAAATCGTGAACGATCTCACGATCAGCCTGAGTTCGTCGGAGCAGGTCTATCCCAATTTCTGGATCGATGAGAAGCAGGGCATTCCCTATTATCTCGCGGTTCAGACGCCGGAGCGGCAAGTGTCGACGGTGAACGATCTCCTGAACACCTCGATCACCAGCGCGTCGGGAGGCGCGGTCTCACCCATCCCGAACACGCTTGGCAATGTGGCCACCATGTCGCGGCGCTATATCCAGTCGGTTATCAACCACAACAACGTGGCCCCGGTCTACGATATCTACGCGAGCGTCGCGGACCGCGATCTTGGCGCCGTGTCCTCGGACATCAACAAGGTTATAGGAGACCTGCATCCGCGGCTGAAACCGGGCAACACCATGTCGCTGCTCGGTCAGGCGGAAAGTATGAACTCCGCCTTCAATCGGTTCACCATCGGGCTCCTGTTCGCTGCCGTGTTCGTCTATCTCCTGATGGTCGTGAATTTTCAGGACTTCCTCGATCCGCTGGCCGTGATCCTCGGCCTTCCCGGCGCAGGGTGCGGCATCGTTATGATGCTGTTCATCACGGGAACGACCTTGAGCGTGCCTTCGCTCATGGGCGCGATCATGGCCATCGGCGTGGCGTCGGCGAACTCGATCCTGCTCGTAACTTTCGCGAGGGAGCGTCTGCTTCAAGGAGCCTCGCCCGAACAGGCGGCGCGTGACGCCGGCAGGACGCGGCTTCGCCCCGTGCTCATGACGGCGGGCGCGATGGTCGTCGGCATGCTGCCCATGGCGATTGGCGCACCGGGCGAAGAGCAGAACTCGGTTCTGGCGCGCGCCGTGATCGGCGGGCTGCTCGTCGGAACGCTGACGACGCTTTTTGTCGTCCCGTACCTGTATACGATTATTCACCAGCTGAAAGCGCGCTTCCAGGGAACCGGACCGGACAAACAAGGTTCGTCTGGCCATGAAGTGAAAAGCGGCGCGTCTCAGCCTGATAGGCAGCACGCATGACCATGCAAGAAGAGTACGACCAGCAGCAGCATTTCCATCGCGACGACGATCATGCGGGCGAGACCAGGGAAGCGGATCGCACCTCCGATGCCCCAACGACGGACCGCGGTCCCCTCCCCGAGCCATGAGCCCGAAAATTCGCAGGGAGGCGGCGGCGAGCAGCATAACGATCCCGCGCTCAGCCGCACGCGCCGGCGCATTCTGATTCTCGCCAGCGTCGGCCTGTTCCTTACGGTTGGCGGGTTCATCGGCTACGGCGTCTATCAGAGAGAGCAGCGCAATCAGGCCGCCCAACAGGATCTCGATAACCGTCAGAACCGCATTCCCGCGTTGCGCATCGAGAAGGTGAAGGCGATCGATACGCCGAAGGAGGTTCATCTTCCTGCGACGACGCAGGCTTTTGACGCTGCCACGATTTATGCCCGCCAGAGCGGGTATATCGCCAAGCGGCTCGTGGACATCGGAAGCCGGGTGAAGACCAACGATTTGCTTGCCGTCATTTCGGCGCCCGAAGTTGACGACCAGCTCACACAGGCTCGCGCGCAGCTCCAGCAGATGCAGGCGACGCTTGAGCAGACCCAGGCGACGCGCGCGCTCGCCAACGTCACCAACAACCGCTTCACACCGCTTGTAAAGCAGGGCTGGGAGACGAAGCAGACCGGCGACCAGAACTTCTACAATCTCGCCGCTCAGAATGCCGCCGTGGATGTGGCGAAATCCAATATCCAGGCGCAGAAGTCGCAAATCGCGAGGCTGGCGAGGCTTCAGTCCTACGAACGCGTCGTTGCCCCGTTCGATGGCGTCATAACGCTGCGCAACATTGACATCGGCAGCCTTGTCTCCGCCGACGCGACCTCGGGTACGCCCTTATTTGCCATCGCGCATGACAATGTCATGCGGGTGCAGGTTCATGTGCCGCAGGATGTGGCCTTGCAGCTGAAGCCTGGCATGGAAGCGACGCTCGATGTCGCGGAACTCCCCGGCCGCAAATTTACGGGAAAGGTCGCGCGCACAGCCAATGCGCTCGACGCCAACACGCGCACGCTGCTTGTCGAGGCGGACATCGACAATCCGGATCGAACGTTGAGCCCCGGTCTCTACGGTACGGTCCATTTCATCGTGCCGAGGCCATCGCCCGTCGTCATGGTCCCCGCTTCCGCCCTGATCTTCGATCAGCAGGGAATGCAGGTCGCGACCTATTCGGAGGGCATGGCGCATTTGCAGAAAGTCGGGATCGGCGAGGATGACGGCGCTCAAGTGCAAGTTGCGACGGGACTGCAACCGGGTCAGGACCTCATCATAAACCCGCCCGCGGGCCTTGCCGACGGCGCGAGAGTAAAGCCTGCGCCTCAGAAGCCGGTTCGGGAAGCCGCGAAATAGACGCGGCCAAGCTTCACTCAAACGAAACGCCCCTAACGAACAAGCCGTTAGGGGCGTTGGCAAGCTAAAATTCGCATACAACACGTCTTTTGAAAAAACCGGCAGAACCGCTGTCCTGCTGCAGAAGAAGTTATAACCGGCATAGTCGCCAGGCAACAGCTTTTACGTGCAACGCCCAAGATCCGGTCGGAATAGTTGCACAAAAAACACACGCCGCTCCGCAGCGAGGCAGGTGAACCGTTCATAGGTTCATGACGCCCAGCACCCGAATTAATATGCAATCGCGGCGAGAGGCCGGAAGCGATCGTGATAAGAACGGCAATGAAAATCCGCTAGCCTTGTCTTGAGCCGCCCTGTTCGGACCCGCTCCTCATTTTTCAAATTTTGATCGGCATGCAATGGCCAATGCACACAAAAAACTGACCCCTGTTTCCGCAGCTGACCGGCTCGAAGAGTTATACACAGGCGCCGCTTCAGCGCTTGCGGAGGCGCTCGACCATTATCTCGGCACAGGCATGCCGCCCTCGCCCAAGACGCGCGCCAGGTTCCACTATCCGTTCCTCCGGCTGATCTACCGCAACGAAAAGCCGGCGGCGCGTTCGCCCAGCTTGCGCGCTTTCGCGAGGCTTGAGCGGCCGGGGATTTATGAGACGACCGTGACGCATCCCGCGGCCTTCCGGAGCTATCTTCTCGAGCAGCTGGAACCCCTCGCGACCGAGTACGGCGCCGAAATCGAGGTGGGTGTCAGCGCCCAGGAAATCCCCTACCCTTACGTGATCGAACGCGCGGAGGAGATCACCGGCGCCAATGTCTCCGCAAGCGAGTTGGGGCGCCATTTCCCGACGCCGCGCCTCTCCGCCGTTGGCGACGAGGTAGCCGACGGGCTGTTCGAGCGCAAGGAAGGCGAACCGCGCCCCCTGGCGCTTTTCGACGCCGTCCGCACCGACTTCTCGCTGCGCAGGCTCGTCCACTATACGGGGAGCGACTGGCGCCATATGCAGCGCTGGATTCTGCTTACCAACTATCACCGCTATGTCGATCAGTTCCTGCGCTGGGGACGCGAGCAGCTGCAGCGTGAAGGCGGCTTCGAGCGGCTCGTTGTGCCGGGCGACCTGATCATCGGCCGGGAGCATCCCCCCGAAGAGGCCGAAGCGCTCTTGCGAAGCTCGCCATGGCATCGCTATCAAATGCCGGCCTATCACCTGACGAGCGGCGGCGACGCCGGGGTGACGCTCATCAACATCGGCGTCGGCCCTTCCAACGCCAAGAACATCACCGACCATCTGGCCGTCATCCGCCCCAATTGCTGGCTGATGATCGGCCATTGCGCCGGGCTTCGCGACACCCAGTCGATCGGAGATTATGTGCTTGCCCACGCCTATCTGCGTCAGGATCACATTCTTGACGAGTTGATCCCGCCGAGCGTGCCGATCCCGGCGCTTGCCGAGGTGCAGGTGGCCTTGCAGGAGGCCGCCGCCTCGGTCACCGGACAGAGCGGCGACGCGCTTAAGCAGAGGCTCCGCACAGGCACCGTTGTCACCAATGACGACCGCAATTGGGAACTGCGCTTCACCCAGGAAAGAAAGCGCATCAACCTCTCCCGCGCCGTCGCCGTCGACATGGAGAGTGGAACGATCGCGGCCCAGGGGTTTCGCCTGCGCGTCCCCTATGGCACGCTGCTTTGCGTATCGGACAAGCCGCTGCATGGCGAGATCAAGCTGCCGGGCGCGGCAAGCGCCTTTTACGAGACCGCGGTGGCGCAGCATCTTCAGATCGGTCTTGCCGCGCTTGATCTTCTCAAAGAGAGGCGGGACAGCCTGCATTCGCGAAAGCTGCGATCTTTCGACGAGCCCCCGTTCCGATGATCTTCAAGCCGGGCCGGCAGACGACAGATTCGTCCCGAGCGATAGATCGGGCGCTACGTGCGCCATAAAGCGGTCGCAATCATGGGAGAGGTAAGCAAATACTAGCTACACTCATATAAGAGAAACAACTTGTATTGCCATGGTGATTACCAGAAGAACTTTATTGACAGGGGTCCTCGCCTTTTCCGCCACAAGCGCCCTCGCGGATGATGATAGACTTGATTACGTTGAATATCCCTTTGTCGATTACTTCTCGATTAGAAAAAGAGGCTTATCTCAAAGCACTCCGCCGGATGTCGCCGCCGCCATCCGGATAGCATCATCGATGCCTACTGACGATCATTTCAACGTCATGAAGCAGCTGTCGCAAATAAGCGAGACGGGTTCCACAGGCGAAGTTTTCAACAGTAGATGGAGAAAAATAGCAAACCCATTGATAGTATTGTTTTTTCATCAAGTCGGTTATAAACAAACGCAGCAGCCTGGCGATTGTACGCCGTGGTGCGCAGCGACAGTTGCTTGGTGTTTGAAGCGGACAGGGAAGTCAATTCCCAGCAATCCGGCGTCAACGCAGGGTTATCTGCAATATGGTAACCGGGTGACCGATCCAAGACCCGGCGACCTGTGCGTTTTTTCTGGGGTAAACGATTCCTCGGCCGGGCATGTAGCGCTCTACGTTTCTCGTGCTGGAGACATGCTTCGCGTTCTGGGCGGGAACCAGACCGGGCATTCCGCTACCAACTGTGGCCCCGGATATCGCCAAAGCAAAATATGCATCACTGAAATGCCTATAAACAAAGATCGGAGCGCTGCCGTGGGCGTGCATTACCTCTCCGCATATGTTCGCCCGGCGTAGGGACTAACTCTAACGGGTTGTGTTTAGACGAGCCCCATATCCGTCCCTGTGTGCCGCCTTTCGGTCTACCAATCGATTTTTTTTCCCATCGCGTTGACCGGTATGGCCAGACCGAAGGTAAACGCGCGCGGCCGCTCAAGAGGCTGAAGCCGTTCGCTCAGCCAAACTTCCAAATCCCGATGCAATGGCTCAAGGGGCGCTGCCGCGTCTTTTGCAACAACGAAAGCCTTGAGGCGCTCGCCCTCATCCTCGCGCATCAGGCGCACCTCGGCGTCGGCAACGCCGGGGTGAGCGAGCAGGACTGATCTGACGACCTGTGGATATACGTTGACGCCGCCAACCTGAACGGCGCCGTCACGACGCGCATGGGGCGCCAGAAGATCAAGCCCATGCCAGGTCACCTGATCGGGCAAAGCGATGCGATGAACGGCGCCGCCAACAGTTTTCAGGACATTTTGCTCGCCGTCGCGTGCAATGTGAGGAAAAAGCCGGAACGGCAGGGTTGGAGTGTCACGCCAAGCAATGCCTCCGGTCTCTGTCGAGCCGTAAACCTCAACCAGCCTTCGCAGGCCGTTCAGGCAAATGTCCTTGGCGACGTCTTGGGGACAAGCCGCGCCGGAGGTGACCCCATCAACCGAGTTCGGCCAACGGCCACCAAGCAACAGCTGCCAATAGCTGGGCGTCGCCACGATGAGGTCGCCGGGCTCGGCAATGGCGCGGACGGAGGGCGGCGCATGGGGCCGGGCATCCACAATTTCGGCATCAAGATGCATCGGCAGCAACACCGTAAACAGAAATCCATAAATATGATGAGCAGGCACGAGCGATATTATGCGCTTACGGTCGCCGAAAATCGCGCCGAGGCTGACGATTTCCTGCACGAGAGCCTCCAGCTCTTGTATGACAACCTTAGGTCTTCCGGTGCTTCCCGAGGTTCGAAACCCGATATGGGTACTCGAGCGCAGGCAGCGTTGCGCTTCGGCAGCCCAATCAGCCAAATGATTCATTTCATGCAGGCGATCAATCCGCGAGAGTTGAAGAGCCTCGGCAACTGCCGTCGCCAGGGTGAACCGCTCTAACGAATTCGAGGTCCAGCCCCTCAGGGCCAAATGATGCCTCAGCGCCAGCAACTTTTAGCGCGCTTGCGGAGCCGGGCCTCAGGTGGCTTACGACATCGACGATGAGGTCCGCGACGTAACGCGAGAACTGCGGTCCTTGCCACCATAACGATAGGGATTGGGATGCGTTCGATGGGGAGGTCACACCAGGGATTCTTTGCACAACAAACTCGGCAAAACCGGAAGCCATTTTACATGTGCCGGTAATTCGCCCCCGCTACTTCCTTGTCTCGCGCCCCGAGTTGCTACGCACCTTTTGCGGTGTCGTTGAAACGGTGCTTTTCGAACTCTGCCGCCAGTGTATCGATCAGGGCAGAAGGCATGACCGGCTTGCTGAGAAGCGGTGCCTTGGCGCAGCTTGCTGGTAAATCCGAACCGGAAAATAACCCCGTAAGAAAGATGAACGGAACGCCGCGTTGACGCAACACCTCGGCGACCGGCCAGACCGCGACGCCCGCGAGATTGACATCGAGCACTGCGCCATCAAGGACTTCGGATGCGGCTGCCGCAAGAGCGCCATCCAGCCTGTCCGTGTACGCGACAACTTTATAACCGGCGTTTTCCAGCATGTCCCTTGTTTCGAGTGCGATCAGGGCCTCGTCTTCAACCAGCAAAATGCGCAGCGGCTCCGATGGCCCCGCCTCGGTTAAGCCTCGAGGATCTGTATGAAAATCCAAGTTGACCCCTCTTTGCCCTGCTGAACTCGAACGGCAAGCTCACGATTGCGGTCGTTGAAGTCGCCGATAAAACTGAAAGAAATGTCGAGTGCGCCAGAGGCGCGAGCCTTATCGATACGCCCCTTGAAGTAACCGTTGTCCAAACACGGAGCAACTTCGGCAAAATAGGATAGACCCACCGTTGGCATCGATCCTCTGCCGCCCTGCTCGGCTCTCGTCTTATTGTACACGCGCACCACACCTTGTGCATCGATGCAGGTCACGCCGAACGGCAGGCTGTCAAGTTCTTCAGGCGCCATCGCTTCGATAGCCTCCGCAAGCTTCGGGGTTTCGAAATCAGGCAGCGTTTTCATGACAAACCTTTTCAGCTTGATGTAGCTTGAGCTACTCCGCTTACAGGTTTATTTGCAATATATCGAAAACGCAATATGCATAGCGTCAAAAATGGCAAGTGGAGATCGCATGTCCACCGTATCCTCCAAGAACGACACGAGCACCCAAAGACTTGCGGATACCCTTGTTCAGATGCGTTCGCATTCGAGGTTGACACAAAAGGAAGTGGCGGCGCGGATGGCGACAACCCAGGCAGCCATCGCCCGGCTTGAAAGCGGAGTTCAGAGCCCTAGCGTGCGCACTTTGCTCAGTTATGCAAGGGCAAACGGCTTCTGTCTCGAAATCGGATTTGTCCGTTCACCCGGCGCGGTCGAGAAGACCGGATGCATCCTCGTCATCGAAGATGCTGAAGGGGAAACGTAAAATACGGCCTTTGTAACTTCAAACACCTGAGCGCGTGTAACCTTCGAACACGACAAGTCCCACGACGTGGGAGGCTGTTCCCCCTGTCGCTGAAAACGGCAGAAGCAAGCGCTCAAAGGTGAAAGGATCGCCATCGCCAAAATCGATGCGCATATGTTCATGAGAGGGCCTTTCCGTTCTTGCGCAGCGGCGATAAACCTCCGCCATGATGTCGGAGTCCTCGATCGACCACTCCTGCACCTTCTGAACGGAGTCGCCGAGCCGTTCGGTCAGCGCTTGGCCCACTTGCGTAAAATGAACCTGTCCATCGCTCTTGATGTGGGCGATGGTTAGAGCTCCGGTTGCTGCAAAATGGCTCCAATCGAATCCGGCCAGCCTCGGCAAACCGCCGCGAGGACTTTGACGGAACCAAGTGTCGAAAAGAGAACACACGACTGGATTTTTCAGCTTGCGACGAATAGGTGAGTCGATTGGCACCTCTCCCAACCGGTCCAACGGCGCTTCGAAATGGTAGTGGAAGCCTGCCTCGTCATAGTTGAGTTCGGGGTTGCAATTGAATTCGATGCCAGCCACTTGCGAAATCAAGGTTGAGCCGAAACCGCGCCGTATTGGCGCCGCGCAGGGCGGCCCGAATTTCTCGCGCCAATCGAAGCTAAGTTTGCGTGACCTTTCATCTCCTTTCAGTTCCCACGTCACAGCCAATTGGCCGGTGGGGACTGACAAAGCGCCATGCTTGGTTGCGTTCGTGGCGAGTTCGTGCGCGATGAGAGCGATTGTCTGCGTCGCCTTGGCGGTCAGCATAATCGCAGGCCCGTTCAATTGAACGCGAGCGCCAAAAGATTCGAGTGCATTCCTCAAAACGACGTCCAGTAACACCCCCTCGAAAGCCTGATTTGTGAGCGTTTCATAGTTCTTCGCCAGCGCATGGAGCCGGCCTGTCAACAAGTCGCGCTCTTCGGGCAGGGCGCGGTTGCCCGTCAAGCTGCGCCCAATAATGGATAGGATAATGGTTAGAAGGTTTTTGCTGCGGTGCGACAGTTCATGCAACAGCGTCTGCTGGCGCTGTTCGATCTGCTTTTGCTCCGAAACGTCCTCGATGCCGACAACAAGATAGTCCATCTCGCCGGTTTGAGTACGCACACAACCGAAAGTCGTCACCACCCAGACGAGCGCACCATCCTTGCGCAACAGACGCAGTTCCATCCTGCAGGACTGAGTTCCACCCGTGCGCAACGTTTCAGTGTGCGCGTTGAAAATATCGGCATCATCGGGGTGGACGAAGTCGAGAAGCGACTTCGCCAGCAACTCCTCGCAATGTTGTCCGATGATCTGACAAAGACGCTCGTTCGCCTTTAGCCATTTGCCATCGGGGGCAATGTGGCCGATGCCGACTGCCGCGAACTCGAACGTGGCGCGGAAGCGCTCGTCGCTCAGGCGCTGCGCATGTTCCGCCCTCTTTTGCGCCGTGATGTTCGTGTGAGTTACAATCGCTCCCGTCCCCTTCTCGTGGGAGAAGGGAGCGATGGTCATCAAGAACCAGAGTTGCTCACAAGGGCTGTGACAAGCGTATTCCTGTTCAAAAAAAGGAAGGCTGCCGTCGAGCACGCCGCTGATGCCCAACAGGGCCTGTGCGGCATCAGCGTCGGCATTGGCGACTTTGCGGCAAACTTCCAGATAATTGGCCCCTACAGCAACCTTCGGATCGTTCGCCGCGCCGTTCATGCTCGCAAAAGCGGTCCAAGCTTCATTGACGAGAATAATGGTCCCGGCGCCATCCAGTACAGCCGTATGGGCAGGAAGCGCTTGTAGCGCCTTTCGATAGAGATCGGCGGATGCGAGCGAGGACATGGACGAAAAGTCTAATTCGTGAGCCACGCCTTTTTCATTTAAGCTCGCCCTTCCCATGGAGGCGGCAGTTTCTACAGCGCTTTTGCTGCTCAAATAGATCTCCATCCGTCCCATCCCCAAAGTGCTATCGCGCTCTCTTTAAGTTCGGCGTCTTGGGCTGCCGTAGTAGCGATACCAGCCATTGGGTGAGAAGTCGGCCATGCTGCGCCTGCGTTCGACTTGGCTAGAGCCTAACGTAGGTTTAATGCTGGCGGCAAGATCGTTTCGGGGAGCGGACGGACAATAACCGAGCGGGGAATGAGGCCCAGGTTGAGTTGGCCATTGCTATGAGCGCTTGCCGTCGTTGATTATCGCGGATGTCGGCTTCTGTGGGCGCATAACCAAATCCGCGGGCGCTGCCGCGATAGGGCCTGGACACCCTGACGCCAGCCGAAGTAAGACTCGCACCGGGCCTGGCTCAGGGCTAATGCTGTTTCCGGAAACATCGCTTGGGGTGAAAGCAGTGCGCTGGAGAGTCTTGCTTGCTTTGCTGTTCGTCGGCGGCGTCGGATATGCCTTATTTTTCTTCGTGGGTTTCAAGAACGCCGCGATGAAAAGTTATTTTGCAGCCCACAGGCCGCCACCGGCTCCTGTGGAAGTTGCCGTCGCAAAACGGGCGGACGTTCCCCGCTCTCTCGCAGCCATT
>CAWFOS010000032.1:0-36625 GCA_963817495.1 uncultured Alphaproteobacteria bacterium | reverse complement strand
GCCGGCGGTCACGCCAGTTCCGCTTCGGGGAGCTCAGTCGCGAGTCGCGCGCGCAACGGCGCAAGGCGTTCGGCATGGCGCCGCCATTTGCCCACTGAAGACGCGTAGACCGGACGGCGGACCTGAACGGCGCTGGCGGTGGCTGACGGCGTTGGGCTCTGATGAAACCGCAACACCTTGTCGTCCCACGGGAGGCCGAGAAAGCCGATGATCCGCCTGCTTTCCGCCGCTTGATCCTTGACGATGTCCTCGTAATTGACTTCGAGCAGAACATCCGGCGGCAACGCCGACTTCCAGTGTACGGCGAGGCGGCGAAAGGCCAGGTAGTAGTCCGCCAGTTCGATCTGATCGTATGAGAACGAGAACTTCCCCTGGAAGTGAGCTTTGTAAATCGCCCAGCATGCGTCCAGCGGATGGCGGCGGACGAGTATGATCCTGGCTTGCGGCAGGGCAGCGTGGATGAGGCCGCAATAAAGATAATTGTTCAACGTTTTGTCGACGAAACGGGAGCCCGAAGGGACGCGGAAGGCTGTCGCCTCCATATAATTCTTGCCGATGGCCGTCAGATCGAGGCTGCCCGAGCCCGCCTGCATAGCGCGGCGAGCGGCGGCCGCGAACGCTGCGGTTTCTCCTGCCGAACTCATTGCTTCGTGGCTCGCGATGATCCGCTCGACGAGCGTCGTGCCCGTGCGCGGCAGGCCAAGAACGAAAACCGGCGCGGCGCCGGCATGGCCGGACTTGCAGGCGGCGAGTCCGGCGCGGGTTTGCGTTTGGATGATACGATCGATCTCAGCGATCTCTCCCGCGTTGTTATAGGGGATCGAGCGGCGGTGCAGAGTGCAGCCGCCTTCGACATGATCGAAAGCGCGGGCGTCCAGGTCGAGGTCCTCGCATTCCTTGGCTAAGGCGAAGCGCAGCAAGACCTCATCGGACCACGGCAGATTGCCTTCGCCGATCAAGCTCTCCATCTCGTCGATATGATTGCGCTCGGGCGTCTGGGTGCGCAGATCCGCGCGCAGGTAGTGGGCGCGGGCGTAGCGGCGGTCTTGCGCGATGGCTGCGTCGCAGTGCGCCTCGGCGTCCTGCAAGAGGCCAGTCATGCGCTCGGTCGCAGCCAGATTGAAAAGGTACTGCGGCACATGCGGGCGAGCCGCGACCGCGCGGCGGAGGAGATCCGCTGCTCTCTCGTGGAGGCCGAGCAGGCCGAAGAGCGCGCCGAGCGAATTGAGAGCTTGGGGTGCATGCTCAACGATGCGTGACGCACACTCAGCCGCTTCAAGCGCGTGGGCGGCGTCACCCATGACGAACAGACATTTTGCCCGGAGAATGTGGGCAATCGGATCTTTCGGGGCCAGCGCAACGGCTCGATCGGCGCAGACGATGGCGGCATCCGCGCGCCCCCGCACCAAGGCGGTTTCCGTCAAGAGCGCCCAGGCCTTTTCATTGCCGGGCATGCTCGCCAGCACTTGTGCGCAGATCCGTTCGGCTGCAGCGACGTCTCCACTGGCGAAAGCGCGGTGAGCAGCATCCATTGAAGGCGCGGATTGATGCGGCGTGGTGGTGTGAGGCAAGCGGTGATACCCTTATGTTCGACGATCATCCGATTGTATCGAGGATAAGTGCATCAGACGGGAGAGGCTCTCACCCGTCTGTGCGACGAGGGACCCCCTCCCGCGAGAGGAGGGGGTATTGATCATCAGGCGGTCGCTATCAACGAGCCGTCACGCAGCCGTCTTTCTGGTTGAAGCAGAAATTGCCCCAGAGGTCGCCAATCGCCGGCGCGTTCGCCGGGACGTAAGGGCTCGCCCCCGTCTTCGGGTTCGGCAGGTTGTCGCGCGAACGGCCTGACAGCTTGGGCAAACCCCAATTGCGCTCGATGAACTTCACAATCGAGGCGTGATCGGAATATTCGTGGGCTACGTGGCCGCCTTCCGAGTATTTGGACACGACAATAAGCGGGATGCGCGTACCGTCGCCGAAATAATCAACCGGCTGGACGTATCCGGAGTTGTAGTATCCACCGCCCTCGTCCACAGTGACGAGAATTGCGGTGTCTTTCCAGAGGCCTCCATTGGCCTGCACCGCCTCGACGATCTTCTTAGTGAAGGCTTCGAAGATATCGACCTTGGAGGAAGCCGGATGGCCATCGTTGAAGGTGCTCGGCTTCACGAAGGACACCGCAGGAAGCGTGTTGTTGGCGATGCCGTCGTAAAGATCGTTCACGTCCTTCATATGTGCCGCAATCTGGTCCGGATGGGTCATGATCGACTGCGAATAGAGGAACGGACTGCAGATATTGCAGAAGAGGTAGGCGGGCGGATCGATTGTGCCGTAGTTGGCGCCGAGACCGGGAGCCGTCTTGAAGTCGGTCCAGCGCTCGCCGAACCAGGCCCACGTGACTTTAGCCTGGTTGAGCGTGTCGCCGATATGGCGCTGATTGATGACGGGCGGCAACGTGAACGGGCCGTTGTTTGTCGGATCCTGTGCGCCACTGCCGATGTAGGAGGGAACATAGTTGTTGAGCAGGTAGTAGGCGCCCGGGGCACAATTCGGCGATACACCGATGGCCTTCAGATACCTGACGATCGACTCAACGCCCGGCTGGGTGGTATCCGAGCAGTTGGTGTAGCTGCCGCCAATTGCGGTGGCTTGACTCCCATAGCCGTCGTTGGCGTACCAATTGTTTGTCCCCGCGAGCGGGTTGGGGTTCTCGATCTGGTTGGCGGGGGGAGTGGCCGGATTACCGCTGGCGTCGGCATAATAGAGCGCGTCGGCGTAGCCGACCATCATCTCGTTTGCGTAAGTTCCACCCATCACCGGCTGGTGATAGTTGTCGTTGATCGTGTACTCGCGCGCCAGCATCGCCAGGTAAGGCACATCGCCATTGGCGACATTGTAGAAGCCCATGGCAACGTTACCTTCCTTGAGAAGGGGAACGGGAGCGGGGCTGGGCGGTGGGGCGCCATTGCTGCCGGCTGAGACAGTCGCTTCGACCCAGGGGAAGAGATCGGCCTGGCAACCGCTCGGATTCTGAACGGTGACCTTGGTGGCGTCGCAATCGAGTTCCTGCCACATCTGATAAAAGCGATGCACTGGGCTGCCGCCATAGGTGTCATAGAGGCTGCCGCCCTGCGCCTTTACCAGCGGATAGGGACCAGCCGGCAGGGCGTTATAGTTCTTGATGCGCGAATCCGGCCAGGCGCTGCTCAATCCTGTAGCGCCGGTGCGCAGCAAGGGAACGTCGTGAGGCAGAAGGGCGTAATGACCTGGCTTGTCGGCGACCTCCTCGGCCTGCTGGGCGAGTTGCGAGGTCGCCACGCACCCCGGTCCATTCACAGCGGCGCCCGTTTTGGGATCATAAATATTGGTGTAGCAGGTCAGCGGGGCGTAGGACGTGCCCGGCGCCTGCACTGGGTTGCTGGATGTGCCGTAGACTTGCTTGCCGCCGGGGCTGATTTGGTACTTGGCGTTGTCCACGGCGGAGTACTGCGCGGCCTTGGCATAATTCGGGCCAGGGGTTCCATCTCTCTTGATGATGCCCTTGGACAAAAGATTGTCGACATGTTCGCCATGGGCTGGCTCATAGGTCGCGAAGAGATGATCGAACGTCCGGTTCTCGCCCAGAATCACGATCACGTGCTTGATTGGACTTGCGGTCGTATAGCTTTCCGCGCTTTGCGCGTAGACGTCACATCCAGCCGCCGTCATGATTGCTGTGGTGACGAGTGCACTATCGCGCAAACGTCGCTTAAACTGCGTGAGCATAATGCGTCTCCGTTATTGAATGGGACTTAGGCACGCAGAACTAAGCGCCGGCAATTTGTGCAATCGCCAACGGCCGAGCGAACGCGGTATTCGCGACAAGACTTAATGAGGAGAGCTGGTGAGTAGAGGCGGTCGTTTACTAGAACTTGGCCCCTCCGGCCTAGTCGGGCAGAATAACTAGAGCGAGAACCGCCAATATCATGCCCCCCCGATTGCTTTTACGAACAACATCATCCCTCTGCACGATCAGACGCGTCGCAAGGCCCGTGAACGACCGTCTGCAAGACTTTCGCGCAAGACATTAAAACTCCACTTTTTATACAATTGTTATTCTTGGCCCTTAACTTGAGCTAAGCTATTCTGCAAGATCGACCGTAGAAGGCCCATGTTACAGATCGATGACAAGCCACAAATGACCGAGTTATAGGCGCAAATAAGCAACAGTGTTACGATAACACTATCGAAAAAGACTACTGCGCCGAAAGCAAAATTCAACATAAAGGGTATATAGAATAAGATTTACAACTTTTAATTGTAGAAAAAGACTGCGGAAATCTGGCTATCCTAGAGCGTCATGACGCCAAGGCAGGATCGAAGCAGCGGAGCTTGTCGCACAGCCACCGTCCGCCTCTTTCCTGGTAGCGATCATTCAAGATTGCAACAGCCTGCAAAAGCGTAGAGCAGCGCTGTGTCAACCACTCGGCGGTATGGCGGCGGCAGCGGCGCTACGCCGAACCGGCTAAGGCTTGGATGCGCTCGCCGGTTTTATCTCGAAAAGCCCGCAGGCTGCCACCCGCCCGGATTTGCGCTTTTGCTTGCGGCCGCGGCCTCGTCCACCGGTTTCTTGTTGTCGGGCGTAAGCTGGTATCGTGGCGGCTGTTTGGCGGGCGGCGTCCGGTTCAGGTAATCGTAGCTCGCGCGCGTCGAGTAGCCGCCTTCGGTGCCGCTGTAAAAGTCGGTGTTGCTGCGCCTCGGCAGCGATTGCGAGCGCACCAGATAGGGCGTGATGGTCAAGATCAGCTCCGTGCGCTGCCCGGTGTCGCCGTGGTTCGAGAACAGATGTCCCAAAAGGCCGTTGGGGTCGACGCCGGGCAGCCCGTTCAGGCTGTGCTGCTCGGTCTCGGAGATGAGCCCGCCCAGCACCGCGGTTTCGGCCTCGCGCAGGATCATGGTGGTGTGCACGTTGCGCGTGCCGATGGCATATTGGGGAGCCGCCGACGTGCCCAGATTTTGGCCGAGCGCGCTGACCTCGACGTTCAGGTCGACGAAGATCGAATTGTCGAGGTGATATTTCGGGATGACGTCGAGCGCGATGCCGATGTCGTGATATTCGTACATCGTGCGGCTTTGCCCGGTCGCGTCCTGGATGGAGGCCGATTGCAACGGCACCCGGTCGCCCACATGGATTTTCGCAGGCTGGCCATCGACGGTGCGAACCCGCGGATTGGACAGCGTGCGCCCATTCGTGATGCTTTTGAGGTAATTCAAGGTCACGGTCGGCAGGGTGACCGTGGTCTGGTTCAGGAAAGGCGCGCCCTGGGCCAGGGCTTGCAGCGTCAGCCCCGCGACCGTCGACGCCGTCGAGGTCGTCGTACTCGCCGTCGTTGAACTCGAAGACGAAGCCGAAGCCGCGGAAGCCGCCGTGGGCGGCGAAACGCTGATCTGGTTGCCCCAGTCGATGCCCAGCTGATCGGACTTGTTGCGGTCGATCTCGAGCACCTCGACATTGAGCATGATCTCGGCGGGCTTCCTGTCGTTGGCCGCGATCAGCTTTTCCACCACGTCGAGCGTGTCGCGCGTATCGCGCACCTGGATGAGGCCGAGGTCGTTATTGGCGACGAGCGTCTTGAGTTCCATGGAGCCTTTCAAAATCTCGGCCATGCGCTCGGCCTTCAGGGTCGAAAGGTGGAACGTCTTGAAATAGAGATCCCCGTACTGCTTTCTTTTGTCCGGCGTGTCCTCGTAGATGAAAATCGAGTTCGGACCCAACACCTTGTAGCCCGCATTGGCGGCCTGCAGGACCATGCTGAAGGCCTGCTCGAAATTGATGTTCTTGGCGCTGACGCTCACATCGAGATTGTCGGCGTTCTTGTCGAACACGAAATTGAGATTGTAGGGCTCGCACACGACCTGGAGCGCGTCCTTCAGCTTCGCGTCCCGGAAGTTCAGGGCCACGGGATTTTGCGACCGGAAGGCCGCCAGCACAAAGCGCTGCTCCTCGCCCTTCCTCGCGCGGTCAAGATCGGTGAGCTCCTTCTTCAGGCCGTCGTTTTGCGTGTCGAAATTCGCCGCGCGCTGGAACGCCGTTTCGGCAAGATCATAATTGCCGACGGATTTCGCCCGCTGCCCTTCGGCATAAAGGCGCGCCAGTTCCTTGCGGTTCAGCGCCGTTTGCCGCGCCTGTTGCAGTTCCGCGTTGGACGGCTGGGCAAGAAGGCCCATTTCGTATTTTTCGATCGCTTCCTGGTAGCGCCCGTCGCGGGCGAACGTCGAGCCGACGGCGAGGAAACGAGTGGCGGCGTCCGTCTCGGCCCGGCGCAGCTCGTCGAGGCCCGCAACGTCGCTCGAACCGCGATAGCGCTGGCGAAGCTCCATCACATGGCGGACGTAGAGATTGTCGTCACTTTCCTTAGCAGCGCTATCAGCGCTGCTTGAAGATGATTTCGCAGCTGTGTCTGACCCAAGAAAGGAGGCGATATCTTCCGTACCCGTGCCGCCGCCCGGCGAACACGCACATATCGATGCGCTTAGCGCAAAAACGACGGCTATCCTGAAGTACATCATACTGTCCCACGGCGCCTGGGCTCAACTCCCGGGCCTACGGTTGATGAAGCGGAGACGCTCTAGTAAAACGCGTAACAGGACGGAATATTCCGGCTTCTCGCGGGCGGAGACTTTTAAAGACGCAAGCTTACCCGCTTGCGATCGCGCTAAGCCGACGCAAAGCTGATGAAGACCGCGGGCTTATAGAAAACTATGACCCCACCCTCTTGCCCACGAAAAAGAGATGTTAACGATACTAGTTGAGAAGACTCCAATAGTCCACCTGAGAGCGGCCGAAATACCCCGGCAAGTTCAATATGTTAACATTTTACTAAACTAAGTTGCTTCCCTGCCTCACCGCCTTTTGTGACGTGGCCGCTTGCGGGCCGAACGAACCGGCTACTCCTCACTCAATCGAAAATTGCGGGAGCTGCCAGAACTTTTTTCGACGATCACGACATCTCGTCCCCGGATGGATTTAACCTGCAGCGCGTTTCCCTCACCAAACGACTTACCAAGCCCGACAGTCAGCAGTTGAGCTCCCACCCGCACCAGAATGGTCACGGACTCGCTCCTGCGAACGATGCCAAGGGCTTGTACGCTGGTAAGAAGGCTGGGCTTTGCAGTCTCGGGATCCGGCGTCACGCTTGCCGGAGGCGGCGGCGCCTGTGCAAGGGGCGCGCCGCTTCCGAATACAAACAGGTCGCGGTGAGCCTCCTGTTCCACCTCGCTGTCAAGAGTTTGCAGGACCGGAAGTTCTTCGGTCTGGGTAGATTTTCGGGCTGCCTCCATGGGCGATTGCTCGGGGCCTGAAGCAAGCCAAAAATATGCGAGCACCGCCACTGCCGCCAGAACTGCGTAAGCGCCATAGCGAGAACGCTCGCTGTCAAACACCCTCATACCTGCCGTCTCACTGATACGTCCGGTTGCAACCCGCGCGGTCTGCCGAATAAATAAGCCGGTCGCCTTAGGGCTCCAACTCAAAAAAAACGTTTTGAAACCTGTAAGGCCCCTGGTTCGCGAGACTGTCTGGATGGCCAAGATAGCTTTTTTAAGTCAACGCTGCGGTGAACTCGCTGGCAATCGACCCGGCGCCGGACGCATGCGGAGCGAGGACGGCGTCTCATATTAAGAGCCCGAAAGCGGGGTCGCCCGCGGCGCCAGCCGCCAGACGCCGGAGGCAAGCCAAAACCGCATGGCGTGAGCTTCGGGGGTTCCCGGCCACCGCCACGTTTTCTCAATTTTTGGTTGTGCTGTTGCTCATAATTTAACCGCGGCCTGTCAAAAATGGACAAGTTCCATAGGTGATCGGATTTCTCCAGTGGCCTCTTTCGGCAAAAAGACAAGGACAGCGGAACCGGTCGCGGGCGCCCCGGCGGCCCGCGGCGCTCCGAGCTTTTCAGGCTCTGCGCAGCCGGGAGGCCCGGTGCCTGCTGCCGCGGATTTCATCCGCGATCAGGTGCTTCTTCGAATTGAGCCGGTCGCCGCGGTGCGCCTGAACAAGCCGGAACTGACGGTTTTCGTGAACAACCTTGTGGCTGAGATCGCGAACGAGCGGAAACTGCTCTTGAATTGGTCGGAGCAGGACGCGCTGACCCGCGACATTGTCGATGAAATGGTCGGGCTCGGACCGATCGAACCGCTTCTGAACGATGCGACGGTGTCCGACATCCTCGTGAACGGCCCCCACATGATTTATGTGGAAAGACGCGGCAAGCTGGAATTGACCAACTTCAAGTTCCGCCACGATGCACATGTGCTGCACGTGGCGCAGCGCATCGCATCCTACGTCGGGCGAAGCGTCGACGAATCCAACCCCATGCTCGATGCCCGGCTGGCGGACGGAAGCCGCGTGAACGTCATCATTCCTCCGTTGAGCCTGAAAGGCCCGTCGATATCGATCCGGAAGTTCTCTCAAAAAATCCTCAGCCTCAAGCATCTGGCATCTGTGGGTTCGATGTCCGAGGAACTTGCCAGCGCTTTGGAGATTTTCGCGCGCTGCCGCCTGAACATCATCATTTCCGGCGGCACAGGTTCCGGCAAGACGACCCTTCTGAACGCTCTCTCCGGTATGATCGACCCGGGCGAGCGCATCATCACCATAGAAGATGCCGCTGAATTGCAGTTGCAGCAGAAACACGTCATTCAGCTTGAAACGCGCCCGGCAAACATCGAGCGGCGCGGCAGGATCGATCAGGGCGCGCTGGTCCGCAACGCACTGCGCATGCGGCCGGACCGCATCATCGTCGGCGAAGTCCGCGGAGGCGAGGCTTTCGACATGATGCAGGCCATGAACACGGGCCACGATGGCTCGATGTCGACCGTGCATTCCAACTCGGCGCGCGATGCAGTGGCGCGTCTTGAAAACATGGTTCTTATGGGCAACCCGAATATCCCCGTTCGCTCCATACGGGGACAGATAGCCAGCGCGGTCGATGTCGTCATTCACACCGAGCGTATGCGCGATGGCGCGCGGCGCGTGACCGAAGTGGTCGAAGTCGTTGGAATTGAGAGCGACATCATCGTGATCGGTCCGCTTTTCAATTTCGAGTACAGGGGAGAAAAGCCCGGTGGCGGCCTGGACGGAGAGTACAGGTCCACACCCGTCGCCCCCCGTTTTCTTCCACGCATCAAATATTTCGGCCTGGATGGACAACTGCTCAATGCCCTCGGCGTCCAGAAAAGGCGGGACGGTTGAGCATGCTGGTCCCTATTCTGCTCCTGACTTTCCTGATGAGCGCGGCCTTGACATTGGGTCTCGCGTTCACGATGGGCCGGAGAACACGGCTCGAACTGGACCAACGTCTCAGCCTTCTTTCGCTCGCGTCGCAAAAGAGAGAGCCCGAAACCGCCTCTGAAGCTTCGGAGAAACCGAAGACGAACGTCAGTCAACTCCAGCGGTTTCTTCTTCTGGACCGCGACCATCCCTGGGACTTGAAGGTCGGCCCGGGACTGCTTGCGTTCGCCGCGATCGCTTCCGCCGGCCTGACCTTTATTGCGTTACATCGTCTGCTCGGGGCTCCCGTTGCCCTCTCCGGGGCAGCGGCGGCCCTTGCCGCCTACCTAACGCTGCGATTTCTTTTCATGCGCGAACGCGGCCGCCTGGAGTTGACCTTCGCCGCTCTTTTTCCCGACGCTGTCGATGCCGTCGCCCGCATGCTGCGAGCGGGCCTTCCAGTCACGGCAGCCTTTCAGATGGTTTGTCAGGAAGCGCCCGAGCCCGTGGACGTCGTTTTCGCGACCCTGGCGGGCCAACTCCGGATCGGGATGCCTCTCGAAGACGCGCTCCGCCTGAGCAGCCGGCGCATTCGCCTCCCCGATTTCCAGTTCTTCGCGGTGGCGGTTCTGTTGCAACAATCCGCGGGCGGCAACCTGCTGCCCACGCTTGAATTGCTCGCGCAGATGATGCGGAACCGGCGCACGGTCCAGTCGAAGGCGAAAGCCGCGACTGCAGAGGTGCGTTTTTCGGCCTATATCCTGGGCTCCCTGCCTTTCATCACGATAGCCGCCCTGCTTGTGATCTCGCCCGGCTACCTGGACCCGCTTTTCGAGGACCCCCGTGGCCACGTCATCCTTGCAGCTGCGGCGGCGGGGCTTCTGCTTTCCGCGATTGTGATGCGGCAGATGATGCGAAGCATCGAAAAGGTTTGATCCGAGGTAGCCGGGCGATGCATCAGCCGCTTGTTTCCCATATCTCCACCTTCATCCGCATTGCGCCCTTCCTGGGAATTGCCGCGATCCTCGTCGGCGGAGCCGTGCTCATCCTGTCGAGCGTTAACCTGCGCGCCCGCACGATCGCGCGGCGTGTCGATATGGTGCAACCTCGGCCTGTCGAGGCGGCGGCAGGTCCCAAACCTCCTTCCGAGCGCGAGGAGCATCAGTTCGAGGACGGAACGCAGGGTCTTACCGTGCCGGAGCAGCGCCAGATTGCCCGGTTCTTTGCTGCCTATAAAGTGCCGCCCAGCCCTGCGATCTTGTATTTCACGCTTTTCAGGCTCAGCGCGATCGTCACCCTTGCCGGCCTTGCCTACCTTGCCACCTTCCAGATGACGTGGCCGATGCCTTTGCTGATTGCGACATGCGCCGCCGCGGCCGGATGGTTTACTCCAATCATTGCCGTCAGGATCGGCTTGGAGACGCACCGAAAGGCAGTCGCCCAGGGACTTCCGGATGCCATCGAGTTGCTGGCCATCTGCGCCGATGCCGGCGTTTCGCTGGAAAGCGGGCTGGAGCGCGTCTCCCGCGAACTGCGCGACACACAACCTGCTCTCGCCGGCGAATTGGCGCTCACCTGGGCCGAGATCAGCATATTTCCCAATCGGGATCAGGCGCTGCTCAATCTGGCGGAACGCATGGGCCTTCCAAGCCTGCGATCGGTTGTCGGCACGCTGTCCCAGAGCATGCGCTTTGGCACTCCGCTGGCGCAATCGCTTCGCGGAGCCGCAGTCGAGATGCGCAACGACAGGCTGCTCACCCTGGAGGAACGAGCCAACCGCCTGCCGGTGATGCTGACTTTTCCGGTGATGCTGCTCATCATGCCTACGATCTTCCTGATTGTCGGCGGCCCGGCCGTCATCAAGGTCCTGGACACCTTTAAATCCGGCCTGCCGCACTAAGGCAGCCCGCGTTGGACCCGATGAACTGCTCTAGTACGCCCCACGGGAAGTCCTGACCCATTTGCTGCGGGCGCTGACAGGACTTCCCGCGGATAAGGCGTACTAGCAGCTTATTGATTCTAGTACAGCTTATCCGAGGCAAGTTCGCGTGAGAGCGTGCGGCGAAGTGAGTGCGAACTTGCCTCGGCTGTACTAGCACCCAAGAAACGGTCAATTTTTCCGCCTCTAATCGATTCCAGTTAAGGGCCTTATTGAACCTGAGCGTGCTCCAAAGCGGGCGCGATATAGGAATAGCTGCCATCCAGAAGTCTTAAATTGTTCTGGATCGTCGGATTGTCGGGATCGCGGGCGGCGGCCTGGAGAAACTTTGCGCGTGCCGATTTCAGGTTTCCCCGCAACATCTGCGAGTATCCCTGATTGTTCAGGATCTGTACTGTTTCCCCGCACAACTCGATTGCACGCCGATAGGCGCGATCCGCAAGGTCGAAACGCCTCAGCCGGTCGTAGCTGGAGGCGAGCGCCACCCATGACGCTCCGTCTTCCGGCGCCTTTTCGACAGCGTTGCGGAAATAGCCTTCAGCCAAACCGTAATCCCCGCGATTGAAATACTCAGCTCCCAGGCGGTAAGGCTCATCAGATGGAAAAAATTTCTCGTTGTCCGGTTCCTGGACGGTCAGCGTCGTGGGAGCGCTCGCGCCGTCAGGCATGATGCCACATCCCGCGAGCATAAGGGGCACCACCGTTGAAACCACGGCGAGGCCCAGCTTGGGGGCGAAAAAAAACTTGCGGACCAGGAAAACGGCTCGATTCCCGTCCATCGCCCATGCGCCTCCGTTATCGCGCGCTCGAACTGTTGGAAAATCCTGTTGGGCTGATGGGCTCCGGAGCCAAGGGCGGCGGCGCCTCTTTCAGCCTGCGCACATCCTCATAGCGCTGGATGGCTCCCGTCATGCGCGGACCGTTGGCTGGCACATTGCGGTTCCTGACATTCCGAGGCCAGGGGTCCACCATTTCTGACACCGCGTTCACATTCTTGGCGTCGCCCGCGCTGAGCGCGATGGTGTCGCTTCGATGAAAATAGTAGCCGAAGACGTCTTCGAAACTCGGTCCGTCCGCCAGCGCGGCCGAGGCCGCCGCTACGAATGCGAGAGCGCTGAAACTGCTGAGTTTCACCATGTGCCGGACCTTTTTCACTGGGGGCCATTGCTGGGCGGGACGCCGAGCGGGACAATGTGACCGTAGGGCCCGGCCAAACCGCCGCCCGATGTCACATACTCGCTGTATTTCTTCGGGACTTCGGTCAGGCCCAGCAGGAAGAAGTCCACATCGTTGCTCGGAAGATGGTGGTCGAGCGGGCTCGCAACACGCTGCCCGGGCACAATGGGCGCCACGAGGTGCGGGGTGACGATCACCACCAGATCCGTTTCCTTCTGCTGGTATGCCGAACTGCGGAAGAGCGTGCCAAGAACCGGAACGGTGCCAAGCCAGGGGACCTGGGTAATGTCCCGCAAGCCTTCGCTTTGCAACAGCCCCGCAATGGCAAAGCTTTGCCCGTCGCGCAGTTCCACCGTCGTGCGGGCTTCCCTCTTCTTCAGCGCCGGGATCTGGAAGCCATTAGCCTCGATCGCGTTTGTCCAGTCGAGTTCGCTGACCGACGGGGCGAGCCGAAGATTGATGTTGCCGTTGGCAAGGACTGTCGGCTGGAAGGTGAGTTGAACGCCAAACGGCTTGTATTCCACCGTAATTATCAGCGTATTGCCCGAACCGCCGGGCTGGGCGACGGGTATCGGAACCTCGCCGCCAGCCAGGAAGCTCGCGGTATCGCCCGACAAAGCCACGAGGTCGGGCTCAGCCAGTTCGCGCACGAGCCCCTTCGTTTCCTGAGCCGAAATCAGCAT
Organism: uncultured Alphaproteobacteria bacterium; assembly: GCA_963817495.1. Lineage (GTDB taxonomy): Bacteria > Pseudomonadota > Alphaproteobacteria > Rhizobiales > Rhodomicrobiaceae > Rhodomicrobium. The sequence goes on along the minus strand of CAWFOS010000032.1, from coordinate 23,583 downwards.
GTCGATATTGCCGATTTGGCCGATTGCTGTCGTATACGGTGCAAGGATAGTTCCGCCGTTCAGCGGTGCAACCGTCGTCAGCAGAGGCAGACCCGGCGCCGACGATTGATTTGATATGCTCGTGCCGGTGTTGACGCCGCTCGTGCCGGCGTGGCTCGCGGAGAGGATGTTCACCCCGAGATCCCGCTCCGCGCTGCGGCTTGCCTCGAGAAAGCGCACCTTGAGCAGCACCTGCTGGCTGGGCGCGACCCGCATCAGGTTGATAACGGGCGTGTCAGGAGAGATGCTCTTGGCGATTTCCAGGGCGTGCTCGGCTTCGAGCGAGTTAGGGGCTTCTCCGCTGAGTACAATTTGCTCTTGGCTGCTCGATACGCGGATAGCGGCGCTTCCCGTATCGGCCCGGATTCTCTCCGCGATCGCTCTCGTGTCGGGAAGGACAACGACATCGAAAACCCCCATCAGTCTTTTATCGACGCCGAAGATCGAAACGTTGGTCGTGCCCGCTTTTTTGCCCTGAAGGTAAAGCACGCGATCGGATACCGGCAGCACATCGGCGATATCGGGAGAACCGACGACCGCCGTGGAAAAGGGCGCATGCAAGGTGAAGGTGCGGGACTTGAAACGCGTCAGTTGGATCCGGCGGACAGGAGCGCCGTCTCCGGTCGAGATGTCCTGGGCACGCACATCTGCGGCCTGGACCCAGATCGCCGCAAAAACGATAAGCGCCAGTTGGCACAGAAGCCGCCCCGGCGGTCTGCCTTGTTTGCTATCATGAAATTCTCCAGCCGGCGTCCCCAACATAACCCGTGCCCCTAGCGTCCCGTGCCTGCGACGGCGACCAACCTCCCGCCCAAGAGGCATAAACTGAACAGTCAATCGCAGGCAGGACAAGACCTCGCCCGGCGCCACCCGCTCTCTTGACGGAAACCAGACAGCGCCAGATTCACAAGTGCGGCGATTTTCCGCCTTTACGCAACCTTTGGTTGCTGTTTCTTGGCTGTCGTCCAAAGAGTGGTGCAGCTCTGCCACCTAAAGCAGAGTTCGCCGGACGCAAACGGAGCGCCGCCTCCGTCATCCGGGAAAGTCGAAGTCTTATCCGGGATCGTAACAAACTGAAGCGATTGACTTTTTTGTGATCCCGGCGCGCGCTTCGCTTGGCCGGGATGACGAAGTTGAGCAAGCGGCGTCTGCAATGACAATCCGTTGGCCGCCAGATTGGCTTAGTGCGCTATGCGAAGCTGGTTGAGTCCGATTGCGATCTGCTGGAACGTCGTGTTCAGGCTCTCGGACGTCGGATTGTAAAAGTAGTTCGACGGGCTGCTCGCGCATTGCGCCAGAAGCTCCAGGCTGCTGTTGTCGATAACGCTGCCGAAACCGATTGCGTAAATCTGGATGCGTCCTGGATTTCCGTAAGCGTCCGTCACCGCCTTTATGTTGTTGCAGAGCTGGCTCTGTTTCTGGTCGAGGTTGTAGTCGGGCTGGTCTTGGATTCCATTCAGGGAAGACGGGAGCGACAGAATGTTGAGATGAGGCCCGGTACCAAAACCGTAGGCGTTGAAGATCGACAGGTCGAAGCCGTTGGTGGTGGTCGTCGGAGGCGCATAATTGGAGGTCAACTGCACGTCAGCCTCGCCGTCCGTCAAGAGGATGATGGCCTTGACGGTGGTAGTGTCGGTATAGAGCGCGGCCGCGTTGTTCGGAAAAAGTACGGAAGAAACGATGGGAGAAATGAGATGCCATCCCCAGGTCAGGCCAGCCGGAATGACGGTAGCGCCACTGGCTTGCATGGCGTCGATCTCATTCAGGATTGCAGTCTGGTCGTTCGTAAGCGGGATGATTTGCTGCGCCGGACAGGTGAAATTCGGCCCCAGGCCAGTCGTGCCCTGACACGTGCTGCCGGAGCCAGCAGTGCCTTGCACAGTGCCGTTATTATACTTCGTCACGCTGGACTGGATCTTGGCCTGGGTCGTGCCATTGGGAAACGAACCATCGGACAAGTAATGATTACAAAGCCCGGACGGCTCGCTGGGCGCAAAATAGGGGGTGAAAAGCGTCTCCGGAGTTGCTGCCGTCGGAGCTACGTCTTCGAGATCGTAGGGCTCCTTGCGTTGGCGCACACACCCGCCCCAGGACGCATTTTTAAGCTGGGTGGCGAAGGTTATAAGTCCCTGGTTAGCGGGAACGTTGAGATTTTCCCGCGTCAGGGAACCGGCGCCGGCCGTATCGATCCAGGAGGCCGTCTTGTACTGGGTTCCCACGTTCACCGCCGCGGTGAAGGGCACAACGGCGATCTTCACATATTGGCCCGTGGGGTCGTTTGCAAAAAGGGTATTGACCAGCGTTGTCGCGGCGGTCTGCAGCCCGGCAATCCCCGTACTGCCGCCATAGTACTGGTTCATGGAGCCGGTATTATCGAGAACGAGAACCACCTCGAGTTTGTTCTGGTTCACGGCAACCTGAGAACTGACCGTGACGCCGAGCGTGCTATAGCCGATGACCTGCAGGAAATTCGTCTTCATCGACGCGGTTGCGGTAACGGTAACGGAAGTCGCCGTGCGCGCGACCACGGGCGTCTGGAGCGTCGCGATCACGGACAAGTTCGGGTAGTTGGCCGCGATGAAGGCCTGAACCTGACTCTTCGCAGCCGCATCTGACAGAGAGGGTTGCTGGCCTATATCCAAAGCGGCGGCGTCGACAGCATTCTGCAACTGCTGCTTCAGGACCAGGTACTCGCCATAGTCGACCGCGATCGCCATGACCGACAGCAGTGGCAGGATCAAGATCGCAAACAACACCGCGATGACGCTGTGCTCGTCTTTGCTGAAACCCGACGCTGTTTTGACGATGCTTCGAAACATGGTTGCAGCCTGCAAGCGCTTTGAGTAGAGTGTACTCGTATAGCGTGTATGCACGAGAATGCAACTCCTTGAGTTGTTACCCGCCGGCCGCAAGCCACGAGATTTTCTTTTTTGGAATGCAGGACGTGAACCCGAACCGTCGAACTGGCGATGGCGCCTGCACTCGGCCCAAGGTCTGCCATTCGGGGAATTTGCTTAATTTCTTTCGCCGGCGGGGAGGCGTCGCGCTTCTCGAATTCGCGGTCATTGCAATCCCGTTTTTTATGCTGATCATCGGGATCGTCGAGGTCGGGCTCCTCACCTGGGCCGGTTACGAACTCGAAAATGGCGCCGTGGTGGCGGCCCGGCTCGTGCGTACGAACCAGGCGCAGTCAGCAGGATACACGGCCGCCCAATTGCAAGCGCAGCTTTGCCAGAACGTCGTGCTCCTTCCCAACTGCGCCTCAAAAGTACAGTTGAACGTTCAAACGTTTACGACTTTTGCCGGAATCACGGTTCCTAACGCCCTCGATCAAAATGGAGCCCTTCGAACCAACTTCACCTATTCGCCGGGCGTTTCAGGCTCCATTGTGCTTTTTACCGCCTATTATGAATGGCCGCTGACCACCCCTCTCATCACCGCAGCGCTCGCCAATCTCGCGGATGGCAACTACCTTCTTCAAAGCACGATCGCATTTCGCAATGAGCCATAACCGCAAACTCAGGCCGCGGCCCATGATCGCGAAAACATCTCGTTCCCGAAACAGGCTGCTCCCGGTAGCGCTGTGGCGAAGGGTTCGGCGCTGGGCGGGCGCGAAAGAAGGATCGGTTCTAATCGAGGCAGCGATCATCCTCCCGGTTCTGGGCATGATGTTTCTCGGCATGATTGAATTCAGTCAGGCCTTCACCGCGAAGCGGCGCGTTCAGAATGTGGCGAGTTCCACGACGGATCTGGTCGCACAGTCGTCGTCGGTCGCCAAAGCCGATCTCAACAATATTGCCAGCATCGCAATCCAGTTGATGCTGCCTTTCTCCTCGACCAGGCTCGCGCTGACGATTACGAGCGTTGCGGAAGACACACAAAGCAACATCACTGTCCAGTGGAGTTGCTCTTGGAGCAGTTTATCAAATGGTGCGACTTGTACCGCGAGCGGAGCCGCCTATAAGGGGCTTCCCTCGGGGCTTCTCAGCCCCGGCCAAAGCGTGATCATCGGAAAGGCGTCATACCCCTATATGCCTGCAATTGGCGAGTTTCTCACAGGCGGCCTGACCTTCTCCTCAGCGTTTTATTACAGGCCGCGCCTCGTAGCGTCAGTGGTGTGCACCGATTGTTGATGGATGCGCGCGCCTCTCGTCAGGAGGCGGGCGGGCGGCGAACGGAGCCTTCGAGAGTGCTTGCGGTGGGGTGCGAAGGTGCAGGGGGAGCTATCAGCTTCAAAGCCGGCGAGACATCTCCGGCCCAGGTCGGGGCGTGCTCCTCGGCAAGCTCGCCTGCCGTGGCCGGTTTCTCATCGACTGGACGGACGGAAAGCTGAAGCCGCCCGAGTTGCAATGCGACGAACACCATTTCCGCCTGGCGCTTGGTAAGCTCAAGCGTCACCGTTTTAGGAATTCGCGCCTCCAGCAGGCCCTGGGGACCCATGGCCGCCTTTGCCTGCTGATTGAGCGTCTGGTCCACGGCGATGACGCGGATGTTTTGTAAAATGGTTTCGGCAACGATTTTGTGCTTGGCTTCAGTGGGCTGATCGGTCAGGCTTTGCGTCAAAATCACGTCGACGTAGTTGCCGGGCAAAATCAGGCCAGACGAACTCTGAGAGGCATCCACGGAAATCGATATGGCGCGGGTTCCGGGCTTCAAGGTTGCCGCCAGAAACCTTCTGTCGCTGGCCTTCACAAGATCCGCCGCGACAAGCGGTTCGCCGTTGGCAAAATCCCGTTTGGCAAGCGCGCCCATGAACTCCGGTTCCGAGATCTGTCCACGGACAAGATTGCCCGGCCGAACTTCCGGCAGGGCTACATCCTTCCAGACGACGTCCCCTTGCTGAAGCAGGCTTCCGGAAGCGATGTCGTGAGCGGCGCTGAGCACGGATGCCTGAACGACAGGCGGCGGCGCAGGGGGTTGCGGCTGCGCCTCGACCGAAGCATCCTGGTTCGCCAGCCACAGATAGCCGAGACCAAGGCCGCCCACGATGCACAGGACGCCTAGAACAAGCAGGACATTGCGGAACATGGGAAACTCTCGCTAGCAACATACCAGATCACGCCGCCCAGAATGGCGACTGCATAGGGCGCCTCTTTTCGCGATGTGACCCGCACACGCGCAACCTCCGGCCCTCCAGCGAAGCTGCCCCCCTCTCCGGCTGGCTCGCATGATCCGGCCAAGGCATTCCTGACAAAGTAGCTCGCGCCGAGATAGAAGCAGCTCAGAAGGCCGCCAGCCAAAGCGATTTTAATCAGAAGGTCCCCGATTCCGCCCGGCGGAACAAGAAGCGTCACCGCCGCCGTCAGCTTTACATCTCCTCCGCCCAACACTCCGTAGCGGCAGAGAAAGCCGAGCGTCAGAAAGACCAGCGCAGCCACAACGAGGCTGACGCCGATCTGCCCCGGCCTCATCGCGAGGCCTGTGAGAAGCCCGGACAGCGCAATCACAACCACCAGTTCGTTGGGTATGATGCGTTGTTTGAGATCGGTGGCCGCGCTCAGGAGCAGCGCGGCCAGACTGGTCGCCCAGAGGATTTTCGTTACGATAACAAGGACCATGCTATCCTCGGCGCGATCACGGGGCTGCCTGGAACGGCAAACCCTCAGCTGTGCACGTTTGCGGCGATCGAATTGAAGACACCTTTGATGTTTGTTCCCACCAGGCCGACGGCGCCGACGATCGCGACAGCAATCAAAGCGGCGAGAAGGCCGTATTCGATTGCCGCGGCGCCCCGTTCGGAATCAACCTTGAGCCAAGCGTAAGCGTATCTAACGATGTCGGAAAGACGGTGCATAAAACTCTCCATGCGGACAGGTTGTAATACTCCATTATTATCACGTAAAAGTTGCGTTATCGCCAAGCTGAGGCATGGAGTTCTGCCTGCGATCTCAACGTTTTCCTAACGATTTTGAGATGTCTGCCGGCAAAGGTTGACGGCGCGCCGGTGGGTGAATGAAAGCTTCGGCGTGTAGACCGCAAAGGTCCGCGGACGAAAGAGCCATGCCGCCGTCGCGAGGATGAGAAGCGGAAGCAGGAGCATCAGTTCTATCCCGACCCGCCTCGCTCCAAGGGGACATGGCCCGTGTCATCGGGCCGGCAGCGGAAACGGCGCCATCATCGATGCCGCCTTTCACAAGCATCGCGCGCCCACCCGTTCCTTGAGGCCGAAGACGAGCAGCGAGCCGGAACCTCCTCCCGTCAGCGTGCTGCCGAAACGTCCCACCTGGCAGTAGTCGCGGTTCAATGCGCCATCGAGCTGAAGGCGGCGGCCGGGGTTTTCGCAGTGCCGGGCGTAGAGGGGATTTGCCACCACAACGAAGGCGGGACGGTTCTTGAGCGAATCCGCTAGCGCGGCAGGCGAAGGAAAGTCGCACAAGAGGTGAAGAGGGTGGAAGATGCGCGCCGGGGGATTTGCTCCCGCCGCCAGATAAACAATCAGATCGCGGTCCGCGACCAGGATGCGGTCGTCGCTTGTAAGGCCCGCGCTGCGCATCGCCGCCGCCGCCTCGCCGGCCGATGCCAGATTATCGTCTCCTGCGAAGATCAAGGGCGCTGTAAAGCACGCCGAATAGACCGCCACGACAGCGACCGCCGCAGCCGCAAGCGAAAAGCGTCTGCGTCCCGGAAGGCAATCGGCGCAGCGTTGAATGAACGCGGCCGCCATCAGGCACAGCGGCTGAAGAAGCGGCAGGAAGTAGATGAGGAGCGCCGCCCGCGCTGCCAGCGCGCCAGCAAGCGCACCAGCTGCCCAAGCCGCCAGAAACCAAAGCGCGGGCTTTGTCTTTTCGGCCCGAGAGACGCATGCGGCCGTCGCCATGATGATGACGGGCAACACGAGCATAAGCGCGAGCAGAAGCCTGCCGAGCATTTCGTCCCAACCAGCGGAGGGCACGCTAACGCGTCCCGCCGCTGCGGCCACGACATCGGCGAACAAAACGTCGAAATGGCCCTCGGCGAGAAAGAACAAGGCGAAACCCGCCGGGACAATGAGAAACCCGGCGGCGAAAGCTGCGAGCGCTTTGAAGCTGTCCCTCAGCGGGCGGCCCAAGAATAGAAAGGCCGCCAGCGGCAGGGCCTCGAACACGGCTGTCTGCTTTACACAGGCCGCAGCTCCCAGGCAAAATCCCGCAGCAAGCAGCCGGCCGGTCGCAGGCCGCCGGGGCGCACGCGCAGCCGGGAAACCCAGCACCATGCCAAAGGCCGTAAAGGGCGCCATCATGAGTTCGGCCGGCGAGAAGGCGCCCCCGGGCGTCAAGCTCGATGCGATGTAGAAGAGCGCCGCGCTCACGCCCGCGAATTCGCCGATGAACCTCCGCCCGAACAGGTAGAGAGCGCAAGCTATGGCCGCCACCGAGGCCATCGCCAGCGCCTTGGCCGCCAGAAGGCACGGGCCGAACACCGCTTCCGATCCCACCATCAGCGCGAACAGAAGCGGGGGCTTGACATCGAACGCGTAGGCGTAAGGCGGCATCCCCTCAAGCCATTGGCGTCCGACCACGAGATAGAAGGCCTCATCCACCCCGGCGTTGAAGAGGAAAGGGAGCCGGGCCAGAACGGCGCATGCGACCAGCGCCGCCATGATCGCGGCAGACCGCGGGAATCCTGAATTCCACAACTCCAGCGGTTCGAACCTTCTCATTCTTGTTGCTCGCGGGCAGGGCGTGGACGCAAGGGCCGCCTCAAGGTAACGATGAATCTACAATCTTCGATTGCATCATTGCGCAAAATTCGCGAAGAGCGTCACCACTTAAGATTGCATCAAGAAAAATGCATTAAGAGATCGCACACAAGGGGAAGGCTGAGATGAGCAAGCCACAAGCGTTTCCGGGTGCGAGCGATGCCGAGCGGCCCAAAGCGGCAACCGCCAGGGTGTTCGTCCGTGACAAGGAGTCGGAAGCCGTCATCCGCCAATGCCTGTCCGCGCTCGACGTCAAGGATGCTCAGTACACCGCGGGGAACCTGGCATCCGCCGCTGCATGTCTGGCGAAAGAAAGCTCGCCGCAACTTTTAATCCTGGACGTAAGCGGGGTTGAAGACCCGCTTCATGAGCTCCGCACCGTTGCGAATGTGTGCGACCCAAGCGTTGCCGTTATCGCAATCGGCGACCGCAACGACATCGGCTTCTATCGTGAGTTGAAGAACGCCGGTATATCCGACTATTTCCTGGTCCCCACGCAGAGGGATCCGCTCGCGGCTGCATGCAAAGCGATTCTATTTCCAGACGGGTTCTCGGCTGACCGCAAGACGGGAGAGCTGGTTTACGTGCTGGGCGCTCGCGGAGGCGTCGGCGCAACCACCATCGCCACGAGCCTTGCCTGGTCGCTCGCCGAGAACAACCGCCGCCACACTGTTCTTGTCGATCTTGGCCTGCAGACCGGAGACGCCGCCCTTCAGCTCGATGCGGTCCCCGATCATGCGCTTTGCGATGCGCTCGGCCACCCAGAACGCGTCGACAAGCTCCTTCTCGAGCGCGGTCTGAAGCACATAACCAACCGTCTCAGTCTGTTCGCCTCGCTGGAGCCGCTGGATATCGAAACAGCCATCTCGGAGGAATCCTTTCTCTGGCTCTTAAGCAAACTCCTGCCGTCCTATCGCTTCACGATCGTCGAGGTTCCCGCAAGCGTCGCCATAAGGATGACCTGGGCTCTCAAAGTCCCGAGCACCTGCCTTCTGATCAGCAATGCCAGTCTGTCTGGCGCCAGAGATCTGGCGCGATGGAGCGAAATCATCGGCCCCGACACCTCGGAACGGCACACCTTGCACGTCGTCAACCATGTCGCGCCCCACGGCGCGCTCAAGGAAGCCGACTTCGCGCGCGCCTCGGGGAAAGCTCCAGACATCACCATTCCCTACAGCCGGGAGATGGCTGAGGCCGCTTCGCTTGGAATAAAGGCCATGGAGAAGGCAGCCTCCTTCAAACGGAGTTTCGCGCCCCTCCTGCGTGAGTTCACTGGCGAAGCCCAGAAAAGTGCGGGCTCCCTGCTCGGCAGGTTTCTGAAGGCAGGCCGCCGCCGGGCGCCGAAGGATCACGCCAGCACGGACGATGCCCTGCCCGCCGACGCGAAAAGCCGCGCCAAGCCCGTTTTCGTTTCAAGGTAAGCGGCGGACGCGCGGTAACTACGCCAGGTTCCCTTTCCTCGAATTGAGGCCGCGCCCGCCCCTGCCCCTTTCGGAGCGATTATCAGGTTATTCGAATGTTCCCGGCGTGCAACCGTTGAATGGCCGCAGGCCACAGGTTTTTACTACCAGAACCTGCATCATGTCAGTAATATGACAATTAAAAGTTGAATGAAATCAAACCGAATATTTTTTCTCAGAACTCATCGACTTCCAATCAGCCCCGCAAGCTAAACTGCCTCAGGCACCATCGCGATCGCCCCGCACGGGCATTCCTGCGCGCAGATCCCGCAGCCCTTGCAGTAGTCGTACCTGAACTCGAAGCCCTTGCCCGGTCCCAGCTTCGTCACTGCATTATCCGGGCACATGCCGTAGCAATTGTCGCACTCGAAGCAGTTGCCGCAGGACAGGCAGCGCCGCGCCTCATAGAGGGCGTTGCCCTCGTCGAGGCCCTGCACAACCTCCTCGAAGGTCGAGGTCCGCCGCGCCATCTCAAGCATGGGACGCACCGTCTTCGGAGCTTCGCCATAATACCAGATGTTGAGCTTATCCGAGGTTGCGATCTCAGGCTTCAGCGCCGGGCTGTAGACCTCGCCGCGAAGCCACGCGTCGATGTTTCGCGCGGCCTTTTTGCCTTGTCCGACCGCGGCGGTAACGCTGCGTTCGGAAGGCAGCGTTCCGGTGGTCGCGAAAATGCCCGGAGCGCCGGACATCATATCGGGGCCAATCTGCACGGCGCCGTCTTTCACTTCAAGCCCCGGCACGCCCTCAAGCAGGGAAAGGTCCACATCCTGGCCCAGCGCCAGAACGACCGAGTCGGCTTCGAGCGTCTCGAATTCGCCGGTCGGCTGCGGGAAACCCTTCTCATCGAGGATCATCTTCTCAACGGTGATGGAGCCGGTCTCGACATTCCTGATCGTCGAAAGCCATTTCATCATGATGCCTTCTTCGAGCGCTTCCTCGAGATCGAGGTCGCGCGCAGGCATGTGGTCGCGCGTGCGCCGGTAGACGATGACGGCTTCCTCCGCGCCAAGCCTTCTCGCCGTGCGCGCCACGTCAATGGCCGTGTTGCTACCGCCGTACACCACGACGCGCCGCCCAAGAAGGGGCTTGTCCTCGCCTTCCATGGAACGAAGCACCTGGACCGCGTCGAGGATCTTCGCTGTCGCTCCAGCCGGGACGTAAGCCCGGTTGGCGATATGAGCGCCGACAGCGAGGAAAACCGCGTCAAAGCCGCCTGCCATCATGGCGTCCTGAATCTTTTCGACCTTCGCGCCATACTCGATGTGGACGCCGAGATCCACGATGCGCTGCACCTCGGCATCGAGCACAGCGCGCGGCAGCCGGTATTTCGGAATGCCGAACCGCATCATGCCGCCCGGCAGAGGCCCTGCTTCCATGATCGTGACCGCATGGCCGAGCCGGGCAAGGTGATAGGCCGCCGACAGTCCCGAAGGTCCTGCCCCGACGACCAGCGCCTTTTTGCCCGAAGCAGCCAGAGGCGCAGTGAAACGCCAGCCCTTGGATATGGCAATGTCGCCGAGGAACCGCTCGACCGAATTGATGCCAACCTCGGAGTCGAGCACGGCGCGATTGCAGGCGTTTTCGCATGGATGATAGCACACACGGCCCATGATCGCGGGCAGCGGATTGCTCTCCGTCAGCTGGCGCCATGCCGCCTCATAATCGCCGCTCTCGGCCTGGGCGAGCCAGCCCTGAATATCCTCGCCGGCGGGGCATGCATTACTGCAAGGCGGGACGCGGCGCACGTATTCAGGCCGGAGCGAGCGCCACGAGCCGGTGCGATTGGTCAGCGAGGTGCCGGGATCGAGCGTAATGCCGAATGGACGTAACATGGCCTCAAATCCTCATGCATCCCCGTTCGCCGCATCAAGCAAGCCATAATCGGCGATATTGGCATCGCAGATTGCCTGCAGACGGGCGACGCGCGGATCATCTCCCACGTGGCCGAAGAGATGCGCAAAGCGCCCCTGGGGCTTCAGATAGTCCTGCACCGGAACCTTGCGGCGAATCTTGCGGACATCCGTGACCTTGCCGTACTCGGCCTCAAAGATGGGATAAGAGCCGCATTCGATGGCAAGACGGGCAAGCCGGATCGTGTCGTGGGAAGCGGCCGACCAGCCCAGCGGGCACGGCACGTGAATCTGGATGTAGCGCGCACCGTGGATCGACATTGCTTTCGTCACCTTGCGCTCGAGATCGTGCAAATCGGCGACCGACGCCGTTGCGACATACGGAATGCCATGAGCCACCGCGATTTTCGGCAGGGATTTGCCCGTGCCGAAGACGTTGCCCGGCTCCATTCCAACCGCCGGCGTCGTCGCGGTGCGCGCGCTTGGCGGCGTCGCCGACGAACGCTGCCCACCCGTCGTCATGTAGCCTTCGTTGTCGTAGCAGACATAGAGCACGTCATCGTTACGCTCGAACATGCCGGACAGGCAGTGGAAGCCGATATCGGATGTGCCTCCATCGCCGCCCTGGGCGATGACCCGTGAACGGCGCTTTTTCACGCGCATGGCGGCGGCGATGCCCGTTGCAACCGCGGCCGCGTTGCCGAACAGGGAATGGACCCAGGCCAGCTGCCAGGATGTTTCGGGATAGTGCGACGTAAAAAGTTCGAGGCAGCCGGTCGCGGTCACGGCGATAAGATCATTGTCCGTGGCGCGCATCGCGGCGTCGAGGGCATAACGCGCGCCGAGTGCCTGGCCGCATCCCTGACAGGCGCGGTGGCCGCAGGTGATGGTGTTGTGGCGCGCTGTCGAGGCCTGCACGGATCGCTCCTCTTCCGCCACCAGCCTGTTGCCGATGGTGAAGGTGCCTTTCTGATAGAATTTGAGTTTCTCCACGGCTTCGTCAGGCGCGAACCTTTGGGAGCGGTCGTTCATGGCTTGTCTCTCATTCGGCTGCCCGGTCTGGAGCGGTCTCTGCGAGATAGCGCAGGATAGCTTCAGCGGTTGGTCCGGCGCGGCGCCTCTTGCCCGCGCGATGAATTTCCCGGCCCACGACACGCTCGTTGAGATCGAGGAAAAGCGTTCCCTCCCAGGGCTCCGCCGCGGCTTGCTCGAAAAGGCGGTGCAAAGACTGGCGGGTGATAGGACGTCCGCCAAGGCCCGCCACCACCGCGTGCAGGCGCGGCCGGCGCGGCAGGCTTTTGAGGGCTACGCCGACATTGTTTGCGAGCGGGCCGCCCATGCCGAGGGACACGCTTTTGTCGATCACCACGACCTCACGAGCGCCTTCGAGGATCTTCTGCAAGGCATCGATCGGGAATGGCCGGAAGGAGACGAGTGTTACAAGGCCTATCGGGATGCCGTCGTCGCGCATTTCGTCGATCGTGTCCTTGATGGTGCCGCAGACAGAGCCCATCGCGATCACGACCATCTGGGCGTCCTCGATGCGATAGCCGCGCAAGAGACCACCGGAATTACGCCCGAACACTTTCGCAAATTCGGAGGCGAACTGCGTAATGAACCGCAGGGCCTTCGTCTGCTTGTAATGCGAAAGAAAGCGAACCTCCGTGAAGGCGTCCGGTCCGACCATGGCGCCCATGGTGACGGGCTCCCTCGGATCGAGCACCTGCACGGGATCGTAGGGCGGAAGATAGGCATCGACCGCCGCCTGGTCCGGAATATCGACACGCTCGACCGCATGCGTAAGGATGAAGCCGTCGACGCAGACCATGACCGGTATGGAAAGCTCCTCGGCAAGCTTGAACGCCTGAATGTGCAGATCGGCGGCTTCCTGGTTCGTCTCGGCGTAGAGCTGAACCCAGCCAGCATCGCGCATCGACATCGCGTCGGAATGGTCGTTCCAGATATTGGCAGGCGCACCGATGGCACGGTTGGCGAGTGTCATTACGATGGGCAGACCGAGACCGGAGGCGTTGTAGACAGCTTCCGCCATTAAAAGGAGGCCTTGCGACGCCGTCGCGGTATAAGCCCGCGCGCCCGCAGCCGCTGCCCCGATCGCGACGGAGAGCGCCGAGAAATCGCTCTCGACATTGATGAATTCGCAATTTTCGAGCCCGCCGTCCTTCACCATTTCGCCGAGACCCGCGATGATATGGGTCTGCGGAGTGATAGGATAGGCGCAGATCACCTCCGGCCGGCACAAGGCGATTGCCTCGGCCATGGCGCGCGACCCTTCGATTTGCTTCAGCATCGCTTGCTCCTCAGGCTGCGCTGGCGGCGCGTTCTAGGATCGCCACAAACTCGTAGGCTTCCTCGGCAGCCGCGATATTAGCCACTCCGACCTCCCCGGGGAAAGCCTCCCCGATTGCGCGCTTGACGCTTTCCAAACGAACAAGCCCCGTCACAGCCGCGAACGCGCCGAGGAGAGCTGCATTCGGCCGCGCGCCAATCTGCTTTCGAGCGATGTCCGTCGCCGGGATGGCGACGGCGTGCCCCTTCGGCAGGCTATCGGCGATTTCCTGAATTTGACCCTCAGCAAATGCCTTGTTGGTGTTGACGATAAGATAGCCGCCCGGCCGCAGACCAGCAAAGACGTCGATTGTCCTGAGGAGGGCCGGCTCCTGCACGATGAGGCAATCGGGCTCCATGATCGGCTCGCGAAGCCGGATTTCCTTGTCCGCGATCCGGCAGAACGCTACCACGGGAGCGCCCATATGTTCCGTCCCGTAGCTCGGGAAGGCCTGCGCATGGCGCCCTTCGATAAATGCCGCGACAGAAAGAATGTCCGCAGCAGTGACGTTACCCTGCCCGCTCCGGCCGTGGATGCGGATTTGGAACATTTCCCTCCCCCAACTCTTTCGGACGAAGAATTCGCTTCCTTCTGCAATCGGTTACGGCCCAAAAGCCTTATATTTTTGTACCTTATTCGGTGGCATTATTTAATTATATTACACATACAGCGGGATTGCACTCCTTGATCCTCGTCAAAAGCAGGGGACCAAGGCAAAGGAGTTGAGCGCGCAATGGGACGCAAACATGCCGCTGAGCCGCCTCCACTCATGGACAATGACGGAAATCAAAGAAGCCGGGGCGTCATTCGTGCTGGAATGAAGAGCATGGCCGATAGTGCCTGAACGAGGAGCGCGAGAACGATGCCTTACAGCACCAACGCGGATCTCCCCCTCCGTGAGGAACCATCTTCCTCCTCACACACAGGACATTTACCGGGAAGCCTTCAATCACGCCTACGCCGCCCACTTCAACGATCCGCGCCGCGAGGAAGCCGCTCATCGCATCGCATGGGCAGCGGTCAAACGATCCTATGAAAAAATCGGCGGCGAATGGGTTTCAAGGAACAGCTGACAGCGGCACAATGATTGGTGCAGCGGCTGGCGGGGCGGCGCCATTTTAGTTCACATCAGGTTTTTAAGGGAAGGAGAACTTGACCATGGCCACATTCATCATGCTGACCCGCCTGAGCCACGAAGGCCTCAAATCTCCAGGCGCGCTGGCCGACCTCAGCCACGAGGTGATGGATCACATCAGAAAGAACTGTCCGAGCGTTGCCTGGAAGGCGAGTTATGTCGTGCTCGGCCCGGCCGACTACGTCGATATTTTCACGGCGCCCGACATCGAGACGGCCACCAAGGTCGCCACCATCATTCGCACCTTCGGACACGCAACAAACGGAGGTCTGGGCGGCGACCGAATGGGAGAAGTTCACCGGCCTCCTCCGCGGCCTGCCGCCGCGGCTGGTCACTTCGTGAGCGGACATCCCGGTAGAATCGGCGTAACGGTGCGCGGGGGCTGAGATGGGCAAATCGCAATCCGCGAAGGCAGGTTTTGTCCCTCGCGAGCAGCAAGACATCAGGCGCATTTTTCGCCATCTCGACGATCACACCGTAGCATCAGTCCAGACCCCCAAAGGCCGACAGTCGCTCAGTTCGAAGAAGCTGCGGCTTGAAGCGCGGGGGAGCGACATTTTCGCCGGCTTAGGCCCGAAAAAGGGGTTGTTGAGCCGGCTATTGATCTTGTGGGGATAGAAAATGAAGAACTTGATGATCGCTAAGTAACGGAAGTTTAGGAGTAAATCCAGATGGCGGGCCGCCAGAGATGGGGCTCGCAAATTGCAGAAGATTTTTTGAACGTTATCTTTTGCAATTTTTACTTGAGATGGCATACTTGGTAAGCTTCGCCCAAAAACGGAACATCTCCCATGAATGAAAAAGAAGTTACGACTGAGGACGGAGGAGGGTGCCGCCTTCAGTCAAGCATGCTTTCTAAGTTCGAAGAGATAGCGCATACGTTTCTGAGTATGTTGACTGGCGAGCGAGGAAACGGCCAGGTTTTCGCCTCCCTGCAGGATTATCTCGATGGGGCCGTGTTAGTCGACGGCGCTTATTGCAGGCGGCGGACCGTTCTTCTCGCCGTGCACGACATCAAAGATGAGCGTGTGGCGCCACCGGCACTTCAGAGCAGCACGCTCGCCAAGCTGGAATCCCTGAATGTCTCTCCCCTCCCGCTAGCTAAATTCTACCGGGACATAGCGACGGCTATTCTCAGGATGGAGGTTATCGTCAGGCTGGAAGCCATGCAGACGTTGGTTCAAAAGACGAACGTTCTTGGCCTGAACCACTCGGCGCCCGGAGCGGCGGGCCGGTTGTCACCGGCCCTGGGATCGACACCTAGCTTTGGGTCTGTTCGAAAAGCTCCTCGACATATTCCCAATTGATGAGGTTGTCGACGAACGCTTCGAGATATTTCGGGCGCGCATTACGATAGTCGATGTAATAGGAGTGTTCCCATACGTCGACGCCAAGAATAGGGGTCCCGCCATGAACAAGCGGGTTCTCTCCGTTTGGAGTTTTCGTCACTTCGAGCTTGCCATCCTTGAAGGTGAGCCAGGCCCAGCCTGAGCCGAACTGCGTCTTGCCTGCGTCAATTAACGCCTCGCGGAACGCCCCGTAGCCGCCGAGGTCGCTGGCGATTTTCTGCTCAAGCTTGCCCGGAAGCTTGGTGCCTCCGCCGCCCTTTTTCATCCATTTCCAGAACTGCGTGTGATTGAAGTGCTGGCCTGCATTGTTGAAGAGCGCCTGATTTCTGCCGTAGCTGATTTTCACGATGTCGATAATGTTCTTGTCTTCGAACCCTGACCCGGGAAGCAGCTTGTTGCCGGCCTCGACATAGGCAAGGTGATGCTTGTCGTGATGATATTGCAGCGTCTCCGCCGACATGTAGGGCTGCAAGGCGTCATAGGCGTATGGAAGTTCAGGCAACTGAAATACCACGGCTATCTCCTTTGGCTGCGTTGGGTTCGGTCTCGCACTGAACCTAAGTGGCCGAGGGGGTGCTGACAAGCGTGGCTATGGGGAATGCTGATAAAAATTAAGAGAGGTATGAAACCCCTGAATTTCATACCTCTCAAAAGGCCGAGGAAAGGTTCGTGATGGTTTACCTACAGGGATCGGACGGGTTAAGAATGCCCACATAAGCATGAACACGACATGAATACGGCGTTCAGTTTCCGGCCACGCTAACCAACATAAAGAAGATTTTATGGAAAAGTACCCGCCCGGCCACGCTCATGACGATGGAAGGGCAAGCCGCAGGAAACGCGCATAGATCCGCGAGAGCCTGTCCAGGTCCGCCAGCGGGACGCATTCGTCCACCTTGTGTGCGGTCGCATTCAAGAGCCCGGCCTCCACGACCGGACACAGATCCTTGATGAAGCGCGCATCCGACGTCCCGCCGCCTGTCGAAAGGATGGGCTTCCGCCGGGTTTCCGCCTCGATGGCGGCGCTGAGCTCCTGCACGAAGCTGCCCGGGTCCGTGATGAAGCTCTCGGCGGCAGGCTCGTATGCCAGCTCATAGTCGACGCCGGTATCGAGCAGCGCGGCCTGGACCTGGCTCTCGATCCACGCCTTCAACGTCTCGCTGCTATGTTGATCGTTGAAGCGAACGTTGAAGCGCGCCGTGGCGGCCGCTGGGATGACGTTGTAGGCCGGGTTCCCGGTGTCGACGCTGGTGATCTCGAAGTTTGAAGGCTGAAAATGAGCGCTCCCCTGGTCGAGCTGCCTTGTCTTCAAGAGGTTCAAGGCGTCGATCAGGAGCGGCAGAGGATTTCGCGCCTTGTGCGGATAGGCGACGTGGCCCTGAACGCCACGCACTTTGAGTTCGCCGTTGAGAGACCCCCGGCGGCCGATCTTGATCGTATCACCAAGCTGGGCCTCGGAGGTGCATTCTCCCAGAATGCAGTAATCGGGGCGCTGGCCGCGCTTGAGCAACCAGTCCACGACCTTCCGGGTGCCGTTGACGGCGGGGCCTTCCTCGTCCGCGGTGAGGAGGAAGCTGATCGACCCTTCGGGGGCGCCGCCGCATTCCCTGAGAAACAAGAGCGCGGCCGCAAGCGAAGCCGCCACAGCGCCCTTCATATCCACGGCGCCTCTGCCATAGAGGATCCCGTCATGGATCTCGGCCGCGAATGGCGGATGCTTCCAGGCTTCTTCATCGCCGGGAGCGACAACGTCGGTATGGCCCGCAAAGCACACATGAGGCGGCGCGTTGCCAATGCGGGCGTAAAGATTGTCCACATCTGGCGTTCCCCGCTCGCTGAACGGCAGGCGATGGCAGGTGAAGCCCGCGGCCTGAAGCTCTCTTTCCAGATAGCTTATTGCCCCGCCCTCTTCGGGCGTAATGCTGCGGCATCGGATCAGGTTCTGGGCGTGGACGAGTGCATTTGTCATGATCGCGCGCGGCTCATACGGGCGGCGGGCCATAGCGGTTCTGCTCCGGCGCGCCTCTCCTTGCAGCCAAGATGATGAAATAAACCAGAACGGCAAGGCCGAAGAGATACAGAGCCGCAGCCACCCGCGAATCCGGATGACCTACGGTTCCGCCAACGCCTGCAAGGGCTAGGCCGTAAAAAGCGACCGCTGGCGCGTAGATCATGAGCACCATCCAGCCGCTCAAGCCGATATCGTGCCAGCGTTTCATGTCGATGGCGATCGACGGCCACAGGAAGATCAGCGCCGTCAGGAGCGAAATCTCGTCGCCCATATAGGCAGGCAGAAGCCGGCTTTCGGCAGCCGCCATCGGAAGGGGCCAGTGAAAGGCGCGCCGCAGGATGAGCTCGGTTGAAAATTCAAGCAGCGCGATCAACAGGGCGAAGAGTAGCCACGTGCGCCGCCCAATGCGGCCCTCGAAGTGAAGCCAGATGAAAGCGAAGCGATCCATGTCTGGCCTAGCCCGCGAGCGGATCAGGGCCATGCTCGTTCGGGCCTGTCTCCCCCTTCAGAATGCCGAACTGGAGAATGCTCCAGATAATGGATGCCGTTAGAAGCAGGAACGCCAAGCGGACGACATTCTCGCCAAGATTGAACTCCGCTGCGAGCGACGGAGCGACGATTGCGCCAAGGAACGGCAGGACGACGACCAAAATGAGCCAGCTGCTCAGCCCCCTGTCATGAAGACGCTTCACGCCGAGAGCGAGCAGGCTCCACATCACAAGCGATACGACGAGGACCGGACCGATCATCCACAGGCCTAGGCTCGAAATCACCGGCTCCGCCTCCTTGCTGTTGAACCATTCCGGATTGTTCATGTTCTGTTGAAGCTCGGGATGACCCGCCATGATGCTGTTCAGGACGAGCCCGGTCACGAAGGACAGCACGATCATGACGCTGACCAGAACAAACATGCCGAGCCACCACTTCGAGCGGCTGATGCGGCCTTCAAGGGCAAGCATCCAGCTCCAGAAATTGTAATCGCCGCCGTAATAATCGGGCGGGAGAGGGTCTTCCCCGTGAATGTTCAGCCCGGGCGCTCCGCGCAACACGCCAAGTTCGAAGAAGATGTATCCGCTCAAAAACGCCAGCACAATGACCAGGACCGAGAGCAAAGTTAAGAAGACTTCGGGCGGAAAGCCGAGGAAGCTGAATGGGGTGTTTGGCTCCGCCCCAAGCGATGCCTGGAGCGGCATGAGAGACAAGGCAAGCGCCAGGCAGTAGGAGATGTACCAGATCCAGGCAGGGCGGTTGCGGTCATGGAGGCGTTTCACTGCGAGCGCGGTGGAGGGCCAGACAAGGAAACCGAAATAGGCGAGCCAGACCGGCCCCCAGACGTTACTCTGATCCGCGGGCCGCTCCCAGACTTCCGGCGCTAAAGGGTTTCCCGTCGCCAGATACGCAAGCAAAGCAGCGAAAAGAAAGCCCGCGACGCCCACAGCCACGCTCCCGGCCCAATAAGTCTTGCGGTCTATACGCCCCCGGAATCCGAAGAAGATGTCGCCCCAGCTCATGTGGTCCCTCCGTCCAGCGCTGGGATAGCATGTGTTCGGCACTTCAACCGTGTCAGTCGCGCAACAGTTCGTTTATCGAAGTCTTCGCACGCGTCTGGCCGTCGACGCGCTTCACGATGACCGCGCAATAGAGGGACGGGCCGGCGTCGCCATTCGGAAGCGGCTTGCCCGGCATCGCGCCGGACACGACAACCGAGAAGGGAGGCACGCGCCCATAAAGAACTTCGCCCGTGGCGCGATCGATGATCTTCGTCGACTGCCCGAGATAGACGCCCATGGAGAGCACCGAGCCTTCGCCGACGATCACGCCCTCGGCCACCTCGGCGCGCGCGCCGATGAAGCAATTATCCTCGATGATGACGGGACTTGCCTGAAGCGGCTCCAGCACGCCGCCGATCCCCGCCCCGCCCGATAGATGGCAGTTCTTGCCGACCTGCGCGCAGGAGCCGACGGTCGCCCAGGTATCGACCATTGTACCTTCGCCAACATAGGCGCCGACGTTGACGAAGGACGGCATGAGGACGGCGCCGGGCGCGATGTAAGCCGAATGGCGCACCACCGCGCCCGGCACGACACGAAAGCCCGCAGCACGGAACCTGTCTTCCGCCCAGCCTGAAAATTTTGTGGGAACCTTATCCCACCACGGCCCCGGAGATGTCGGCCCCGCAACGGCAGCCCCGATGGCTGGCCCCATGATGCGGTTGTCGTTCAGCCGGAACGACAGAAGCACCGCCTTCTTCAGCCAGGCATTCACGACCCACTGACCGTGCCTTTTCTCGGCGACGCGCGCCTGTCCGCTGTCGAGAAGCGCGAGCGCCGCCTCGACCGCCCCGGCGATCTCGCCCTTCTGCCCCACCTTTATGTTCTGGCGGTCTTCGAACGCGGCGTCGATTAGGTTCTGCAAACTGGCTGTCATACGCGGCCCTCCGGCAATGGCTGTCCAAAGTGCGTGCCTTTTGGCATGGCTTCTTGTCAAGCCGCTTGCCCAGAACAAAACACATGCACTACTGTTTTATCTGGCGCTTCAAGAACCAGCCGCGAAGCAAAATGATACCTTTTTTCCACGGAGTGGCCCAATGTTCGCTTCGACGATCACGAGAGTTGTTTGTATCTGCGCCCTTACCGTTGCCGCCTATGAACAGGCCGCTGCGATCGCGTGCCCTGAGCCGGGCAAAGAGACTTACACGCTGTCCTCTTCCCAAAAGCGCCTTCTCACGAAAGGAACCTATATCGACCTCGTCAACGAAATCGACGAGATGGGCGCGTCCCTGAAGGCGCAGAAGCCGGGCATTTCCTACTCGGCTCTCATCGACGCGATCATGGCGGCCTACTGCCCGCTTGTGGCAAACGCACCCTCGCTGACCGAGCAGGAGAAGCGGGATGACGTGCGGAAATTTGCTTCCATCGTAACCAGGCAACTCAGCTGGGATGTCGGGCCACAGGAAACGGCGGTCCTCGCTCAGGTTCCGCTTTCGCCCGCGGCTTATCGTTCTTTGCGTGAGATGGCGGATGCCGCCGGCCAGACGCCTTCGCAATACATGGCGGCGCTCTTGACAAAAGCGGCAGGGGCCGTCGACGGGCACGGGCAATAGCGGTTTACGTCCATCTATTCGGGTTCTAGCGCCCGGCTGAGCAAAAAGCCTGGGGTGGTCTCACATGGACCGCACCGGGTTTTTTTTATAGTGTAAGTTCGTACAGCGGAAAAGATTCGAACATGATCGAGTGCTCGAAAGCGAGCCGCGCCTTAAAGCCGGCCTTGGCGATGGCTTTGCCATACATGTCGAGGTCGGAATTCGAGGATAGCATGAGATAGATACGGCCGCCCGGCTTCAGTCTCTCTCGCGCCTGCTCGAAAAGATTGAGGATGTTTTTGTTGCCTGGGCCCGCGTGCCAGCCTGCGTCCGCCAGATTCCTTCGGCTCGCCCGCATGCTTCGGCGGGCTCGACATGATCACATCGAAGACGGGTTTCGCCTCAATCGCTTCGAGAAGATTGCAGCAAAGCCCCCTCACCTTCCCTTTGAGGCCGTTCGCCGCGGCATTCTCGGCCGCGGCAACAGCGGCATTCGGGTTGATGTCTGTGGCGATCACCGTGCTCGCCCCTGCCCGCGCCGCGGCAAGGGCGATAATCCCGGAGCCTGTTCCGACATCGACGACCGTCATGCCGGACAGGTTGAGACCATCAACAAACTTCGCGTAGGCTTCGCTGCTGATGAAATAACCCGGATGGAAGACGGTGGGAGGCACCGTCAGCCGGAAACCCGCCGCCCTCGACACCTGCGTCTTCGGCCGGCTGAGCACGAAATGATAGGACAAAAAGTGAAGAGTATTGCGCAAAGCCCTTCTAAAAAGACCCTGGGGCCGCGCATGCCTCTGCAGCAAGGTTCCGCCTGCGTTGCTCGCCGCCTCTTGAGCGGTCATCGCCGATCCAGCACTGTTGCTCATGGTTCCACCTCTTGTTGCCGCGCCGGAACCGGTACGGGCCTCGGCTTCCTCGAAAGCTTCATGAAGGCGAAGACCGCGTGGTGCCACGCCGACATCCGGTGCCGCGCGAGCACCTGAACTGGGGCTTCTTTGGCTCTTCGGGAGCCGTCAAAACGCCGCGCAGCCGCACCATCTCCCACGCCAACGGATTTCATGCGCGCCAGGCGTCCTGCACCTCGCGCGCGAGGACGCCGCTCACGACCTCAAGCGCCGGGCCGAAGATCGGAACGCGGCTGGAAATATCCTGGTCCCTGAGAATGTTCCATTTGGTTGCGCCGCCCATGATCGGCGATGTCAGCGCATAGACGACACGCCCCACCCAGGCTTCACGGATGCAGTAGGAACACATCGCACACGGCTCCACGTTGCTGTAAAGCGTCGCCCGCTGAAGGTTTGCCCGCCACCGCCTGTTGCGCTTAGTCAGCGTAATACCTCTGCGTGACGGGATACGTCGTTCTCGCGCATCGTGCGATTTTCGCTCCGCGACGATCTGGCCATCAGGGCAATAACGGAGCCGAACGGATATTCGCCCCTTGAACTGCCATGGCGGACAGCTCGATACAACGGGCCATCATCTTCCGGTCCGTCGTGTTGTTTGACAGGCCCATTCAATCCCCCCACTCACGCCGTTTGCCGAGCCGGCCAGCCGATCAACTCATCCGTCGACGTCGCACGACTATATAGCTTTTTCTCCTCACACAACAGGCGGCAAGCGATTGCCGCGCCGTTTTCTTTTTTGCCTTCGTAAAATATGTGCGAGGCGGGCTTATACCCGTTTTGCGCGTGCCGCTAGACATCCTTGGCGCTGTCCCCGCCTGTTACCTCATATTCACGAAGCCGCAAATGTCGATAGAGGCGATATCTGCGCCATTGGCGGCCATTTCGACCGCAATGGCCCGGCCAATGCCGGGCCGCCCCCGTGATGACTGCAACATTTCCGGTGAGTTGGCTTCCCCTCCCTGTTTGATCGGCTTTGCGCTTGTCGCCTTTTCCTGGGCCTGCACGGTGTTGGACATCGCGAATGCAGCTTCTCCTGCGAGCCCGCCCAAGAGCAAACGCCGGCGAACATCATCGGGACGCTGCGTATCGGAATGCGGCTCGATCTCAATTGTCATGGCGACTTCTCGTACTGATCACCATCGCAACGCTGGCCTTGAAAGCCTGTTCAAAACGCTCGCGCCGCGAACCACCGTGCAACTCAAGCCACTGAAATTGCGAAGCTATTGTCCGGGAAACGGCGTAGGGAGCCGGTACGGCAAATCAAGAACTGCCTTTGGAGAAAGACGGGGTAAAAGCCCTCGCCTTACCACTTTTTAATTCAACGGCAAGTGGTCTGTAACATTCGCTTTCTTATATGATCACCACGAACAATCGATCTAGGGGAGTACGAAGCTGATGGCATCCGGACGATTCTCAGGATGATAGAGCCACGACTTGGCCAAGGCGGCGATACTGCTGGCGGGTGCCATCGTTGGTATGTTTATTGAGCGCCAGTTTCCTTGCCGGCATTCTGCGGTCACGCTTTTTGCCGACGTGAGCGCCGCCGCGCAGGAGACGCGCGGTCCGAACTTCGCGCCAGCGTCTTTTGCCGATCTCGCCGACAAGGTCCGGCCAGCCGTCGTAAGCGTCAATGTGAAGTCCCGCGGTGCCGTTGGCGATGTCTCCAGCCACGATTTCCCCATTCCCGATCTGCCCCCGGACTCCCCGCTTCGCGATTT
>CAWFOS010000031.1:0-334327 GCA_963817495.1 uncultured Alphaproteobacteria bacterium | reverse complement strand
GCGAGGCCCCTGCTCGCCGATGATGGCGAGCGATGACGCAGCCATTCGAAACGAAGCTCAAGGAGGCTCTGCCGCGCGGCCTCAAGACGGTCCGCGAGCGCGGGCTGCTGGCGCGCTGGCTCACCGCCGACGAGATGACCGGCAAGGTCTGGGACTACGGCGCGGGCGCCCTCCTGCTCGGCCGCCGACAGGACCGCCTGATCGGCTGGAACGACGACCGGCACATTCTAACGGTCGCCGGGAGCCGGGCCGGAAAAGGCGTGTCGCTCATCGTGCCGAACCTGATCTGGTACGAAGGCTCGGCGCTCGTGATCGATCCCAAGGGCGAGAACGCGGCAATCACCGCAGGCAGGCGCGGCAACGGCACGAAGAAAGGCGGCCCCGGCCTCGGCCAGGATGTGTTCGTGCTCGATCCCTTCGGCGTCAGCGGCCGACCATCGGCGTCGTTCAATCCGCTGGCCGAACTCGATCTCCGCGACAAGGATGTGATCGAAGACGCGGGCATGTTCGCCGAAGCGCTCATCGAGCATCCCACGCAAGGCGAAAAGCACTGGACGGAATCCGCGCAAGCGCTGTTGCGCGCGCTGATCCTGCTGACGCTGGCCGATCCGAAACCTTCGCGGCGCAATCTCGTGACCGTGCGGCGGCTCCTGATGCTGACCGATCGCCGGATCGATGATCGGATTTACGAGGAGAAATTCAAGCACCCGCCGAGCCTCGAAGTGCCGGAGATGACGCGGCAGGAAGCTTTGTTCGCGCTGTTGCGAGACCAGAAGGGCAAGCGTCACGGCGATATCTGTCTGGGCGTTGCCAGCCAGTTCGAGGCCATGGCCGACAGAGAGCTTGGCTCGGTGCTATCGACGGCGCGAACGCAAACCCAATGGCTCGATGATCGCCGGGTCAAAAACGTGCTGTGCCGCAGCGCTTTTCGCATGGCGGATTTGAAGCGGAAGAAAACCACGATCTACCTGTGTTTGCCCGCCATGCGCATGGGCACGCATGCGCGCTGGCTGCGCCTCATGATCCTGCTGGCCTTGACGGTGATGGAGCGAACGAAAGGCAAGCCCCCGGTGCCGGTTCTGTTCGTGCTCGATGAGTTTCCGGTGCTGGGCTTCATGAAGGCCGTCGAGACGGCGGCGGGCCTCATGGCCGGGTTTGGGGTCAAGCTCTGGACGATCGTGCAGAATGTCGGCCAGCTCAAACAGCATTATAAAGAGTCCTGGGAGACCTTTTTCGCCAATGCCGGTGTCATTACCGGCTTCGGCGTCATCGACCAGGAGTCGCAGAATGCGCTGTCGAAGAAGCTTGGCGCGCTGCGCATGACGACGCAAGTGCCGACCGGCAGCGTCGGCAGCGAGCTGCAACGCGGAGCGGCTTCGATGAAAGACGAGCGGTTCGATGTGCCCCTGCTCGCCGAAGACGAGCTCGGGCGCGTATTCGACCGCGAGGAAAAGCGCCTGTTGATCCTGGGCGCCGGGCTTCCGCCCGCCATTGCCGAGCGGCTTGAATATTTCCGCGATCCCCTGTTCGAAAACCTCTATGACGAGATGAGGCGCTAGCGATGGCGATCAGGATCGACGCCATAACGCAAGATGCGCAAGGCCTGCCGGTCGTAAGCTGGGAAGAAGACCGCAACCTCTTCGCCCCTGACGGCATCGGCCCGGCGCGTGTCGCCTGCTACATCCGGCCGGATGAAAAGACCGGGGTGTTGCAGTTCGTGGCAGCCGGTTCGGTACGCCATGGGGATTTCGAAGAAGCGCGGCCGTGGGAAGTGTTGCATTCCTTCGAGCGCAGCGCGGCGGAGCAGAATTATCATGTGCCAGCTGAGCGCGCCCTGATCGACATGGTTGCCAGCAAGAGCAAAAGCGGTCTCGGCCGCCTGCTTGCCACCGACGCAGCGCATGTGCTGCTGGCTAATTTCTCGGACGAGCGGCGAAGTGTTCCGATGCACCTCAATTGTGCCGAAGCCTCGCCGGCCGAGGTGGGCCTCCTGCATGACCGGCTGCGGCGGGAATTCATCGACCGGCGCGGTGACATCGTGCGCGACATTTGCGGCGGGGAATTCGTCTGGCCGAAGGACAAGCCGTTCGTTGTCTGGACGGCCCCTGCCCCGGTGGTCATCCCGCGCTGGAAGGCGCGCATGGTCGATCTTTCGATTGCTGCGGTTCTGGCGCTGATCGGCTGGGGGTTTTACGAATACGTCTTCCGCTAAATCGTGGCCCATCAAGCGCGCGAAATCGCGTATCTATTGGTTGACCAAAAAAGAAATAAGGGTCGACTGAGCCCCTTGGTGCAAGGGGAATCCACCCACGCCAAGGCGAAGCATATCACCACAGTCCATCAACTCAGTTGGGCTGTCTCGGTCAGCATTATGACGGAAATCCTCAAATTTATTGCCGGACAATAGCCTAATCATGTCTTTCTCGTGCGTCGGTTCGCCGACCATATCTCCTTTGAGCAAACCGACCCATCCAACTCTACGCTTTTCCTCGTGTTTAGCGCAGTACTGCTCAAGCCAGGTATTTACATGCTCGTCCATCGCGCCGTACCCGATTACCAGTAGCCGTTCGCTAGCCAAAAGCGAGTTTATTAAGGCTCTATAATAATATCCGTAAGGCACTGGATTAAGAGTAAGACGTGCAGCTTTATTGAGGCCAGATATTATTGGACCAGGAGTTACAATCTGGCCACCGGTACTTTTATCTCCGCCGCTAACGGCTTTAATTGCGTCTGAGGCTGCTTGGGTACTGCTGTACTTAACGAGATTGAAGCTGTTCCGCGACGGACCAAAACGCACGCTCCCATGCATATGCACGAGAACCGGATCACTGCTGTCACGCCAAAGATCAAACGCGGCAGCGTCGAAGTTGCGAGATTCCCAGTACGCACCAGCCGTGGAGCTTTCCTTGGCATCCGCAAAGCCATCGAACCATTTGGCGCATGCCTCGTCGATGACGTCATCGTAATTGAGCGTGAATACAGCGAGACGGAACTCACTTGCCAATGCCGCGAATAGTTGATGCAGAGGTAGCCCTTTGGGAAGCGCAAAGGCTCTGTTTCGAATTTCATCGTGAATCGCGCAGATAATCGCTTCGCGGGTGGCGCGAAGCAGCGACCAATCGTCAAGGATTTCGTAGCGCCTAAGGGGCTCGACGAAAGCAGCGATAGCCGGATGACGTTCATCCGACGATTTGGCTCCCGCTTTCATGCCAGTAAGCGCAAGCAATTGTTCGGTAGCCTGCAAAATCAATTCGAAGTTGACGGTAGCAAACGTACCCGACAGCGCCCGGAAAAGCAGTTGGGAAATCGGTGTACTTCCGTTCGCTACAAAAGCATTGTCTTGCGAAGCAAGCGTAAACGCTGTTCCTCTCAAAATAACCTGAGGAAACTGCATTCGAGCCAGACAAGCAGTAAGTTCCTCAGTTGAGGGCATTCCGCGAAGGTGGGGTTTATCCCGGTCGAGCAGCACGGTTGAACCGGCCCCGAGTAGAACAGTTAGTCTGGGTTTCATGAGCCTGCACCTAAAGGCTGAACCGGAGCTTACAACGTGGGTTGCACAATAGTCGGGTCAGACGCGCCTTAACAATACAAGCCTCCAGCCTTTCAGCAAGGAGTTGCTTTAATCGGAATGCGCAGGTGCCGGATTGCCTCGTATATCTAGCACCTACCGAAAAGAGAGCAGCCCACATTGGGTCGAGCGTCGCTGTTGGCTATCCAGTTGCCGAGGACGAGAAAAATGGCCTTGTACTCGGCCTCCAATGTTTGCGCTTGGTTAAGGCGTTCCGCCTGATTGGCGCGTTCCCGCTCGATAATCACTTGCTGCTCTTTGATCGCGGCTTCGCCTTCAAGGGCTTCCGCCTCCGCTTTTGCCTTAACTGGCGAGTTCTGCGCCGTCTCGCGCGCGATGATCTGGTCGGCCTCGGCTTTCCTCGCCTCTGCCGTCGCCTTCCGGGCGTCGGCGCGCTGCTTGCGCTCGGCATATTTGGCTACTTCGGTTTCGGTGATCGATTTCCATTCGGCAAGCTCGGCTTCGGCCTTTTGCCGCAGCGTGGCGTTATCGGCGATGGCCTGCGTCTCGATGCTTTTTTGCGTGGTAATGAACGCGGGAATGGCTCCGTGGTTGTAAAGCTCAAGCAGCGCAAGCAAGGCGGCGAAGAGCTGAACCCATTTGTTTCTGAGAAGCGCCGCAGGGAGATCGCGCCAGCGCTGAATGGATGGCTCCGTCATTAGCAGCGCCCTTCCTGCTTGGCGTGGACCTTGTCGAAATCGCTTTGGCCGGGACAACGTGATAGACCCCAACTGCGAATCTGGTCGGTCAAAACTTTCGCTTTGAGCAGGTTTTTCTGTTCCAGCTGGTCGGCTTGCGCCTTGAATTGGCGCGCTGCCACGCGGGCTGCCTCAAGCTCTGAAATCGCCTTGCTGCGGCGTATCTGGGCTTCGTATGCGAGCGAGGCTGCCTCGGAACGGGCTTTCAGTTCGGCGTTGCGCGCCGTTTGCCCGAGGGTGATCGCGTCGGCCTCGGCCTTGAGGGCATCGGCTTCGGCTTTATCCGCCTCGGCCTTCAAGCGTTCGGCGGAGTTTCGGGCGACTTCAACCTGCGTCCTGGCCTGCTGCTCAGCGATTTCAGCCTCGCTCTTCTGGCGTAGGGCGGCATTGTCGGTGACGGATTTAACGCGGAGCGCTTCCTGCGTATTGAGCCAGGCGGTGGCGCCTTCGGTGTAGATCGTGAAAAGCGCGGCCAGAACGGCGACAAAGGTAACGATGCGCGTGCCTAACAAGGCGACGATGGAAACGCTCTGCGCTGTGGGTCCGCCCCCTGCCCCGGTCGTGGTCAATATCGAATTCCTCTGAAATGAATTAGTTGAGTTAACGCTAGAGCGCGCCGCGCTTACGAAGCAAGCCCCACGGCGGTTAAAATTTGGGGATTGATTGAGCTGCTTCTCTTCGCGGGCCTTTCGAAGAGGCGCGTGGTGAGGGGTGGCTGGGATCTGGCTTCCGTTAGCGGTTTCTGGAAATGGCCGGCGTTTCTGGTGCGCCGGGTTTTAGAAAGTAATCGTGCGTTAATGGAGCGCGATTTGGAGTTCTCTTCCCAGAACAACAATCCATCAAAACCACAAACATTGGTATGTGGTTCACATGATTGACACATAGGCACAGACGCACATACACACATAAAAGAAAACGCTATTATGTTTATTTGTAATAAACCGCAAATATGGTAAAGATCGTTCCTTCGAATCATGGAATGTGGGTTTATGTCTTTCATCATTTCTTTTCTTAACCAGAAGGGCGGCGTCGGAAAATCCACGCTTTCGATCAACGTCGCTGCTTGCTTCGCTTTATTGGGCCAGAAGGTGTTGTTGATCGACGCGGATAAGCAAGGCACCTCTTCGACCTGGGCCAGCTTGCGCGCCGAGACGCCCTTTCAGGTGGTCAATATGGCGCGGGAAAACATGGCGCGTGATGCCTTGAAGCTGGCCGAAGATTTCGATTTCACGATCATCGACGGGCCGCCTCAGGCCGAAGCGATTTCACGCTCATGCATCGTTGCATCGGATTTAGTGGTGGTGCCGATCGAACCGGGGGGCGCGTCGCGCTGGTCCTCCGATCTGACCGTGCGGCAGTTGAAGGAAGCTCAAGAACTTAAACCAACCCTCAAATGTGGGTTTGTGGTTTCCCGGAAAATCTCCGTGACGATTCTGGGCCGCGATACACGCGGCATGGCGGCCGATGCGGGTATTCCCACCTTTGAAACAGAAATCGAGCAGCGCGTGGCCTATGCCGAGGCCTTGACCATGGGAAAGACCATTTTCGAATGGTCTGCGCGCGGGTCGGCAGCCAACGAAATTCAAGTCCTAACCAACGAACTTTTGGATGCGCTCAATGAGCAAAACATTCGCACAAGCTCCGAAGCCAAAGCCGCAGCTACCGGCTGAGATCATCAGCGCGTTCGAGCGCGGCGGGACGGGGCAGGATACACAAACCCGCCAACCCACAAATGTGGAAAAGAGGGACGATGACGCACAATCCCACATTCCCTCAAAAGCAGGAAAACTGAAATCCACAGAAACGGACAAAGAAGAGCCGATCGCGCGTTTGAGTATCGACCTGCCGAAAAGTTTACACCGGCGCTTCAAGACGGCCTGTGCGAAAGCCGATTTGAAAATGGTTGCGGAGGTTGTGGCGTTGATTGAGCAGCGAACGATCAAACTGGAAAAAGGCTAGATCGGCCAGCTTTAAAACTTCTCGATTTTAGAAAGTATCTTACGAGCTTGATGCGGTGGCAGTGAGGCGATTGCATTCGATTTGTCGAACGAGTTGAGCAGGGGTGTTGGAACCAGCAATTCTTGATAACGGGCTAGAGGACTAATATCGGCGATAATGGATGAGCCTGAGTAGAAATTAAATGCACGGAATAAAATTATTCTTATCTAATTTTTATAAAAAAATCGCGCGAGGCGCCGGTTAATAGAGTTAAGATTCCTGTTAGATAAGTTACGGGGCCGCGAATCATGTTTTTCTACTTGATATTGCTTAAAAACTTATCCACAGGCGTCCTCGAAACCCCGATAAAGCGTCCTCGATACACCGATAGGTAGCGTCCTCGAAACCCCGATAAAGCGTCCTCGAAACCCCGAAAGTGGTAGCAGGGCTTATCTACATCATCGTCCTCGAAACCCCGATGGGATTCGTCCCTGAAATGGCGAATGATTTGCCGTTCCTGAATTTCCGAAAGCGCGTCCTCGAAACCCCGATAACCGTTCCCGAAACCCCGATAGTTTGTTAGATAGAAAGGCGTGTCCGACCCACTAATACCCTTGCGGCATCCCAACCGCGATTTTTTCGTGCTCGATATTTCCGATGCCGCGCCGCGCTCCGATCTGCCCGGAATGGAATTTCCGTTTTTCGCTTTGGGCACGCAGCCTGACACGCGCGAGCGCGTTTATCATCGTGGCGACGTGATCTTGCGGGTTATTCCAAGCGTGCGCGGAATGGCCACCGTGTTTGACCGCGATATTTTGCTTTACTGCATCAGCCAATTGATGGCGCGGAAGAATGCAGGCCTGGCGATCGGAAAAAAGGTGCAGTTCAAGGTCTATGACATGCTGATCGCCACCAACCGTCGTACCGATAGCGATGACTACCGGCGGATCAAGGAAGCGCTTGTTCGGTTGCGAGGCACGACATTCGAGACCACGATCAAAACCGGCGGCAAGGGCGAGCCTAAGATTTTCGGCATCGTCGAGGAAGCGACCGTCATCCGGAGCGAGCCGGTAACGGGCCGCATGATTGCCGTGGAAGTCGTGCTTTCGGACTTTTTGTTGCGGGTGATCGAGTCCAACCAGGTCCTGTCGATTAACCGCATTTATTTCCAGCTACGTTCGCCTGTCGATCGTAGGCTTTACGAGCTGGCGCGCAAGCATTGCGGGGATCAGGCGAAATGGTCGATCGGTCTTGAGCTTTTGAAGGACAAAGTGGCTTTTTCGTCGAATGTGCGGAAGTTGCGCGCGCATATCCGCAAGCTCGTCGAGAATCAGCATTTGCCCGATTATGTGGTGGAGATCGAGGACGATATCGTGACGTTCAAGCTGCGCGCGGACAGAAAGGCTCCCATGCCGCCGCTGGCGGTTCCTGCCGTAGCGGCTACGCCTCGGTCTGTCTCGGAGCCTCGCGTCATGGTCTCAAGCCAGGCGATCGAGCGGCTCTATGAGATCGCGCCCGGCTGGGACAAATACATGCTGGAGCGCGCCTATATTGAATGGGCCAAGGACAAGGAAGCAGCGCGCAACGAGGATGCCCGTTTCCTGAGCTGGGTTGGGAGCTATACCAAGGGGAAGGCCTCGCCTTAGTACAGGCTACCGCTAACGCAGCCGGGAAAAGCATGGGCTGGAGCAGTCCTACACCGCCCGGGCCAAGAATGAATATCCGGCGTGCGACGAAGATGATCGATTTGAATTTTTGGGGAGATTTGGGGGGAGGCGCATGCCTTTTGTGATAAAGTGTGGTGCGGAGAGCGACGATCATGTCCATCAGTGACGAATCCGACAGCGAAATTCTTCCGGAACTTGTCGAGGCGATGCGCGACGCAGGAGTATCCGCCGAATTTATCTATGCGTACAAAAAGACTGGATACATTCTTCTCTCGGAGCAGGAACAAAAACTGCCCGAAGGAGGCGAAGAAATGTGGCGGGCGGCGATCCGGGAGTATTTTGAGCTGGAGCGCGAGGCGGGCGACGGCAATTTAAACTGAAACGCAGTCGCATCGGGTGCGCAAAGGCTGCAGCGGGACGTTTCGTTGCCCTAAACTCTAGAGTTGAATTCATTAAGTAAATTGTAGACTCTAGAGTCTAGATTTAATCACAGCAAAGCTGCGATCATGCTACCTTGACCCAAAGTGCAGAGCCAAGGGTCAGGATTGGCAGGATGCGGTTCCTGGTGGTGGTGGTAAGTGCAGGCGCGGCGCTGGCTTTCATTGCGGCGTCGGGCTTGATGAACTGGGTCTTCATGACCTCGCTCGGCAAGAGCGAATTCGAGCAGCAAATCTTCGGGTCGGTGAGCGTGGCGGTTTCCGCCTTCATCGCCCTTCTTCCAACTCTCATTCTTTGGGCCTGGCGCGAGCGGCGCTTTTTGTATGTCGGTCTCGGCGTGCCGGTGTTCTGCGCCTTCGTTGCTTTTTCGTTGTCCTCGGCGGTTGGCTTCGCCGCCAAAAACCGTGGCAGCATGACCGAAGACCGCAGCCTTGCCACGTCGCGCCTTACTGGCGTGAAGCAGGAAATCGAAGAAGCCGAAACGAAACGCAAGGCGCTCGGCGCGCCTCGTCCTTCCGCTGTTGTGCAGGAAGCCATGCGCGGGCTTGAGCAGGATCGCAAGTGGCATTGGTCGAAGGAATGCCAAAACGCGACGACCGAAGGCGAACGCTTCTTCTGCAAGGGCTATTTCGATCTCAAGGCCGAAGGCGCGCGCGCAACCGAGCTAACCGGCATTGAAGAGAAAATCGCGCGTCTCAAGAGCGAAGCTCGGGGCTACGAGGAAAAAGGCGGCGGTCGTCAGGCCGACAGTCAGGCTGCCGTGCTGGCCAACCTTCTTGGATTGCAGCCGGTCGAGACGGAGCGCGGCCTGACGCTGTTCCTTGCGGTGCTGGTCGAAATCGGCGCAGCGCTCGGGCTGTATTTCGCGACGGGACACATTCGAACTGACAACACGGGCGCCGCCGTGGCGAGCAGGGGGGGCGGCTTTGTCGATGCCGGAACACTTAAGGACGTACCCGAAATCGAAGTTGCGCGCGCTCCCTTGAAACAAATTGCAGGCCCGAAAGCAGGACCTGCGCCAAGGCGTGTGCCGCGCATGAAACGCAGCGTTCAGAACTAACAGGGGGAATGAAGGCAATGGGCTATGTGGTGCCCTTCATGAACAGCAAGGGCGGGACGGGAAAATCGGTGTTGGCCCGCGCCTATGCGGTCGAGGCAGCGCGAGCAGGGGCCTCTGTTGTGATCGCCGATCTCGACGATGTGCAACGAACCTCGAAGCATTGGGCAGACCACAGGAAGGCCAACGGCCTCAAACCGGAGATCCGCGTCGAGGTCGCAACGCCGCGCGTTGCCTATGACATGGCGGACCGCTCGGACGTGCTTGTCATCGACACGCCTGGCTGGGCCGATCGCGAGACGCTCAAAATGGCGCGCTGGTCGACTTTCTGCGTGATCCCGTCCCGCGCCAACCGCATGGACGATCTGTCGGAGACGGTGCGCCTGTTACACGCCCTGAAAGCAAACGGCATCGAGGACTGGCGCTGCGGGGTGGCCCTGAACGCTCTGCGCGCGGCCTCGGCAGTCGAGGACGATCGAGATGCGCGGGAGTATCTGACCGAGGTCGGCTTCAAGGCGCTGCCGGGCTTTGTGCGCGATCTGCGGGATTACGAGATCGCCCTTCTTCAGGGCAAAGCCATCACGGAAACGGGACAGAAACCGCTCGATGACGAGGCCTTCGTGCTTGTGAACGGCATAGCAGGGGCCGTGGTCGAAGCCGGGAAACTGCTGATTCGCCAGGCCGAGGCGATACGCGACAAGAGCCGCGGCGGAAAAGAAAAGGGACGCGACAAAGGAGGGCGCGGCCAATGACGAAGAGCAATTTCGAGAAATTGGCCAATGCGCCGAAGTTTGCGCGGCCTCCCCAAGCAGAGGAAAGCGCGAGCCCGATTGCCGGTTATGGCGCGGTCCGCGCTGCCGACGGACGCTCGGCGCGCCGGACCGGACGCACGGTGCAGTTTGCAACCGTGGTGTCGCCGGAATTCAAGCAGTGGCTGAAAGTGAAAGCGGCCGTATGCGGCAAATCACAAGCCGCGCTGCTCGACGACATGAAAGCCGCGTACATCGAAAAATACGGGGACGATTAGCCATGCTGGCGTTGTTCAGGACCAAACCGAAACGCGGGGCCGTGACGGAGCGCTCCCTTAAGGCCGAGCCGGTCGAGCGGGCCGAGTGCCTGGATGCGGAGCCTGCGGAACCGGTAAGGCGCGTGAGGCAGCAAAACATCAAGGCCTCGGAAGATTGCTGCGAAGCCTTTGCCAAAATCGCCAAAGCGCAGGGCATGAGCAAGGCGGAGTTGTTCGAGGACATGGTGGCGGAGCGCCTTGAGGCGCTGCGGCGCTAAGAAATTCAACGGTAAATCGGCAACAGCTTGGAGCTTGGCAGGAAAGATGACTGCCATGGGTGATCGCTTGCGTGTGCAAGGTGTGGGGTTTGTCAACGGACACGACTTCGTCGTGATCGTTGAGAATTTGCCCGCCGATCTTCCCGTGCTCGAAGCCGAAATCGCCGTATTGGAGATCTATCTCGGGAATATCGTGGATGAGATCGTCGACGAGATTGAACGTGAGAGCGTAGCCACGCAGAGACTCGCGCAGCGAAGGATTGGTTATCAGGAAGAAGAGGATGGGGCAAAAGACCGCAGGCACGAGCATCGACGCTAGCGAGGCTGGACCTCGGGCCGTTCTTTATGCGCGCGTCTCAACGGGGCGCCAGGCTGAACAGGACCTCTCGATCCCCGATCAGTCCGCTCAGATGAAAGCGTGGTGCCAGGCGCGGGGCGTCAAAGTAACGGCCTGTTACATCGAACCGGGTGCTTCGGCGACCGACGACAAGCGGCCGGAGTTTCAGCGCATGATCGAGCGGGCGTGCGACGGCGAGCATGCCTTCGATCTGATCGTCGTGCACTCCTATTCGCGTTTTTTCCGGGATGCGTTCGGGCTTGAATATTACGTCCGCAAACTCGCCAAGCAGGGGGTCAAGCTCGTTTCGATGACTCAGGAGCTGGGCGAGGACCCGGCGCAGGTCATGATGCGGCAGGTGATTGCTCTCTTCGACGAATATCAGTCGAAAGAGAATGCCAAACACACGCTGCGCGCCATGCGTGAAAACGCTCGCCAGGGCTATTGGAATGGGTCTCGGCCTCCATTTGGGTTTCAGACCGTCGAAGCTGAGCGTCGCGGCGCACGGATCAAGAAAAAACTCGACATCGATGTCGTCGAAGCGGAAACGGTGAAGCTCATCTACCGTCTTTTCCTCGAAGGCGACCGCCAATCGGGGTCAATGGGCGTGAAGTCGATAACCGTTTGGCTCAACGAACGCGGATACCGCACCCGGCAAGGCGCAACCTGGGCTGTGGGCACGGTGCACAAAATTCTAAGCACTCCCATTTATGCCGGCGAAAGCTGCTTCAATGTCTTTGAAGCCAAGACGGGCCGCAAAAAGCTGGAAGCTGAATTGGTGCGCACGGAAGTGCCGGCAATCATCCCGCAGGTTGAGTTTGCGCGCGTCCAAACGCTTCTGCATGCGCGCAGCCCTCGCGTTGTGCCGCCTCGCGTGGTTAACGGGCCGATCCTGCTCACCGGGTTGGCGTTCTGCGCAACTTGCGCGGGGGCAATGACGTTGCGGACGGGCACGTCGCGGACGGGCATCGTTCATCGCTATTATTCCTGCTCGACGTGTCTGCGGCAGGGGAAAACGGTTTGCAAAGGCAGGTCTGTTCGTATGGACCGGCTTGACACCGTGGTGACGGAAACAATTGCAGAGCGGTTGCTTCGTCCCGAGCGCATTGCCGAGATGCTGTCACTGCTGGCTGGAAAGCGCGCCGAGAAAACGGCATCGGTCGATGAACGCATTACGCGGCTCGAAAAAGAAGCATGCCAGGGTGAGGAACGATTGAAGCGCCTTTACCGTCTTGTGGAGGATGGACTCGCGGAGATGGACGATCTCCTTCGTGAGCGTATCGGGACACTGAAAGCCGAACGCGAACGGGCCGTGGCGGCGCTGGAGCGGGCGCGATCCGCCGCGCGGCCGGAAATCCACATCAGCGCCGCCTTGATCGAGCGCTTTGCGGAGGCGATGCGTGACAGGCTTTGCTGCGGCGCGATCCAGATGCGCAAGGCCTATCTTGGATCGATTGTGGACCGCATCGAGGTTGACGACCGTATCGTGCGCATCCTGGGACGCAAGGACGCAATCGAGCAGGGCGTCAGGAACGCCCAAGGCATGGCGCAACCGGTTCGCAGTTTTGTTCGGAAATGGCTCCCCGGGCCGGACTTCGAACCAGCGACCCAGCGGTTAACAGCCGCTTGCTCTACCGACTGAGCTACCGGGGAACAGCGGATGTCCAACACCCGCGATGTGCCTTCATACCACATGCGGGCTTTGGCACAAGCCAATTTTCGGCATTTCCAAAGTCCATTGCGGACTTCGAACCCACTAGTACGCCCCGCGGGAAGTCCTGACCCACTTGCTGCGGGCCCTGACAGGACTTCCCGCGGATAAGGCGTACTAGCAACCTATTGATTCTAGTACAGCTTATCCGAGGCAAGTTCGCTTGAGAGCGTGCGGCGAAGTGAGTGCGAACTTGCCTCGGGCTGTACTAGCCGACCTCCGTTCGCAGGGGAATTGCGCGGAAAAAACCGGAAAACCCTTGCGCACGCCCCCTCTCCGCCCTATGGACCGCAACAAGATCGGAACACGCCATGGTCTCACTTCAGTATAAAGGCCGCATTCACAAATCCAAGTTCACGCTGCGCAGCCTGCGCTACATCTTTTCGGATCAGGCGGCGCGTTTCTTCCCCGCCCTGCAGCGGCGCTGGCTGCTGCCTGTCGAATCGCAGCCCATTTGGGACGCCGCGTCCGCCGATTGCCCGCTTCCCTCGGCGCTGATCGAATTGGCGCTTCCCGAGCTTTACTCCAGCCTCGATATCGCCGCTCCGAGGCAGCTTCAGCTCACCGACCACATCTATACTGTGAACGACGTGGTCGTTACAGGCTGGGCGGGGGCGATGATCAAGGATGGCCTCCTGCTTACGGTTCGCCCGCGACATAACTGGGTCGCGGCGCTTCGCGCCCATCCGCACCGGCTCCGAGAGCTTCCGAGCGATCGCCCCTATTTCAACCTGATGGCTACAACACCGGCCAAGGGACACATCTTCCATTGGCTGTTCAACGCCATGGTTCCGCTGCTGGCTTATCTGGAAAGCGGAAAGAGCGATCCGGGCCTGGGATTGATCGTCAATGCCGCCGAGAGCGAAATCCAGAGGCGCTGCATCGACTTCCTGAAAGAGCGTTACGGAATAAGCGCGATCGAACCGGTGGCGCAGCATGAAGCCGCGGCGGTTCCGCATCTTCAAGCGGTTATTCCCGTCCCCCATATCCCGAGGGCTTTGCAATCACCCTTGGGGCTTGCCCGGCTTGGCGATCTTGGGGGCTATGTCGCGGGCAAGGCGGAGAAAAATGGCGGGAACCGCATCTATGTCAGCCGCAACGATGCCCGGCTCAGACGCGTCTTGAATGAGAAGAGCTTCATGCCAAGCCTCGAAGCACTGGGCTTCCAGCGCGCCGTCCTTGCCGAGTTGCCAATCGCCCGCCAGGTGGCTTTGTTCAAAAATGCCGAGATCGTTGTCGCCCCTCACGGAGCCGGGCTCGCGCACATTGCCTGGTGTAAACCGGGCACGAAAATCATCGAGTTCTTCCCGAGCCCCTACGGACCGCGCGGCCTCGTCCGGAACGCCACCTACGATTATTGGCTTCTCTCCCAGCTCCTGGGCCTCGATTATACCTGCCGCCTTGCGGGGCCGGTCGAAACCCGTAACGATGGCTTCAGCATTAACGAAGACGTGTTGACCAGCACGATCAAAGAGGCTCTTGCTCGCCCCAAGTTGCAGATCGCCCAGTCCTGATGCGTTTCATCCGTTCTGATGAGGACCTCGAGTGGCATATCAGGAGCCTGACACAGGCGCATCCCCTATTCGAGCCCCTGCGCCAGGCGGCGGGAGTCGTGCCAGTGCGCTGGCTCGATCGCGGATTCAAGGGCCTCGTCTTTGTTGTCACGGGACAGCAGATTTCGGTGGCGGCCGGGAGGGCGATTTACGGCAGGCTCGAAGCGGCTTTGGGCGACATCACAGCCGAAACAGTTGCGGCGGCGAGCGACGATGTGCTTCGGGCAGCTGGCTATTCCGCCCCGAAGATGCGCACTTTGCGTGCGCTGCAAGAGGCTGCGATGGCCGGCAACCTCGATCTCGATACGCTGGAAGAGCAAAGCGCTGAAGACGCAATTCTTTCTCTGTGCAACATCAAGGGGATCGGCCCCTGGACCGCAGAAGTCTACCTGCTCTTCGCCGCCGGGCATCCCGACATCTTCCCGGCCGCTGATGTGGCGCTTCAGGAATTCGGCGCGCCTTGCATTCGCACTCGGTGCGCGTCCCGCGACGCGCGATCTGCGAGAAATGTCCGACGCCTGGACGCCCTGGCGGAGCGCCGCGGCCCGCCTGCTCTGGGCCTATTATCGCGTAAGGAAGGGCGGTAAGACCGTCACGCCGGTATAGCTTGGCTTCGGCCAAACGCTCGGACCTCTTCTGCAGCGGGTCGGAACCAGAAATACTCGCACCTGGAGCATATCCGGTTGGCTAAACCTCCGCAACCGGACTCATCATCCAATGGTGCGATACACCTTGCACCCATTAAACTTCCCCGCCGCCAGGAAAGCGCCTCTGAAGCCATCTCTTAAAGATGTGATGGAAAGAAACGCCGCTTTCTCTGCGTTGGCTTAGAGGCGTTTTTCTACTTTTGGCGTTATTGTTCGTCGCGACGCAACCTTTTAGGGTTTTTAGTTGCCCAGCGAGGCCATCTTGGCGCTTTCGATTAAAATCCTTGTTGCTGCTCTCTTCACCATCTTTCCGGTTGCCTTTCTTGCCGGACTTGGGCTGTGGCATGCCGGTTCAGGCCCGATGGTTGTCGTGGCGCTGATATTTCTTTCTGTCTTTCTTTTTGCAGGCGCCCCGCTGTCGGCGGCAGTCGCAATCCAGCATTTTCGCATGTTCCGGCAGTTGAGAGGCGAACTGGCTGATTTGTCTGCAAATCGCGACAGTCTCGACGGCGCCGAACCTGAGCAAGCGGTGGCGCGGGAAGCGTTGGTCACGGAGGACATGGAGGCTCTTCTGAACATCGTGAACGAGATCGGCTTGGCGCAGATGGAGATCAACTGCAAGTCCATGTCTGCGGACAACGACGCCGAGCAGACCAGCGTCCGCGTCTCAGCCGTCGCAGAAGCAACCAAGGAGCTGCATGCCTCCATTCTCGAAATCGCCAATCAGATCATCAGCAACGGAAAGGTCATTTCCGAAGCCGCCTGCAGGGCTAAGGACACAGAGGCCGTCATACAGGCCATGCTGGCTGCCGTCGACAAGATCTCTGAAATTCTCGCCCTGATAAAAACCGTCGCGTCACGCACGACCTGCTTGCTCTCAATGCGACAATTGAGGCCGCACGCGCGGGCGACGCGGGAAGGGGGTTCGCCGTGGTCGCCCAGGAAGTCAAGAAACTCGCCAGTCAGACCGCGAACGCGACCGAGCAGATTAAAGGCCAAATGACGAGCCTCCTCGGCTTGAGCCGCCAGACAGCCGCCGCAGTCACTGACATCGCCTCTTCCATGAGCAAGATCAGCGAGATCGACGCAGCGATCGCCGTCGCCGTCGAACAGCAGACGGCCGTCACAGCGAATATCCGCTCGCACGCCGAAGAAGCCGCCGAGCGCACGAAGAACGTCAGCGTTAATATCAATGAAATCGCCCAGTCGTCGGATCGTACGAACGATCAGGTGCAGCAACTTATCGCCTTCGGTAACAAGCTAAACGATCACCTGAAAGAATTGTTCTGCGTCACTTCTTCCAAAAACAGCCTATATAACCATGGAGACTGCGATGTCGCTTATGGAATGGAATGAAAAACTGTCGGTAGGTGTGGACAGTATCGATGTCCAACACAAGAAGTTGGTAGAGCTGCTAAATGAACTCTATGACGCCATGCAGGCCAAACAAAGCCAGAAGGCCCTGGGCGCGGTGCTTGACGGGCTGGTCGCCTATACGGCCTCTCACTTTAAGTATGAGGAAGCTCTTTTTGCCAAAACCGGCTATGCCGCCGCGGCGGAGCACAAGAAGGAACATGACGACCTGACCAAGCAAGTTTTGGGTGTGAAAAAGAAATTTCAAGAGGGCGCGACCGCAACCCTGTCGATGGAAGTGTTGAACTTCCTGAGAAAATGGCTGCTGACCCACATTCAGGGTAGCGACAAAAAATATGGCCCTCACCTGAACGCAAAGGGAATAAGGTGAGCGCTGGAAGCTTTGGGCTTTTCTGGTCCGCCCCTCTCCCAGCGCTCGGCAAGACTGTCGAGATTTTCGGCGCCCGTCGTCGAAGAACAGACGGGCGCCAGCCTAACTCGTTGGTCCGGGATCGATCGGGCGAACCCGAATTGCGTTCAGGCAGCGGCCACGCTCCGGGTGATTATGAGGGCGCCGCTTCGGCACAGGCCGCTCACCCCCCCAGCAGCAGACCTTCTCGAAGTTAACCCGAATGTCGGCAGCAAACGGCCTGCAGCGCGCATTCTGCGCCGCCAAGATCGGTGACGCCGGGCCTTGACGCGTTCCGTCAAAATTAACCATCCGATTTATGTAACTTTACTTCGAAGAGAGAAAATAAAACGTAATTTTCGAAAAAAAGCTGAAAAAGCGCTTATGGCGGTACCGTGAAATCAGTACCTCAAACATAGATGTTTGAATACTTATTTATAGGCGGTTTCACAAAACGAACCCAATTTTTACCGGATTTTAAGCGAACCTTGCGCTCGCTTCCACTCAAGAAAGAGACGCCTCACCTGAGATGTTGAAGGACGGGTTCCGGCCTGAGCAAGCTCTCTGGGCCTTGTTCGTCCGTTGTCTTGCCAAGAAGGACGTTCGCTGACGCATTTCGCTTCTCGATAAGAAACAACCGCTCCTCGGTCAGAAAGGGGCAGTTTTTCTTGCTTCTAGCACTTATGTTTGTTGGTATCGATCTATCCTTGGAAATGCGATGCAACCAACATCCCTGACCTTCAAAGAGAATGCCTCGCGCGCGCTGAAAGATCCGCAGCTGCAGCGCGCGCTCAGCAACGTCAAAACAGGGTTCATCGCCAAGCGCGCTGAAGCCCGCGCCGCCCTGCCGGAGTTCGACGAGTTGCGCACCGTCGCGACCGAAATCAAAAACCACGTTCTCGATCACCTTGACATCTACCTCGAAGAATATGAGCGGCAGGTGATCGCGTCCGGAGGCTATGTCCATTGGGCGCGCGATGCCGCCGAGGCACGTGGGCTTATCCTCAAACTCTGCCGGGACGCGGGCGCAAAATCCGTAACCAAGGGCAAGTCCATGGTGTCGGAGGAGATCGGACTCAATGCCGCGCTGGAGGCGGAAGGCATCGAGGCCGTCGAAACCGATCTCGGCGAATACATCATCCAAATCCGGCATGAGTTGCCGAGCCACATCATCGCGCCGGCGGTTCATCTAAACCGGGATCAGATCGAGAACGACTTTCGAGCGCGGCACACGAGCTTGCCCGATGGCCGTGATCTTGCGCAGCCCTCCGATCTCGTGAGCGAAGCTCGCATTATGCTTCGAGAAAAGTTCCTAGCCGCCGACGTCGGCATTACCGGCGCGAACTTCCTGATTGCCGAAACGGGAAGCTCCGTAATCGTAACCAATGAGGGCAACGGCGATCTCACCCAGCTCTTGCCGCGCGTTCACATCGTCATCGCGAGCATTGAAAAGATCGTCCCCACGCTCGAAGACGCGTCCACAATCCTGCGGCTGCTCGCCCGTTCCGCGACTGGCCAGGAAATCACGAGCTACACGACCTTCTCTACCGGCCCCCGCCGGCAACGCGATCCGGATGGCCCGCAAGCCTATCATGTCGTGCTCCTGGACAACGGCCGCTCGGAGATGCTCGGGACCGAGTTTCAGGACATGCTGCGCTGCATCCGCTGCGGCGCCTGCCTGAATCATTGCCCGGTCTACGCGGCAGTCGGCGGCCATGCCTATGGTTGGGTCTACCCGGGGCCGATGGGAGCCGTTCTCACGCCGCAGCTCATCGGCATCCATGACAGCGCGCATTTGCCGAATGCCTCGACCTTTTGCGGGCGCTGCCAGGCAGTGTGTCCGATGAACATCCCGTTGCCGAAGATGATGCGGCACTGGCGCGAGCGCGACTTCCTTCAGCAACCCGCAACCTCAGCGCCGAAGCTGGCTCTGCGGGCGTGGGCATACCTCGCCAGACGGCCGGCGCTTTACCGGCTTGCCGCTGACTTGCAGGGCCGGGCTCTGTCACTTTTCGCGGGCAGGAAGCGCCGCTTCTCCAAAATTCCGCTGGCGCGGGGATGGACTGAGCACCGGGATTTGCCGGCGCCTGCGCCGAAGACGTTCCTGTCCCAATGGCACGACCGCGAGCGAAAGCGCATGCGTCATGGCTGAGTCTCAAGATGCGAGGGAAGGTGTGCTGGCGCGCATTCGCGCGAAGCTTGGCGTGCGCGGCGATGAACCCGGCCGGCGCGGCCTCGCGCAGTCGCGTCTTCGCACCCATGCCGCTAATCTCATCCCTGAGCGTGCGCAAAGGCCAAGGGCGGAACTCACAAGACTCTTTCAGGCGATGCTTGAGAAAAGCGGCGCGAAGACTATCCGGGTCCGCGCTTTGAAAGCTATTCCCGAGGCCATTGCATCCGCCTTGCGCGAAAGCAACTTGCCTTTGCGCCTGAGAGTGGGAAGCGACGCTATTTTCGACAGCTTTCGCGCCGAGCCCGGCATCCTCGAAGTCTTGACAGGGCCGGCAGAAACCAACGACGCCATCGGCCTGAGCCATGCTTTCGCCGGCGCGGCGGAAACAGGCACGCTGTTTCTCAGTTCCGGCCCGGATAACCCCTCGACGCTCAACTTCCTGCCAGAGAACCATTTCGTTGTGGTGCTGGCCAGCGACATCGTCGGCTCTTACGAAGAATGCTGGAGCAAACTGCGCTCGGCCCATGATGGAGCGGGTATGCCTCGCACCGTCAATCTGATCAGCGGCCCATCCCGGACTGCCGATATCGAGCAATCCATCGTCATGGGCGCGCATGGCCCCAAAAATCTCGTGGTCTTTATTGCGGGCTCATAAGTGCGCCTTCATGCACGACCCGGATCTCGCTATTTCCGCCTTTTACATCTTGGCCCGCTTATCGCGCCGCAAGACTTCGCGAGCGTGTGTCGGCTTCATGGGCGAAAGGGCGAGGCTCGATGGCAACGCGGCGTCATAACCAAGCACCCGCTCGACGCCACCGGTGAGGCCGCCCAGCGGAAGGCGCAACCAAAGCAAGAGGAGATGTTCGCGCCCCGCAGCCGGTCCGCGCACGGCGCCTTGCATAGGAGTCTGTTCGTTGACGACCCGGCGGTAGACTGAACGCCAATAGTCTTTCTTATGCTGAGAACCGATTTCGAAGACTGCCCGCCCGGTTATCTCGGCGCCGTAAATTTCGCCCACTCTCGTTCCGGCAAGGCGGTATCTGAGTGAAGTCCAGGCCCGCCCTGGCATCGATAAGGCTCAGGCCTGGCAAGAGGTGGGGAATGGCGACGGGGTCAATGTCAAAACGAGAGGGAATCGAGCGAGATTGCGCGCACGCGCGCCAATACTCGTACAGCTCCCGCTGTTCGCGCAAAATAACCTGCGCGCGGAAAGCCAGCTCCGATGTCATTCACCCCTCCGATGTCCGTCTGCCGATCCGC
Source organism: uncultured Alphaproteobacteria bacterium (assembly GCA_963817495.1). Taxonomy (GTDB): domain Bacteria; phylum Pseudomonadota; class Alphaproteobacteria; order Rhizobiales; family Rhodomicrobiaceae; genus Rhodomicrobium. The sequence continues at coordinate 314,234 of CAWFOS010000031.1, read as the reverse complement.
CTTCGGCATACCGATCACCATGACTCGGGAACTATCGGTGATTTGCAGCTTGCAGTGCAAGCTATTCCGTTGCGCCACCCGGGAAACCGTCGCGCCTTCCTCGCGAGGAACCACATTCAAGAGGCTCAAGGAGAAAGGGGCCGAACTATCGCCCCTTCCGTTGTCCAAGGCCCATCTTCTTCGCCAGATTGGAGCGAGCTTCGGCATACTTCGGGGCTACCATCGGGTAATTTGGTTCCAGACCCCACTTTTCACGATATTCTTCGGGTGACATGTTGTAGTGCGTGCGCAGATGGCGCTTCAGCGACTTAAACTTCTTGCCATCTTCCAGACAAATGATGTAATCGGGTGTCAGCGACTTCTTCACCGCTACTGCCGGCTTGAGCTCTTCCTTAGGCGCCTGGATCATATTCGATGACGCGCGCGTGAGAGCTGAGTGAACCTCCCCAATCAAGTTCGGCAGGTCGCCGGCCACTACAGAGTTATTGCTAACATAGGCAGAAACAATCTGCGTCGTGAATTCGACAAGCTCGTTATTTTCGAATTTTTCCTCAATCATTTGCGGGGTCCTGGAGCGGCCTTGAGCTGAACTTTCCAATGTTTTGTAGGAATTGCCTTGGATCTCTGTCTTATCAAGCCAGCGTGCGTCCGATTTGCGCTTTGAGCCGAGATCCTTGACCTTATTTGCTTGCTTCACAATCGTATGCCTTTCGCATTTTCATGGAATACATCTTGTATATCACAAAGACGCAACTTCTCAAGAATTCTATTGACAATAACCCATGTTACTTTAGTTCCAAGGGTAAAGCTGTCATTCGAAGAAGACATGCTCTCTTTTTTGGCGTGGTAAACTCTGCTTCGTTTGACCAAAATGTCGCAGCCAGCCAAGGCACGAATTCATACGCGGCCCTGTTGCGTTTCCATGCTGAGCAACAGCGCAACCTGGATCGCACCCTTGCTACATGGCCTTTCGCCGCAATATTTAGACCTTGCTTCACCCATACGCTATAAAGGACGCCGATGACCCGTTTTAATTGCGACCGGCTGCGGCTAGTTGCCGTGAAGTAGAAGAGGTGGCCTCCTTCAGGAAAGTAAACTCTCAACGGATGCCGCCGGTCAGGATGGCTTCATACCTATCTCAAGCGTTACTGTTGGTGGCAAAGCTTATCTCGAGCTTTCCACACATTGTGGAGAGGTCTTGCCCTACCGTGTTGCCTGTGGTCCCCCGGAGAAGCTTCCCTTCGCAAACTCCCGAGCCAGACCCAGGAAGGAAAGGGGCTGGCTCCCCGCGCACAATCACAGCGTGCGCAATCCAAGCGCAGACGGTGGACGCTCTGCTTGATGACGGCATCGAGGTGGCCGTAAGCGCCGCGTTTAAATCCCTTCCGCAGAAGGATGCCCAAAGCGCGGGCTTTGAAATCCAATTGCAATCGCACTGCCGAACTTGCAGTTAAGCCTCTGCGCCAGCTTCGCAATTTGCGCAACTGTTGCTGAGGTGACACTTCTCGTGGATTCCGAGTCAGCTATCACTGTCTGTATACAGCTGTGCCATGGCTTCGTTCCGCGTGCATTGCGCACCGCCTCTTGAACGGACCTTTGGGGGAATTCATCGTGAGAAAGCTTCTGGCCTGCGCTGCCATTGTCGCCGGCGCCGCGGCAGCCGCCCATGCGGCGGATTTGGATGTCGGCAGTATCAAGGACCCGCTGCCCGACGGTCCGCTGTCCTGGCACGGCGTGACGTTCTACGGGACAATCGACGTCGGCTATGCGTATCAGACAAACGGCCGCCCGCTCGGCTACATCGTGTCTGACCTCGAATACATGCCCTTCGGGTTGGTGACGAGGAACTTGACTGGCCACGCGGTCTCAACCCTGGACGCGAACGCCCTGGAGCAATCCAAGATCGGCCTGAAGATCGAGGAAGATATCGGCTACGGATTGCAGGCGGTGGGTCGGCTCGATACGGGCTTTGACCCCATGACCGGCGAGCTCGACGACGGCTGCAAGTCGGTTCTCGTGAATTCCGGCATACCCTACGCCAAGCAAACGTCGAATTCCGACAGCGCGCGCTGCGGCCAGGCTTTCAATAACGTGGCTTATGGAGGCCTCAGCAGCCCCCTCTACGGAACATTGACTGTGGGGCGTCAGTTTTCGCTCCAGCTAGACACCCTCGGCGCCTACGATCCGATGGCCCTTTCCTATGCCTTTTCGGTTCTTGGCTTTTCAGGCGCCGCTGCCGGCATGGGTAGTACGCAAGCGTCGCGCTGGGATGATTCGGTAAAATACGTCTTTACATACGGCCCGTTGCATGCCGCAGGCATGTATACCAACGGCGGAGGCGATACCGGCATGTTCGGCGACGCCTACGGAGCAAATGTTGGCTTTACCTATCGTGGTTTCTCTATTGATGGGGTGTGGGAACAGGAACATGGCGTCGTTAACCTTCAAAGTGCAGCCAATAATGCGTTCTTAAGTCAGACGCTAGCGGTCAACATATCGGATAACGAAGGCTGGACCGTTGCCGGCAAATATACCTACGAGTTCGGTAACGACTTCCTCGGCGCCAGCCTCAAAGATGGGGGCTCGTGCGGCGGCCTGAAGGACGCTGCCTGTCCGCCTCCTGCCAAGCTGACGTTCTTCGCCGGCTACACCCACACCGATCAATCGAATCCGCATGATCCTGTTTACTCTGGAGACACTCAGGGCGGATACCCGATCACGCCCCCGCCAAATAACAACGCGTTCACGACGGACAAGATTTTTCAGTTCTTTTGGACAGGGGCAAAATACGAGTTGCCATCCGGCTGGAGCTTCACGGGCGCCTACTATCATATCGATCAGAACTCTTATAGGGCGGGTGTCGCGGGTGGCGTGGGTGGCGTCGCCTGCACCCTAGGTGGCGCCAGCCTTTCTCAGTGCGCGGGGACCTTCGACCAAGGGGCTTTCCTGATCGACTACGCCTTCAACAAGCACCTGGATGTTTACGGCGGAGTGACTTATTCGATAGCGGAAAACGGTCTGGCTTCCGGTTTCCAGGGCAATCCCAATGTGAAAGCTACCTTCGGCACATCCGGCACCGGGACAAGCGTCGACGTTTTCGACTTTGTAACCGGTGTGCGCTTGAAGTTCTAAGGAACAGCTGTTTATGAGGACGTGACCGTGAGTGATACTGGCGGCGAACTTACCTCCGACTTCCTGTGCAACAGGAATGTAGCCGTCACTTCCGGCTTGCGCTTGAAGTTCTAACGGTATAACTGCAAGCTGCACCTGTATTCCAGCGTATATATGTGTCGATCCCCAGCCGGCGGTGCCCACCCATCGCCGGCATTTTTCTGTTTGGGACACCGCGCGCTGGGCACAAGGGTACGAAACGGCCGCAAGGGCTTCGACCACGTCCCCTCTTCGATGATTTGACGCGCCAGCGCGCTGAGCGGCAGGCCGATCGTCCGTCTAATTTAATGCCAGTCGTTCGTGAGCCTGCGGGCGGCCGCCACAAGGGCCGGCTGCGCCTCTTTCAGGGGTGGCAACTCGTCATAGAGTTCCCAGCCGCCGCCAAGCGCCTTATACAGCGCGATGTACTGCATCACGACCGCTTCCTGCGCGATGGCGTTTTGATCCTCGATCATGAATTCCTGGCGCTCGGCGTCGAGCACGTTGAGGAAGTCCGTCAAGCCAGTTTCATAGCGCTCGGTTGCAAGAGCGACGGCCCGCTTCGACTGTTCCAAGGCGACGGACAACTCGCGGAGCCGCTGCTGTTGCGCCCTGTATTGCTTGATGGCTTCGTCCACCTCTTCCACGGCGAACAGGATCGTCTTCTTGTAGGTGACAAAAAGCTCATGCGCCTGAAGCTCCTGGATATCGATGAGCGCATCCAGGCGCCCGAAGTCCAACAAGGGCCAATAGGCCGCGGGGCCTGCCGACCAGATCGGACTGCCGATTGGCAGCGGCGTCTTGCCCGTGGCGTCGCCGCCCTGACCGCCCCAGCCCGCCGTGAGGGCGACGGATGGAAACAAGTTGGCTGTTGCGACGCCAATCCGCGCGGTCGACGCCGCCAGGGCGCGCTCGGCCTGGCGGATGTCGGGGCGCCTGCGCAAAAGCTCTGCCGGCACCCCTGCCTTGAGCCGCGAGGGAACAGCGGGCAGGCTCGCTGGAAAGCGCAATCCGGGTATCACGTCTGACGAGTAATCCCCGAGCAGCAGGGACAGGCGGCTTTCTGCCAGGGATATCGCCGCCTCCAACTGCGGCAGAACCGCCTGAACATTGGCAAGCTCACGCTTCGCAAGCGTGACGTCAAGCTCATTGGTGAGGCCGCGCTCGAACCTCGACTGCGTGAAGGTGACGTTCTTCTGCGCCGCCTCGACAGCCTGTTTTGCGATCTTGAGTCGGAATTCAAAGGCCCGAATGTCGAAATAGGCGCGCGCCACATCGGCAATAACGGTGATAATCACCGCGTTCCTGAGTTCGGACATGGCTTCGGCGTCGTCGCGGACCGCTTCAAGCAGGCGCCGGTACTTGCCGAAAATATCGAGCTCCCACGTCATGTCGAAGCCGGCCATGCGATTGATGTCCTGAAGGCCGGTGGTGGCGTCGCCCGCGCGGATCGACTGGGCGACACGCCCTTTGGTGAGGTCGGTTCCCGTGCCTGCGGCGTAAGTTGCGCTGCCGCCCACCTGCGGGAGAGCGTAGCCGATAGCGACGATCTCCTGAGTCCTGAACGCCTGTAGGCGTGTCAACGCAATCTCGATATCCGGATTGCATTCCACCGCGCGCTCGATCAGGCGATTGAGTTCGGTGTTATGGAAGGTGCGCCACCAGCGAACGGGTTCGGGCTGTGGCACGTCATCTTGCGTGACGACGGCTTTCCAGGAAGACCCGTAGGAGACGGGCACATCGACGTTCGACAGATAATAGTTAGGCCCGACTGCACAGCCGCTAAGCATCGCCACACCAAAGGCGATCAGGAACCGGCTCTTCGTCACCATAGAATGTGCCCCTCTGCCTTGGCAGCCTCTACGCCAAGGGGAATTTTCGCCTTACGCAGCCCCCCAGCCACGCACTTTCCCGGCGACCTTAAGGGTCTCCTCTAACTACATTTTACTACAGTCCTCGATCTGCTTTTGGATACTTGCTCACCGACCGGGAAGCCGACTCAATTTTAGTAGTGTTACCATGATCCCGGTCGGGTGGAACATCTTTGATCTCACCGGCTCGTCAGGTTCGATGCACGCAGCTAGCGTGTGTTGCCGGCGGGCACACCGCTCGCGTCCGGCATAGGCAATAGGGGTGAGTTCACGCGCTCTGCGATGCGCCGCCGGGAAGATGGCTGCCTGGCCCATTCCTCGATCGCCGTGGCAGGCATCGCGCCGCTTTGGCGTGCGATCTCTTTTCCATTCGCGAACAGAATCATCGTCGGGATGCCTCTGATGCCGTTGCTGCCTGCGGGGCGGGGAAACTTTTCCGTATCGAGCTTCAGAAGTTTGAAGCGAGGTTCCAACGCCTGCGCCGCCGCCTTGAATTGCGGCGCCATCTGAAGGCAGGGCCCGCACCAGGGCGCCCAGAAGTCGACAAGAACGGGGATGGAAGTCTGCGCAAGCAACCTTTGAAACTCATCTTCCGACTCAACCTCGTAGGGCTCGCCGGTGAAAAGCGGCTTGTGGCAGCTGCCGCATGCCGGGCGCGCTCCGGCGGCGAGCTTCGAGGCAGGGGCCCGGTTGACAGTTCCGCAGGATGTGCAAGCAATCGTCTCAATCGTGTTCATTTCCGTTCGCTCCTGCCCCTATCTTAATTCGAATCGGCTGCGGACTCCTTCTTTTTTGGACGTTCATGCGCAATTGGAGGAATCGATTTGAGGTAGGCGGCGATGGCTTCCCGATCCTCCGGCGTCAGTTTCGCCATGTTCTCCTGCACCTTGGCCATGGAGCCGCCGAGCATGTCGCCATCGGGGGTGAAGCCTGTCTCAAGCGCGTAAACGATATCCTTTTCGCTCCAGGATTTGAGCCCGGTGGCGTCGGGCGTGATGTTGGGGACGAAGCCTTTGCCATCCGGGTTGGGCGCGCCCGAGAGCTTCTTGCCCTCGATTGTGGCGCCGAGCCAGTTGCGAGGCGTGTGGCATTCGCCGCAATGACCCGGCCCTTCAACGAGATAGGCGCCGCGATTGATCTGAGCGCTTTTCGATGGATCGGGCCTGAACGTTCCGCCGTTGAGGTTGAGCAGCTTCCATAGGCCCAGGCCCCGGCGGATATTGTACGGAAAGGCAATCTCGTTCTCAGGCGCCTTCTGCGGCGCGGCGGGCAAAGTGTCCAGGAACGCTTTCAGATCAAGAAGATCGTCCCGCGTCATGTGCCGGTAGGAAGCATAGGGGAAGGCAGGATAATAGTGCTTTCCCGTGGGCGATACTCCTTCGGTCATCGCCCTGATGAAGTCGTCGCCGCTCCATCCGCCGATGCCTGACTTTTTGTCCTGGGAGATGTTCGGCACGTAGAAGGCGCCGAACTCCGATTTCAGGCAGCGGCCGCCGGCGAGCGTCAGCGGGTCCTTGTATTTAGGATCATCGCATTTGGCCGACGCCGGAGCCGCGTGGCAGGAGGCGCAGCCGCCTGCATAAAACAGATACCGCCCATTCTCCACGTTCCTGGCCTCAGCGCTGACAAGCGCGCTGGATGCCCAGGCGATCAGACAGGAAAAAAGCAGGAGCGTTCGGGCGGTTGACATGCGGACCTAGTCCTTTTTCTCTTCGCGGAACTTCTCATGGCAGGACTTGCAGGCCTTGCCCACATCGCCGAACGCGACCTTGAAGGCATCCAGCCCGCCGCCAGCGGCTGCCGCGGCCTTGGCCGTTGCGCCCTGAAGATCCTTCGCCAAAGACTCAAATTCAGCTTTGTTGTCCCAGATATCGGGCTTGGCCTCGGTTTCGCCACCTGTTTCGGAGCCCTTCGGGAACAAGGTTACGAAGGTGACGAGCGCTCCATTGATGTCCTTCATCGCCTTCCCGGCGGCCGCGCCATCGTAAGGCTTCTCGCCCTTCAGCATGGCGACGACGCCCTTCACGGCTTTGCCATTGCCTTTCATCAATTCCTTGCGGTCCTTGATCGGATCATCCGAGGCGAAAGCAACGCTTGCGCCCAGAATTGCGGTAACGACGGCTACAAGGCCGGCTGAACTACGCCTCATGCTGACTTTCCTCCTCAAACTGTCCCGATGGAACACCTGTGAACCCTGCGGTGCGTGTTGAAAATAATTGGGAATTGATATCACGCGCCAGTCACGCTTGAGACACCGGCGGGAAGCCGGCTGCAGCAAGCTCGGCCCGGCTATTCGCTATGGCAAAGTGCTTCTTTCCACCGCAGCTCGTGCATGAACGAGCTGCGTCGACCCGTGCCCCGGCTCGTTCTGCCATCTGTCCTGCAAGCCATGAGCTTGCTGAGTGTGCCGTCAACGCAGATCGCGGCACACGCTCGCCAACATCCCCTTCAAGAACGCAGGGCTAAATCGGCTTTCGGCCAATCTCAAACGCCACGCTGTGGCTAAATCCCCATAGGCCCCGCTGAGCCGCCCCGCCCCATACTCCGCGATTTCGTGCCTTGGCGCTTCTCCGACGCCTGCCGTCCTGCGCGTGGATGGTTCCTTCACGCAGGCGTCCGAGAAACCTGCACAAACCCGGAGATATGGTGACGCGAGCTGCCGGCATCTATGTCAGGTCGAGGCCGCGGCGTTTACTCCTGATCCTTGAGGCGCTGAGCCTCAGGATCTTACATGAGCCGTCTAAAGTCACGATGCCTCAATCCATCGCCGTCGTGGGTTCATCCGGAAACTACTTATATATTTAGATTATGTGGTTTTGACAAAACGAAGCCAAACTTCCTGTTAACCACATCGCATGCAGCCGCAAGGGGCATCACCCCTGGCCGAGGAAGCGGCGGCGAAGTTGCGCGCCATCATCGCAATCGCGGTGACGAGGCCGAGCAGCACGAGGATCAGCGCCAGCCGCGCGTCATCGTTCAGAACCTTCGCGCGCTGCGAGATGCTCTCTGACGGCTGCCAGAAACGCCTCGCCATACTGTTCGAGCTTCGCTGCGCCTACGCCATGGACCATCGCCATTTGCCCGCGCGTCTGAGGCTTGAGGTGCACCATGTCCAGCAGCGTCTTGTCGGGGAACACGACATAAGCGGGGACCTTCTTTTCGGTTGCAAGCGCGCGCCGGATTGCTTTCAAGGCGTCGAACAAGCTTGCGTCCATGCCCGACAGAGCCTGGCTGTTCGCGGAGGCAGCCCGTGCTGAGCGCAGCGAGCGCTTGTCCCCGCGCTCCACCAGCGCTTCCTTCCTGAGTTCCACCCCGGCCTTCCCCCGCAAGACCTCACGCCCCCGCGCGGTGATGGTCCATGATCCGTATCCGGCAACATCGAGATTGATGACGCCGCCCGCATAAAGCTGGCGGAAAATCGCCCGCCAGGCATTTGCGCTGATATCGCTGCCCACGCCGAACGTCGGCAAGCGGTGGTGGTTCAGTTGCGTCATGCGTTCCGTCGTCTGGCCGCGGAGCAATGCGATCAGATGCTCGGCGCCGAACCGCTCGCCGGTGCGCGCGATGGCCGAAAGCGCTTTCTGCGCGAGGATCGTGCCGTCCACAAGCTCGACGCCCTCCACGCACAGATCGCAATTGCCGCAAGGAGCGGCGCTCTCGCCGAAATAGGCGAGAAGCGTCTGCCGCCGGCAACGCGGGGCTTCGCACAGCGCGATGAGAGCATCAAGCCGTCCGGCGCTCGACGCGCTTTTGTTCGTCCGGCGCCTCGCTCTCCTCGATCTGCTGGCGGCGCAGCCGCATGTCGTCGAGACCGTAGAGCGTCAGCGTCGACGCGGGCAAGCCGTCGCGTCCTGCGCGCCCGATCTCCTGATAATAGGCCTCGATGGATTTCGGCAGATTGGCGTGGGCCACGAACCGGACATCGGGCTTGTCGATGCCCATTCCGAAAGCGACCGTCGCCGCCATGACAAGGCCGTCCTCTTGCAGGAAGCGGTCTTGATTGTGCGAGCGCGCCGCGCTGTCCATGCCGGCGTGATAGGCGAGCGACGGAATGCCTTTCTCGCTGAAAAAGGCGGCCAGTTCCTCGGTCTGCCTGCGCGCGCTGCAATAAACGATGCCGCTTTCACCCTTGCTGTCGCCTATAAAGTCCAACAACTGGCGGCGGGCATCGCTTTTGGCGCGCATGGCAAGGCGCAGGTTCGGCCGGTCGAAGCCATGAACGAACACCGTCGGCGCGCGGACGAAGAGGCGGCTCAGAATGTCTTCGCGCGTGGCGGAGTCCGCCGTCGCGGTAAGCGCCAGAATTTGCACGCCTGGGAGCCAGGCGGCGACCTCTCCCAGCGCAAGGTAATCCGGGCGGAAATCATGTCCCCACTGGGAAACGCAGTGAGCTTCGTCGATGGCGAAGAGACTGACGCCGGCCCGCTTAAGCATCGCCTTCGTGTCGCCGAGCGCCAGTCTCTCGGGCGCGACATAAAGAAGCCGCAAGCTGCGATCTGAAATGGCGTTGAGAATCGCTGCCGTTTCATCGCGGCTGTTCGAAGAATTGAGCGCTCCTGCCGCGATCCCATAGGCTTGCAACTGCGCGACCTGATTGCGCATCAGCGCAATCAGCGGCGAGACGACAATGGTCAGCCCATCCCTTAAGAGCGCGGGCAATTGGTAGCAGAGCGACTTGCCGCCGCCCGTCGGCATCACGGCGAGCACGTCGCTTCCATCGAGGATCGCGCTGACAACATCATCCTGGCCCGTTCGGAAATCCGCGAACCCGAAGGTCTTCCGTAAGACTTCCCGCGCCATATTCAAATCGCCCATGGCGCGATTTACACGATCTTAGCCCGCACTGGAAAGGGTGAAGAGGCGTGATGTCATATCCGTGCAGGGTAAGCGTGCAATCTAGGGCAAGGAAACCAACAGGAAGGACGGAAAGTGATGGAAATCACCCTCTGCAAAACTGGATCCTGCCCGAGCGCCCGGCAGTGCTATCGGTTCACGGCGCCCAGGGATAGCGCAAAACAATCCGAGTTCTCGGGCGATCCGCGCAAGGAAGATGGCTCCTGCGAGCATTTCTTGCCGGAGGCGCCGGGGCGAGTGACTGCCCAATCTGCGCCGCACCAAAGGGGCCATTTGGCCTCGCACAGATAGTAAGTGGGTAGGGGCCGGCGCTCCGCCGGCCCTCCGGCCGATCTCTGCGGCGTTGACGGGTTGCTCGATGCAGTCGCGTCGCACCTGCCCACATGTGCCGCACCCACACTTCATCGCCTGCCCCCGAAACCGTCCCATTCGCCGAAGCAGGATGGTGAAGCCAAGCGCATGACGCGATTCGAGTGGCGCCAGCCAACTCAGGAATTTCACCGTGGACGAAATCGTTTTTCCGATTATGACTCCAGACGACGCCTTCTGGCGCCTCACAAATGGAGATAGACCCGGGATCCATGATGAATTGCCCGATCTCAGTGCGGAGAGAAGATTGCGCAGATGGCATCGGGTGGTCATCATCGCCATTGGCGTACGCCATGACGAGTTCGGCTGGTTTTGTCAGGCGGGAACCGTGGCGCCCAATAGGAAGAAGAGGTCCTGAATCCTCACCCTTCGATTTGACGGCAACTCCAGAGAACGGGGAGAGACTGATGATTTGGCAGTTGGATCGCTCTGAGCGCTCGACGCTCAGGCAGACGCATATCGAAAACGGGAGGACCATGTGCTGCGACTTTGCTTGATCTTGCTCGTTCTGGTCACGGCCGCGACGCGGCTCTCTTCGCAAGATCGGCTGCCTTACGCGCCGATAGCGGTCTCTGGCCCCAAAGGAAAGGTCGTGCCCAAACCGTCCGCGGTCCTCGTCCAGGAGCTCCCGTATTGCGAGCTTGGCTATGGCCCTTGCGGAGCCGAATGCAGCAGTGACGAAGGTCGTAAAAAATGGAACTGTCCTTCTAATGCTATGCCGTGCCATCACGAGGGCCAGCGTTGCACATGCGAGGCCGCGGATATGTGCAAGCCGAAGAAGAAGAAAGCAGAACCGGCTAAATAATTCTCGTCGCATTCGCCGGGCGAATCATAATCGCGTCCATGAGGCGTCGCCGAATCATGAGCAGTTACGCCCTGCAATCGATCGGCTGCACGGATCGATTCCGGACATTAGCTCGTTTTTGACGCGCATCTGCTCGAAACTTGACTGCAATATACGCAGCGCCGCTGGTTCGTTGACACAATCTTCACTCTTCGCTGGCAATTTCCTGCACTGTCCCCCTTAAGCTCCCACCCTGCTCTTCAATCGCATTTGGAACCACTGGCATGAGCACCCTTCGCACCTGGTGCAGATCTGCATTACTCGTTCTCGCCCTCATTTTAGTTTCTGCGCCAGCCTTTGCAGCCGATGCGGCGCTGAATGACAACGCCCGCTTCCTTGCAGGCATGGAAGTCGCCTCCGGCAGTTCCTTGGAGCCGTTGACGAAAGAGAAGTCATATGTCCGCCATTCTGATTTCTTCAATAGGGCGTGGACACGCCTCAGTTCGACCCAGCTTTCAAGGGTAAGGGACTGGTCTGCGGAAAATCTGAAAAAAACGCACCCGACGCTGTTCTATATGTTTAGCGGGCCGGATTTTCTGTATGCCAACGCACTTTTCCCAAAAGCAGAAACTTATGTAATGGCCGGTCTGGAGCTTCCCGGCGATATTCCGGACGTGGCAAAGTTGCCAAGGTCATCCATCCCGCAGGAGCTTTCCGCGCTCCGCGGCTCTCTCAACAGCGTTATGTCCTACAGTTTTTTCATTACCAAGGCGATGAAGAGGGACCTTTATGGCAGGCGGCTGACCGGGACGCTCCCTGTTCTTTTCGTTTTTCTGGCGCGCTCCGGCAAGACCATTGACAGTGCAAGCTTCGTCACCCTCGATGCGGACGGGACGTTGCATCCCGCTGACGCCGCGGCTCAAAAAAACGACTCGGTTGGTGTCAAGATTACCTTCACGGGGGATGATAAGCAGCAGCAGACGCTCTATTATTTCAGGACGGATCTCTCAAATACCGGAACGGAGCGTAGCGGCTTTTTGAAATTCTGCGAGCAACTGGGCGCCGGCGACAGCCTCATCAAGAGCGCCTCCTATCTCCTCCACAGTGATGAGTTCTCCCGTGTTCGCAATTTCCTCCTCGATCACAGCGCTACGATCGTCCAGGACGACTCCGGCGTCCGGCTCAAGCAGTTTGACCAGAGTGCATGGAACGTAGAGCCTTTTGGGAATTATGTGAGGCCGATTTCCTTATTCAACCGCAATTATCAGGCGGACCTGCATGGCCTTTATGTCAAGCGTCATCCGAATCCCATTCGTTTCAGCTTTGGCTACCAGTGGAAGGCTGGCACGTCGATGGTGCTCGTGGCCATGAAAAAGCCCGCCCCCTCGTATGCCGAGAACAAACCAGTAGCCCAGCCGACAAAGCTCGACGAAGTTACGAGAAAATAAGAGCGTTCGCGGGTGCCGGGGTAAGCGCACCAGTAGATTAAAACGTGTCGTGCGGTGAAGCAACTGCAACTCTTTCGATACGGAAGGCCGGAACGCTCCGGCGCTTCATCAAGCCCCCGGTTTTAATGAACGCCCGCGGGCAGGACACTAAGTTTTGTTTCAGGCCTTAGCATTACAGTTGCATCTTATCACGTACTCTGAACCATGTGTCTAAATGATTCGCAGGGGCATGGATGGCCGGGCATCGATTGAAGCAAGGCCAAGCCCGTCGCGGGCACGGCGGAAAACGTCGGACAAGGCTTGAGGCCCTGTGACTGGAAGCGCCTGTCGGCGGGCAATGGCGCCAAGGGGCCGCGCCTCTATGACTGGGCTTATCTGGAACTGGCCGATCTCGAGGCCAGCGAATACGATGCCAGCCGCTCCGGTCTTTGGATGCGCGGTCTTCTGATCCGCCGCACCATCGCAGATCACGACCTGGCCCTCTTCTCCACCTAGGCTCCGGCGAGAACCTCGATCGACAAACTGGTGCGTGTGGAGGGCTGCCGCTGGGCCATCGAGGACAGCTTCGAGACGGCGAAAAATGAGCTTGGCCTTGATCATAACGAGACCCGCTCCTGGCATGGATGGCATCGCCACGTCTCGCTCGTCATGCTGGCCTTCGCCATGATGGCTACGATCCGTCATCGGGCCAACAAGGTCCAGGCCCAACCCCAAACGCCGCCGGAGATCCCGCCGATCCGCCGCTTATCCGCTGGTCCATTCAGGAAATCCGCCGCATAGCCACAAAGCTCGCGCAAAGGAGCATCGAGCCAGCGCGCATCATCGCCTGGTCCCTATGGCGAAGAGCCCATCAAGCCGCCGCCAGGAAGGCCCATCTTAACTCAAAGTTGCAACTGTAATGTTAGAGTCTGTCTATGAAGTTCATAAAGGATTACAAAGTCGCCTAAGCATAAAGCGGATGGAAGCGAGTTTGACGAAAGTCAGCGCGGTTCGCGTGAGGTTTTCAAAACCCTTGGCGAGTTTGCGGCATCGGTTGAGCCAGGCGAAGGTCCTCTCGACGATCCAGCGTTTGGGCAGGACCTCGGATAGCGGTGCGCCGACCGCATCTTCACAGGGGTGGCGGGCGAAGGCATGATTCCCGCCGATGAGCTGGGATCGTTTCAACTCTAATGTTGACCGTAAGGTCAAAACCGAGGCCACGCCGATACGGCGGGTCGAGGTGATCACCGGCGTGGAGCGGCGCCGCGGACGAGCAGAAGCTTTCCATCATCGCGGAGAGTTGCCAGGACGGCGTCGTGATCTCGGACGTCGCCCGGCGCCACGGTTTGCGGCCTCAGCAATTGTTCAATTGGCGGAATGAGTTTCGCAAGCGGACCGGGCTCGTGTGCAGCGGCGCGCCGGCCTTTGCGCCGGTGATGATCGCCGATGATCGTCCTTCCGCAGCGCCGGCCGAGACGCCAGCTCAAGTTGCTGACGCTCCCTTGATCGAAATTGTGCTTGACGGCGCCACGGTGCGGACGCGCGGCGCAGTCGACGCCAAGGCACTGGCGGCGGTGCTGCGCGCCAACCGATGTGCGGGTGCTTATCGCCACGAAGCCGGTCGATTTCCGTAGAGGGATCATGGGGCTGGCGGCAATCGTGGAAGCGGAGTTCAAGGCCGATCCATTTTCGGGGGTGATTTATGTGTTCCGCTCGAAACGAGCTGACAGAGTAAAATTGCTGTTCTGGGACGGAACCGGCGTCTGTCTTTTGATCAAACGCCTGGAGGATGGCAAATTTCGCTGGCCCAAGATCGAGGACGGCGTGATGCGTCTATCGCCGGCGCAGTTGTCCGCGCTTCTCGAGGGGTTGGAGTGGACCCGGGTTCACGCGCGGCGAGTTCCGCGGCCCACGGCGACGCAATAACTTGCCGGCGCCAAGCGCGAACAGCGATTTCAACAGCAAGTTGGGCGCAAATCAGTGAAACATGCCGTCATGATCGCAGCTTCGCCCGATGCGCTTCCCAACGATGTCAATGGCTTGCGCGCGCTCGTTCTTGCCGAGCGGGCTGCGAAGCGGTTGCTCATGGAAGAGCGCGATGGTCTGGCGGCGGAGCGCGACGCACTGAACGCCGCCAATGAGAAGCTTCATCATATCATCGCCGTGCTGCGGCGGGCGCGCTTCGGCCGCAAATCCGAGCGCTTGAGCGAAGACCAGCTTGCTTTGGTTCTTGAAGAGCTTGAGACCGGCAGCGCCAAGGCGGAAGCCGAAGAAGAGAAGAAAGACGAAGGCCTGAAACGCGAGCGGGCGAAGAAACGCCGCGCAAACCGGGGCGCGCTTCCCTCGCATCTGCAGCGGATCGAACAGATCATCGAGCCGGAAAACACGCTCTGCCCCTGCTGCGGCAAGGCCATGCACGTGATCGGCGAAGAGAGGTCCGAACGCCTCGACAAAATCCCGGCGGTCTTCCGCGTGATCGTCACCCGCCGCCCCAAATACGCTTGCGCGTGCGGGGACGCTGTGGCGCAGGCGCCTGCGCCGCCGCGGCTGATCGAGGGCGGCATCCCGACAGAAGCGCTCATCGCCGACGTGGTCGTGTCGAAATACGCCAATCACTTGCCGCTGTACCACCAGGCGCAAATCTTTTCCCGCCAAGGCATTCCTCTTGACCGCTCGACGCTCGCGTCTTGGGTGGGGGCCGCGGCGGCCGAGTTGCAGCCGCTTCACGAGCGCCTCGCCGTCATCCTGAAAGGAATGGACAAGCTGTTCGCCGACGAAACGCGCTGCCCGGTCCTCTGAGCGAACGTTTATCGTGAGCGACAAGCGCTCACTCCGACGCGGCAAGACTAAGCCCGGCTACTTCTGGGCTCTGGCCTGCGACGACCGGCCGTGGGGCAGCAAAACGCCGCCCGCCGTAATCTATTCCTACGCGCCGGGCCGCGGCGGCAAATATGTGGAGACGCTGCTTGAGGGCTTCTCGGGCATTCTGCAGGTCGACGGCTATGACGGCTACAACATCCTTGTCCGTCCCGATCGCCGCAGCTGACCGGTGACGCTCGCCTACTGCTGGGCTCACCTGCGCAGACGATTTTACGAGATCGCCGCCAACAGTCCGGCGCCCATCGCCCAAGAGGCCCTGGAGCACATCCAGAAACTGTACAAGATCGAGGAAGACGTCCGCGGGAAGCCGCCGGAAAGAGCGACGCGCCGTCCGCCAAGCGAGATCCCGGCCTGAGGTCGAGGCCCTGAAATCCTGGTTCGAGGATTGCCTCAAGCGCCTCTCCAAGTCGTCGCCGGTCCGCGACGCCATGCAATACGGATTGAACCAGTGGGACGGCTTGATCCGCTTCCTCGAGGACGGCCGTATCGAGATCGATTCCAATTCTGTCGAGCGGTCAATGCGTCCTATAGGTAAGCGAGATGCAGCGGATCAAGGTATAGAAAACAGCGGCGCGCTCGCCTCCGGCGTCGCTGCCAGCGAACAACCAATTCTTTCTGCCAAGGGCCAGGGGCCTGATTTGGTTTTCAGCGGCATTGTTTGAAATTTCCAGGCGTCCGTCGGCGCAATAGCAGGTCAGCGCCTCCCACCGCGAGCGCGCGTAGCGGATGGCTTTGGCGAGATCGCTTTTCCCGGAAATGAGCTTCAGCTGCTCGTCGAACCAGTCGGCGAGCGCATCGAGTTTCGGTTTGGCTTTCGCCAGACGCGCGGCCTTGCGCTGGCTTGGCTGCTTGCCGGCGATGGCGCGCTCGATATCGAACAGGGCGCCGATTTTATCGAGCGCTTCCTTGGCGATGGGCGAGCCGTTGCTTTTATGAATGTCGAAGAATTTGCGGCGTACGTGGGCCCAACACGCCACTTCGGCGACGCAGGCGGGTCTGGCGTCTTTATCCCGATAGAGTTCGGCAAAGCCGCTATAGCCATCGGCATGCAGATGACCTGCAAAGGAAGCCAGATGGTCGCGGCAATGTTCGCCTTTGCGGTCCGGGGTATAGCGGTAGAGCACGGCGGGCGGCGCGGCGCCCGCATGGGGCCGCTCGTCGCGCAAGTAAACCCAGAAGCGGCCGGTCTTGGTCTTGCCGTTGCCGGGAGCAAGAACCGGCACGGGCGTGTCGTCGGCATGGATGACGCTGCTTGCCATAACGTGAGCGCCGATTCGTTCGGCAAGCGGCTGCACAAGCCAAGCGATCTTGCCAACCCAATCGGCGAGCGTGGCGCGGTCGAGGTCGACGCCGTCGCGGGCGTAGATCTCGGCCTGCCGGTAAAGCGGCAGGTGATCGCAGAACTTCGCGACCAGCACATGGGCGAGAAGGCCAGAGCCCGCCTGCCCGCGCGGGATCGGCAGTGCTGGCATCGGCATTTGCGCCATGGCTTCGCACTTCCGGCAGGAATAGGCGGGCCGGACATGCCGGATCACCTCGAAACGGCCCGGGATGTAATCCAAAATCTCGGTGACGTCCTCGCCCACTTTGCGCAAGGCGCCGCCGCATACGCTGCAGGCGCAGCCCGGTTCGTGCACGATCTCCCGGCGCGGCAGCGCCTCGGGCAGCTTGCGACGCTGCTTCTTCGCTGGAGCCTTTTCCGGCGCCGGCTCCTCCGCCATGGCCGGCGCTGTCTCGGCGGCAGCCTCCGCTTCGGCCTGCGCCGTCTCAAGCTCTTCGAGTTTGAGCTCGAGTTGCTCCAACTCGCGGCGCACGCGCTCGGACGAGGCGCCGAAGCTCATGCGCCTCAGCCGCGCGATCTGGATTTTCAGCTTCTCGATCTCAAGCGTTTTCGTGAGGAGGCCCGCCTTTGCCGCGGCGAGTTCCGCGCGGCTGGCGAGAAGAAGCCGTTTCAGCTCTTCGATGTCGTCCGGAAGCTCAGCCGCAATCGTCATGGCGATTGCTTATCTGCTTCGGCTTTTAACCCGCAAGCTCCGGTGTGAACGTTTTGCGCGGCGCCCGCCACTCGAGCCCTTCGAGCAGCATAGACAGTTGCGCCGGCGAAAGCGTCACAGCGCCTACCTGGGTCGCAGGCCAGGTAAATCGGCCTTTCTCAAGCCGCTTGGCGAACAGGCAAAAGCCCTGACCGTCCCAATACAGGATTTTGACGAGATCGCCTCGGCGTCCCCGAAAAGCGAAAAGATGACCCGCAAACGGGTCCTGCTTCAGGACTTCTTGAGCCAGCATCGCCACGCTGTCGAATCCCTTTCTCATGTCGGTGACGCCGCAGGCCAGATAAATGCGCACCCCGGCCGGAACCGTGATCACCGCGCCCCTCCGTCGAGCGCGCTGGCGAGCCTCGCCAAAACAAGCGGGATCGATGTCCTCGTCCACCTTCAGGCTGCGGCCGTTGCCGAGGGCGATCTCGACAACGCTTGTACGGCGACGCGCGGCGGGCGCTGCGCGAGGAGCCGGAAGCGACGGTACAACGGCCTCAGGCTCTTCTACCTTAACTGGCGCAAAAGAAGCGCAGGCGGCGGGAGTTATAGATATCCCCGGCAGCTTGCCCTCCCGCGCTTTCCGGAACCAACCATAAACCTGGCTGCGGGAAACGCCATGCCGGTCGGCAATGGCTGCAATCGTAGCGCCGGGCGCCAGCGCTTCCTCCATGATCCGCGACTTTGCCTCCGCCGGCCACTTCCGCCGCCGCTCCACGACCTGAATGACATCGAGCTGGTCTTTGTGCATTACCGTCCTTACGCACGTGAGTAAGGACGGTAAGCCACACCATCCGATCGGTCAGCGCAAGGCAGTCGTCAGAGGCCGCTGCCCTTCTTCAGGGAGGTGACACCGTAACGGATATCGAGGCCCCGGCGCAGCATGTCGTCTTCCTGGCTCGCGCTGGCCTCGATGCGCGCCACGGCGCGTCGTTCCCTGGCCCAGCTTTTCGCGGCATAGCGCGTCTCGGCATACCCGCGAAGCAGGGCATGCTGGCCCTCGGCCCGGCGCACCCGGATGTCATCGGCGGCGGCCTCCACGAGCCTGTCGAGGACGGCATTGCCGGAAAGCCCGAAGATGTAATCGTTGCCGTTCGCCTCGCACCAGCTCATCGCCTCCTCGCGGCCGTAATGGCTGTCGCCGCGGATGGTGATGCGCGTCTCGGGCCAATGCCGGCGGATGCGGCGGACGAGGCGGCGCAGCCAGCCGCGGACTTCCTTGCCCGAAGGCGTCTTGCCGGGGCGCAGGATCACCGCCACCGGGCGGCCGGTGGCGGTGTCGTAGATGTGGATTGGCAGGAAGCAGCGCTCATCGTAATGAGCGTTCCATTCGGCCAGCTTCTGGCGGCCATGCACGATATCGAGCGTGTCGTCGATGTCCAGAACCACCGAGGCCGGCGGCTTCGAGTAGCTTCCACACCAGATATCGATGAGCGCATAGGTGAGCCGGACGATCTCTTTCAGCGTGGGCGCATTCTCCCGGCGCGAGATCGTGGGCTGGGAACACAAATCCGCGCCCGTATCCGGAAACCGTCCGCAGGCGAGCTTGAAGGCTGGATCGGATCGCAGAACGTGGAAATCGTTGCCGTCCGGGTAGCCGCAGGCAATCGCAAACATGCGCGCTCTCAGCACATCCTCGACGGTGTGGGTGATGTGCGCCGGGTCGCGCGGATCGTCGATCAGAGCGGCGAGCGTTCCGGCCACCGCCCGGCGGCGCTCGGCAAGCGAAAGCAAGATCACGCCGCTGTCAGAGGAAAGACGGCCGCCATCGAAAGCAGCTGTCACTTTCTTGCGCGACACGGCTGGCAAGGAAAAAACAAGCGGGCTATTGTCCATCATGGCGGGCGTGGCTGGGCTGTTTAACGTGCGCAGAGTGGTCTCGACACCCATTTCCTACGCAAGTTCAACGCCTTGCGCTACTCCCGCCAACCAGATTCCTCCGCCGCATGAATAAGAACGGCTAGGTCTTTACTCCAAAAAATGTATGAGAACCCTGCCCACCCGAAAATCCGTCGGCTAGGACCTCCTTTACTCGTCCTCCCACCTCTTCAATTATGCCCAGAACAACATGCATTGGCAAGACGTGCATTTCGAAACTATCGCCAACCGGATCATAACTTTCCAAGTACAATTCGGCGATGAACCGGTACCCGGGGCTGTGGGTAGGAATCTGGAACAGGAAGCCGCCGCCGGGACGCAAGTTCTTTAGTATGATGCGAAGCATTCGAGCCATAATTGGGGGGGGGTTGTGCTGTAAAACAATGAGGGAATAAAAGAAATCGAAATTGCGAGTTTCCTCCAACTGCTCCAGATCCCGCAACAAAATCAAATCAACGTTTGACGTCCTTGCATTGCTGAAATACGCACGAGCCAAATCCAAATTGCCCTGCGATATGTCAACTCCAATGACGCGAGTGAAGCGCTTAGCCAAGAAGTGAGTGACACGACCCACGCCACACCCCAGTTCGAGGCATGTTCCCGTTGGGGGTGCAACGTTGCTGCGCTGACAGAAAACATCAATGATCCTGTCGGAATCTGCACCGCTAGCATAGAACTCCTTCCTACTGTTCTCGATGTTAGACATGCGGAAGCGATCATCGGAAAGGACTGACCAAAAGGGTTCAGATTCTCCCAGCGCCGCCCACTGATCCCTTATTCGCGCGAACAAGCGCGAAAACACCTCGGGTGGGACATCGACATCGATAGGGTTTGATGTAGCATGATAAACTGCCTTGACCGCTGATCTATAATCGCTGTGTCTCCATTTAAACTCTTGCGAGTTTACGAACTCTCGAAATAAGTCTGTAACCGACTTGTGATGTTCAATCTTTTCACGAATGACCCGTTCACTCTCGGGCTCTCGGCCCAAAAATATCCGATAGGCGGCGACTACCACGTCACGTGAAACCTTGCTTGGCTCTTCAAGCGCCATTTCCCCACCTTCTTTCTAATCAATATTTGCGTGGCGCAACCTCGGCTCGCCTGCATCGTGGCGAACAAGACAAGCATGCAATCTTCACGCAAATAAACTGTGCAAGTAAAGCACAATGCTTACCACGAGTCGCTAACTTTAAATTACCGATCCACAGTTTATGGCTAGACTAGCTTTCTCGCCCGGGTCACCTTTCAATGTCTTGTGGTCGCTGCTTGCTGGCCTCAAGAAAACACTTCTTTAGCTTCGCATTGAGCTTTTGAAGCAGCCACCCCCCCGATACTGCATCCTCAAAAGCAATTCTCTCGACCCGGGAACCTTCAAGTCAGGCATTTACGAAAATTCTGAATTATCTCGGACCCACTGATAAAGTTTTATGTCTTCGGAATTACATTCCTTCAAGAAGCCGATATCTTCCGGGGATAGACGGCTGAGATGGTCTAACCCCGATGCATTACGATTCGGGAGTTTAGGAACCGTTCCTGCACCAAGGTAGGCCGCAATCTTGGTGGTCAGCCGATTAATCTGATCCATCGTGCACAAATGTGGCTTATATCCTTCTATAATCGATCGGGCACCAGTAAAGTTTCTTGTGTTCGAAAGATACCAGCACTGGTGATTCGAAATTTCCCCGCGCACCCAGTGTGAGTTTGCAGCGGCCTCAGCAATACTTTTGCCAACAACCTCATGATGGATCCGGTGACTAGGATCACGAACTGCGATTTGATTGTAAAGAGAAGCCGCCCGGACTACCGGCTCGCGAAGGACAGCAAATACTTGGTCTGCCGGTGTCAGGAACTGCTTGAACTTTTCATATCCGAAATGACCGCCGTAAACCGCATATTTTTCTCTACTAGTCGCGTCACCAAAAATCGTATCTGGGTCGTTAGGTGTAGGACCCTGCCAAGCTATACGGCCTTTGGATGCCAGCTCGAGCCAACGGTGGAAAGAGGATCCGGCTGTCTTTGGTATATGCACGAAGATAATCAATCTTGCCTCACTTAAGCCTCAGCAATCGCGCCCCAGAATACACGAAAAAGCTTCGAAAACATAGATTCTGTCTATGGTCTATCTGGGAGGGCACAAGCCTAGCTGCGTCTATCTGCCAACATATGGAGTCACTTCGTTATGTAACAGAAGTGTCATATCCGGCGATAAAGCAGAACATGGCAGCTGTCCAGATAGAAAATAAGAGGTCAAGCTCTCCCCATTTAATGCGGGGAGAACAAGCAGGATCCCAGTGCGCTTGCGAAAAAACAGTGAGGTGCATGCGATGTTTGACAGCCTGTGATGGGTATAGGAACCGAGACGGAAGAGCGCATCTCGAGACTTTGGCTTATGACCTGTCCCGAGTGTGCTTAGCTCAAAACCTCATGCGGCCGCCCTTTGCTTTTCGGAGATGGTCTGAACAAATGAAGTAGCGCGAACCACATGCTCTGCCAGCTTTAGGGGGCGGTAATCTTGCACCAACTTTACAGCCCTTTCCCGCTGCTGGGACTGAGGCTCGGTGAAGTTCTTCAATGTCCGTGCCCAAGTCACCCCATCGATCGGGTCGATGAACGTTGCCCATCGTCCGCCAACTTCCCGGTGAGCTGGAATGTCCGAAGCGATCACGGGAACGCCGAGGGAAAGAGCTTCGGCCACAGGGAGCCCAAAACCCTCGACGCTTGAAGGCGCCACAACTGCGGTCGCCCCCCGGACAAGGGAAGCTAAGCCAGCGTCACTCAAGCCGGAAACCTCGACCAAAAATGGGGCAAGCCCCCGTGATCGATCGAGAACATCGATAACGTTTTCGTTTTCCCAACCGCGATGGCCGACGAGCACGAGTCGCGGGGTGGACGGCCCCAGGATCTCCGTCAGCCGACGCCACACCGCAAAAAGAAACAGCATGTTCTTGCGAGGCTCGATGGTGCTGACATTCACGAAATAAGGCACCGTTGCATGCGGCGGGTGAAGTTTGCTTTTGTTCAGGAACCATTCGGTTACGCCAAGCGGAATGACCTCGATCGGTGGCGCGGCAATTTTGTGTGAATCCAGGTACGCAGCGACGGATCGAGCTGTATAGTCCGAGTTGGCAATAATGCCCGCAGCAAGACGAGAAACGGTGTTCAGGCGGCCTTCGTGCCGCGCCGGAGAACGTGGGGATACGAACTCGGGATAATCGATTGGGATAAGATCGTGAATGAAGAAAACCGACTTCATTGAGGCAGCTTGCGTCCACTCAAAGCGCTCAACCTTTTCCAGCTGAGTGTGCGAACTGTTGAGGTAGATGCTCGGCTGTGGAGTCCCACGCCGGATCCAGCGCTTCAACCGGGTAGAGGCACGCGCAAGCGATCGGATCGGAAAAATCGCTTGTTCGCGCGTACGCTGAAGAATCGGAAGATCGGCAATCCGAAAGCTTCGCGTTCGATCCAACTGCACCGGCGCTTCAAGATACTCCTTAAGCTTGAGATATAGAGCATCTTCTCCCGGTAAGCTTTCAATCTTCCAGGCAAGCGCAACCCGTCTGAGTACCTCCTGGATCAGCGGCTTTCTCAACGCACCAGTGAACAGCGGGGTGGTTATGACAGCTACAGAATCAAGACCGCTGGGCTTGCATATTATTTCGGTTGCATAGGCGTACTCAACCCGGTCGATGCCCGTCGGTGCAGAACCGATCATACGAGTTGCAACACGAGTGACGTCCAGGAAGAGCTTCACAGCAGTTCACCGTGTCCAATAAAGGCCCTTAATGCTGACTGGCGGCATCAGGTTGCATGAAGTGCAAGGCCTCGGCCACAGATACCCGTCCCAATGCATCCTCTCTTTCGCAAACCGCAAGCCAGCGCAAGCCAACCGCTATAGTCCGATTGTCACTGCCACTCGTATGTGGCGCGAGATGGACAGGATGTCCGGTCGACAATAAGATGTTGATGGCCCCGAGATGCACGGGAACATCCCCGATAGGAAGCATGATCCCGGCGTCGGAAGATTTCGGAAGATCAAATGCTGCTTCCTTATCGAGCTCTGGACAGCTTACAGTGAGCTTCATTTCGCGAATTGGATTACCCCGAACATAAAGGTATAACAAACAGTCATGCAGGGATCGACCGGGGAGCCGAGCCATCAAGCGAGCCTCCTGTCCGGAACTCCAGACGCCCCATGGCTCACAGCGGTGCCACCCATGACCGACCCGAAGGTTCTGCCCCGCGGAGTAAACACGAACTGACGCTAGATTGCTTTGAGCCGCCATATGATAGATCACACCCGGGGTGAGCCGAGTCAAACCTGAAGCGTCAGGGTTCTCTTCTTTGTGCGCCAGAGCACCGACAGCATCGATGACATCTCTCGCGACCTCAGTCCACAGTCTCGGTTTGAATTGCTCTACTATCTCGCGCTCACGCGCCGCTCTGTGGTCATGATTATCAATAAGACGCTCTATCTTTGCTTTGGCTTCGCGGACAGAGCCGGGCTCGAAGTAATCGACAAAATCACCCCCCGCTTCTGGAAGTGACGAGTTCCGCGCAACGACACCCGTTTTGCCATAACAAAGGGATTCTGTAACTGGAAGACCCCAGCCCTCGTAATGGCTGGGATAGATGGTAAACAAGCAACGAGAATAAAGCTCAGCCAAGACGGCGTCACTAAGATTTGAGATGAAGCGCACCCTGCTTTTAAGGCGCTGATGCGCCGAAAGATATTCTCCCACAGCTTCGAACCGCCATCCTGGCTTTCCAACGCATATGAGATAAGGAGTTTTATCCTCGCCCCGCGTCGCGCAAAGCTGGCTCCAGACATTGAGGGCAAGTATATGATTTTTCCGGGCTTCGAGCGTTGAAACCATCAGCACGAACGGTGAGTTCGCAGGAATACGTTCAGAAAGCAGAATCTCGGTCAGGTCTCGGCCACTTTCCACGCCATCGGAGAACTGCCCCCCCGTTCTCGTGTCACCGTCAAGACGGACTACAACGGGATCAGGAATTTGGAATCCAAATTCAGCGGCCGTCTTAACCAGATCGCGCGCTGTGGAATTCGAATTCGCGAGATAGCTGTCAGAGTGCTGGAATACGTTAGTGATCCAGTCCTTGAACTCTCTTACAAGCCCCTCGGCGCAATATTCAGGAGTGATCAGCGGGATACAATCATGAATGAAGGGTATGTAGCGGATTTTATGGGTTTGCTTCAGGTTTCTGACCATCAAGAAATAGTCTTGTATCCACCACGACGTCCCAATGTTGATCAGCTTATCATTCTGCCTGAATATAAAGTTTGGCGCCGAGCGACCACAGATCTGATTGCGGATCGACTGCCAGGCAGAATCCGTAACTGTGTCGATTTGCTGGGCAGCACTGACGAGCCGCTGAAAATCAGGCTGTGATATCTCCCGCCATTGAGCCCCCTCCAAATCATAGAATGCGACTGAAACACCACTACCGAAGCGCTCAGACGTTATCAAGCTACCGATTATATTGATCTGCACTCGCTGAATGCCAGTCGGAAGGCGGTTATCCCTGAGGTAATGAATCAAGTCGCTGCCATCAAACACGTTTCGGTTCTTATTGGGCGATACCCCTATCTCTCCGGAAGTCACTAACGGGATTATTTCTACTGCTGGTTGCGCGAGAGCATCCACTTCGCGTCGGACATCGGGGCATGATGGGTCAAGCTGCAACGCCTGATCGTATGCACCTCTCGCACGGTCAACATCCCCTTGTAGCTTCAGAGCGTGACCAAGCTGCAAGTGGGTGTCTGCAACATCCGGCGCCAAGGCCAAACTCCGATTATAGGCACCCTCAGCGCCCCTGACATCGCCCGATTCTTTACAGGCATGACCATATTGAACCCAAATTGCTGCATCTGAAGGGGTTTGATTTAGATACTCACCATAAAGTACTTGTGCAAGTCTCCAATCTTTTGCGTCCCGCGCGCGATCGGCTCTTGCCAAAATTTCGTGCGGTGTATCAGATGATGCATTCCGAATATCTACCAATTTGCGCGAATAAACCACTGCTGCTTCTCCCCCTTAGTATCCCATTTGTTTTCAGCCCGCTTTCCACGCAAAACGACGGCCACATGTGCAATCGAATGCCACTAAAGATAGAGGGACACCAGCTAATGTGCAAACTCGTTGCATTAATCTTCCACACCTTCATTGCAAGGGTTCATTTTATACTGACATTTTACCGAACGCGGAGCATTTGGTGTTGCTCATAAACAACCCTGTGCTTCGAATTGAGCTCGAAACTGGTACGGAACCACTGGAGTTAGCCGCAGCGTTTTGCCTCCAGACCATAGAGTCACATGGGTGACGGCATTGGCGAGGTCGATTATCACAGTTGCGGCACAAACTCGGCGCTAGGGATGGTTGGCGTTGGGCCTATGGAACGGGCTTACTGCGATGGCGCAGCGATTTAACCTCCAGCGCCATCACCGCCCCCCCAAAAGCCCCTTACAAAATCCCCTTACAAAATCCCCTTGCGCCTTAGCTGCTCGGTCGCTTTCTCCACGATGTCAGCCGGGGCCATCTCGCCGCATTGCATGTGAATTTCCGCGTTTTCAGGAGCCTCATAAGGCGAGGAGATTCCGGTGAAATTAGGGATCAAGCCGCGGCGCGCCTTTTTATAGAGCCCCTTAGGGTCGCGCTTTTCGCAGACATCAAGCGGCGTATCGATGAAAACTTCGATAAACTCCCCTTCGCCGAAGAGCTCCCGGGCCATGCGGCGTTCCGCTTTGAAGGGAGAGATGAAGGCAGTGATCACGATCAGCCCGGCATCGACCATCAACCGCGCCGCGTGAGCAGCTCTGCGGATGTTCTCAACGCGATCAGCATCGGAAAAGCTCAAATCGCGGTTGAGACCATGCCGAACATTGTCGCCATCGAGGATGTAGGTGTGATGGCCCATTGCAAAGAGCCTCCGCTCCAGCAGATTGGCGATCGTGGACTTACCGGAACCGGATAGCCCCGTAAACCACAGGCAGCAGGGCGTTTGCCGCATAAGCCGGCCGCGCTCCGTCTTGGTGACATCGGTCTCATGCCACACGACATTCGTTGCGCGCCGCAACCCAAACATGATCATTCCAGCAGCCGCAGTCTGATTTGTCAGCCTGTTTACAAGAATGAAGCTGCCTGTTTTACGGTTTTGAGTATAGGGATCAAAAATCAGCGGGCGATTTGTCGAGATGTTGCAGTCAGCAAGCTCATTGAGCTCTAAAGTGTCACCTGCAATGTGTTCGAGCGTGTCAATGCTGATCTTGTGTTTGATCGATGAAATTTCAGCCGTCGTCCATTGCGTGCCACAGCGGAGCAAGTACGGCCGGTGTGGCATTAGTTTCTCGTCGTCCATCCAGATCAAATGAGCGGCGAACTGATCCGCCATCTCAGGGCTGCTCGACGGCGCAACGAGCATGTCGCCGCGGCTCAAGTCAATTTCATCCGCAAGAACCGCCGTCACCGCTTCGCCAGTGTCAGCGCGGTCAAGTTCACCCTCATGAGTGACGATGCGACGGATTCTAGTAAGCCGGCCGGACGGAAGGGCGAGAACCTCGTCCCCGCGACTTACAGAGCCGCTGGCGACAGAGCCGGAGAAGCCTCGAAAATCCGCGTTTGGCCGATTGACCCATTGCACCGGAAAGCGAAACGGCGCCGTCTTGCCTGCCGTGTCAACTTCAACGCTTTCCAGAAACGAAAGAAGCAGAGGCCCACCGTACCAGGGCATGCGCTCGCTCGGCTCTGTAATGTTGTCGCCATCACGGGCGACGACCGGAATGATGGTGACATTCGACAAGCCGAGCTTGTTGGCAAACTCGCGGTAGCTGGTTGCTAAAGCTTCAAAGGTCTCCTGGGAAAAATCAACAAGGTCCATCTTGTTGACCGCGAGAACGACATGCCTGATGCCGAATTGAAAGACGATGTGGCTGTGCCGCTTCGTTTGCGGCAGGATTCCTTTACGAGCGTCGACAAGCAACACGGCAAGGTCGGAAACTGACGCCCCGCTGGCCATGTTGCGCGTGTACTGCTCATGACCAGGTGTGTCTGCAACGATGAAGCCTCGGCGGGGGGTGGCAAAATAGCGGTATGCAACATCAATCGTGATGCCTTGCTCGCGCTCGGCCTGCAACCCATCAACGAGGAGGGCCAGATCCACGCCGCCTGTAGTTCCGAAGCGTTGGCTGTCCTTTGTTATGGCCTGAAGCTGATCATCGGGGATAAGGTTGCAATCGTATAGGAGACGGCCGATCAGAGTGCTCTTGCCGTCATCGACGCTGCCGCACGTCAAGAAGCGAAGTACCCCAGGGCCTTCGATCAAGCCGCAGGGCGTTTGAGTGCGCAGAGCGCCTTCCTGCTTGTATAGCATTAGAAATACCCCTCCTGCTTTTTCCTCTCCATCGCGCCGGATTCGTCGTAATCGATCAGGCGCCCCTCCCTTTCGGAGCTTCTGGACTGCTCCAGTTCTTCGATGATTGCTTCGACTGAATTGGCCTCCGAGCGGATCGCTCCGGTCAACGGGTAGCAGCCAAGCGTCCGAAACCGTACTTTGATCGGCTTTGGTGTTTCTTTTGGCTTGAGCGGAAACCTGTCATCGTCGGCCATAATCAGCATTCCGTCTCGCTCGACAACAGGCCGGGGCTTCGCAAAATAGAGCGGAACCACGGGAATGTTCTCGGCGGCGATGTATCGCCAAACATCGGTTTCCGTCCAATTCGACAGCGGAAAGACCCGCATAGAGTTGCCCGTGCGCAGCTTGGTATTGTACAGACGCCAGAGTTCAGGGCGCTGATTGCGGGGGTCCCATCTGTGAGCGCTTGTACGGTGGGAGAATACCCGCTCCTTGGCGCGAGACTTCTCCTCATCTCGCCGGGCGCCCCCTATGGCGGCGTCAAAGCGATGTTGGTCAAGGGCTTGCCGCAAGGCCTCCGTCTTCATGACGGTGGTATGAACGGAACTGCCATGTGAGAAAGGCCCGATACCCTGATTGAGCCCGTCCTGGTTGATGTGCACGATAAGCTTCAAGCCAAGCCGCGAAGCCGTCTCATCCCTGAAGGTGATCATCTCCTTGAATTTCCAGGTCGTATCGACATGCAGAACCGGAAATGGCAGCGGTGAGGGATGAAACGCCTTTAAAGCCAAATGGAGAAGCGCGGAGGAATCCTTCCCAATAGAATAAAGCATAACTGGATTGATAAATTCGGCGACTGCTTCGCGAAGAATTTCAATGCTTTCGTTTTCAAGATCGCGAATTTGACTTGAAGACATAAACTTTCCCCATATTATTAGTTAGGTCTACACTTACGGCCTGCATTAAATCAAGTCCTACGGGCACGCAGGCCGTGTTTCGACTGCATAGCCATGGTGGCAAGCGCTTTTGTCTCCAAGCCGTCGCGCTTATAGCTGAGGCACCGCTCTATCGCGGGTAGTCTAGATGGCAAGACGCGTCAATTAAATTGACACTTATCCAGTGGGGCTGTGGATCGTTTTGGAGAAATCCAAGTGCTAATTCAGTCTCGCCAAGAGTTGCTCCCGCAATATTTTGCAACCAAACCGCGACCTTGGACGAAAACAGGACAGCCTGAGGTGGTATCAAAAGGGCAAACCAAACTAAGACTGCAAAAAAAACAGATAAGACCGGGTCAATTAGCGGAACCAGAGCGGGAGCACGCTGTTACCAGCGTAAAGTCTCAGTCAGAGGCTGCGTTGAAAACAGCAGGATAGGAGCTTGAATGGCCTCCCAACACCCCAAAAAAGCCGGCTCGACATCGACTCGCGGCTTCGCTTCCATGGATGCCGAGAAGCAGCGCGCCATCGCTTCCAAGGGCGGTCAAAGCGTGCCCAATGAAAAGAGGAGCTTCAGCCAGAACCGCACATTGGCCGCCGAAGCCGGCCGCAAGGGCGGGCAGAATGTTTCCGACGAGAACCGCAGCTTCTCACGGAACCGCGACCTTGCTGCTCAGGCCGGCCGGAAAGGCGGGCAAGCGAGCCATGGCGGCAAGTCACGTGAACAGCGCTCCCAGGTATAGGGAAGTAGGCCCGTTTCAACACGGCAAGCATAAGAACAGCCCCGTCGGACCGGCGGGGTCTGATGTTGTCCAGCGGTCTTCAACACCTCGTGCAAATTTCCTCTTTGCGATTCCTCAAGGGCCGGGTATGCGTGTGTTAACGTAGAAAACGGACTGAGCATGGAACGCTTTTTCGGCGGTAGCCCGCTTTTTGTAGTTTTGAAGCTTGTGACAGCCTCGATGATCATCGGGGTCGTTCTTTCATTCTTCGGCTTGGATCCCAACAATCTGTATCACGCCATCATCCGGCTCGGAGATTGGATCTCCTCTCTCGGCTTTGACGCGGTCCAGAAGACGGGCCGCTATATAATTCTCGGCGCTCTCATTGTCATTCCGCTCTGGCTACTAGTGCGCTTCTTCAGCTTCCTCGGGTCCGGGCACCGGGTAGAGCGATCCGAGTCACCGGCGCCGCGCAGGTCCAGGAAATAGCCCCCTCAACGGCAGGGTGACAGGGCTTTGTGCGACCCCAGTCTCCCGGAAACGCGATTGCGAAGTCGGGATGTGCTCGCCATCGCGATCCCTATGATCCTGTCGAACGCGACAGTGCCGCTGGTTGGCATGGCAGACACCGCAGTGATGGGCCAGCTCAATGACCCAGCGCTCATTGGCGGCGTGGCCCTCGGCTCTACTATCTTCGCGATGCTATTCTGGGCCTTCGGCTTCTTGCGGATGGGAACCACCGGTCTGACGGCTCAAGCCGTCGGCGCGTGTGATGATCCGGAGGTTGCAGCCAATCTGTATCGCCCGCTTCTCATTGCGGTGGTGTCCGGGGCGCTTCTGTTCGCCTTTCATGTGCCGGTCATTCTCTTGATCCTGAAGCTGACCGGCGGCAGCGCCGAGGTCCAGACCGCCACCGCAGACTATTTCGGCGTCCGAATTCTGAGCGCGCCAGCGACGCTTGCGAACTATGCCCTGGTCGGCTGGCTGATCGGCTTGGCGCGCGCGAATCTCGCGCTGATCCTGCAGCTTCTCCTGAATGCCATCAACATCGCACTCGCCATCCTTCTGGTTCTTGTTGCGGGCAAAGGTGTGAAGGGAGCGGCGATGGCAGCCGTATTTGCCGAGTATGCCGCGGTGGTGGCCGGTCTCTTGATCGCGCGCCTGCTTCTTCGCAGACAACAAGCGAAGCCGGCGGCTCTTTTTGAAGCGCGGGCCTTCCGCAAGCTTATCGCCGTCAATGGCGACATAATGATCCGCACCATTTGTCTGATGTTCGCCTTCACCTTCTTCGCCGCGCAAGGCGCGCGGCTTGGCGACGTTGCGTTAGCGGCGAACAGCGTCCTGCGAAGCCTAGCCGACCTTTCGGCTTACGTGCTTGACGGTTTCGCATTCGCCGCCGAGGTGCTCGTCGGGCAGGCAGTTGGCGCCCAGAGCTTTCAGCGCTTCCGGCAAGCCGTTCGCTTGAGCTCGATCTGGGCCGCGGCTCTGGCCGTGCTTGTAAGTCTGGCATTTGGGGCTGCGGGGCTTTTCCTCATCAGGCTGATAACGGCTACCCCCTCGGTTCGTGACGCGGCGCTTGAATTCCTACCCTGGGCGGCGATGACGCCGGTTCTCGGCATAGCCTGTTTCCAGTTGGATAGCATTTTCATCGGCGCGACCCGCACCGCCGACATGCGGAATATGATGATCGTCAGCCTTGCTGCGTTTCTTGGCGCCTGGGCGCTCCTGACGCCGGCCTTTGGCAATCACGGCCTTTGGGCTTCGCTCATGGTCTTCTACATTGCGCGCGCGGCGACCCTTGGCTTGCGCTATCAGGCTCTGGAACGCTCGATCACTGCCGCGCCCGCGTGACCATCAGTTTCGCGCCCACGCATCTGCCGCCGTTCCCACAAGCGATGCGATCGGCTTTCCTGTCATTTGCATCTCTGAAAGAATCGCGTCTTTGATGTCCGGCAGAAGCGTCGGGCCTTCGTAGACGAGCCCCGTGTAAAGCTGGACCAGCGATGCGCCAGCACGAATTTTCGCAATTGCTGATGCGCCGGAATCGATGCCGCCAACGCCAATGAGCGGCATCCTGCCTTCCGCCGCAAGGTAGCATTTCGCGAGGAACCGCGTGGATCGTTTGAACAAAGGCCTTCCTGAAAGGCCGCCGGATTCATTGCGATGCGAATCCGTCGGAATACCCTCCCGAGAGAGCGTCGTGTTGGTCAGGATCGCGCCGTCGACCTTGTGGGCAAGCAGGCACTGCATCGCGGGCGCGATGTCTTCATCGTGCAGATCTGGGGCAAGCTTGACGAGGATCGGCACTTGCCGCGTAAGGCTCGCCCGCGCCGCCATCACGGCTTCCAGCAGCGCATTCAGCCGGTCGGGCGCTTGCAGGTCGCGCAGGCCCGGCGTGTTCGGCGAGGAGATGTTGACCGCGAGGTAGGAGGCCAGCGGCCCGAAAGCGTGGACGCCCGCAACATAGTCCGCGATCGGATCGCTGCTGTCGCGGTTTGCGCCGATGTTCACGCCGAGGATGCCGCGCGGCGGTCTGCTCGCCAGACGGACAAGCGCCGCGGAGTGACCTGCGCTGTTGAAACCGAGGCGATTAATTATACCACGCTCGCGCATCAGCCGTGACACGCGCGGGCGCGGATTTCCCGGCTGCGGCCTCGGCGTTATCGTGCCTGCTTCCGCGAAGCCGAAGCCGAGATCGAACAGCGCATTGTAAACCCGCGCGTCCTTGTCAAATCCCGCCGCCACGCCAACCGGATTTGGAAATTTGAGACCGAACAAAGTCTGCGCGAGTTGCGGATCGTCAGGCTTCGCTTGCCGAGGATAAAAACCCACTTCCAGCACACGCAGCGAAGCGTCATGCGCCGTTTCAGGATCGAGGAATAGGAGCGTTGCCTGCGCCGCGGACCAGAAGCGGTTCATGACAGAAGGTCGTGCGGGATGATCGGCGTCCCGTCATCGGCAAGCGAAGCGGGGGTCGCGCTTGTTACAGCCGCGGATGGCAGCAGCGCATAAAGATGCGGAAAAAGATCGCCGCCACGCGACGGCTCCCAGCGCAGCGGGCTGCCCTCGCTTTGTCCTGACCGTGCCCCTGCATTCTCGGGGGCGTGCAGCTTCTCGATCATGTCCGTGTCTACGGCCAGAAGAACGAGATCGGGCACGCCGGAGAAATATTTCCTCGCGGTTTCGGCAATCTGCGCGGCGGTGGACATGTGAATGAACCCGTCGCGCTGATCCTGCTCCGACCCACGATAGACGCCTTCGGCCCATGCCGCTTCCCATTCGGCGGCTGTCATGAGCTTGTAGATCGTCTTCACCTGCATGGGCGCCTACACAGTCTCGGCCGCATGCTGCAGCCGCTCTGAGATCAGCTTGCGCGTGGGCTCGATGCCATAAGCCTTGATGAACGACCCGAAGCGCGGGCCCTGGCTCTCCCCGAACAGCACTTCGTAGAGCGCCTTGAACCAGTCGCGCAAATTCTCGAACGGGTGCGCCTTGCCGACCTCATACACGATGGATTGCAGTTCCTCCGCGCTGAGCTTTGGGCTCGCCTCAAGCAAGCGGGCATTGAGGTCGAGCATTGCCTCGCGTTCTACGGGCGTCGGAGCGCGGTAGACCTTGAATGGCTTCTCGCGCTCCCCGAAGTAGCGGATAGCGAAGCCGATCAGGCGATCGAGCTCAGGAAAGTCCGTCGGATTCGCTTCGGGCGCATAGTTGCGCACAAACTGCCAAAGAACATCCTTCGTGTGCGCGTTCGAGGCGCTGACGAGGTTCAACAGCAGGCTGAAGCTGATGGGCACGCTGTGCTGGGGCGGCCTGGCATTATGGATGTGCCACACGGGGTTGTTCAGCCGCTGCTCGCCGGTTTCCCTCTGATAGGCGTCGAGATAGGTGAAATAGTCGTCCACAGCCTTTGGGATCACGTCGAAATAGAGCCGCTTCGCCGTCTTCGGCTTCTGGAACATATAGAGGCTCAGGCTCTCCGGCGTGGCGTAGGCGAGCCATTCCTCCACCGCGATGCCGTTGCCTTTCGACTTCGAGATCTTCTGAGCCTTGTCATCAAGGAACAACTCGTAATTGAAGCCTTCGGGAGGCCTGCCGCCGAGCACACGACAGACCTTCGACGACAGCGTGACGCTGTCGATCAGGTCCTTGCCGGCCATCTCGTAATCGACGCTCATCGCCATCCAGCGCATTGCCCAATCCGCCTTCCATTGGCACTTCACATGCCCGCCCGTGACCTGCGTTTCGACCTTCTTGCCCGTATCGGGTTCGCGGTAGATGATCGTGCCCGCGGCAAGATTTCGCTTCATCGATGGGCACCTGCAGCACCTTGCCCGTGTCCGGCGAAATCGGCAGGAAGGGCGAATAGGTTGCGCGGCGGTCCGGCCCAAGCGACGGCAGGATGATATCCATCACCTTGTCGTAGCATTCGAGCATCTTGAGCAGCGTCTCGTCGAACTGTCCCGCGCGATAGCACTCGGTCGCCGACAGGAACTCGTATTCGAAGCCAAAGCTGTCGAGGAAGGCACGGAGCCGCGCATTGTTGTGCGCGCCGAAGCTCGCATGCGTTCCAAATGGGTCGGGCACCACCGTCAGCGGCTTGTCGAGCGCCGACCGTAAGAGCTCCTGGTTCGGCACATTTGTCGGAACCTTGCGCAGCCCATCCATGTCGTCTGAAAAGCAGACGAGCCGCGTCTTGACACCCGGCTTCAGCACTTGGAGCGCATGCCGCACCATCGATGTGCGCGCGACCTCGCCGAACGTGCCGATGTGCGGAAGCCCCGAGGGGCCGTAACCCGTCTCAAATATCACTTCGCGCGCCGGGTCAGCCTTCTCTAGCCGTTTCAAGAGCTTGCGCGCCTCTTCGAAAGGCCAGGCCTTGGAGGTATGCGCGAGCTCAACGAGCGATTGATCGGCGGCTGTCATGGGAGCGTGCTGTTTCGGTTAGAGGTTGAATGATCGCATGGACTATGGAAAGCGGCGGCGCGCGCGTCAACATACTCCGCGAACGCGCGCACAAGGTACGCGAAGCCGCAAGCCTTCGATCATCATGGTTCCAGGCGAGGTCTCGGCGCTATTTCCTGGCGGCCTTGCGCGCGGCGTAGCGGGCATCCCGGGCCGCTTTCTGCTCGGCGGCGAGAGCTTGCTGGCGCTCGACAGTCTTCGCGGCTTCAAGCTCCGCCTCGGCCTTTTTTCGGGCCTTCTCCTCGATCTTTTTCGCCTCACGCTCGGCAACGCGCGCCTCGCGCGCTTTGGCTGCTTCTAACCGCGCTGCCTTCCGTGCAAGCACCTCAGGATCGTCGTCCGGTTTCCGTTCCGCGAATTTCTTTAACGCCGCTTCCTTGGCCTCCGCAGCAGTCTTGAGACGTTGGTTAAGATCGACTTTGAAAGTTCTCATACCCTACCGTTTTCTGTATTTCGCCGCCGTCGAGGCGGCGCTCACCAATGGGTGAGTGGCCGTTATCCCGCAAATAAGTCGTTTGCACAACAGCAAGCTTAGGCGGCGACGTCTGAAGCTTGAGCCTCGCGCCTATCAAATCTGCGTTTAGATAGTCAACGAAAAAGGTCGAAGATCCAAGTTCTCCAGTTCGAGAAGAGAGCAAAGAGATTCGTCCCGAATACGTCCGTCCCCAGCCACAGCGAGACCTACCCCCAAGGATTGAGAACAGCGACGCCCGTGTCGGCAAAATCGCCGGTATTGCGGGTGATGACGGTAAGCCCATGCACGGAGGCTGTAGCAGCTATGAACAGATCGGGTTGCGAATAGGTGTGGTTGCGCTGCCGCCCTGCGTCCACCACCAAGCGCCAACGGAGAATGACCTCCTCAGTAATGGGAAGCACGCGTTGCCCGAACATGGGGCGCAGAACCTGGTCGAGCCAGCTTCCGATTTCAGCCCGCTTCAAGGGATCGGAGACGCGTTCTATTCCGAAGCGTATCTCCGCCATTGTCACGTCCGATAAATAGAGGTGATCAAGCGGGGTCGATGCGATGAGTTTGAGCACGCGAGGGTCCGGCTGGCGGCCTTCTCAACTCGGAGACCACGTTGGTGTCGAGCAAATAGCTCACAACTCGACGTCGCGGACGGGGGCGCGATAAGGCTCGCGGTCAAAGTCCACGTCGCGAAGCGGGGAGCTTGCCAGCGCGTCGATCAGCACCTGACCGCTCTCATACCCTTTCAGCCGCTGATATTCCTCCGCCGCAACAATGACGACTTCCCGCTCGCCACGCACCGAGACGCGCTGCGGTCCGTCACTGTGAACGCGCTTGATGACCTCACTGAATCTTGGCTTTCGCGTCGCGCAGGGTCCAGCGCCCGCTTGGTAATTGCCGGGTGGCATTCGGGGCAGAGGATTTGCCTCGCGTATTCGTCCGCTTAGGTGAGTATGTAGTCATCGTGACTACATACTAATTCCAAGCCGCATGAGATGCAACAAAGATTATCTGGCTATTCCCCGATAGCACCGCCTTCGCCAGGATGCGCCCTGCGTTCAGCGCCTGCTTCCGAAGCCGCCGCCAGTCAAAGCCGCGGTCGAGGTCCTGCAGCGTGCGCACGAGCTGGGCGCGCTGCGCTTCCGGCATCAGCTCCATGATCTCGGCCCAGATCGCATCCACATTATAGACGCCGGCCTTCGCGTCGAGGCAGGCTGGAACGACATCGTCGGGCGAGAAGCCGAGATCGCCGCCCGCCGCATCGATGGCCGCGCGGATGGATGCGGCTTTCGGGTTCGCCTCATCGGCCAGATCGTACGGCGGCTTCCACTCCTGCATGGGGCGGAGCCGGTCGACATGGCTCAAGACCAGTAGCATGGGCGGACGGCGGCGGTTGGGATGCTTGGAAAAATACTCGCGTATGGCGTCGAGCGCCCGGCCATCGAGTTCGCGGTCGGCGCGAACTGCGCTCGCCACCCAAACAATGAGATCGGCTTGCGCCGCTTCCTCCACCATACTTTTCGAGTGGCTGCTCCAGACTGTCGAGGCCGGGGCTGTCAAGGATCAGCGCCTGCGGCGCGCCCTCGCGCTTGATCTCATAAGCCGTGAACTGGTTCGTCAGCGGCAGCGCATCAGAAGCCGCACGGATCTCATTCAGCAGCGCGTTGATAAGGCTGGATTTGCCAGCATTCACCTGCCCTCCGATGAGCAGGCGCAAGGGCTCGGCCTGCA
The DNA here is from genome assembly GCA_963817495.1 of uncultured Alphaproteobacteria bacterium. Taxonomy (GTDB): domain Bacteria; phylum Pseudomonadota; class Alphaproteobacteria; order Rhizobiales; family Rhodomicrobiaceae; genus Rhodomicrobium. The sequence goes on along the minus strand of CAWFOS010000031.1, from coordinate 277,796 downwards.
GCTTGGGCGCCTTGCGGTCGCGCTCGGTGGCTTCGGTGACGTGCGCTTCCAGATCTTCCGGCGCGACGCGCAAGCGCCCGCCATATAAATCGATGGCCGCGCGCCCGACTTCCTTCACGTAGCCGCGCGCCAGCCGCTTCGCCAGTTCCTCCCGGCCCCAGCGATACATCTGGTTAGAAAGCCGCTCGCGAAGCTCCTGCGTCACCGCCGTCGCCGGGTTGAGCATGCGGATGATGCCGCCAGATATCGTAGCCCTTCTGGGCAACATCGATAACGCCGCGCCACCGATAGATCTGAATGATCTGTCCGATCGTCAGCTTGTCGCCGAGCGGGACATTCTCGATGACCATCGGCTTCAAATGCAGGCTGACCTGCTCGACCATCGTGAGCGCTTCGGGCGCGGTGAATTGCCAGAGCGGATCTTTCACCTCGGGATGAAGGGACTTGGCAACGGCCTCGATGGTTTCCTTGCCGAGCCCGAGAAAAGCGGCCCAGCTCGAAAAATGGCTTAAATCCACGGTGTCGGCCATCGCCAGAACCGCTTTCCAGGCTTCGTTTTCGCGCGGCGTCCAGGTTGAGGCTGCGGCGTCCTCGGGAGGCTCAACCGAGAGCGGTTTCGCCGGGGAAATATCGAGTTTCTTGAAAAGGTAAAGCTGAAAAAGAAACGCCACGATGACAAACAGGCATGCGCCGATCACCCAATAAAGGACATATCCGTGCTGCCACATCCAAATGCCGCCGAACGGCACGAGCGTCAGCGACGGCAGGGCGATGCAGATCGCCCAGATCCAAATACGAAGCCAAAAGATGGTGTCGCGCGGCTTCTTCATACGGGTTCGTCCTGCGCCGTTTTGCGGAAACGAAACGCTTGCGCCAATGCTTCGGCGTAAGCTTTTGAGACGCCCTTCGGATCGCTCCCGCCCGCCCGATGGATAGCGAGGAAGTAGCAGGCCGCCTTGCCGATGGCGAAAGTGGTCGCGAAACTCATCGCGGCGGCCGCGGCGGCTCCCGCCGTCTGGCCATAAACTGGAATGAGCTTTGCAAGCTCGCGCAAGCCGAAGCCAGCCGCAAGCCGGGAAACCGCTCCGATGCCAAGGCAAGCAGCGAACTCCGTCAACGCTTTCCTGTTCCAGTCGACGCCATAGATACGCGCGAGGCTATGCAGCATTTTCGATTGAACGACCGGGACGGCGACCGCGCCGGCCACCGGCACAGCGTCGGCCGCTGCGGCGGCTGTGGCGTAGCCCACGATATGTGGATGGGCCTCGCTTGCAAGTGTATCGCCAACTTTGGCGTTCGCGTCCTTCAAGGCTGCGACGAGGCCGGCGGGCGCCGCCATTTGGAGCGCGCCCAACAGCGCTTCGAGCCCGAACTCGATGGGCTCGTATCCGTCGCCCGGCTGCGTGAAGTCGATCGGCACGAAGAGGCAGAGGCCGCTTCCGGGCAAGCCTTTGAAAAGGGAGCGCTGATAGGTGAGGCTTCTTGCCAGGTCTTCGGGGATCGTCGCGCCGCCTGATGGCTGCGCCTGCTCCGGCTCGGCATAAGGATAGGTCTTCGGATGTCCCTGCCCTGGCGCATAGGCCTCATGCAAAGTCGTTTGAGCGACGATCAACGGCCACCGAGGATGGCGTTCGCGCGCCGCCTTCACGGTCTCAATGACCGCTTCCTGCTGCGGGTCCTGCGCCTTCATCACCGCAAGCATGAGATGCGCCTGGGCTTCGTGGAATCCGATGTCTTCCTTGGGATCGTAGCCTTTTTCGCCAAGGCCTCTTGTATCGATAAAACGAATGACGGGCGCATCCGAGGGAAAATCGAAAAGCGCCGACGTCCGCGTGCATGGCTTGTAGCCCTGGCCCACTTCCGCGGCAGTGGCTTCCGTCAAGGCCCGGACAATGGACGTCTTGCCGGACTGAACCTTGCCGATGAGCCAGATCATCGGAGCAGCCTCTCTCGCGAGCGCCGCCACTTTTTCATCCGGCGTCGCTATGGCTTGCGGCGAAAGGACCGTATCGCGAAGGCCTTGCCAGCTTCGCGCCATAACGTCCTGCAGATTTCCGCGCCAGTCCATGCGCGCCATCTCCGCTCCAATTCGCTAAATTCCGCCCCGGCTTCGCGATCTCCCAAGGAGAGTCCCATGCCTTCGGGCTTAATCAGCCTTATATAGGAGTTGGACGGGGTGCGTCTGCATCCGACCCGCACACTGCTCGGCGGCAAATTGTAAGACTGTTCGCGAGGCTCAGCGGCAACCAGGGGAAAATGCGATAGCCCTGCATGGAAGCCCGGCTGTCGCCCCAAATCAACAGGGGGCTGGCAATCCGGGCTGCTGCCGTTGTTTGGCCTTCGAAATAGACTAACTTCGAGTCTATATTGTTGCCTCCCCTCTGGAGACGGGTGTCCATGATGAGGATCGTTTTTGCGCTTTTGCTCCTGGGAGCGGCCTCATGCGAGGCGCTCGCTGAAGAAGCCGACTGCGCCTACGATCCAAAGCTGTCCCACCTTTCGAGGATCGTGGCTGCCAACTCGATGAATGGCCCCATTTACGGAACAGCGCTCAACGACGTTTCGGACAAATCCCAGGCCCGGACGCTGAACCTCCGCGATCACGAGGTCGTCCTGACGTTCGACGACGGGCCGCTCGCACCGAACACGCAAACGGTGATCGACACGCTTCAGAAGCATTGCGTGAAAGCGACATTCTTCTCCGTCGGACGCATGGCACAGGAAAATCCAAAGCTTCTCAGGGAGTTGGACCGGCGTGGCCACACCGTCGGCTCGCACACATGGTCGCATCCGCGCGCCATTCACCTGATGCCGGCGGACGATGCGAAACTCGAGATTGAAAAAGGCTTTGCCGCTGTCAGCCAGGCGCTCGGCAAGCCGATTGCGCCTTTTTTCCGGTTCCCCGGGTTGAGAGACACGCCCGAAACCGCGGCCTATCTCGCGAGCCGCAACATCAGCATCTGGTCTGTCGATGTGATCTCGGGCGACACGGAGCCCGGAGCGACTCCAGCACGCATCACCAGCAACGTGATCGCACGCATCAAGCAGGTCGGCAAAGGGATCATCCTGTTCCACGACATCAAGAAGCCGACGGCCGACGCGCTGGATGGCGTTCTCACGCAGCTTGAGAAGGACGGTTTTAAGGTCGTCCATATCGTCTCCAACACGAACTATCAGCCGAACCCCGAATTGATTGCGCGCGCCGATGCGTTCCGCACTGCCCCTGAAAGGGCGACAATGACCGGGACCTGGGTCGCATCCGCAAAGACTGAAAAGGAAGCGATCAAGGACGGCAGCGTGGATGTCATGCACACGGAGTGGCTCGACCTTAAGCAGGCGAACGATAAGCTGACGGGCGAGGAAAGCGGCACCCCCGTAGCCAGCGCCCACCCGGGTCAGAACAACTGGGCGCCCAGCGGCCAGTTCCGCTGATCCGGAGCGGTTCATGAAACAAGACGAAGCTCTGCATATTCTGAAAACAGGCGCGAGCGCGTTCCTGACGGGCGAGCCGGGAAGCGGCAAAAGCTACGTGGCGTCGCGCTTCGTGAGCTACTTGCGGCGCGAGAGCATACCGGTCGCTGTTACGGCGTCGACGGGCATCGCCGCCGCCCAGATCGGCGGGATGACGGTACACGCGTGGAGCGGGATCGGTGCGCGCTCGCACATTACGCGCTCTGATATGGACACGATCGCGAAAAGCCGGCGCGTCACCGACCGGATCAAGAAGACGCGCGTGCTCATCATCGATGAGGTCTCGATGTTGTCGGGGCAAACCTTGTCCGCAGTCAGCCAGGTTTGCCAGTTCGTCCGCAAATCGAATGATCCGTTCGGCGGCCTGCAGGCTGTCTTTGTCGGCGACTTCTTCCAGCTCCCGCCGGTGATGCGCCGCGATGAGCACGCGAGCGCCGAGATGGAAAGCCAGGACGAAGACGACCGCTCGCCCTTCGCCTATGCCTCGCGCGCCTGGCGCGACCTCGATCCCGCGATTTGCTATCTGACTGAGCAGCATCGCCAGACGGATGCCGGGTTCTCGTCCCTTCTTGGCGCGATCCGCTCCAATCGCTTTGGGCAAGACCACCGCGAAGTCCTGGCGAACCGCAAGCTCAAGATGGACAGCCTGCCGGGAAGCATCACGCGGCTCTTCACCCACAATATGGATGTCGACCGCATCAACCAGGCTGAGCTTCTGAAACTGCAGGGCGAGGCTCGAAGCTTCGTCATGACCTCGATGGGAGACAAGCTTCTCGCGGAGGGCCTCAAGCGCGGCTGCCTTTCGCCCGAGCGACTGGAACTCAAGGTTGGCGCGAATGTGATGTTCACGAAGAACGATCCGGAAGGCCGCTTCGTGAACGGCACTCTTGGCGTTGTAACCGAATTCGCGCGCGAAGACGGCTTTCCAGTTGTCGTTACGAAAGGCGGCTCGACCGTTTTCGCGAGGCCGGCGGAATGGAAGGTCGCCGAAGACGAGGCGTTCAAGGCCGGGATCGAGCAGGTTCCGCTGCGCCTTGCCTGGGCGATTACCGTGCACAAAAGCCAGGGCATGTCGCTCGACGCGGCCGTGATGGATCTGTCGAACGCCTTCGAATATGGCCAGGGCTATGTCGCGCTTTCGCGGGTGCGCAGCTTGAGCGGTCTGCACCTTCTCGGCTGGAACGAGCGGGCTTTGCGCGTGCATCCCGAGGCGCTCGCGAAGGATGGCGATTTCCGCCGCTCGTCGGAGGAGGAACAGGAGCGCCTGGCCGCCGCGGGAGTCGTCAAGACCGAGAACCTCCATCAGGCGCATCTCAGGGACATGAAAGGGCTTCCGCCAGCGTCGGCGAAACCCGTGGCCAAAGCCGCCGCCGCGAACGGCCAGATGGCTAACGCCGGTAAGAAATGGACCGCCGAGGAAGAAGCAGACATCTCAGCGCGCCACAAGCGTGGCGAGACCGTCAAGGCCATGGCCGCCGCGCTTGGCAGACAGGAAGGAGGCGTCCGCGCCCGGCTCGTCAAGCTCGGCCTTATATTGAAATAGGGCAGCGGGCTCGCGCGCCAGCTCCTTTAGAAATTGACCACCTGTGCATCCGGCAATTTCGTCGCCGCAAGAAATTCGCCCATGCCGGCAAGCTTGACGCGTTTGTCGAGAGTAACCGCACTCAAACCCCGCGCATCCAGGCAAGCCTTACAGGCCAGGAGGGCGATGTTGGGATTATTGGCAACCTCCTCGAACATGTTGGAAGGTCCGATCGGGACAAGCCTCGCGGCGGCCCCTTCGACCGCGAGAAGAACCGAGTCGGTAAACAGCATCAGCGTAACGTGATCGCGGTCTGCGCGGCAGTGGCCGCGAAGACGAACGGCAACATGGCGCGTGTTGGATCGGTCGGGCCATAAGTTGCTGAAATGGCGAAGTGCATATCTCCATACCCTTTTCCGCTACCAATTGCTCTTGCGAGTACCAGCGCATGGCTCGCCCGTCAATCGCCGGCTGAGCTTTCATGGCCCGCAAGGAGCGCGCAGAGATCGCGGTTCGCCAAGCGGCCTGACCCTTTGCCGGCAGGAAGCTTGTGCCCAACAGGCCACGCTCGCGATTAATGAGACTAATTAGCAATGGAACCCGAAAGTCCGATACAAAGTTTTTAGGGTCCATAAAGCACAAATCACGTAAGAAGGCGTGAAATAGCCATGATCAAGCGGACCTCCCACGCGCGAGAATTGTTCTCGCCAAGGCATCGGTATGTTTTGGTTGTGGCGCCTTGAACAATCACGATAGGTGAATTTACATTCGCGATCAAATTAAGGGGATGACTGGTGAAATTTACTTACGCTTCGATTGCCGCGCTTATGGGCGCGATGTTGATTTTGAGCATTGCATTCGCGGTGCTAAACATATCGGCGGCTCACTCCGCGGCGATGCCGGGCGCTTTCTGAGAGCTCGGCCGAACCGCTCAAGATAACGAAGAGAATGTTTTTCAAGGCAGAGGCTGCTTTCGGATCGCAAAGCGGCTTCTTTTAGGGAACGGCTTCTTCTGAATCCGGGGCGCGTCACGACGTATCGGTCTTGCAGGATGACAGGCCCGATATTTTCTGTTCTTTAGAGCGGCATTGCTCAAAGACCAGCACCTGTCATTTTCCAGCACCTGAATGCAACCCATCATCTCCGTTTCCGACGTCACGAAAACCTATGCCTCCGGGCTGCAAGCGCTGAAAGGCGTAAGCCTCGACATTTATCCCGGCGAGATCTTCGCGCTTCTTGGGCCGAACGGCGCAGGCAAAACGACGCTAATCGGCATCATTTGCGGCATCGTGAATGCGTCCAGCGGCACAGTCACGGTCGACGGTTACGACAATGTGAAAGATTACCGCGCCGCTCGCCAGAGAATTGGGCTCGTGCCGCAGGAACTGACGACGGACACATTCGAGACCGTCTGGTCCACCGTTTCCTTCAGCCGCGGCCTGTTCGGAAAGCCGCCCAACCCCGCTTATATCGAAAAGGTGCTGAAGGATCTCTCGCTGTTCGATCGCCGGGAGAGCCGGATTCTCACCCTCTCCGGCGGCATGAAGCGCCGCGTGATGATCGCAAAAGCGCTCAGTCACGAGCCGCAAATCCTGTTCCTCGATGAGCCGACTGCGGGCGTCGATGTGGAACTTCGCAAAGGCATGTGGCAACTCATCCGGGAACTCTCCGCTTCAGGCGTCACCGTCATCCTCACCACGCATTATATCGAAGAGGCGGAGGAGATGGCCGGCAGGATCGCCGTCATCAACAACGGCAAGCTTATCATCGTGGAGAAGAAGGATGAGCTGATCCGCAAGCTCGGCCAGAAGCGCCTCACGCTCGACCTGCAACACAAGATCGACGTGCTGCCGCCGGAGCTGTCGGCCCATCATCTGACGCTCATCTCGGATGGCCACCAACTCGTCTACACCTACAACTCTTATGCCGAGAGAACCGGGATCACGGCCTTGTTGAACGACCTCAGCAGGGCTGGCATCCGGTTCAAGGACTTGAACACGACGCAGAGTTCTCTCGAAGATATTTTTGTTGGCCTTGTGAGCGGAAAATGAACTGGCGCGGCGTCCTCGCAATCTACACCTTCGAGATGGCGCGCATGCGCCGCACGCTGATGCAGAGCGTCATATCGCCCGTCATCTCGACGGCGCTTTATTTCGTCGTGTTCGGCTCGGCGATCGGCTCGCGCATCACCGACATTCAGGGCGTGAGCTACGGCGCATTCATCGTGCCGGGGCTGATCATGCTGACGCTGCTCACAAACAGCATCGCGAACGCCTCCTTCGGCATCTATTTCCCGCGCTTCATCGGTACGATCTACGAGATCCTGTCCGCGCCCATTTCATCGACCGAGATCGTGATGGGCTATGTCGGCGCGGCGGCGAGCAAGTCCATCATCCTTGGCCTGATCATCCTTGCCACGGCTGGCTTCTTCGTGCCGCTTCAGATCGCTCATCCCTTCTGGATGCTGACTTTCCTGGTGCTCACCGCGCTCACCTTCAGCCTGTTCGGCTTCCTGATCGGCATCTGGGCCGACAATTTCGAGAAGCTTCAGATCATTCCGCTGCTTGTGGTCACGCCTCTCACCTTCCTCGGCGGGACGTTCTACTCCATCCACGTGCTGCCGCCTGTCTGGCAGAAGGTGACGCTGTTCAACCCGGTCGTCTATCTCGTCAGCGGTTTCCGCTGGAGCTTCTTCAACATCGCCGATGTCAGCGTGCGGCTCAGCCTCGCCATGACGGCGTTCTTCCTCGTGGCCTGCATGTTCGCCGTGTGGCGCATCTTCCGGACCGGCTACCGGCTGAAAGCGTAATATCCCGCCAAGACCCGCCGTCCGTTTGGCCAAGGCGGCTTGCCGCCCGCATGGAACCCGGCTTACAGGCCGACTAGCTTTTTCTATGCATTGTGCGAAAGGCGGCATTCTGGCTCGACCCTGGGGAAAGCTTGCGCTTACGTTTCCTGGACCGCGATCTTAGGGAAAAGCGCCTTGCCGAGAGGTTAACTGGCTCAAGTTATTGATAGAAAATGAGAAAATTCAGGAAGCGCTTGCGCTGCCGCGGCGGTGAATGGCGCGAGGATGTTAACACACTATATTTAACGGACTTTTCCGCGCCCACTTTCGTCCAAAAATACATTGCCTTAACCCTACCGATCAGGGGCATAAAGCTGATCGCATTTCAATGGGTTGAGCACCTTGCCCGCGTCGGCGAACGCCGGCCGTTCTGATTTTTCGGTATTTTTGGGGCGCAAATTCGGGCCGGGACGCGCAGCCGTTAACTGTCTTGTGTTAACACAAAAATCCGCGCAGCAACTCTTCGTTCACCAACGCGCCGCCGTTAACCATCTGAGGTAAGCCATAATCGGCGCGGCAATGGACCGTTTACCAAACGGCGGGGTCTGCGCCGTCTTTGCGACGTGTCACCGCCGCAAGCACGTTGGCGAGAGATTTAGTTTCCGCGCGGCTTTTCCTCTGTCGTAGCGGGGGGTTCAAGGGCAGGCCGTGTCATGGCGGCGCGATCCGGCATGAAAGGCGAGCGGAATCCAGGGTAGGCGCGCGCGGGTGCGCTGCTTTCGATCGCATCGCGCAGCTTGCCGAGTGTTTCCGCGGAGCCTGCGAAAAGGCCGGGAGGAATCCGGCGCGCCGCCATCAGTTCAGAATATATCTGCTCCATCGCGTTCACGTTGAGCCCCATTCCGGCTAAATACTGCAAGCGCAGATCGCGATCCGTGTTGATGGTGGCGCCTTTCAGCCACGCTGCGTAGTCGGGAGCGTATCCGGCATAACTCGACATCAAATCGATTGCCGATACGAAGCCGAGATCACGCAGGGACTTGGCAACGCGCGCATTTTCTGTGCGGTCGAATTGTTCAACGGCCCTATCGACATCGATCGGCGCGGGATTGGTCCCCCCAAACACTATGGCGTCGCCGCCGCCCTCCCGGTCATTGACCCAAACGACTGCGTCGGGGAAAACGGCGAAAAAGGTTGCCATCTCACTTTTCACCACTTCGGGCGTACTCTCATAAAGCGGAACCCATTGTGTAACGAGGCCGCCCGGCTTGAGATGCTGCTTCACCAGCTCGAAATAGTCCCGCGTATAGAGGGCGGCCGACCCTTTGACCCATGGATGAATTGGGTCGCTCGTGATGATGTCGAACTTCTCTTTCGAGGTCAGGATGAACTGGCGGGCATCGTCGTAAACGATCTCGACGCGAGGATCGTTCACGACATTGTAGTTCTCCTCGCTGAAATAGCCTGCGATCTTCTGCGGGATCAGCGGCTCGATTTCGCAGATCACGATGCGCTCGATTTCGGGGTAAGTGACAAAGGAACCGGCCGTGACTCCAGCGCCGAAACCGACCACGAGCACGGATCGCGGCTTGGGATTGAGCAGCGCTGGCAGGTGGCCGAGCATGCGCTGCAGGCGCATGGGGACCGGATGGCTCCCCGCTTCGGACTTCCCACTGACATGAAAAGAGCGAGACCCATCCTCAGCCCTGGAAACCGCAATCGAGGCGTTCATGCCCTCGCCGACGAACAGCATCGTCGGTGTGAAATCGGGGTTCATGATCTGGCGGCCTAATGCGTAAAGCTCGCTGGGCACGGGTGGCAGGCCAAAATAAATCACCGTGGCTGCGATAGGCGCCGCAATAACGCCTCCCAGGAGCGCGAGCGCGTGGCGCCCATTGGCCTTCGGCACGCAGGCCCGTGCGCAGCAGCCTCGTCACCAGGATCAGCATGGCTGACACCGCCGCAACGGCAATCAGAATGCGCTGCGCCCACAATGTACCGAGAGCCGGAATGATGATGATGCTGAAGCTGACAGCGCCGGCGATCCCGCCAATCGTGTTCGCCGCGTAAACGGCTCCCACCGTACGCCCCGAATCCTTGTGCTGTGGCGCCGCAGCCGCGAGTGCAAGCGGAAAGCTCGCTCCCCAAAGGCAGGCTGCCGGGAGCACGGCCCAAAGGCAGCGCGCAAGATCGATTTGGAAAGTCAGCCACGGATTGAAGCTGAGCCGGGGATCAACCGGCCAGTATGGCAGCCACGCGTCGACGCTGAATGCCGCCCAGGCGATGGCGGCAATTAAAAGAAACTGGCACCAGCCCAGCATAGCGAGCGGACTTCTTCCACCACGTATGATGAGCGACCCAGCGCTGCTCCCAAGACCGAGCCCAAGGAGAAACACGGCCAATATGATGGAGAACGTATAGACCGACGGCCCCAGGAGCAGTGACAACAGCCGGGTCCAAACAACCTGGGCCCCAAGCGCGGTCAAGCCTGACAGCGCAATCGTCAGGTAAACGGCAATGGATTCCCATTGCAGCGGCGCGCGATCCGAGGCAACCGGTTCGGCTGGCGCGCGATGTGGCGCAAGCGCACCGACCAGGAGTGCAAGCATCGCGCAGAACGCGTTGATTGATGCGGCGACAAAGGTAGCGGTCGCCATATCATAGGTCCGAAGCAGGTAGAAACCTGCGAGCAGGCATCCAAAGACAGCGCCGGCAAGATTACCTGTATACAGAATTCCCAGCCAGGACAGGCCCTGGGGCGTCTTGTCCAGCCAACGGGCTGCGCACGGAAGCGTTGCGCCCATAAGGACCGTGGGCGGCAGCAGGAACAACACGCACAAGAGCGCCCGGAATAAGATGCCGGTGTAGCCATGACCAGCGACGCTTGAATAAAGATCGGCCGCAACGGGAAGAAAATACAAAATCAATATGGCGAAGAGGCCGATGCTGACCTCAATGGCCGAGTAGACACGAAGCGGATGATACGAGGCCGGGATGATGCGAGCGAAAACGAGACTGCCGAGGCCCATTCCACCCATAAAAGTCCCTAGCAGCACCGCGAGCGACGCTGCTGTCGAACCAATGACGAGTTCAAGGAGCTGGAACCAGATGATTTCGTAAATGAGCGCAGCCATGCCACTGCCGACAAACACGAAAAGCAGAAGCGGGTAGAATTTGCCGGCTGCTTCGGATTGCCTTGCTTGGCTGATTTCGCTCATCTGTCATCCTGATGCTAAGCAATGATTATTGAGGGCAATGATAACAACGCCGCCGCCGCTATCGGCATGCTCCGAAACGGCTTCTCATCTAAAGATGGCGGGGTGGAATGGCCAGGATAATTTTGACTTAGTTTTCCAGTTGAGACGGTGTGAAGCCGGCTCCTATTCACCGAAAAAACCTTAAGGTAATCACGATGTCAGGAAGGGTGGAATTTCGCATCGAGGATGGTGTGGCCATCGCATCAATCGCAAACCCGCCGGTGAACGCATTCAGCACCGGGGTCCGCCGCGAACTGCTGGCCGCGCTCGAAAGGGCGAGAGCTGACCCGGCTATCCAGGCCGTGATCCTGGCGTCGGAGGGAAAGATTTTCAGCGGGGGGGCTGACATCACGGAGTTCGATCACCCTCCGGCCGCTCCGATTCTCGCCGAAGTCATCGCGGCTGTCGCCACTTTGGGCAAGCCCGTTATCGCCGCCATCCAGGGAACGGCGCTTGGAGGCGCCATCGAACTGGCGCTCGCTTGCACGGCCCGCATCGCAAGCCCCAGCGCCAAACTGGGGCTGCCCGAGATCAAGCTTGGCGTCATCCCAGGCGCTGGCGGCACCCAGCGCCTTCCTCGCGCGACCGGCGCGGCGCCGGCCTTCGAAATCATGCTCAAGGGCGATCCGATTGCCGCAACGAAGGCCCTGGAGTTGGGCCTCATCGAGGGGATCGCAGAAGAAGACCTGATCGCTGCGGCGAAAACCAAAGCGCTCGGCCTTGCCTCCCGGCCAGCGCCCGCTGGCGGACAGGGCAAGCTGGCGCGGGAAGGCGAGCGCGCCGAATTCGAGAAGGCCGCCGCCCGCGCCGTGAAGGAGAACCCAGGGAAGCCCAACGTTACAGCTTTGATCGAGGCGGTTCGCGCGGCCTTCGACAAGCCTCTCCCGGAAGGCTTGGCCTTCGAGCGCGAGCTTTTCCTCAAGCTCCGGGACGATGAACGCTCGAAGGCGCTTCGTTACGCCTTCTTCGCGGAGCGAAAAGCGGGAAGGGTCAAGGCCTTGCCGCCCGAAACGCGGACGCGGACGGTTGCACGCGCCGCCGTCATCGGGGCCGGGACCATGGGGACGGGCATCGCGATCTGCTTTCTGAATGCCGGCATTCCCGTCACGGTGATCGAAGACAAACAGGAGGCTCTGTCGAGAGGTTTCGACCGGGTCAAGGCAACGCTCGACGATGGGGTGCGGCGCGGGAAATCGAGCTCCGAGGCGCGCGACAAGACTCTCGCGCTATTGAGCGCGAGTTTGAATCTGGAGGACGCAGCCGAAGCCGATCTCATCGTTGAGGCCGTATTCGAGGAGATGAAGATCAAAAGGGAGATTTTCGCAAAGCTCGGCACGATCGCGAAGCCAGGGGCGATCCTCGCGACGAACACCTCCTATCTCAATATCGACGAGATTGCTTCCGCGACATCCCGGCCTGAGGATGTGCTCGGCATGCATTTCTTCAGCCCGGCAAACATCATGCGCCTCCTGGAGGTCGTCCGCGCTGAGAAAACCGCGCCGGATGTTCTGAAGACGGTTGTCGACCTTGCGCGGAAGCTCGGCAAGATCCCTGTGACGGTTGGCGTCTGCCATGGCTTTGCCGGGAACAGAATGCTCGCCCGGCGGCACCAGCAAGCGGAACGCCTTCTGATCGAGGGGGCGCTGCCGCAGGACATCGACGCGGCCATGGTCGATTTCGGCTTTCGCATGGGGCCGTTCGCTGTTGTCGATCTCGCCGGCCTCGACATTGGCTGGCGCATGCGCAAGGCGACCGGCGCGAAGGCCGCCATCGCGGATGCGCTTTGCGAGCGCGGACGGTTCGGCCAGAAGGCGGGCAAAGGCTATTACATCTATCCCGAAGGCGCGCGCGGGGGCGTTGCGGATCCAGACGTTGAACGCCTGATCGAAGAGGTTTCCGCGAAGCTGGGCGTTCAGCGCCGCGTCATTTCCGCGGGCGAAATTACCGAGCGCCTCGTGTTCCCCATGGTGAATGAAGGCGCGCGGATCCTCGGCGAAGGCATTGCGGCGCGGGCAAGCGACATCGACGTGATCTGGATGAATGGTTACGGATGGCCGGCATGGCGGGGCGGTCCGATGTATTACGCGGATCGCGCGGGCCTCCCCTGCGTGGTCTCGCGGCTTGAGGCCTTTGCGTCGGCAGCAGGTGACGAAAGCCTGTTGCCCTCGCCTGTGCTGCGAGACCTCGCAGAGTCAGGCCGCACTTTCGCCGAGGCTTATCCCTGATCAACCTTTTCCCCGGTTCCCCAACGCTTCGATGCGGCGCCCGGTTCTTACCAGCGTGACCAAACAGGTTGCCACTTGAACCCGCGCAACAGGCCGGTGCATGCGGAACGCTCACGGGAAATTGCATGACGCCAACGAAGGAGGTGCTGCGAAGCTGGGTTAAACTACTACTTTATTAGGCGAACCCAGCTTTGGAGCCACAATGACCTTCCGCTATGGACCGGCTGCGCGCTTCTTTCATTGGACCACCGTTATCCTCGTCGTGGTCATGTTCGCGCTCGGGGCTTGGATCAAAGATTTCGAACCCCAGGACAAAGCGTTCAAGCTTGAACTCCTGAACCTTCATCAAAGCTTTGGCGTTCTCCTGTTTGTCGTGGTTCTCCTTCGTCTTTTCGTGCGCCTCGGAAACCAGCCGCCGATGCTCTCCGATCAGCCCGCCATCATCCGCGTAGGCTCACGGCTTAACCATTACGCTCTTTACGCCATGCTTCTGATTCAGCCGCTCATCGGGTTTCTCACCACCAACGCGTTGGGTATTCCGGTGAAATGGTTCTGGCTTTTCACGATCCCGTCTCCAATCGGCAAACAGGATAAAGCCATTGCGGAACAATTCGCTGAAGCTCATGAACTAGGGGCGGCCTTGCTTGTCGTTCTCATCACGCTCCATCTCTTGGGCGCGGCTTATCACTGGATCATCCGTCAAGATGGCGTCGTAAAGCGCATGGTTTAGGCACTTGCCTCAGCCTACCGGTTTCTCCACAGGTTCGCTTTCCGGACCAAGACGGATCGCGAGAGGGCGACCACGCTGGGAATCTTTCAGAGCAGGTTCAAAAATCCACCGTCATCGGCATTCGGCCCGGTTCACGGCCCAAGGCCGGAAATTGTGCGCTCGAGCTGCAGGGCGGCGAAGCATGGCGCATTAAGACTTCACATGGCCGGATCAATAAATTAACAATTAACGGCGGATCAAAAAATAGAACCAAAATTCCGCCGGAGGAAGCGATGGCAGAGGGAATCCAAGCCCGCCGCTGGGTCATCACCGCGGTTGGAGCGCCCTTGCAGAATGAGCCGTTCGTGGCGCGGGCTGGCGCGGGCGAAGTGGCGATCGCGGTCGCGGGATGCGGCGTCTGCCACACCGACCTCGGCTTTCTTTTCGACGGCGTGCGCACCAATCATGCGCTGCCGCTCACGCTCGGGCACGAAATTTCGGGACGCGTCGCCGCCGCGGGGCAAGGCGCTGAAGACTGGCTTGGAAAAGCCGTCATCGTTCCGGCGGTGCTGCCTTGCGGGGAATGCGACCTGTGCCAGCGCAGCCTGCCGAACATCTGCCGCCGCCAGAAAATGCCGGGAAACGATATCCATGGCGGCTTCGCCTCTCATATCGTGGTCCCGGCGCGCGGTTTGTGCGTCGTTGATGAGGGCCGCCTCGAAACGGCTGGCCTCAGCCTTGCGGATGTCTCCGTGGTCGCCGATGCGGTCACAACGCCTTATCAAGCGGTGCTTCGCGCGGGCGTGCGTCCCGGAGCGCTTGCCATCGTCGTCGGCGTCGGGGGGGTGGGCGGCTTTGCGGCGCAGATCGCCAAGGCAGCGGGCGCGGCCGTCGTCGCCATCGACATCGACGCCAGGAAGCTGGAGATCATGGGGCGTGGAACGGCGGCCCTCACGCTGAACGCCCGCGAGCACGATCAGAAGGCGCTGAAAGCTCGCATCACCGATTTCTGCAAGGCGCAAGGCCTGCCGCTGACCGAATGGTTCATCTTCGAGTGCTCCGGAACGGCGGCGGGGCAACTGACGGCGTTCGGCCTGCTCACGTTTGGGGCCACGCTGAGCGTGGTGGGCTTCACCATGGATCGCGTCGAGGTCCGGCTTTCCAACCTCATGGCCTTCGACGCCCGCGCCATCGGCAACTGGGGCTGCCCTCCGGATCTCTATCCGGCGGCTCTCGATTTGGTGCTCGACCGGCGCATCGAGCTTGCACCTTGCGTCGAACAGCATCCCCTCGCCGAGATCGAGCGCGTGATCGCTGATGCGCGCGCGCACCGGCTCTCACGCCGGGCCATCCTCGTTCCCTGACCCGATCATTGCTGGAGCCATATTCATGCCGACGACGCATCTCAAGGATCACGACATCGTCCCCTTCGAGGCCGTTCCGAATGTCCGCTACGAGATGCGGCCAGCCCGGCTTCCGGACGGCAAAGTCGCCGACGGTCTGTTCAACGCCTGGATCTGGCTCGACAATCCGAGCCAATTCAATTCCTACACCACCGGAATGGTAAAAGGCGTCATCCGCGCCTTGCGCGCCGCCTCGAACGCGCGCGACGTGGTGGCCGTGGTGCTTACCGGCGTTGGCGACAAGGCGTTCTGCACAGGCGGAAACACGAAAGAGTATGCCGAGTATTATGCGGGCAACCCGCAAGAGTACCGGCAATACATGCGGCTCTTCAACGACATGGTCTCGGCGATCCTCGGCTGCGACAAGCCCGTCATCGCGCGCGTCAACGGCATGCGCATCGGCGGCGGCCAGGAGATCGGCATGGCCTGCGACTATTCAATTGCGCAGGACCTTGCCCGCTTCGGCCAGGCTGGACCGAAACACGGCTCCGCGGCCATCGGAGGCGCTACCGATTTCCTGCCGCTGATGATTGGCGCCGAGCGCGCCATCGAGTCGGGGACGCTTTGCGAGCCGTGGTCGGCGCATAAAGCTTATCGCCTCGGCATCATTATTGATATTGCACCGGCGCTGAAGGTGGACGGCACGTTCGTGGCCAACCCGCTTGTCGAGACGGAGCGCTATCTCGACGAGTATGGCCGCATCGTCCACGGCGAGCCCAAGACCGGCGCTGCGCTCGAAAAGGGCAAGGCGCTGATGGCGCGCGGCGCCGTCGATCTGTCGCTTCTCGACGAGAAGGTCGAGGCGCTGTGCGCGAAGCTTCTTTTGACCTTCCCCGAATGCCTGACCAAGAGCCTGGAGGAGTTGCGCAAGCCTAAGCTCCAGGCATGGAACGCCAACAAGGAGAACAGCCGCGCCTGGCTTGCGCTGAACATGATGGCGGAGGCGCGCACCGGCTTCCGCGCCTTCAACGAGGGGCCGAAAAACCATCGCGAGATCGATTTTGTCGAGCTTCGCCGGACACTGGCGCGAGGAGAGCCCTGGACCGAGGCGCTTATCGAGCGGCTCATCCCCAAGGCGTGAGGGCGAACCGATGGGCGATCCGGTGAAAGTCTGGTTTGAGCGCGATGAGCGCCTGCTGCGCCTGCGGCTCGACCGCCCCAAGGCGAACATCCTCGACGCCGCGCTTATAGGCGCGCTCGACGCCGCGCTTGCAGAGCATGGCGAGCGGCCCGGCCTCCTTGGCATCCTGATCGACGCCTCGGGGCCGCATTTCTCCTTTGGCGCGAGCGTAGAGGAGCACCTGCCCGGCCAATGCGCCGCGATGCTTGCCGGGTTTCATCGCCTGATCTTACGCGTGCTTGCCTCGCCGGTTCCGGTGATGGCGGCGGTGCGCGGACAATGCCTTGGCGGCGGACTCGAACTGGTGGCGGCCGCACATCTCATTTTCGCAAGCCCCGATGCGCGGCTTGGCCAGCCCGAGATCGAGCTCGGCGTCTTTGCGCCCGCCGCTTCCTGCCTTCTTCCCGAGCGGATCGGACGGGCGGCGGCGGAAGACCTGTTGATCTCGGGCCGGTCCATCACGGCGGAGGACGCGCTTCGGATCGGCCTCATCACCGCGGTCATTTCAGATCCCGAGGCCGCCGCGCTCGACTATTTCGACAGGCGCCTCGCTGCCAAAAGCCCAAGCTCGCTCCGGTTCGCCGTCCGGGCCGCGCGGAGCGCTTTCATTGATCGCGTGAGCCTTGAGCTTGCGTGCGCCGAGCGGCTCTATCTAGACGAGTTGATGGCGACGCGGGACGCCGTCGAAGGTCTCGAAGCCTTCCTTTCGAAAAGGCCCGCTCGATGGAGCGGCAACTGACATGTTGGATGGCGCCGTCACGCACATTGGATGCATACCGTCAGGCACATCCGGGATCGCCGCTTACTGCGAAGCGATCTTTCTCCGACCTCGATTTCAGCGCCCCTCGCCGTTGGAAAGGCGAAAAAGCAGGCCGCAAAGTCATCGGCTACATGCCATTCTATGTGCCGCGCGAACTGATCCACGCCGCCGGCGCGCTTCCGCTCGGCATCATGGGCGGAGGCGACAAGCTCGAAGTCATCCACGGCGACGCCTACTATCAGAGCTATATCTGCCGCATCCCGCGCTCGACGATTGAGCTCGGCGTCTCCAAACGTCTCGATTTTGTCGATGGCATGCTCTTCCCCTCGATCTGCGACGTGATCCGCAATCTGTCGGGCATGTGGAAGCTCATGTTTCCAGCCGTGCCAGCCCGCTATGTCGATCTGCCCCAGAACTTCGACGACGATATCGGCGGCGCGTTCTATCGCTCCCACCTGGAAGAGCTGCGTCATTGGCTTGCGGGGATTACGGGCCGGACCGTGACCGATGCGGCGCTCCGCGCATCCATCGCCCTTTTCAACGAGAACCGCGCGCTGATCCGCGAGTTGTACGCGTTGCGCGCGGCCACGCCCTGGAAAGCGCCAACGACGGAGGTCTATCTCTTGTTGCGCGCCGGGCTGACGCTTCCCGTCGAGGAGCACAACGCGCTCGTCCGGTCGTATATCGATGCCGCGCGTAAGCACGAGCGTCCGATGAAGGACAATTCGCGCGTTGTCATCAACGGCGTGTTTTGCGAGCAGCCGCCGCTCAACCTCATCAAGGCGATCGAACTCTCGGGCTGTTACATCGTGGATGACGACTTCATGCTCGTCACCCGCTGGGAGAAGTCCGATGTCGCGCTCGACCGGCGATCCGATTGCGGCGCTTGCGAGCGCCTATCTCCACAATTCGCTGTCGACGTCGGCGAAGTACGAGCCCGACATCGCCAAGAAAGGCGCCTACCTCGTCGAAAGCGTGCGGTTGAGCCGCGCCGAGGGCGTGATCTTTGCGATGCCGAGCTTTTGCGATCCGGCGCTCCTTGAGCGGCCCATGCTGCAGAACGCGCTGAAGGCCGCAGACATCCCGTATATCGCATTCAAATACGCCGAGAACTCCGGGCAGATGCAGCCCATCCGCGAGCAGGCCGGAACGTTTGCCGACTCGATCAAACTCTGGAGCGGAGAATGAGCGCGATCATCACGCTGCCGAAATCCGCCAAGGCCGAGGTCGCCAAAGACGCTTCGATGGTCAAGCAGAAGGAGATGGTCAACCGCCACTACGACCGGCTCGCCGACGCGCCCGAGAGCGGCGAGAAGGTGGCCGCGACCTTCGTTCCCGGCAATCTCAACGAGCTATTGATGTGCTTCGGCTTCGTCAACAACCTGCCGGAGGTCAACGCCATCCAGAACGGGCTCCGGAAGACCAGCGGCTCGCTTCGTGATGGAGGCCGAGAAGACTGGGCCATTCCGAGGACGTCTGCACCTATGTGAAGTCCGACATCGGCATGATGGCGAAGGGCAATATCGGCCCCAACGGGCGCAAGCTGCCCGACCCGGATGTGCTGCTCCTCTCCTATACGGGCTGCTTCACCTTCATGAAGTGGTTCGAGCTCTTACGCGAACAATACAAATGCGAAACGATCATGCTCCACACGCCCTATCTGGCCGATGGGCAAATTACGCCGGACATGATCAAGTATATGGTCAAGCAGCTTGAGACAGACGTCATCCCGAAGCTTGAGAAAGTCTCCGGCGTCAAGTTCGACATCGATCGCTTGCGCGAATATCTTGGAAAGTCGGCGAAGGCCGAGGACGATCTCGTCTGGGTGCTTCAGTCGGCGAAAGCCAAACCTTCGCCCATCGACGCCTATTTCGGCGGCATCTACTACATAGGCCCGATCTTCGGCGCCTTCCGCGGCACGGACGATGCCATCGACTACTATCGTTTCTTGCGCGAGGAGATCGAGGGACGCCTCGCAGAAGGCAAGGGTCCCGTGACGCCCGACGGCGACATGGGCGAGGAACGCTTCCGGCTCGTGGTGGAAGGGCCGCCGAACTACACGAATTTCCGGCAGTTCTGGAAGATGTTCTACGCGGAGGGCGCGGTTGTCGTCGCTTCGAGCTACACCAAGGTCGGCGGCACCTACGATTTCGGTTTCCGGCACGATCCTTCCAGGCCGCTGGAGTCGCTCGCCGAATACTGCCTCAACGTCTACACCAACCGGAATCTGCCGATGCGGGTGGACATGCTCGAAAACTATGTCCGCGAGTATGAGGCCGACGGGCTTCTCATCAACTCCATCAAGAGCTGCAACAGCTTCTCCGCCGGCCAACTCCTGATGATGCGCGAGGTGGAGAAAAGAACCGGCAAACCGGCCGCCTTCATCGAGACCGATCTCGTCGATCCGCGCTACTTCTCGCCCGCCAACGTGAAGAACCGGCTCGAAAGCTATTTCCAGATGATCGAGCAAAAGCGCGCCGGGGCTCGCGAGGTTGCGCGATGATCTCCCGGCTCGTCATCCGCGCGCTCTCGCGCTACGGTTAACAGAGGGTTTGGCTTCGTTTTGTAAAAGCATCTATATCTAAGAATATAGGTACTTTAAGCGAGACCTCGCGCCCTTGCGCTCCGCCAGCCGCCATTCTGCAGGACGAAAAGATTATCCAATCGGCCCGTTATGTTTAAATTCCGCCGTGGATCCAATCGCACGGATCGGGCGGTACAGCCGATGCGCTCGAAACCGCTCCGGCTGTCACGGCAATAAGCACAAGCGCCGCTAGCAGGGTTTTCAACATGTGACGTCTCCTCCGTTGAGTCTCTAAATGGCTTTAACAGCCGTTATGTTTAAATTCCGCCGTGGATCCAATCGCACGGATCGGGCGGTGCAGCCGATGCGCTCGAAACCGCTCCGGCTGTCGCGGCGACAAGCACAAGTGCTGCCAGCAGAGTTTTCAACATGTGACGTTTCCTCCGTTGAAGTCGCTAAAATAGCTTCAGCTTACTCAACAATGATAGGCTAACCCGAAATTAATTACTCGGCATCATCCCAACGGATGACAAATGGAAACAAATGTCACATCGCGACCCTCTTTTTGTAACATAAGGGATGCGGCGGGCAGATCTGAGCTCGTGAAAGCCGCGTTCAGGAGAAGCGTTGCATGAAGACTTTCATCGGCATCGACCTCGGCTCGACCACGACCAAAGCCGTGCTCCTCGACGAGAGCCAGGCCGTGATCGGGCGCGGCATCACTAATTCGCGATCGAACTACGCAACCGCCGCCCGCGTTGCAAGCGATGAGGCGAGGGTCGATGCGCGCTTCACTCTTCTGCGACGCTCGCTCGAAACGGGCGAGGCGCAGGCGAGCGCCGCCGGGTTCCTCGCCGCTCTGGAGCGGGCTTTCCGTCTCGAACAATTCCTCGAGCAGCTTGCCGATCTGGAGGCGACCTGCCTCAATCAGCTCAAGACTGAGCGGTTCGCCAGCCTCGCTCAGCCCACGGGCGAGGCGATCGAGGTTGTGTTCGACAGGCTGCGCGAAGAAGCGCCCGAGCTTTATGCGCCGGGCGCGAGGCGCAAGTCGGACTTCTTCCGCGATAACGCCGGCTCGCGGTTTCACGCCCATGCCGAGGCCGCCGCGAAAGACGCCCGCGTGCCGCTCGACGTGTTGTTCAATGCCTATGACAAATCCATCATCGAGGTGGAGAACCGCCCGCCAGCCGGGAGCTTGCATGAGAATTTCAAACGCGCCACGGCCCGTGTTCTGGCAAGCTGGGAAGGCCTCGTGCCTGTGCCGCAAGAGCGCATCGAGCATGCGCTCGGCATCGAGCTGGAAGAGACCTGGCTCGTGGGCACTGGATATGGGCGCGTCACGCTGCCGTTCTCGAAGGAGCATATCCGCTCCGAGATCCTGTGCCATGGCCTCGGCGCGCACATGATGCACCCGGGGACCCGGACGGTGCTCGACATCGGCGGCCAGGACACGAAGGGCATTCAAGTCGACCCTCACGGCATTGTCGAGAAGTTCCAGATGAACGACCGCTGCGCGGCGGGCTGCGGGCGCTATCTCGGCTATATCGCCGACGAGATGAACATCGGCGTGCATGAGCTGGGACCGATGGCGATGAAGTCCAGCCGCCCGGCGCACATCAACTCGACCTGCACCGTCTTCGCCGGAGCCGAGTTGCGCGACAGGCTCTCGCTCGGCGAGAAGCGCGAGGACATCCTGGCGGGCCTGCACCGCGCGATCATTCTGCGCGCCATCTCCATCATCGCGCGCTCGGGCGGGGTGACGAACGAGTTCACTTTCACAGGCGGCGTCGCCAAGAACGAGGCAGCAGTGCGCGAGTTGCGCAAGCTCATCAAGGAAAACTACGGCGACGTCACCATCAACATCAACCCTGAGTCCATCTACACAGGCGCGCTCGGAGCGGCGGAGTTCGCGCGGCGCGCCGCGCAAGCTTGAGGAGCGGCCGCGATGCCCCTGACTGCTGGAATTGACGTTGGCACGGGCGCGGTCAAGGTTGCGATCTTCGACGCCGCGGGGAGTTCGGCGGCATGGCTTGCAAAGGGGGTCGAGCGCGTGCGGCAGCGCGATCCGCTCGCGCTCGCCGGAGAGCTCTACGACAGTCTTCTCGCCGCGAACGGTCTTCAGCGCGCGGACATCGCCTATTGCGCGACGACAGGCGATGGCGAATCGCTTCCCTTCCACACTGGCCACTTCTATTCGATGACAACCCACGCGCGCGGCGCTCTTTACTTGCACCCGGATGCCCGCGCCGTTCTCGATGCCGGCGCGCTGCACGGCCGCGCAATCCGCATGGACGCGCGCGGCAAGGTGATCAGCTACAAGATGACGAGCCAGTGCGCTTCCGGCTCCGGCCAGTTCCTCGAAAATATCGCGCGCTATCTCGGCATCGCGCAGGACGAGATCGGCACCCTTGTCAAGGCAGGCCGGCGATCCGGAGAAGGTGTCCAGCATCTGCGCCGTGCTGGCGGAGACCGATGTCATCAACATGGTCTCGCGCGGCATCACCGCGCCCAACATCCTCAAAGGCATCCACGACTCCATGGCCCACCGGCTGGCCAAGCTGTTGAAGACGCTCGGCGGCCTCGACGGCACGATCCAAATGACGGGCGGCCTTGCCCTGGATGATGGCCTCGTCAATGCCATGAAGGAGGCCCTTGCGCGCGAGAAGATCACGGCGCCGCTCGAAACGCACCCGGATGCGATCTATGCGGGCGCCATCGGGGCGGCGCTGTGGGGCGCCTTCCGCTGGGAGAAGCTGCAACGCATGGGGAAAGGGCGAGCGCTGCTTGAGCCAACGTAGCCGCTCTCAGGGCGGCTACGCCGAGGCCAGCGAAAAAGCGCAGACTTAGAACGGCCCGAGCAGGTGAGCGGCCATCTGAAATTTGCAGCCGCTTTTCTCGGTGACGGTGCCCGAAATATTTACTGCGGTGGTGGTCGCCGGGGAAACCGGGAGCGTGGGGATTGGGGGGGTAATCTGCAATGTTACGGTCAAAGGCGTCCCTCCGCCGTTGTGATAGCCCCCCGTGTCAATGCCCTGGCCGTTAACTTGCGTTACGCCGTTGAGGGAGGCGCCGGATACCGGCGTCCACAGGTTCACTGACAGCTCGCCAGCCGAAAAGAAGATGAGCTGATCTTGGGCGCCATTGCTCAGGAAAATGCCGTTAGCGGCTGGCTGGAAAACCACTTGAACCAATTTGCCGACTTGATTACTGGAGGTCTTGCAGAGGCTTGGGGTAACAAGCTTCGTGACGAACCCATCGCCCTGCCAAAGATAAAAGCCCGACGGCGTGTAATAGCCCGGCGGCGTGGCGCTTGCGGCGGCAGTCATCGCCAACGCGACTGCGGTGGCGGTCAATACATGCTTCATTGTTTCGATCACTCCCTCTTGATTAAAATTCAGCCCAGTTCAGCTAGGCCAGCCGTTAGCGGCAGAAAATCACCTAGCCGGATAGATGGACGATGGCGAGTTCCAAAATCTGTTATGGCTGGCATATACACAGGTAATTTAGGTGGCTTCAAGCTAGGTAAGCGCGCAATTTCACGAAACCCCCCTTCGTTGGCGAAGCCGCACAAACCTGTGCAGACAGGCGATAGCGGCCACGCTCGCATGTGAAATTTGTATAAACTTATTTGTTTCTGCATTATGCAGCATTAAGAATTCAGATCGTCGCCCAAACCGATGAGGCAGCGCCATGGCGGGACAGGCTGAGTTTCTTGAGATCGTTTCGGCGGTCGCGCGCGAGGTTGATGGGCGCGAACTCGATGCCAGCCTGGAGGCGCGGCTCAATGAGCGGTTTCCCGCCAGCGGCGGCGAGTTCTCGCGCTTATCGGAGTTGTGCGCGGAGGGCGAGGCGGAGGGCTGGCTGATGAACCGCGAGGCAGGCGGCATCAAATTCAGCCGGGCCGTCAAGCCAGGCAAAGAGGCGGGCCGGTTCAGCGTGGACGTGGTCCGCATGAAGGATATTGCGGGGCCGCATCATGTCCACACAACCGGCGAGATCGGCGCGATCATGCCGGTCAGCGGCGAGCCGAGGTTCGACGGCAGACCTGCGGGCTGGTACGTCTATCCGCCGGGTTCGAGCCATCGCCCGACTGTCGCCGGAGGAGAGGCTTACGTCCTTTATCTGTTGCCGGAAGGGGCGATCGAGTTCACTGGCCAATAAGCGCCCAGAACAATAAGGGCCGCAACTGGGGGGATATTAGTGGCAGAGCCAAGCGGGAATGCCGCGAGCTACTTTGTAGACCGACATCGATCCGGCGGGGCGAGCGCGAAGGCAGCTTTCGCCGAAGCGGGACCGGCCGGGCGCACGCTCACTTATGAAGACCTCGCGCTGCAATCGGACCGGATGGCAGCGCTTTACGAGCGTCACGGCCTGCAGCCGGAAGACCGCGCGGCCATGCTGGTTCTGGATCAGATCGAATTTCCCGTCATTTTCTGGGGCAGCCTGAAAGCGGGCGTCATTCCCATACCCATCAACACGCTCCTTTCCGCCGATGCGTACAAGGCGATCCTGATGGACTGCCGGGCGCGCGCGCTGTTCGTATCGAAAGAGCTCTTTCCCGTGATCGAGCCCATTCTCGGCGGAAATCCCCACCTGAGGGCGATTTTTGTGATCGCGGCGGCGGACGCGCGCAATGGCTCGGCGCTGCCCGGACCCGGCGCAAGACGAGGCCGCAATAACGCGCAAGCCCTGGACTTCAGCGCGGAGCTGGGGGCGTCGGAAAGGCGCGAGACGATTGCCGCCAGCCCCGACGAGTGCGCATTCTGGCTTTATTCCTCCGGCTCGACAGGCGCGCCGAAAGGCGTGCGGCATGTGCATGGAAGCCTCCAATACACCGCCGATACCTACGGGCGCGAGGTTCTCGGCATCCAGCGCGACGATGTCGTGTTTTCGGCGGCGAAGATGTTCTTTGCCTTCGGTCTCGGCAACGCCATGACGTTCCCGATGTCGGTTGGAGCAACGACGATCCTGCTTCCCGGCCGTCCGACATCCGAAAGCGTGACGGCGGTCATCCGGGAGACATGCCCGACTGTCTTCTGCGCCGTCCCGACACTTTACGCCGCCATGGTGGCCGCGCTCGAAGGCAAGCGCCCGGAGGGAGCCGGGCGGCTCAGGCGCTGCATCTCCGCTGGCGAGGCGCTTCCGGCCGAGGTGGGCGCGCGCTGGGCGAAGATTTTCGGCGTCGATATCCTGGATGGCGTGGGCTCGACGGAGCTTTTGCACATTTTCCTCTCCAACCGGCCGGGCGATGTCGTGCTCGGCACATCGGGCACCGCTGTTCCTGGCTACGAACTTCGGCTGATCGACGAGCGGGGAAATCCCGTAAGCCCCGGCGGCATCGGAGAGTTGCTTGTCAACGGCGGCTCCGCCGCGGCGGACTATTGGAACCAGCGCGAGCAGTCCCGCGCCACATTCGAAGGCGTTTGGACGCGCACCGGGGATAAATATCTCCTCCGTGAGGATGGCCGGCTGGTTTACTGCGGGCGCACCGATGATATTTTCAAGGTGAGCGGCATCTGGGTGGCGCCGTTCGAAATCGAGCAGGCGCTGATTTCGCACCCATCGGTGCTGGAAGCGGCTGTTGTGCCCCAACGGGACGAGGATGGCCTCGAAAAACCGAAGGCTTACGTGATCCTCAAGAACGGGGTGAACCAGGAGGCCATTGCGGAAGCCTTGAAGGAACATGTGAAAGACAAAATCGGGAAATGGAAATACCCCCGCTGGATCGAGATCATCGACGAACTCCCCAAAACCGCAACGGGAAAAATTCAGCGTTTCAAGCTAAGGACCGCCCAACGATTGTATTGTGATAAGCGGGCGCAGGCTTGAACGGCTCGGCCCGGGGAGCTGAATGAAGTTTTAACTGGCCAAGAGCTTCGGCCAGCCTCAAGGAACTGGAAGAACATCACAGGTAACGCTGTTCTTTTAACCTTTACCTTTGAAGAACAACTTTGTCCGTGAGAACGTCTGTCAAATCGGCGTCTTCAGCGCGACAACCTGGATGAGAACCAGGCGCCAGTCACGATGGGAGGAAGTGGCCGTCGTGAACGCATATTCTTCGACCTTAAGCGAGCTTAATCCCCAGTTTTGGCGCGCCAGACCTTGGCATGATCCAGGCGGCAAGCTATCCAGATGTTAATGAATTGGGAGCAGCCATGATCAACGTCCCAGCCTTTCCGATGCCGCGCAAAGACTTGCGGCCCAACACAGCCGATTTCGAGCGCCTGCCTTATGTGAAGCCCACCGGTTTCCGGGAATACGACGCGCGCTGGCTTTTTCCGCAGGAAATCAACCTGATGGGAATGCAGACGATTGGCATGGCCATGGCGACGCTCATGCGCGAGCGCGGCGTGCGCGTGCGGATCGTGACGGGGCACGATTACCGGTCCTATTCGTCGAGCATCAAGTATGCGCTGATATCCGGCATGCTTGCGGGCGGCGCGGAGGTCCACGACATCGGGCTGGCGCTGTCGCCCACGGCCTATTTTGCGCAGTTCGCGCTTGAGGTCGACGGCGTGGCAATGGTCACGGCCAGCCACAACGACAATGGCTGGACCGGCATCAAAATGGGCATGGCGCGTCCCTTAACCTTCGGGCCGGACGATATGAGTGCCTTGCGCGACCTCGTTCTCGAAGGCCGCTTCGCGGCGCACGAAGGCGGCTCCTATCACTTCCACGCGGACATGGCCGAGCGCTACATCGCCGACCTCACGAACCGCGAGCCCTTCAAGCGCAAGCTCAAGGTCGTTTGCGCCTGCGGAAACGGCACGGCGGGCGCTTTCGCACCGGAGGCGCTGAAGAAGCTGGGCTGCGAGGTGGTCCCGCTCAACACCGATCTCGACTACACCTTTCCGAACCACAATCCCAACCCCGAATTGCTCAAGATGCTGCACGCCGTCTCGGATGCGGTGCGGCTCTCCTGCGCGGATGTTGGCCTCGCCTTCGACGGCGACGGCGACCGCTGCGGCGTGGTGGACGAAGAAGGCACCGAGATTTTCGCCGACAAGGTTGGCGTGATGCTGGCGCGCGATCTGTCCGCGAACCATAAGGATGCGCATTTCGTCGTGGATGTGAAATCGACGGGGCTTTTCACCACCGACCCTGTGCTGATAAAGAACGGCGCTCGCACCGCCTACTGGAAGACGGGCCACTCCTACATCAAGCGTTACAGCCACGAGACAGGCGCGCTCGTCGGCTTCGAGAAGTCCGGCCACTACTTCTTCAATCCGCCGCTCGGCCGGGGCTATGACGACGGCCTCGTCTCGGCGATCGCGGTTTGCGATATGCTCTCGCACAACCCAACAAAAAGCATGTCGGAGCTCTACCGCGAGTTGCCCAAGACATGGCAATCGCCCACGATGTCTCCGCATTGCGACGACGAGAAGAAATATGTCGTGGTCGATCGCGTGATCGCGCATTTCAAAGGCATTGCCGAACGCGGTGAGAAGCTCGCGGGGCAGTCCATCCGCGATGTCATCACCGTGAACGGCATTCGCGTCATGCTGGACGATGGGACGTGGGGCTTGGTGCGCGCATCGTCCAACAAGCCGGAGCTGGTCATCGTGGTGGAAAGCCCGGTGTCAGAGGCGAACATGCGCGCCATCTTCGCGGAGATCGACCAGCACCTCTCCACCTATCCGGAGGTTGGCGAGTACAATCAGAAAATCTGAGCGGACGCCGCCGATCCGGCCGGAACGGTTCGCCTTCCGGCCCTCGCGGCGGGAACCCGTGGGCCGGTTTTCCGGATGCGCGCCGCGAGGCGGCGGCATGGTGTCGAGCCTTGGACCAAATATCTCGAACCTTGGACCACATTTCGGGCGCTTTGCTTCCTGGCTGCCTCGAGCCGTATGATAGGAGAAAGCGCGTTGCCGAGGCGTTAATGCTTCTAACCTATTGAAATATATAGCGAAATTGCGAGAGACGCGTGTGCCTCCCCCCATGCGGAAGGCGCACCGATGTTTACGAATTATATTTAACCGGCTTTTCCGCGCCCACTTGCGTCGAAAAATATAAACCGTTAACCCTGCCGGCCACGACGAAAAGCTGATTGTTATCAATGTCTTGCGAGGCTGCCGCGCCCGGTGATGGCGGGCTTTTCCGATTTTATGGAATCTTCGAGGCGCAAAAATCAGCCGGAAGGAATGTTATTAACCACGAAGATTTAACGCATCCTCGACCTGGCAACGAATCATTAACCATGATGGCCCGGGCATCGCCATTCGCGGTTTGGGGGCAGAAGCATGGGGCAGGCATGGCTCGGGCGCGTTCTTATGAAAGTTCTGATCGTGGCGATTTTGCTCGCGCTTACCGGCGCTCCACTGCGGAGCCGCGTGGCGTGAGAAGCGGCAGCTACGAACGATATACAAGAAGCGCTCGCCCTGAAACCGTCAGGTTGCCGGCCGCTCGGCAAGAGCTCCCGACCCTAAGCCAAAAATTTGTAAGGCTAGACGGTCAGGCCCTCTCGCGGAAGAAGTCCTCTTCGCGTGCTGAGCTCGAAGGCTTCGGCAAGGAGAATCCTCACACGCTTCAAAGCGTGTACCAATCTCGCCGTCCTCTATGAGCGCCAAATCCGATATGCGGAGGCCGAGCCTCTCTATCGACGCGCGCTCAAGGCTCGCGAGCGGGTGCTCGGCAAGGACCATCCTGACACACTTCTTGTTTTGAACCGTCTCGCCGTCCCTCTATCATGCCGAAGGCCGCTATAAGGAGGCCGAGTCCTCTGATCGGCGCGACTCTGGAGACCAGCGAGCGGTTGCTCGGCAAGGAGCATCGACACACGCTTTTAAGCCTGAACAATCTCGCCGCCGCTCTGTGAAGCCCAGGGCCGCTATCGGGAGGCCGAGCCGCTCTACAGGCGCGCGATGGAGGCCCGACGAGCGGGTGCTCGGCAAGGAGGATCCCGACACGCTTAGAAGCACGAACAATCTCGCCTTCCTCTATGATCGCCAGGGCCGCTATCAGGAGGCTGAGCCGCTCTATCAGGCGCGTGCTGGAGGCCCGCGAGCGGGTGCTCGGCAAGGAGCATCCCGACACGCTTACAAAGCGTGGACAATCTCGCCGTCACTCTATCAGGCACCAGGGCCGCTATCAGGAGGCTGAGCCGCTCTTTCGACGCGCGCTGGAAACCCGAGAGCGGGTGCTCGGCACGGAACATCCCGACACGATTGACAAGCGTGAACAATCTCGCCTCGCTCTATCACAACCAGGGCCACTATCAGGAGGCCGAGCCGCTTCATCGGCACGCGCTGGAGGCCCGCGAGCGGGTGCTCGGCACTGAGCATCCCGACACGCTTCGAAGCGTGAACAATCTTGCCTCGCTCTATCTCAACCAGGGCCGCTATCAGGAGGCTGAGCCGCTCTTTCGACGCGCGCTGGAGGCCCACGAGCGGGTGCTCGGCACAGAGCATCCCGACACGCTTGACAAGCGTGAACAGTCTCGCCTTGCTTTATCAAGACCCAGGGCCGCTATCAGGAGGCCGAGCCCCTCCTCGGCGCGCGCTGGAGGCCAAGGAGCGGGTGCTCGGCAAGGAGCATCCCGACACGCTGACAAGCGTGAGCAATCTCGGCGGCCTTTATTGGGCGCAAGGCCGCTATCAGGAGGCCGAGCCGCTCTATCTGCGAGCGCTGGAGGCCCAGGAGCGGGAACTCGGCAAAGATCATCCCGACACGCTGGTAAGCCTGAATAATCTCGCAATCCTCTATAACGACCAAGGCCGCTATCAGGAGGCCGAGCCGCTTCTTAGACGCGCACTGCAGACTTCCGAGCGGCTGCTTGGCAGTGAGCATCTTACCACGCTTCTAAGTCTGAATAATCTCGCCGTCCTCTACTTCGAGCAGCGCGACTGGGTCCGCGCCGCTGATTTGTGGCGGCGCAGCACCGCAGCAATCGCCGGCCGCGAGCAACGCGGCGAGCAGGATGTCAGTCAAGACTGACGGGGAAGAAAACGAGCGAAACCGAGCTTGAAAGCTGGCAATTCAAGAACCTGATCAAGGCGATATACCGTCTGACGCCGGAAGCGCCGCCTCGATGGCGAGACGCTACGCGAGACGTTCCAGGCCGCGCAATGGGCGCAAAGCTCGGGCGCTGCGGCTTCGCTCGCACAAATGGCGGCGCGTGGCGCCAAGGGCGATGCCAAGCTTGCCGCGTTGGTGCGCGAGCGCCAGGATCTGGTGTTGGAGTGGCAAAAGCGCGACTGGCGGCGCAATGCCGCCCTTGGGCGAGCGCTGGAGAAGCGCAACGCAAACGCCGAAGGCGAGAATAACGCGAGGCTGGCCGCTATCGACGTGACGATAGCCGCGATCGATGAGGAGCTTGCGGCGGCGTTCCCGGACTATGCCGCGTTCTCAAGTCCAGCGCCGCTAACAGTTGAGGAGGCGCAATCGCTGCTTGGCGATGGCGAAGCGCTGATCCTTTTCCTCGATACGTTGAAATGGAAGGAAGCAGCGCCCGAGGAGACCTTTATCTGGGTTGTGACCAGGACGGATGTGCGCTGGGTACGGTCGGACATGGGTATGCCGGCCCTCGCTCCGCGAGGTGCAGGCGCTGCGCTGCGGCCTCGACGCCGCCGCCTGGAAAGGATCGGGTTGCGCGGAACTGACAGGACAAAGCTACTCCGAGGCGGATGAATATAAGGGCAAGCCGCTGCCCTTCGATCAGGCCCGCGCCCACGCGCTATACAAGAGCCTTTTCGGACAGATCGAAGACCTCATCAAGGGCAAGCACTTGCTGCTCGTGCCGTCCGGTGCGCTCACGCAGCTTCCGTTCCAGGTGCTGGTGACGGCAGCACCCGCGAGCGAGGGCGCACCTGCGGCTTGGCTCATCCGCGATCACGCGCTGAGCGTGCTGCCCGCCGTATCCTCGCTGAAAGCGCTGCGCCGCGTGGCGAGGCCGAGCGCCGCCACGAAGCCGCTCATCGGCTTCGGCAATCCCCTGCTCGATGGCCTCGACCCCGACGATGCAAAACGCGCGCGCGATAACCAGAGTTGCGAAGGCCTTTCCAAAACAGAGATTGCCGACGCCACCAGGCGCGGCATCGCGCAAGTTCAAACGAGGGGCGGATTTGCCGATGTGTCGCTCTTGCGCAGCCAGCCGCCGCTTCCCGAGACGGCCAAAGAGCTTTGTGATGTCGCCCGCGACGTTCACGCCGATCAAAGCGATATTTATCTTGGCGCGCGCGCCACAGAGCACGAGGTGAAGCGCCTCAGCGCCAGCGGCGAACTTGCGAAGTATCGCATCGTGCATTTCGCAACGCATGGCGCAATTGCCGGTGAGATCGGCGGCGCGAGCCAGCCGGGGCTGATCCTGACCCCGCCTGCCTCGCCGAGCCGAGAGGATGACGGTTACCTCACCGTGTCCGAAATTGCGGGGCTGAAGCTCGACGCCGATTGGGTGATCCTGTCGGCGTGCAATACGGCGGCCGGAGGCGCGAAAGGGGCCGACGCGCTCTCGGGGCTGGCCCGCGCCTTCATCTATGCCCAGGCGCGCGCGCTGCTCGTTTCGCATTGGGCGGTGAACTCGGATGCAACCGTGACGCTGATCACCGGCGCGTTTGCCCGCCTTGCCGCCGATCCATCCATGGGCCGCGCGGAGGCGATGCGTCAGTCGATGCTCGCGCTCATCGATAAAGGCGGCGCGCAAGCGCATCCCGCCTACTGGGCGCCGTTCGTGGTGGTCGGTGAAGGCGGAGCCGTGCGGTAAGCCGTCATCCCGGAAAGGCGGAGCCTTATCCGGGGGCGTAACACATTGAAGCCGCTGTCTTTCCTAAGGTCCCGGCTCGCGCTTCGCCTGGCCGGCGCGACCTTATGGGCGCGATTCCAGAGGCACGTATTCGCGGGGTTCCTCGCCGATATAGAGCTGGCGCGGCCGGCCGATCTTTTGCTCCGGATCGGCAATCATCTCTTTCCACTGGGCAATCCAGCCCGCGGTTCGCGCCATGGCGAACAGCACCGTGAACATGGTGGGCGGGAAACCAAGCGCTTTCAAGGTTATGCCCGAATAGAAGTCGATGTTGGGGAACAGCTTCTTCTCGACGAAATAGTCATCCTCCAACGCAATGCGCTCAAGCTCCAGCGCCACCTGCATAAGCGGGTCATCCTTTACGCCGGTAATATCGAGCACTTCCTTGCAGATTTCCTTCATGATCCGCGCGCGCGGATCGTAAGTCTTGTAAACGCGATGCCCAAAGCCGACCAGACGGAACTTATCCTTCTTGTCCTTCGCGCGCTTGATGTAACGCGGGATGCGGTCGACCGTGCCGATTTCCATCAGCATCTTGAGCGCCGCTTCGTTGGCGCCGCCATGGGCGGGCCCCCAGAGGCAGGCAATTCCCGCCGCGATGCAAGCGAAGGGATTGGCTCCCGAGGATCCGGCGAGCCGCACCGTCGAGGCAGAGGCATTCGGCCCGTGATCGGCATGAATGATGAGGATGCGGTCCATCGCGCGGCTCAGCGCCGGGTTGACCTCGTATGGCTCGCTCGGCACCCCGAACATCATGCGCAAAAAGTTCGAGGCGTAATCGAGGTCATTGCGCGGGACCATGAAAGGCTGGCCAACGGAATACTTATAGGCCATCGCCGCAATCGTCGGCATCTTGGCGATCAATCGGAGCGAGGCAAGTTCGCGCTGAGCCGGATCGGCGACGTCGGTGGAGTCCTCAAAAAAAGCGGACATCGCGCCAACGGTTCCGATCATCACGGCCATCGGGTGGGCGTCGCGCCGGTAGCCGGAGAAGAAGCGGTGCATCTGCTCATGCAGCATCGTGTGGGAGGTGACGCGCTTCTTGAAATCGAGGTAGCGCTCTTTGTTCGGCAAGTCGCCGTAAAGCAGGATGTGGCAGGTTTCCAGGTACGTGCTGTGCTCGGCAAGCTGCTCGACGGGATAGCCGCGATAGAGGAGAATACCGTGCTGGCCGTCGGTAAAGGTGATGTCGGATTTGCAACTCGCAGTCGAGGCAAACCCGGGATCGTAGGTGAAAGCGCCAGTCTGGCCGTACAGCTTCCTGATGTCGACCACATTCAGCCCGCTCGTTCCTGAAATGAGCGGAAACTCATATTGCTTGTCATGCAAGGTGAGCGTCGCGGAACCAGCCTGCGTCGTTGCTTCTGGCTTGTGGGTGGTCTTTGGATCGAAGCTCATGCTCTTCTCCTGTCGGAACGCATGGGGATGCCCTTGGCATGAAAGGTGACATGGGTCTGCTGAAATTTCTAGGGCATTTTTGCGATGCAGCATGATCGGGGTTCTTTTGGCGCGCGCCATCGATGGCGTCTGGGCCTATACTCGCCATAACAAAGCCAAAACTTGCTTCAGAGCCGCAGAATATGCTCGCGCTTCAGAGGGTGGCGCCCAGCGCCAATGCCTCAAGCTCGGCCCGCTTCTCATCCGTCAAGACAATCGCCGTCACTTTCGGAATGACAGACATGCATCCTTAAATCGCGACGTAGGTTTCAGCGATCATGGGACTTGAGCAAAACGCGGCCAAACGGATCGCCGTTCCGTCCAGCGAAGGGTATGCCGGTATTTGAGAAAGTAGGGTATTCCAATCGGTTATAATCCCGGATAAAGCTTCGCCGTCCCGGGATGACGCTAGCGGCAATCTGTTGGCGTGCGCGCGGAAACCACCTAAGATTGCGCGCGAAAGGTTTCCGCTGGCATAAATTGCGAATGCACGGCGCGCGATTGTGCGATGCGGCGCAGAGATTGTGCGGTGCGACTTGTGGGTGAGTTGATAATCCAACCGGAATGGTATTTACAATAATGTTCTGCTTGCGTAGCAAGGAAAAGCTTAAAGACAATTACTTCTGACAGGCCCTTTTTCAACGCAAAGCAAGGAAGGCTCATCGGAGCGCATCTGGGCGGCATGCCCGAGATATATGGAGTGAGAACAATGGATGCTGTCGTGGCCAGCCCGACCACCAATGCCAAGCTGCGCGCCTGGGTTGACGAGATGGCGGCGCTGTGCAGGCCCGACCAGATTGTGTGGTGCGACGGAACTCAGGAAGAATACGATCGGCTTTGCCAGATGATGGTGGATACCGGAACTTTCATCCGCCTCAGCCCGGAGAAGCGTCCGAACTCCTATCTCGCCCGCTCGCATCCTTCCGACGTTGGCCGGGTCGAGGATCGGACGTTCATATGCTCCGTGAACAAAAACGACGCTGGTCCCACCAACAATTGGGCCCCGCCGGCGGAGATGCGGGCGACGCTCAAGGGGTTGTTCGACGGCTGCATGACCGGGCGGGCAATGTACGTCATCCCGTTCAGCATGGGGCCGATCGGCTCGCCAATCGCAAAAATAGGCGTGCAGATCACAGACAGCCCCTATGTCGTCGCCAACATGCGAATCATGACACGCATGGGCAAGGCGGTACTGGACGCGCTAGGCCCGGACGGCTCCTTCATTCCATGCATGCACTCGGTCGGCGCGCCGCTCAAGCCCGGTCAGAAAGACGTGCCGTGGCCGTGCGAAGGCGACATCAGTCGCAAATACATCGTTCATTTCCCGGAAACGTACGAGATCTGGTCGTATGGCTCTGGCTACGGTGGCAATGCGCTCCTGGGCAAGAAATGTCTGGCGCTGCGCATCGCCTCTGTAATGGCGCACGACGAAGGCTGGCTCGCCGAGCACATGCTGATTGCGGCCATCCAATCACCGGACGGCGAGAAAACCTATGTCGGCGCCGCGTTCCCGAGCGCTTGCGGCAAGACCAACCTTGCCATGCTCGTGCCGCCTAAAGGCTTCGAGGGCTGGAAGGTTTACACTGTCGGGGACGACATCGCCTGGATCAAAAAAGCGCCGGACGGCTCCTTGCGGGCAATCAATCCGGAAGCGGGGTTCTTCGGCGTCGCGCCGGGCACGAATTCGCAATCAAACCCGAATGCGATGGCGACCATCGGCAAGAACACCATCTTCACCAACTGCGCGCTCACCGACGATGGCGATATCTGGTGGGAGGGGATGACCGATGAGCCGCCAGCGCATCTCATCGACTGGAAGGGGGAAGACTGGACACGCGGCTGCGGCCGGCCCGCTGCGCATCCCAACGCCCGATTCACGGCGCCCGCCAAGCAATGTCCGTCCATCGATCCAGATTGGGAGAAGCCGGAAGGGGTTCCGATCAAGGCCTTTATATTCGGCGGCCGGATGAGCAAGGACCTGCCACTTGTGTTTCAGGCGTTCAACTGGAGCCATGGTGTCTACCTTGCAGCAACAATGGGTTCGGAAGCCACTGCGGCCGCGATCGGCCAGGCAGCGATGCGGCGTGACCCAATGGCGATGCTGCCGTTCTGCGGCTACAACATGGCTGACTATTTTGGCCATTGGCTGAATGTCGGCCGCCGTGTGCCGAATCCACCGAGGATTTTCCGGGTCAACTGGTTCCGCAAGGACGTTAACGGCAAGTTCATGTGGCCCGGCTTCGGCCAGAATATGCGCGTTCTGAAGTGGATCGTCGACCGGGTGCACGGTCGTGGCTATGGGGTCGAGAGCCCGATTGGCTGGATGCCACGGCACGAGGACATCGAGTGGAAAGGCCTCGATTTTCCGGCCGGCGTGTTCTACGAGCTGATGGCCGTGGGGCGGGCGGAAGGCGCTGCAGAGGCGAAAGCTCACGAAGATCAATTCGACAAGTTTTTCGATCGGCTGCCGAAGGAATTCATCTTCGAGCGTGAACTGCTACGCTCGCGATTGTGGCGCTCGCCCGATCGTTGGCAACTTGCCCACGAGGACGTCGTTCGGCCGGAAGTTTGAGTGCAGGGGGGGACAGGTTGGCGGCAGGCAGTCCGCTCGTGTCCCCCTTCGAAACCACTTTAGATCGCCGTCGCTCTATTGCGGCGCAAGGAATGCGTGTCGAAACAAGCACCGCTTTCGAACCGAGAGGGCATCCTATCGGCAGCGCTCGAGGCAGCGAAAGTGAGTGCTTATTCGCGCCAGTCGCCGGCTTCGGTCCAGATCCCGTAACGTGTGTAATCCAATACGCCGGAATGAACGTGATCGGCTCGATCAAGATAGGCGTGCAGTTGATCCGAAACCGTCCAGAATTCGGGATTTGTTTTCAAGATGGCCCACGTTTCTATGAACGACTGGGCTGAATGACGGCTATCGATCCGATTGAGCTGCTGCAGGAAATCCGGCAGCCGGTCCTCGGACACGGCGAAAAACAGATTGGGATAGCTTGTTGCGAGACCGTCCACGATGGCCAGGCGGTCTTGTTCCGGTACGCGTGCTGACAATTCCAGGACAAATCTCCCTAAAGCACTGTGCGCCCGGTCACGGATAACAGTGACGACCTTTTTCAACATGCCGCCCGACTGGATCAAAACCAGCGACGAATCCGGAAACAAGTTCACGAAGGGGGCTGACTGAGCCGGTTTCTCAGCCATCGACTCCAGCGGCGGATACTCCGAATGAGGCGTTCCGTTATAGGCGCCTCGCGCAGCTTCGCTTAAATATTCGCCTCCTATCTTAGCAACAAGCTCTTTATCGGTCTGAGTTGGGCTCTGGTAGGCGACACGAGTTGGAAACTGCATATCGTCAGGATCGAGGAATGGGGTCTGTTCCAGTTTGGCAAGCTCTTGATGATACCATTGTCCCCTTAAGCGCACCCGCTCCTGCGGAGGCAGAAACAAGAGAAAGTTATCTTCTGCCTCCCTTCTCAGCATTTCCATATAGATGCGGGTATGGAGCTGATGGCTCAGATTTCCGAAGACGTCATATCCCACGACCAAATTGTAAACGAGACGCTCAAACAGGCCGTAATCCAGAACGAAATAACTGCTGGCCTCGCCGCCACGTAATCCCTTCAGAACGTAAGAATGATCGAAATGACGGAACACGGTCAAAACAGCGTTGGGATTGGAGCCGTCGCCGTCCCAAAGATCTGAGAGCTGGTAGCCTCCTCCGAAGTCCGCCGTCCGGTGTTTATCCTTCAGAGCGACATAGGCATTGCGGGCGCCGATGTACTTATCAGTGAAGCCCTGCCGGTGGATGACGGACTCCCAGATTTCATCCAGAGAAGGACTTTCGAAGAGGGGTGCATCGCTCCCGTCCAAGTAAGGCAAAACCAGCAGTTCTTCGCTTGCCTTGGCAAAGGCGGGATCGGCAACCATGAGTTCGGAATCCGGTCTCATGAAGAAAACAAAGAAGTGCTCGTCAATCGAACTCACCGCCCCCCGGCCATAGCAGACGGGACCCTTGATAAAAGTAGCTACGTGATACTCAGCGTCTTCCAAGAGGAAGCGATACCGCGCTCTCACAGGAATGTCTTGATAGAGAACAAAGGGATTTGTCGCCTCCATGGACTGGTAGTCCGGCCAACGAGAGGCTCTCCAAGGCTCGTGACTATCGAAAAAGAGGCTCTTGATCTAGTTCAATTTGGCCTGATCCAGAAGATAAGGCAGGAGCGTCTTTTCGACGACAGTTTCCTCGTAGGGCTTAAGGCAATAGTGGAAGCTTTCTTTTGGATCGTCCGACGGACGGCGTGTTGCAATTTCATCAGGCGGCTCGTCGCACGGGGCGCGGCTTCGTATAATCCGATGGAACTGCGTTGAGTCCGCGCTGAAATGCAGGCTGGCAAGAAACAAATGCTCGTACAGGTATCGAGCCACCAATCTGTGCTCGAGATCCTGCTGGTTCAGGAACTCCTCCCATGTGTTTTTTGCCAGAGCGAGTTGCGGCGGAAGCTGCCTGGCGGCACTTTGCAGTGGAGGCTTTTGGCCGCCGTCGACCCAGTTGACAAGGACTTCGCGCTCTGGCTCGGTCAAAGGCGGCAGGCCATAAGGCATCAGCTTTTCAGGATGAGACGAACGGAAGGCCTCGACGTCCTTCATGTTCGCCGGGCAGCTGCGCGAGTCGGCAACGGTATCGGCAGGCGTGCCCGCTCGCCCCTCATTGATCATCGGCACAATCAATTTGGTTTTGGCATCGGCAACAGGATAAAAGCCCTTCTCGTGCCATTCGGCAGCCGAGCGGGCATCGATGCCGAGTCTGGTCGGCGGAATGCTTTGCAGGCGCGTCGGATGGATGGCTTCGATTCTGCTGCCTCCTCGCTGGACGCCCTCGAAAGAGGTCAATTTCAGCTGGCAAGGGGCGTTGTTGCAGCTATGGCATAAAATGCAGCGAGCATTGAAAAGCTTCTGCACCGCTTCGTACGAGCTGGCTTTTTCAGCGTGCGTTTCTCTCGCCTCCGACGCCAACAGCACTGGCGCAGGCGTCGCATGGTCAGGCCGTGAAAGAGCCGGGCGCCGCGTAGACAGCCAGTGCCAGCAAGAAGACACAAGCGGCCCAGATCGAAATTCTTATATGCTTTTTCATGGGACTGAGCCCAAACCTGCTGTTAGCAGAGCACAAAACGAGGGCCAATCTTCGTTCTGCAGTTCATCTTCTTTCCTTGAACTGGAATAAGGCCCGCCGCACCGGGCGCGGCTGTGGAGGTTAGTCGAGTCTTACACAGCCTGGCGGTTCATCGTCAGTGCTGAGCCAGCGATAAACTCCTTCCATCTGCTGGGCCATCGCATCCCATGCGAAATCGTGGGCCACCCAGGCTCTTCCCCTTGCGCCCATGTCTTGCCGGTCTTCAAGACTGAGTGACATTGCCTGGCGCAAGGCCGCCGCCATCGGTTCTGGACCATGATCGATCCACCACCCGCAGCCATGCACCTCCAGCCCGGCCCAGGGAGCGCCCTTGGTTGAAATGACCGGAATGCCCGCTGCCAGGCTTTCTGCCACGGTCATGCCGAAATTCTCGTTGAGCGTCGATAGAACAAAAAGTGCGGCTTTTTGAAATAGCCGCTCCTTCTCCTCGCCGTATACGGCGCCAGAAATCTCTACATTGCGTACTCCCAACGCCCCGGCGAGGCGGGCTAAATCCTCAGCATGGGTTCCCTCGGGAGGCCCAGCGATCCGCAGACGCCAGCCGGGAAAACTTTCCTCCACGAGAGACCAAGCCTGGATCAACCTGTCCAAGCCCTTTTTAGGGTGAATGCGCCCGAGTGAAAGCACCAGGTTTTCGCGTTGCTGCGCTTGCCCTTGCGGCTCTTCTGTCACATGAACGCCGTTGGGAATGATGGCAACTGGATTGATGAGGCCTGCCGCGCGTATCTCGCGGTACTCCAACTCCGCGGTCGCATGCAGGCAATCAGCGGCTTCGAGCGCCGAACGTTGGAGCGCCAGCCAGAACGTCCGCTTTTTCCACGCCGAAAACTTCATCGCCGCCTCGGCAAGCATTCCTCGCGGAGTGTGAACGATCTTGGCCCTGCCCTTGGAGCGGCGCTTCGCAAAGCTTGGATAGACATTCGGCATCAGCCACAAGCCATGCACATGCAGGATCGCACCCGACTGTGCATCGCCGGTCAACGCCCTGCTTAGACTAGGCGAGGCCCTCAGAATCCGGCCGAGAACATTCGATCGAGCCGGATGTACCGCCAGTTCCACGCCCGGCACACGCATAGCGTCCCTCGCCTCGACGCATCGGAGTGTCACTGCCGCGCCGCGCGCCGCAAGGGCTACTGCGAGCGCGGGAACAGAATAAGACGGACCTCCATAAACGGGGTCCAGCCCAGCAACCACCTGGCAAAGTCTGCGCTCTAAATTGTTATCCATAGCTGGGCTTTAGCCAGTCTGGTTTTGCTTGTAAAGCATCGACTGTCCTCACCCAAACACAAGAGCTGTGGAGAAGATCGCGTTCAGGCATGTCCGCCAATCCCGTCCGCGCATATGCCGTTGCGTGAACGAAATCTTGTTCGCTCAGTCCTGTCAGTATCTGGGTTTTTCAGAAGGGCTACGCCGTGCAGTTCGTTACGGCCGCAGCTCTGTTGGCTTCGCTTGCCACGTCACCACCTCCATCCTAGACCGGCTGCTTCACCACAGCCACGTCGTCACCATTCGCTGCGACGGCTACTGCTGTGGAGCGGGAGCCGTTTTGCAATCGCAGAATATCAAACCCGGTTCGCGCTTTGATCGCCTCAGGGAGCGTTACTTTGCGGGCCCGCGCAAACGCTTCGATATCGGCAATCTTGGCGTCAACAAGAGAGCGGTACCACAGCGCTTGCATCACCTGGAAATAAAAGCCTGCTTTGCCGTCCAGAAATCCAAGGCGCACAATGTAACGATAGAGAAAGTATAGAGACGTTCGCAGAGGTCCAGGAAGCTTTGAATAAATTCTCTCTTTTATGATTCGCTTGCGCGCAGCTTGCGGCGTGGAAGGAGCGTGGAAGGAGCCGCCGTCAATCAGTTTATACTTGATATTAAGGAGGTCTATTGTCTCGCGCGAGGCATAAGAGTTATGCTTCGCAGTCCACCAGTCAATGGAATTCTCGTTCCGGTCCTCGATGATTGCATCGCATTTTTGCGTCTTGCCTGACACGATGATGTGCTCATCCATCCAGCGACATTCGCACTGTCCCCGGCCTTCTCTCCAAACGCGAAGCATCCAAACAGAGCCCACCCCTCCCCATTTTAACGCGTGCCCCAAAAACACCATTCTGCGCTTCAAGAGGATACCGTCAATATCAGGCAAAGCGCTTGCCACCGCCCTGGCTAGCATTGGCCCAGACCCTGGGGTAAGGACTTCGTCTGCGTCGATCCGCATAACCCATCCACCATACCCGGATAACGCCGCGATTCCAAAATTCTCTTGGATTGCATAATTGATCCATGGATTCGTGATAACCGTTGCCCCTGCAGCCTTGGCGATTTCTACGGTACGATCCGTAGAACCGCTATCAATAACAGTAATTGTTTCGCAGACGTCCTTTATGCTCGCGATGCAACGCGCGATATGGACTTCCTCGTTGAGGGTCAAGATGATTGCGTGTATGGGGTTCATCAAATGCATCTGCGCAGATCCATCGCTTTTGATACTCGAGTTGTTCTGAAAAATGTACCGGGCAGTTTCGGATGGACGCCCTTTTTGCGCCCTAACCTGTTTTCGGGAGACAAAAAAGCTTGAATTCCTCCCCGGAGCCCATACGCGATAATGACGCAAGCTTGAGACCAATATCGCGAAGGTCAGACGCGCGCTTCAACTCCCGGATCGGAGTGGCTTGCGGAAATGTCCCATAATATTCGCGCGCAAACCGCTGAATAGCGCATGACTGTTAACAACCCTTTCGTATGCCAAGCCCGCGAAAAAAGGCAGACTATGGAACTCAAGGTAAGACGGATTGGGTTCAATCATCCGCAACTCAATGTCTTGAAAGCCGGCATCCTTCCCAAGACGCCGAAGAGTGGGCCGCGAGTTCATGCGGTAGTGCGTCTTCCAGGGCTCATGTGCATCTTCTGCCATATTTCGCACCCGGTTGGCTGTGAGCCTATGGAAACTCTGCGGTGTAACGGAGGCGATTGCTGAAACATAGTGATAAGTATTCGGGGTACGGAACATATAACCCGAACCGGGTTTCAGAAGGCGGTAAACTTCAGAAAGAAATTGCGACGGACTTCTCAACGTGTTCCAGAACAAAGTCGGAGTAAATAAGATCGAATGAACCGTCTTCTAGTGGGATGCGGCCATCTTCAATGAGGACCGCCTTGTCAAGCTCAGTGTTGCTTATAACCACCGGGTCGATATCTGCGCCCACAAGCTCTGCAACCTCTCCCTTAAGCGACCTGCGCTTATCGTCCGGCGCCGGGCCTGCACCTAAATTCAATACATGGAAGTGGGGCTCCGTGAGCTTCCTTAACCATCCGTAGAACTGTAAGGTGCCATTATATTTCGGATCGCTGTAGTACTTTTCTTTCAGGGCTTGTACACTCATTATATAAAGCTCCTTTCCAGGCTCGGATAGTTCTCTCTCGCTTTTTCTGGATAACCCTTCGCGGAATTCTGGCCGCTATATTTAAACTAGTGTCCGATTCCGCAAACAACGCGCTTGCTAACGCTTGCTGACAACCCGCGCCGGATTGCCAGCAACAATCAGGCCTGGGGCTACATCTTTCACGACGACAGCGCGCGCGCCAGCCACAGCCCGTGCTCCAATTGTGACGCCCGGCCCAACGAATGCGTCTGCGGCAACCCACGCCTCACAGCCAATCGTGATAGGCCCGACGACAAGCGGAAAGTCCGGATCGCGGTGATCGTGCGTGGCCGAACAAAGGTGAGCGCCCTGACTGACAACGGACTGTGGTTCAAGAGTAACCTGAGCGACCGAATAGCAGATGACCTTTGGGCCAAGGCAGCTCCCTGCGCCCATGGCTAAATTCCAGGGCGCCCAAACCCGGGCCGAGGGATACGGATGGGAGCCGGAGCCGACACTGGCGCCAAAACACCTCAGCAAAAATCGCCGCCAGCCGTGCAAAGGAACAGGCGATAAGCGGTAAAATACGGCCTCTACAAACAGCCACGCCGATCTTCGAAGTTTGTCGGAAATCCCTGGACATGGCACACGCGTTAATCTTCGCGAAGTATCTACACTATTCATCTAAGCGTCTGCCTTTTTCTATTTAGATGGATGAGTGGTCTACGCACTGGACGCAGCCGCTGCAACAGCACGTGAAGCTGCTTCCCATTCATCTGAGACGCTTTCTCTGCATGAGCAAACTTTCAGCGCCAGTGCAGGCAAGAGCATAAACGATCACGACAGCGCCGCCGCCAAAAACATCCATCACAAGCGCGCCATCAACTCTGGTGCCCAACCAAACTGCCGACAAAACCGCCGGCAGATGCATCCAACGTTCTTGTGTCATCATTCGGATGCAGTATTTCGACAAATAGGCCAGTATGAGACCAACCGGGATCATAATAAGGGGAATTCCGCTCCATCCAAGGTTCCAATAGGCTTCGCTGAACCATCCGGCACTCACTGAACTACCTTCCAGTCCCGTAACTTCCCTATATAATTCGGTGCCAACCGCGGAGATGACCGGCTTATCGGGCCAGATGAACCTAGGGATGAAGATATAAAGCAAATTTCTGAGGCTAGCGCCAGGACGGCTAGTATCGTACCATGATATTACCAACGATGAGAAGCTGAGATAGCAAATGCGGCTTAAAGCCATTGAGGGTTTGGACGGGTCCGAATCACTTATCTCGTCCGAGTACGAGTTCAGAATATCGAACCTCTGTTGGAACGTCCCCATGAGAGGGTTACCGTTGATCGTCGCCAATTCGTCTCGACCGTAGCCTACAATCGGGCTTATTTGGCTATAGACACCGATCACCAATGCCAGCCCAATTAGTGCGCGCTTGATAGTTAGCTTATGATGGAGGATGGCGAGATAGGAAAACAAGAGCGTTACCAAAACCTCCATTTTCGCAAAGGTCACAAGTCCCACTACAATGTCGATGACTATGAGAACAACTGCAATCACGATCACAGCCTTGCTTGCGCGGAGCCCATAAAGCGTGAGCAAGTATAGTCCGACCGCATATAATTTTCCTAAGCCCATAACAAGCCCTGCTGCCTGCGTTTCCATCCCGAAGGCAACTGGCAGGAGAATAACGTAACGGATATAAGCTCCAACGACCAGGAGCACGACAGCAAAATACAAGGTAAGAGATTGGTTTCTTTTGGCTTGATAAACCAGCGATTGTTCGCGTTGCTGCCGGTCCACCGGAACAAGAGACACGGTCAAAAGCACGGTGAAGATGCTTACAAGGGTTATAAAACCAGCCTTGAAACATTCCTGCTCAGAGAAATCATAAACAGCCTTTATATAAAAGGCCGTAGCATCATTCGCAATATAAGGCACTATCGAACCAAATCCAAAATAAAGCGCACACGATATCCTGAACCAGAACAGGGGTGCCCAGATATACCGCGCGCTGTTCCGGATTTGGCGCCAAGCTCCCATAAGGAGAATAACCATGAGCGCAGCCGGGCCGCCGATATTGATTGGAACAAAGTCCATGGTCGGGTTGTCCGAATACCACAGCACATAAACGATCAGGAGGATTGCAAGTGCAATCAACTCCTTGCGGTCAACCAAGGGCAATAACCGGGCCCCAACGCGCGGTAGGCCGCTCCGACTGGATAGGACTGGACCGTGCATTCTTGTAACCAACCTCTAAGGTTCTGACCTCGGCTGCGTAAACTGGCCCTCACACGAGTATAGAGGTACTAGTGACGGTAAGAGCGAGTTTCGTTAGGAATGAGCAAACCGATTTCGTTTTCTTGCAAAAAATAATCCAAGCCTAATTAAGCCCACGTCCATGTGAGTTCAGCAGTACTGGTAAGGCATCAAGCAAGCTAGATGCGACGATCTTGTGTCCTGGTACGTCTAGGTGAATGTAGCCGCCGTCATGAAGATAAAGCTCTTCAATAGGATAACGTTCAAAGACGGACGTTAGATCTACAATAGGAACCTCATTTGCTGCAGCCCAATCACAGAGAAGTTTTTTGCGTTTATAGAGCGGCTCTGGCACCTTGCCCGATGGGATGTAGACGATCCCAAAGCGGGAGCCATGTGCCAGCGCATAGCCGCGGCCCTTGCCCAAGGTACTTAGGATAGCGTCGAACTCCACCTCTTGCTGCGCGAGCACCTGTCCTGGATCTGGCGAGGCTCCCGCTGTGCCATATAGTCTCGGCAGTAAATACCGGTTCCAGGCTTCCCCAATCGCGCTCACGGGCTGTTCAGTCGGCGCACTGGGGCTTTCCGAGTAGTCATTGAAGGGCTGCTGCAGGTCGCCGCTGTTGAGGACAATCAGCACGAGGTCGGCATCGAATGTCCCTTTGCTC
This sequence comes from uncultured Alphaproteobacteria bacterium, assembly GCA_963817495.1. Taxonomy (GTDB): domain Bacteria; phylum Pseudomonadota; class Alphaproteobacteria; order Rhizobiales; family Rhodomicrobiaceae; genus Rhodomicrobium. Next base: position 233,350 of record CAWFOS010000031.1, on the reverse strand, counting down.
GTCAGGAAGCCGACCTCGTTGCTCGCCGCCCATCCTCCCGCGGAGGCGTTCAGCACTTCGGCAGGATATCCGGTGAGCTTTGGCAATTCGCTGCCCACAAGCGATGTGAAGATCAGCGATTGGTCGATATATGTTGTCCCATAAGTCACCGAGTTCCCGATAAAGAACACACGTACATGACCTGGCTCTTTCTTTGCTGCTATGTCTTCTGAGCGCATTGAAAAGTGATTAATTTTGTTGCGTGCGAAGAAACGGTGAACATTTTGATCTGGTGCGGGAACATAACCGAACCCCCCCGCTTCCTCTCCTTTATCCGGCAAAATCAATACAGGCGACCCCAGTCCAAGCACTACACGCAACCCAGTCTCTATCACTAATAAAAAGAGCAAAAAATCAATGCTGCGCGAACTATGCTCTTCATCCGCATCCTAAACTCTCCAAGAGTCTGACTGTCGCATAGCTTCTAAAACCCGGCGAAGCTGGCATTCGTCGCTATATCCGCTCTTAACGCAGCGTTCGCGTCCCGCGGCCGCAATTCGCAGGCGTTCGGCGTCGTGTGCGAGATAGAAGCGGATCTTATCAACCATTTCGTCCTCGCTGCTGAAAAATTCGGCTTCTTTGCCCTCCTCGAACAGGGCGGCGTGATCGTCCGTCCGCTCGGCGAGCATGAAGGTGCCTGTCGCCGGGATCTCGAAGGTCCGGGTTGTAGTCGTTTCCGGCACGTACTTAATCAGGAGGCCGAGTGCGATCTTAGAGGCTCTCAACGCCGCCGGATAGCGCTCACCCCAAACGCCCTCTCCTCGAACGATTGGACGCAACCACGGATGAGCGCGCGAGGCCCGTTCCCAGTGCCACCCCCAGACCGCGACCGAACCCGAAACCTGACTTGCTAACTTTATGCACTCGATACGTTCTGCGGCACAGTGGCCGACAAAGCACACGTCGGAGGCAAGTTCCAGATCCACGGCAGCAGAGTTATCCGCGGGCTTAAATTGCCGCCCATAACCCTGAAGAACAAGTACTGTTTGCTTCGCTCCGTGGGTATTATAGGCCTCAACTTCGAATGGCTTCGTCGTAACGAGAAGGTCATAATGCACGATACTGTTGAAAAACAGGCGGGAGCGGTTCGCAAGGAACTGGGTATCAGGCGTATAGTGAACGGCGAAGGTATGTTTGGCCCTGTTCTTCAAGGTCTGGAGGGTTTCCGGCCAAATCCATACGCCTTTGTCCACCCAAACCGCGTCAAAGGTCTCTACCCGGGCTAGGCGCTGCAAGTCCCGGTTCAGCTTTGTGATCGCCGGGCTCATCTTAAGCCGCGATATGAGAACTCGCTCAACCCTTGTAGCCAACTCAACATAGGGCAACACATCGAAAGGCACCGCCTCTACGCCTAACCGGCACAGTGCTTCCATTCGGGCATAGCACGTTCCAGTTGGGTCTAATTGACCAACGTAAAGGAACTTGGTGATCGCGGTCATGAAGGGGTTAAGCCGGGTACGGCCTCCTCCGCTTTCTTTGCCTTTGCTAACATGACCTTTGGTGGAAGTGGGTACAACTCCAAAAGGTCGCTCGTTTGACGCTGACCCGGCAGCGGCCTTGTTTTCAGACTCGGCCAAACCAGCGCTTCGTTGTCTAGGGGAGGTAGATTATTCAGTTCCAGAGCCGCCTGCTTTGCGCTTGCGATTCGGTACTTGGCTTTTATCAAATCTGAAACCCGCTCCGGAAGATAGCCCAGCGATTTCAACGCGATTTGCCGTACAGCGTTAGACTTAGCTCTGTTTGCGAGGGCATTACGCAGTTTTGATGTAAACCCAGGTCCGCTTCGGTCGCCAGACTGCCTGACCCCACAGAGAACGAGCGGCTTACCGATGTGTGCGGCTTCGTGGCTGTATACTTCGCGCCAAGTCCAATTTGGTAGGGTAACGAGATCGTATACGCCGGGCGGGCCGGCTTTCCCCGACGCGACATCAACTAAAGCTCCTGCTATGTCTGCCGTTAAGGTCAGATTCGCTGAGCGATCCGGATAGGGGAGGTGAACTGGTGAATCTTCAATTTCTTGCCTGATAATCTGGGTGATGTTCTGGTACTCCCCCCCAACGTGTCCAAGCCTTAATACATATGCTTTCCGCTTTGTCCGGCGCGCGATCGCACAAACTTGCTCTTCGCCAACCCTTTTGAGGTGGCCGTAGAATGTCCTAACCCTGCGCCCTTGCAGATCGTATTGGCCATGTACGGAGAGCGTGGAAAAAAAGACAACGATTGAAGCAGGCGGCGAACACGCAAAGCTTTGCTCAATTATGCGCCGGTTACGTTCCAAAGCTTCGCGCGGTGTTCCCAAAGCGAGCGCGAAGTTGGCGATAACGCCGGCACCCTCCAAAATCTTAGTCGCTTCGTCGGGCTTTGCCACGTCGCCATGCACGACCTTTGCACCATTTAGTCGCAGAAAAACTGAACCTGCAAAGGTACGAACGGCGGAAACCACGTCCAGGTTAGCGGAGGATAGTCTTAATGCGACCTCCGCCGCAACCTGACCGTTCCCTCCAAGTAAGACGATACGCATTGCGTCCTCTACTTCTCCAACAGCTCATCAATAATCTGCGAGGTCAATAACGCAGTTTCGGCCGACAAAAGGCTGGGTTCTTCCGCATTTAAGCCAGCGATTACTTCCTTCCACTCAAGGTGGAACGCTTGAGCGCTATTTATGGCACCGCCTGTCGAGGTGGCATCGATTTCGGCGACCCTCGCCCCATCGTTTCGTCTGAGAGTCAAGCTCGCACATGGATCGACAGGCGAAACCAGCGAACAGCCATCAAATTTAGTTGTTATGGTGTTCGGTTGATACTCGAGCCAGCTAAGTTGCCAGCGCAACAAGCAGTCCTCCTGATCTCCTTCGCGTCCTTGCAGCGCAATGAGTGCCTCCGCGTGCCAGTCAGTCCCGCCATCCCATTGTATTGAACGTTCCAGCACGATATAATTGGAAGCTTTTGTAAGCCAAATTGCGAGGTCTAGGCTATGGCAGCCAAGGTTTTTAATCAGACCGCCACCGCTCTCAACAGACTCGTACTGGAACAGAGTTGAATCACCGGACCTCGTGATCCGTGCCCCCTCGCGGATCGAGATTTCCCGTAGAGCACCGAAGTATCCCTCCTCTATGGCCTGACGCATGAACCTACTTGTCGCATGGGTGCGCCGCTGAAAGGCGACAGATAAACGCCGCGAGCCGAAAGCTTCTATTAACGCTTCATGCTCAGCGGCTGAATTCGCGAGTGGCTTCTCTGCGAAGACTGCAGTGCTTTCCCTTGAGAGCCAATCAAAATATTCGGCCCGGGGAGGTATAGGGATGGCTAGCAGCACGATGTCCGCGCAGGGTCCGCGGTCTCTTAGCTCCGTTGAAGTGACTGAGTTAAGTCCGTACGCTGAAGCAACTTTACGAGCGCGATCCTGGTTTTTGTCGGTGATCCAAGCGATTCGCGCTTCATCCAGGGAAACCAAAGCTGGAATGTGGCACTCCGATGCAATGTGTCCCGCTCCGACAATCCCAACACTGGTGGCACCGGCGTTCAATTTGCTAACTCCTTAGGCGATGCTCCAATCCCCGGTTGAGTTCTAATAAAAGCAATAAATTGCCGCCACAGTGCTCGCCTCAGAGGCAAAGCCAATCCGAGCAAGGCGAAGCCTGCTGCACATGCAGCCAGGGAGGCAACAATGCCACCAAACGCAGCAGATCCAGATGCACCAGAACTCAGCATCATTATAAGCAACGTAGAAATATATCCAAAGGCTGCCGAAACCATACAAAGTCCTATTGCTCGAAAATGAAAGAAAATCGATGCCGCCGGCATAAGCTTCCACGTTCCGTAGTAAGCCAGTGGCGCATAGCCGATGATTTCGCCGGCGGCAAGAGCGATCAGCATGCGAAGTGCGGGATTATCCACGGGAACCGCAAGCGCAGCAACTGCGATCACCGAGACCTGGACCCAGCGGCCCAGAGCCGCGAATTCTGGCGCGTTAATCGATGCTAGGACGTTATGCGAAAGAACCGCCGCCGGGGCTAAAAGCATTGGCGCTAGGCCGGCCAAAAGAATGTCGCTACGCACGATTTCCAGGTTCCCAGTCCAAACTGACCCGATGAGATGTCCTGACGCAAGTAGAAATCCTGCACAGAGCCCGCTCATGGCCGAGAACGCGCGCACACCGTGTTCGAATATGGCAAATGCCCCAACATTATCGGCGATAGCGATCCGGCGCCCGCACTCTTGTCCCGCGACGGTGCCGAACGATTGAAGCATAGCACGTGGCATATTAGTCAACGTTCTTAAGAGCACAAAACTTGCGACGGTCCCGGGAGCCGCGTGTAACGTCGCTAAAGCGAGATTAGGAATATGGGTTACAGATGTATATGGAACGTTCTGGGCAAAATAGACGAAAGAAACACCAAAAGTACCGCGCAGCTCCGCCCACCGCGGAATATAAAAAGGAAATTTGTGTGGAAAGAACCTGCGAGACGTGTCGAAAGTGATGAACCAAAATTGAAAAACAACGATTGCAATCGACGATATCAATGCCGAAGCAAGAAGAAGGCCTCCTGCAGTGGCAGCAGCCGCTGTCAGAATAATACGAAAGAGTTCTCCGATGACGATTATGTAGGTCAGGCGTGCATATTGGCGATTGGCACGGTAAAGCGCACTGGCCCCTCGGGATAGAATACTCAAAGAAGTTCCGGTAGTCAGCAGTGTAAGCGCAAGAAGACTTGTGTATCGGTCTGTCCCGCTGGAAAGACCGATACATGATGGGAATACCCAAAAAAGAGCGGTACACCCGCCCCCCCCAAGCGTACAAATGAGTAGTAGGAAATTTGTGGTTCCGTACGCTCGCTTGGCAGTTTCTAATTTTCCGCGTTCGATCTCAATCGTAAGGCGATTATTCACATAAAGGCTAAGTCCGAACTCGAAGAACGTCATCAGTCCCGCAACTGATGTGATGATAGACCAGCGCTCAAATACAGGTGTATCCCATGCACGATATAGGATACCCGTAAGTACAACCCTGTCCAGCAGCATTGTCCCAATCGTGAGAGCTTGTCCAGCCTGTTCGTATATGATGCGTTTAAGGTCGCTCATAGGATTGCCTTCTTGTATACGGGCACCCAAGCCCCCTAGCCGTATGTCAGCAAGCCGGAGCGTCGTATTATTGCGCTTTCAACCTCATCCCAACCCGCCACTCGTCGCGTCTTGGCTTTCGTATCCGGCATATAAATTCTCCTTACTATTATTACTGACTTAGTTGTTGAACCAATCTGGCCAGATGCTGGCTAAAATTGGCAAAGCTGAACACGGCGGTGCGATCTGCATTGGTTTGGTCCGCGCGCTCAAACACCTGGCAGACTGCCGCCGCGATTTCGTCAATGTCGAGCGGATCGATCATGTCCCCGATGAGGCCATCGCGCAGGGCATCCACGCTGCCATCCCGGTTGCCGCCAATGACGTGGAGCCCGCTAGCCGCGGCCTCCAGAAACACAATCCCGAAGCCTTCCCCCGTTGACGGCATGACGAAAACATCGGCGCACCGGTACAAATCCGCGAGTTCATCCCCCGGCACGTAGCCGGCAAAGCGAACCCGAGGAGCCACGTTCAGTCTCTGCGCGAGTTGGCGCAGTTCCGGCATATGGTCGCCGTCACCTGCGATCAGATAGACAAAATCCGGATGCATCTTAAGAAGCTGAGGCAGGGCCTTGATCACCCTGTCAATTCCTTTGTAGCTATCGCTCTTCCAAAGCCGGGAAACCGTCAGCAGAACCTTTCGTCCGGCAAGTTCGTACCGTTCCAGTAGGCCTGCCGGTTTGGGGCCTGGACTGAAAGACCCACCAATACAGTTTGGAAGAATTCGAATGCTGCCCGGATCCGCGCCGAACCAGCCTGCAATCATTCTTTGGCGCGTGTAACGGCTGACCGAGGTTACAAGGTCGGCTTGTTCCGCGCCCCACCTTGTCAATCGGGACGGCTTATCCCAAGCATCGGTGCCATGTACCTGCAGCCAGAGCTGGGCGCCTGTCATCCGGCTCAGCAACGCGGCGAGCGGCGCCATAAAAAGATGGCCGCAAAATATCGCGTCGCACTTCCAAAGACGCCGGGCCTCCAAAATTGCATTCAATGAAAATGAAAGCCGTCCTTGGTTTGGTTTCAACTGACTGATTTTCTGTGGAAGCTGGCCTGGAGCGTCCGACGCGAGCCTCGGGAGCACCATGATATGGCTTATGATCTCGACCTCAGATAACGCGGTGAGGAAATCACGATTGTAGCGCGCAATGCCGCCGCGTCCGCCAAACGCATCAGTCACGAGAGCTAGGACGCGCATGCGGTCGCCTCAGCGGGGTGGAGCGCCGTTGACGCTTGCATGACCAGAGATGCAAGGCGCCGCGAAGCATGCCATGGGTTGCCGCTCGGGGCCGGCTGCCCCCTGGAATAATCATCCAGCCACTTACCGATAGGCGTTGAAAACCCTGTTTTTGCGCGTTCCGTTACGGCCCTCGGAAGAGCAAGCTTAGGGCTCGAGGCAAGAAGTGATTTGCGGGATGCCTGGTTCGGAGCAAAGGCAAGGGTATGCGGCGCACATGCGGCGAGGAGCATGCTGTCCACAAGTGGAACGCGTAGTTCCAAACTGTGAGCCATGCTGGCCCAATCTGAGTCGCGAAGCAGCTGATTACGCATGTAGACTGTAGACTCAAGAACGCAGAGTTTCGAAAAATCGGACTTGAGGCGACCTCCCAGCCGGGAGGAAATATAACGCAGCGGCATCAGCCTCCGCAGGCCCTCCTTGGCCATGTCGGGCCCGATTAGGGCGGGAAGCTCCCACGGCATGAATAGACCTCTGCGCAGAAAATAAGCACCCTCGGTGGAGCCGCCATATTCAAGCATGCCAGCCCACTTTGGGTTGCGGGTTGCGGCGCGGCCGGCGTTAGCGCAGACGAGCCTGCGAAAAACTCCCGGAAGCAATGGCAGTCTTCCCGGCCAACGCATCAACGAAGCGACTCGAGGAACTTGGCGGAACGAGGAATAACCGCCAAAAAGCTCATCGCCGCCCAAACCTGAGATAGCAACTTTAAGCCCAAGCTCGTGGGCGGCCTTGCTAACGAACCATGTGTTGATGCCATCGACGGAGGGCTGATCCATCGCCGCAAGGATTCGGGGCAGGTCCTCGTTGAATTCGCGCTGATTAACCATGCGCTTGAAGTGTTTTGTATTGTAGAGCTTTGCGACTTGCGCTGCGAGCGGAGTTTCATCGTTTTCCGTGTTCTCGAACTCTTCAAAGCCCAGCGTCAACGTCTTTATCTCGCTTTGCCCTGCATCCCGCATAAGGCCCACCAGGGCTCCCGAATCAACGCCAGCAGACAAGAAGGCTCCGACCGGGACATCCGCCACCAGATGATGCCGGACGCTGTCCAGCAAGGCTTCACGTACCGCTGGCGCGCTGGCCATCTCGCTACGAGCGGCTTCAGCTGCCTCATAAGCCTCTGAGATATTAAAAAAGGGACGGGCTTCACTTGGCCCGCACTCGCCAACAATCATCGTGCTGCCGGCGGGCAGGGACCGGATGGTGGCAAAGCACGTGAACGGTTCAGGGACGGCTCCGAGCAGGTAAAAACCTGCGATCCCCGCCGGATCGGGATCGGTGCTTACCGCTCCACCTGCCAGCAACGCTTTTACCTGCGAAGCAAAGCGGAATGTCCAACCGTCGTCGGCATAGTAGAGCGGCTTTATGCCGTAGGGATCGCGGGCTAAAAAGAGCGAACCGAGCGCGCTATCCCATATAGCGAATGCAAACATGCCTCTAAGACTGGACACCATGTCCGGACCTCTTTCGGCGTAGAGATGCAGAAGCACCTCCGTATCGCTCGACGTCCGGAATACATATCCACGCTCCTCAAGATCTGACCTCAGCTGCCGGTAGTTGTAGATTTCGCCATTGAACGTCACGGCAAGACGACCATCGGCACTTAACATCGGCTGCGAGCCCAATTCCGATAGGTCTATGATCGAAAGCCTGCGGTGGGCCAAGGCGATGCGCCCGCCGTTGCCGAGCCATATACCCGACGCATCAGGTCCGCGGGCGGACATGTGGTCACGAATCTTTTCAGCTTCCCTTCGATCAACTGGGGCTGCCGCATAGTGATAAGCGAATATTCCAGCTAAGCCGCACATAGATGGGTGTCCGAACTTTCTAAGCTGACGCCGCAGCATCCCCATAGCAGGTATCAACTTCTCACGCAGGAAGCTTGCTTTTGATGCTTGTGGACACCTCCTCAACCGGCGTAGAAGCGCCAACGGAACGTTGCCGATGAGGTGACTGAGAAAGTAGTCCACGGAAGCAGCGGCGAAAGCACCCTTGGAGTTTGATAACTGGAATGCGGCGACGCAAGAATTCAGAGGAAGGTCATCGCCTTCCCCACGGGATAGTGCTAAGATCTAGCCAGTACAGCTTGTGAAAAAAGGAGCATTCAACGAAGCTGATGTCTTGAGTTTGCGACGGTTGTCTCTGGGTGGGCGATCTGAACCTGCGCTCGTATCCATGGGTAGGTTTTCTCCAGCCCTCTGGACAGGGGCTCCGTAGGCCGCCAGCCCAGTCGCTTCTCGATCAGGTCGTTGTCGGAATTCCGTCCACGTACGCCGAGCGGGCCCGGCACATGCTTGAAGCTGAGCTTCTTTCCCGCGATCTTCATGATCATGGCGGCTAGGCCGTTGATGCTGACCATTTCATCCGAGCCTATGTTCACCGGCCCCATGAAATCAGAGCGCATGAGACGAATTGATCCCTCCAGACACTCGTTGATGTATAGGAACGAACGGGTCTGGTCGCCATCCCCCCAGATATCGATGGCGCCGCCATTGTCGGCCATGGCAACCTTCCGGCACAATGCTGCTGGCGCCTTCTCCTTGCCGTCGTTCCACGCCCCCTCAGGCCCGAAAATGTTGTGATACCGAGCTATGCGCACCACCATTCCATAGTTCCTATGGAAGGCCATATACAACCGCTCGCTGAACAGCTTTTCCCAGCCGTAGTCGCTATCAGGCGCCGCGGGATAAGCCGTGTCTTCTTTGAGGCCCACGTTGGAGGGGTCGCGCTGGCTGTATTCCGGATAGATGCAGGCAGAGGAAGAATAGAATATCCGCCGGCTATTGCGCCGGTGACAGGCCTCCAACACGTTCAAATTAATGAGCGCTGAGTTGTGCATCACTGCTGCGTCGTTTTCGCCACTGAAAACGTAGCCTGCGCCGCCCATGTCGGCCGCAAGTTGATACACCTCGTCGAAGCGGCAATCGACGGCTTCGCGGGCGATGGCCGGGTCGCGCAGATCGCCGTTGATGAAATCATCGGCCTCCGTCTCACTGAATTGCGGATATTTCAGATCGACACCCCGAACCCAGAACCCCTCCTTTTTGAGGCGCTTCACGAGGTGACTTCCTATGAACCCGCCAGCTCCACATACCAATGCTTTTTTCATCATAATGCTTCCCGTCGCTATTCCTTGTGGATACGATTTATAACCTAGTCTTACTATGTCATGGACTAGCGGTTCCAGTTCGACTGTTATCAATGCGAAAGCCTTCACCGTGTTCACCGGCTGGCGTTCCGAGATCGTCCAACGCCTGAGCGGCGGCGGCCACATCACCGACCTCGACCTGACGATAGCGCCCGTTTCCGCTCTCCTTGCAAATACGGTCTACGTCGGATCGTCTGCTTCCGATGAAGATGACGGGCTTTGCCGACTGAACGCATCCATGCACCTTTGAGGGCAGCACGTAGCCAACGAACGGATCCGACAACGTGATCAAATGCGCGTCTGGAGTTACCAAGAGACTCGCCAACCGATCCAAGGAAACGGGCGTCCCGCGCACGAGTGGCAGACCTAAGTCCGTCAGCATGTCTGCCACCCGCTGGGCTTTGCCTCCAACCGCGTTGAGCCACAACAGCACATTCGCGTTTCCCTGACTGTGGTGCCGCCGGTATGCCTCTACGAACGTCATGTGATCGTGGGCGATCCCCCAATTGCCTGAATAGAGGAGCAGAACCTTTCCGGCCGCCTCGGGCGGCCGTTCCAGTGGCGCCGTGTCCGCCGAAATCTCGACCGGCGAGGGGTCAGGCTTGAAGCGCATGCGGTCTGCCGGTATCCCGATCGCCTCAAGGCGTTCGCCCTGATCATGCCCAAGGATCTCGAACATGTGCACTCGCCGCCGCCAAAAGAGTGTCGCGCGGTAGAGCAGATTGAGAAGTACCGATGAACGGCCACGCTCAGCTATTGCGCATTCGGGGTGGAAGTCGGTGATGCGGTAAATAAGCTTCTTTCGTAAGATTAGATTTGCTAGCGCGATCCAGTGGAGCAACAAGGGCGGACTGCCCGTAAAAAGAATTGACTCTGAGGCGCGCATGAGGCCCCACAGGCGGAAGACGAGCCGTGTATTAGTGGCTGCCGTCCAAAAAAGCCGCCGCAAGGTTCGTGTCTTGTCATAGGGTTTCGTAGCGAGCTTAATCTCCCGATAGCGCCCGCCACCAGTCTCCTCGCTAGTGTCGCTGTCGCCAAGGGTCGAGAGTCCGGCGAGCGTCACGTCAAGACCGTCCGCTGCCAGCTTCCTCGCGAAAATCACACTGTACTGGCCTACCGCGCCGAAATCCGGCGGCAGCCAGTCGCAGATATAAAGCAGCCGATGTCGGTGTTGGCCTTCGCAGATCGTTTGCCTTGCGACCGGTTGGCGGTCCGGCCGAGGAAGAGAGAGGACAGTCCTGCCTAGCGAATTGCTTCTGAAAACTAGCATTTATTGGATTGGCCCTCGCCTATGTTCGCCATGCTGTGCTCGCTACACTAAAAACCGAAATCTTTCTATATCGGAGAAACACTTTTCCAACAGGAAATTAACCAGCCTGCGCTGGTTCGGGCGTACCGTCAGGGAAACCCGTACTTTCACGAGATTGACCGCGCAGCTAGTCCACCGCCCCTTGCCTCGTTTCGCCTGGGCGCCGGGGCGGGGCGGGGATACGCATCATTGCTAAACAGGATCGGAAGCCTTTGCCTGCGCCGGCGGCAATTCGGACTGTTGAATTGCCGCAACCGCATTCAACCCTTGACGGCACTGCGCCCGATTGCGCTTGCTTAGCATCGAAGCGGAGATCGATGCCACAACCCGCAGGCGGCAAAGGAACAGTGACCGGCATCTGAAGATCAAGGTTTGCGTCGACGCATCGACGATACAGATTTTACCAACCACCTCATTCATGCGCATCGGAACGGCGTGAAGGTCGAGTGCATCGTCGACTGGCGCAAGATGACCTTGACCAACAGCGACAACTACGCCCGGCTCAAACGGTCAGGAATCGGGTTGCTGGGGGGGTTCTGCACCCCGCAAGATCCGCTGATCGAGGTCGCGCCGGACATGCATAACAAATTTTCCGAGATTCACCGCGCCCGGCATTCGATAAAACTGGTGCTTTTCCTGATCTGCGAGTTGAAAGGCGAGCATCAGGATAGTGTGATCGACGCCCTGGTTCACGCCCATCGGCGCGGCGTCGACGTGAACATCATCCTGAACGGCCATCTTGCCCGGCAGGGCGATCCTGGAAAGGAACATCCCATGGCGGAGGAACTCAAGCGGCCACTATTGCCAAGCGTGACGCGATTGAAGGAGGCAGGTATTCCGGTCGCATTGGCGTACCGAACCCACGATGTTGCAGTCTCCTATTCACCAATTCATTCCAACTGCGATATTGACGACCGTTTGGTCCTGGAAGGAAGCTTCAACTGGTACAACGCCTCCGTTTTTTCCCATGACATCGTTATCCTTGCGGCGAATAAGAAGGTTGCCGAACCATAACTGTTTGAGTTCGATCAAATCCTGAGGCGTCTTCGCATCTTCAGGTGAGTTCGCCCAAATCTTCGGGCACTTGTGAACGTGATTTCCGGCCCGGAGAGTGTGAGGGCGACGTCATTTCCTGAGGCCGTTTCCGCTCTCGACCCACGCCCTGCACCTTCTTTCCCATCCGGAAGAACGTGATGCTCCCTTTCAGCTTGTCGGCTTGGCCGGACAGCGCCTCCGAGGTCGCCGACATTTCCTCCGCAGCGCCCGCATTCTGCTGGATCACCTTGTCGAGCTTCTGGATGGCCTGGTTCACCTGATTGGCGCCGATGTCCTGCTCGTGGCAGGCGGCGCTGATTTCCCCGACGAGTTCCGCCGTCTTTCGGATGTCGGGCACGAGCTTCACGAGCATGGAGCCCGCCTCGCGCGCCGCCGTCACCGTCTGACTCGACAGCGCGCTGATCTCGCCGGCCGCGGTCTGGCTCCGCTCGGCGAGCTTGCGCACTTCGGAGGCGACCACCGCGAAGCCCTTGCCGTGCTCCCCGGCCCGCGCCGCCTCTACCGCCGCGTTTAGCGCGAGAAGGTCGGTCTGACGCGCGATCTCTTGCACGAAGGTGATCTTATCGGCGATAATCTGCATGGCCTGCACCGCGCGGTTCACTGCATCGCCGCTGGCCTGCGCATCGGCGGAGGATTGGCGCGCGATTTTCTCGGTCTGGGCCGCGTTGTCGGCGTTCTGCTTGATGTTGGCCGCCATCTGTTCCATTGACGAGGACACTTCCTCAGCAGAGGCCGCCTGCTCGTTGCTGCCGGAGGACAGCTCGTGCGCCGCGGAGGAAAGCTGTTCCGAACCCGACGACACTTGGCCCGCCGCTGCGAGCGCCTCAGAGACAACCAAGCGCAGCTTCCCGGTCATGCGTTTCAGAGCGAGGCCGAGCGTGTCCTTGTCGGAAAGCGGCTTCGGCTCGACGGCGAGGTCGCCTCTGGCGATGGCGTCGGCCACCCCGGCGGTCTCGCGCAGGTTCTGGGTCATGCGGTTGAGCGAGCCGATCAGCGTGCCTACCTCGTCCCGCCGTTTGCAGTCGATGTCTTTTGAGAAGTCACCCCTGGCTGCGGCTTCAAGCGCATTATTCGCATCTGCGAGCCCAGTTCTGATGGACCGGATGAGCGAGTGGCCCATGAGTGCGCTGAACAGAGCCAGAACAAGGAGCGCGAGGACGAGCAGACGGTCATCATGCCAGAGGTTGAGCAAGAGCCTATTAAAAAATGCCGCGTCCATATCGTCCAGGTAAACGCCAATGCCGGCGAGACCGTCGATTTCCGGGACATTTCTGATGTAGGAGAGCTTCGGGGTTATGGGGCCGCCGACGCCCTTCTCATACGAATAGGGGACAAAACCTGCTCCCGCTGGACCCTTGACGACCTTGATAAATGCCTGGATGAATTTAAAACCGCTTGGATCCGCGAGTTCGAAGCGGTTCTTGCCGATCTTCGATCGATCATTCAAGACCGTGACAACGCCATCGTAGTCATAGGCAAAAATATAGTTTGCCTGCTTTTCGCTGCCGAAATGAGAGGATTGCAGACTTGAGAAAAAGGCTTTGCGTCCGTCATCTGTTGACGGCCCGCCAGCAGCAATCATTTTGTCGTGGGCGATGGTGACGGCCATGTCGAGGAGATCGCGGAGCTGTGTCTGCCGCTCTTCCATCATCTGAGCGCGCAAGATGGAATAGCCGATAGACATGACTATCAAGGTGCCGATCAGCCCCAGCAGCAAGGTCAGATTGATACGAGTTGTTATTTTTAAATTTGCAAGCATCACCGCCCCTCAATCTAGGATTGTGATAATCATGTGCGGTCGAGGTAAAGGTGCGGTTAGTAGGGGCGCCAGTAGCCACATGTGAAGCGGCCCGCCGGGGCGGAAGATCGCTCGCGACCGTCGCCTCCGCCCGGTGGGCCGGGTTCGCGCCGTCGTGGCCTGCGTAATCAGAAGCTGCGAGGTCGCCCATTCATTCAGGACGCCAGCCTCGCGCCATGCTTTTGCAGCAACTGATGCGGAATAGGTTTCTCATGCGGTTTTCAAACTGCGGGTCATCACGATGAAGCACGTTGCCGTTATGGCTTTCATGCTGGCGGCTGGACCGGCCTTCGGACAGTCGCTTCCACACTTCTCGATTGAAAAACACTGCGAACCAGCCGGCGAGGGCTACGATTATTGGTTCAGAGGACGCAGGAGATCTACAGCCGTCTTCAGGAGCGGTGGGAGTCAATCCCCGCGGAGATTCGCGGGCGCTGCCTGAAATGGCTCAAGACCTCAAGCAAACCAGATAGCTATTATCAGCTGGAAGGATGCGTGCTTGGATCGGCTCCGCCTCCCGCCGCAGATGGGTACACGCCACCGCCTCCGCCGCCGTGGGGGTATTATTATCGGTATTAACCGCACCATGACACGCGCCGCCGTGGACGCTCTTGGAGGCGCCTTTGCGTTTGAGCATGGCACCCTCACATCCTCCCGGCGCAGGCAGTGGCCGTGCGTTATTCGCCCAGCACCGTAACGACCACGGTCCGTTCGCGGGGCCGAACGTCGCATTCGATGTGAAAAATCTGCTGCCAAGTGCCGAGCACGGGCCGGCCTTCGCGCACGGGCACCGTCAGGCTCGGACCGAGCAGCGTCGCTTGGAGGTGGGAATGGCCGTTGCCGTCGCGCCAGGTTTGCTCGTGGGCGTAATCCCGGCTCGGCGGAATCAGGCGCCGCAACAGCGCCGGAAGGTCCTGCTTCAGGCCCGGCTCGAACTCGATGGCGCCGATAGCCCCGGTGCTGCCCACGTTGAAGATTTGCACGATGCCTGTGCGCACACCCAACTCGCTGACAATCCGGGTGACCGCGTCGGTGAGGTCGTGCATCTCGCCCGAGCTTCGCGTGTGCAGCGTCAGTTCCTTCTGGAAGACCATGCAGCCATTATAGCACGGCGACGGGATTGCGCCTGCCTCGACATTGAATTGCGTGTACGCAGGCCGCCACGGCGGGATTGGCGATCAGGCAAGCCATCCCAGATAGCTGCCGACAACCAGGACCAGGCCCATCACCGCGCGATAAACAACGAAGGGCCAGGCGGAATACCTCTCAAGGATTCGCAGCAATCCCCAAATGGCGGCAAATGCCGAAAGGCTTGCGACGACAAGCCCAACAGCCAGCACCGACCACGCGTACGCGTCCAGACTGGCGTGCCGCAGTTCCCACAATTCCTTGAAACCAGCCAACGTGATGGCCGGAAGGCCCAGGAGGAATGAAAAGCGCGCCGCCTCTTCCCGCTTGAAATTGAGGAAGAGCGCAGCCGTCAGCGTCGATCCGGAGCGCGATACGCCAGGGATCAGCGCCCCGACCTGAGCAATGCCGACAATCAGCGCGTCAAGCAACGTACCGCTGGCCAAGGTGCGGCGATGCCGGCACAGAATTTCGGAGAGCGCCAGGAGCAAGGACATCACCAGACTTGCCCAGCCGATGACCAAGAGGCCGCGCAAAGGCGAGTTGCAGGCGTTGAGGATGGGTGACAATAGGAGGCCGCCGATCACAATGGGAATTGTCGCCAGCACGATTGCCGCCGCGAATTGAAACGACTTGTCGCGCCAATCCCTCCGCGCAACCGCCGACACCGACCCAAGCACAAGCCCGCGGACATCGCTCCAGAAGTAGGTGATGACGGCCGCCAACGCCGCAAGCTGCATTGCGGCCGAAAACGCCGAACCTGGATCGCGCCAGCCGAGAACAGCGGGCACGAGGCGCATGTGCGCGGTGGACGAGATGGGCATCAACTCGGTGATGCCTTGCACCACGCCGAGCACCATGACTTTGGCATACCCAAGGCTCACAAACCCCGTATCGAGGCCATTCGTGCATTCAGCAACCATATCCCCTCATCCTTCTGTTCGAGGGATGGCTAGCAGGCCGGGCGAGTTATCGCAAGCTGCGCTGGCTGGTATTTCGGCGCCTAAATGTGCGAGTGGGATAAGTCCAGCTACCGGGGTTCGCTGCGCTTTCGCAGGGCCGCGGCGATGGCTGGAACGGCGCGTCGATCGGTGATCATGTCGATGTGGTTGAGGCCGGGAACTATTGTGACCGCAACATCGGCGCGGATAGCTTTGACCGCAGGCTCAAATTTTTCGGCAAAAAACAGCTCGTCCTTCTCTCCAACCAGGATCGCAAGCGGCGAGGCCGTATTTTCGATGTCTGCGGCATAGTCGAGAGTGCCGAAGGCGCGCATGAGCCGAAAGGAATAAAGCCCCGTGAGAAGCTCCGCACGCGCCGGCGGAATGCCGAAGGCCAGCACCGGCAAATGATCAAAGGCGTGGATGCCGAGCTTGTTCAGCAGCATGATCGCTATGATGCGCGGGACATAGGGCGTCACCCACGGGCTCTTTCCTGGTCTTGCGGTTGGAGCGTATGGCCCGAGCATCGGCGCAAGCAGCACCGTTCGCACGAACATTTTGCCTGCAACCGATCCCGCAACATGCAGCGCGAAACCTCCTCCGGAGGAAAAGCCGAGCAACGCAAGCTCGGCGGCCGGCTGGCGTTTGCGCACCTCCGCAGCGAAGTCGGCGAGGTCGTCGTCGAGTTGTGCCGCATAATCGATGTCGCCGCGCCGGCCCGTGCCGCCGTGGCCGCGGATGTCGGGCGCATACACCGTCATGCCTTCCGCATTGAGCGCCTTGGCGAGCGGATGCAGGCTGTAACTCGTCGCCGACGAGCCGTGGATCGCGATCACGGCAAGTTCTGGCTGCACTGGATTCGGATTGGCGGGCCAAACGCGGAACGTCATGGCTCCGCCGCGCCCGGCGAGGGTCTGCGCGGGCGGCAGGTCGCTGAAATCGACTTTTTCAAAAGCGTTGCCGATTGAGGCAAGCGGCACTGGTGGGGCGCCGGCGCCGAACGCGATCATCGCGGCCAATGCAGCGATAACGATCAGGATTATGCTACCAAGAATGAAGAGCATCGTGCTTCCCCCCGACGGGGCTTTTGTTGCGGCATTGCTGCGTATCACTGCGGACTGAATAAGGCGGCTTGTACCTTTTTGCGGGGATGCGGGGTCGCTCGCAAAACTTCGAAAAGGGACCTGCAGGAATCGAGCCTGCTAGGCGTCGAGCCTCGCCCAAGGCAACCGCCGTCATATAGCCTCGATCGAATCTGTGTCGCCCACGGTCGGGGTCCCTGACAGGAGAATTGTGAGATGCCGGACGAGAGCCGCAGCGCGTTAGGTTTTGCGATACGGCGCATCAAGACCGCTTTGAGCCCCAACGTGACGATCACACCCGCTCCCCCCTCCATCCTGGCGGAATGGGATGTGCCAATCACCATGCGGGATGGCGTGACGCTGCGCGCGAATGTGTTCCGGCCGAAAAGCGATGCGCCTGTTCCGGTCATCATGTCGGCCCACCCTTACGGGAAGGATAAGATCCCTTCGCGATCCAAAAGCGGCCGCAGCCCGAACTTTCAATATCGCCTTTTCCCGCAACCGGACGAAATCGTCATCTCCGATTGGACAAGCTGGGAAGCGCCCGATCCGGCCGTCCTCGTGCCGCGCGGTTACGCCGTCATCAATTGCGATCTGAGGGGTGCAGGCACGTCCGAGGGTGTTGGCGAATTCTTCTCGGACATCGAAGGGCGCGACTATTACGACCTGATCGAATGGGCTGCCGCGCAAGCCTGGTCCAACGGACGCATCGGGCTTGATGGCGTGTCCTACCTCGCGATCAGCCAGTATTTCGCGGCCGTGCAGCATCCTCCGCATCTGGCAGCGATCTGCCCTTGGGAGGGGTTCAACGATGTGTACCGGGATTTCGTCTACCCGGGCGGCGTTCGCGAGAACGGATTCTCCAGGCTCTGGTTTGACAAAGCGGGCAAGGCTGCGCGGGTCAGGACCAATCTGGAAACTGAGGTGAACCGGCATACCGACCGCGACGCTTTCTGGGCAGAGCGTGCGGCGGCTCTCGAAAAGATCGAGGCGCCCATGCTGGTTTGCGCCAGCTTCTCGGATCACTCATTGCACACGCGCGGCAGTTTTCAGGCGCACCGGCGAGCGGCGTCCAGGCAGAAATGGATCACCACGCATCGCTCCGGCAAATGGAGCACGTATTACAGTCAGGAAGCGGCAGAGACCCGCCTTCGCTTTTTCGATCATTTCCTGAAAGGCGCCGATAATGGCTGGGATAACGAGCCCGCAGTCCGTCTCGCGATCTATGATACGGGAAGCAAACCCGCCGCGGTGACCAAGGAGGAGGCTTGGCCGCCGAGCGATCTCACATGGCAGCGTCTTTGGCTTCGAGCAAGCGACAGGGCGCTGACGCACGCTCCGGGCGAGCCGGCGGCCATAAGCTTCGAGGTGCGAGGCAAAGGCATCCGCTTTTCTTGGACGGTGATGGAGGACATCGACATCATCGGCCCCGCGGCTCTGCGTTTGCCGATCGAGCTCGTTGGCGTGGACGACATGAGGGTCTTTGCCGGTATCAGGAAATTCCGGCGGGGTCAGGAAATCCTGTTCGAGGGCAGCTTCGGATATGCGCGAGATATCGTGAGCAAGGGCTGGCAGCGCGCCGCACATCGTGAACTCGACGCGGCCCTTGCCACGCCAGCTCAGCCGGTTCACACCAATTCCCGTGCAGAACCTTTAGCGCCCGGCGAGATCGTTCCATTGGAGATCGAACTGCGCCAGCACGCAACCAGGTTTCTAAAAGACGATATTCTTTGCCTGGAGCTGCGCGGCTCCTGGTTCTTTGCGAGAAACCCTCTGAGCGGCCAGTTTCCGGCTTTTTATGAACCAAACCGTAACGGGACATGTACAGTTCATACCGGGGGCTCGAACGAAGCCTTTCTTTATTTTGGTTCGCGCCCGTCCAAAGCGACGGACGCAAAGATGCTGGGGTGAAGAGCACGGGGCGCTAGCGAAAAACGCGTGGGTGCGTTTTCTTCATGACGCCGTTACGCGGCACAGCCGAGACTCCGCGTGCTACGGATAGCTTGCGCTATAGGACAGCTTCGCGCAAGAGACGGTAACGCCTATCTCAAAGATGCGTGGCAGGGGTTACCGATGCTTTCGCTGGCACACTTCCGGTTGCAGCGGCGCTCGCTGCGTTCGCTGATTTACTTGTTTTGGATTTACAGTTTTGTCACAAGAGCTGTCGCTGCATTTTCTCAGATTTACATCTACGAGACATTCAATAGCCTACAGCTCAATATCATTGCCTCGATAGTGAATTTTACCGGCATCATGGTTGGTTTTTGCATTTTCGGCGCGGTCGCGGCGCTGTACCGGTTGAATGCCAAGCACGGGTTTCTGCTCAGTTTCCTCTTTACCGCATTCGGCCTTATCCTTCTTCCGCTCGCCCGTGATGTGCCGCAAACTTGCGGAGCCGTGGCCATAAGAGGGATTGGCATCGGGCTTTTCTGGCTCACCATTCATACTTACGAACTGATGGAAACAAGCGATCATGAACGCGACATCTATTCGACGTTCTTGTCCGCCGGCGACCAGCTCTCAACCTTGGCGAGCCCCGCTTTTGCGACGCTTCTGATCTGGATCTCGCACAGGCTCGGCTTTGGCGATTTCACCCTCCTGTTCCTGGCAATGCCGCCCCTGTTTTTGCTTGGGCTTCCGTCTCTTGGCGCGCTGAAGGATTACCGCCCGGCTCCGATCGGGTGGCACGATCTTGTGCATTTCTTCGCAGACCGGCGCAATCAGGCGGCCCAAATATATCTCATGGGCGGCGCTGCGGCGCATATTCTTCAGCAGACCGTGATCCCGCTGGCGGCTATCACGGTGCTTGGCACAGCGCTGAATGTCGGCGGTTTCAACACGGTCTTCGCCATCGCCGGGGCGCTCGCGCTGTTGGCGGTTGGCTCGCGCCGCCGCCCGGAAAACCGCCTGTTCATACTCGGCATAAGTTCGATCGTGCTTGTGGCGCTCAATATCATGCTCGGCCTTTCGCTCACACTAGTCCCGCTCGTCGTGTACACGATCGGCACCAGCCTCGTGCAGCCGATCATGCGCGTTTCCCAGCACGTCATCGACCTCAAAACCATGGACGGCATGAGCCATCGCGGAAGCGATTTTTACCCCGCCATGATCCTGCGCGATGTTGCCTTATGGTTCTGGCGCACGTCGGCTGCCCTCATCCTTCTCGCGTTCGCCGCCGACGCCAGAACGGGGCTGGAAGCCATCTCGCTTGGCATGTACTTGATCGCCGGCGCAATCATCGTAACCTATGCCGGCGCGCGGATTCTTCTTAATCGGAATGCTTAGGATCCCGGCGGCATCATCGACTCGGCTGCTTCCGCCTGCGAAAGAAGCAAGGCAGCCCATAGCGGGGCCAGAACCGCAAGCCTCATCGGGCCGCCTTTACTCACGCCGACAGCGTGCACGGAGTGTTTTTTGCGAGCCATGGACAGGTTCTGCTCAGGCTCTCTCAAGGGCACGGCTTCGTTTTCGAAAACTCGATCTCTGTCAGTTCCCCGTTCAACGAGAAGGTGCCGTAATCGAGCTTCAGCTTCCGGCTGACACCATTTGCGTACATGCGGAAAGACACTTCGTAACTTGGAAGGCCATCTTTTTTCGGACCCTGGTCATAATAGCTGACGACCACAGGCCAGGATTGGATCGAGTCCAGCTCTTCCGAGTTCTTGACAACGGGCAATTGCGCATTCGCTGCCAGTTCCAGCGGCGCGCCAATCACCGTTGTCGTTTCATAGATTTTCGTGCCTTTTTCAGACCCGTCATAAATATCGGCCTGAATGCGGGTTTCGCCGGCCATCGCGGCCTTTAAAATGGCAAGTGAATGCTGCGTCGGGAAATAGATGCTGCCGGATAGGGTAAACATGCTCCTCTTCGGCTTTTCGAGTTCCACATTAACGATGTCGCGCGACCGGGGCGGACGCGCGGCGAATCCCTTCGTGCTCTCGCTCAGTTTATCGTTGACATATTGAGAGGTGTTGAACCGGAAATGCCGCCCTTCCGCATCCTCCTGGCTTTCGGAGCGGATGTCGGTGGTGCTGGGTTTGCCTTCGCGATCGAATATTTCTGTGATGAGACGGGTATTGAGGGTGTAGCCCTGGCATTCCGATCCGCTGAAGTCATAGACGAGCTGGCCGCGAATGTCGCTGACATTGGATCCCGCCCCCGTCTTGTCGAGAGTCAGGTCATAGACCGCCCGGTGCGACGCGAGTTGAACCCCCTTTGCGGGGGCAAGTTGCGCATAAGAAGCCCTCGGTGCGGGCAGAATGGCTATGCTCGCAGCAAGCAATAAGACGGCCGCCGAGGGCAGGGAATGATGCTTCATTGAAATGTCCGCTGTTTATTCGAGTACATTGATAAGCGATTTCACCGAAAAAAACAGGCGTTATCCCGAGCGTCCTTGCTTTTCCTTACTGGCTGATGAGCGGAAAGGTGACGGAAATGGCCCAGGCGAAGGCGAGCGCGTTTGCAACTCCGCCGACAAGCGGGTTTCCGGTTCGCCGGTTCGCCCAGCCGCTGAACAAACCGTAGATGACAAAGAAAATCAGGATGATCGGGATGATGAACATCAGGAAGAACAGCTTCTTGAAGTTCAGCGCAACCGCAATGGCGAGCGAGAGAAGGAAGAAAAGCTTCGTCAAGGAATAACCGCCTTTCGCCGCGCCGGGGCCTCGGGTGAGCCATTCGTCTGCTAGGAAGAAGGGCAGCGTTCCGGCAAGGACCGCGAGGAGCAGGGGAACCCGCTCGGGGATCGGCGAGAAGGACATGACGTATCGGTCCAAAGGCAAGCCGAAGACGAAAATGCCGTAGGCGGCGACGAGGAGCGTCGCGAGGATGAACTGCGTGTAGCTCAGCCTTCTGGGGATCGCAGCCGGAGGCGGAGACGGAGAAGCCTGTGGCGCTGCGGCAGCAAGGGCGCCGCGTCCCATTATCGGCACGAGTTCTCTTGTAGCGGGCGCCGCAGTCGCGGGTCCGGGCAGCATAAGGCCCTGCGTGGGCGCATCGATAAGGCGCAAGTCAGGTCCGGAAGTCGCACCGGCCCATGTGGCTACGGCGTAATCCGGCCGGGCCGAAACTTTCCCTTCCTTGGATGCACTGCGCGCCACAAGCCACAGCCCGGCCGCTGTGAGAAGACCGTACAAAGCAAAATGGATGGTTATGTAGTCGGCCATGAGGATGGGGAGGAATTTGGTGGGCATCTTCCAGAGGATAAGAGGGGTGAGGATCGCCGGGGCGATTGCGAGGGGAAGAAGCTTTCGCCATCTCAGACCTGCCCCGGTTGGAGGAACCGACACCCGCGGGAGAAGCGCCGCAAGCGGCCAGGCGAGGAGCGCGAGCCCGAAAAAGAGGAGGCCGATCGCGGGGCCGCGTTTATCCAGATAGCCATTGCTATGGCTTTGCCCGAACGCCTGTTCGAGCCAGTCGAGGGCCGCCGCCATGCTTGCCGGACTGTAGAGCACGCCGATGTGCTCGACGCCGGGCGAGAAGGTGACGCGGCGCGCCGTTCCATTCGCGAAGCTGCCATAGGTCACGCCTGGTTCTGGCGTTCCGCCGGAAACCATGCGCACAACGCGCAGGCCCTCGTCCTTGAGCTTGCCGAACTCATCGTCGCCGACGATGACGGCGAGGTTCTTCGGGCTTTCCGGCGTCACGACGGGCGAGAACATGGAGACGGCGACCGTCGCCGCCACCTCGGGATGCTCCTGCGCGTAGCGGATCACGATGTCGCTCGACATTGAATGCCCCAGCACCGCGATGCGCCCATCGCTGCCGGGAAGACTTTTAGCGAACGCGGCCACTCTCCCGAGGTCCCTGACGAGCGCGGGCGTGGGACCTTCTTCCACCTTCGTCACGTCGCCGGTCATGGGCTGTGGATTATGGCCATGCCCGAGGCAGTCGAAGGTCACGGCGATGAAGCCGTTGCGGGCAAGCGTGGCGGCGAAGGGCTGCATGAGTTGCTGGGAGCCTGCGAACCCATGGGCAATTACGACCACAGGGGCAGGCGCCGCACCTTCGGGCCTGAACACCGTGACAGGCGTCTCGCCGACATACGTTCTCGATATCGGCAGGCCCGCCGTTGTGCTCTCAAGCTGCCACAGCCCTGCTCCGATGCAAAACAGCGCGACAGGCACGGCGAGGATGCGAAGAAGTTTCATGATCCGCCAGACTGGAGTGGAAGGAAGGGAACTCATAAAGGAAGACCAATACCAGCGCCATAAGTTCTGGCCTGTCGATATTCACGTTTTTCTCAAATTATGGAAAGCCCTTGCGAAAGCCGCCTCACGAGCGCGCGAACCAATCAACGAGGCTTGACGGATGGCCGCGGATGGAACAGACACAGGGTATGATCCTTCCGGCGAACCATCCCCTGCGGCAGAAGTTGAATGACGAGGTTCACGCCCGTCCGCCCGAAGAGTTGCGCGCGCCCTGCTCCATCTCGTATCTCGCGCTTTTCACGGACGAAGCCGCGCGCCTTGAGAGCGGGGTCAAGGTTCGCGAACTGGCGGAAAGGTTCAACGCGCCGCTGCCAGCGGAAGGAGCCAATCATTACAGCGCCGATCTTGGCCCATTCCGCGTCAAATGGGAACGTCACACCGAGTTTACGCGCTACGAGTTCATTATCGAAAAGAGGACAGCCCGCCGTTTCTCCGATCCGCCGATCAGGGCCGTGCCGCAGGAATGGGTGTCGAACCTGCCAGGCAAGCTCCTGGTCGCCACCAATATCATGGTCACGCGGCCGCAACTCGGCGCTTCCCAATCTCGATGATATCTCCACAAGATATTTCGATGGCAATACCCTCGTCGGATCCGGGTGTTTCAAGTGGCGCAGCGCGCGCTTTCACGGATTTTCGCATCCATCGCGATGGCTTCAGCCGCATCCTTATCCAGGACCTCACACTGACGCCCCGGCAGGCGGGCCGCCTTGTGCAGCGCCTGGTCGAGATTGACAGCTACCGCATGATGGCGCTGCTCGCATTGCCTTTCGCGCAAGAACTGGCGCCGCTGCTGAATTCATGGGAAGGCGAACTTGTGGAGATCACCTCCGCAATGGTGCGGCTCGGTGACAAGGAAGAGCCCGGCCTTTTCGATAGCCTGACAAAGCTCGAAGCGGAGATCGAAAGCCGCCGTGCCGCAAGCGCTTATCGTTTCAGCGCCGCGGCGGCGTATTATGATATCGTCCAGCGGCGAATTGAGGAACTGCGGGAGGAGCGCATACAAGGCTTGCAGCTTTTCCAGGAGTTCACCGAGCGCCGTCTTGAACCGGCGATGAGCACCTGCGCCGCCGCCACCACGCGCCAGGAGGCGCTGTCAACCAGGGTGGCGCGCGCGACGAATATGCTTTCGACCAAGGTGGACGTAACGTTGGAGCAGCAAAACCAGGCCGTGCTTGCCTCGATGGACCGGCGCGCCAAGCTTCAGCTTCGCCTGCAGGAAACCGTCGAGGGGCTATCGGTCGCCGCCATCACCTATTACATCGTGGGTCTCGTTGGCTACGCCGCGAAGGCGGCCCACGCGGGCGGCTTCGAAGTGAACCCGGAACTCGTCATGGGCATAAGCATTCCCATCGTGGCGGGAATTATCGCGTACGGCCTCAGCCGCTTTCGCGCACGCATCGCCGCTGACGAGTTGAAACATTAGCGAGGTTGGCCCTATGCTGGCCCCTGTGAGGTGGCCGGCATGAACCACTTGCATTTTCCATCCTATACGCGTCTTGAGCGCATTGCGGATGCTTGCGTCCACGCCGTGAGCATTCTTTTCAGCGTGGCT
Organism: uncultured Alphaproteobacteria bacterium; assembly: GCA_963817495.1. Classification (GTDB taxonomy): domain Bacteria; phylum Pseudomonadota; class Alphaproteobacteria; order Rhizobiales; family Rhodomicrobiaceae; genus Rhodomicrobium. The sequence goes on along the minus strand of CAWFOS010000031.1, from coordinate 208,737 downwards.
GCCGCGGTTCTGCTGCTGATCGGCGCGATCGGCACTCTGCCCTTGGCGCTGCTTATCGGCCTGATCGTCTACAGCATCGGGATGGTCGGTATGTTTGCAGCGTCCGCAGCCTACAATCTCGTCTCTCATGCCGGGGTGAAGGAAATTCTGAGGCGCTTGGACCATGCCGCCATTTTCGTCATGATCGCAGGCAGCTACACGCCTTTCGCGCTGGTGGTCGGGGGCGCGGTAGGGCATGCCCTGCTCGCAGCCGTGTGGGCTGTTGCCGCTGTGGGCATCGTCATCAAGCTCCGCTTCCCGAGGCGCTTCGATAGAATTTCCGTCGTGCTTTATCTTTTCCAAGGGTGGATGGTGCTGATCGCGCTCGAACTCCATAGTGGCCGCCTTACCGGGCCAGGCGCTCGCCTTGCTGGTGGCGGGCGGCATCGTCTACACGCTGGGCGTCGCGTTCCATCTGATGGAGCGGCTGCGCTTTCACAATGTGATCTGGCACATCTTCGTGCTCGGTGGCGCAGCGTGCCAGTTCGCTGCAGTCAGGGCTGCGGTGATGCAGGCCGCTTGAGGGTGGAAGTCAGGCTTTTCCCGCCTTCCTGAGGATGAACCCGATCACCTCGGCCACCGCGCGGTACAGTTCCTTCGGAATTTTCTGGTCGAGCTCAAGCTGCGACAGCGATTGCGCCAAAGGCTCATTGCGCTCGACGTGAACGCCTGCAGCCTCGGCGAGTTCGACAATCCTGTCGGCGACTTCGCCTTTTCCCTTCGCAGTCACGCACGGAGCGGTATCAACTCCGAGCTCATATCGAAGCGCCACGGCGACTTTCTGGGGTGTCTGCCCCTTGTCTTTCTCAATCACGGCAGGGGCCTCGTCATTAAGCCGCCCTCGCGGACCGAAAGATCCTCGACCGCGAAATCGGCCTGCTCAAGGGCGGCCTTGAGTTCCGGAAGCCAGGCGCTGAGAACCGGCGAGGATTCGGCCTGATCGCTCGCCAGCCTGACGGTTAGAGCGCTGGCCGAAAGCCCGATATTTACATGGACGGGACCCATGGTCCCCGCATCGAGCGAGAAGTTGACCGTCCAGCGCTTGGTTGATCGTGACCGTTCCTCTGGCCGTGCCTCGTCTTCATCCTCCTGCTCGATCCGCATCAGGATGGGTTGCGGCATCTGCGGGAGCTGAAATGGGACTTGTATCGCAAAAGCGGAATTCGGCTCCTGCTGTTCAGAGGCCGGATAGGAGACCGCTGCCTGCGGGGTGAGCTTTGAGGATTCGGAAGCCGATGACGGCGAACGCGCATCATTCTCACTGAGCTCAGGGGCGGAAGGCCTTGCTCCCACCTCGTACAGCGCCCGTATCTCCGCTTGCAGTTGCGCCTGAGGTGCAAAAGCTGCTTCGGCATACGCCGCCTGCACAGCTGGTTTCGAGCCAAACGGCGCAGAGGCAAGGGGCGCGCTTTGGAAAGTTGTATCGGCGTCCAGCGCCGCTTCATTGATAGCGGCCTGGGCCGCCAGGACCGGGTCTTCAATTGAAGCCGCTGCAGACTGCAAAAAACTGCCAACGGTTCCGCCTAGGACCGCGTAGGCGCGCCCAAAGCCGATGGGCTGCAGCGAGGGTCGCTTGGGGAACGCCATCGGCATCAGGCCGAACGACCAGTTCAAGACCGCCGCCGGATGGACCCTGATCCTCGCTAGAGGCTGGTGCCGTGGCCTCCTGTTCGTAGCCAGCCTGGATTTCTCGATGAAGCAACGTCGGCTGCGGAATACGCCGCCCTCATCGCCAGTTGAGAACCCGGCGGCGGAATATTGGCGCCTTGAGAATTCGTCCCGGCGCTCATCACTGCTTCGTTGATAGCGGCCTGCGTCGCCAGAATCCGACCTTCGATCGAGGCCGTCCCAGGCCGCGAACTGCCAGCTGCTTCGCCTAGCGCGTTGTAGGCGCGCTCGGGCACGGCCGTGGGCTGAGAGCTTTGTGGCGGGCGAGCGCCGTGTGCATCGGATTGAATGACCAGTTGAATGCTACTGCCGCTGCGATTAATCGCTACGCTCATCGTTGTCCCGGCCTTGAGCGCCTGAGACGTGCTGACTTCCACTTTCTGGCCAAGGATCTCGAGCTGCGCCGTATCCCCGGCGAGCATGCCGATGACCCGCACCTCGACCACATTTCCGTTCCGGAGCAGCGTCTGCGGGCTGGACCGAGCCAATTGCAGGGTAAGGGGCGTCAGACGGTCTACGCTCGATAGGGCGATAGCTTTTGGATCGGACAAGGCGCTTGGACCTTTGAGAACTGCTTCGAACACGTTCACCTGCCAACAGTATTCGGGCAAGCAGGAGCGAATCTTGTGCTTTGCAGGATCTGAACAGCCCTCACGCAAATGATGCGTCAAACCAGTTCGAAGCTCATTGCGAAAGTTTTGGCCTCCTTGGGCGCAAGGTTGACGGAGCCCGGCTTTTCCGTAAGCGGACCGGAAAACCCGGCCGGGCTCGCATAACCGAACCAAGGCTCGATGCAGAGATAAGGCGCGCCGGGCTTGGTCCAGATGCCGAGATGCGGCATGCTCTCGAAGTCGACCTTGAGGGCGGGCGAGCCGCCGTTCGAAGGCCCGAATCGGAGCGAGCGGCTGTTCAGGCTCAGGAAAATCAACGCGTCGTCCTCGAAAAGCTCGTCCGCCAGCCTGAGCCTGCGGCCCTCGATAGGGCTCGGCAGTTCGCGCGCGATGAGGCCGTCTGCGTCGATGCGGGTCAGCGGCCCCGGCTCATCGGCAGCGAAATCGATCACCTGATCGAGCTTGGCCCCTGCGCCGGGCAGCGGCCATTTGAAAGCCGGATGGAAGCCGAAAGCCACCGGGATCGGCTTCGCGTCGGTATTCGTCACCGTCACCGCCGTCGTCAGCTTCGCGCCGTCGAGCGCAAACTCCGCCTCCAGCAGGAACTTGAAGGGATATTCGGCCCTTGTCGCCTCGCTGTCCGTCAGCCGAAACAGCGCGCGATGGGCGGAGGTCTCAGCCACCTCGAATAGAGAGTGACGCGCAAAGCCATGTTTCGGCAGATGATAGGCGACGCCACCCACGAGATGGGTGTTGTCCTCCAGCGCGCCGACAATGGGAAACAAAAGCGGCGCGCGACTGCTCCAGAAGCTCGCGCCGTCGTGCAGGCAATCCCGGCCCGCTGCGTCGCGGATGCTTTGGAGTTCCGCGCCCAGCGGCGCGATTTCAGCGCTCAAGGCCGGGGAATGGATGGTGATGTTCGTCACGGCTACAACTCCGCTTTTTGCCGGGAGCGATGCTGATAGGCTCCCGAAGATTCGTTCGCTGCCTCGGGTCCATGTTACTCGCTACTCCGTTTCAACAAGCGTATACCAGGGCAATTTTCCAGACACGAGGAACATCCCCATGACTATTCTCGTAACCGGCAGTACAGGCGTCATCGGATCGCGTGTTGTCGCGAACCTTGCCGCGAAAGGCGCGAGCGTTCACGCCTTGGCCCGCTCCCCCGAAAAGGCCCATTTCCCCGGCGGCGTGACCCCGGTGAAGGCCGACCTCATGGATGTCGAGGCGGTCCGGAAGGCCGTCGCGCAGGCAAGCACGCTGTTTCTCCTGAACGCCGTCACGCCCGACGAACTCACCCGGGCGCTGCTCACCCTCAGCCTCGCCCGCGAAGCCGGCGTCAAGGGCATCGTCTACCTCTCCGTCTTCCACGCCGACCTCTTCACGGATGTCCCGCATTTTACCGGCAAATACGCGGTGGAGCGCATGATCGAGGATTGCCATCTGCCAGCCACGATGCTCCGCCCGAACTACTTCATGCAGAACGACGCCGCCATGAAGGACGCGATCATGGGGCATGGCGTCTACCCGCAGCCGATCGGCAGCAAGGGCTTCTCGATGGTGGACGTGCGCGACATCGCGGAGGTCGCCGCTTCCTGCCTCATCAAACGGGAAAACGCGGCCACGCCTCTGCCGCGCGAGACGATTGAGCTTGTCGGTCCCGATGTCCTCACCGGAGATGGCGTCGCCCGAATCTGGTCCGAGATTCTAGGCCGGGAAATCCACTATGGCGGCGATGATCTGGCTGCTTTCGAGAAGCAGGTCGCAGCCTTCGCTCCTGGCTGGATGGCTCGCGACTTTCGGCTCATGTTCGCCCGCCAGCAGCGGCATGGGATGGCGGCCAGCCCTGAAGCCGTCGCCCGGATGACCGATGCCCTCGGACACACGCCCCGCACCTATCGCGCCTTTGCGGCCGAGACCGCGAAAGCGTGGCAGAGCTAGGAACCGCCGCTTGTCGCTGTGTGTTTTCTCATCCCGGAACCGCGCTCGCCGCATCCGGGATATTACGAAAATGCGCCTTATCCAGAGGTTAACGTGTCTAAGCAATTGATATTATTGAATAAAATTCAGGAGATATCGCGCCGCCGCGCTGACGAAAAGCGTGGCGCTCGTTAACACATTATATTTAACGGACTTTTCCGCGCCCACTTCCGTCCAAAAATACACTTGATTAACCCTGCCGAATGAAGCTAAAAAGCCCATCATTTCCAAGGGGTTGAGCGGCTCATCCGCTCCGGCGAATGCAGGTTTCTCTCATTTTCTGGTATTTTTGAGAGCGCAAAAACAGGCCGGAAGTAAATACCATTTACCATCTTGGGTTAAGGCATCATCGGCGCGGCAACCAGCGATTTGCAATGATTGCCTGCTGGGCCTTGTTTGGACGATTGGAGCGCGTCGTGTTGGCGCGTCGTCGTTGCCTCCGGGCTTGCTTTTTTACACACCACAGTGTAACTGTGGAACATGAAAAATATCACAGTTACACTGGACGACGAGACGTACCGCAAGGCCCGCATCCGCGCGGCCGAGCTTGACACTTCGGTGTCGGCTGTCGTCCGCAAGCTCCTGACCGAGTTTGCGGAGGGCGAGTCGCGGTTCGAGCGGCTGAGAAAGCAGGAGGAGGCGGTGCGCGCACGGATCGAAAAGTTTTCGGCTGAGGATCGCCTCTCTCGCGACGAGCTTCACGACCGCAAATTATGAGCGCCATCGCCTTCCTCGACACAAACATCCTGCTTTACTCAATCAGCCGCGAGCCTGCCGAGCGAGCCAAGAAGGCCGTCGCGATTGAGCTGGTGACACGGACTGATGCCGCGCTCTCGGTCCAGGTTCTTCAAGAATTCTATGTCCAGGCGACGAGGCCGACGCGGCCCGACCGGATCTCGCATGCGGACGCAGTGGAGCTGATCGAGGCGTGGACGCGCTTCGAGGTGCAGCCCATGACGCTCGACGTTCTCATGGCGGCGCTCGATATCAAACAGCGCCACGGCCTGTCCTATTGGGATAGCGCCATCGTGGCGGCGGCGCTGGCGCTCGGTTGCCGCGAGCTTTACACCGAAGACATGCAGCACGGCCTCGCCATCGATGGCCTGCGGCTCATCAACCCGTTTCTGTAACGGCTCGTCGTCCCGGAAGCCGCCTGCGGCTCCGGGATCACAAAAAGGCAGACGCTTCAAATCTGTTATGATCCCGGATAACGCCTGCGGCGTTTCCGGGATGACAACTCAGCGTGCGTTCGCTGCCTCGATTTCCCCCAGCAGTGTCCCGTATTTCTCAGCGACTTTTTTTGTATTGGGATGATCCGGCCCAAGGCTTGCGACGAATATATCTAGCGCGCGCCTCATTAGGGGCTCGGCCCCTTCGAGCCCGTTCGTGGCTTGCAGGAGCCTCGCCAGATTGTATAGGTCGATGGCGACGCTTGGGTGATCGGCGCCGAGGCTTTGCTCGTCGATGGCAAGCGCGCGCCGCATAAGGGGCTCGGCCTCTTCGCGCCGGTTCCTATCGTGCAGGAGAAGCGCCAGATTGTTGAGGTCTCTAGCGACGCTCGGGTGATCGGCGCCTAGCACTTTTTTGTCGATAACAAGAGCGCGCCGCATAAGGGGCTCGGCCTCTTCGAGCCGGTTCGTATCTTGAAGGAGCTGCGCCAGATTGTTAAGGCGAATGGCGACGCTCGGGTGATCGGCTCCGGAGCTTTTCTCGTCGATAGCGAGCGCGCGGCGCATCAGGGGCTCGGCCTCGGTGAACTGATTCGTGTTTACCAAGAAAGTCGCCAGATTGTTGAGGGCTGTGGCAACGCTCGGATAATCGGGGCCGAAGCTTTGCTCGTGTATGACAAGCGCCCGGCGCATTAGGGGCTCGACCTCGCTGAGCCGGTTCGTAGCTTGCAGGAGAAGCGCCAAATTGTTGAGGCGGGCGGCGAGATTTGGGTGTTCAGGCCCCAGCGTGACCTCGCCAACGCGGATTGAGCGGCGGTAAAGCGGCTCCGCCTCGGCGTAATCCGCCCGCGCGAAGAGATGAAGGGCATATTGATTGAGGAGTTCACCGGTTTTTTCGGCGACATTGCCTTGGTCCGGCGCATGAGCAAGCGCTGCGACGGCTTGAGGCTCGAGAAGACGGCAGCGCGGCCAGAACCTTACGTCGTCGCTATCGTGTGGAAACGCATCCGCAACAAGCTTGACGGCGACGGCTGCGGCGGTGGAGGCGCTTGCCTTTGCTGCGAGCCTGACCTGCATCACCCGCTGCACAAGGCGATGCACGGTGACCGCGGGTGCGTCGCTGGGAAGTCGCGTCCGGGTCAGGAGCGCCGCCTCGTTGAGGGCGGCGACGAGGCCGGTCAGCTCGTCCCGGCTGAACAGGCTTTCCGGGAAGAGATCGAGCGGGATGCCGTCCGGGGCGAGATAAGCCATGATGCCCATCAGCTCTTCGGCCCTTGGCTGCCGCGGCACGCCGAGCTCCGGCTGGCCCGCCAGCACGCGCTCCAGCCCCAGCTCGAAGGTTTCATAGACGCTCCACGGATAGTCCTTGCCCGCGCGCGAACGCCGGTCAGGCTTTTCCTTCACGCGCTCGGCCAGCTTTTCGAGGTAGTCTTTGAAGTCCGTATTGCGCGACCGGCAGAAGGCCGCCGCGTGGCTCAGCGCGAGAGGCAGATAGCCAAGCTCCTTGGCGAGCGCCGCCGCCTGTTCCCGGTCCTGCGGCTGAGAGCGCTTCGCCGTCGCGCAGAGATAATGCACGGCGACATCGGGCGGAAATACATCCACGTCCAGCGCATCGGCCTCGCCGGTCCAGTCGCGCCAGCGCGAGGTGATGAGGCAATGAGCGCCCGCGCGCGGCATCCAGCCGTCGATGGCGGCGGGGTTTTCCGCGTTGTCGTAGATGAGCAACCAGGGCTTTTCCAAGCCGCGATTTTCGAGCTCTTCCACGGAGGCGCGCGCGGCGCGTTCGCGATTTGTCTCCTCGCCGATGCGCGGATTGAAGCGCGCGCCAAGCTCGATGAGGCCATTCAGGAGGCCGTCGCGCGTCTCGGCTTCGATCCACCACACGCCCGAGTACGCGCTCTGGTTGAGCCAGCCGAACTCGCGGGCAAGCTCGGTCTTGCCGACGCCGCCGAGGCCGCCGAGCGCTTTCGCCGCCGCCATCGAATTCGAGCCGAGCGAAGGGCCGCCGACATTGAGAAGCGCGGCGGGTTTCGCAGGTCCGTCCAGCAGAAGCCCGCTGAGTTTTGCGAGAAGATCCTCGCGGCCCGCAAACAGCGGATTGGCGCGGATGCGAGGGTGTACCAGCGGCGGCGGGTCGATCAGCAGGCCGTTCGGCAGGCTTGGCACGTCCGCGAAATTGCGCGTCGTGATGCCGAGATCTCTGAGGATTTTGTCTGCGAGCGCGCCCGCATCTTGCGCGCGAAGCTCGGGCAAGAGATCGCAATAGGGGAGGTCGTGGAGCATGCCGGAGGGTGCGCAAGGCCGCAGCCGGAAAGGAATGAGCCGCCGCTTACGGTTGTTGGGATCGCCCTTGAGCGCGCCGTTCGCCTCCTTGATGCAATACTCGCTCGCGAGGTAATCCGGCGACAGGATCGCAATGACGCGCGCGCCGCCTTTAAGCGCGTCGTGCATCTGCGCCATGAAGGATTCGTGCCCGAAATCCTCGTCCTGCAGCAGCGTCGTCTTGCCTTGCGCGCGGATCAAATGCGCGAGCCAGCCCGCGAAGGCTTTGTCCGCCCCCGCCCGCGAAATGAAGAAATCCGCCTCCGCCGCCTTCCCCGCCATGAGTCGCCGCCGCTCCTTTGCGCGAGCTTAGCAGGGGCAAGACTGTCCTTCTAACCAAAATTGGTGCGGCCACTCTGGCAGGGATGGGGAAAAGCGATGCGGCCCATGGTTCGACAAGCTCACCTGAGGTGTTTGGCAGGGCTCACCATGAGGCGTACTCCAGGCTCACCATGAGGTCTAAGTCGTTCACAACGCTCACCCTCATCCTTGTAACTTGTCGAAGGATGAGGCCGAGAGCTCCCGGTGCTTGAGGAGCCTGCCAGTTAGGCTTCGCGGTCCGCGGCGCAGTTCCGCGCGCCAGCTATGCACATGAGAGAATGAGGCTTTTTTCCAGCCCCCTGACACAATATCGTAAATTGACATCCCCTTCCGGCGTCCATAAATGCGCTTAGAATTATTCTAAGGAGAGCGACACGTGTTTGCCGGACTGAGGCACCCGCCGAAGAGATTTGCAGACCTGACCGAGCGAGAAATTCTGGCCGTCGCGATCTCCGCGGAGGAGGAAGACTCCCGCATTTACCTGACCTTCGCCGAGGATTTGCAGGAGCGCTATCCGGCGTCGGCGAAGGTCTTTGTGGAGATGGCCGAGGAGGAGCAGGGCCACCGTCACCGGCTTCTCGACCTCTATCAGAAGCGCTTTGGCGCCCACCTTCCCCCTATTCGCCGGGAAGACGTGAAAGGCTTCATCAAGCGCCGTCCCGTATGGCTTACGCGGAACCTGCCGCTCGATACCATCCGCGAGCAGGCGGAGAACATGGAGTTCGAGGCGCAGCGCTTCTATCAATGCGCCGCCAAGCAGGCGACGGATGTCGACATTCGCAAGCTCCTCGGCGATCTGGCCTTCGCGGAGAAGAAGCACGAGAGCCTGGCGGCGAAGCTTTCGGACAAGCTTTTGACGCGTGACGTCAAGGAGGAGGAAGACGAAACCGCGAGGCGCATGTTCGTCCTCCAATATGTGCAGCCGGGGCTGGCCGGGCTCATGGACGGCTCGGTGTCCACGCTCGCGCCGCTGTTCGCCGCCGCATTTGCCACGCATAACAACTGGCAGACGTTCCTCGTCGGGCTGGCGGCTTCCATCGGCGCGGGCATCAGCATGGGCTTCGCGGAAGCGCTGTCCGACGATGGCTCGCTGACGGGGCGCGGCTCGCCGCTCCTGCGCGGAGGCATTTGCGGCTTGATGACGACGGTCGGCGGGCTGGGCCACACCATGCCCTACCTCGTGCCCGATTCCTGGCCGAATGCCTTCTGGATCGCGACCGGGATCGCCAGCGTGATCGTGCTGATCGAGCTGTGGGCCATCGCCTGGGTCCGCTCGCGCTACATGGACACGCCCTTCCTGCAGGCGGTGTTCCAGATCGTGCTTGGCGGCCTCATCGTGCTCGGCGCAGGGATCGCGATCGGCGGGGCCTAGTATCATCTCGCAGTTCACGCGGAAAGCGTTAATGTACACAAAGCGTGGTAAATATTCCCGGAGACAATTCTTGGCGAACTAAAACAGCAATCTTATCGACAAAGATTACGGGACTCCCGCTGCACTCGGAAAGCTTTGCTCTAGTCAGTAAGGTAGATAGATGGCATGGGTAGTTCTCATCCAGCTTGACCTGTAAGGCGGCGCTGGAACGATATGACTTCTCCTTCAGTTGTAAGAAAAACTACATCTGGAGGAGAATCATGAAAGCTAGTTTCAAGTATGGAGTCTCAGCGGTCGCGCTTCTGGCGGCGGTTTCGCTCGCTCAGGCGCAGACGAATGAACATCAGGGCGGAGGCGCTTCCGGCTCGGAGCATTCAGTGGGCAAAGCCGGCGGCGGTGAGGCCGGAGGTTCCGATCACAGTCAGCGCGGCGCGAGCGGCTCGGCCCAGGCCGAGCACGGCCAGAACGGCGCACCGAGCCAGCATAACGGCGAGGCGGCCGAGAAGGGCGGTCAAGCAGGAAGCGAGAAAGGGCACGCCCAGTCGGCGGCCGGGCATGAGCAAGGCGAAACCCAGAAAGGGCGGACTGCAGAGGAACGCGGCGAAGGCGGCTCAGGCGCTCATCACGGAAAGTCGGTTGAGGAGCGGCAATCGGGGCAGCAGGGCCGCTCAGCCAATCGGAATGAACAGGAGCAGACGGCGGAGCACAACAAAAGCCAGGAGCAGGGCCAGCGCGGCGCGCGTAACGAGACCGAGCGCCAGACGAGCGAACGCGAAGGGCAGTTCAATGCCGAGCATCAGAACCGCGGCGTTCAGGGTGAGGAAGGCCGGGGCCGCGAAACGGAGATGGGCGGCGCGCGCGGACATGAAACTGCAGGCCGCGCGGGTGGCGAAGGCAGCCGCTTCGCCAGCATCTCGCGCGAGCAAAGGACGCGAATTCACACCATCCTCTTCCGCGATACGGCAATCCATCGCTATCATCGCGCAGATGTGGATTTCCCGGTCGAGGTCGGCGGGCGGATTCCCAACACCGTCGAATTCTACGATCCGCCAGCGCAGATTGTGCAGATCGATCCGGTGTTCAGCGGCTACAAAATCGTAGTGCTCGACGACGTCATCCTGGTCGTCGACCCAGCCACGCGCGAGATCGTGGACGTGATCAGGGCTTAGAGCCTATCCGCTTTCGTGCGTCTTATCGGAAAACCGCTTCGCACTTTTCCGGACGCACTTTTGTCAGGCGAACCTCAGCGCCGAAGGGGAAGCATCACTTCGGCGCAACGCCATAGCCGACTGGGTAGATTTTTTCGGCTTTCTTTGCGGATTTTGCGGATTTTTTTTCCGTCTGTTTTTGCTGCCCGACTGCAGGCGCGGCGGATGCGGGTGCGGCCGGGGCGGGAACGCCGGCGGATGCCTGCATAGGAACGGCGTCCAGCGCCAGGCCGTCGATGCGCCACACGCCGTCGATCTGCAGGAAAAGCATCTCGTATTGGATTTTCAGCGGCTGCGTGGGGAAGTCGCCCACAAGGCGAAGCTGCCGCCCTTCCGTCAATTCCGGCTGCCTGGTGAGGTTCGGATTGAGAAAGAGAACGGTGTTCAGGTTGACGCCGCGGCTGCGCAAATTCGAAAAAATCGCCGTAAGCTGCGCCTGATCGAAGCGCTCGCGGAAAACCGGCGAGCCCATATCGCGCAGGACCGAATAATTCCCCGTCTGGTTTGCGTGCTGCACCGCCATGACGGTGGATTTGATGAGGGTAACGAGCTGAACCGTCTCGATTTTCAGCTCCTGCTTCGCTTGCTGCGGTTGCGCGGCGGGTTTCGCCGGGGCCGGTTTGCTCTCGGCAAGAGCGGCGGAGGAAACCAGCCCGAATGCCAGGAAAGTCAGAGCCCGCAAGGAGGATCGCATCGTTCAACCCTTTGAAAATCCGCCCCCGATGTGGAGCCGGGGAAAGGGTTGCCAGCGGACTGGCAACCCGACCGCCGATTTTCGAGGAAGCATTGCGCTCTTCGAGTCCGGCACAAGGCCCGCGGGAACAGGCGCCCGATGGGGATTAGGGTAACTGCCTCCCACAAGGCAATTATCAACGTTCGGAAGGGGATGCGGCAGGGAGCGCCCCTGGGCGCTCCCCAGTTGGCTACTTCAGCGGAGCGTAGGCCGCCAGGCCGGGGCCAAAGCCGAGCGTGACGCCGGCTTTTCCTGCCACGGAGTTGTTGTTGCCGAAGCCGACGCCGCCATCGAGCGCAACCGTCGAGCCACCCCAGAACCAGTCGCGTCCGACAACGCCGACGGCGCTGAGGCCGAATGCGTTCTGGCTCTCATATTCACCCCAGCCCGCGCGGATTGCGAAGTTCTGGCCCGTGCCCAGGACCGGTTGCGAGATCGCAAGCGCGATGGCCGTGCCCTGGTAGGCCTTGTTCAAGCCTTGGTCGACGTAGGCCTTGTTGGCTGCGTCTGTCCCAAAGATCGGCGTTCCAACGTCCTGCACACGGTTGCCGCCCATATCGATGTTGGTGGGCGAGCCGCCATTGCCGGGTCCGCTGACGGTCAGGTTATTGGAGATCGTCGCGCCGCCGTTCAGATACGACTGGCCGGTGACGGTCTGATTGCCATGCACAGTCTGGCCGCCATATACCGTCTGGCCCCCGGTGATGGTGGAACCGCCAGAAACGGTCTGGCCACCGGTGACGGCAAGTCCGTTGTTGACGATCTCGCCCCCATTCACGTAGGCAGCCGCATTAGCAACGTTGAGACCTGTAACTGTCCCGGTATAGGCGCCGTTCACGGTAAGGAAGCCTCCCGTGATGTTGGTGCTCCCTTGCCCTGTTACCGTCGACGTGATGGAGCCATTGTTTATGACCGTCTGGGACGAACCGGAGAGGTTGGAGACAGTCAGCACCGGGTCGGCATTGGCATTCAAGGTGATTGCACCCTGGGAGCCACTCAGCGTGGCAACAGCCCCATTGATCGTGGTGCTTGTGCCGGCAGCTGCGCCTGTGCCATTGAACGTTGCAACCCCGGTTTGATTGAATGCGCCGGTGTTGGTCAGGCCGTGCGAAGTAAGGGAACCGGTGAAGCCGAGGTTGCCGGTCACGTTCAGATTCCCGTTGACGTTCGTGTTCTGCAGAGTCGTGACGCCACTTGTGACTGTGAGGCCGCCGGCTGAGGTCAAGCCGCCAGCACCGGCGCTGATGGCATTGCCGGAGATCGTACCGTTGGTCGTCGTGATATTGCCGTTCGTCGTCGTATAATTCCCGGTTACGCCGAGATTGCCGCCGACCGAGGCATTATTGTTAACGGTGAGGCTGTCCGTGGTTACATTGCCGGTGTTGGTGATGCCGTTGGTGGTCGTGGCGCCCGTCACGCCAAGAGTGCCGTTCACGGTGGTGTTTTTCAGGCTGGTGGCGCCACTGGTTACTGTAAGTCCCCCCGCGGAGGTCAAACCGCCAGTGCCGGCGCTCACGGTTTTCCCAGAGACAGTGCCATTGGTTGTCGTGATGTTGCCGGTCGCGCTGACATCGCCCGTTATCTGAGCGCCGCCGCTTTGAACGATCAATCCGTTCCCAACGGTCAGCTGGTTCCCAATCGAGGCGTTGCTGGTGATGTCGAGCGTGGAGCCTTTCAGTTGACCGGTCGATACGACGTCTCCGGTGACATTGACACCGCCGGTTATGTTGGCGCCACCGTTCACGGTAACCCCGCCATTCAGCGTTGAGCCACCATTCGCTGTGAAGCCGTTATTCGCAACTGTTCCGCCATTGAGCGTCGAACCTCCATTCGCTGTGAAGCCGCCATTCGCAACTGTTCCGCCATTGAGCGTCGAGCTTCCATTCGCTGTGAAGCCGCCATTAACAACTGCTCCATTGGATACTTTCAGCCCATTGCCGATGACTGCGCCGTTGGTGACCGACAGTGCTGCGTTGGAGTTTGTTAAAGAGCCCACGCCACCTGTATTGCCTCCAGCCCAACCGATCGATGTCTGGCCGCCGCTTTGATTCAGGGCGCCGGTGTTGGCGATGCCATTCGTAGTCGTTGTACCCGTAACATTCAGGCTGGAAAGCGAGTTCCCGCCGGTAAGCGCCGTGGTTGACGACAGGTTTCCGTTTGCATCGGAAACCACCACGCCCGTTGTCAAGTTTGTCACCTTTGCGCTATCAGTGGAGAGGCCGCCTGTGACCGAAAGGGCGCTGGTTCCGGCAGTTCCGCTCCCATTGATGACAACGTCCTGCCCATTGCCGAGAGCGATCTGATTTGCAGCGGTTGTGGCTGCACCATTTCCAATCGCGACCGAATTAGAGAAATAGGCTTGAGTATTGTTACCAAGCGCTATTGAATTAGCGCCGCCCGGTGAAAGACTTGAAGCACCAGTTGCAGCGTTGTTACCAATCGCAATGGTGTTGTCGTTGTATGCGCCCGCTGTGTTGCCAATAGCAATGGCGTTAGCTCCTGGAACACCTGAATTGGCGGTTCCGGCGTTAACATTCGTTCCGATTGCCACTGAATTCGAACCGAAAGCGCCTGCGGGGGCAGCTGGCTGGTAGCCGATTGCAACAGAATTGCTGCCCGGCGCATAAGAGTAGTTGCCGATAGCAGTAGCATTGGCGCCGACGCTGACGCCACCCAGGTCGCCAGCAGCGGAATTTGCACCGATAGCGGTGTTTCCCGAGCCATTTGCTAGCGCTGCGTTACCAACAGCAGTTGAATTTGGGCCGACCGCGGTTGCGGCGCCGGAGAAAAGTCCTCCTCCGTCCCTTGTCTGGATCGCCTGTGCGTTTGCTGTTGTCGAAGCTAGAGAGAGTGCGGCGGCGCTGACGCCGGTCAAAAGAACAGCGCGAACCGCGCTCAGCGCGGCGGTAGTGCCCGTATTCATAATCTTACATCCCACTACAAAGTGATCCACTGTACTCGATCAGAGGACGCTTAAATCAACGCTACAACCCAAGCTTGCATCACAAGCTGATCGCTACTTAAGGCCGACGAGCCGTTGGATTTTAGAGGAACCCACCCCGCCAACAACTGCGGCTTTCCTCTGGTATTCGGGAAAGATAAGTTCCGCGCAAGCTAAAGGTCATCCCAATACCTGGATCGCGGTGCGATCGGTGCAGAATTGCAACATGTTGCAGTATAGGCCTACAGCACATCTGTAGGGATGCTGATTTTGATTAGGAGTACATAAAATGTAACCTCATCCTATCAGCGCATACTGCACTTATTTGGAGCAAGGTTATGCATTTTGAGAGTGCCGATATCCACGCTTGCTGAAGGATGACGCAGGCCTGGCGTTTCCCCCTCATCCTGGCCTTCTCCCGCAAGGCGAGAGCGAACGCTGTGGCAACCGTCGCGGCCTGCTCCCCTGGATTGGGGGCGACGTATTGCGGATCAAGGATACCGGGCGCCAGCAATCGCCGTAGAGCAGCGGCGTCTCAAAAGCCGGACAAGAGCCTAACCCGCCGGCGCCCCTTAGCGTTTTGGTTACAATTCGAAACGATCTTTCTTGCATAAGCAGATAGGATTTTATAAAAAGCGAGCCTCTGCCTTAAGCGCAATGGGGCAGTCAACTTTTGCAGGCCTGTGCATTTTGCCACCGGTTATGCGAAAGAGGTTGTTATTGTCATGTTGTGTCGGTTAGTGCGTACCTGAAGGAATTCGGAGAATGTCTATTTCTTCGGAACAATGTAGAGCAGCGCGGGCATTGTTGGATTGGTCTCAGCAGGACCTTGCCAGCCGCGCGAAGGTGGCTCGCAAAACCATCGCCGATTTCGAGCTTGGACAGGTGAGGCCATACGCCCGGACGTTGCGGGACGTGGTGGCGGCGCTGGAAGATGCGGGTGTCGCCTTTCTTCCGCCGGAAGATCAGGTCGTCGGAGCTGGCGTCCGGCTCAAGTGGAAGGCGCTGACGGCCTCCGCCGCCGGTTCGGAAAGCCTTGAGCAAGGGCGCCCGGTCGCTTTGGCATAGTCCGCGCGCGGCATCGCCCGTTAAACAGAGCTTGCCCGCCAGTGGAGCCGGCGTCCCGGAAAGGCGAAGCCTGATCCGGGATGGTACAGGTTGAAGCGCTTGACTTTTTGGTTCCCGGCTCGCGCCTCTCCTGGCCGGGACGACGAATGTGGAGCAAGCGGCGTCGGGGGCTCGTTGCCATGGGATGCGGGCGCGAGGCCCGGAGGCTGGCAGAACCTCCAAAGGGATGGCGGCGTTCGAATTCGCGGGCCTGCCGGCCGCCGCTGACGGTTTTTCCTGGACGGAAATTACTTAAACTCGTACCATCCTCGCCGGAGTTAAAAGTATACTAAAACTGGTTCAGTTGTATACACCCCGATACAGGGGCGCAACTAGTACGCCCCGCGGGAAGTCCTGACCCACTTGCTGCGGGCGCTGACAGGACTTCCCGCGGATAAGGCGTACTAGCAACTTATTGATTCTAGTACAGCTTATCCAAGGCAAGTTCGCTTGAGAGCGTGCGGTGAAGTGAGTGCGAACTTGCCTCGGGCGCAACTCGGGCGCTTGGCGGGCTTGCCGGCAATAGAGCTTGATCACACTCCAGCCTCCACAACGGAGAAGCGGATTTAGCGCGCCATGAGCAACGTCAGGAAGCTTGCAACCCGGTTCAGGCGCCGTCTGGTGACGATCCTCGCTGGCGATGTTGCCGATTACTGCCGGCTGATGGGGGCGGACGACGAGACGACCCTTTTGCAGCTTCTCGACTATCGCCAGCTGCTCGAAAATATTACTGCATCGGGGGGCGGACGCATGTTCGGCGTCGCGGGGGACTCCTGGATGGCCGAGTTCGCCAGCCCCGTTGAAGCCGTCCGCTGCGCCATGGAGTGCCAGCGCTCCGTCGAAGCCCGCAACAGCGAATTGCCGGAAGAGAAGCGCGTTCGCTTTCGCATCGGCATCCACATGGGCGACGTGATCGCCAACAACAGCAATCTTTTCGGCGACGAGGTCAACATCGCAGCGCGGCTGCAGCAATTGTGCCGCCCCGGGCATCTCGTCGTTTCGGATGAGGTCTTCCGGCACGCGCTGGGCAAGGTGGATGTTCGCTTCAGCGCGCTCGGCCTGCAGCGGTTGAAGAACATTCCAACGGCCATCTCCGCCTACACGGCGGACATTATTGCCGCCTCCGGCTCCAGCGCGCCGCAGCATCTTTCGGCGGGCGTAGACCTCTCTGAGCCGGTTCCGGGCTTTCATGGCAAGCCGGCCATCGCGGTCCTGCCGTTCAAGACATTGGGAGGCGGAAGCGATAGCGAATATCTGGGCGAGGGCTTCGCCGAAGATCTCGTCAACGGGCTTTCGAATGTGCGCTGGTTCCCGGTCATTTCGCGCTGTTCGAGCTTCATTTTCCAAAATCACGCCATCGATACGGCCTCGATTGGCCGCGCGCTGGGCGCCCGCTATCTTGTGACCGGCAGCATGCGCCGCGTGGGCAACGATTTCAGGCTCACCGTCACCCTGATCGAGGCCGAGAACGGGTTGAACCTCTGGAGCCAGAGGTATCAGATCGGCTTCAGCGAGTTTCTCGATACGCAGGACGACATCAGCGCCAGCATCGTCAGCGTCCTCGATTCGGAGATCGAGCGGGCCGAGCACACAAGGCTCAGGACGCGCGAGGTCAAGGACCTCGACTCCTGGGAGCTTATTCGCCGGGGCATCTGGCACACCTATAGGTTTACAAAGGAGGATGCCGCCATCGGGCGCGAGCTTTTCGAGGAGGCGCTGCGCCGCGACCCTGCCTCAGGCGAGGTCCGCATCCAACTCGCGTGGTGGCACTTCTGGGATGTCTGGACAAAGCGGCGCGACCACTCAGGATTGCGCATCACCGAGAAGCTCTCGCGCGAAGCGGCGCTCATCGACCAGCGCGATGCAAGGGCCCATCTCCTTATCGGGCTTGCTCTGATGATCATGCGCCAGCCCGAGGAAGCGCGCATCCACTTTCACGATGCCATCGCCGTCAATCCGAGCCTCGCGGCGGCGCACGCTTGTCTTGGCATGAGCTACATCCTCGCCGGGGAGGCCAAGGAGGGCGTAGAGCCTCTGCTTCTGTCGCTCCGGCTCAATCCGAACGATCCATTCCGCTTTCATTTTTTGGGGGAGTTGGCGGTCGCGTTTTACATGCAGGACGATTGGGCGAGGGCTTGTGAATTTGCTGAGCGCGCCCTGCAGGTTCGTCCGGGCTACTGGTACTCGAAAGCAATCCTCATCGCGAGCCTTGCCCGCAGCGGGCGAATCCGGAAGGCGCTCGAAATCCGGGACAAGCTGCCGGTTCAGTTCTCGATCGAGCAGATCGACTGGCTGCCCTTTCTCGATCGGGAATGGAATGATCACATCATGGACGGGCTCAGGCTTGCCGGCTGCGCGCTTCTTTAGCCGGCAACGGCGTCCGGCTTCAGTTGAAGGAGCATCCCGCCGAAGCGAAAAAGGAGACGCGCAGAACGTTCTCCCGCGATGCGCTAGGGAATGAACACCGCGGAAGCAACAGCTGTCGTCCACAGACCGTTCTTATCGCCTGTCGCCGATTGGGCCACATTCGTGGTTCTCACGATCAGCTCGCTCATCGTGAAAAGCTGCCGCTTCTCGTCCCACGCCGCGTCGGGATCGAACTCGAGCCCCATCGTGGTCGCCAGCATGGTGGCTGCCAGGTCCTCGGCATAATCCCCCGCCACCTGGTCGGTTTGCCCGTAGGCATGGTGCTCGGAAATATAACCGTAAGTTTTCTTGTCGCCCGGCAATGCGAGGCCGATGGAGGCGGCCATCAAGCGATGGGGTTCGCAGCTATCGATCCGGGCGAGGACCGCGAAGGTGATTTGTCCCGGCGAGAGTTCGGGGAGCCCCTTTTCCTTCGCCACGACTTTGCAGCCGGGCGGCACGATGCTTGAGACGCTCACGAGATTGAGCATGGCGATGCCGGCATCTCTGAGCGCGAGCTCGAACGACTGAAGCCTCTCGCGGTGGCGGCCAACCCCGTGGGTGAGAAAGACCTTCGTCGGAATCATGCCGCAATCTCCTTCATCCGCGTCCTGCGCTTCCTTTGGCGTATGATCGCCTCGGTTCAAGACAGCAGCGTAACAGCCCCCTGCAGCAGGCGGCCGGACTTCCACCGCGCTACTTTAGGACGCAGCATTTTCATCGAGGTTTGCGCAAATTTCAAAGTTAGACCAGCAGAACAAGAACTGGTTCAGCCAAAAGTTATCGCGTTTGCTCCCACGCCGCCCGCTGGAGCCCGGAGAACCCCCATGGACGCCAATGAATTCCGCCGCCTCGGCTACCAGCTCATCGACTGGGTCGCGGATTACCGCGAGGGGCTCGCGCATCGCCCGGTCATGAGCCAGGTGCAGCCAGGCGAAATCCGGGCCGCGTTTCCCGCGCATCCTCCCCGGAGGGGCGGCCGCCTCGAGCAGGCTCTGTCTGCGCTCGACCGCGAGGTGATGCCCGGCATCACCCATTGGAACCACCCCAGCTTCTTCGCCTACTTCCCCAGCAACACGAGCTACGCGTCCATCCTGGCCGATCTCGTGGCCTCGGGCCTCGGCGTGCAGGGCATGAGCTGGCAGACGAGCCCCGCCGCAACCGAGGTGGAGGAGGTGGTCATGGACTGGCTCCGCCAGATGGCGGGCCTGAGCGAGGCGTGGACCGGGGTGATCCACGACACCGCCAGCACCGCCACCCTCACGGCCCTTCTCTGCGCCCGGGAGCGGGCTTCCGGCTTCAGCCAGAACGGCAAGGGATTGCAAGCCGGCGCGGCCCCTCTCACGGTCTACGCCTCGGACCAAAGCCACAGCAGCATCGAGAAGGCGGCGCTTCTTGCGGGCTTCGGCAGGGAGCGCTTGCGGCTCATTCCGACCGATGACGGCCACGCCGTCCGGCTGGACCTTCTGGAGGCGGCCATCGCCGGGGACGTTGGCACCGGACTGCGCCCCTGCGCGCTGGTGGCTTGCGTCGGCACCACGGGCACGACGGGGGTCGATCCCCTGGCGGAAATGGCCGCCATCGCCGAACGCCACGGGATGTGGCTGCACGTGGATTCCGCCATGGCCGGCACGGCGATGGTTCTGCCCGAGTGCCGCGAACGCTTCGCGGGCATCGAGCGGGCCGATTCCCTGGTTTTCAACCCGCACAAATGGATGGGCGTGGGCTTCGACTTCAGCGCCTATTATGTGCGCGACCCGGAGCACCTCATCCGCGTCATGAGCACCAATCCGAGCTACCTGCAGACGAAGCAGGACGGCGAGGTGAAGAACTATCGGGATTGGCACATCCAGCTCGGCCGGCGCTTCAGGGCACTGAAGTTCTGGTTCTATATCATGGATGTGGGCGTGGAGGGCCTTCAGGCCCGCCTTCGACGCGATCTTGCCAATGCCCGGTGGTTCAAGGACCAGGTCGACGCCGCCGCCGAATGGGAGCGGTTGGCGCCGGTCCCGTTTCAAACCGTGTGCATCCGCCACGTTCCCGCCGCGCTCCTCGCGGACGAGGATGCGCTGAAAGCCCACAATCTTGAGATTGCCCGGCGGATCAACGAAGGCGGCAAAGCTTACCTCACGCCTTCCATCCTGAAAGGCAAGCAGATCATCCGTGTGAGCATCGGCGCCGAGGCGACGGAACGCGCCGAGGTTGAGGCACTGTGGGAACTGCTGAAGGAAGCGGCGGCGCAAGCTACCGCTTTATGAACGAAGAAGCTTGGCAGAGCGCGCGTATTGCAGGAGCGGCCGAAGCAAAAGTCCCTCCTGCCTTCGGATGGCGATATTATACTTGACGTACCCACTTGACCTGTAGTAGATTGGAATCATCAGGAGATTCCAAATGTCCATCCTCTCTGACATTCAATTCCATAACGAAGCGGCGGCTTACGAATGGATTGAAGCGCGCCTGTGGCCAAATGGCCCGCAATGCCCTCGGTGCAAGGGTACAGAGCGCGTTGGCAAACTACAAGGCAAGAGCACCCGTTCTGGCGTTTACAAGTGCTATGCCTGTAAGAAGCCTTTTACGGTCAAGGTCGGCACAATCTTCGAGGATAGCCACGTCAAGCTGCATATTTGGCTGCAAGCGATTCACCTTGTTTGCTCAAGCAAGAAGGGGATCAGCGCAAACCAGTTGCATCGCACGCTGAAGGTCACGCTCAAAACAGCGTGGTTCATGGGCCATCGTATTCGCGATGATGGAACAAATGCCCAAGCCCACTAAGACCAAAGTGCCCGAGAAGGCTGACGACAAAGAACAGTCGGAAGCCTTCATCAAGGCAGCGCAGGAATCAGGAACAAACGACGATCCAGAAGCTTTTGAAAGAGCATTTCGCGCTGTAGCATCTTCAAAACCAGCCAAGACAAAAAAACAGCAATCTGCTAAGTAAGCTCAAGAAAGGCTTACAAGAGTGTCGTAGATGTTTTGGAAAGCTCTATCAGTCCAAGTAATTAAGCGACTTAATCTGCGTGTGCTAAATAAATTACGTAGAGATATTCCTGGATCACTTTGACATCGAGCAGCTAAATTTGATCGTAACCACATTTCGTCTCTTCTACAGGTGCTCTGCCATCTGTCCACGCCGACAGAATGATAGTAAATATCAAGCGCCCCTAAGATGTTACGATCTATAGAAGATAGAGCCCTGCGACATAAGCTTTCAAGGTTCCCTTTTTCGCCATCCTGAGGCATCATTAACACTTTAACCCTTCTTCTGCCCTGGGTAGCTATATCTTCTGACCTAGCCGGAAAAAAACCTAAATCGCGCGCCGTTTGCGTTCTGACCTTCCTGAAGTTGGTGTCGATTGGGTCGTGGTCGTCGTTATCCGCAACCAAAACCACATCCTTGTAGCGTTTCCAACCATTTCTCAAAACAAAGCGCGACTGAAGGCTGCTACGAAACTGCGTAATCCCGCCCGCTGGTTGTTGATTGTTTCCGTTATGATGCACGTCAAAGCCTAGCGCGGAAAGTCCACGCTCCTCAATAAACGCCAGAAAAAACTCTCTATCATCAGGTCCTTCGCATAGCAGAAGGCGTCTAATCGTCGATGGGTTCGCCCCTGACTTCGACGTTGTGTTTAATCCCGGCAACTAGCGTCTCCCCCGCAAATTGCAATAACGTAATTTTTCCAATATTGTCGCGTTCAAGCCGCCAGAGCGCGACATCCTTTGTTTTCTTGCCCATAACAGTAACCAAAGCTTCCAGTGTCCCCTTGCTATGAGTTGTTATGAACAATTGGCTTTGGTATTCCCTCGCGAACTCCAGATTATCTCGCCAAAGCAGTAGATGATGCTCATAGTATACGCCTGATTCGATCTCGTCTATAAGAACAACTGATCGAGCGCGAGCAGCTATAGTCAACAGTGTGCCAACTGTCCGGTTTATAACGCTAGATAAGTTCGCAAGTGGTATTTTTTGCGATGAGGTTTTCAGTTTTACAAATAACGCCGGGCTGCCAGCTGTTACCTCTACACCTATGTCATCTATCCAGTTGTATTCTTTGGTAAAAAGCTTGATGAACCTGGCATGTTTTCCTGCCTTACTTAGGTCAGAAAAGCGCCCGGCAATTTCTATTGATGAGATCACCCCGTCGCCGGGATCATGAAAAAGTCTGGCAATTCCTCGCCGGTGCCGGGTAATTGCAGGCCCGCTGATTTCGCGGTTGGGGACGCCTTCCTTTCGACCCCATTTGCGTCTTTCCAAATAAAGGTAAACGGAGACGTAATTATATCGTCCGATATAGAAGATGTATTAGCCGTTCCTTTCTTGATTGGAAAGGGCAGAAAAGCCTCGGTGCTGCTTCGAGAGATTGTTAAAGTTCTATTGTCTTGACCATCTCCATCCAACGCAATGACAATCGGTTTTAATGTGTTATTGTTATGAAAGAAGTCAGAGAAAAATAAATTCTTCTATGATGCGTTGATTTCCCACGAAACTAGCGTCTAGGCCGCGCTGCTGCCTAAGCCTCATCGCAATTTCTGTGTTAGGCCATGTGGACGGATTTGATCCAGATTAGGCCAAGCGCCAGGGCCACAAACGAGGCATAATTCTGCGCGGTCTTCTCGCATCTCATGGCGACCCGCTTGAAGCGTTTGAGCTTGCCGAAGGCCTGTTCGATGCGGGCGCGGCCTTTATACAGTATTTTGGCGAAGAAAGCCGGCTTCTTCTTGGTGTTCGACCGGAACGGTATAACCGGGCAGATGCCGCGTTTGCGCGCCGCCGCGCGGTTGGCCGCCGCATCGTATCCCTTATCGGCCACGGCCGCCCGCGGCGCGATTTCCGGCCCGATGTCGAGCAGCGTCTCGAAGGAGCGGCTATCGTGGGCCTCGCCGCCTGTCAGATGAAAGCCGATGGGAAGCCCGTCCTTATCTGTTTTTAAATGGATTTTTGTTGAGAAGCCCCCACGCGATTTGCCGAGCGCCTGGGCGTCCTGCCCCCCTTTGCGCCCGCCGCGGACACATGCGCCCGCACGATGGTGGAATCAAACATCTGCACCAGATGGGCGCTTTCGCTTAAGCTCGCCAGCGCCTCGAAAAACGCCTCGAAGGTTCCTGTCTGGCTGAGCCGCCAGAACCGCTTCCACACGCTGTTCCAATTGCCGAACTCGGCGGGCAAAGCCCGCCAGGTGATGTTGTGGACAGTAAAATAATGCAGCGCTTCCAGAAACTTGCGATCGTCGTGACCGGGCTCGCCCCGCTTGCAGCGCACCGCCCGGAACACCTCGATAGCAATGTCCCAATCCCGCTCCGTCATCTGTGTCAGCATGACCGGCCCTCCCGAAGCCGGTCACCCATAAATCACTGAAAAACTGATTTGGGAATCTACAATCGTTCAACTTGCGGCAATCCGTCCACAGGGCCTAGTACCAAGCGCCATGAACATCGCTTCAAGAAGCGCTGTCTTGCCGCTACCATTATCCCCGACAATGACGTTAACCCGCTTGCAACCATTGACATGCAAGTGCTCATAGCATCGAAAATTCTTGATATCGATCGAGCGAATCATGTGAAAATCGTTTGAGGTGCTATTCATAGGTAGCACCCCTTTGGCTAGCGGTCAAGGTACGTGAAGTATAATATCGCCCTTCAGATGGCCTCAGGCGATGCGTTCTTGCCCATTTTGAGAGAAGGATGGGGGGCACTGACTTTGGGTGTCGGATAGCCAAAGAATTCTGCTGTCATTCGCACGACTGCCTCACGCTCGTTGTCGACATGGATCATGTGATAGCTGTCGTCGAGATATCGCAGTTCGCACTCTCCTCCATGCAGGCGTTTGATCTTTTCCGCGTTTCGCGGGTGACTGATATCATCGTCCCGCGCGTGAAGCAGAAGCGTCGGAACGTTCATGCGGGGCAGCGCGGCTTTCAACGCCTGGTTCAAGCGCAAATTCTGATAAAGGGCCAAAACGGGAAATGAGCGCAGGATGCCTTTCATGCTTGCGCTCTCGGTCATGAAGCGCCGCATGCGTTCGTCCTTGATCCCATAGGGCGAGCGCTCAGGAAAATTTAAACGGTGCAGCGGACGAACCCATATCAGCGGCTGAATAAGATTCACGCCCAGGCGCGTCAACATGCCTTGGTTCCAGCCATCGTATTTGAGGGTCGGCGAGTAGATGACCGACTTCTCGACCTTCGACCCCTCCTGAAAGGCGAGCATAAGGCCAAGCGCTCCGCCGAGGCAGATGCCGGCCGTATAGACATGACGCACCTCGCGCTTAAGCCAGTAGAGCGGGCCGCGGAGGCTATCGATCCAATCCTCGTATGTCGTTGCCTCAAGCGCAGATGCGGTCTGGCAGTGACCTGCGAGCACCGGCGCATAAACAGTGAAGCCGGCCTGGTTCAGAGCCTTGCCGACAAGGCGCATCTCGCCGGGCGCGCCCGTCAGGCCGTGAATAAGCAGAACGCCTTTTTCGCGGCCGCCCTCGAAATAGAACCCATTTTCATCAAGTCCCGGCGGAGGCTTTCTGTCTTGGGTGGAATGCATTCCTTGCCCTTAGCTGAGGGAACGGCGAATGCTTTGGTCGAGCAGCCGCACGCCAAGGTCGATTTCCTCTTTCGTGATTGTCAGCGCGGGCGCGAGCGTGAAGACGTTCTTATGGTATCCACCGACGTTGAGAATGAGGCCGCAAGTCTTTCCCTTGCCGGCGTCAAGATCACCTTTGAGAGCTTCAGCCGCGATGCGGGTGGCCATGGGCTGCTCAGGAGTGTAGCCATCCTCGCCGGTGATCTCCACGCGAAGCGCCAAGCCAAGCCAAGCCCATCAACGTCGCCCATAATGCGGTGGCGCTTCTGCAAGTCCTTGAGCTGCCTCAAAAAGTACTGGCCCTTATCAGAAACTTCCTGTTCCCAATCGTCCTCCGACAGCATTTTGACGATCTCGAGCGCCACCATAGTGCCAAGCGGATTGCTCGCATAGGTCGAATGCGTCGATCCTGGCGGGAAAATGACCGGATTGATGAGCTCTTCGCGCGCCCAAAGGCCGGAAAGCGGATTGAGCCCATTCGTAATCGACTTGCCGAACACCACAACATCGGGCGTAACGCCGAAATGCTCGATCGACCACAGCTTGCCGGTTCGGTACATGCCCATCTGAACCTCATCGACGACAAAGAGAATGCCGTGCTGGTCCAGGACTTTTTTAAGGCCAATGAAGAAGTTCTTTGGCGGGATGATGTAACCGCCCGTCCCCTGAACAGGCTCGACATAAAAGGCTGCGAATTCAGCTTCACCCGCCTTTCCATCCCAGACCCCGTGATACTCGGTCTCAAAGAGCCGGGCGAAATTATTGACGCAATGTTCCCCGTACTCCTCCTTGCTCATGCCCTTGGGTCCCCGGAAATGATAGGGGAAGGGGATGAACTGGGCACGATCGCCGAAATGCCCGAAGCGGCGGCGGTAGCGATAGCTTGAGGTAATCGCGGACGCTCCGATCGTGCGCCCGTGATAGCTGCCTTCGAACGCGAACATGAGGCTCTTGCCGCCACAGGCATTGCGGATCAGCTTGAGGCTGTCCTCGATCGCCTGGCTGCCGCCGACGTTGAAATGCACACGTCCCTTCGTCTGGAACTTGGCCTCCATATCGCGCGCTATGAAGGCGGCAAGCTCGATTTTCGAACGGTGCAAGAATTGGGATGACACCTGTGGGAGTGTATCGAGCTGCCGTCTGACTGCAGCATTCAGCCGCGGGTTCGCATAGCCGAAGTTGACGGTCGAATGCCACATCTGCAGGTCGAGAAAGGGCGTCCCCGCCTCGCCGAAAACGTAAGACCCCTCGCAGCGGGCGAAAAATGGCGGCCGTTCAAAATAATGCACTGTATCGCCATGGGAGCAATACTCGCGTTCGAGTGCGCGCAGTTCCTCCTCGGAACTCCCAGGCTTCCCTGCGCCGGAACCTATTGCGGCAGCGCCACCGCTTTTCTTACCATCGCCTTTTCTGCCTTCGCCGGGGCAGACAATGACGGCACGACAATTTCCCGCGGCAATCAGGCTTTCGGCTTCCTGCGGCAAATCAAACTCTCCAGAATCGCGTTTACGCACGCAAAGTTCGAGAACTCGAAGGCCTTGATTGCGTGCCGTCTCGTGTAATCGAGTAAGTTTCCTTTGGCAAATAAGATATCGGCCTTGTGAGAAACGCAGTAGTCCGACCGCCCGTCCCCGATGAAGACGGTGCGGCCGCCAGCGCCGCTTCCTGCCAGGATGCCGCACTTGCAGGCGCCAGCGAGCGATCCGCAGTTTTCGGCCTGATGCGGATGACCGAGGCTATAAGAACGCTCGCTCATCCGGATGAGGCGGTTCGCGCGAACGGTCAGCTGCGAAAGGCCCTTGCGCTCGAGGATTCGGTGGATGAAGTAATCGACGCCATCGCTCACAACCGTCAGTTCGAGGCCGGCAGCCTCGCACCACCGGGCGAACTCCGGAAAAGCCGGATCGATCTCGATTTCGTCCAAGATCAGATCGAGTTCAGCCGAGTTGGCATCGATCCGACCGACCTGTTGGCGCATGCATTCGGCCGAGCCGATTGCGCCATCCTCCCAAAGCCGCTCGATGTCGAGCCATCCAGCCGCGAAGCGCTCGAAGATGGCGTTCGACGAATCTTGGCATGAGATGGTGCCATCGAAGTCGCAAAAGATGCGGAAAGTCATTCTCGATCCTCATGAACAGATCAATTTGAGGGCAAAACCTGCCTGGATCGAACCACGGCGAAGTCCACCCGCAATTTTAATAAAAAAAGCACGCCCGTCTCCAGATTCCAAAAAACGTTGGGTGTTAGGCTCAGCTTAAGGCCGAGTCCGATGTGGGCGCAGTTGCAGTTGTCATTTGGTTAGCTTTTGCTTTGGACAAAGAAAACCGATGAATGCCGCTTATCCCAAGGTTGCCATATGCTTCCCATCGCCGGATATGGTCCATGCGGACTTTGCACTCTCATTGGCCGGCCTTTGCAACTCGACCGGCCCCATCGAAACTCCGTTGATCAACAATAAGTCGTCGATCGTTGCCATCGCACGCAACAACGGGGTGCGCAAAGCTCAAGAATTCGGCGCTGATCATATCTTGTTTCTCGACAGCGACATGGTTTTCCCAAGGACGACATTGCATCGATTGCTGCTGCACCAAAAGGACATCGTTGGCGCCACTTACAGCAAGCGTGTTCCGCCATATCCAGTCCTCGGCGCAGCGCTGGATTCAAGCCCGTCTCCTGAGCAGGGACTCCTCGAGATGAAGCGCCTGCCGGCTGGCTGTCTGTTGATCAAAATGAGCGTCTTCGCAGCTCTCTCCGAGCCTTACTTTCGCTTCTCGCACGACGAGTCGACCGGAGAGATTTACGGCGAGGACTATGTGTTTTGCGATCGCGCGAGGGCGGCGGGCTTCCGCATCTGGTGCGACGGCATCCTTTCGTTGGAGATAGGCCATATAGGCCAAAGCGTCTTCATGCTGGGGCGCGGGGATCAGCAATCGCAAGGGGAGTTTTCGCAACCGGCGTTGCAGTGATCCGGGTGGGCGGAAATATCAAAGCCGCTCCTCCGATGCCAAATGGAAAGGGGATCAAAATGACTTTCTCTATCGGTAGTAACCAGAGCAACACATATCAAAACGCGTTGGCTCAGCGACTGCTTCAAAAACTCACCGCGAACATAACCAACGGCGCCGCTCAATCGAGCCAATCCGCTTCGTCGAGCACCAGCAGCTCATCGTCAGCGGCAAGCACGGAGAGCGCCTCCGCTGCTTCCAATGCGTTTCTCCAGGCGATCCTGAGCCTCGCCGCCGCTGGATCGTCGGCGTCTACGCCGAATGGCAATTCCAGCAATGACGAAACCGCTGGGGCGGCGCCTTCTGGCCCGCCTCCGGGCCCGCCTCCTTCCGCGTCGAACTCCTCGTCGAGTTCCACGTCATCAAGCTCGCTGAGCAATGCGTTCGCCGCAGTCGAGCAGGACTTAGCCACGCTCGTGGCGGATTTCTCCTCAGCCAGTTCGGCGTCCTCGACGAGCAGCGCGTCCTCAACAAGCACGGCGTCTTCGACGAGCGCGTCGTCGGTCGCCTCCCAACTCGCCCTGGATCTGAAATCGCTCTTCGAAGCCTTGCAGACCCAAGTCAATCAAACCGCAACCGCTTCGTCTACGGCTTCGACCGCAACGCAAACATCATCGGCATCCGCCGACACGACGAGTTCAACCGGCCAGACCCACCACCATCACCGCCACGGCCAGGAGGCGGCCGCTATTCTAAATGCGCTCTTCGATGCCTTGCAGGCCAATCAAACCGCAAGCTCCTCGTCTACGGCTTCGACCGCAACGCAAACATCATCGGCATCGGCCAACACAAGCAGTTCAACCATTTAGGCCGTCACCAAGGTCGTGGGTCCGTAAAACTTGGAAAGGAGTCCCTAAGACCAACCCCGGTGAGGCTAACTCGAGGGCCTTCCCGATGCGGCCGGTTCGTCTAAGTGGCAAGGAAAGTCCAATCGTGGCCGAGGCTGGGCGCTCACAGCCTCGGTCGAGCCGGAAGTTGGCGAAGCCCAGCCGTCCCTTACCGGTGGGCATTACCTGAATTGCTTGCCGACGGCGTTTATAAGATCACCGAAAGAGGCTGTGGGCCGGCTTTTGCCTCCGCAGTCCTTTGCGAAAACCTGCACGATACGGAACACGACCCGGTCGCCGCTCTGCCTCCAGGCAGCCGCCCCAATCCCGACATCGACGCTCTGCTTCCCGAGGAGATTGGCGTTGTGCCCGGGCGAGTGCTTCCAATCCTGCATCGCCTTGCTGGCCGCCTCATCGTCGCTCATGGGATCGGGCCTGTGCCACCCGCCCCACATGTTTTCCGCGACGGAACAATAATGATAGCCCTGCGCCGCAACCCGCTTCGCGGGCGTCTGGCCGTCGGCGGTATGGCCTGCGGCCTCTTTCTCGGCGAGAAACTTCGCGTACGCCGTCGCGGCGGCTTGCAACGCCGCATTCTCTTGAAGCGCCGGCAAACTCTTGGACGCCCTGTAGGCGTTGGTTTCGGATATCACCGCTTTCGAGATTCCCGCCGTGTCGATCGGAAATTCCTGTGCGGCGGCCGCGGCCAACGGCAAAGCTGCCGCAACAGCGGCGACGAGGACATGGCGCCTCAGGTTACAGCTCATTCGCTCCCATCCAGCCTTCAAGTCGACGGGGAAGCATCTAGCCGAGTTCTTTTGGAAGGGATAGGTGTTGCCTTTTCAGGCCGCCTGACTTTGTGTGGATAATGGGCATTTGCGCAACGTTCGCACACATGACGGCGCCGCCGTCCAATGAGATCGTGCGGTAATCCGTTCTTGTTGGTGCGAAGTGCCGCATGTTTGCCAAACGAATTCATATACTATAATATGACGATATTTTATGCCGGGTGGTTTATAACACGGGAGACCGCCATCGCCGATGGTCTGCCGTCGTTGGTAGTTAAGACGATATGCTGGGAATTTGACGTATAAAATCTTAGAAGTACAGCATAAAAATGCTTATCTTAAGGAGAGGCCAGTAAAAAAGCGATGCCATGTGACCAGAAGCGTCCATGCTCGCAACAGGGACGGAGGAAATAGTGGTGCAAACATCGTTCACATTCCGGCGTTACAAAGACGGCGAAACAAGAAAGCCCGATCTGCAGGAACAGATTTTCACCGCTGATAAATCCTACAAATGCCCGACTTACGTTCTGCGCTCGCCTCCCTGCCAGGCGAGCTGCCCTTCAGGCCATGACATTCGCGGCTGGCTCAACATTGTGCGCGGCATCGAGAAGCCGCCCGTCGGCATGACGTGGCAGGAATATGCGTTCCAGCGGATGGCGGAGTCGAATCCGTTCCCGGCCATCATGGGGCGCGTCTGCCCGGCGCCATGCGAGGATGGCTGCAACCGCAACGAGGTCGAAGGCCACGTCGGCATCAACTCCATCGAGCATTACATCGGCGACTACGCGCTCGAGCATGGTCTGAAGCTTCCCGCGCCGGGGGCGTCGACTGGGAAGAAGGCGGCGGTCATCGGCGGCGGTCCCGCCGGGCTGGCCTGCGCCTATTTTCTGCGCCGCGAGGGCCATGCCTGCACCATTTTCGAGGCGAAGCCTGAACTCGGCGGCATGATGCGCTACGGCATTCCCGGATACCGCACGCCGCGCGATGTGCTCGACGGCGAAATTCAACGCATCCTCGATATGGGCGTGGAGGTCCGCGCGGGGGTCAAGATTGGCGTGGACGTGACGCTGGAGCAGCTCCAGAAAGATTTCGACGCGGTATTCTTCGGGGCGGGCGCGCAGGCGGGCACGCCCCTCACCGTGCCGGGCGCGGCGGAAGCGAACAACTGCATCAGCGGCATCGCCTTCCTGGCGGCGTTCAACGAAGGCAGGCTTCAGCACGGTGTCAAGCGGGTGCTCGTGATCGGCGGCGGCGACACGGCCATGGATGTGGCCGCGGTGGCCCGCAGGCTCGGCCATATCGAACATGCCCATGAGAAGGACCACCCGGCCTATGTCGTGCTGGGCCAGACGACACACGATGTGGCGATCTCGGCAAAGCGCCAGGGCGCGGAGGTTGCCATCGTCTATCGCCGTCCGATCGACAAGATGCCGGCAACGAAGATGGAACTGGAGCACGTCACGCAGGAAGGCGTGCAAATTCTTCCGTGCCTCATCCCCATCGAGGTCGTGCTCGAAAAGCCCGGCCATGCGAAGGCGCTGCGGGTCGCCGAAGTGGATTGGACCGGCGGAAAGATGACGGTGAAACCGGGCACCGAGCGCGATATCGAGTGCGATCTCATCGTCTCGGCAATCGGGCAAGCCGCCGATTTCACCGGCATGGAAGCGCTCGACAACGGCAAGGGCGCCGCCGCTGCCGATGCTTATCAACGCTCGCCGAAGTGCGAAGGCGTGTTTGTCGGCGGCGATGTCATCAAGCCGCACCTTTTGACCACGGCCATCGGCCACGCATGGATCGCCTCGCAGAGCATTGGCCATTATTTCGCGGGCGAAGCGCTGCCGACTTTGCCGAAAGTGAATGCGCACCTCTTCGACCTCATCCAAAAGCTGAAGGAAGTCGGACGCTCCCCGGCCGAATACGACCACACCCAGGTGAGGGGCACCGATCATGCCGCCTATGCGGTGCACAATTTCGAGGACCGGGCGAAAACGCTGATCGTAAACTCCAAGGAGTTGTACCTCGGGCATTTCCGCGAAACGCCGCAGCACATCCGGAGCGAAAAGAAGATCGACAGAGGAAACGTGCTCGGCAATTTCGAATTGCGTCTGCAGGCGCTGAGCGAAAAAGAGGCGCGCGCCGAGGCTGACCGCTGCATGAGCTGCGGGCTTTGCTTCGAATGCGACAGCTGCCTCATCTACTGCCCGCAGCAGGCCGTTTTCCGGGTGAAGAAGAGCCAGGCGACCATGGGGCGTTACGTCGATACCGACTACGGCAAATGCATCGGCTGCCACATTTGCAAGGATGTTTGCCCGTCGGGCTATATCCAGATGGGCCTGGAGCGCTGAGCAGGACTTCGCGCCATCGGACCCATCCGCTATGGCGCGACCTGCGTCCCCTCATTTCGCACGCTTCGGCCTACGCTCGAAAAGAGGCTTAGGCGGGAGCGACGGGCTGCCCTTGCTGCACTGCAAACGAAATTAATTCGAATGTACGAATGTTAAATACATCTTTAGCCATGCACATTCTTTAGCAGTTGCTGGACCGTCGAGTCTGGGTTAATCTTGATCCAAATCAACCGAAATACTGCTTTCGATCAAAGGGCTTAAGCTAGCTTATTTGACAGAATTCTATTTGGTTCTCGATCGGATGAGAACTCGTGTGCATTTTGCGAAGGCATGCCACGAATAAGAATTGGTCACAAGCTGGTTCGCGCTGTTGCTGTCGCTCTGAGCCTGCGCGGCTGGAAGGCTCAATGTGAGCTTGAAGACAGGTTTTACTATGAAAGCATGCAACGCCTGTTTGGCCGGGGCTGAAGTCCGGCGTCGGTTCCAAGTCAGCCTGCTTTCGGCATACGATGAGATTGCCCGCTGCGCGATCCTTCTTGCGATCCACGATCTGAAGGCAGACCTCGAAGCTCCGCGAAGGCTTCAAGAAAAAGCCCTCGCGGAGTTGATGCCGCGGAAGATATGGCCGGCTCCCAACCTGAGACTTTACCGAGACATCGCCCCACCGCACTTCTCAGGATGAGATCCTCTTACGGAGAGGAGACCGTTATGCCCGTGATGTTCCGGCCGATGCGAGCAGAGGACAAGGACCTGTTCGCAAACTTCATTCGATCGCTCCCCCGCAAGGACAATTATTACTTGCTTGTGGACGTAAACAATGACCAAACCATCCAGCGCTGGATGGATAAAGTCGAGTCCTGGCGAGATTGTCGGCGTAGTCGCGATGGCGGGTGCGAATATGATTGGCTATTGCAATCTTAAAACTAACGATATGCCGTGGTTCCGCCACGTCGGCGAAATCCGCATGAGCGTCTTAGCCAGTCATCGGGATCTTGGCATTGGCCGAATTCTCGCCGGGAAGATTTTCGCAATCGCCCAGGCGCGAGGGCTGCAAAAGCTCTGGGTTCGAATGGCCGCCAGCCAGGAGGCGGCTCAAGTTGTGTTCCAGAACTTGGGATTTCGTACGGAGGCGCTCCTCTCCGACTTCGTCAAAAACGAAAACGGCTTGACCGAGGCACTCGTAGTCATGTCCTACGACTTTGGGAAGTCCTGATCATTCTGAGCGTAAGTGGAGCCACTCCGGTGGCTGGAAGTATTTGGTGGTAGATATGGAATCAATGCAAGGAGAACGTTATGCCTACATTCAAAGAGAGCGCTACTTTTAGTGATGCGGTGCTTCCAGGAAACTTCAAGCAGGCGAGCTGCAATCCGACAAGAGAGGAAGCTGATCGGGCCAGAGCTCTGATCAATTTCCTTATGGAGGATCGGTTTTTCCTTGCTCTTTATCGCAGCAACGATCCGAAAGTGCGTGCCGCCGCCATGGATAAGCTGAACGAAGCTCACCATCAGGCTTACGGCGACGCAGCAACAAAAGATGAGGATGCCAGCTGAGAGCTGCGGCCTACCCTCGGCGTTTTCATCGGCTTCCGCACTTGAAGATCGAGCCGGCGGCGGCCCGCCCGCTATGATCCGCCTTTCGCGGCGGCCGCGATCGCCGGCGGGACGGGCTCGTCGTCCTCTTCCCGCGGCTCCTGCTTGCCCATGCGCGCGCATTCGAGGAAGACCCTGAGGCCGCATTCCCGGCATGCACTGTAATCCAGATGCCGGTACACGGTGCGCAACGCTGTCGTTTTTGAACTGAAAACGTTCTCCTTGCCGATCTCGTCGAGGTAGTGGCCGCGTTCCAGAAGTTCCAGGACGCGCTGGTTGGGCCGGATAAGGTAAAGGCCGCCGCCTCGCGCCTGATAACGCCGTGCCATCTGCATGAGGGCTTCCGCGCCAGCGACGTCGATGAAGCTCACCCCCTGCATGACGATCAGCAAATGCTTGCTCTGCGGCGCGGTGGTTTCGAAGTTACGCAGCGTTTCCTGGAAAGCGTTCACCGCTCCGAAAAACAGCGAGCCGTCGATGCGGATGAGGCGCGCCTGCTTGCATTCCGGCAAATCGTCGCGCGTGTCGGTGAATTTCCTGCTCAGGCTGGCGGGATCGGGCACCCGAATGTGGATTTGGGGGTTCGAAGTTTCCCTCAAATACAGCAAGAGAGAAAGCATCACACCGGCGAAGATCGCCAGATCAAGCTCCAGGAACAGAGCCGACAGGAACGTCACAGCCAGCACCGCGGTATCCGTCGCGCTCGTCTGTATGATCTTCTTGATGTGGTGACTGTCCCACAGGCCATACGCGACGAGGAAGAGTATCCCCGCCATGGTGGCATTCGGCAGGTACGCAGCAAGCGGCGCGACCAGCACGACGAAGAACATCACAAATACGCCGGCCAGTATCGCCGCCACCGGCGTCTGTGCGCCAATTGTGTAATTGAGGGCGCTGCGATTGAAGGAGCCGGTCGCGACGTAGCCCGAGAAAAAAGCGCCCGCGATATTTGACAACCCTTGCCCGATGAACTCCTGGTTGGAGTCGATAAGCTGGCCGGTTCTAAGGGCAATAGCGCGCGAAATCGAGATGGCCTCGGTGAGCGCGAACAGCGTCATCGCAAGCGCGACCGACGCGAGTTCCCGCCACACGCCCGGATCGAAGCTCGGCGACGACAAGGGCGGCAGACTCGACGGCAGCGCTCCCACCGTTTTGACGGCGCCGGGACTGAGCGCGTTGATGATCACCCCTGCCAGGCTGCCCGCGATGATCGCCGCGATCATGTAGGGTGCGCGAGGCGCCCAACGCTTTACGGCCAGCGCCGCCGCGACCGTGACCAGACCCACGATCGCCGTGAGCCAGGAAATATCGCCGACATGCGTGAACACATATTCGATGACTTCGTAGAAGCGGGTGCCGCGGGGAATGGGAAGGTTGAACAGGTTCTTCAGCTGATTGGCTGCGATCAGGACGCCTGCTCCGGCCGTGAACCCGACAATGACCGAGTGCGAGATGAAGTTGACCAGCGCGCCGAGCCTGAAAATCCCCATGGTCAGCTCGATGATCCCGACCAGAAAGGCAAGGGTCAGCCCGAGCATCACATAATGGGCGGATGCCGGCTCCGCCATGGCGCTCAGCGCGGAGAACATCACAAGGGAGCCCGCCACGGTCGGCCCGGAAACCAGGTGCCAGGATGATCCGAACAGCGCCGCGACAATGGCGGGGATCATGCCGGCGTAAAGCCCGTATTCGGGCGGCATTCCGGCTATGGTGGCGTAGGCGATACCCTGCGGCAACACGACAAGACCGCCGGTTACCGCGGCCCAGAAGTCCAGCTGCAATGTCCGGGTTGTGACAAGCGGCGTCCAGGCGAGGAACGGCAGCAACCGCCGCCTGGAGGGTATTGCCCACTTTAGGCTCGTTTGCAGCATGACCCCTCGCGCCTCTATGCCCCGCCGGCCTCGGTTCTCGCCTTAGCGATCGCGCTCTGGAGAACCTCTTCCCGCATCGCGACCGTGGGCTCGTTGAAAAGGACGTTTTTCAGCCACTCGAAGCCAAGGCGCAGGAGCGCTTCGTCGCTCGTCCGCACGGCTTCCACAGCCTCGTCGGGAATGTCGTAGATTTGCAGAAACCTGCTTCCTAAGACGAAGGAGCGAAAGCGGTCAACATCGGCGGAAACCATGAAGAACATCTGGCGCGTCTGTGGCGAGGGCGTCCTTCCCATCGGGCCGCCGAGAGAGCGCCATGAGGCAAGTTTCATCAGGATGTCGATCCAGCCCCGGTTGATCTGCTCGTAAGGCCCCAGGCCCTGGTCCTTGCAGAACTCCGCGACCGTTTGGCTTTGCGGTTCATCGTGGCCGCGGCAGTGATCCTCGCGGACGAGAAAATGGAAATCCTCTTTGCTTTCGCTGTCCTTCAGCTTCACCGAGATCAGGCCAAGCGGGTAATAACGGCATGCGGAGGGACGGTCGGCATAGACCGTGCAGCCTTCTTCGGCGAGGAAGGGGCAGGCTCCCTTGCCATCGTCGCCGCCCATCTTCAGTTTCACGACCGGCATGCTGGCGCCTTCGTGTTCGGCGGGCACGGTATAGCGCTCGAGGAACTCTAAGGGCCGCACATCGAAGTGGCGCGCAAGGCGGAGAATATCGTACGGCGGCAGGGTTATATCTGCGCCGTGGCAGCATGTGTTCCAGCAGGAAACACCGCGATGGCATCGGAACTGAAAGGAGTCGCTGCCCGAAAGCCTGACGGGCTCGACCGGACTTGCCGACTGCGCTCGCACGCTATCGAAGACGTTGAGCTGTTGATCTCGCTCGCCGCTGAGCGGCACGGTTTCGTCGCTGGCGTCTTCGAAGTGTTCGCCCGATACAGGATCAGCAATCATGAGCAATCTCTAAAGTGATGAGCCGCGCACCCGGCGCGGCTCTGTTTTCGCAAGCGGGGAATACCCCCACTGATGGCGGCGTCAGTGCTTCTGACCGCCGTAATGCTTTTCGACCAGGTCGACATGCGGACGCTTGATCATCGTCCAATCGCCGGTGCTCGGATCGACGCGCGAGTTGACGAAGCACTGCCAGTTCTCGCGGTCGAGCTTCGGGAAGTCGCAGCGGTAATAGAAGCCCGGATAACGGGTTTCCTCGCGGAACAGAATGTGCCGCAGATGAGCCTCGGCCGTGATGAGGCGGTGGTAGTTTTCCCACGCGCGCATCAGTTCGTGGAGATCCTTCGCCCGCATCTTCTTCGAGTCTTCCTTAAGCATGTTCAGGAACTTAAGGCCCATCTCGAGAAGCTTGGCGTTCGTCTGGTAGTAGGTCGAAGTGCCCGCCACATACTCGTCCATGGTTTTCTGCAGGCGCATCTGCAGCATTTTCGGACTGATGTAGTTGGGGTTCACGTCCTCGGCCGTGGTCTCGTCCTTATGCGCGAAGTAGGTGCGCACCGGCGCGTAGATCTGCTCCGCGATGGCCTTGATGTCGTCCTTGAACTTGGGCTGGTAGCTCTTGTGGTCGCGCAGCCACTTCACCATGGACTTGCCGGCGATGCGGCCTTCCGTATGCGAGCCCGACGAAAACTTGTGACCCGATGCGCCGACGCCGTCGCCCGCGGTGAACAGGCCGTTGACGGTGGTCATGCGGTTGTAGCCCCAGCGCCA
Source organism: uncultured Alphaproteobacteria bacterium (assembly GCA_963817495.1). GTDB lineage: Bacteria > Pseudomonadota > Alphaproteobacteria > Rhizobiales > Rhodomicrobiaceae > Rhodomicrobium. Next base: position 172,143 of record CAWFOS010000031.1, on the reverse strand, counting down.
CTCGGCGGGCGACTTGATGTCTTCCGGCCCGGAAACCCAGATCCCGCAGCAGCCGGAGTGGCTGCCAAGCAGATAAGGCTCCGTCGGCATCAGTTCGGACGGGCTCTCCTCGGGGCGGATGTTCATGCCGGCCCACACGCCCGCCTGGCCGATGCACATGTCGAGGAAGTCTTCCCACGCCTCGGCTTCGAGGTGCTTGAATTCCTTCGGCGTCATGTTCTTGCCGAGTTCCTTCATGGCGGTCGCGGTATCCATCAGGATGGGGCCCCGGCCTTCCTTCATCTCGTGCAGCATGGCGTGGTTGCGCAGACACGTCGGCACCACCGCCGCCTTGTCGTAAGGGGCGAACTCAGCCAGCATATGCGCGTTCTTCTTGACGTAGTCCTCGCCGTAGCCGTTCGTGGCCTTCGACTTGAACAGAAGGAACCACGCGCCAACCGGGCCGTAGCCGTCCTTGAAGCGGGCCGGAACGAAGCGGTTTTCCATCATGGTCAGCTCGGCGCCGGCCTCTGCAGCCATGGCGTAGGTCGAACCGGCGTTCCACACCGGATACCAGGTGCGGCCCATGCCCTCGCCCATCGAACGCGGCCGGAACACGTTCACGGCGCCGCCAGCCACGAGGAGAACGGCGTTCGCCTTGAAGACGTAGATCTTGTTCTCGCGGACCGAGAAACCGACGGCGCCCGCGATGCGGTTCGGCTCGTTCGCATCGAGCAGGAGCTTCACAATGAAGACGCGCTCGTAGATGTTCTCGATGCCGAGCGCCTTCTTGGCGGCTTCCGCGACAATCGGCTTATAGCTTTCGCCGTTGATCATGATCTGCCACTTGCCCGAGCGCACCGGCTTGCCGCCATCTTTCAGCGCCATGCCTTCGGTCTCTTTCTGCTTCCAGATCGGCAGGCCCCACTCTTCGAACAGATGGACCGTGCCATCGACGTGGCGGCCGACGTCGTAGACGAGATCGTCGCGCGTGAGGCCCATCAGGTCGGCGGAAACCATCCGGCAATAGTCGTCGGGAGAGTTCTCCCCGAGATAGGTGTTGATGGCCGAAAGTCCCTGCGCGACAGCGCCCGAACGATCCATGGCGGCCTTGTCGACGAGCGTGACTTTGACGTCGTCGCCCACCCAGCGCTTGATCTCGTATGCAGCGCCGCAAGCAGCCATGCCGCCGCCGATGATGAGTATGTCTGTATTGAATTCGACGATTTCGGGGTTGCCGAACGTGCCTTCACTCATATGCGTTTCCTCTGGAATTTCAGCCGCGGGGCGATCTTATATGGTCGGGAGGACCTTATTGGCCTCGGTGAACAGCAACTGGTCGTCCAGATTGCCTGCAGGGGGCTTGCCCGTGTATGGGTCGATAGAGCCAACCGGCGTAGTGCGGACCGGAAACTTGAAGCGCTTCACCTCGCCATCGCGGAACTTGATGGTCCACATGATGGTGCTGTCGGTGCGAAGCGGGATGACGGCGCCGCCCATGGGCACCCAGTCCTGGAACGAGCGCACTTCGATCGCTTGCTGCGGACAGGCCTTCGCGCAGCATTGGCATTCCCAGCACTGCTCCGGCTCCTGGTTGTAAGCCTTCATCCGAATGGTATCGAGCTTCATCAGATCGTTGGGGCAGATATACATGCACACGGTTTGCTGACCGCCCTTGCATCCATCGCATTTCGCTTCGTGAACGAACGTCGGCATCCTTGAACTTCCTCCTTGTGATGTTCGCAAGCTGGGTCGCTGGGCTACTGGGCAAGCCCGCTATAGTATTCGTTGAGGACGGCAACCACCTCGGGGCGGCTGAACTCGGCCGGGATCGGTTCGCCTTCGGCGAACATCTTCCGCAGCCGGGTTCCGGAGATCTCAAGCCGGTGTTCCGGTCCGTGCGGGCAGGTGCGGGCTGTCGCCATGCCGCCGCACTGGTAGCAGTAGAATGTGACGTCAATTTTGAGAGGCTGGATGACGAGGCTGCCCTGCGGCAACGTGTCGAAGATATGCTGCGCGTCGAACGGGCCATAGTAGCTGCCGACGCCAGCGTGATCGCGCCCGATGACGAGGTGCGAGCAGCCGAAGTTCTGGCGGAAGAGGGCGTGAAGCAGCGCCTCGCGCGGACCGGCGTAGCGCATTTCTATCGGGTAGCCCGCCTGGATGTAGGTGCCGGGAACGAAGTATTTGTGCGTCAGCGCGTCGATCGCCTTGACGCGGACCTCGGCCGGAATATCGCCGGGCTTCAGCGCGCCGAGAACCTGGTGGATGAGCAGGCCGTCGCAGATCTCGACTGCGATCTTGGCCAGATGCTCATGGCTGCGATGCATCGGATTCCGCGTCTGGAACGCGGCCACGCGGCTCCAGCCCTTGTCGGCGAAAAGAGCGCGCGTCTCCGCCGGCCGGTAGTAAAAACCTTCGTACTGCTTCGGGTAGCGGCCTTCGCTCAGGGCGGTTACGCGGCCGCCGAGATTGACTTCGCCCTGCGCCATCGTTTTGGCGACGCCAGGGTGTTTCGGGTCGGCCGTGCGAAAGACGTGCCGGCACTCGAACTCCTTGTCGATCTCGTATTTGTCCGTGACTTCGAGCAATCCCATGATCTCGCCCGACTCTTCATCGACGAGCGTCACCGTCTCCTCGATGGAGATGCTGACCGCCAGTTCGCGGGAGCAGGAGAGCGTGATCGGGATCGGCCAGAACAGTCCGTTGGCAAGCTTCATTTCAGCGCAAGCGCCGCGCCAGTCCTCGCGGCCCATAAAGCCCTCGAGCGGCGTGTAGGCCCCCATCGCCATCATGATGAAGTCGGAAGCTTCGCGGCTGCTCATCGGCACTTTGCGCAAGCCCTGAGCGCGCTTCATCTCTTCGGCCTGTTCCGCCTCTGGCGCCAGGAGCGGCATCAATGTGTCGCCACCGTGCGGTGGAACGAGCTTCGACATGCAATTTCCTCCATCTCCGCGCCTCTGGCGGGCGCTTGCCTTCGTGCCGGCCCTGTTCAGTGTCTCGTCGTAAAAAAGAGCCTGCTTCCTTCATCCGCCCGGTTCTTCCATCGAGCTTCGGAAAGAAGTGGCTTCCACCATGGCTGCATCGATATATTACGATAATACGATGTGTTGCCGTCGTTCTTGATCCTGATCAAATCCTTAATGCCCAAAAAGCTGGACTATTGCAAACATCAAAATATGAAGATTTGACTGGGCGGAACGAATGCGCCACGCCAAAAAAACAAGCGTGGCGTGGACCGGTAAAGGAGGGCTGATGGCAGCGCAAGGACAAGAAAGCCAAACAATCCTGGTCGCCGGCGGCGGCGTCGCGGGCATTTCGGCTGCCGTGGAGGCTGCGGAAACCGGCTTCGACGTCATTCTCCTGGAGCAGGCGGCGAGCCTCGGCGGGCGCGTGGCCCAACTCAATCGCTACTTCCCCAAGCTTTGCCATCCGGCCTGCGGCCTGGAGATTAACTATCAGAGATTACGAGGAAATCCGCGCATTCGCGTCATCACCATGGCAAGGGTTGCGGAGGTCAGCGGCGGCCCCGGCGCTTACAAAGTCACGGTGGAAACGTCCCCGCGTTATGTGAATGCGCGCTGCACCGCCTGCGGCGATTGCGCCAAGGCCAGCCAGACGCGGGTCAAGAATTCTTTCAACTACAACATGGATACCGTTACCGCTGCGTACCTGCCGCACCCGATGGCTTACCCCATGCGATACGTCGTCGCGCCCGAGGTGATCGGCACCCCGGAAGCCAGCGCCATCGCATCGGCCTGCAAATACGGCGCGATCGATCTGAATGATGCGCCGCAAAGCTTCGAGCTGCCTGTCGCCTCCATCATCTGGGCGACCGGCTGGAAGCCCTACGACGCGGCGAAGCTGGAATCCTATGGCTATGGGCGCGTTCCCAACGTCATCACCAATGTGGAAATGGAGCGCCTCGCAGCGGATGGCGGCCCGACCAGCGGCAAAATCCTGCGCCCATCGGACGGCAAGGAGGCCAGGCGCGTGGCGCTGATCCAATGCGCCGGGTCGCGCGATCTCAATCATCTCCCTTACTGCTCGCGGATCTGCTGCCTCGCCTCGCTGAAACACGCCGCCTATGTGCGCGCCCAGTACGCGGATAGCGAGGTCGATATGTATTACATCGACATCCGCGCCCACGACAAACTGGAGAGCTTCTATCAGAAGGTGAAGGCCGATCCGCAGGTGCGCTTCGTGAAGTCGAAACCGGCGTCGATCATCGAAGGAGAAGGCGGCAATCCCGTTCTGAAGGGCGAGGATACGCTCTCCCGCGAAATCTATGAACGGCCCTACGATCTGGTTGTCCTTGCGGTGGGCATGGAGCCCGCATCCGCGTCGCTGCCCGCCTCGCTGAAAGAAAAGATGGATGACTACGGCTTTTTGCCGCCGCCCGACGGAGGAGGCGGAATGTTCGCGGCAGGCGTGGCCTGCGGTCCTCTCGATGTTTCCATGTCCGTTCAGTCCGCCACGGCGGCGGCGCTGAAAGCGATCCAGACGGCGCAAGGGGGACAGGCCTGATGAGCGCGCAAGAAAAGAAGCTGGGCGTCTATCTCTGCGGCGGCTGCGGTATCGCGGAGGCGGCTCCGCTCGCCATGCTGGAGAAGGTCGCGACGAAAGAGTTCAAGGCGCCGCTGTGCCGCAAGCACGATTATCTCTGCGGCGAAGAAGGCTTGAAGCTGATCCGCGATGACGCGGCTGCCGGAACGATGAATCAGGCGGTTATCGCAGCGTGCTCGCCGCGCGTGAACCAGGACAAGTTCCGGTTCGACGGCGTGCAGGTGATCCGCGCGAACTTGCGCGAGCAGGTCGCTTGGACGCAGCCGCCCGGCGCGGAAGACACCGAGATGCTCGCCGCCGACTATGTGCGCATGGCCATCACCGAAGCGCGCAAGATCAACGTTCCCGTTCCCTATACGGATGGGCCGTTCAGCGAGCGCATTCTCGTCGTGGGCGGCGGCCTGACCGGCTTGACGGCGGCCCGGGAAGCGGCGCGCACCGGATACGATGTGCTTCTGTTGGAGCAGAGCGATAAGCTCGGCGGCCACGCCCTCAATCTCACAAAGCGCGTCCCGCATCACGCGCCCTATCGCGAGCCGGAAGCCAACGGCATCGCAACGCTCATCGCTGCCGTCGAGGCGGAGCCACGCATCGAGGTTCGTCTCAACGCGCGCGTTGTGAAAACCTCAGGCATGCCCGGCAAGTTCGACGTGGAGGTTACGCAGAACGGCGCAACCTCCCAGGAGCCGGTGGGCGCAATCGTGCTCGCCACCGGCTGGCAGCCTTATGACGCATCGAAGCTTTCCCATCTCGGCTTCGGTGCGTCGCCCGATGTCATCACCTCCATCGCGCTGGAGGAAATGCTCGCCAAGGGGCAAGTCAATCGCAAGTCCAGCGGCGCGGCGGCGAAAACCATCGCCTTCGTGCAGTGCGCGGGCTCGCGCGATCCGAACCACCTGCCTTATTGCTCCTCCGCCTGCTGCACAGGCTCGATCCGCCAGGCGCTGCAAATCCTGGAAGCCGACCCTCAAGCGATGGTCTACATCATCTATGAAGAGTTGCGCACGCCGGGCGTTGCCGAGGAGTTCTATCGGGCGGCCCAGACGGCGGGCGTGATCTTCATCAAGGGCAAGGTCAAAATCGTCGGCGCGGATCTGACGGTCACCGTCGACGACGCGCTCTTACGCGAAGAAGTCCCGCTTTCGGGGCTCGACCTCCTTGTGCTCGCGACCGGCATGGTTCCGAACGCCACCATCCTGCATGCCAATGGCGAGGAGGCGCCGCTTCCCGACCGCGACATCGATCCGCTGTCGCCGATCCCCGTGGCGGGCTACGCGAACGGCTCGCCAGCGAAATCCAACGGACAGCCGCCGGTCACCTACAAGGGCGCGCCGATCCTCAATCTGCAGTACCGGCAGGGGCCGCATTTGCCGATCCTCGCGGACGGCTTCGCGGACAGCCATTTCATCTGCTTCCCCTACGAGACGCGGCGAACCGGCATCTACGCTTGCGGGCCGGTGCGGCGGCCGATGGACAGCCAGGAAGCTGCTGAAGACGCAACCGGCGCGGTGCTGAAAGCCATCCAGGCGATCCGCAACGTCACGGAAGGCCGCGCGCTGCATCCGCGCTCCGGCGACCTGTCCTTCCCGCGCATCAACCTCAACGCTTGCACCAAATGCCGCCGCTGCACGGTGGAGTGCCCCTTCGGCGCGATCGACGAGACGCCGGAAGGCTATCCCGATCCTGAACCCGACGCGCTGCCGCCGCTGCGGCACCTGCATGGGCGCTTGCCCTGTCCGGACCATCAGCTTCGACAACTACACCGTCGATATGATGACCTCCATGATCAAGGCGGTGGAGGTGCCGGACGAAACCGAGGAGAAGCCGCGCGTGCTTGTGCTCGCCTGCCAGAACGACGCGTATCCCGCGCTCGACATGGCCGGGATCGCGCGATCGCCCATAAGTCCGTACACGCGCGTGCTGCCGGTGCGCTGCCTCGGCTCGGTGAGCTTGCTGTGCATCAGCGAAGCGCTGTCCAGCGGCTATGACGGCGTGATGCTCATGGGCTGCAAATCCGGCGACGACTATCAGTGCCACTTCGTTCGCGGCAGCGCCATGGCGCAGGAGCGCATGCTGAAAGTCGGCGAGACGCTGAAAAGCATGATGCTGGAGAAGGAGCGCGTGACAACGCTTGAAGTTGCTATCACCGACGCGAGCCGAATGCCGAAATTGATCGGAGACTTCATGGAAACGATCGACGCCGTCGGCCCCAATCCGTTCAAGGGGATGTAAGCCATGGCTCAAACAGCGATCCCCACATCAACGCGCAAGTACGATCTTTCCTTCGCGCGCTGGGTCTATCAGAACGTCGACGGCGCAGACCGGCTCTCGCTCTGCATGCAGTGCGGCATGTGCTCGGGCTCCTGCCCCATCGGCCCGCAAATGGACAACGGGCCGCGCAAGCTGTTCATGATGATCCGCGCGGGCATGAAGGCGGAGGTGCTTTCTTCCAGCACCATCTGGAACTGCACGCAGTGCTACAACTGCACTGTGCGCTGCCCGCGCAAGATCCCGGTCACGAACATCCTGCAGAGCCTCGCCTCGGTCGCCGTGCGCGAAGGCTACGCACCTCAGAAGCCAACGACGAAGTTCTCGAGTGCCTTCATGCGCTCGGTGCGCTGGTTCGGACGCACCGACGAACGGCTGGTGACCACGCTTTACTATTTCTCCTATGGCCTGATGGAAGGCTTTCGGCGGGCGATGGAAAACCTTCCCATCGCGCGGCGGATGGTGAAGCATCATCGGATGCATTTCGGCATGCCTCATCGCGCAAAGGGCGCCGCCGGTTTGCGCGCCATTCTTGCAAAAGCGGCCGAGATCGAAGCGCGGGAAAGGGCGGCCCAATGAGCGGCAACGGCAAAATCAAGTTTACATGGTACCCCGGCTGCAGCTCGGAAGGCGCGGCGGTTCATCTCGACAAATCGCTGCAATCCATCGCGGCGAAACTCGATATCGAGCTTGATCCCATCAAGGACTGGAGCTGCTGCGGCGCGTCTGTCGGCCACGTCAAGGGCGGCGAGCTTCCGAACATGGCGTTGTCCGGACGCAATCTCGCTCTCTCGCGTAAGCAGGGAACGGCCGATGTGGTGACGCCGTGCGCGGCCTGCTATCTCAATACCCATGCCGTCAACGAAAAGCTGAAAAGCGATGAGCGGAAGCTCGGCCAGGTGAACGAGGCTCTGGCCACAGCAGGCTTGAAGTATGACGGCGATCTGAAGGTGCGCCACATCTGCGAGGTGCTCGTCAACGACGTGGGCATGGACGCCATCAAGGACCGGGTGAAGAAACCGCTGTCCGGTCTCAAGATCGCGGGCTGGGCCGGGTGCCAGACGGTTCGCCCCTTCGCCGGCACGGTGAATGGCGGCCAGTACGACACCTACGACCAGCCGAAGTTCATGGACGATTTCGCGGCAGCCTGCGGCGCGGAGCCGGTCGAATACGACAAGGCGCGCACGTCATGCTGCGGCGGCTCCGTGTCGATCTACAGCCCTGAGAAAACGCTGCACCTCATGCGGCATATTCTGCAGACGGCGGCGGATGCGAAGGCGGACGTGATTTCGACGCCATGCCCGCTCTGCCAGCAAAACGTCGAGATGTATCAGGACGCCATCAACAAGAAGTTCGGCGACAGCTTCAACATCCCGGTGGTGTTCTACAGCCAAGTCATGGCCGTCGCCTTCGGCATGGACCCCAAGAAGGATGCCGCGCTCGACTGCAACATGATCAAGCCGGACGCCCTGCTCGAGAAGGCGAGATAGCCGGGACCTAGCGCACCACCGTCATCCCGGCCAAGCGAAGCCTTATCCGGGATCGTAACAAATTGAAGCATCTAAGCAGAGATTCGCCAGTTGACCAACGAATCGATATTTCCCTCACGGTTCAAGGCTTTGACGGCGGCGTGGATTTCGCGATCAAGCTCTTCGACATCGGTGAAGGTCTTATGGGCGAGATGACGCGCCTTGAGGTCGTGCCAGACTACCTCACTGTCATTGAGCTCTGGCGAGTATTTGGGCAGCCACTCGACGGTCAGCCAGTGCTTGCGCGCATCGAGCGCCGTCAGGGCGATTTTGCTGACATGGATCGGCCCATTATCCTCGACCAGCACGACGGGTATTGTCACGCGCCCGGGCTTGGGGCCAAAGAGGCGATCGAGTTGATCCAGATGCGCAATGAAGCCGGCGCTGCGCTTGGTCCGGCTCGTATGCACGATGAGCCGGCGTTTTACATGATCGAGCGAACCCATCATGGCCACCTTCTTGGCCTGCCCCGGCGCCGGCACGCGCAGACCGGCGCCGCGTTCGGCCAAAAGTGAGCGCTTGCCGCTCACGATAAACGTTCGCTTGTGCACGCGCCAGATAAGGATGCGTCAGCGCCTCGCTCTCGTCGCCGTAAAGCAGCACGATGTCGCCAGCCTCGGCCTGGGCCTTGCGCAGCTGAAGCCGGAGCCCAACGCGCTCGATCTCGTCGGCGATTTGCCGCCCCTTCAGCGTGTGCCGTGGCCGCCGCCGCCGGAAGTTTTTTTTCGCAGCGCCTTGGAGAGTTGCGATGGCCCGATATCGACGAGTTCGCGCTTTTTGATCTCGGCGATGAGGCGTGGGATCGTCCAGTTCGCACGGTTTGCGACGGGTGCTTCGAGCAACGGCGCGCAAACCCGCAGCGCAGCCTCGGTCTTCAGCGGCGGTGGGCCTGCATACACGCTCGCCGCGATGGCCTCGACGCCGCCGCGCGCGAAATCGCCGCGCCAAAAGCGAACTGTATCCTCGCGCACACGGAACACCTCGGCGATCCGCGCGCTGGTCCAGCCATCGAGCGTCAGCAATAGCGCGCGCGCCCGATCCGCCTCGCCGCGATTACGCGAAAGCGCCAAAACTTCAAGCGCCGCCCGCTGCTCGCCACTCGCCTTAACCGGAGATTTGCCCGCCATGTCCCGCCCCCGCAAATCAGTACGGAGACGGAATCACAGTCAAGATCCGTTGGTCAAGTTCAGGGAGTCTGCTTAGCTTTTATGATCCCGGCTCGCGCTTCGCTTGGCCGGGACGACGAAGCGCAGAGCGAGCGTTGCTGCAGGATGGTTGGCCGGGGGCGGGCCCACCCAGCTGCGCTCCCCATGCCGAGCGCAGCCCCAGTCACGCTACTTCGCGGCGACCTTGGCGTTCTCCCTCACAATGACTTTGGCGCCGTCCTGGATCTGGTTGTTGATGTTGAGCGCGGCCCGATCGCTGTCGGCGAGGCCCGACTCTATCTCAACGGTGTTGCCATTGTCGCGGCCGATCTGGACATCCTTGAATTTCACTGTGCTGTCGGGCTGAATCACGGCGACCTGCGGCCCGCCCGACCGGAACAAGAGCGCGCTCGCCGGGATCTGCACCAAAGCCTTCGACTTGGAATCGAACTGAACCTGGACGTACATCCCGGGGACAAGAGCCATATGCGGATTGGGAATATCGACCTCAACCCGGAGCGTCCTTGCTTTCGGGTCGATGGATTCGCTCGTCCGCGCTACGTTGCCCTCGAAAACGCGGGACGAATTATCGGTGGTGATGATTTTTGCGGGGGTCCCGACGCCAATGTCGCCCGCGGCGGTTTGCGGAACATTGACGAAGACGCGGATCTTATCGGACTGTGAGATCCCGAACAGCGGCGTGGTATTCAGCGTACTTCCGGCCGTGACGAGATCGCCAACGTCGATGCGCCGCTCGGTGATGACCCCGTCATAGGGGGCTAACACATTCTTGAACTGGGCCATGAAGGTCAGGCGATCGACATTGGACTTGTCGAGATTCACCTTGGCCTGCGCGGCCTTGACCTTCGCCTGGGCGACGGCGTAGCTGGCTTTTTTCTCGTCGCGCTCCTGCTCGGAGACCACACCTTTCGCCGATCCTTGCCAGCGGTCAAAGGTTGTCTTGGCGAAATTCGCATCTGCTTCCCTGACGACGACTTCGGCCTCGGATGCCTTGAGCTGGGCGCGGGACGCCTCGAGCTGCGCATCGAGTTCCGGCGTGTCGATCACGGCCAGAACCTGATCCTTCTTGACCTTATCGCCGATATCGACAAGCCATTTCGTAATGTATCCGCTGACCCGGCCATAGATTGTCGAGTGATACCAGCCCTCCGTCCCTCCTGGCAGGCGCAGCGGCTGGCGGGGCGGAGCTAACGCCACGGTAATGACTTCCACCGTTGGCGGTTCATTGACCTTGGCTTCCGTGACAGCCGCAAGATCGGCTTTCTGCTGGGCCTTGATGGCGCTCACAAAGAGGTAAGCGCCGCCGAGCAGAACGGTCAGGACAAGCGCCGAGATTGCGAGCTTGCGGCCAGTTCCTTTCGAGAAGGAGCCCGGGATCGGAGGGTGCGGATGAGGCTCGGATATGCCCTCGGCAATGTCGTCGAAACCGTCAAAAGGCTCCGTGCCTTTTTCGGTTTGCTGAGCATCAGGCTGGGACAACGTCTTCCCTCCAATTTTTTCCAGTCTTCGGTGCGCGCCGCAAGAGCCGGTACATGGTTGGCACAAAGAGCAGGGTTGCAACGGTCGCAAACAGCAATCCGCCGATGACGGCGCGCGCGAGCGGCGCGTTCTGCTCGCCGCCCTCGCCGACGCCAAGCGCCATGGGGATCATGCCGAGGATCATCGCGCCGGCCGTCATGAGAACCGGGCGCAGACGCGTGAAGCCGGCCTGGATCGCAGCCAGCCGCGGGTTCACCCCCGCCTCAACGCGCTGATTGCAGAAGGTCACGACAAGGATGCTGTTCGCGGTGGTCAGCCCGATGCACATCAGCGTCCCCATCAGGGCGGGCACGCTGATATGGGTCTGGGTCACAAAAAGCATCCACATGGCGCCGCAGAGAGAGAACGGGACGGCGAGGAGCACGACGATGGCGTTCGTCACGCTCTGGAAATTGATCACGAGCAGCAGGAACACCAGAATGACGGCGAGCGCCATTCCGGAATAAAGCCCGCTAAAGCTTTCCTGCATGGTCTCGACCTGCCCGCTCAACGTCACCTTGATAGCCTTGGACGGATCCGGCCGATCGGCTGCGATCACCTTTTCTATGGCGTTGGCCGCCGTATTGAGATCCGTACCCTGGACGTCGGCGTGAACATCGTAAACCGGCCTGATATTGAGCTGCGACATGACCATGGGTGTCTTGCCGCGCCCAAACTTCGCCACGTTCATCAAAATCTGCGGGTCTTTCGCCTCCGGCGCCGTCACGGGAAGCGTCCACAAATCCTGGGCGCTGTTTATCCGGTAGGTTGGCGTTTGCACCACCAGCGGGTAGCTCACGCCATTTTTCGGATTGAGCCAGAAGTTCGGCGAGACCTGCAGGCTGTTATTCAGCGATACGAGCATATCGCTTGCGATGGCCTGCTGGCCGAGTCCGACTTCCCGAGCCATTTCGCGGTCGACATCGACGGTCAACGCGGGCGCATCGGGAACCTGGAAAATATGCGAGTCGACCACGCCAGGAATGCTGTTGAGGTCTCGCGCCAGTTTCGTTGCCGTCGCATACGCCTCCTCGTCCTTCGGGCCGGACACGCGGATATCGATCGGCGCGGGCTGCCCGAAATTCAGCACCTGGTTGACGATGTCGGCAGGCTGGAAGAAGAACTGCAGCTGCGGGAAGCGCTTGGGCAGTTCGCGCCTGAGATCGGCAATGTGCTCCGCCGTCGGGGTGTGTTTTTCGTTCAAGGAAATGAGGATTTCACCGTCCATCGGCCCGACCGTCGCCGTGTCGGAGAGCGCGATGTTGATGCCGCTATAGGGCAGGCCGATATTGTCGAGAATGACGTCGATCTGGTCGCTGCCGACGATATCCCGGATCGCGCTTTCAACCTGCGCGAAATATTGCTGCGTCTGCTCCAGTTTCGTTCCCGGAGGCGCGCGGACATGCAGGCGCATCTGCCCAGCATCGATTTGCGGGAAGAAATCCATGCCGAGCCGCGGGTAGAGCGTCAGCGAGGCCGCAACCAGCAGAGCAAAGAACGACACGGTGATCAATGGCTGATCGACCATCCAGGCCAGCGCATTGCGGTGGACCACCCTCAGAACAAGGAATCCCCGCTCGAAGGAGCGATGAATGAAACCGAAGGGATTGAACCGGCGCTTGCGCGGCTCACCGTTTCCGTGACCGTTGGCGGCATTTCCGTTTCCGTGGCCCGCGTGAACCTGCGACCCCATCAGGTACTTGAACAGAAGCGGAATGAGCGTGAACGAGAGCGCGAGGCTTGCTACGAGCGCAATGATCACCGACAGCGAAAGGGGCGAAAACAGGTATTTCGCGGTGCCCGTAAGAAGGAAGACGGGCACGAACACCAGGCTGATCGACAAGGTGGCCAGGAGCGTCGGAACCCCGACCTCCGCGGTTCCATCAAGGATAGCCTGCTCCAGCGGCTCGCCGAGACCCACATGGCGTTCGATGTTTTCGATCACCACCGTCCCGTTATCGACGAGAATGCCGACGGCAAGCGCGAAGCCGCCAAGCGTCATGGTGTTGAGCGTCTGCCCGAAGACGTAAAGCCCGAGAATTGCGAAGATGATGGACAGCGGGATCGATGCCAGGATGATGATCGTCAGCCGCCAGTTCCCCAGAAACAGAAGGATCATGAGCGCGGTCAAGCCTGCGGCCATCAAGCCGCCCATGATCACGCTGTTCAGCGCTGCGTTCACGAAAATTGACTGATCGAAAATAGGCTTCAGCGAGACGCCGGCTGGCAGGAGCCGGGTTATATCGGGGAGCGCCGCCTTAACGCCGTCGATCACAGCCAGGGTTGAGACGCCGCCGGTCTTGCGCACCAGCATCAGCGCTCCCGGCAGCCCGTTCTGCGTCACGGAATTCGTCTGAACCTGATATCCATCGTGAACGTGCGCCACATCGCGCACGAAAACCGTCTTGCCGTCGATTGTCTTGATCGGGAAGTTGTTGATCGCCGCGATCAGGTCCGGACTGTTATTCATCGAGACCATGTAGTCTTTGCTGCCAATCTTCACGTCGCCCGATGGCATGATGACGTTTTGATGCGCGAGCGCCTCCGACACATCGGCGGGGGTAAGGCTGCGGGCCTGCATGGCATCCTGGTCCAGGCTCACCATGATGACACGCGGCTTGCCGCCGTAGGGGTAGGGCACGGACGCGCCGCGAACCACGGCGAGAGCCGGACGGATGATGTTCTGCCCAAGGTCGTTGAGCGCGGTGTCGGTGACGCTGTTGCTCGACATGCTGAGCTGAATGATCGGAACGTCGGTCGCCCCATATCGCAGAATAAGGGGAGGCGTGATGTTCCGGGGCATGTACTTCAGAACGACGAGAGCAGAACTGCCAAGCTGCGAGATGGCCTTGGCGACGTCCGCGCCTTCATGCAAATAGACTTTGATGACTCCAACGCCAACGTAGCTGTTGGCTTCGATGCGGGAGATGTCGTCGACCAACGACGCCAACTGCCTCTCATGAAACGACAGGATGCGGTTCTGCATATCCTTGGCGCTCATGCCGTTATAGGTCCAGACGACGCTGACGACGGGGATATTGATTTCCGGAAAAATATCCGTCGGCATGCGCTGGGCTGCCCCGGCCGCCAAAAGGCACATCAAGGCGATGACGGCAAAAATTGTGTAAGGGCGCCTGAGCGAGAACCGGGCCAGAGACATATGCTACTTTCTAGATATGACGATATGTGACTTTACCAAAGCGCGGCCTCTCAGTCTATCGTCGCAAAGATCAAGTTTCTATTCGGCGAATGCTGCTGGATCTTTTTGTTCCGCTGTCAAAGGCGAGGAAGCCGCTGGAAGTTCCGGCTGCGATCTATGTGAGGCTGAGTGGCGATCCCCTGATGAAATGGCGCTTTTAGCCAGCTCAAAAAGCCGCCACTAGTTTAATTTTTGATAACAATACGAAATTCGGTTTTGAAGTCATAAACGGGATAATCCTTAATAATCGGGACACTGACCTCAAGCGACATGGCGATCTTGTCGGTCAGGGCGTAACCGACTGCAACGTCCGCGGGCAGGAACAAGCGCCCGGTTTGCCCGGAAACAGGGTCCCCATAATTGATGCGGATATCGTAACTTGGATAGAAGGTCAGATACCAAGGCCCTGGCAGGTCGAGGTTGAACGTCGGGGCGATCTGCGGCTCGCTGATATTGCGCTTTGTGGGGTCGCCCGCAAAGCTCACGGCGTAGCGGATGGCCGGGACGAAGTAGGTATCCTGGCTCAACTCCGTGAAAGTATAGCGGACGCCGAAGCCGGGCATGATCTGCCACTTGCCATTCCCGATATTGTCCGACGCGGTGGGCGCCACCAGCCGGGCGCCGAAGCCATAGGCGAGCCGGTCGCTCAGCGTCTGGATGAGAACTGCCTGCATAAGAGAATTGCCAAGCCCGAACTCCTCCTCCGTGGGCTCTCCCTGCGTGGCCGTTGTCTTGTCCACAAACATGGTTTCGGCAAGAAGGGCGAGTTTCCAATCCGGGTCGAGCTGGATGCGGCTTGTTCCACGGAGAATCCAGTAATCGCGATCGGTCTCACTCGTTGTCCCCGAGGACTCGCGATACTGGTAGCGAAGATCGAGGCTGTTCTGCGGGCGCGTCAGATCGCTTCCGTTGTTTTTGGGGTCCTGATCCGAATCTGTTTTTTGCAGGCCGCCGTCACCCTGAGCCTCGGGAAGCGGCTCCTGCGCCGCAGCAAAGGGAACGCTCATAAGGACCGCCATCAGGCACACAATGCTCTTGTTGAACACTGGTCACGCCCCCCGGCTTTTGCTCGGGCCAAGCGCAGGTGTCATGGCGCTCGCCCAAGTGATACGGCCCTCTCCGATTAATCATTTATCTTGTGATTCAGGAAGCTGCACAACCACTTTGCGAACTGGGTTCGGGACCGAATTGACCCGTGCAAAGACCGTTGATGATCCCGAGAAGAGCGCGCTGCGCTTTTGACGGCGATGCTTTAGTTTATAGCAATATGATGATATAATTATCTCTGGGCCAGCGCGCTTCTTGTGGGCGAACGTCCTTGACCCTGCGATCACATCGGATTGCGGCGGTGGGGATGGGAGCTATCACGGGCAAATAATCAATAAAGGCGAAAACGCCGGTCCGGGGAGGAAGAGCATGGGTGTGATTCCGCGAGCGCGGAGACCGGTCTCTATTGTCGCGTCGATAGCGTGGTTGCTCTTGCCTGGAGCAAATCCGGTCCAGGCTGGCGACCTGCAAGGGGAGCAGGCCGAAGTCGGCGTGCAACCCGAAATTCCGCTGAGGCCTCCGCTGCGGCCTACCAATTCCACGGCGGATCACGCGAAGTTCGAAGTCCTGAAAAAGCCGTTCGCCAACGGCTCCGAGGTTACGAAGGCCTGCCTGACCTGCCACACGGAAGCCGGCCATCAGTTCATGAAGTCCATCCACTGGACCTGGGAATACAAGAACCCGAAAACTGGCCAGATTCTCGGGAAGGACAACCTCGTCAACAACTTCTGCACGAATGCGCGCGGCAACGAGGGCATGTGCGCGCAGTGTCACGCCAGCTACAACTGGACGAGCGCACAATTCGATTTCAAGAACCAGGAAAATATCGATTGCCTCGTCTGCCACGAGCAGACCGGCACCTATTACAAAGTGCCGCCGACAAAGGGCAACGCCGCCTGCAGCATCATGTTCGAAGGGCTGAAGCCCATCGACTGGGTCAAGGTGGCGAAGAGCGTCGGAAAGCCAGAACGCGCCAACTGCGGCGCCTGCCATTTCAACGGCGGCGGCGGCGATGGCGTGAAGCACGGCGATCTCGATTCGTCGCTCATCAATGCGTCGCGCGATCTCGATGTGCACATGGATCGCAAAGGCCTCAACTTCGCCTGCACCCAGTGCCACCTCTCGAAGCAGCACATCATCACCGGCAGCCGATATGACGTGCGCGCCAAGGACCCCGAAGGCGCGGGCAAGCCGGGGCTGCGCCGAGACGTCGCGACCTGCAAATCCTGTCACGGAAACGCGCCGCACCCCAACACGTATTTCGTGGGCATCAAGCTCAACGGCCACAACAACAAGGTCGCCTGCCAGACCTGCCATATTCCGGCGCTGGCGCGGGGCGGCGTGGCGACCATTACCGATTGGGATTGGCGCGAATCCGGGAAGACGAGGGATGGCGTAGGCTACAGCGAAGAGACCTACGTCCAGGGCAATGGCGAACACCGCCATACCTACCGCTCGATCAAGGGGGCCTTCACCTACGGCGAAACCTGGCCTGCGAAAGGCCGCACGCTTCTGCCCTATTACGCCTGGTTCGACGGCCAGATGCGGTACACCACCATCGACACGAAGTTCGATCCCGCCAAGCAGCCAGTCCCGATCAACGCGTTCTCGGGCTCGTATGACGATCCCAACGCGCGCATCTGGCCCTTCAAGCGGATGCATACCATCCAGCCCTTCGACAAGGGCAACAACACCCTCGTCTACATGCATCTGTGGGGCGAGGACAAAGACGCCTATTGGGGCAACTACGATTTCGGCCGGGCCATCCAGGTTGCCATGAAGGAGAGCAACAAGCCGTATAGCGGGCAATTTGGCTTCGTCGAAACCTACTCCTATTGGCCGACCACGCATATGGTTGCGCCGAAGGAGAAAGCGCTCGATTGCGGCGAATGCCACACAACGAATGGCCGCCTGCAAAATCTCGCCGGGTTCTACATGCCCGGACGCGACAGCCTCCGCTGGCTCGATATTCTGGGCTATCTCGCGGTCGCAGGCGCATTTTTGGGAGTGATCGCTCACGCGATCCTGCGCGCCTTGTCTCGCCGTTACATAAGGGGGCACGACCATGACTGACGAAGCCATCGCCCGCTATCCGGGCGTGCTAAAACGCGACGTGATGATCTACTCGCGCTACGAGCGCTTCTGGCACTGGACGCAGGCCATCCTCATCTTCACGCTGTTCTTCTCAGGGCTCGGCGTGCACGGAACGCATAACTTGCTGGATTACCGGACGGCCGTAAACGTCCATACTTACGCGGCGATCGCGCTTCTCATCCTTTGGATGTTCACCACGTTCTGGAATTTCACCACCGGCCAGTGGAAACAATACCTGTTCAAAAAGGGGGTGTGGCGTGTCATCCGCTTTTATGCCTGGGGGATCCTCCGAGGCGAGCCTCATCCGTATAAGAAAAGCCTGCAGAGCAAGCAGAATGCGTTGCAGTCGCGCGCGTACATGACCTTCATGGCCCTCTTCGGCCCGGTTTTGTGGCTCACCGGCATCTCCTATCTGCTTTATGATTTGTGGAGCCATTACCCCTGGGCAGGGACGGCGTTATCCGTAACCGCTCATCTGCACACAGCCGCGGCGTTCATCATGGCAGTGTTCATCGTCATCCACATTTACATGACGACGACGGGCAAAAGCCCCCTCCACTACATTCGGACGATGATCACCGGCTACGAGGAGATCGAACTGTCGGAGATCGAGGAGGCCTACCTCGAACAGACACAAACAGTGCCGATGAAGCCAAG
Organism: uncultured Alphaproteobacteria bacterium; assembly: GCA_963817495.1. Classification (GTDB taxonomy): domain Bacteria; phylum Pseudomonadota; class Alphaproteobacteria; order Rhizobiales; family Rhodomicrobiaceae; genus Rhodomicrobium. The sequence goes on along the minus strand of CAWFOS010000031.1, from coordinate 154,120 downwards.
CAAGCCCATCAGTTGACGCGGCCGCCTCTGTCATCATCCCGGAAAGGCAAAGCCTTATCCGGGATCGTAATGGATTGAAACCGCAGGACTTTTTTTGCGATCCCGGCTCGCGCGCGGGATGAGCGGTAGAGCGGGTCTGCAATGACAATCCGTTAGCCAGGTTGGCGAAGTTTGCCTATCGCCGCGATGCCACCAATCTTCGATGCCGGTTCAATCTAAAGGCTAAGCACTCCGGCGTATGGGATTGTGACTTTGTCACATACGCCCCGCGTCGCCATCAGCCAAAATCCAGCTTTAAGATCGCGCTCACATGACCTATATATGAATATGTCGTGATTGGTTGGACCCTTTTCCTACGCACAAAGCTTTTAGGCTAACCGGCAATCGCGACGGCCGGTTTTCGAGTTCGGTGCTCAGGAGGAACAAATGCAGGCCTACCCCGTCGATATGGCGCAAAAGCCGGACGTGGAACCCTTTTTCGACCCAGGGACGAACACGATCAGCTATGGTGTGCGCGATCCCGCCTCCAACGCCTGCGCGGTCATCGACGCCGTCATGGACTTCGATTATGCCTCGGGCCGCATCGGATTCAAGTCGGCCGACAAGATCATCGAATACATCCGGGAGAACGGCTTGCAGCTTGAATGGCTGATCGAGACGCACGCTCACGCAGACCATCTCTCAGCCGCGCCCTACATCCAGGAAAAGCTCGGCGGCAAGATCGGCATCGGGGAGCACATCCGCGAAGTGCAGGAGGCGTTCGGCAAGGTCTTCAACGAAGGCGCCGAGTTTCGCCGCGACGGCAGCCAGTTCGACCGGCTGTTCAAGGATGGCGATACCTACACAATCGGCACGCTCAATGCGTTCGTGATGGACACGCCGGGCCATACGCCTGCCTGTATGACTCACGTCATCGGCAACGCCGCCTTTGTGGGCGATACGCTGTTCATGCCGGACGGCGGCACCGCCCGCGCCGATTTTCCGGGCGGCGACGCGAGGCAACTCTACAGGTCGATCAAGAAGGTCTTGAGCCTGCCGCCCGGGATGCGCCTGTTCATGTGCCACGATTACGGCCCGGACGGGCGAGAGATCCGCTGGGAAACAACCGTGGCCGAAGAGCGGGCGAAAAACATCCATGTGCGCGACGGCATCAGCGAGGACGAATTCGTCGCGATGCGAACGGCCAGAGACATGACGCTTGGCATGCCGAAGCTGATCATCCCGTCGATCCAGGTCAACATTCGGGCTGGGCGCCTGCCTGCGCCTGAGCCGGACGGAAAAACCTTCCTCAAAGATTCCCGTCAATGCGTTGTGACGGTTTTTCAAGTTTACCCGGCCAGACCGGCGCCGGGCAATTGTGGCACTCCAACTGAAGAAAGGGAGAAGAACCTGGTGCTGAAACGTGGGTACAAGCAGCTGATCGCCGATGCGCATGAGCGCATTCAAACGCTGAGTGTGGCGGATGCACAAACAAAGCTCGACGATCCGAACGTTGTCTTCATCGACATTCGTGAGATTCGCGAGCTTGAGCGCGAGGGCACCATCCCCGGAGCCTTCCATGCGCCTCGCGGGATGCTGGAGTTCTGGGTAGACCCCGACAGCCCGTACCACAAGGACGAGATTTTCGAACCGGAAAAAGAGTTCGTTCTCTTTTGCCAGTCCGCCTGGCGATCGGCGCTTGCGACGGCAACTTTGCTGGACATGGGCCTGGAGTCGGTCAGCCACATCGAAGGCGGCTTCTCGGCGTGGAAACGCGCTGGCGCCCCGATCGCGAACGGGCAAAAGACAAACTGATCCGTAATGAAGGGCGGCGGCGGCGCGCGGGCAGGCGCTCGCTCTCCGCCGCGATCCGCTGTGGATCGAAGCTCTCAAGCCATGAGGTGATCCGAAATAGAGCCGGCCGATCCGCACCCGTCGCACGGAAAATGAACGACGCCGGGCTCGAAATGTATAGTTCAGGCTTACAACAATAGTGCTTAACTAATACTTTTCATCTTTGTTGATAAGCCGAATTTCTTATCACCAAGAGTTGAAATTCTTATATTTTTGTGAATTGATTACGTTTTATGCAAGCAATAGGCTTTCTCCAGTTGAGTAAGCATGCCGCTACTGTGATGGCGTCTGCTTTAACAAGGAGAAAATACATGAGCGCTAACAGAAGGTTAGTAGCTCTTGCAGCTGCTCTTTCGATGCTTATCGCGCCAGCGTTTGGCGCAATGGCTGAACAGAAAATCCATCATCGGCCTTTCGTTGACAGACAGGTTTATTATCCTGGACCTTCGGGATATTATGCCGGGTATTATGGTGTCCCATACACTTACGGCTGGCGACGCCGCTCGAACGCCAAGGGATGGGATAATACTTGTTTCAATCTCCCATGGCTTCCCTCTGAGTTTGCGTGCTCTGCCCGGTAAGGCCGCCTTTTCCTGAGTTGGGAAGCTACGGTTTTGCAGATGCGCCTGTACCCCACCTTTTCCGATTGCGCTGAAAGCGCCATGCTTGTCGGCTTCGGGCCGCAGTATGACAGGCAACTCAGCCTGTCGATTCTTCAGGTCTGCAAGTCGCTGGCAGCGTCAATGCTGCCGGGGCTCAAGGAAAGCATTCCAGCGCTCTCATCGCTTACAGTTCTGTACGACCCCCTGGAGCTTCCGAGGGAAAGCATCGTCCACGAAATCCAGCGGCTCTGTGAAGCCTGCGGCGAAACACCAGGCCTCGGGCGGACTTGGGAAATTCCGGTTGTCTATGGCGGCGACAGAGGCCCGGACCTGCAAGACGTTGCTTTGCGTGCCGGAATTACTGAGGAAGAGGCAATCGCGCTTCATGTGAGCCGGGATTATCATGTATACATGCTGGGTTTCCTGCCCGGCTTTGCCTATCTCGGCGATCTTCCTGAACAACTCCACGCACCGCGACGGGCCACGCCTCGGCCTCACCTCCCAAAAGGATCGGTCGCAATCGCCGCGGGCATGACCGCGATATACCCGCTCGGAAGTCCCGGTGGCTGGCATGTCATCGGGTATACGCCCGTCCTTCCTTGGGATATGATACGGCAAGAGGAGCCTCTCTTTCTCCCCGGAGACCGGGTCCGGTTCAGGCAGGTGGACGCAGCGGAAATCGAACGGCTGGCTGCCGAGGGTTGGATGCCTCTGTGCGGAAAGACGTCGTGACCGCCTCGCTCCGGGTCATCAATCCTGGCATTGCCGTTACGCTGCAGGATCGCGGGCGCGAAGGCTATCAGCGCTTTGGCGTTCCGGTCTCAGGCGCGCTCGACGAAATCAGCTTGGCCATCGCCAACATTCTGGTGGGCAATGCGCCTGAGGAAGCCGCGCTGGAGGTCTTGGCGGCCGGGCTGACAGTGACGGTTTGCGCGGAGTGCGTTGTTCTCGCGGTAGCCGGAATGGCGGACGCCTTCACTGTTCAAACGGCGCAAGCCGATGTTCGGGTCCCCCCGTTTCAAACCGCCATTGCAAGACGAGGGGATAGTGTGCGATTTCCTCCTCCGAAGGGGGGCGCTGTCTTCTATGTTGCGGCAGCGGGCGGCTTCGATGTTCCCCCGGTTTTCGGCAGCAAGTCGACTTACAGGCGGGCGGCTCTGGGCGGTTACGAGGGCCGGGCTCTGCAAGCTGGAGACGCCCTGCCTCTCCGCTGGCCTGCCGCGCCCCCTGGCGAAGCCGTTTCACTCGAAGTGCGCCTTTCCGCGCCGGACGTTTTGCGCGTGATGCGCGGACCGAATGCCGAATATTTTACGCCGCCTGCTTTCGATACGCTGCTGACCTCCGGCTACACGGTCGCGCCCGCATCGGACCGCATGGGTCTCCGCTTGCAAGGGCCGCCGCTCGAACGCGCGATCGGAGGCGAATTGCCTTCGCAAGGCACGACCGCCGGTGGCTTGCAGGTTCCTTCCGATGGGCAGCCGATCCTGCTTTTGGCCGACAGGCAGACAACCGGCGGCTATCCGCGCATCGCAACTGTGATCGCGGCGGATATTGCGGCGGCCGGGCGGCTGTCGGCCGGGATGAGCATCCGCTTCCAGGATGTGAGCCGGGAGGAAGCCGTGAGGCTTCTCAAAGCGCAGCGGGATTGGCTTAGGTCGCTGCCTTCGCTTATCGAGCCTGTGGCCGGAGCCTTTTCCGCCGAACGCCTCCTGAACTCCAATCTTATCGGCGGCGTCACCACCGGCGCTGCCGAGGAATGAGGTAGCCAGTTGGTTGACGCACGAGCGGCGCGACCTTGCGATAGCGAGGCTGCCGGTTTGTTGCTAGCCCCAATTATTCGCGAAGCACGCTCACGGACAGAGCAGGCATGCGTCATCGGCCGGTTTGACGGTCGATTGGTGAGTGGACATTGCAACGCGTTGAGGGTTTGGGATCGGGGCTTGCGCGGCGCTTGCCGCAATGGTCATGGGCTTGGAACACTCACTGATCGGGCGAGGAGAGCGAGCACCGGTGCGTGCGGATAGGCTGAGGGAAAGGCGACCTTGATACGGCTCTTCAGTTCCTCCACGCGCACCGCGATTTTGAGAAAGGCGCGCCGCAGCGTCTCGAAAGTCGCCGTGCGCCATAGCGAGCGCCTTGGCGCAGCGCCCCTCAACGCGTGCAGCAGCCAGTAGGCAGCCATGTGCAGGATAAGCCGGAACTGATTGGCCTCCCAGCGGTGGCAGGAGGTGCGATCGGAGCGCGTGTAGAGCTTCATGTCCTTGATCATGTTCTCCATGCGCCCGCGTGCGCAGTAGACCTTCTCGTAGAGCACCTTCGCGGAGCCTGGCAGGTTCGTCACCACGAAGCGGACGTCGCTCCCCATGCCTGTGGCCTCGGCGCGGGCGATGATCTTGCGCGCTTTCGACCAGCTGCCAGCTTGGTAGGCGGTCTGATGGAAGCGCCGCACCTTTTCTTTCTTCGCAGGCGCCAGGCGTGTGGCGGCGCCTCGGCCCAGGGGTGCGCCATCTTCGCGAGGCGGGCGTTGGTTGAAAGGCCGAGAATGTAACTGCATCGTCTTTCTTCAAGCAAATCCAGCACTTCTGGCGCCGTATAATGACTGTCGCCGCGCACCATGATCTCGACCCTCGGCCAGTTGCGCCGGATTCGGGCAATGACGTGCCGCAGAACTTGCGCGATCTCCTCGCCCGACGGCCTCTTTCCAGGGCGCAGCAGCGACAGCACGGATTTGCCGGAGCCTGCCTCGAAGATATGCATGGGCTGGAAGCAATAGCCGCCCGAATGGGTGTTGAAGAGAATGAGTTCCTGTTGGCCGTGCGCCGGATCGTCCGTATCGTCGATGTCGAGCACGATGCGGACAGGCACACGGGAGAAACTGGCGCAGAACAGGTCAATCATTCCGAGCGCCATGCGTGCAAGGGCGCGCCAGGACGGCGCGTTTTCAAGACGCGACAATGTTGGCTGGGGCATGAGGTCTTTACCCGTCTCAGGCTGGCGCCCACACGCCATCTTGAAAGCTGGATCGATGCGCAGTGCATCGAGATCGTCGCAGTCCTCGTAACCGCTGGCGATGGCGAACACCCGCGATCGGATCATGTCGGCATGGGTGTGGATGACGCGGCTCTGATCGCGGACGTCCGGCACGCAAGCGCTGAGCATCGCGGCAATGCCGAGTTGCTTCTCGATCTCGCGCAAAATGAGAACGCCGCCATCCGAGGAGAGTTGTCCGCCATCGAACGTGGCTGTGATTTCCTTGCCGCCGACAGGTGACAGTCCGGGAAGGAAAAGAGTAGCTTCTGTCATGGTGAGCGGGAGTCTCCGAGGAATTGCGAACGACACTGTCTCGACAACAGAACCATACGTGATTCCAATGGATTACGTCCCGCTCATCGCCCAAAAGGCGACAGCCTGGTGAATAATTCGGGCTAGCTTTGTAAGCATGAGCAGATCTCGTTTGTCCGAAGCGGCCGAAGAGATAGCGCGTCGTCATCTTCGAGTGCCCTTGCCCCAGCGATGGATGCACGTTGAAGCTGTCGCGGACAAAGCGGCGCGGCTGGCGAACACGCTGTTTGCAGACGTGGATGCCGAGGCTCTCAAGGCGGCGGCGTGGCTGCATGACCTCGGCTACGCGCCGGATATTCGGGACACAGGCTTTCATCCTCTCGATGGGGCCGTCTGGTTGCGCGAGGCCGGTTTCGAAGGTCGCGTCTGCGGGCTCGTCGCCTATCACACCTGCGCGGACATCGAGGCAGAGGTGCGCGGCTTTGCCTACAGGCTCAAGATATTTGTTTGTTGCCGATGCGCTCCTGTATGCGGACATGACCTCGGGTCCGGATGGCCAGGATCTGTCAGTCGTCGCAAGACTGGATGAGATTGTTTCGCGCTACGGCGAAGGCCACGAAGTCGCACGTTTTGTTGAGCGGGCAAAGCCCGTCATTCTTGAAGCGGCTCAGCGCGTTGAGAGAGAGTGGGGATTGCGCTGACCGGCGCCACAACGGCCACGCCTTGCGCCGCCATCAGGCAATGGACCGTGTAAAGGGCCGCGGCGCATCTTAGATTGGTCGCTACCGTACCTGGGCAAGGGCGTCACGACCTTAGCCGTTGCAGGAATTGCGGCGATGCCGCCTAACCTAAGGTCAAGGCGGCGCTTCAAACACGCCGCCGTGACTTGTTGTCTATGACTTTTCCGCCATCGAGGGCTCAGATCTTGGCCCTGATCGCTGGTTGTTCCGTCGCCGCTGCGCGTTGGAACCTCCCGGAGATTTTCACGCGAGGTCGAAGCGATCAAGGTCCATCACCTTGGACCATGCCGCCACGAAGTCTTTCACGAACTTCTCCTTCGAGTCCGCGCACGCATAGACTTCCGCAAGCGCGCGCAACTGCGAATGCGAACCGAAGATCAGGTCGACACGGGTGCCGGTCCACTTGACCTCCTTCGTCTTCCTGTCACGCCCCTCATACACGCCCTCCAGATTGGCGGCGGGCTGCCACTCGTATCGCATGTCGAGCAGGTTGACGAAGAAGTCGTTTGTCAGCGTCTCCGGCCGATTGGTGAAGACGCCGTGCGATGAATGTCCGGCATTTGCGCCAAGAACGCGAAGGCCCCCGATGAGAGCCGTCATCTCCGGCGCCGTCAGCTTCAGGAGCTGTGCCTTATCCACAAGCGCTTCCTCGGGCTGCATGAACTGCTTGCCACTGAGATAATTGCGGAATCCGTCGGTCCTGGGTTCGAGCGCCGCGAACGACTCGACGTCGGTTTGCTCCTGCGACGCATCCATCCGCCCTGGCACGAAGGGCACTCTCACGTCAACTCCGGCGGCCTTCGCGGCTTTCTCGATGGCTACACCACCGGCAAGAACGATGAGATCGGCGATCGAGACCTTTTTGCCGCCTGCGGACGAGGCGTTGAACTCTTTTTGAATCGCTTCCAGCGTCTGCAGGACTTTCGCCAGCTCGGCCGGCTGGTTGATCGCCCAGTCTTTCTGCGGCGCGAGCCTAATGCGGGCGCCGTTCGCTCCGCCGCGCTTGTCAGAGCCGCGGAATGTGGAGGCCGAAGCCCAGGCCGTTGAGACAAGCTGGGAAACGGACAGGCCGGAGCCAAGGATTTTCGCCTTCAGCGCCGCAATGTCCTCATCGTCGATCAGCGGATGATCGACGGCGGGGATTGGGTCCTGCCAGACCAAAGTCTCCTTCGGGACGAGCGGGCCGAGATAACGCGCGACCGGACCCATATCGCGGTGAGTGAGCTTGAACCACGCGCGCGAGAACGCATCAGAGAACTGATCGGGGTTCTCGTAGAAGCGCCGCGAGATTTTCTCGTATGCTGGGTCGAACCGCAGCGAGAGGTCCGTCGTCAGCATGGTCGGCACGTGCCGCTTCGAGGGGTCGTGCGCATCCGGGATCGTGGCGTCCGCGCCCTTCGCACGCCATTGATAAGCGCCGGCAGGGCTCTTCATCAGCTCCCATTCATATTTGAACAGGTTGTCGAAGAAGTGGTTGCTCCATTTCGTTGGCGTCTGCGACCAGGTGACTTCGGGGCCTCCAGTGAGAGTGTCCGCCCCGAAGCCGGTGCCGTTCCTGCTCCTCCAGCCGAGGCCCTGATCCTCGATCAAGGCGGCCTCCGGCTCCGGGCCGAGCAGAGACGGATCGCCCGCGCCGTGGGCTTTACCGAAAGTGTGGCCGCCGGCAATGAGCGCGACGGTTTCTTCGTCATTCATCGCCATGCGGCGGAAGGTTTCGCGAATGTCCTTCGCGGCGGCGACCGGGTCCGGATTGCCGTTCGGCCCTTCCGGATTCACGTAGATCAGGCCCATCTGCACCGCGCCGAGCGGTTCCGCAAGCTGGCGTTCGCCGCTGTAGCGCTCGTCGCCAAGCCACGTTCCCTCCGGCCCCCAGAACAGTTCTTCGGGTTCCCAGGTGTCCACGCGACCGCCGCCGAAACCGAATGTCTTGAAGCCCATCGACTCCAAAGCGACGTTGCCGGTTAAGACATAAAGGTCGGCCCAGGAGAGTTTCCGGCCGTATTTCTGCTTGATCGGCCACAAAAGCCGGCGCGCCTTGTCGAGGTTCGCGTTATCCGGCCAGCTATTGAGGGGAGCGAAGCGTTGCTGGCCTCCGCCCGCGCCGCCGCGCCCGTCGGTGATGCGATAGGTGCCCGCGCTGTGCCAGGCCATACGAATGAACAGGCCACCGTAGTGGCCAAAGTCGGCGGGCCACCAATCCTGCGAGTTTGTCATCAAGGCATGGAGGTCCTTGATCACGGCATTGAGGTCGAGGCTCTTGAATTCCTTGGCGTAATCGAACGCCTCGCCCATCGGATTGGACAGGGAAGAGTGCTGATGGAGAACCTGAAGATTCAGTTGGTTCGGCCACCAGTCTTTGTTTGTGTATGCCGGGGCGCCGTCCGTGAAAGGGCATTTGCTCTCACTTGCCATGTTCTCTCCGATCGTGTTCTGTTTTTTCTGTCCCCTATGCAAGGATCGCCGGTCGTGGGGAACGTGCACCGCGCCCCACCCCACGCTAGGGTTCGGCTTATATGGGTTGAAGCTTGAGCGTGATCCAGTCTCATTCATGTCCGCCCGATGACAAAGAGCTGATCACGTGGGATGTCCTGATAACCTGGCGCCACCGGCTCTCCCGGCCCGGAGCGAATTCTGGGCCGCGAAGAGAACGATGGGCCAGCAGAGGCGTTTGCCCGCCGAACGCGAAAGACAGTATGAAATACAGGTGGCTTCTTCCGGCCCGCTGAATAAAATCCACCTCCGTGCCCGGTGCTATCAAGGCGGGTTGGACTCCGTCGCGCCATGCGCAGCCGTCCTTGACAGCGCCTGCGCATAGCGTCACGGATGACCCGGAATGAGACGGTAGAATGCCTGTGGCGCAGTCAACGAGAATGAAAAACAACAAAGAGAACGGGAAAAGGGCTTGCGTTCGTTGCCGCGATTAGAGAACGACAGAAACAACATGGAGGTGCTGGCGGCGAATGTCCGCGAGGGCAGCCGCGTTTCGATTGCGCGCGCCATTACACTCATCGAAAGCCGCAAGCGCGAGCATCGCGTGGAGGCGCGGCGTCTTCTGACGCTGCTGAATGACGCGGCGGGGCGGTCGCATCGCATCGGCATCACAGGCGTTCCGGGAGTGGGCAAGTCCACGCTGATTGACGCGTTCGGAAGCCTGCTCACCGGCCGTGGCCATCGCGTCGCCGTTCTTGCGGTCGATCCTTCGTCCAGCCGTTCGGGTGGCGCGATCCTCGGCGACAAGACGCGCATGGCCCAGCTCGCCGCCGACCCCAACGCCTTCATCCGCCCCTCGCCCTCGTCCGGCACGCTCGGCGGCGTGGCCCGTACCACGCGCGAAACCATTCTTCTGTGCGAGGCGTCCGGCTTCGACGTGGTGCTCGTCGAGACGGTGGGCGTCGGGCAGTCCGAGGTTGCGGTTGCGGGCATGGTCGATTTCTTCCTTCTTCTCATGCTGGCGGGCGGCGGCGACGAGTTGCAAGGCATCAAGAAGGGCGTGATGGAACTGGCCGACATGATCGCGATCACGAAGGCCGACAGCGGCAACGAGATCGCCGCGCGCGCCGCCGCCTCGGATTATTCGTCAGCGATCAGGATCCTGACGCCGCCGAGCGCCTCCTGGAAGCCGCCGGTGATCACCATTTCATCGCGCGATGGGCGCGGGCTGGACGATCTCTGGGCGAAGATCAAAGCGCACCGGGCCGCTCTCGAGGGAACGGGCGAGTTCGAGGCCAAGCGGCGCGAGCAGGATGTGCGGTGGATGCATGCCATGATCGAGGATCACATTCGCACGACGTTTCTATCGAGCGACATCGCGGTGGCGAACATCGCCGGGCTGGAGCGCGAAGTGCGGAGCGGCGACAAGCCTCCCTCGGTCGCCGCCGATGAAGCCGCGGCTCTTATCTTGGGCCGCGCATGAGCTTTTCCGATCAGTCCGTTCGCGTGCTTGTAACGGGGTTCGGCCCGTTTCCCGGCGTATCGCATAATGCTTCGGCATCGGTGGCGCTCAGGCTGGCTAGCTCCGCGGCAGAGCCGGGGCTGGAAATCGCGACAGGGATCATTCCAGTCGTCTGGGCGAATGCGCGCGCGGCGGCCCGGGATGCGGCCGCGCGTTTCAAGCCGCATGCGATCCTGCATTTCGGCGTCTCGAAACAGGCGGCCGGCTTCGAGGTCGAAGCGCGGGCCTTCAACATAAGCGGCTCGAAGGAGGATCACGCCGGTGTCGTGCGGCCCGAAAAGCCGCTCGTCCGCGCGGGCAAGCCTGTCCTCATGTCCACGCTGCCGGCGCGCGATCTCGTGGAAGCCTTGGCGAAGGACGGGTTTCCAGCTGCGCTCTCGGAGGATGCCGGTCTCTATCTGTGCAACGCGCTCTTTTATTGGAGCCTCTGCGATGCGCAGGCGCATGGCCGGCTGGTCAGCTTCATTCATATGCCGGCCATTGGCGCCGAGGATGCCGTCGTGCCTCGCCTTACGATGGAGGATGCCGTGGAGGGCGCACGGATTCTCGTTCGCGCCAGCGCCGAAGCTGTGCTACGCGCGAGAGAAGACGGGCTAAGCCAGCTGGGGGGAAGCATCGGCCATGGATCGCAGGCACTTCATCGGAATGGGCGGAGCGGCGGCCGCATTGCTGAGCGCGGCGACAGCTAATGCAGCCTCGCCACAGGCAGCCCTTGGCAAAAGCGTCATCGAGTTCGGAGTCGAGCCGAATGCCGAGCGCGATCAGTCGGCGGCCCTGCAGCGCGCCATCGACGAGCTTGCCCCCGCCGGACAGCCCATCGTCATCCCCGCCGGAATGTACCGCGTCGCGAAGCTGCAGCTTCCATCCAGTGCGGCCGTAATCGGTGTGCCGGGGCTGTCTATCCTCCTTGCGCCGAAGGGCACGTCCGTTTTCGAATGCCGCGACGCAGCCGATGTCAGCCTGCGCGGCGTCGCTTTCATCGGCACGGGGCTTGTGGCAAAGGAATGCCGCAAGCTTACCATCGCCGATTGCCAGGTGATATCGAGCGGCGGCGACGGCCTCGTCTGCTCCGGCTCGGGCCTGCTCGTGACCGGCAACCGCGTGTCAGCCTGCGCCAGGAGCGCCATCTGGGTCGAGGGCGACGGGCTCGTCACGAACAACCTCATCGGCGGCGGGGGCCAGTTCGGCCTCAGGCTCGGCAGCGCGTGGCGGCTCGGCACGATGAGCGTGGTCAACAATTACATCGACGGCCCCGAAGTCGGCATCGGCGTCTCGTCCTCGGAAATCGGCTACGCCTTCATCGCCATGAATATGATCGCGGGCGCGAAGAACGGCGGCATCCGCGCGCTCAACGGCAACGAGCTCATCGGCAAGGACCTGACGCGCGGCGGCTCGGAGGCGTTCCGCAACTTTGCCATCGCCGCGAACGTCTCGCTTTGATCATGAAACCGCAGCCTCCTCGAACCAGTTTACGCTTGCCCTGCTTGAGCCTGGATTTTAGGAAAATGCGCCTTGCTGAGCGGTTAACTGCCGCAACACATTGATTTCAAAGATAAAAGTTGGAAGAGCGCGTGCGCCGCGGCGGTCGCGAAGGGCGCGGGAATGGTTAACTGCCGCGGCCCGCAACATATTTAACGGACTTTAGCGCGTCCCATTTCGGGGAAAAATACACTCAATTAACCCTGCGCCAAACAAGAGAAAAAGCTCACATTTTCAACGGGATGGACAGACCATCCTGGTCCAGCCGAATCCGTTCCGCCCCTATTTTGACACATTTCGCCGGCCGATTCAGGCGGGAAATAAATTTGGAGCGCCGCCGTTAACCAAACTTCCGTTAACGAATGCCGCAGGGGCTTCAGCCTCCGGCCTTCTCCTTCCGGTCCCTGCGCGCGGTGGCCTTGTCGATGACGGCGTTCGCCGCCTTCTGCGCCGCGTTCCTCACCGCTTTGCTGCCGAGCGTCTGATGCGCGGCATGGCGGGCGGCATGATGGCCCGCATGCGCGATCGCCTTCTTCACCACGAACTTCCCTGCCGCCTTCGCCAGCAATAAAGGTATTAAAGGCAATGCCATCGCGCCCCCCGTTATTATGCCGGGAGCAGGGCGCGACGACTTTGTTCCAAGTTTGCTCAAAACCCGGCGACGGCGACGCTGACGTGCTCGATCACGGGCGGCGATGCAAAGTGGTGGCCAACCAGCCGCCGCCATTCCTCGAAATTCTCCGAGCCGCGAAAATGCACCATATGGTCCTCCAGCGTCTCCCACTTGACGAAGAGCATGTATTTCGTCGACTTCTCGATGGCGCGCGTGAGCTCCATGCCGCGGCAGCCCTTGGAGCGGCGGAACGCCGGGATCGCTTCCGCCACCGCAGCCTCGAAGGCGGCTTCCTCGCCCGGCTTCACCTCGATTTCCACAATTTCGGTTATCATCGCGTCTCCTCCTGCATAGTGCGTCCGGAAAAGTGCGGAGCGGTTTTCCGATAAGACGCACGATAAAACAAAAATTTAGAGCCGGCAGGCTCTAGGTATCGCAAGCCGCATTGCACGCGGCGAGGGCGGCGTCAATCGATGATTTCGAGCCAATGGATGCGGCCGCCTAAGTCGCCCGCCGCAAGGCGCTTGTCGCCAAGGACGGCGAGGCAAAGCACTGGGAAGTCCACTTCGAGCCGCGCCAATTCCTTTCCGGTTTTCTCGTCCCAGAACCGGATGGTTTTGTCATAAGAGCCGGAGGCGAGGCGGCCGTCGGGCAGCACCGCCAGCGCGCCGACGGAACTCTCGTGTCCTTCGAACCGTGCCAGCTCCTCTCCGGTTTTGGTGTCCCAGAGCCGAATGGTTTTGTCATAAAAGCCGGAGCCGGAGGCGAGGCGGCCGTCGGGCAGTATGGCGAGCGCGCTTACGTAACCGGTATGGCCTTTGAGCCGGCCCGTCTCCTCTCCGGTACCGGGATCCCAGAGCCGGATGGTTGTATCGGAGGAGCCAGAGGCGAGGCGGCCATCAGGCAGCACCACCATCGCCATAATCGCCCCCTGGTGGCCCTTAAGGCGAGGGAACCGCTTTCTGAACCTGGGGTCCCAAAGCCCGACGGTAAGGTCCGTGGAGCCGGAGGCGAGGCGCCCATCGGGCAGCACCGCCAGAGCGTTGACCGAACTGACATGGCCATCGAGCACGCCCGTCATCTGTCCGGTTTTCGCGTCCCAGAGCCCTATTATGGTTCGGGCCTCATAGCCCGAGGCCAAGCGGCCGTCGGGCAGTACGGCGAGCGCATGGACCGGAGCGCCGTGGCCTTCGAGCCGCGCCAGCTCCTCACCGGTTTTGGTGTCCCAGAGCCGGATGGTTGTGTCATAAGAGCCAGAGCCGGAGGCGAGGCGCCCATCGGGCAGCACCGCCAGCGCGTGGACCGAACCGCTATGGCCTTTGAGCTTGGCCGTCGCTTTTCCCGTTTTTATGTCCCATAGCCGGACCGTCTCGTCTTCGGAGCCCGAGGCGAGGCGGCCGTCAGGCAGCAACGCCAGCGACCCCACCCAACCGCCATGGCCTGTGAGCCGAGCCATCTCCTTTCCGGTCCCGGGATCCCAGAGCCTGATGGTTCTATCGGAGGAGCCGGAGGCGAGGCGGCCGTCGGGCAGTACGGCGAGCGCGTAAACCGGAGCGCCGTGGCCTTCGAGTTGCGCTAGCCCCTCACCGGTTTTGGTGTCCCAGAGCCGGATGGCATTGTCATAATCCCGATAAGTCCAGAGCCCGTCGTCATGAGAACTAGGGCCGGAGGCGAGGCGGCCGTCGGGCAGCACCGCCAGCGAGCCCACCCAGCTGTCATGGCCTTCGAGCCGCGCCAGCTCCTCACCGGTTTTGGTGTCCCAGAGCCGGATGGTTCTGTCATAAGAGCCGGAGGCGAGGCGGCCGTCGGGCAGTATGGCGAGCGCGCTTACGTTATCGGTATGGCCTTTGAGCCGGGCCGTCTCCTGTCCAGTTCTCGCGTCCCAGAGGAGGATGGTTTTGTCGTGGGAGCCGGAGGCGAGGCGGCCATCGGGTAGCACCGCCAGCGCGCTAATCCAAGCCGTATGGCCTTCAAATCGGGCGATCTGCTTTTCGCTCCTGGCGTCCCAAAGCTGAACGGTGTTGGCGGAGGTCGAGGCGAGGCGGCCGTCGGGCAGCACAGCCAACGCGCTGATCCAATCATCGTGGCCTTTGAGCCTTGCCAGCTCCGCGCCGGTTCCGTCCCAGATCCGGATGATGCCGTCAGCGGAGGCCGAGGCGAGGCGGCCGTCGAGCAGCACAGCCAGCGCGGAGACCTGCCCACTGCATGGGAGCCGGGCCACCTCCGCGCCTGGTGGCGTCAGGCTGGGCATCAACGTTACAATCGCGGGATGAACAACGAGCCTACGCGCTGTAACGGAGAAGTCTGTGGCGGCGCTCTTCGACATCAATCGGCCGTGAAGTTGTGGTATGAGCTGGCGCTTGTCGCGCGCGCAGATCCCCGAGGTCAGCCGCAGCGTTCGGCCGATCAGGTCCGCAACCTCGCCTTGCGCAAATTGATCATAGTCTGAGACGAGGTCTTGCGGGCCGCCGGTCGCTTCCAGCTTCGCCTTGAGCCAAGCCGGATCTTGCAGAAGCGCATCGAGCGCCGCACGGTCTCCCGCCGCGTCCAGATGAGCGGGCCGGTGCAGGAAATAGTAGCGGCGGGAGGCTTCATCCGCGTCGCCGTCGAATCCCGCCCAGGGCTTCCAGCAGGCGCTTGTGCAGCGCGGTCAGCGCGTCTTTCCCGGCTCTTTCTTGCAGGAAGTGCCGCACCGTGTCGTGAAAGCGGAAGGTGCGCCGGTCGAGATCGAGGGAAACAAGAAGCGACAGGTTGAAAAAGCGGACGAGAAGGTGTTTCGTTTTCCCTTCTCCGAGGGCTGCTGTTTCCCGCCAGAGGCGCGCGGCGACGCCGATGGGAACGTCCACATCCTCTGGAAACACGGCAAGCTCGTCGAATCGTGCGCGCTGAGCGGCGTCGAGCAGACCGAGGCTCAGATTGATGGTTTGCGCGACGGCTTTCGTCCGGTCGTTCTCGTTGGTGGCGTCGAAGGTGGTTAATCCTTCCTCATCCAAACGCTGGTTCGCGTCTGCGATGGCGCGGCCAAGCGGCTCGCCGCATTCGCAAACGTCGCGGAGGAAGCCGTTCACCAGTTTCAGGATCTGCGCCCATTCGCCAAGCCTTGCTGAGAGATCCGCGAGGGAATGCGCGTGAAGCGCAACCTGCTCCTCCGGCAAGCCCCAAGAGAGGAGCGCGCGCGCTTCGTCCGGGCGCATGGCGTCAACTTGCTGTCGCTGTGCGCTTTGGGGGACGACTTTGCTGAGGCGCGTGGTGATGAGCCGCGTGGTGTTGCGTCCGCCTTGCAGGAAGGGGCGCAGATCCTGCTCGCGCCACGCGTCGTCGATGACGAGAAGGATGCGCCGGTCGCCCAGCGCCTCCGCAAGCGCGGACGGCGCATCATTTATCGTTGAAATGTATGATGGTTCGCCTGTCATCCGAGTAATGAGACCGGAAATAAGGGCGACTATGTTCTCCGGCTTCTCGCCAAGTTCTGCCCACAGGATGCCGTCGAAATAGGCGTCCGCCACGTCGGGGTCGTGGGCCAGCGCTTTCGCGAGTGTCGTTTTGCCGTAGCCGCCCGCGCCGCGCAGCGCCGCCGTGATGGCAACCGCGTCGCCCTTGGCGTCGAGCAGCTTGCGCTTGATCGCTTCGAACTCTACGGGCCGCTGGACAAAATCCGCCGGAGGTTCGGGCGCCATCATCGGCACGCGGTTCTGATAGCTCGGACCCTCGATCACGCGCATGAGCAGGCCATGCTTCTCGGGAATTTCCAGATCGTAGACCTGCCCGATCCAGCGCGGCAGTTCGTTGAGATTATTGAAGCCCGGCCCCCTGACGGGCGAGACAGTCTTTCCCTCCTGCCGCGCAAGCCGGATTTCGCGGCGGACCACTGCGCTTGCCAGCGCACCGGGCGTCACCATCAGAATGAAATGTTGAAGGCTCTTCGATTTCAGCGCGGTCTCGATCTGCGACCACCAATCCTGGCCGCCCTTGAGCGCGACCAAATCTTGCCAGACCGAAAAACCTTTGGCCCTGAGTTCCTCTCGAAGCGCATCCGCGCAAGGCTTTCCATCCTTTGTCGAATAAGAGATGAAAATGCGCTCGCTATCGGTCATGGGCTTACAAATTACTAGAAAAAGGCAACGGCGGCGAGAGTTTACGCCGCAAGGAAAAAGCTATTTCACCCTCTCGCGCGGATAAACGCCCCACAAGTTCTTCTGCGGCACCCAGCCTTTCTGGTTGCCGGCGTAGACCTCGCAGTCCGCGCCGTCGCATTGCATGACGTCGACGACCGCACCGGGCTCGATCCGCGCCACGGCTGTGGAGCCGCCCCGCGACGAGGTCAGCTCGAAGAGGGTTTTGTCCTTGGTCCACGGCGCAATGACCGCCGTGCGGCGCGCGCTGGTAAGCCCGGCGTTGACCCAGCCCGTGCTGCCGCTCGCGTCGCGGACCTGCCGCCAGTTCTCGAATTCGGCGATCACCTCGACCGGCAGCCCGGCGCGCCGGAACACCCAGGCGATCTGGTAATCGCCGCCCGGCCCGACGCGCGCGTTCACCTCGTCGGACTTGAGGCTGACGAAGCGCGGAAGCGGCAGGCCCGTCGCCGTGCCGGCGCCTCGCCCGGCGCCATCCTCAGCGTGCGCCGCAGCCGCCGCGAACGCGAGTGCACATATGATTGAGATGGCGCAATTGATCCGAGTTTTGTCATTGTGTGCCGTATCTGGTAGATAACGGAAGTGAAGTTGCGTTCCAAAAATCGATTAAGGCCGAGGCGGCCATCCCGGGCACCCTATGAACTCACAAAACGTAAAAGTTGTCGTTACCCGCAAGCTGCCCGAACTCGTCGAAACGCGCATGCGCGAACTGTTCGACGTGACGCTGAACGCGTCCGACGCCCCCATGACCAGGGATCAGCTCGCGGCGGCCATGCGGACAGCGGCCGTGCTCGTTCCTACCGTAACCGACCGGATTGACAAGTCGCTTCTTGCGTTCGCGGGCCCGCAATTGAAGCTGATCGCCAATTACGGGACAGGCGTCGACAATATCGACATCGAAACCGCGCGAAACCGTGGCATCATTGTGACGAATACGCCCGGCATCCTCACGGAGGATACCGCCGACATGACGATGGCGCTGATCCTCGCCGTGCCGCGCCGGCTGGTGGAGGGGGCGCAATACCTGCAGGCGGGGCGTGAGTGGCATGGCTGGTCGCCGACGTGGATGCTGGGCCATCGCATCTGGGGGAAGAAGCTCGGCATCATCGGCATGGGCCGCATCGGCCGGGCGGTGGCGCGCCGGGCCAAGGCTTTCGGGCTTTCGATCAATTATCACAACCGCCGCCGCGTGCCGTCCGCGGTGGAGGAGGAACTGGGCGCAACCTACTGGGACAGCCTCGACCAGATGCTCGCCCATATGGACATCATTTCGGTGAACTGCCCGCACACGCCCGCGACGTTTCACCTGCTGTCGTCGCGGCGGCTCAAGCTCTTGAAGCCGACGGCCTATGTCGTGAACACGGCGCGCGGCGAGGTCATCGACGAGAACGCGCTCGCCCGGATGGTTGAGGCCGGAGAGATCGGCGGCGCGGGCCTCGATGTGTTCGAGAATGAGCCGGCCATCAATCCGAAGCTCCTGAAGAACGACAAGGTCGTGGTTCTGCCGCACCTTGGCTCGGCGACGCTTGAAGGCCGCCTCGATATGGGCGAGAAGGTGATCATCAACATCCACACCTTCCTCGACGGCCACAATCCGCCCGACCGCGTACACGCAGCGATGTTTTGATCCAGCGCCGAAAGCGCCGGTCACGCCACGCTATAGTTTGTCCGGATTTGACATTTGTCAAATGCCGGATCTACTAATGCACGCATTATACAACCGCCCGTGCATCGGCATGGACGAAGCGGATACCTCCGGCTAAAACTTCTTATGATCTCCAAAGACCGGATCGTCGCGGCATTCGATGGCATCGCGCCTCACATCGCGATTTTGGATTCGGCTGGCAAGATCGTTCACGTCAACGCGGCGTGGCGGAAATTCGCCGTCGAGAACGAGTGTCACGATCCCAAGGCCTACGTCGGCCAGAATTACCTCGATATCGTCCGGCGGTCCGCATGGACTGGCGATGAGCATGCCGCGGAAGCCTTGGAAGGCATCGCCGCGGTTTTGTCTGGCGCGCAGCAGCGCTTCAGCCAGAAATATCCCTGCCATGCGCCAGGGGTCGAGCGCTGGTTCGTCATGACGGCGACGCGGGTCAGCCGGGGCAGCGACGTCGTTATTGCCCATGACGTCGTGACGCCCCTTGTTCACGCCGAACGCGCCAGCGCCGCAGCCGAGGAAAGGCTGAGACACAGTCTCGACGCCGGGCAGATCGGAACTTTCGAGGTCGATCTGGACAAGGAGGAGATCGTCTTCGACAGACAGGAGGCAAAGCTCCTTGGCCTTCCTGATGATATGCATCGCCTGAGCCTTGCGGACTTCAACCGGATGCTGATCGCGCCAGACGCCACGCCCTTCGAGGCCAGGCTTGCGGAATCAAACGGCCGTTTCGCCGATGAATTGCATCTCAGGCTGCCGGATTCGAGCGAGCATTGGCTTTCTTTCGCCGCCACCCCCCGGAGGCTCGGAAAGGCAGACTGCGGCCGCTACATCGGCCTCTCCTACGATGTGACGGAACGAAGGGCCAATGAAGACAGGCCCCGCCTACACACGCTTGAAGTGCGGCATCGCTCGAAGAACATGCTTGCGGTTGTCCTCGCCATCGCGCGCCAGACGGCGGGAAAAACGGACCCGGCGCTCTTTGCGAATGAGTTCAGCGACCGTATTGCGGCGCTCAGTTCCACGCTCGATCTTCTCGAAAGCAGCGACTGGCAGGGGGTGGATCTTCATGACCTCCTCGAGACGCACCTTGAACCATTTGCCGGAGCAAGAGATCGGGTCGCGCTTTCGGGGCCTTCTGTCATGGTCAGGCCTGAAGCGGCGCAAACGCTGGGAATGGCCCTGCATGAACTCATAACAAACGCGCTCAAATACGGGGCTCTTTCGATCCCCGAGGGAAGAGTGTCCGTCGAATGGCGCCGGGCGTCCGATGTCCCCGATCATGAGTTCAGTCTCATATGGTCCGAGGCGGGCGGACCCGAGGTGAAACCCATTTCTCACAGAGGGTTCGGCTATTCCGTGCTTATGGAGCAGACTGCATGGGGGCTGAACGGCAAGGTCGAAGCCCAGTATCAGGGCACCGGGCTGATCTGGAAACTATGGGCTCCTCTGGAACAAATCGCCGCCGGTCTTTCCAGACATTGAAGCAGGCAAGAAAAAGGCCCGGACAATCCAGGCCTTTGTAATCTTTGCCTTGCGAAGAGCGCGCCTACCGCAGCGCAAGCTGGCCGAGGCCTGCACCGACGGCGAGGCCGGTTTCGGCTTTCACGCTGACCGGCTGAAGCGAAACCGTGGCAGGGTTTCCGCCGACAAGCACGTTTGCGCCGCCGCCAACTCCAAGGGTAGCGTCAGCCGATGCGCCGACATAGTTGCCGACGAGAGCGCGATGCCTGAGCGCCGTCCGGGCGTAAACGTTCCAGACGAGTTCCGATCTGTTCGTGACGCCGAGATCTGCCCCGACGCGGGTGAATTGGGCGGCATAGCGCTCGTGGCGGCCGGTGACGCTCGTAAATACGCAACGCGCCTGCTGGACGGACGCAATGATGGCGCCAACCTTCGGCGCGCCAAGGCAGCGCAAAGTCCCGACGCGCACACCGGCGTCAGCAGATGAAGCACAGCCCAGCGCAAGCAGAGCAGCCGATACAGCAGTCAGTAGAATTCTCATAGTCAGTCTCCCTTCGAGCCCCACAATTCGAGTCAAACTGCAGCATCGCGGTAAAAGATTGGAAAACCGTAAATAGCAGATGACAAGAGGTGCCGTCGCAACAGCTGAGGCAGTGCTATTCGAGTCGCGACTCCCGTGTCCACCCAAATCGTGTCGCAGGTTGTAAGGGGTGCAAGTAAATTTCGGCGGTTCGGGCAGATGTTCTGGCGTTGCCCGCGAATAGTTGCAGCTTTTGTGGCCGAGCCGCCGCGCCCGTGAAGAAGGATGCGAAGTTGGGTGGCCGAGTTCTACCCCTCAACGTGCACCGGCGCCGCCAGCGCGGTGTCGATCTTCGCCAGCGCCGGGTCGAGCGCCACGGCGGCCAGACGCGTGTCGTTCGATGTCGCGGTCAGCGCCATTTTCTGGCCGTGCGTCATGAACAGGCGGCACAGCGTGGTCGAGTTGGCGGCGTCGCGGATCACGACGGCGAGCGCGCCGCCGCGGCGGGCGGCGAACTGGTCGGCGACGCCAGTCAGGCGGGCGGTTGCCGCGGCCATGGCGTCGAAGTCCGGCGCGGTCCCGGCGGAGGCGACCACGAGGCCATCCTCGTTGCTGAGCAGGACCGAGCCGAAGTTGCCCGCTCTCGCGACTTGTTCGAGCAGCGGGGAAAGGTCGCGGCGTTCGCCGGCGCTGCCGACCCGCGCCAGATCGAGCGACAGGCGTTCGCGCTCCACCAGCGGCGCAAGCACATGCTCGATCGACAGGCGTTCACGCTCCACCAGCGGCGCCAGCACCTGTTCGATGGTGGATTTCAGGGTGCCGTCGTCATCCAGCACGCCCGCGTTGCGCTGCTTCCAGCGTTGCAGGATCGCGGCCTGTTGTTCGGTCACGCCCCGCAGCCGGGCGCGTTCCCTTAAACCGCGCCAGAGGCCGGCGAGATAGCCCGCCAGCAAGAGAAGCACCGCGGCGCCAAGGCCGATGAGAAGGGCGGGTATGTTCATGGGTGCTCCGTGACGCCGGTGGCGCTTTTGCAGGCGGTAAGGCCGTCGATGCCGACGACGACGCGGCGGTCCCGCGCGTCGCCGTTCGCGGCGGCCTCCGCGGCGCCGGCGGCGCGCACGGTCATGCGGCCGGCGGGGATGCCATTGCGGGCGAGGATGGAGGCGACGGACTTGGCGCGGGCGAAGCTGAGCACGAGGTTGTGCGCCTCGCTGCCGCGGCTGTCGGCGTAGCCTTCGACGAGCAGCCTTGCACCCGCATGATGGCCGAGCCAGTCGCTAAGCCGGGCGACGCCTGCGTCCGTACGGGCCACTGGCACGGCGCTGGCCCGCGCAAACAGAAGCGTCACCGGATCGAAACAGGGCGGCGGAGGGGGCGGCTCCGGCGTGGACACGGGCGTCCAGGCCGGCTGCGGCGTGGACGTTGGCGTGGGCGCCGGCGCCCGAATGATCTGGGGGCGGCGGCGGTGACTGTTCGTGCACCACGATGGTCACCGGTTTCGGCGGCGTTACGGGCGGAGCCCGCCAGATCGAGGCGGAAACGACCGCCAGCGTCGCGCCCATGGCGGCGAGCACGGCGACGAGCAGGACGGGCGCGCCCTCGCCGGCCAGTGGCAGGGCGGCTGGGAAGGCGTCGGGAAGTTCGGCGTTCACGGAAGCGCTTTCCATCCTGCCAGGCGCCTCTTAGGCAGGCACCTTGAACAGCGGCGTGATCAGGTCGACGCCGCAATCGAGGTTGGCGCACCAGTCGATGAATTTCTCGACCATCGGCTTGCCTCGGAACAGCGCGCCGTGCTGCGGGGCGATGATGTCGATGTCGAGCGTGCGCACCATGCCGGCCCAGGCGCTCATGACGCGTTTGCTGGTCATGTAGCGGCGGTGGAAGCCTTCGATGTATTTCAGATGAGCGTCGAAGTCAGTGACTTCGATGTAGTCCTGGCCGAGCGAGGCGCCGAGGTCGCCGGTGTACAGGATCTTCGCGACCGGGTCGTAGAGCTGGAAGTTGCCCTCGCTATGCAGGAAGTGCGCGGGCAGGGCGACCAGCGTCCCCCCGCCCATTTCGAACCTCCCGCCCTCGTCGGGGATGGGCAGCAGCCGGTGCTCGACCAGATGGTCCAGGCCGAAATGCGGCACGAAGCGCACCCACAGCGCGGAGATGTGCGCCGTGGCGTCGGTGGTCATCAGCCAGCCATTGACGGCGGCGATGATATCCGGGTCCTGGTGCGAAAGGAACAGGTAGCGCAGGTTGGCGCCGCCAAGCGCCGAGAAGGTCTTCGCCATGACTTTGGAATAGACCTTGTGGCCGCCGGGATCGAGCAGCATGGCCTCGCCATTATGCACGATGAGGTGCTGGTTCGCCTGCACCGCGAGGCCGGCGCCGCCGGAATCCTCGAGCAGGATGTTACGGTGGACGCCGTTGTCGAATAGCACTGTATCCGCCATGAGCGGCTCCTAACAACGATGCGGCGAAGGGCGCGGGTTACGGGAAGCGGGCTTAGAGAACTTTCTGCAGCGCGCGGATCGCTTCGCGCATGTCGAAGAAGACAAGGCCAAGCTTGCTGGTTTCGTTCGTGACGGCGAGCAGCAGCGCGCCGCGGCCGGCGCTGATCACCACGGCGTAGCCATATTCGCCGCGCACGATCACTTCCTGCACGGCGCCGCGGGAGAGTTCCGCGGCCGCGCGGGTGCCCAGGTTGAGCAGCGTGGCGGTCATGCCGGCGACGCGCGTTTCTTCCATGTTCACGGTCTCGGCGCGGGCGATCATCAGCCCGTCCTCGGAAATCAGCGCACTGGACTCGATCCCGGGTGAATCGGTCTGCAGCTTCCGGAGGATCCTGTTCAGCTCATCAAGGCGGGTCATGCCGCTCTCCTGCCGAGCATGCTTGGTAAATGAAGTGAATTTAGTGTCGATCTGGTTCATGTGAGCCCGCTTGTGCGGTGACGATAATGATTTTGCTAATAAACCAACTAAGCACCGCCGATTGTTGACTAAAATCAATCCAAAGCCAACATTTACACAACTTCTATCATATTGTGCACACTGACCATACAGGTCGTGCACTTCTGCCACACCGGGCGGGCTGGCGAGGAAGCCAACCGCTTGCTCCACTTCGTCATCCCGGCCAAGCGAAGCGCGAGCCGGGATCGCAAAAAAGTCAAGCGCTTCAATCTATTGCGATCCCGGATAAGGCCCGTTGGCGACTCCCAAAGCAGGCAACGCCCGCGACAATGATCGCCGAAGGAACCGCGGGCAACAGCGGTATGCTATGGAGATTTGGCGGCTGCGGAAGAGTCCGGGAATGCCGTTTAAGGCAATGTCCGCTATGCCGCAATCGCGTCCAATGGCTCAACCATTTTGAACGGCAGCTGCCGGCTTATCCGTCAAACTTCGCTGAGAACCCGCGACAGGTAAGCCTCTTGGATGAGGCTCGCGATGCGCTCCATCTCGCGCAAAGGTTCGTAGGCCCAGGTCTCGATCTTCCCCTTGAAAAAGCGGATGCGCCCGCTTTCCTCCAGGCCGCGCTGGAAGCGGAAGAACTTGTCCCGCTCGCTCATCCGCCGCCCGAGCGCCGGAAGCTGCACGACATGGACGGGCTTGCCGGTGCTGCAGGCTTCCGTGACCATGTTGACGGAGTTGCAGGTGACAATGAAGGCGTCCGCGTGCGCGAGCATGCCGAAATACGGGTTGTCGCCGCCGCCGTCGGAGATGAATGCGGCGCATCCGGCCAGCGTTTCGCGGAAAATAGTGAGGTTCTCTTCGCCCGTACGGCGCGATCCGGTGATCAGGAGGCCGCATCCCTGCCCGGCGAGGGCCTTGAGCTGGTTTGCGAGCGCGCGGGCTTCAGCCTCGTCGAATTTGTAGCGGGAATTCGCGCCTCCGAGCAGAACCGCGATCCTTGGCTGCGGGATTGCAGCGAAGGCTTGGGCCCAGCGCGGGGCCTCGGCGGCGAGCTTTTGCGGCGTTATGCGGTGGAGCGCGCCGTTCATGACGAGCACGTTCTCGCCGGTGAGGCCATCGTGAGCCGGAACCACGATGCGGTCGAAACGCCAGCGCAGCGAAACCGGATCTTGAAGCTGAACCGTAAACGTTCGGCCGCCGCTCTGCCCCTTCACGTAAAGCGAAGGCAGGATGCTGGGGCGGCCCGTGGCGATCAGGATATCCGGCCAGGGTGGAGCGACGGGATCGCCCTTCTTGCTGAAGGCGAACCGCTTGAAAGCGGTGATGTGCGGGCTTGCGATGCGCCAGAGCGGCTTCAGAAACACCCGTTTCACGACAGGCGTCAGCCCCATGGCTTCCGCAAGGCCGACCGCCTGATTCTCCATGCCGGGGCGGCCGTCGGTCAGGCACCAGCAGGCCGGCAGGGGGTGCGGCCAGGTCAGACCGGCTTCGGGTTTGTGGGGCGTCAATTCAGTCATCGAGTCATTTCCTGTTGCCGCAAGGGCTCCGCCCTAACACGCCGCTTTGCCGAACGAAAGCTTCATCCGCAAGGCCGAAAGCCGCGCTTTTGCCACGAAGCGGTTTTCTGTCTTTGTCCGCCGGCCTGCAGCGAGGGGGATTCATCGGTGGCCTCAGTCGAGGACGATTTGGCATTGCCCATTGGCAGGAGCGGCTCAGTCCCATTCGAAGGCGACGCCGCTCTGCGTATCGGTCTTGCCGCAATCGCGATTCTCATCCTGTTCCGATTCGTGCTCGCGGCGACAGCGAATCTCGCCGAGGATGAAGCCTATTACTGGTTGTGGTCCACGCACCTGGCGCCGGGATATTACGACCATCCCCCGATGATCGCGTACTGGATCCGGGCGGGGACGGCGATCTTGGGGCGGACGGAGCTTGGCGTTCGCTTTATCGGGTTGTTGAGCGCGATTGCAGGATCGTACCTGCTTTTCGAAACGAGCCTCAGCCTGTTCCGTGACCGCACTGCGGCCTGGGCTTGCGTCCTCTGGATGAATGCGACGCTCCTCTGCAGTGCGGCGGCGATTATAGCGACCCCCGACACGCCGCTGGCGCTCTTTGCAACGGCGGCCCTGTTTTCGCTCGCGAAGCTCATCGAAACGAAGCAGGGCGCATGGTGGTATGCGATTGGCGCATGCCTGGGCCTCGCTTTCATGAGCAAATACACTGCTGCGCTGCTCCTGCCCGGCTTGTTCTTGTGGATGATCGCCTCGGCGGAGGGACGGCGCTGGATTCTCCGGCCGGAACCCTACATCGGCGCCGTCATCGCCATCCTCATCATCGCGCCTGTCGTCGCTTGGAATTACGCCCACGATTGGGCCTCTTTCGCCAAACAGGCCGAGCACAGCATCAAGGACAAGCCCGCGAATGCGTTGCTGAGCGTCGCGGAGTTTTTCGGCGGCCAGGCTGGACTCGCGACGCCTCTCATTTTTCTCTTCTGCCTGTTCGGGAGCGGTTACGCCCTTGTTCGGGGATTGAAGCGTGGCGATGCGCGTTGGCTTTTGCTCGGCGCGATGACGGCGCCAATCCTTGCCTTCTTCTTCATTCACGCGGCAAATCAGAAGATCCAGCCGAATTGGCCCGGCTTCGTTTATCCGGCCGCAATTCTGGCCGCCGTACATGCCTTTCGGGCTCTATCGGCCGGGCAGGGCGTTCCGCGCTGGCTCGGCGCGGCGTTCCGGCTGGCGCCCTGGATCGGCATCGCGTTCACACTCGTGGCGTTCGTCCAGCTGGGGCTTGGGCTTCTTCCCATTAACGCAAAAAAGGACCCCACCTCTCGCTTGAAGGGGTGGTCCGAGCTTGGCGGAAATATTGAGCGCCTCGAACGCGACTATCGCGCGGGCATGCTTCTCACCGACCGTTACGCCATCACGGGTGAACTTGCCTTCTATGGCGCGGGATCCAGCGGCGTGGCGCAGATCAATGAGCGTATCCGTTACGTTAATCTTCCGCCGCCGGATGAATTGACGCTCAGAAACGCGCCCGCCCTGCTCATCCTGCGAGCGGGCGGCGACGCGACCCTCGCTGCGTCGTTCTTCGAAGATACCCGCCGGATCGCCACCCTGACGAGGGAAGCTGGGTTTCATCCGCGCGACTCTTATGATGTCTATCTGGTTAACGGCTATCGGGGCGGCCTTTTAGCGCCATTCTGAATTCCTCCACGACCGCGCTCTTCACGTAGAGCAAGCTCAAATTGGAAAAGCGGTGAGCGTTCCCCGTCGCTTTTCACTTCGCGCCGCGCGCTTTTTCACTTGCCTGCCTGCCGGAGGGAGCCTGCATCGTGTTTCCGATCTCGGCAGCCCCATTCGTCTTCGTCATATTTTTCGCATCGCGTGCCATCCTGAGACATTCCTGCAAGGTCACATAATTTGGGAGCGCCGGAGGAGTGACGAGATGGATGCAACGCCCGTGCATGTCAGCGGGGTATGACGCCCACTCCTTCCGGAGTTGTTCACGGGCTTTGCGTTCTTCGGAAACGCAGCCGGGAAAATCTCTCGTTTTGTTGAGGTCGTTATGGGCCACATCCCGGCACCCGGCCTCGATATTGAGCGCGGGGAAAGCTTTGCCCTCACGGGATACAGCTTGATTTCGCGCTCTTACTGTGTCGGCCACGCCTAAAACGGAAAGCGCTATGAAAATCGACAGGAACAGCACCCTCATCATGCCGGATCATCCTTCTTTAATCGCGAGCCCCGTGTCCTTCCCATTCAGGTAAACCCTTTTGTTGGGAGGCTGTTCGAACCTGAGCCGCAAAACGCCTGCAGGCGCGGCCTAGCGCATGTTTTGGTTTCGCCAACGAATGAAGAGGGATTCGGCGCGCAGCCACGCAGATCCGATGCAGACCGCGCATTTGGCGCGACCGGCGGCGATTCCGCGCTTGCGAAGCTGCTGCAAAGAAAGATCAGAAGTTCACGGCCGACAATAGAAAAAGACCCTCGCTCTTTTAGTGGAAGAGCCAGGGTCAGTGAATCCAGCCTGTCAGGGCACATGGATTTTTATTCAGCTAACAGACTTCGGCGCTGCGCGCAACGTTAAGTCTTTGATTACTGGGAATAAAGCGGAAAAATGTCTCCGCTGCCAAACCGGCCTCGTCCCCACCGCAGTCGCTCCACCTCATCCCCAAAACGCGAATAAGGCGGTCTTCCAGACTGCGGCGGGCCGATGTCAGATGGAGGGAGCTTACTTCAGCAGCCCATCCTTCTTCGCCATATGCGACATCAGATCGACGACTCGGGTGCTGTAGCCCCATTCGTTGTCGTACCAGCTCACGACCTTGAAGAAGTTCGCATTCAGCTCGATTCCGGCGCCTGCGTCGAAGATGCTGCTATGCGCGTCGTGGATAAAATCGCTGCTGACGACTTCCTCGTCCGTGTAGCCGAGAATGCCCTTCATCGCGCCTTCGCTCGCTTCCTTCATCTTGGCGCAGATCTCTTTGTAGCTCGTGGCCTTCGCGGTTTTGAAGGTGAGATCGACGACCGAGACGTCCGTTGTCGGAACGCGGAACGCCATGCCGGTCAGCTTGCCTTTCAACTCAGGCAGAACCAAGCCAACGGCCTTGGCTGCGCCGGTGCTGGAGGGGATGATGTTCTGATACCCGTTTCGACCGCCGCGCCAGTCTTTCTTGCTCGGGCCGTCCTGCGTCGGCTGCGTCGCGGTCACCGCGTGGATCGTCGCCATCAGCCCTTCGGTCAGGCCGAAATTATCGTTGATGACTTTTGCGACCGGCGCGAGGCAATTCGTCGTGCAGCTTGCGTTGGAAACGACTTTGTCCGCGCTTGGGTCAAACTTCTCGTGGTTCACACCCATCAAAAGGGTCTTGACCTTTTCCGGGTCTTTGGTCGGCGCCGATATGACCACACGCTTCGCGCCGGCCTTGAGATGGGCTTCCGCGCCGGCGTAATCGGTAAACAGGCCAGTCAACTCGATCACGTAATCCACGCCGGTCTTTCCCCAAGGAAGCTCGGCCGGGTTCCTGACTGAGTAACACGGCACGTGCTTGCCGTTCACGACGAAGCCATCTTCTTTCGCCTCGACCGTGCCGCCGAACCGGCCGTGGGTCGTGTCATACTTCAGCAGATAAGCGAGATTGTCGGAGGGCACGAGGTCGTTTATGCCGACAATCTCGAAGTTTGGATTTTCCACCGCCGCGCGAAAGACCAACCGGCCGATACGACCAAACCCGTTGATGCCAATTTTCAATGCCATGTGACCGCTCCTTGTGCTTGGCTAAAGTCCCCCGCAGAAAGGGCCACGGGGGGCGGATGATGTCAAGTAGACAAGACGGACCGCCAACGCGCCGAGGATGCTAAGAAGTGCTCATCTCCGGCGATGTTTGTGCCCAAGGATGATGGTCCGGTTTGGAGGTGCAGCTACTATGCATGCTCAGTTTGCCCCGGTGCTGCCGAAGTAAAATAGATACCTCCGCCCGGCCGGAGTTTTGCCGAAGGGCAACGAATGGTCATGCTGGTACGACATACGGGAACTTGCCGGACCGTTGGTTCTCGGCGACGGATGGCTTCAGCCCCGAGGGCACAGCTGTGCCGGCCACGAGGGACAGCATTGCTTCGGGTGCGTTGTCGGCCATTGGCCGGCCGTTGCGAGCAGCGAAGCCGTATATCGCGGGCGTCCCTACCACGTAGCGCAGGACGTCGGGGAACAATTCCCCTGCCACTGTCTGACCGTAGCCCTCGGGGTCGCCCGAGGTCCCGCTGGCCGCTGTCACGGCGGAGATTTTGTCGCCCAGCCACTTGCCGACGGCGTTGAAGTCTTCGGAAGGATGCCGTGTGTCAGCGGGGTTATTGAAGGAGATGTCGTCTGGCCAGAAGATCGGCCACATCATGGGGCGCCCGCCGCGGTTGATCTGCCGCCAGCCGCCAGCGTCTGTGGCAAGCTTCGTGGCGCACCAGACGCCAATGCGGGCGCCGGGCTTCAGCTGGGTATGCTGGTGGGAGACCTCCAACACGATCGATTCGACAGTGGTTCCGGCGAAGCTGTTTTTCGCGTCTTCGGGACGCCATGCTGACAGGTCCAAGGCAGTCCCGTTTTTTACTGCGCCGTTGACCTTCGCGAGGAGCGAAAGGTCGATGTAGAATGGATCAGCAATGCGTCCTGCCCATAGCCGGGCGCCGCCCGCGCTGGCCTCCTCCCCCGTCCGGCCTTGCAGCACGAGTTCGCCGGCCGCGGAGTCCTCGCGCGCCTCCTTGCCAGTAATGGCATGCAGTCTCATAGCCTGCCGTCCGTCTGAGCCGGCTTCGCCGAAGGACACGCGGTAGGTCAAGGCTTCGAAATCAGCTCCAGGCTGGCGCTTCATCCGGAGGCATTCCGGCGCGAGATCGACGCCTGGAATGCACGCATCTATCCGGCGCTCAACAACGGCGTCTATCGCGCGGGCTTCGCGACCACCCAGGCCGCCTACGAAGAGGCTTGCCACGACGTGTTCGCCATGCTCGACGACCTTGAGCGGCATCTGGGACGCGACAAGTTTGTCGTTGGCGAGCACCTGACCGAAGCGGACATCCGCCTGTTCGTGACGCTCGTCCGGTTCGATGTGGCCTATTACGGCCTGTTCAAATGCAATCGAAAGCGCATCGCCGACTACCCGGCGCTCACCGCCTATCTGAGCCGCATGCTTTCAGTGCCCGAAATCCGTGCGACGGTGAACATCGGCCACATCAAGCAGGGCTATTACTCGATCCGCGCGCTCAACCCGAGCGGGATCGTCCCCCTCGGGCCGGAGTTGAGCGACGCACTGTGCCCGCACATTGCCCGAGGCGTGCGCTATCCTAGCATACAGCTGCATCTTGTCGCGCACTCTGAACCCTGTTCCTAAGTCATTCGGAGGGCACGGATGACGGGAGCAAAAAAACAGCCGAACACGATACGCATCAACTGTTTCCTGAGGGCATCCCCCGACTGAGAGAAATTGCAAGCCGCTTTCAGCGCCGGAATCCCTACGAACCGCCCAACGCAGCCAATTGATCAGGATTTCGCAAGAGCTTCGACAGCTGAACCGAATCCCGCAATCGTTATCCGAAACCGGTCGGGCGGCTCGAAGTGCTATCAACAACCGCTTCGTCTGCTTTTGGCTTGCTTGCTGAATCCTTTGAGCCGGCCAGGATTTTATCCTTGAGTACCCAATCTTTCCGACGCTGGCTCTCACGCCGGCTGCTCGGTATAAGATCCGAAAGCAAACGTCGCCGCTTGAGATTTTTCAGGCCGCAAGAGCGTCATCTCACAGCGTATTGACGATTTCCTGAACGCGCGCGGCTGGGTTGAAAAGAGCTTCGCCACAAAGATAAAAGCGGACGATATGGAATGTAATTCGCCAACTCATAAGGTGGACTACTTCAAAGTATTTGTCGTGCGAGAAATTTAATGGAATAACAACGACACACTCTTTGATAGATACCTTAATAATGTTCGACTATTGTTTGACTTTCTGGCAATTTACGTTTGCGTTATTGTCACTCGCGCCACTAACCTTCAGGATAGTTTCAGAAGTCTCAGCAAGAAAGTTGCGTATAAGTACGGCGCTTCCACAACGCATATGGACAAGCTCATGCCGAGGCTTGAAGGCGGCGGCGGCGGGTGCCCAATTTTGGTCTTTGGAGCCGCGGCGCAATCGGTTCTTGGATTTTCTTAAGTAAATCAAGTTCTTGATGCTTTTAACCCCTCGGTAAGGCGCTTTCTTCTAAGATCCAGGCTCAGACATAACGCAAGCACAAACTGGTCCAAAGTTCGAACGAGATGCCTCCTCCCCGCCCGCCACGATCAGGGCATTAGAAACGCCGCAATCGGGTTGAGAGCGCTGAAGCGCTCGCAAATGGTCTTGAAGCTTGCCAGGAGCGGAACGGCGAGCAGCGCGCCGGTTATGCCCCAGATCCAGCCGAGGAACATGATCCCGAGGAAAATGGCGACGGGATTGAGCAGCAGCCTGCGCTTGACGATGAACGGCACCGCCAGGTGAACGCTGCTCATCATGACGAGATAGGAGATAGGCGCAATCAGCGCCTGTCCGAGCGTATCGAAGGTGACCATCGACGCGACGAACAAGGTGAGCGCAATCGCCAATTCCCCGATGTAAGGCGCGAAGCTCAAGACGGCCGTGAGCGTGCCCCATAAGAGCGGGTCGGGTATGCCGAGGAGCGTCGTGATCAGGGCAACGCCAAGACCCAGCCCGGCGTTGATGAGCAGCATCATCACGAGATAAAAGGAAATATCGCTCTCGATGGCCCTTATGATTTCCAGGGTTCTTTTCTTGTCCCTGAGCGTCGGAACGACCGAGACCAGCTTTCGCAGGAAAGTGTTGCCTGCGGACAAGAGAAAATAGGTCAGGACGAAAATCACCGAGATCGTCGCCGCAACCTGCGTCCCGCCCCCCACAAGGCGCTCCGTCAGGCCCGGCGTGGTGAGCTGAACCCTTTGCGGGGTCCGTGGCCTGCTTGCCGCCGTCGTGGACGCGATCTCCTCCGTAGCCTGCTGGATCTGGGCGAAGGGCTGCTTGATCGATTTGAGCATCCTGTCGAACTTCGCGCCGCTTTGCGGCAGCCTCTGCAGCCAATCCGTCACTGGGCCGGACAGCGCGTAAGCCCCCGCTGCGCCAGCCGCCAGCATGGCCGCCATGACAATCGCAGCGGCGAGCGGTCGAGGGAACTTCAAGCCGTCGAATATGCTCATCACGGGCGCAAGCAGCATCGTGATGAGCACCGCGAGCGTGAGCGGTATCAGGACGGGCGAAGACACATAGGCCGTGTAAAGCGAGAGAAGCACCAGAATGGCGGTGACGACCTGAAGGAGCCTGCGGTTGATCCTGACCAGCGGGTCGGGCTCTTGTGCCGGGCCTTGCGCGGCATCGAGAGCGGTGAATCCCGGCGCGGCCACGGGCGCGACCTCGGTAATTTCGTCTGCTTCGTCCTGCGTTGCGTTAGCGAGCAAAGCCTTGAAGCCGGAAAGGAGCGTCATTTGGGGACCGGATGATCGAGAGCGCAGCCGCGCACGCGGGCTCAGGCTCAACACACGGTCCGCTGCTCCGTTCCGATCAAGGTCTGGCGGGACAATTCCGAAGAACCCTATTGCTTCGCCGCGATCGCATCGGCCATTGCGAGGGTCTCACGCGCGATGTCCGCATGCAACCGCTCGACCATGCGCCCATCCAGGCTGATCGCGCCCTTGCCCTGATTCTCGGGCAGTTCGAACGCCTCGACGATCTTGCGGGCAGCCGCGATCTCTTCGGCGGAGGGCGAGAAGACCTCGTTGCAGACCGCGATCTGGTTCGGATGGATCAGCGTCTTTCCGTCCATGCCGAGCGCACGCCCCTGGACGCACTCGGCGTGGAAGCCCGCCGCGTCGGAGAGCGAATTGTAGACGCCATCGACCACCGTGATGTCGAACGCGCGCCCTGCCGCCACCGTGAGCGACAGCCACGCCAAAAGTGGCAGCCTGTCCGCCTGCGCCCGAATGCGCGTCATCTTGATGAGATCGTTCGTTCCGAGCACGAAACAGGTCAACGGCAGTTCCGCGGATGCGGCGGCCTTTCCGATCTCCTTCAGATTCAGAATCGCGAGCGGCGTCTCGATCATGGCCCAAAGCGGGATTTTGCACCCCGATGGCGCCTGCTTGCGGGCGTGCTCCAGGTCTGCGGGCGTCTCGATTTTCGGCAAAAGGATCGCATCGGGATCCGCTTCGAGCGCGGCCTGGAAGTCTGCCGCGCCATAGGGCGTCGCAAAGCCGTTGACCCTGATGGAGACCTCCCGCGGACCGAAACCGCCCGCCTTCACCGCCGCGCAAACCTGGTTCCGCGCCATCTCCTTGGCGTCGGGCGCGACGGCGTCTTCGAGATCGAGGATCAGGGCGTCAGCCGGGAGCGTTTTCGCTTTTTCGAGCGCACGCGCGTTCGAGCCCGGCATGTAAAGCACGCTGCGGCGAGGCCTCATAATCGATCTCCTTTAGCTATCTCCAGCGACTGCTGAAGAAGCACGAACCTCTGTCCTCATCCTTCGACAGGCTCAGGATGAGGTCGCGTGTTTAAAACGCGTCACCCTCATGGTGAGCCCGTCGAACCATGGGCAGCATCACTTCTTCAGCAGCCTGCTGGCGCAAGACTGGACAGCACATTATACCGAAACGGGTTGGTGCCGCCTTGCCATTAACGCCGCAAGGCAGCCTCGCGCAATCCGCGGAAGAGAGAATTGCGGTCCCTATGGCGAAGGTGTTATCGATCTCGTCCCAGGTCGTTTACGGCCATGTCGGCAATTCGTCGGCCGCCTTCGTGTTGCAGCGCATGGGGCACGACGTTCTGGCCGTGCCCACGATCATCCTTTCGAACCGCCCCGGCTATGACGCCATCGCAGGCGAGCGCACCGATCCCGGCAAGCTTAACGCCATGCTCGAAGCGGTGCTCCGGAACGGTTGGCTCTCGGACGTCGATGCGGTTCTGACCGGGTATGTGCCGACAGCCGCCCATGCCGAATTCTGCCGGTCCTGGATTGCCAGGATCAAAACTCTCAATCCGAAAGCGCTCTACCTTTGCGATCCCATCATCGGCGATGAACCGGCGGGCATTTACGTTGCCGAAGCCGCCGCGAGCGCCGTTCGCGATCAGCTTGTCCCGCTCGCTGACATCGTGACGCCGAATGCATTCGAGCTTGGATGGCTCTCGGACCGCGCGATCCCCGATGCGGCGAGCGCAGTCTCGGCTGCGCTCGTCCTGGGCCGGCCCGCGGTCGTGGCCACTTCCGCTCCCGCCGGAACCGCCGGGATGATCGCCAACATTCTCGTTGCGCGCGGTGAAGCAGCGTCGACCGCGTCACCGCGGCGCGCGGTGCAGGCGCACGGCACGGGGGATTTCTTCGCCGCCATCCTGCTCGCGCACAAGCTCAAAGGATACACCGCGAGCGCTGCACTTCGCGCGGCCACGGCTGCAATCGATCTCGTTCTCGACCGCAGCGAAGGCCGAAGCGAGCTTGCGCTTATAGAAACGCAGGACCATTGGGCGGCAGCCGACCCGGCCCTCGCTCCGATCTCCAAACTGCCCGCCCTCGGCCTCGCGACACCGTGACGGCGACTGTCGCGGGCGTCGATGGATGCCGCGCAGGCTGGGTCTGCGTGATGCGGCAAGTCGAGCCGCCGTTTCAGGAGCGGGCTTTCCTCGCCCGGAACTTCCAGGAGATTCTGGACCGCGCCGATGCGCCCTCCATCGTCGCGATCGACGTCCCGATCGGCTTTCCCGAGCGCATCACGGGCGCGGGCCGCGAATGCGACCAGGCTGCACGCAAAGTCCTGGGCAAGCGCGCCTCCTGCGTCTTCGCGCCGCCAGCCCGGTCCGCGCTTTCCGAAACGGATTACCGCCTTGCTTGCGCAGCCGCGCTCGCCGCGTCCGATCCGCCCCGGCAAATTTCGAAGCAGATGTTTCACCTGTTCCCGAAAATCCGCGAGGTGGACAGCGTCATCACGCCGGACCTGCAGGACCGCGTCTTCGAATGCCATCCGGAAGTGGCTTTCTGGGCAATGAACGGGCGCGAGCCATTGCAGGAGCCGAAGAAGCTGCACGGCCGCAAGCACCCGCCAGGGCTTCAAAAGCGCCGCACGCTTCTCACGGCTTGCGGCTTTTCCGAAGCGTTTCTAAGGGCCGTCTCATTCGGCCGCGCAGCCGCCGGTCCCGACGATTTCCTGGACGCCTGCGCCTGCTGCTGGACGGCAGTCCGCATCTACCGCGGCGAGGCGATCCGGTTTCCCCCACGTCCGGCAAGCGACGCGAAAGGTCTGCGGATGCTGATCGTCGCTTAACTGAGGTTTCCGGCCTTCCCTACTGGTTGCTCCCGCGCCATGGCTCGGAAGGGCCTGAATACAGGTTTCTTTTTTTTAGGCCCAACTCGGAACAATCGTAGGGACAGCCAAATTGTCAGCGCGTACTCGCATTGAGAAGCACGTAAGGCGGCGATTCACCAGCCGGGGTCTGCGTGGCGTCCCCGCTCTGCCCTCCCGGCGATAGGTCTCTCATTGTTGCGCGCCGGGGACCTGCGGCATCATCGGAAGGAAGTTCCTATGTCTCATCATCTCGATACCCCTCTCGCAGCCCAGAACGGCCAACTTTATATCGACGACCTCTACGTCTTCTCAGGCGGCAGCAGCACTGTGTTTATCATGGACGTCAACTCGAACATCACCGGTGTGTATGCAAAACCAAGTTTCTACCCGGAGGCGCGCTACGAATTCAAGGTGCATTTCGAAGTTCGCTGATCTGCGGCTCGACAATCGTGACGCCCACCGCATCTTCGAGCCGCTTCAGATTTCGCGCGATCAGCGTGCGCGACGCCCAGGGGCAGATCAGCGCTGCATAAAGATGATAGCGGCCCGCCTCAGCCTTGAAGCCGCCCCCGCCCGTCGGCCCCGGAGCGCCATCGGGCGTCACCCAATTGCGGAAACTGGACACTTGCCGGACGAAGCCGCCCTTTTCATCAGTCGCCTGGACAGGATGCCAACCGGTGGTCCATTTGCCATCCACGAGCATGAAAAGGCTCTCCTGCCGGTCAGCTGTTGTGTTGCCAGACCCACGCCGCGTAGCGATCCATCCAGCTCTGGAGGAATTCGCGGCTCCCGCCGCCGATTTTGCCATAAGCTTCGAACAGGCCATCTTTCGCCTGGATGAAAGCCTCGGGCTGACCGAGCGTTGGCGCGTTGAGATAGGCGAGGATGTTCCGCAGATGCTGCTGCGCCAGCGCTGTTCCGAGCGCGCCGATCGAGACGCCGATCACGCCAGCAGGCTTTCCCGCCCAAACGCTTTGTCCATATGGCCGCGAGGCATGGTCGATTGCATTCTTGAGGACGCCGGGGATGGAGCGATTATATTCCGGCGTCACGAAGAGCAGGCCCTGCGCTGTAGCGATGTCAGACTTGAGCCGCTTCACGGAAGGCGCGGGCGAAGCCTCCTCGTCCTGATTGTAGAGCGGCAAATCCCCTATCTCGACGTTATGGAACGAGAAATCGGCCGGGGCCAGCTCAGCCAGGCCGTTGGCGAGACTGCGGTTTAGCGAGTCGCTGGCGCAAGCTGCCGACAATGACGGCGATCTTGTAGGTGGTCATAACGGTTTTGTCCTTGTTCAAAGTGAGAGGTCAGCCGCTTCGGCCAGAAGCGCGCGCAGATCGAGATGCCCGGTTGTCATCGCGATGGCGCCGTCCGCGTTGCGCGGCCATTCGGCTTCGGGACGATCCCGGTAAAGCTCGACGCCATTGCCATCGGGATCGCGCAGGTAAATCGCTTCGCTGACGCCATGGTCGGCGGCGCCCTCGAATGGCACGTCCGCGGCCAGCAAACGCTTGAAGGCATCAGCCAACGCAGTTCGCGAGGGATAGAGGATCGCGACGTGGTAGAGGCCCGTCGTGCCGGGGGGCGGCGCATAACCGCCTTTGCTTTCCCAGGTGTTAAGCCCGATGTGATGGTGATAGCCGCCGGCGGCGAGAAAGGCCGCCTCTCTGCCGAACCGCTGCTTCAGCTCAAACCCAAGCACGCCGCAATAGAAAGCCAGCGCGCGGTCGAGATCGGCCACTTTCAGATGCACATGCCCGATGCGGACGTTTGCGTCGATCGGGCGCGGCGTCAGCTGTGGTTCGATCGATGGGAGAGGTGTTGCGGTGTGGCTCATGGCGGCCTCCATCATCTATCTATATTGCTATATTGCCTGCTCAACACGCTTCGGCGAAGCCAGTCCGAAAGACGGCCTCCAAGCGAACGCGCCGTCGCCAAGCAGGGCCTGCACGAACAGCATTGCGATCCAGAACACCGGGAACTCCCAGCCGCCGCCATTGCCTGAGAAGACCCAGCCATTGCCGATATGCTGCAGCGTCGCGCCGATCAGGATGGGCAGCGCGAGCAGCGCAATGGCGCGCGTGTATGTTCCGAGAATGAGGAGAATGCCAGCGCCTATCTCGCCAGCGATCACGAGATAGGCGAAATAGCCGGGATAGCCGATGCTTTGGAAATAGCCGACCGTTCCCGGAACAGTGAAGGTCAGGACTTTGAGCAAAAGCCCGTGGGCGAGGAAGAGAACGCCAAGGCTGACGCGGAGAAGAAGCGCGGCATAAGGAGCGGTTCGTGTGTCGATCATAAGAGCCTCCGTTGAAGGGATATGACTGTCAAATGCCACTGCTTGAGCAGATGGATAATTCCCTTTCTGGTGCTATCATCTCCCACCTATAGTGTGAGATCCGCGGATGCTCGACCGTTTGACCGGAATGCAGGTGTTCGCAAGCGCGGCAGTTTTAGGCAGCCTGTCAGCTGCCGCGCGCGCGCTCGGCATGTCCCAGACCATGGCGACGAAGCACGTGGCGGCGCTCGAAGCTCGTCTCGGCGTGAAACTCCTGCACCGCACCACGCGGAAACTCACGCTGACCGAGGCAGGACGCACGTACCTCGATTCCGTCGAACGCATTCTGGGCGAGGTGAATGACGCAGATGCCGAAGCCGCCGCGGGAGCTGTCGAAGTGCGGGGCACGCTTCGTCTCAACGCGCCCGTGTCATTCGGCGTACGGGAAATCGCTCCACTGATCCCTGAATTCCTGCGAAACCACCCCGGGATGACCATCGATCTCGGCCTCAACGACCGCCGTGTCGATCTCATCGAAGAGGGGTGGGATCTCGCCATCCGCATCGGCGACATGGAAGATTTAAGTCTCGTCGCGCGGAAGCTCGCCCCTTGCCGCACCATCGTTTGCGCCGCGCCTACCTATCTGGAAGAGAAAGGGACGCCCGGGACGGTAAGCGAACTCGCGCTCCACAATTGTCTCGGCTACACGCTTTCGCGGAGCGTTGGCGTGGGACGCTGGCAGTTTGGCGACGAGAAAAAAATCAGCGTGACGGTGAGCGGAAGCCTGAAGGCCAACAATGGCGATGCGCTCGTTGCCGCGGCGATTGCGGGACAGGGCATCGTCTGCCAACCGACGTTTCTTGTCGCTCGGGAGATCGCGGCAGGATTGCTCGTTCCGATCAGGCTCGATCACAACCCGGCCCCGCTGGATGGGGTATTTGCGGTTTACCCGCCGGATCGCCGTCCGCCGCCAAAGGTCCGCACGTTCATCGACTATCTCGCCGAACGCTTCAGGCCGGTTCCCCATTGGGAAGGGATTTCTCAAGAGGCGGGGAGCGGCTGAGGGGAATACAACAGCGCCGGTCAACGCGCCCGCATGGGAAGGAGTGAAGGTGGCGGAGGAGGCCGCCACCTTCGGGCCGCTAGAAACCCCCGGCCAGGGAGGGAAGAGGAGTTTCTAGCGAATGGCGTTGCCCAAATTCGCGACGACGCCTGAAGTCTTCCAGCCGCCTTCGCAAATGATGCGATAGGTAATGTCCCAGCTCCTGGCAAGCGGATCGTTAGCCGCGAGTTCGTGTTCCGGAATGTATTTTGCTCCGGGGTTCGTGTGGATGTAGCGCACGGTTTTTCCCGATTTGTTCTTATGACCACACTCGAACGCGACCTGGTCGAAGCGAACCTCACGGCGCGCTGCTACGTGGTCAGCGGCCAGCGCGGGAAAGGTGGTGACGATGAGAATCGCGAGAGCGTGCTTAAACAGGTGCGCCTCCTTGGCATCTCGCAATCTTGGGCCGCGTTGGCGCTCGGAGCCGAAATTGGGTCCGGGGCCGAAACTCAAGCCAAATCGAGACTGGCCGGGAATATGATTTGCATCACGCGGCGGTTTGCATTAAATCAAACTGAACCTTGATTTAAGTCAATCTTAATGCCGACCGCGATTTTGCAAAATCACGTTGTCGTGAGCTGATCCATTCGACGCCGGCGGCGAGGAGGTTCTGCGCGACGGCGCCCAAACACGATGGCCGGATGCCAAAAAGCGAAGCGAAAACAGTGACTCGCGATGGAACTCTTTCCTTATCTAAGCATTAAAAGCGTCGGCAGGACTATAAGTCTCATAGGGTGACCATTATGAAGTTCTCCACGCAGAGTACGGTTGAACGCCGGGCAGTTCGCTTGCGGCAAATGATAGATCGTCTCAACGTGGATGCTGTCGCACTGCTGCAGGTGAGGGACGGCGATGCCTATGCGGAAGCGCGCTCCAAATGCCTCCTTTGCAGCGAAGGGCAGCGCTGCCTCCGGTGGCTAGACAGGGAAAATGGCGGAAACGCTGCGCCGGATTTTTGCCCGCTCTTCGGTTTACTGAACTCCTGTAGATCGCGCTGCCAGCCATTAATGTTGCCGACCGTCTGGCGGAGACCGTGTTCACCCGCGCCAGGACAAACCGCGGCGTTATAAAAAGCGGTGTCAGCTCCCGGTAATCACTCAAAGCTATGAAGCCCCCTGTGGGGCTTCATTCTTAACGCTTTTGAATTTCTTCTTTCATGCCGTCCCCGGCTTGAAAGCTTTATGGAGTGCCGGCGCCGGCGACAATCGTCATCGTGCTTCCGCCAAGAAGGCTTCCGCGGCCGGTGCAGAAATCCCAGCTTTGCCCAGAAATCAGGCCCGCGTACGGCCCGCAGTTTCCAGAAGTGATGTCACGGAAGTTGCCAAAAGTTCCGCCGTAGATGCTGTTCAAGGCACCCTGAATGCCGGTGTATTTGGTGCCCTTATGGCTGATGAACCCAGCCAAGACAGGAGCAGCGACGCTTGTCCCGCCGAATACAGCCCAACCACTTGTTCCATACTGGCTGTAGACCCAGACGCCGGTTTGAGGATCGGCCACGGCTGCGATGTCCGGCACGCCGCGCATCGTGCCGACGATAGACGATATGCTGTTCTGATAAGACGGCCGCGAAACATAACGGCTCGATCCGCCGCCTGTCTGTTGCCATGTGCCTTCGCTTATGAAATTGCCAGTCTTTGGATTTCGGCTGATGCTTGTTCCACCAGCAGAAATCACATATTGAGAAGAGCTTGGCCATAATGTGCCGGGGGCGTCTCCGCTGGATGCAATGTATGTGACGCCGGATTGTTTGAAGTTTGCGTCAAGCGATGTCTCTCCGGAGAACTCTGCTTGCCCCCAACTCATGGAAACAATGCCGCCCCCATCGGCCGCGACCAAGCCGTTAGCAGTAGTGACAGCCTTGAAAAGGTCAGTGTCGGAGGCGGAGGCCGCCTCGACCAGATACAGCTTGGCGTTAGGAGACATGGCGTGAGCCCACTCGACATCAAGAGATGATTTGGACGCCCAATTCATGTCTGCTGAAGGCTTGCCGGAGGCATAAACTACCGTGAATGAAGGGGGAGCCGGCAAGCCAAACTGGGTATCGAAAGTCGCAAGGTCTGATTTGATGTTCGGGTTGTCATAGGCTATCACGATCGCGATCGAGAGCGGGCTCGACGCATTGGGAACGACCGTGCTTACGCTGGCTGGATTGCAGCCAGTGGTTTGCGCAATGAGCCCATACACGCAGGCAAGCGAGGATGGCGTTTCGTAGAAATTTCCGGAAACCGGAGCAGTCTGCGGAGCCACAACCCCAGAACGCGATATTCTGGGCGGGATTGCTTTCTGCGATTGCAGGTTCAGCGCAACATGGAAGGGATGATTGACTGCTGGCTGGCTTGCAACCTGCGCGCCCCCAGCGTTAGGTAACAAACTTCCGACGATGGCAAATCCGATTCCTGCAGCGAGGAATTGACGCAATAATAGTTTTCTCATGGGAAACCCCTGATAATACCGAGTAATGCAACTCCGTATACGGCATTACCCACCCAGCCGTTATGCCCTCGCTTCGTAGCAGTTAACTTAATTGCAATCTATGCGGCGGGAGCCATTTCTGGGGAATTGTTGCCCAATTGCAGCGGAAACGTCCTGCGTAACTCCGGCGCTATGGCCATGCAGGCAGGCCTCGTCCGTCCGAGAGCCCGCGGGGAAGCGTCACAACATGAGATAAGAAAGACGTCCGGGGCATCCTGTTACAATCAAGGCAAGCCAATTCCCTTGTTTCGTCACCTTGAGCATTCACATCCACCTTTCACCGAGGAAGGTGGAACGGAGATAGTCTATGAAAACAACAACTTTCTTGGCCCTTGCCGTGAGCCTTGGCTTGGCGATGAGCGCCGAACAGGCGAGCGCCACCATTGCCACTGCCGGCTTGGCGGCCGCAGAGGGGAACGTGAATCAGGCAGCCTCTGTCACTAAGGTCTGGTGGCGGGGCGGTCCCGGTTGGGGCGGCGGCGCCGGCTGGCACGGCGGCACCGGCTGGCCTGGGCCGCGGCCTGGGCCTGGCTGGCGCGGCGGTCCCGGATGGGGGTGGCGTGGTGGCTGGCGCCCAGGCTACGCATGGCGTGCGGGGTATGGATGGGTGCCCTTTGCCGCCTTCGGCGCGGCTGTAGCTGCTACAGCCGCTGCTGGTCCTTATTACTACGGTCCGGGCCCCTATAACTATGGTCCCGGCCCTTATTATGGCCCCTGCGGCGCAGGCCCCTGCGCTCCGCCCCCTCCCCCGGCGCCCCTTAAGTAGCAACGACAGGCAGGCAGCCGATGCAATGGCTGCCTGCCGCCCACATGCGTCCCACTCTTGCACCACGCGGAGCGATTTCGCGTGAGCTCTGTTGGTGAATGTAAGCGGCTTCCCATATCTGATTTCCACATGTCTGAGCCGGAGAGGCGATGACCTGTGCATTTTCAGCGCGGCGCGCACATGAGCTACGGAGCGAAGCAATGCAGATTGGCGTGATCGGACTCGGCCGTATGGGAGGCAACATTTCCCGCCGATTGATGAGAGCGGGGCACCATTGCGTGGTGTACGACGCTAATCCCAAAGCGAGTGCGGCGCTTGCGCAGGAAGGCGCCAAGCCCGCCCATTCGCTGGCGGATTTGGTGAGAGGGCTCGAAGACAAGCCGCGCGCTGTCTGGGTTATGCTGCCCGCGGGAAAGATCACGGAAGAGACGATCAGACAGCTTGGCGATCTCCTGCAACCCGGCGACATCATCATCGATGGCGGAAATACCTATTACAAAGACGATATCCGCCGCGCCAAGGAACTGGCCGCGAAGCAGATCCGCTACGTCGATTGCGGCACATCCGGTGGCGTGTGGGGTCTCGAACGCGGCTACTGCATGATGATCGGCGGCCCCAAGGAAGCCGTCGATTACCTCGATCCCATTTTTTCCACACTCGCTCCCGGGTTGGGCGAAATCCCTCGCACGCCGGGCCGCGAGGCGAGCGATGCCCGCGCCGAGCGCGGCTACATTCACGCCGGACCTTCCGGCGCCGGGCACTTCGTCAAGATGGTGCACA
Source organism: uncultured Alphaproteobacteria bacterium (assembly GCA_963817495.1). Lineage (GTDB taxonomy): Bacteria > Pseudomonadota > Alphaproteobacteria > Rhizobiales > Rhodomicrobiaceae > Rhodomicrobium. The sequence goes on along the minus strand of CAWFOS010000031.1, from coordinate 111,686 downwards.
ACGGCATCGAATACGGGCTGATGCAGGCTTACGCCGAGGGCTTCGACATCCTGCGCAACAAGGATTTGAAAGACCTGCCCGAGGACGAGCGCTTCGAGCTGAACGTTCCCGATATCGCGGAAGTCTGGCGGCGCGGGAGCGTTGTTTCCTCCTGGCTGCTCGATCTCGCCGCTGGGGCGCTGGCAAGAGACCCGGCTCTCGATAACTTCTCGGGTTTTGTCCAGGACTCGGGCGAAGGCCGCTGGACCATCGAAGCCGCAATCGAGGAAGCCGTCCCGGCAGAGGTTCTCTCGTCGGCGCTTTTCGCGCGCTTCCGCTCACGGCAGCAGCACACTTTCGGCGAGAAGATGCTGTCCGCCATGCGTTTCGGCTTCGGCGGCCACATCGAGAGTCCAGAACAACCCGGCAACCCTGCCCCAGCGGCTTCCTCTCACGCAGCGGAGTAGCTCACGATGACTTCGATGGCCCCCATAGTCGAGTTGATAGAGTGTCCGCAGCGCAGAGACCCGGTCCCGCCAGGACCTTGCGCGATGGTGGTTTTTGGCGCCAGCGGGGACCTGACCTCGCGTTTGCTCGTCCCGGCGCTCTACAACTTGTCGCGCACGCATTTGCTCCCGGAAAACTTCGCGCTCATCGGCGTAGCCCGATCCGAAGAGACCTCAGAAAGCTGGCGCGATCATCTTCATGAAAAGCTAAAAAGCTACGCTGGAAAAGCCTCGGAATTCAACGGCGGCCGCATTGACGAAGAGGCGTGGAGCCGGCTTGCCGACAAGATGTCTTATGTGCAAGGCGATTTGAGCAAACCCGAGCTTTACGAAAAACTGAAAGCTGCGCTCGCCGACGCGGAAAAGGTTCAGGGCACTCAGGGCAACGTCATCTTCTACCTTGCCGTCGCCGAGCAATTCTTCTGCCCGACCGTCGAGCACCTGCGTGAGGCGGGACTGACCGACCAGCCGCTTGACGCGGACGGCAAGCCTCGTTACTGGCGGCGCGTGGTATTCGAGAAGCCCTTCGGCCACAGCCTGGAATCGGCGCGCAAGCTGAACGCCCGCGTGCTGCGGACGCTCAGCGAAGACCAAGTTTTCCGGATCGACCACTTCCTCGGCAAGGAGACGGTCCAGAACATCATGGCGCTTCGCTTTGCGAATGGCATGTTCGAACCGATCTGGAACCGCGACCGCATCGACCATGTCCAGGTGACTGTGTCTGAAACGGTCGGCGTGGAAAGCCGCGGAAACTTCTACGAGGCGACAGGCGCGCTGCGCGATATGGTCCCCAATCATGTCCTGGCGCTCGTCTCCATGGTCGCGATGGAGCCGCCCTCGGCTTTTGACCCGGCCTCCATCCGGTCCAGGAAGGCCGACGTCTTCACGGCGATGCGCCCTGTCAGGGTCGATCAGGTTGTGCGCGCGCAGTACGCGTCGGGCACAGTGCTGGGCAAGCGCGTTAGCGCCTACCGGGATGAGCCCAATGTGGCGCGCGATTCAAAAGTCGAGACCTACGTCGCGATGCAGCTTGAAATCGACAATTGGCGGTGGGCAGGCGTGCCGTTTTTCATCCGCACGGGCAAGCATCTCTCGCAACGTAAGACAGAGGTTGCGATCCGCTTCAAGCAGGCTCCGTACACCCCCTTCCGCCACACGCCGGTCTTCTGCTTGCCGGATAACTGGCTGATCATCTCCATCGCGCCGGACGAAGGCATCTCGCTGCAGTTTGCAGTAAAGCGGCCAGGACCGGTTGTGGATCTCGCAGGCGTGCGGATGGATTTTCGCGACAACGACTGGTTTCCGAACGAGCCGAATGTGGGCTACGAGACGCTCATCTATGACGTGATGATGGGCGATCAGACGCTGTTCATGCGGGCGGACATGGTCGAGGAAGCGTGGCGTGTCGTGCAGCCGGTTCTGGACGCCTGGGCGGACGATGATGCGGATGTCACCACCTATGTGTCGGGCAGCGAAGGGCCGCTGGAAGCGGACGGTCTTCTCGCGCGCCTGGGAAACCACGCCTGGCGGCCGATCGAGGTCGCCCAAAAGCGGGAGTCATGAGCGAGGTCAGGCAGCAGCCCATCGTGGTGATGGGCGTTTCCGGCTCCGGCAAATCGACGGTTGCGGCCCTGCTGGCCATGATGCTCGGATGCGACTTTCAGGAGGGCGATCTTCTTCACCCGCCAGAAAGCACCCAGAAGATGCGGGCCGGCATACCGCTCACGGATGAGGACCGGATCGTCTGGCTGCACCGCGTCGCCGAAAGAATTGACAGCTGGCGAGCCAGCGGAAAGGGCGGCGTGATCACCTGCTCTGCGTTGAAACGAAGCTACCGGGACATCGTTATCGGCGCGCGCGAGGATGTAACACTCGTTTACCTGAAGGGCTCGTATGAGCTGATCCACGCGCGTCTCGCCGCGCGGCATGAGCACTTCATGCCTGTGGCTTTGCTCGATAGCCAATTCGCGATCCTTGAGGAGCCTGCGCCGGACGAGCACGCAATCGTCGTTGGCGTGGACGGCGCGCCTGCCGCGATTGCATCCGATGTCGCGAAGATCCTGGCACAGCGTGCGGCCAGCTCAGGAAGGATCGCCTGAGCAAACACACATGGCTTCGCCAACCACTTTTCAGAGACCTCGCTTCGCCTTTGGCATCCGGCAAAGCCAGCTTTTTCCCTATCGCGTTTGTTGAGTTAGCCTGGATGAACTCCCCGATATTGTGGGCGCGGATCATGCCCCAGTATTCGGAGACGATCGAAGTCCCATCCAGGCCTGCGACGCGCAGGCTCACGTCCTGGAGCGCAGCAAGCAAGCAACCGGAAATAGCGCAGGCCGGTGATGAGTAAATATTCCGGGGATGATGCTGAATGGCAACGGGTGCTAGTCTCCGGCAAACTGCGTTTTATGCGCTTGCACTTGCGCTGATCTGCGGCTCACAGGCCGCTGTGGCTCAGTCCAAGATTGGCGCACAACGCGAGGGCGCTGAAACCTCGCAACAGCATCTTAGCAACCAAAGTGATACTTGCCTCTGAAGGCAGGAAGGAGTTCAGACGAAGAGGCGGCTCAGCAGGTATCTGGGTCATAAGACTGAAGCAGAGCCGATAGGTCGGCCCAGGAAAGGTGCGGTGCGCTCTAAAGCATCTCCAAATTCTCTTCTCTTCGCCATTATTCGATCTTAGATCGTTCGTAAGACGCGGCACTCTCGATAAGAGTGGATCGCGCAGGCTTCCCCCAAGCAGGCTGCTTCATGACCGTTTCGTACCAGAATATTGCGGAGGACATTTCCAGACTTCTCGCCGAAGGCGGCAAAAATGCGGTTGAAATCCGGACAGCGCGCAGCGCCGACCTCCAGAACAATTTGTCTGCCTTTGTCTCGCCCGGGCAGGCTGCGTGGCTCGAAGCAACCGGCTGGAAGGCGAAACCCGGCAGCCATGCGCTCCTTCCGGGGGAGAACGGCCTGGCAGGGGTGATCCTGGCTTTGAGCGATGACGAGCCCACTCCAGCCGCCGCCCTTCAGCTTGGGGCGCTCGCAACTGCGCTGCCGGAAGGGACTTATGTGCTTGGCGATTTCCGCGGCTCTGGCGAAGACGCCGTCCTGGCATGGCTGATGGGCGCCTATTCCTTCCGCCGCTATATGACGGCCGAGCCGAAGAAAGTGCGAAAGCTTGTCCTGCCGAAGGGCGTCGACCGGGGCGCAGCCGTGGCGAAGGCGCAGGCGATCTGGTTCGCGCGGGAACTCATCAATCTACCCGCCAACGATCTCGGGCCATCCGACTTGGCCGCCGCGCTGTCGAGCCTCGGCCGCGCGCACAAAGCCGACATCACAATCATCAAGGGCGATGCGCTTCTCGATAAAAACTTCCCCCTTGTGCATGCCGTAGGGCGCGCCAGCACGCGGGAGCCTTGCCTCGCAAGCCTCGTTTGGGGCGACAAGAAGCATCCCAAGGTCACGCTCGTCGGAAAGGGCATTTGTTTCGATTCCGGCGGTCTCGACATCAAGCCGGCGCAGTCCATGACCCTCATGAAAAAGGATATGGGGGGTGCGGCCACCGCTATGGCGCTCGGGGCGATGATCATGGCGGCAAAGCTGCCCGTGCGCCTGCGCATCGTGGTGGCGGCTGCGGACAACGCCATATCGGGGAATGCCTTCCGCCCGGGCGACATCATCAAGAGCCGCGCGGGGCTCACCGTCGAGATCGGGAATACGGATGCGGAGGGCCGCCTCGTGCTCGCCGATGCGCTCGCATTCGCCGATGAGGAGTTGCCCGACCTTCTCATCGACATCGCCACGCTGACGGGCGCCGCGAGAGTTGCGCTCGGGCCAGACCTTCCGCCTTTCTATACCGATAACGATGCGCTTGCGGCAATCCTCCACGCGGCGGGCTCGCATGTCGGAGACCCCCTTTGGCGGTTGCCCCTCTGGAAGCCTTACGACAGGGAACTCAAAAGCAGGGTCGCCGACGTCAATCATATATCCAACAGCCCATTTGCAGGCTCGATCACGGCCGCGCTGTTCCTGAAGCGGTTCGTCAAGAATGCCCGCCGGTACGCTCATCTCGATATTTTCGGCTGGGTCAATTGCGCCGCTCCTGCAAAGCCCGTGGGCGGCGAGCCGCAGGGCGCGAGGGCCTTGTTCGAGATTATTCGCAATGAATTTGGAAGGCCAGCCGCATGACAGAACTCGATCCGCGCATCTTTGCTTTTCGCGAAGACCTCGCCGCCGCTTCGCTCCGGGAGCGGGTGCGGGCGCCGCGATACTCAGAAGGAGAAGTCCGTCAGGTTTCAGCGTCCTCCGCGCCGATCCGCGTCGCGCCGAAATTCGACGCGCCGCTCGCAACGGAGGCGCTGTCGGGCGAACTTGTGACTGTTTACGATATTCGCGACGGGTGGGCGTGGCTGCAGCTTCGTGAGGACGGCTATGTCGGATACACGACGCTCGATTGCCTCTCGGCCGTGGTCGAGGAGAACACCCATCGCGTCAGCGCCCGCCTGACCTACCTCTATCCCGCGCCGGATATCAAGCGGCCGCCGATCACGAAGCTCAGCTTCTCCTGCACGGTTGCTCCCATCAGGAAGCCTGATGGCCGCTTTTTCGAGCTCTCGCGCGGCGGCTTCGTTTTCGCCGACCATCTCGTCGGCATCCGGGAGCGCGCCAGGGACTTCGTCCGTGTGGCCGAGCGGCTTGTGGGCGTCCCTTATCTGTGGGGCGGGAAAACCGCACTTGGCATCGATTGCTCTGGACTCGTGCAACTGTCGCTCCAGGCGGCAGGCGTCCCCTTTCCTCGCGACACCGATATGCAAAGTGGCGCCCCCGGCGAGCCTGTCGATCCATCCAATCTTGACGCCATCCAGAGGGGTGATCTCCTGTTCTGGCAAGGCCATGTAGCGATCGCACAGTCTCCCGATTGGATGATCCACGCCAGCGGGCATCACATGGAGGTGGTGGTCGAGCAAATCCGGCGCGCGGTCGAGCGCACGGCCGAAAGCCAGGGGCCGCTCTTGGCAATTCTCAGGCCCCAGCTGGAGCCGAAAGCTGCACCCGCACAAGCGCCGGCTGAGCCGCAAAGCCCTCCACCCGACAAGGTCGCGCAATTGAAGCTCGCACAAGCGCTTGCTGCCGCAAAGGAGGCTCAGGCAGAGCCTCCGGCACAAGCGGCTGCGCCAAGCAGAAGCGAGCAGGCCGCTCCGGCGCCCAGGCAGCAAGGAAAGGCGCCAGCTCCGCCAAAGCTTGCAGTAGTCCCGAAGCCCGCGAATAAAGAAACCGCGCCTGTGTCACCGGCGACGGAACCTCAGGCAAAGAAAGCTCCGGCGGTCGAAGGGCGGGGGCAGCCACCGGCGGGACCGGAAGCTCAGAAAAAATAGAAGCCGCCTCGTCCTGACCTTGTCGAAGGAGGAAGCTAAAGATTTCATTCTTCTTCAGCAGCCCGCCGCTTTTCTGGATTCGACCTCCCGAAGTGCGGCTTCGATGTGCTTTGTTGCATTTTCGAGCTCGGCCCAAGCGGCAATCGCACTCAGTTCTCTCAGCATGTCCGCAAGATACTCCAAGGCATCCTGCCTCGGCATTAAAGACACTAGGCGTCTATCGGGATCGTGTGCATCGGTGCTTTGTTGCAAGACCGGTGATAAAACGCTCGTCATGGCGGGGCTCCATCCTTTACGGTGTTGAGCGCTCTCAAAAGGCAGTTGCATTAACTTAACCTAAAGTTGTCTTAGTTTGCAATCTCATCCTTTGATTGAGTTTCGTTTTTTAACAGTTTGTGCTGCTTGAGAAACAGGCCGATGCAGTGCGGCCGCGCTTGTAGTTTGGTCGGCATCGCGGCATGATGCGGCCCTCGCCAGGATAGGACAGCGCCCACAATGGAGCAGACTTCTCGGTCCTTGATTCGTCAGCATTGCTTGATCGACGGTCAGTGGGAGGGCAAGTCGTCGTCCGCCGTGATCAATCCGGCGACGGGGGCTACAATCGCCAGCGTTCCCAATTTTGGCGCGGCAGAGACGCGAAAGGCCATCGACGCGGCCCACCGGGCATTCCCCGGCTGGAGCCGTCTTCTGGCCAAGGAGCGGGGCGCGATCCTCAGACGCTGGTACGAGCTGCAACTCGCCCATGCCGAGGAGATTGCCCAGATCATGACGGCGGAGCAGGGGAAGCCGCTGGCCGAGTCGCGCGGCGAGGTTTCCTATGGCGCATCCTTCGTGGAGTTCTTCGCGGAGGAAGCGAAGCGCATCTACGGCGAAACGATCCCGACCCATAGGAAGGGCGGACGCATCATTGTCAACAAACAGCCCGTGGGCGTGGTGGGAGCGATCACGCCCTGGAATTTCCCTTTTGCCATGATCACACGCAAGGTTGCGCCCGCGCTCGCCGTCGGCTGCACGGTGGTCGTGAAGCCTGCTCCTGATACGCCGCTGACGGCGCTGGCCCTGGGCGAGCTTGCGATCCAGGCGGGCTTCCCGCCCGGTGTCCTGAACATCGTCACCGGCGATGCAGAGGTCATCGGGAAGGAGCTGACATCGAACCCGCTTGTGAGGGCCATCACCTTCACGGGGTCGACGCGGGTCGGCAAGCTTTTGATGCAGCAGAGCGCGGCAACCGTGAAGAAGGTTTCGCTCGAGCTTGGCGGCAATGCCCCGTTCATCGTCTTCGAAGATGCCGACCTCGATAAGGCTGTCGAAGGCGCGATCGCCTCCAAATTCCGCAACATGGGCCAGACCTGCGTCTGCGCCAATCGCATCCTGGTTCAGGATGGCGTTTATGAGGCCTTCGCTGAGAAGCTCTCGGATCGCGTTTCGAAGATGAAAGTCGGGCCAGGCGCGGACGAAGGCGTGGTCCAGGGACCGCTCATCAACGAAGCTGGCCTTGCGAAGGTTGAAGCGCATGTCGCGGATGCGCTCTCGAAAGGCGCGAAGGCGGTGATCGGCGGCAAACGCCACGCGCTTGGCCGTACTTTCTACGAGCCAACGGTTTTGATCGATGCCGATGCCGGGATGCGCCTCGCCACGGAGGAGACGTTCGGTCCAGTCGCGCCGCTCTTCCGCTTCGCTCACGAGGACGAAGCCATCCGCTTTGCGAACGCAACCCCCTATGGGCTTGCCGCCTATTTTTATTCGCGCGATGTGGCGCGCGTCTTCCGCGTGACGGAGCGCCTGGAATTTGGCATTGTCGGCGTGAATGACGGAATTATCTCGACAGAGGTTGCGCCTTTCGGCGGCATGAAGGAATCGGGCCTTGGGCGCGAGGGCTCTCGGCACGGCGTAGAGGAATTTCTCGAAATGAAATACATGTTCCTAGGGGGGCTATCGGATTGACCCAAGAGACACAGACATATAAGCGGCAGGCAGCGGAGCAGGCGCTCCAGCTTGTCGAACCGGACATGATCCTTGGACTTGGCTCAGGCTCGACGGCGCTCGCCTTCGTCGACCTTCTGGCCGAGCGCATCAAGGAAGAGAACATAAGCCTCACCTGCATCGCGACCTCGGAACAAACCCGGCAGTTCGCGGAGCAGCGCGGGATCAAGATCGCCGATTTCAGCACCATCGCCGATCTGGACCTCACGATCGATGGCACGGACGAGATCGATCATCGATTGAATTTGATCAAAGGCGGCGGCGGCGCTCTCCTGCGCGAAAAGATCGTCGCCATGGCGTCGGACCACGTCTGTATCATTGCGGATAACTCGAAGCTGGTCCGCCAGCTCGGCGCATTTCCGTTGCCGGTGGAGATCGTGGACTTCGGCCTGGCGGCGACACTCGCCATGATCGAAACGGCTGGCGACGACGCAGGGTGCCGGGGTGAGATCAAACTGCGTCGCATAAGCTCCGGTGAGTTATATCGCACGGATGGCGGGCATCTGATCGCCGATTGCGCTTTCAGTACGATCCCCGATGTGGAAACCTTGGCGGATTTGCTCGATATCGTTCCGGGAGTGGTAGAACATGGGCTTTTCCTCGGCATTGCCGATGACGTGTTCCTAGCCGGTCCCGAGGGCGTGAAGCATCTTCAGGCTGAGCGCGACGACGACGACGAAGACTAGATGAGGGTCGCTGCCGATCGAGTGCGACGATCACGGGAGCAACTGCATGCGCTTCAAAGCATTTGTTTTTGGCCTCCTGGCTGCTTTTGCAGCCGGCGTGGCTGGTGTCGGTTTTGCACAGGACAAGGCGCCTCAGGAGCAGGCCGCCGTCGACCCTCAGGCGAAACGGGTCGCGCAAAATCTGATCGAAGAGGCTCTCCAGCTCAGCCACGCTGCTGAGATCTTCGACAACCTCAGGCGCACCCTTCGCGATGTTTACATCCCGGTTATGCGCGGGATGGTGCAAGGCGACTACCCTGGAGCGCCCGAGGCAGATGTTGCAACCGCTTCAGCGCTGGCGAAGCTGCTCACCTTCATGGACTATCTAAGGAAGGCGGGAGACGAGCTTGACGTGGCTCTTTCCGAGTACCGCAGCGCCATGATCTCGGACTTCTCCGAGCAGATGGCCAAGGCCGCAGATTCGTCCGAACTCACGGATGCGCGCCACCTCTTCGATCTGCCCGCCACGCGAAAGACGTTGGATGCGGCCTATGCGATGTCGAAGCTCGTGACGGGCTTCTCCTACGAGGACAGCCGGACGTTCTCGGAATTTTCCGCCTGGGCCAATGGCCTCCAGCTCGATATTTCTCAGGTTATGCCGGGCAATAATAGCAACGGCTCGAAGCCGGTTCCCCCCGCCCGGAAGGTCCTGAAAGCGCAAGCCATCATGAACGACCTTATGCGGATTTCTCATCTGGATGAGATGGTGGCCGACGCGGAGTGCTTCGCGCGGGATGTCTACGCCGAAACCATTCCGGCGTCCCCGGAGGATCGGGAGAAACTGCGCCACGACATCGATCAGTACGCGTTCATGTATAATTTGCAGAAGGCGGTCGTGATCGGGATTGCGCCCTCAGTGATTGCGGCGGCCCTGACGGACGAGCAGCTTGAAACCTTGAAGGGATACCTGCATTCGCCGGCTTTCACAAAGGCGTTTGACCTCGTTCGCAGTGCGGTAAAGTCGGCCACGGCCTACACGAAGGAGGATATTCTCGAAGCGCAAAAGGCGTTCAAGGATCTCGACGAGAAATCCAAGCTGCGAAGCGCGGAGGAGCGTGAAAAGGCCAAGGCCGAATGGTCGGCCCTGATCGACAAGTGGACCGAAAGGTTGAAAGAGAAAATCTCCCCCGAAACGCGCCGAGGGCTCGAGCAATCGGCGGACGATTTGCAGTTACGTGATGTGCCGATGTGAGCCGGAGCCTTGACACGAAGTTTGTCGAAACGTTCGCAATCAAGGTTGCATGGTCTGAGCAGGCGCCAGATGGCTCCAACGGTCGGCTTGACCTCGAGAATTTCGAACGGCGCCAAGCGCTCTTGCTTCTGGTAACGAGCTTCCAGGCGCCGTCGGCGAAGAACCGAGGAAATATCCCTATTCCACCTCCCCGTCATTGCGAATATAAGTTTCACCGGTATGCGATCCCCGGGCGGTCGGCCCTGACCTCGTTCATGACAAGCCCCTCTAATAGGAAACAATGCCGAAATACGATTACGACCTTTTTGTCATCGGCGGAGGCTCAGGCGGCGTCCGTTCCGCCCGGCTCGCTGCGGGGCTTGGCGTACGCACGGCCATCGCCGAGGAATACCGTTTCGGCGGCACCTGCGTGGTTCGCGGCTGCGTGCCGAAGAAGCTGTTCGTCTATGCGAGCGAGTTCGGCCACGCCATCGACGACGCGCGCGCTTATGGATGGACCGTTGGGGAAAAGCGCTTCGACTGGAAAACGCTGATTGCCAACAAGGACGCGGAAATCGCACGCATTAGCAAGGTCTATAGCAACGGCGTCGAGGCAGCGGGCGGAACCGTCATTCAGAGCCGCGCCGAGGTCGTGGACCCGCATACGATCAAAATCGTCAGCGAAGACCGCGCGGTTACCGCCGAGCGCATTCTGATCGCGACAGGCGGGCACCCTTACGTTCCAGACATTCCGGGCAAGGAACTTGTGTTCACGTCCAACGAAGCGTTCCACCTGGAGGAACTGCCGAAGAAGATCGTGATTGTCGGCGCCGGCTATATCGCAATCGAGTTCGCCGGCATTTTTCACGGGCTCGGCGTGGAGGTCGAACTGCTCTATCGCGGGGGCGAAATTCTGCGCGGCTTCGATCATGATTTGCGCGAGCGGCTGACTGACATCATGAAGGAGCAGGGAATCGCGATCACGCTCCATACAGCGCCGCTCGCCATCGAGAAAATGCGAGACGGTTTGATGGTGGTCACAAACCGCGGCGCGCGCATCACCTGCGATGCCGTCATGTTCGCGACCGGCCGCCGCCCGAACACGGTCGGTCTCGGGCTTCAGAAGCTTGGCGTGCAATGCGGCTGGAACGGCCGCATCATGGTCAACGACTATTATCAAAGCTCGGTGCCAAGCATCTATGCCGTCGGCGACGTGACCGACCGCGTGAACCTGACGCCGGTCGCCATTCGGGACGGCATCGCCTTCATCGAGGGCGTCTACAAGAAAAACCCCAACCCCGTGGATCTCGCCTATCTGCCGACGGCGGTGTTCTCCCAGCCTGAAATCGGCGCCGTGGGCTACACCGAGGAAAGCGCCCGCGAGATGTTCCGGAAGGTGGACATCTACAAGACGAGCTTCCGCCCTCTGAAAAATACGCTCACGGGGCGGCCCGAGCGTGTGCTCATGAAGCTTGTTGTCGATGCGGAGACCGACAAGGTCATCGGTGCGCATATTCTCGGACCCGATGCCGCCGAGATCATCCAGGCGCTTGCCATCGCGGTGAAAATGGGCGCGCGCAAGGCCGATTTTGACTCCACCATCGCCCTGCACCCCACGCTCGCCGAGGAGCTTGTCACCATGCGGGAGAAGTGGTCCTCGCCCGCGACTTAGGCGGTCAAGGATAGGTCACACACTGCGGTGCGAGGCTGCGAGCGTGCGCCAGATATCGATTGTGAGCCGGGCGTGGGCGCGCGCCCTTGATCTCTTCCAGCGCGGCCGCGGCCTTCGCCTCCTCCTCCATCGCGGCCGCATAGGCCTCGCTTGCGTAAGCCTCGCGCTCCTGAGCGGTGATTGGCAAGTCGCTGAAGGTCTTCATCACCTGCGCCTTGACACGCTTCAGGTTTCCCTCCGCGATGAGGGCGCGCTCCATGCGCGCGCGAAGATCCGAGGCGCTGCGGCCATCGAAATCGACGGCCCGCATCAACTCTATGTCGGTCAACGTGGCCTTCGTCACGGATGCAGCTCGATGACGTTGCCCGTACGCTTCTTCTGGCTTGGCGCCACGCGATTGCCGCCGTCGAGGATCTCCTCGAGCGCCTCGTATTCCTTCCGAAGGCTGGCGCAGATGCTCAGGTGGCGATTGACATCGTAAAGCCACGAGCCCGTCTGCCCTCGCGAAATTTCGGCGCGCTTGGCCGCCCTGAGTTTCGCGATGATCGCGAGACGTCCCTTGATGCTGGTATCGCTCGCTTCCGCGTCTCCAATACCGAGAAGGTTAACCAGAGCTTTGCAGCGCCTCCCGGCGGCCGCTTCCCAAGCTTCGTTTTGAAAGCCCACAAGCCATCTCCTTTTCTCAAACCAACACTGCGCCGCTGATATGAGAAAGCGCTTTAAGCTTTGGTAAATTGAGCCGGCGCTGCACTGGCTGGCTGGTTGCATCGGTTGGGCAAATGAGCGCTCAGGGGAAATTATGTCTTGCGCAGCCCTGTAAAATTACGAAAATCCGGCCAACCGCGGAGTACGCATGTTCGAAGCTATCGGGGACGCTCTCATCTGGATCATGAGCTGGGTCGTGGACCGGCGTCTTCACAGCGAGCAGGCCTTCCGCATCCTGTTCGTGGTCGCAGTTAGTGTCTTTGCAACATGGCTGATCATTTATTGGAGGAATCTGGCCCGCCGCTCGCCCGCGATTCGGCGAAGGATGATGCCAGAGGAACGCTATGCAGGACGCTATCTCCAGGCGCTGTGGCGGCAGGGGGAAGTGCGCTACTCCTTCGTCAACATCTACTACAATCCGAGGCGGCGACGATATGAAGTCGCCGGACGCACCTACGATCCTGCAGGGCGGGAACTGACCGAATTCAGATCGAGCTGGATCCTTTTCCCGTCCGAGAAGGACGCCAATATCGAATTCATCTGGCAGGCGAGGAATTCCTCGCAAGGCTACACCCGGATGAAGCTGGAGAATCCCAATGAAGACTACCTCCAGGGCGATGGCCACGTCATTACATTCGACGCTTGGCCGAGATCCTATCCCCTGCGCTTCAAGCATCTCCAGGATCATCATGTCCGCGAGGCGCTTGGCGTGCGCGCTCCTTCGAACTCCAGCGAGGAGCCGGAATTCGTGAGGAAATTTCACGCAGCGTTCGGCGCGCACGTGATGGAAGGCTTCGGCGGCGCCGTCAAGGCTGAGCCCAAGACAGAGGTTCAACCGCTGCCGGAAGGCTCGCTTGTGACGTAAAGCTGAAGCAGAGGTGGCCGCCGCTCTGTTGCTTATGCTCGTGGCGCCCGAACGCTCAGGGCGCGCCCGTCCCTGCAACCCCATCCCACGCGGCCCAGCTGGATGAAAGGGACGCCACTTCACGGAGAGGGGCCTCGATCTCCCAGGCGATCCCTTCTTTCCCAATACCGTACTGGGCTTCGCCGGACAGTGTTTCCGGAACCACCCGCGTCAGAACGGTCGACCCGAAACCCTGCCGCGAAAGCGTGGCTGCCTGCTTCCCCTGGCTTTGTTCGCGCCATGCCAGCTTGAAAACCTCGTTTTTCCCCTCTGTTTCGATCTTCCAGGCGATATCGATGTAGCCTTCAGGAACGGCCAGCGCGCCGTATTTGACCGCGTTCGTCGCCAGTTCGTGGAAGGCAAGCCCGAGCGCCTGGGTCGCCTCGGGGCGAAGCATGACGAGCGGCCCGGTAAAGCGAATGCGATGTTTATCCGAAGGCGCAAAAGGCTGAAGCTGCGACTGCACATGCTCGCGCAGCGGAACTCCGGTCCAATTGCCGCTGACGAGCAGATCATGCGAGCGCGAAAGCCCCTGAAGACGCGCGCCGAAATCCGCGACGAAGTCGGAGACCTGGCTGTATTTCGCGGCCTGGCGAGCCATGGAGTAAACGACCGCAAGCAGGTTCTTCGTGCGATGGGACAACTCGCGCATGATGAATTTGGCATGCTCCTCGGAGCGCTTTCGGGCGTCGATGTCGACGTTCATGCCAACCCACTCCCGTATCCCGCCGTCTGCGGAAAGAAGCGGGACGCCCTTCGCCGCCGTCCAGCGCCAACCCGTCTCGGTGTGACGGAGCCGATATTCGACCGAATACATCTCGCCGGTACGGACAGCTTCTTCCCAGGCGGCCAGTGTTCGCGGCCGGTCTTCGGGATGAATGGCATCGAGCCAGTTGTTGCCGATCCATTCCTGCCAGCTCTGGCCTGTAAATGAGCGCCAGCTCATCGAATCTTCGGAAACCTCACCCTCCGCATTGCATGTCCAAACGACTTGTGCGGACGCTTTGACAAGCGCCTCGAAGCGCGCTTTCGAGTGCTCGAGCTCTTTCGTTCTCTCGGCGACGCGCATCTCGAGCTCCTCTTTCGAGCGTTTCAGGGCTGCCAGAGTGTCACGATGGGCCGCGACCTCGAGCGCGAGCCCATCATTGACGATCTGCAGCTGCCTCGGACTGGGAATTGCGACCGCCTTCGGAATGAGTGGGAAAATCGCGATTGCGGTTGTGACCGAGACGATCGCCGTGATGGCTTTCACATATCCCTGGGTTTCGTAGACCGGCCACCAGAGCGTCACGGCCTGAATGATGTGGGTCAGTCCGCAGAGAAAGATGAATGCGGCGAACAGCACCGCGAGCGGCTTCAGCGTCAGGTCTTTCCGTTTGCTGAGGAAAATCCAGATCGCGACCGGGATGGCGAAATAAGAGACGAAGATAAGAAGATCGGAGGATGCATGGAGGGCGACGAGCCACGGCTTCCACAGCAGGCAGTAGCCGTGCGCCATGTAGGCCGCCCGATTGATCATGTCCTGCAGCATGGTCACAATCCTTTGTTCGCCCGGCGAAGCGCTCAAAGACATCGTCATTGGTATACGGCATATCAAGCGGCCGGGATGGCCGGCTCAGACCCGTCGGGTGCATGATACAACGCCCGCCGGGCCACATCTGATTGTAGGACTCCCTTGAGCAATCCCCAACAACTGGTATGCTTTTGCTACCGGGAGCGTGATGCGTGCAGGCTGCCAAGCCACCAGGGCGGCCTGCTGCGATGCTTGCGGCGTGCGTTCGAGCGAGACAAAAAGGGACGGCATGGCAGCGCTGGCGAATATCGAACTCTACAGCGACGCACTGGTGGTTCTGGGTATAGCGGGCATTGTTGTCCCCTTGCTGAGCCGCTTTGGCGTCAGCCCGATCCTCGGCTATCTCGGCGCAGGGGCCGTGTTGGGACCTTTCGGCCTTGGCTCGCTCAAAGGCGAACTCGGGCTATTTCATTGGCTCATCATATCCGACGCCAAGGCCGTCGCCGGCATCGCGGAACTCGGTGTGGTCTTTCTTCTCTTCATGATCGGGCTGGAACTGTCTTATGGCCGTCTCCGGGCGATGCGCAGGCTGGTTTTCGGGCTGGGCGGCCTGCAAGTCGCAGTGTCAACGGGGGTGCTTGCCGCGCTTGCCGCGCTTCTCGGCAATGCCCCGGCTCCGGCCATTATCATAGGCGGCTGTCTGGCCTTATCCTCGACGGCCATCATCGTGGAAGTACTTGCGCGGCAGGGACGTTTGGCCACAACGACTGGCCGCACGAGCCTCGCCATCCTGCTGGCGCAGGATCTGGCGGTGATACCCCTTCTGCTCTTTCTTTTCATTCACAGCGCCGGCACTGGCGCCTCTGTTTGGACCGTCCTCGCTTTGGCGGCTGCGAACGCTCTTCTCGGTCTCGGGCTGATCGTGCTTGGTGGCCGCGTGCTGTTGAGGCCCCTGTTCAGGCTCGTTGCATCCACCGGCGCAAGCGAGCCCTTCATGGCCGCCACCTTGTTCGTTATCGTGGCAACGGGCGTTGCGGCGAGTTCTGCGGGACTGTCCATGGCGCTTGGAGCATTTGTTGCAGGGATTCTCCTTGCCGAGACGGAATACAGAAAGTCGATCGAGATCGCGATCGAGCCATTCAAGGGCGTGTTTCTGGGCCTCTTCTTCTTTACCGTCGGCATGCAGATTGATTTCCGCGAGGTCACCAATCAGCCGTATCTCGTGTTTGGGGCGATCGCGGCACTGGTCTTTATCAAGGCGATCCTGCTTGCTGGGCTTGCCACGCTGTTCGGCGTGCCCCGGGCCCCGGCGATCGAGACCGCTCTTCTCCTCGGCCCTGCGGGCGAGTTCGCTTTTGTAGGCATCGGCTTGGCGGCCAAGCTCGGACTTCTGAGCACGACCCTGTCGAGCTTTGTGCTTGCGGTGACCTCGCTTTCCATGGCGTTAACTCCCGCTCTCGCCATGGCTGCCAGGAAAATCTCGGCGAAGCTCCAAGAAAGAGAACGGACTCTCGATCCAAACCTTTCCGCCGTCCCGCGCAAACGCCAAGGGCATGCGATCGTAGTGGGGCATGGGCGAGTGGGGCAGGTCCTTTGTGCGCTTCTTGAGCGGCACGTCTTTCCGTTCATTGCAAGCGACAGGGACCCGGACGTCGTTACGGAGCACAGACGCCAGGGTCGAAATGTCTATTTTGGCGATGCGACTAATCCCGCCTTTCTCAAAAGCTGCGGAATTGAGCACGCCAAGGCGCTCATCGTTACCGTCACGGGACGCGAGGTCATCGATAAGATTGTCGATGCAGCGCGCCGGGTTCGGCCGGACGTTTTGATCGTGTCTCGTGCGCAGGATGCGGCTCATGCCAGCCATCTCTATAGGATTGGAGTGACGGATGCCGTGCCGGAGACCATTGAAGCGAGCCTTCAGCTATCCGAAGCTTCGCTCGTCGGGCTTGGATTGCCGGCGGGGCCTGTCATCGCGTCGATTCATCAGATGCGCGACGAATTTCGGACGGAGTTGCAGAACGCTGCGCGGAATTCCGGAAAACAGATCACGCGTGCGATCCGAAGGAAGACGCTGCGCGACAGGCTTCAGTGAGCCTTTCCAGACCGCCCTTGCCCCTCAGCGGGCGTGGCATCGCTCGCTGGCAGGAACGGGTTCCTGACCATCGTCGGCGCTAATTCATTTTCACTCTTCGAGCGGGCGTGCGGGGAGAAGGCAGCCATGGCGTTGCAGAAACCGCCGCTGCCGGTATTCTGGATTTGCGGGGATATGAGAGCCTCCATGCGGGCGGATGTGTTTGTCCCGTCGCACCCTGGGAGGGTGGAGGAGGCACGCGCCGCCGCAGCGGCTCCCATGACGATCAGGACAAGAAAAGCGCGGAACGAAATCATCGGACAAGAACGCAAAACATCTTCTACGAAAACAACAAGGCGCTTGCACCATAACGCCGTTTGCGGTCTTAGTCGCTGCGAATTTGATGGGGATCAGTGAGGCTCGCGATTTTTCTTTCCACCGCGAAGGGGTTGGAAATGGTGAAAAAGCATGATAGCAAGTCTCGAACGGCGCCTTAATACCTGCGCGTCTCGCAAACCTCAACTTATTGGCTAGCGCTTCCACCGGCCCAGCTGGCGACTGCGTGGACCGCATGGAATTTTGCTATGAAGATCAAGAACTCGATCAGGACCCTTCGCACACGGCATCGTGATAACCGCGTGGTGCGCCGCCGTGGCAGGCTTTACATCATCAATAAGAAAGCTCGGCGCTATAAGGCTCGCCAGGGCTGAGAGACGGGGCCGAGCCTCGGATTTGTTGAACGGCGGTGCTGTCAGTTAGACGTCACGCCGTCCTCTCCAATTTTGAAGATGCGCAGCATGTTGGTCGTTCCGGGCCTCTTGAAAGGAACGCCGGCGCAAACAATGACGCGGTCACCATTGGCCGCGTAGCCTTCTGCTCGCGCGACCGCTTCCGCACCCTTCACCATTTGCGTTGTGTTCGCCGGATCGGCGGTCTGAACGCAGTGCAGCCCCCAGACGAGGTTCAGCCGGCGAGCCGTCTCTTTTACGGGCGTCAGCACCAGAATGGGCTGGTGTGGCCGCTGGCGCGCAACCCGAAGACCCGTGGTTCCTGTCGCCGTGTAGCAGACGATGGCTCTGAGCTGGAGCGCTTCCGCGATTGACGCCGCGGCTGCGCTGATGGCGTCGGCGGTTGTCTGACGGGACGTCGTCCGGTGGAAGCGAAGAATGTCTTCGTAATTCTGATCGCTCTCGACCTGTGCCGCGACACGATCCATGGTTGCCACGGCTTCGACCGGATAGGCGCCAGCCGCTGACTCGGCTGAAAGCATCACCGCATCTGCGCCCTCGAAAACGGCTGTGGCGACGTCCGATACTTCAGCCCGCGTTGGCACGGGTGAAGCGATCATGCTTTCAAGCATCTGCGTCGCAACCACAACGGGTTTGCCCCGGTCGCGCGCTGCGGCCAAAAGCTGCTTCTGCAGCCCTGGCACTTCCTCAAGCGGCAATTCCACGCCAAGGTCGCCGCGTGCAACCATGATGCCATCGCTCTCGGCGAGGATGTCCTCTATCGCCGTGACCGCCGCACGGCGCTCGATCTTTGCCATGACAGCCGCGCGGCCCTGGACAATCGCCTTCACGTCGAGAACGTCCTGGGCGCGCTGGACAAAGGAGATCGCGATCCAATCCACGCCGGCTTCGAGGGCGGCCTCGCAATCTTCGCGATCCTTGATCGTCATCGAGCCGAGCGGGAGAATCGCATCGGGAAGATTCACGCCCTTTCTGCTCGACAAGATGCCGCCAATGACGACTTCAGCGACCATGCGGCCGGGCTGCACTTCCAGGATTTTCAAATTCAGCTTGCCGTCGTCGATCAAGAGCGTGTGGCCCGGCTCGGAAGCGGAATAGATCTCAGGATGAAGAAGGCCAACCCGGTCCGCCGTTCCCGGCGTATGATTGGCGTCGAGTACGATGCGATGGCCCTTCTCGATCCGGACCTGCCCCTCGACGAGGCCGCTGATGCGAAGTTTCGGGCCCTGCAGATCAGCCAGGATAGCGATCGGTCCATACCTAATTTCAAGCTTGCGGAGCGCGGCGACATAGGCCCGCATCTCGTCATGGCTCGAATGGCTCATGTTGATGCGGAAGACATCGGCCCCCGCCACAAGAAGCTTTTCGAGTTGCGACGGCTCGCAGCTCGAAGGTCCAAGCGTGGCAATGATCTTGGTCCGCCGCTGGCGCTTCATCTACGGCGCGTCCCAGGCGCGGTTGTTACGGCAGCCTGGGAAGGTGCTTGTGACTGCGTTCCACTCGCCTCGGGAGCCGGCGATGGTTCCGTTTGATCTGTCAATTTCACGGTCCAATCTGTCTGTTCCTGGGTATCGACCTCAAAGAAACCGCTCTTTTTGAACCCGCGGCCCTCGCAGCTATCAATGCCCTTGATCGTGAATTCGACGTCGTTCGTGCACATGTTGATCGAGCCGCCCCACTCGCCGCCCTTGTCGTAATCGAAGGCGTAGACATAGTAGAAACGCGCGCGAAGCTTATCCTGGATCAGAAGGGCACAGGATTGGCTGTCGACGTTCCACCAGCCCTCGCTGACCCAGCCATCCTTGTCCTTGTAACCGATGGCAACGCCGATTCGGCTTGATGTGCTGTTGCAAAGTTTGAGTTCAGCACTCGCGGGATCTGGCAATGCCAGCGTCGCGCAAAATAGAAGTGCTGCAGTGACGGCGCGGGCTGGCCATGCTGAATTGTTGAGCAGTTGCAAAGTCATCCCTGGAGTCCAGAAATCAAGCGAGTCAGACGCACAACCTAATCTCTGATCGAGCTATCGACAACAATGACTCTGAAATCGTTTACATTTGTTCCCGTAGGACCGCAAACGAGCAGATCATTTGTTAACCGGAAAAATCCGGTGGAGTCGTTATTGTCGAGAAATGTGGCTGGATCGAGATTGAGGGAGGAGGCGCGAACTCATCGTGCTCCAGTCGATGATCGCGCCGGCAGGATCGAGGGGGCTTCCAGTTCCGCCGTCCGTGCCGTCGGTATCGCCGGCGAGGGCTGCGATGCCTTTCTCGCCGTCAAGCGCCATCGCCAGCGCCAACGCGTATTCCTGATTTGGGCCGCCCTGTCCTTTGCCCTTCACGGTCACCGTAAGTTCGCCCCCCGACAGGATCACGGCGCGGCGTCCATCGGCAAGGCAACGCTTGGCAAGCTGCGCATGCAACTGTGCGACATCGCGCGCCTCTCCTTCGAGAGAATCGCCAAGCATGACGACATCGTAACCGAGCCCTCGCGCCAGTTCGCCCGCGGCCTGAAGCGAATCGCGGCCCGTTGCGACAAGCTCGAAACGGGCCTTCGCAAAGATCGGATCGCCGGGTTTCGGAGTTCTCATTTGCCGCGTCGCCGAGCGCCGCCTTGATCGATGGCGGAACGTTGATTCCATACTTGGCGATTATTCTCCGCGCCTCGGCCAGCGTTGTCGGATCGGGGCATGTCGGGCCGGACCCGATCGTTTCAGGCTCGTCGCCGGGCGTATCCGAGATGGCAAGCGTCACGAGGGTCGCGGCTTGAGCGCATGCCGCAAGCCGGCCGCCCTTGAAGCGCGAAATGTGCTTGCGGACGCAGTTCATCTCGTAAATGCGCGCCCCGGAAGCGAGAAGCGCCTTCGTCAGAGCTTGCTTCTCCGCGAGGGTGACGCCGCAAGCGGGCGCTGCGCAGAGCGCGGAAGCGCCGCCGGAGATCAGGAAAAGAACGAGGTCATTCGGCTGCGCGGAGCGCGCCAGCTTCATCGCTTCGGCGGCGGCATATTCGCTTGCCTCGTCAGGAACGGGGTGCCCCG
Organism: uncultured Alphaproteobacteria bacterium; assembly: GCA_963817495.1. Classification (GTDB taxonomy): domain Bacteria; phylum Pseudomonadota; class Alphaproteobacteria; order Rhizobiales; family Rhodomicrobiaceae; genus Rhodomicrobium. The sequence goes on along the minus strand of CAWFOS010000031.1, from coordinate 91,308 downwards.
CCTCGATGAGCTTGAGCGATTTCAATTCCTCGCCGAACCCGTAACGCGTGATCGCTACGCCAGTCAACGGAAGCGGAGTTTCTGCCAGGCCGTAATGATGCTCAGCTTCCCTGGCCATGCCCGCCGCAGCCTTGCCGCAGGCAATCACAATGATTTTCCCTTCCGTGGGAGCTTCCGGGAAGTGGCGGGGCAAGCATTTTGCAGGCAGCGCAGCCGCGACGGCGCTATCGAAAAGAGCTTGGAGGAAGCATCTGGTTTTGAGCGGCACAATGACACTCGGTGCTATGATCCGGCTTCGGCAGCGGAACCTACTGCGTCTCTACAACGGCTGATATTGGGCTTAAGTCTTTCCCCCAAAAGTAGGGCTTCGACCGGGAAGGCTCGCCAAAGGGCTTGAACTTCCGCATCCAGAGGTGGCATTACGTTCGCTCGCATGTGACGCCGCCCAGGAAGCGATGATCACTCATGTGCGAGCTTTGCGCCGATTCCTCCAAATCCTGATTGTCCCCACCAAATGACACATCGATGCAACTGATCTCCACCGCTCAGCCGGAGCCACATCCCGCGTATTGCAAAAGCTTTGAAATTGTGCGCGCCTCGCCCGGCGGTTCGAGCTTTCTCGTTCTGTGCGATCATGCCACGAACAGGCTTCCGCCCGAGTATGGAACGCTTGGTCTCGACGAGAGCCAGCTGAAGCGGCACATTGCCTACGATATCGGCGCTCTTGGCGTTGCTCTCGACATGGGGCGCCGTCTGCAGTCGACGGTGATCTCCACGGGCTTCTCGCGCCTGCTCATCGATCCCAATCGCGGCGAAGACGACCCTACCCTTGTCATGCAGATATCCGACGGCGCGCTCGTCCCCGGCAATGTTCATATCGATGATGCGGAGCGCGCACGACGAATCGAGCGCTACTTCATGCCCTACCATGCGGCCATCGCGGAAGAGATCGACGCAGTGCAGGCTCGCGGCGTGATCCCGGCCATCGTGTCGATCCATAGCTTCACGGAGAATTGGCGCGGCGTTCCCAGGAAGTGGCATGCGGCTGTTCTATGGGACAAGGACCCGCGGCTGGCCGTACCGCTTCTGCGGAAGCTTCGCGAGCGTACGGGGCTCGAAATCGGCGATAACGAGCCTTACACGGGGTACCTGCGCAATGACAGCATTTTCCGCCACGCGACGGTTCGCGGGCTGCCCAATGTGCTGGTCGAGGTCCGGCAGGACCTCATTCGCGACGCCAAAGGGCAGCTGGAGTGGGCGGAACTGCTTGCCGATTGCCTCGCGTCCATCCTCGCAGACCCTGCATCGGGCAGGCCCTTATCCCGCGTAGACTATTTCGGATCGCATTCCGACATGGAGGTGGAACATTCAAATGCGAGGAAAGCCCATGAGCGTAATGGATCCGAAGACCGAGCTTGAACTCGATGCCGCCGCTTTTCGCAAGCTCGTCGATCACCTCCGGGCACGCGCGGACGTACAGAACATCGACATGATGAACCTTGCTGGCTTCTGCCGGAACTGCCTCTCCAACTGGTATCAGGAGGCCGCCTCTGAGCGGGGGATTACGGTCACGAAGGAAGCCGCCCGTGAGCGCATCTACGGCATGCCTTACGCCGAGTGGAAGGCGAAATGCCAGACCGACGCGAGCCCGGATGCGAAGGAGAAATTCGCAGAGGCTCATCGGCAGTGATCGGCGGGGCGGGGCGTGTCACGCCTCGCTCCTGGTTGCAGTCGACCAGTGCCACGGCGATGAATTCCGCCCGCTCGATGCAAACCCTGTCGCGTGTGGAGAGCCGCCTAGCCGGGCCATTCAAGGACAGCTTATCCGAGGCAAGTTCAATGACGAGCTTGCGGCGCCTTGATGCATAACTTGCCTCGGCCCGTACTAGGCCAAGGCATGGATTCCGCCGCTCATGTCCTCGAGGACTGATGGCCCCTGGAAGCCGGAATGCTATAAGGAATTGTTTCGTTCCGCCGGAGACACGTCGTCATGGCCTCGCAGCAAAGCACCGCCGATTACATCGTGGAACAGATGGCTGGGACAGGCGTGGCGGCACGCAAGATGTTTGGCGAGTTCGGCCTTTTCTACGAAGGCAAAATGGTTGCGCTTATTTGCGACGATCAGCTTTATGTCAAACCGACCGCAGCGGGCCGCACCTTTCTTGGCGATTGTCTCGAAGGCCAGCCCTATCCCCGCGCGAAACTGCATTTTCTAATTCCGGGAGAGCGCTGGGAGGATTCAGAGTGGCTGACAACCCTCGTCCTGCTAACCGCAGCGGAACTTCCTCCACCGAAGGAGAAGCTCCGCAAACCGCGTTAAGCTTCGTCGCGCCAGGCTGACGCTCACCTCTACCTTCGCAAGCTTTTCCTAGCTGGAAAAAACGCACGCAAATTTGAAATTGGCATCATTGTAAAGCTCAGGCCCGCGTGATGGAGTGCCGACGCCGGCTGCCAAGTCTTCGATCATGCCCGTTACAGGAGCTGTGGCTATGCTCAAGTGCCTGACTGCTTTGCTCTTCCTGGCGTCTGTTGCGGGACATTCCATGATCGCTCTGGCGGGTCCCAGCGGCTTCGCAGCCAGTTTTTCTGCGGCCCGGCATGGAATGCCTAAAGCGCCTGAAGCTTTCCGCGCCGGAATTATCGAGGCGGCAAATCGCCAGCAAGGGGACCCGCTCGGTTCCCTGATTATGTCAGCCTCCGCTTTAATGGACGAGCACAAATATCAAGAAGCGGCGCCCTTCATCGCCCAAGCCGAGGCTTACGTCTCGAGGGGCGGCGGCACCAGGGTTCAGCAGGCCATCGTGATCGAGATCAAAGGCCAGTATTTCGCGGGAATCAACCAGTATGCGGAAGCGGAAGTCCTGCTCAAAAGAGCCATTGAGCTGAAAGAGCAAGTGTGGGGCTTGAACAACTCCCACATCATCGGTGCGCTACAGATGCTGACACAAATCTATCTCCGCCAGCATCGGTTGCAGGATGCCTATAACGCCGCGGGGCGCGCTTATAATCTGGCCTTGCAGCTTCGTGGGAAGGACCCGGTATTTTTTGCGACCATTGAGGACACGCTCGGATATGTTTTCCTCGAATTCGGTCAGGCCGCGAAGGCCGAGGAGCGGTTTCTCGATGTCCGCGCAATAGTTGCAGCTGCAGGCGACCGGGCTGCCACAGCCTTGGTGGACGATCATCTGGCTCTAACCTATCTCTATCTTCTTCAATATGAGAAGGCCCGCCAGTTTGCCGCCGAATCGCTGGCCATTCTCAGGCAACTGGGTGCGGCGGAAGCTCCGCAAGCGGTGAACGCCGAGCTTAATCTCGCCGTTATTGAGACCGAGGGAGGCATTCAACTCGAGGAAGCGGAGCACGCCCTCAGGCATGTGCTGGCTGTGTACGAGGCAAGGTTTGGTCGTGAAGACCCCGACACAGCAAAAGTGCACAACAATTTAGGCTGGCTCGAGCTGAAGCGGCAACGGCCGCGGGAGGCCGCCGCGTGGTTCCGTCAAAGCCTGGGCATGTATGAAAAAGCGCGCCGCGCCCAGGCTTTCGCATTGACTTCGCAAGACGCTCCGGGTGGCGTTGCCGAGCGCGAGACGGCACGGACCATTCGAGGTTTCCTTGAAGCGGCCGCGCAGTTGAGCGGACCAGCAAACGATCAGGAGGTCGCAAGCGAAGCCTTCCGCGCCGCACAATGGGCGCACATTTCCGACGCCGCCATAGCGCTCAACAAAACCTATGCGCGCCTTGCCGCGGGCAACGACCGCCTTGCCAGCCTGATCCGCGAGCAGCAGGATCTCGCTTCCCAGTGGCGGAAGCTTGACGCGGAGCTTATGGCTGCACGGACAGTGCACTCCGCTCAAAGGAATCCGGCGCTCGAGGCAAGGATGCGGAGTGAAAAAGACGCCATTGCTCAGCGCGTCGCCGAAATCGGACAAACGGTCATCCGCGATTTTCCCCAATTCGCATCAGTGGCAAATCCCGAACCGGTAACGGTTGCGGACGCGCAAAAAAACCTTGCCCCGAATGAAGCTCTTGTTCAGTTTGTCCTTTTCGGCAATCCAACGGTCGACGACCGGAACGGCTATGGCAGTTTTGTGTTCGCCGTGACCCAAAAAGAGGTGCGCTTCTTCAAACTGGCGCTGGACCCGGCCGGGCTTCTGCGGGAGGTGCAGGCGCTCAGATGCGGGCTCGACCAGGCGGCATGGGACGGCCCCGGCTGCCAGGAGCTCACGGGCCAGAGTTATAGCGAAAACGATAGGGAAGCCGGCGTGCCGCCTCCTTTCGATCAGGCCCGGGCTTACAGGCTATACCGGGCGTTGTTCGGCCCAATCGAAGATTTCGTAAAGGGAAAGAGCCTCCTTATCGAGCCCTCCGGCGCTCTTACCCAGCTGCCGTTCCAGGTGCTGATCGCCGAGCCGCCCACGAGCAGCGACAACAGGGCGGCTGCATGGCTCATCCGCGAGCATGCCCTTACCGTGCTTCCGGCTGCCTCCGCTCTCGTGGCGCGTCAGGCGGCGCGCCCGAGCGAGGCGGTGCGGCCGATGACCGGCTTCGGCAACCCGCTGCTCGATGGCGATCCATCCAGTCCTGATGACAGGGCGCGGGCCGAACAGGCCCGGCACAAGCAACAGTGCCAGGACGCCGGCGCCGAGGGACCGGCATCGGGTGGAAAACCGCTCCCGTGGCATCGGGCGCCCCCCAATGCGCGGGGGGCTCGCCGATGCGGGCTTCATTCGCCGGCAGCCTCCGCTGCCGGAGACTGCCGATGAATTGTGCGCTGTGGCGCGCGAGGTTGGCGCAGGATCCGATGACATCCATCTTGGCGCCCATGACGCCGAGAGCGAGGTGAAGAGGCTTAGCGAGAGCGGCCAGCTGGCACGCTACCGTATCGTCCATTTTGCCACCCACGGCGCTCTCGCGGGACAGGTTAGAGGCAATGAGGAGCCAGGCCTGCTCTTGACGCCGCCGGCGGTGGCGAGCGCGGAGGATGACGGCTTTCTCACTGCCTCCGAGATTGCAGCGCTTAAGCTCGATGCGGACTGGGTCATTCTCTCGGCCTGCAATACCGCGGCGGGCGGCGCACAGGCCGATGAGGCTTTTTCGGGGCTGGCGCGGGCTTTCCTCTATGCCCAGGCCCGCGCGCTGCTTGTTTCGCACTGGGAGGTCGACTCCCAGGCGACGGTGCAGCTTGTAACAGGCGCCATCGGCCGGCTCGCCGCTAACAAGGACATCGGCCGAGCCGAGGCCATGCGCCAATCCATGCTCGCGCTGATCGATCACGGTGCGCAGCGCGACGGCCATCCGTCGATCTGGGCTCCTTTCGTCGTGGTGGGCGAGGGTGGAGCGGGAAGATAACCGCATCCGCCGTTGATTACAAAATCGCCAGCCGGCGGCGCAAGGCTTGACCGTCCGCCCCTATGACATCGGCCAAGCTGTAGCGATCGAGGACCGCCAGCATACTCTCCAACGCTTCGTCCATAATGCCTTGCAGCCGGCAAACGCCACCAATCGCGCAAGGCTCACCCGCCTGACACTCGACCAAGGCAAGGCTATGCTCGGTGGCCCGCACAACGTCGCCGAGGCCGATATCCGAGGCGGGACGCGCTAGCCTCATTCCGCCATTGCGTCCGCGCACGGTCTCAATCAGACCGGCCAGGCTAAGATGATGCACCACCTTGATCATGTGGTTTTCCGAGATCCGGTACGCGCCGGATATCTGCGCTATGGATGCCAGCTCGTCTGGCCGCAACGCCAGATAGATGAGGGTGCGAAGGCCGTAGTCGGTAAACCGTGTCAGGTGCATGTGGCTTGATAGGGCCGCCGATGCGCGCCCTTCAACTCTGAAAGATGTTTTCCGCGATGATGCGCTCCGGCGGGACGCCGCGATCTTGCGCCACTGCCCTCACCGCCTCAAGGAGTTTAGGAGGACCGCAGACATAGACATCCGGCGTTTCCGCGCAAGAATCCAGGTAGACGGCAAAGGCGTCCGCCGCCGTGCCGGTAAATCCGGTCCAAGCCGCCTCGGGACGCCAGACGCAGAGTGTGACGCCAAGATGGGGCAGCGCCTCGCGCAAGGCCTCGATTTCACTCGCAAGGAGGAGTTCATCCTCCCGGTTTGCTCCCAAAATCAGATGCGTCGGTTGCGTGTCCTGGAAGTCGGCCAGATGGCGCAACATGGACAGCACCGGCGCGAAGCCGCAGCCGCCGCCAATCAGGCAGCGCGGCCGCGGGCTCGTTTCGTCCAACACGAAATCTCCCTGCGGGCCGCGTGCGATCAAGGTGTCGCCGATCTTGGCGCGTTCGGCGAGATAGGTGGAAAATGCTCCGCCCGGTTGCAATCGGATCAGAAACTCGAGACGCCCCTCCCAGTTCGGCAAATTGGCCATGGAATAGGCGCGGCGAACATCCGTGCCGGGAATGATGAGTTCCATATATTGTCCCGGAACAAAATCCGCCGCCTGACCGAGATCCGGATGCGGTTTGAGCAACAGCGTCATAGCCACTGCGCCTCCGCCAGCTGGGGCGAGCGCCTCTATCGCCGCTTCACGGCTGGGGACTTCGTGGCGGCGAATAATGGCTTGCGGGTACGGAAGATTGACGACCAGATCGCCGCGCGGCTGGCAGCGGCAGAGGAGAACGCCATTTTCACCGGCGGATTTCAGCACATCCGTGGAATGGCTGCCCATCTCATAGGCCCCATCGGCCACCTTAGCCTTGCAAAGGCCGCAAGCCCCCTCGCGGCACATGCCGAGCAGAAACAAGCCCGCTTTTGCGGCGGCGTCCAAAACGTTTTCATTCTGGCTGCACGAAAACTGCAAGCGCACATCATCGCGTGTGACAAGCGTAACATCCGGCATCTTGGCGTACTCTTCGAGCAGGAGCGAATTAGCAAGGAAGCTTTGAAGTCTCGGGCTGAGCCCGGGGCCGGACGAGGGAGGTAGCCGGCCGGCCCCAGTTTCGCTCAGGCGGCCTTCCGGTTCAAGGCCGCAGCGATATCGGCGTCAGCCGTCGTGATAGGCTGAATGCCGAAGCGGTTCACCAGGACATCGAGCAGCGCTGGCGTGAGAAAGGCCGGCAGCGTCGGCCCAAGGCGCACATTGCGCACGCCGAGTGCGAGCAAGGTCAGGAACACGGCGGCTGCCTTCTGCTCGAACCAGGAAACGATCAGCGACAGAGGCAAGTCGTTAACCCCGCACTCGAATGCTTTGGCGAGCGCTCCCGCCACCACGAGCGCCGAGTAGGAGTCGTTGCACTGCCCCATGTCGAGCAAGCGGGGTATGCCGCCGATATCGCCAAAGTCATGCGTGTTGAAGCGGTACTTGCCGCAGCCAAGCGTCAGCAGCACCGTATCCTGCGGCGCCGCCTCCGCGAACTCGGTATAGTAATTGCGGCCCGGCGCGGCGCCGTCGCAGCCGCCGATCAGGAAGAAATGCTTGATCGCCCCGGACTTTACGGCGTCTATCACCGTGCCCGCCACGCCGAGCACCGCGTCGCGCCCAAAGCCAACCATAATGGTTGTTTCCGGCTCGGTTGCCTTGAAGCCCGGCAGCGCCAGAGCTGCCTGCACAACGGGGCTGAAGTCGCCATTGCCGATGTGGCGCAGACCCGGCCAGCCCACCGGGCCAGCGGTGAAGATGCGGTTGCGGTAGCGCGCATTCGGCTCGATCAGGCAGTTCGATGTCATCACGATCGCGCCAGGAAAGGCCGCGAATTCCTGCTGCTGGTTCTGCCAGGCGCCGCCGTAATTGCCGGCGAGGTGCGGATAGGCGCGAAGCTTCGGATAGCTGTGAGCGGGCAGCATTTCGCCGTGCGTATAGACGTTGATGCCCTTGTCCTTGGTCGCCTCCAGGATGGCCGCCAAATCGCACAGGTCGTGTCCGGAAACCAGAATGGCCTTGCCCTCAAGGGGCGTGATCCGCACCTTGGTTGGGGCGGGCGTGCCGTAGGCTCCAGTGTTTGCTGCATCCAGGGCTTCCATCGCCTTGAAATTGGCCCGGCCCAGCGCCAGCGCCTCTTCCAGCAATGTTTCGATATCGGCCGGATCGGAGGCCAGAAAATCCAGCGCATGCTCGACCGCGGCGCCGATTTCCTCGCGGGTTTCGCCCAGCACCTCGGCGTGATGCGCATAAGCGGCCACGCCTTTGAGGCCATAGAGAATCAAAGCCCGGAGGCCGATGACATCGGCGCCCGCCTCATCCAGCCCCGCGCGCACGCTGGCGACGCCGGCTTGCGCCAAAACACCCGAGAGCGACTCCGCTGGCACAAAGGAAGCCGGGCTGGCCAGCTCTTCGGGGGCTTGCCCGGCGGCGCGGGCCGCCAGTTCATAGGCGCTGCGAAGCCGGTCGCGAATGCGGGCAGCTTCGGCGATCATGTCCGCGAACCGGGTACGGTTGAAGTTGACGTTCGTGAGCGTCGTGAACAAGGCATAAAGGATAAAGCTGTCGGCGGCGCCATCGGGCTGGCCTAGCGCACGCAACCGGCTCGCATATTGGCCGATCCCTTTGAGCTGATAGATCAGAATATCTTGCAGATCCGCCGTCGCCTCATCCTTGCCGCAGACGCCTTTGGCGGATGCACAACCCGCTCCTGTTTCCGTTCTCGCTGTTTGTTCGCATTGAAAGCAAAACATAAGGGTCGCATCTCCTGATTGTGCTTGCCTTGGCTTCAGAAATGTCTTCGCCGGCCCGCTTGAAGGTGTATTGGCGATATACCTTTTAGCCCGAGCTTGGCTTGATCTAAATCAAGAACTCAGTCAAGCAACGAAACCCCCGAGGCTCATTTTCAAAAGCCATCTGCTTGACAGATGCGCCGCTAACCGAATAGCATCTCGCGCCGGAATCCTTGCACCACCATCAGAAGCAGCACGAGGCCTGCGATGATAAGTGCCGCGCCTAAAATCTTAGCGGCCCTGGTTTGGCCCTTACCGGTCGGATCGACGAGCACAAAACCAAGTCGATACCTTTATGCAAATTTGATGCAATGCTGATGCAATTCGTTCTGGATTCAGATCAACCGGAAGAGAGACCCCCTCAAAAAAATGGACTTGGAACACGTTCTTGGGCAGGATGGAAAATGCACTAAGGCGTTGATCTGACAGAGCGAATCCGGCGCGAGGTCTTTTGGGCGGCATGGGATAGATGGTGCTGCAAGAGAGGATTGAACTCTCGGCCTCCCCCTTACCAAGGGGGTGCTCTACCACTGAGCTACTGCAGCGAACCGTGCGCGAACCTGCCACAGCAGCCGCCGTGGCGCAAGTCCCTATGAATGCGTATGGCGCGCGAGCACGCTTAATCAACCGTTTTGCGAGAGGCGCTTGTCCCTTTCCCGATAACAGCCTTATACGAACCGCCACGAGTCCTGGAGCTAACCGACAAGTCTCCGGGTGGAACCTTCTTCCACCGCATCCCCGCCTTCGCGGCGCACCGTTAATCTCAAATGGTTAATTCCGGCGCAAAAGCATTTATTCCCGCCACGAATTTGCACCCCAAAATGCCAAAAAATCGAAACAGTCGGCTTTCGCCGGGCGCGAAAGCCGCTCAACCCTATGAAAACAAGTGGCTTTTCGGCTTGATCGGCAGGGTTAACGAATTATATTTTTGGACGAAAGTGGGAGCGGAAAAGCCGGTTAAATATATTCGGGCCGCCCCTGTTAACCATGCTTGCGTGTTCGCAGCCGCGGCGGCGCAAGCACGCCACGGAATATTTCATAATTATATCAATGGGTTGCTGGCGTTAACCTGTCCATAAGGCGCTTTTGCCTAAGATCCACGTTCAAGCAACGGCTCGGAAAGCTCCCCTTTATGATTTGGTTCTGGTGGCCGGTAATAGGACCATTTCTCAGGGTTCGGACGGCAGCGCCCCATCATTTCCCGCCGCTGTTTCGAATTTTTGCGGCTGCACTCGGCTACCGCATCCCGCCGCGAGCGAACCCTCTCACAGCCATTTGTTTTCCCCGAACGGGCCTGCGGGCCAATATGCCCATGCAACGGCGCACAAGAAGATTGCCTCTATGCTCACCGAAACCCGAGCACCGGCGGCTTCCGGGAAGGTTATGCAACGCCGCTCCAGGAGCGTGCGGCGAAGCATCAACCTCGCGTTCGCAAGAGAGGTAGTCCGGTTACGCGAAAACGAGATCGCCCTGATTGCGATTGCGGCGCTTACCGGCTTTGCCATCGGGGCTGTCGTCGCCGGCATCGATGAGGCGGTCGTCTCGTTGCACTACCTTTTTCTGGGCGTGCCGATCGATGCTCATCTGAGCGCCGGGACGGATATCCCGCCTTCTGTGAGGTTTTTCGCGCCGGTCATAGGCGGCGCTTTGGTCGGCGTCATCGCCACGCTGATCCGCTATTTCCGGCCCCGGGAAATTGTCGACGCGATCGAGGCGAATGCGCTCTATGGCGGCCGCATGTCCTTGCGCGACAGCATCAACCTGGCGTTGCTGACGATTGTCTCCGTCGGTTTTGGCGGGAGCGCGGGCCTGGAGGCGGCCTACACCCAGGTCGGGTCGGGGCTGGCTTCGAAAATCGGACAGAACATCCGCCTGAGGCGGCAGGACTTGCGCCTGCTTGTCGGCTGCGGCTCGGCGGCGGCCATCTCGGCGGCTTTCGACAGCCCCCTGGCGGGGGCCTTTTATGCTTTCGAGCTGGTCATCGGCAGCTACACGCTTCCATCGCTGGCTCCCGTCGCGTCCGCCGCCCTGTGCGGCAATCTCGCGATCAACGCGCTTTCCAATGGCAGACCGTTGTTCGAATTGCTGCCCGCAGTTCATGTCAAAAGCCACGACTACCTGCTTTTTCTCCTCCTCGGCTTTGGGGCTGCGGTGATCGCCGTCGCGACCATGCTCGCCGTGACCGTCGTCGAGAATACGTTGCGCCGGCGCAAGGCGCCGCGTTTGTTGAGGCCAGTCCTGGGCGGCATGGCGATCGGGCTTGTCGCGCTGTTCTATCCCGAAGTTCTCGGAAGCGGCCACGGGGCCATTTCCTTTCAACTCGAGAGAGGCTTTGAGTTTAATGCGCTCGCCTCGTTGCTGCTCGCAAAAATGGCGGCGTCGGCTTTCACCGTCGGGTCGGGAATGCGCGGAGGGCTTTTCAGTTCATCCCTCTTTCTGGGAGCGATTTACGGCGGCGCCGTCGCTGCTGGCCTCACAGCGATTGCGCCTCAGCTTTCGGTGAACCCCCTTGCTTATGCGCTTGTCGGCATGGGTGCGGTGGCGGGCGGCGTGGTAGGCGCTCCGCTGACGATGACGCTCCTCGTCCTTGAAACCACAGGAAATTTCTCGCTCACCATGGGCGTCATGGCAAGCGTCATCGCCTGCTCGGTCGTCGTGCGCCGGAGCTTTGGTTATTCCTTCGCGACCTGGAGGTTCCACGTGCGCGGCCTGCGCATCAAGGGCGCTTATGACGTTGGCTGGATCGCGGATTTGACGGTCGGAAAGCTTATGCGCAAAGACGTGCAACTCGTGCCAGCGTCCGAGACCATCGCCGAGCTTCGCGACCATTTCCCGCTTGGCGGCCCGAAATATGCCTTCGTTCTGAATGACCGCGGCGGATATATCGGCATGATCGAAACCGTCGAGGCTCATTCGTCGGCCTACGACGAAGCGGCGGGAAGCACGACAGCCGAGGCGCTCATTCACGACGAGCCGCATGTCCTGACGGCGCAGGAAAACATCCATTCCGCGATCCAGATGTTCACGAAAACCGCATCCGAGGTCTTGCCCGTTCTCGACAGCATCAAGTCGGGCCGTGTTGTCGGGATGGTCAGCGAGGCTTATGTGCTGCGCCGGTACAGCCAGGAGCTCGAGAAGCGCCGACCCGAGGAGACCAATGGCGGAGTGTTCAGCCCCGAGGCTGTTTAGGCCTCGCCGGTGACTTGGATGTGACCGTCAAAGTTTCTTGCACTCGCGCCTGGCCACTTCAAAAGTTCGCAACGCGCCCCAATAATCACGGCTAAGATCGAGAAGAGGTTTGGCCGATGATAGAGCGTGTCGAGAAGAGCGATGCCGAGTGGCGGGCGCAGCTGACGCCGGAACAGTACAAGGTCACGCGCCAGCACGGGACGGAACGCGCAGGCACAAGCCCCCTCAACAACGAGAAGCGCGCGGGGACTTTCACCTGCGTGTGCTGCGGCGCTCCGCTTTTCGCATCCGGCGCCAAATTCGAGTCGGGGACAGGCTGGCCGAGCTTCTACAAGCCGATGAGCGATGACGCCGTGAGAGAGCATGAGGACCGGTCATTCCTGATGCACCGGACGGAGGTGCGCTGCGCGCGGTGCGAAGCTCATTTGGGCCACGTCTTTCCGGACGGGCCGCAGCCCACGGGCCAGCGCTACTGCATGAACGGCGTCGCGCTCGATTTCAAGCCGAGCAATGAGGAGGGCGGGGAAGCGCCCTCGAAGGAGAAGGCCGGCCGCTGAGCGCGGCCTCCTTTACGCTTTTTTGGCGCCCGGCCTCGACTTCACCGCATCCGCGCATGCCGGTTCAAGCTCACTCGCATGGCTTTCCAGGCATTTGATGATCCCGCGACGATCCTTGGCCTCATCCGCGCAAAATTTGTCGAGATCCGCCTTGCAGTTTGCCTGAATCATTTTGTGTGCTTGTTTTCCCGCCTCGATCGCGCCCGCGCACTCGGGCGTAAGTTCTGCGGCATGCTGCTTCATGCAGGGCCCGAACTTTCCATCGCCGGGCTTGAGCCCGGGGCAGAACTTCTCGCGGTCGCTTTTGCAGGCTTGTCCGATGCCTGGCGTCTCTTGCGCCATGAGGGCGGGAGAGGCAATGGCGAGTGTTCCGATAACTGCGGCATAAATCGCTAGCTTCATTCGAGGCTCCTTCAGCTGAAGTATAGTTTTGGCGGTTAAGCCCGAAATTCTGGTTTTTTGAGGCTTGATCGAGGTTTTGAAGCCGAGAATTGTATCAAATGATACCACATTTGAACGGCGCCTTATTTCCCGCGGAAACAATGCGATCGGCCAGGGCCGAGCGGCATGCGGGCTATCGACGGTTTGCCGATACGGGAACAACTTGCATTGTGTGACGGGTTTCGTTGGCCCAGAATGTGGCTCAGTCCGGGCTTGGCGGGTCGTTGCCAGCATTTGACGGCGACAACCCAAGCAGCCGTGCCCTTTTAGCCGCCGCTTGCGGGACCGCCCCAGGCGGTCGGTGGCATTTTTCGCCGCCGCGCATCTTCAATCACTCGTCCGGGCGCGCGTTCCGCATTAACGCTATCGCTTCGAATGTCGACCAAAGCCTTTGTCTCTGTTGATGCGCATCAAGCCACAGCTTGAGGCTCATGGTATACATAGTCCACTAGGTGAGGATAATCATTCCAATGAGAAAGAAGAACTATGAGTGACGCCAACAAGGTCAGCCGCCGCGTCGTGTTGCGCGGGGTTGTGGTTGCGGCAGGGGCCGTGCCGGTCTTGCTTTCGGGGACAGGAACCGCTTACGCAAAAGTCCCCAAGAAATCGGTATCCTACCGGGATACGCCCAATGGCGGAAACTCGTGCTCCATCTGCGGCAATTTCGTCTCCCCCTCCTCATGCCTGCTTGTCGAGGGCCCGATCAACCCGGATGGATGGTGCGGTCTTTTCAAGCCAAAGGATAAAAAATGAACTCTCCTTCGATACATCCGAAGGTTCACTCAAAGTCAAATCGTGCTGAAGTAACGGGAAGTTGATCAATCCGTGAAGCGTAGCTGGGCCGCTGCCGTACCCCAGGTTTGCTGCCCTTTGAGTGCGCTGTTGCGCCGAAAAAATTGTATAAATTTGCATCACCGATTCATTTTAAACTTATCCACAAGTACTTGCGCTCAATTGCAAACACTTAACTGAACGTCGAGACTTCGACAGTCGGGATTCCCGTTATTTCGACTTTGATCTCGCGCATGGGTTCCTTTCGCATCAGGTCAATCCTGCGCCATAAACTGTTAACTTCAGGGGGTTAAAAGAAACTTAATTCTATCTTAAGCGCATGTGTTGTGCTAAGGTCGGCTTGTCTAGGTAGACCTTCACTCCAAGGAGAAAGTGTGAATGGATAAAGAGAAAAAAGTATCGCGCCGCGTTGTATTGCGGGGAGCTGTGGTTGCGGCGGGGGCCGTCCCGGTTTTGCTTTCCGGCATAACAGCGGCGCAAGCCAAGGTTAAGCAGGCGGACGTTCACTACCAGCAGACTGGCAAAGACGGGCAGCACTGCTCCATTTGCGCCAACTTTGAAGCTCCCAAGAGCTGCAAGCTTGTTGATGGCGAGATCAATCCGGAAGGTTATTGCCAGCTCTTCAAGGCTATCAAGAAAGAATAGATCTGTTTCCGAGCGTGGAAGAAGCGCCTCACAGCGGACCCTCCGATGGGCGCCTGTGTGGCGTTTTTTATTTTGCAAGACCGCAACGTGTTTTTCCCCAGCCTATGCAGCCTGGGCTGTATTTTATGAACAGGATGACCACAAGATGTTGGGTTGCCCTGTGTAAACGACACAAAGATTAGGTGCTGTTGCCCCATTGTGACAGCTTTGTGGACGCGAATCGTCTAAGTTCTGAACTTGCCGCCAGCGGGGGCGTCCTTCTAGGAGGACGCGGCGGCAGCTTATCCCGTCAGCCGTCCAGGCGGCGCCTTCAGGAAAAAATCTAGCACCGTTGGCTGTTTTGCACGTCCTTTCCGGATGCGTTTTCGGCTGCCTTGTGTAGGCGGCTTACGCGAGTTGTGCGGGCGCGCCCGCGCTGTCGTGCCTTGATTTTTGAGTCTTGATTTTTGTGAGCGCTTTCGTGTGAAACCGAAAGCGAGCCTGAGGAAAGTGGCGTGAGAGTTTCGTTCTGTTGCGTCTGAGTTTGCGGCAACTACGGCGGTTTGCTCGCCTGAAACAGAGAGAACTCCATGCGGATCGAACGGCGCTTCACAAAAAGAGGTCAGTCTCCCTATGCGGACATCGCTTTCAGGCAGGCGGCCAGCGAGCTGAAAAACCCTGACGGCCAGGTCGTCTTTCAGCTTGAGGGCTTTCTCGTGCCCGAGCAGTGGAGCCAGGTCTCCGCCGATATTCTCGCTCAAAAGTATTTCCGGAAGGCGGGCGTGCCGGCGCGGCTAAAGCGCGTCGAAGAAAACCGGGTGCCGTCGTGGCTCTGGCGGTCGGTCCCCAACGAGCAGGCGCTGGCCGAGTTGCCCGAAGCCGCGCGTTATGTCCCCGAGAAGGATGCGCGGCAGGTGTTCGACCGCATGGCGGGCGCGTGGACCTATTGGGGTTGGAAAGGTGGCTATTTCACGAGCGAAGAAGATGCCAGCGCCTTCCACGACGAGCTCTGCTACATGCTCGCGATGCAGATGGCCGCGCCGAACAGTCCGCAATGGTTCAACACTGGCCTGCATTGGGCCTATGGCATCGACGGGCCTGGGCAGGGGCATTACTACGTCGATTGCGAGACCGGTGAACTGGTCCGCTCGACAAGCGCCTATGAGCATCCGCAGCCGCATGCCTGCTTCATCCAATCGGTCCAGGATGACCTCGTGAACGAGAACGGCATCATGGACCTCTGGGTCCGCGAGGCGCGTCTCTTTAAATATGGCTCCGGCACCGGCTCCAACTTCTCACGGGTCCGCGGCGAGGGCGAGAAGTTGTCGGGCGGCGGCAAGTCTTCCGGGCTGATGAGCTTCCTCAAGATCGGCGATCGGGCGGCGGGCGCGATCAAGTCTGGCGGCACGACGCGCCGGGCTGCCAAGATGGTCATCGTCGATGCCGACCACCCCGACATCGAGGCATTCATCAACTGGAAGGTGCTCGAAGAGCAGAAGGTTGCCGCGCTGGTCGCCGGTTCGAAGGCGTGCGCGAAGCATCTGACGGTCATCATGAAGGCCTGCGTGAATTGCGAGGGTGAAGGCGACGATTGCTTCGATCCTGCAAAGAATGCCGCGCTGAAACGCGAGATCAAAGCTGCGCGCAGGGCCTTTGTGCCGGACAGCTACATCCAGCGCGTGATCCAGTTCGCGCGGCAGGGCTTCAAATCCATCGAGTTTCCGGGCTTCGACACCGATTGGGAAGGCGAAGCCTATCGCACCGTGGGCGGGCAGAACTCCAACAATACTGTCCGCGTTGAGGATGCTTTCCTTCGCGCCGTTGAAAACGATGGCGAGTGGGCGCTGAGGGCTCGCACCGCCGACAAGGTCACGAAACGGATCAAGGCGCGCGACCTCATGGACAAGATCGCTGAAGCGGCCTGGGCTAGCGCCGATCCCGGAATTCAGTTCCATACGACGATCAACGACTGGCACACCTGCCCTGCCAGCGGACCGATCCGGGCGTCGAACCCGTGCTCGGAATACATGTTCCTCGATGACACGGCCTGCAATCTCGCATCGCTGAACCTTGTCAGCTTCCAGCCCAGGCAGAAGGTCATGGCCAGCCTTGACCCGGCCGCCCAGGAAAACAGAGGCGCGTCTTTTGTGGCCCTGGATGGCCCCTTCAAGGGCGGCCATGACACGAGCGCGATTCTCGACGTCGGAGCCTTTTCGCATGGCTGCCGTCTTTGGACGGTGGTGCTGGAAATTTCGGTGATGATGGCGCAGTTTCCATCGAAGGAAATTGCACAGCTCTCCTACGAGTACCGCACGCTTGGGCTCGGCTTCGCAAATCTCGGCGGCCTCCTGATGGTGTCGGGACTTGGCTACGACTCAGAAGAGGGGCGCGCGCTGACGGCAGCTGTTTCGGCGCTCATGACCGGCGTGTCCTATGCCACTTCAGCTGAAATGGCGAAGGAACTGGGCGCTTTCTCCGGTTACGCCCCAAATGCCCTGCACATGCTGCGGGTCATGCGCAATCATCGCAAGGCTGCCTATGGCCGCGAGAACGGCTACGAGCTGCTATCCACGCCGCCCGTTCCACTCAAGGACGGAGTTTGCCCGCAAGTCGATCTCGTTGCTGCTGCACGCGCCGTCTGGGATGAGGTGATCTCGCTCGGTCAGGCTCACGGCTTCCGCAATGCGCAGGTCTCGGTGATCGCGCCAACCGGGACCATCGGCTTGGTGATGGATTGCGATACGACCGGCATCGAGCCCGACTTCGCGCTGGTCAAGTTCAAGAAGCTGGCAGGCGGCGGCTATTTCAAGATCATCAATCGGGCGGTTCCGGATGCGCTGCGCACTCTGGGCTATGGCGAAAGCGCAATCTCGGCCATCATCACCTACGCGGTGGGACGCGGGACACTCGCGGATGCACCGCACATCAATCACAAGTCGCTCAAGGCGAAGGGTTTCACGGCGGAGAAAATCGCGGCCGTGGAAGCGGGCCTTGCGAGCGCCTTCGACATCAAGTTCGTCTTTAATAAATGGAACCTGGGCGAGGATTTCTGCACCGGCATTCTGAAGCTCTCCGCAGAGCAGATGAATGCGCCCGGCTTCGATCTTCTCGCCGCGCTCGGCTTCTCGAAGGCGGAGATCGAAGCGGCGAACGAGCATGTCTGTGGGACGATGACGCTCGAAGGCGCGCCGGGGCTCAAGCCCGAGCACCTTCCGGTGTTCGATTGCGCCAGCCCCTGTGGAAAGAAGGGCAAGCGCGCGCTTTCCTGGCAGAGCCATATCCATATGCTGGCGGCGGCGCAGCCCTTCATTTCGGGCGCGATCTCGAAAACGATCAACATGCCGAACGCGGCAGCCATCGCCGATTGCCGTGAAGCCTATATGCTGTCCTGGAAGCTCGGGCTGAAGGCTAACGCGCTTTACCGCGACGCATCGAAGCTTTCTCAGCCGCTCTCCGCGCAACTTATAGCCGATGGCGATGAGGATCAGGACGATGTGGCGGAGACGCTGGCAGGGGCCCCGCAGGGCAGGCGGGCGCAGATTGTCGCTGAACGCATCGTGGAGCGCATCATCGAGCGCGTGAGGCTCAAGACCGAGCGCGACAAGCTTCCGAACCGACGCAAAGGCTATACGCAGAAGGCGGTTGTCGGCGGCCACAAGGTCTATCTGCGCACCGGCGAATTCGAAGATGGACGGCTCGGTGAAATCTTCATCGACATGCACAAGGAAGGCGCAGCCTTCCGAAGCTTGATGAACAACTTCGCCATCGCCATCAGCCTTGGCCTGCAATATGGCGTGCCGCTCGATGAATATGTCGAAGCGTTCACCTTCACGCGCTTCGAGCCGGCTGGCTATGTTCAGGGAAACGAGGCGATTAAGAACGCGACCTCGATCCTCGACTATATCTTCCGCGAGTTGGCCGTTTCCTATCTTGGCCGCAACGATCTCGCCCATGTGGACCCCTCGGAGATCGGCGCAACCGTGATGGGCGGCGGGGTCGCGGACGACAGGCCCGGCCAGAAGGCTTCAGCGCCGGTCATTTATGCGGACCGCTTCGTCAGCAGGGGGCTTACGCGCGGACTTCACCACAAAGTTGTCATAGTTCAGGATCAGCCTAAAGCTGAGCGAATCAGTAGCGCCGGTTCCTATGAGACACATGGCGCATTGGCTTATGCCCTGAGTCCGGATGCCGAACATAGTCCGGTGGGGTCCTCCAAAGTAAATGCGCGCGATGGGTCGAGTGCCGCGTTGTCTGCTTCCCATCTGACAGTTTCCCATGGAGCCAGGCCAGTCCAGGCAGAGCTCCTCGCGGAAGCGCGTGCGAAGGGGTACGAGGGCGAAGCCTGCGGCACATGCGGGAACTTCACTCTTGTTCGCAACGGAACTTGTCTGAAGTGCGATACCTGCGGCGGCACAACAGGTTGTTCATGATCTGACCGCTGCCCGGTTCGGGGTTCTGCGCTTCCTCCTTGCGCGGAACTCCAGCATCGCCTTCGATGCAGGAAGGGGATGAGAGCACGACATGGCGCTTTGGACACTCAATCCGCCTCAACAGCACGATATTTATACTGCCGTTTATTTCCTGAGGGATGCGCTGAGCTCTGCTCTCGACGATGCATTCTTTTTCGAAAGGACTTCGCTTCCGAAGGCCGATGTGAAGGGTGCCGGACACGCTGAAATCGCCGCCAAGCTCGGCCGTTTCCGCGACGGGTGCAAAACCTTCCAGGAGCGTGAAGCACTCATGCTGACGAAGCTATCCCGCGCCCGGATCTGGGCTGCGGAACTCAGGAGAATAGCGCCGGAGTTTCAGCACGACATCGATCAGTTCCTGGACGCGACCGAGGCCTGCAAGGAGATGCAGGCCGAGTTTGTGCGCGATGCTCAGCGCATGTTCCACGGCGGCGGCTTGCTGTCGCGATTCCTTGCCCGGCGCAAGCCGGAGGCCGAGCAGCACCAAAGCCACTGTGCGCATGATGGAAGCTATCGCGTGGGCGGCCGCACCGAGCTTTTCGAACTGCGCGCCGCTTGCGAAGTCTTTCTGGCGCAGATCAATGACGGCTTCTTCCCACCAAACCAGCAGGAGAAGGCGACGCTGACCAAGCCCCTGGCCGCCTATCTGGAAGCGCCGCAGGAACCCGCACCACCCGTGGTTCAGGACATTGTGCATTAGCCGCCTGCGCAACGCGCCGCGATACGCTCTATGCGAACATGTTTTTGCCTCAATTTTGCGCCCGTTTCCGCCAAATTGTGGCTGTTTCGTCGTAACCTGGAATAGGTCGAAGTCATGGACATGCCATTACCGATCTATCTAACGGACAGAAGAGAGGACTGGCAGATGAAGAGCTTTGCTATTGCAGCCGCATTGTTAGTTGCGGGCAGCATCGGAGCGCGGGCGCAAGATGCCAGTCAAGCTCCTGGCTTATCCGGAGGAACCACACCGCCTACGCCTGACTGCCAGTCCACGGCAAATCAGCCGGTCCTCCTCATTCGGAACTTGATAGAGGGAACGACGGTCACAGGCCTCTATGCGAAGCCATATAGCGATTACAATGAGCGCACACAAACTTTCCTGTCCGTAGGCAGCCTGATAGGGGGCCAAGTCAATTTGCTTGGCTCAAGGACTTTGAGAGGCAAGAAGCTGGAAAATATTCTGGGAAGCGATGACGACAATCCTGGCCGGTGCGGGTTTCCTGTAAACTTCGGTCAGTTCGGCTACCGGAAAGCTTGCAGCCCGGACAAGATTGAAAACCTGTACCAGATGACGGTCTACATGGAGCGGGCCGGGCGTAAGTACAAATTGACGCTTACCAAGAATGTCTGCGACGAAACGATGCTGGACATCGTTCCCGGCACCCCGTCGGATGACTCCGATAAGATCCCCGCAGGCGAAGGCTTGTCCGGCTCTATACCCGATTGCGAATCCACCGCAAGCGAGCCGAAACTCCTCCTGCGAAACCTGATTGAAGGGACAACCGTTACGGCAGTCCGTGTCAGACCAATCAGCGATTACAACCGGAATTCGAAGTCGTTTATAACCGCGCCCAAGGGCGTGAATATTTCCAGCAAGCCTATTCCTGGGAACCCTCTCAATAGCGTGCTGGAAACTGCAGCTGGGCGGTGTGGCCTGCCGATAAACTTTGCCAAGTTCGATTTCCGTCCCGATTGCGCAGCAAACAAAATGCAAAATCTCTATGAGATGACAGTCAATCTGCAGCGCAGCGAGCAAAATTACACGGTCACCCTGACCAAGAACGTATGCGACGAGACTATGCTCGACTTGCTTCCGGGCATCCCGGCCGAGAAGGCTCCGGTTTCGGTCGCGAAACAGTGAAGGCAGGCTACCAAGAGCGGTCAAGCTGCGAAGGCGCGCACATCTCCTATGAGCAATGATAGTGCGTCTCGCGATCCCTTCGGCGTGGCTCGAAGGGATCTTCCTGAAGTGGCACCGCATCGCGCTTTAAGAAGTCCTTAATCCAGATAATTGAGATAGGCGGCGACGTCTTCCATTTGTTCCCTGGTCAAGGCGTGCGCAACCGGCTGCATGATGGCTGACGTATCTTGTTTTGCCGGATCCTGACCCCGCTCTTTGCCCCAGTTCACCAATTTATTCATGATGTAGTCCTGGAGCTGGCCCGCCAGGCGGGGAAATGGCCCGTTACCTTTGGCCCGTGGACCGTGACAGAAAAGGCAAGGGGGAACAGAGGCATCGGGAACCCCCTCTTCGTAAATCTTCTTTCCGGCGGCGGCGAGTTCCTTTGAAGCCCCCCCGATGGGTTTAGGGTTGAGATCGCTGAAGTGCTCGGCAAGAGCCCTTTGCATCGCCGGACTGAGATACTGAGCTACGTTTCCCATAATGGGATGCAGCCGCCGGTGCTCAACGAAGGCTCGCAACTGATTGACGAAGTATTCGACCTGTTGCCCCGCCAGCCGCGGTATGGGCGGCTCTCCGTGGATACCTTCTCCCGACGACTGATGGCAGATGTGGCAATATTCTATCTTGGCCTGCAGGTCTGGCGCCGAAGGGGGGATCGCGAGTTCGAGCCTTGCGAGTTCGATGCCGTCAGCTTTTCTGTTGCGGGCGAGGATTCCAGCATTGTTACCAGTATAAAAGAGGGGGAACTTACCGCCATAATCGACAAACGCGGAAAAGCCCCGGTCCTCCGTTGTTGTAAAGCTATTGCCAAGGGCATCATGGAGGCCCGCGAAGGTCAATCCACAGATCACACAAAATGATAATACTTGCGGCCATACTGAAAATTTCGCAGGGCACACAATATTTCTCCAGAAAATGTCTCCGCCCCGAAACCATCCTCTCTTCAGAGGCCTACCAAAAAACGCCGGTCCCTTCAACCCCTTCGGTCATGGTCTCTGAAAGCGCCATGGATTTGTCAAATGCCGGCGCAGAATAGACACTGGAGGAGGATGGGCAAAAAAGTGGCGGCGCGAGCGCCGCCATCTCCAAGGGAGGGGAAATTGCCGAACGGACTGTTCGACGAGCAGGGCGTATGGGCCTAGCGGAGAGAGCCTTTGCTGCCCGCATGGGCGCTAATAGGATGCTGAAAGCCGCCTTCGCAGATGATCCGATAGGTAATGTCCCAGCTCTTCGCCAGCGGGTTATCCGCCGAGGGCTGGAATTCCTGGATGAATTTTGCCCCTGGGTTCGAATGAATGAAGCGCACAACCTTGCCCCCTTGGTTGATTTCGCCACAGGTAAACGCGACCTGGTCGAACCGGACCTCATGGCTGGAGACAATGCTGTCGGCTGCCATCGCTGGAATTGTGGTTAGGGCTAAAATCGCGAGAGAATGTTTCAACATGGGATGCCTCCTGGCCGTATCTATCGCCTTCTCACCTGATCTATTGCATTCTGGCTTGCGTTAAATCAAACCGAATGTTGACTTAAATCAATTTTAATGCGGGGGGCTCATAAGCCAAATCACGTTCGCGTGAAAGCGCGTCCTTAGCCGCGGAACACGGTCAGATTGAAAAGGCTGTCTTTTATCGCATTTTCCGGGTGCGGCTTAAGTCAAGGGAGTGCTGGCGGGGCTGGAGACGCGTGGCGGCCTCATAGCTCTGCCCGCGCTGCGCGAAGGTTTGGCCGGCAGCGGCGGGGGCGGAGAAAAATTTCGATCTTTTCGAGGCTGTTCTCCGGCAGGTGCGCACCAAGTACGCTGTGAAGTAAGGGTGTGCTGACGGGACTTGACCCGCATTGCAGCTACCTCACGCAGAAAGAAGTCGAAGAAGAGCGGGAGGAGATGCGGAGCGGTTTCAGCGCTCTCGCTGGGCTTGGCGTCAACGTAAAGATGGAAAGCGGCGGTGCGAAGGTCATCGAGGCGCTCGACGCCATGCCCGCAGAAGGGTCCGGAGTGATGGCAGGCGACACGATAACAGCCATTGACGGGAACGGCTTCCGCCTCGGAAATCGTGGCAGGCGCGCTGCAGGATCACAACAGGGCGACACTTCTCGGAACCAGGTCCTACGGAAAGGGCTCGGTTCAGACCCTTATCCCGCTCGTGAACATGGGCGCGATCCGCTTGACAACTGCGAGGTACTATACCCCCTCCGGCCGCTCCATCCAGGCGGTTGGCATTGAGCCAGATTACGATCTCAAGCCCGAAATTCCGCAAAGCGTGATGCTAGAGCTTGCGGCGCTGCCGCTCGAGTCCGAGGCCCAACTGCGGGGGCATCTGAAGAATGGGCGCGCGCAGGAAAGAACCGGCAGCAGCACCTATGTACCGAAGGAAAAAGCGATGGACGACCAGCTCAATGCGGCCGTCGCGCTTATTCATGCGCAGCTTCCGGACACGGACCAGAATTCAGATGCGGGCGGCTCCGGCAGTTACGGGTTTGGCTCGTCCCGAAGCTGACCCGCTTCGCTTGCCGGGCGCGAGGCTCTACCCGGCTTCCGCGACGCCGCAACAGTTGACATTTGGGTTGTTCGTGGGGACGTATCTTGGTGGGAGTAACCGGCAGGGCACTGACGTTCATTTGCTCATTCTGGGAAACGCCGCGTCACCCGGACCATAATCAACTCCGCCGGAAACTTCGCGACTTTGAGTGATGTCATCATCTGCTTCTATCGCAGTTTACATCCGCGTAGGCCCAGGAAAGTTCTTGGATCTCCAGAATTTCTGTGACTACCATGAGGAAGCCGCGGTCTACGGAAACAACCTGGGCGCCGATCTGGCGGTCGGCAGAGCAGCCGCCGCTCGATGGCCCACTACGAACGCCCAAAGCCTGCAATGTAAACTTCTGAGCCAAACTCTTAGGAGAACATAGGGGTGGAACGCAAAACATCTTTTTGTCGTAACTACGTTAGGCCCGCGGACAGTGCTCGCCACGACAGAGGTGGCTGCCTCGCGGTTCTCGCTCAGGAATGCCGGGTTGGTCCGCCCGCGCGACAACAATGAGCACACAGCGTGCCATAACGAAGCATCCGTTTGGCGCCACTGGGATGCAGGTTGGAGCGCTCGGTTTTGGGGCGGCCGAGATTGGTTACGAACACGTAAGTGATCGAACGGTGGACGCGTTACTGGGTGCGGCGCTGGACGTGGGAGTCAACGTCATCGACACCGCCGCGATGTACGCAGACAGCGAGGAGAAGATTGGGAGGACACTACTGGGCAAACGAAACCAGGTTTTGCTTTTCACCAAGTGCGGAGCATGTTTGCCACCCAGGCTCAGTTTGACTGGATTTCTCTTACGCTCGCACCAGAGCTTGCGAAGTTCGATAGGCTTAGCGGACAAGTACAAGTCTTTTGATTATCATCCGCGTGCGCTGGAATGGAACATCGAGCAAAGCTTGCGCCGGTTGAAGACCGACTACATTGACTTGATTCAGCTTCACTCTTGTTCGGAAGAAACTCTGCGCCAAGGAGAGGTGATAGAAGTACTCCACCGGGTCCGCAAGGCGGGGAAGGTCCGCCACATTGGCTATTCCAGTGATGGAAAGGGGGCGCTCTATGCGATTCGGTGTGGCCATTTTGAAGCTGTGCAGATCTCGATAAACATCGCCGACCAGCAACCGCTCGATCTGGCGGTGCCACTTGCAATTGAGCATGGTGTCGGGGTGATTGCCAAGCGCCCAATTGCTAATGGCCTCTGGCGAAGCATCCATAAGCCAGATTTTATCCACAATCGGGCTTACTGGGACCGGCTGCAGACACTACAATACGATTTCCTTCAGGGCGAACGAGCTTTTGAAACGGCGCTACGCTTCACGCTGAGCGTTCCAGGTGTACATACGGCAATCATAGGGACGACAAATCCAGCGCACGTCCTGCAGAACGCCGAATACGCAGCACGCGGCTCCTTAGATCAAGACGAATTCACGAGGATCCGCGCACGGTGGGAACAAGTTGCAGCGCCGAACTGGACTAACCAGATCTGATGTGCGCTGATCTGTCCGTCCCCCGCGGACGGCGACTATTTGCATTAAGGATGCTCGCACGCTGCGAGGCATCGTTGTCGGCTCAGGCAGGTCGTGGGCCCCAAAGGCCGAGACATGTCAGGAGAAACCGAAAGAAGCGATAGGAGAAGGTTAAAGACCAAGAGGACCTGCCGCTCAGGCCGGAGAAGCGCATCCCGAACCATCGCAACACTCAAACGCAAAATCGCCGCCGCCCCTGGCCAGCCCTGCCTCGATGTCCATCTGCGGGAGCACCAAACAAAGTCCTTAGCGCGTGCGCCACCGGACAATCGGCCCTTCGGAAGCATTCTCATGTTGTTTTGGCGCGCGTTTTGTTACCATGCTCTCCCGTCAACCCCAGTTCGCCCGAGGAGGGCTCCATGGCCGATAACCCCTTTGAAATTCCGCAGACCATGCGTGATATGGCCGAAAACAATATGAAGCAGGCGCATGCCGCTTATGACCAGCTTGCCGATTTCGTGACCAAGGCCATGGGCGCCTGGATGGGCGCCATGCCCGCAAACCCGCTGGTCTCGGGCTTCAAGGATGTGCAAGACCGAGCGGTAACCATGGCGAAGCAGAATGCGGACACAGCTTTCGCGCAGGTCGAGAAGCTGGCCAAAGCGCAGAACTTTCAGGATATTTTGACGCTTCAGACGCGCTATGCTCAAGACCAGATGCAGGTCTACACTTCGCAGACGCAGGAGCTTCACAAGCTGATCGGAGAAGCCGTCCAGAAGTCAGGCCGGAGCTGAACTTTTATTACCCGCGGGACGGGCTGAAACCGTCCCGCGCGACTGGTACTTAGCCGGTTGCTCTGATGCAGGGTTTTAGATGAACGCTTCTTTTTTCAATCCCAGCCAATCGAGGGCCGATTGGTGGTAAATAGCTTCGCGGGTTTTCGCATCGAGCTGGGCTTCTTCCACCACGCGGCCGGGTTGGAGTTCCCCTAACGGGAAGGGATAGTCCGTCCCCAGGCAAATTTTGTTGGCGCCGATCTTTTTGATCAGAAATTTCAAAACGTCGGGATCATGGACAAGGCTGTCGATATAAAAATGCCCCAGATACTCTCGAGGGGGCACGCGACAATCGCTGGCGCACAAATCCGGCCTCACATCAAAACCATGTTGAACGCGGCCCGCTGTGATCGGGAAGGCGCCGCCACCGTGGGCGAAAGCGACCCTTAAGTTTGGAAACCTCTGAAAAATCCCCCCAAAGATCATGGAGCAGACCGCGCGCGACGTTTCGGCGGGCATACCCACGAGCCATGGCAACCAATACTTCTGCGTTTGTTTTTCACCCATCATCTCCCAAGGATGCACAAACAAGGCAGAATCCGTTTCTTCCAATTTTTCGTAGACGGGGAAAAATTGCGGATCTGACAAATTCAGTTGATTGACGTTCGAACCGATTTGGAAACCACGTAGCTTAAGCTCCTGCCTCGCCCGCTTGATTTCCTGGCACGCCAGACCGGGATCCTGCATCGGCAAAGTACCCAGGCCAATAAATCGTTTGGGATGCTGGTCCACCACCTCGGCGATGTGATCGTTCAGCATTTGCGACAGGACAAGACCATCCTTCGCTTTCGCCCAATAAGAGAACATGACGGGAACCGTGGACAAGACCTGCACTGTCACGCCACACCTGTCGCATTCCTGTAAGCGGGCGCGGGGATCATAGCTGTTAGGCTCGACCCGGCGGAAAAATTGACCCGTGTCGCTGACCATGTCGGCGTGGGAGCAACTTGGATTTCTTCTTAACTGGATAAACCCCGCATATCCAAACATTTCGCTGAATTTAGGGATCTCGGGCGGCAGAATATGGGTATGAATATCAACTTTCAGCATTCCAGTTGCGTCCGTTTTTATGCCCACATTTCTTGCAAACGAAATGCGTGCTGTTGTAATACCTCTCAAAAACGGCGCTGAACTGGGTTTCAATGTTCGTCAGGAAAAACTTCTCTTCGTAAAGAAGGCCGTTGCATTTCTCACAGTACCATTGCAAGGCATCGAGTTCCGTTTCGGAGGGAGATGGACCGAGGCGCCGCCGGCGCTCGATCACAAGGCCGACGGTATGAGCGGGCCGTTGCGGTGAGTGCGGGGTCTTTGGCGGCAGCAAAAACACATCGCCAGCGCGAATTCGAATGTCGCGCATTCTTCCCTGGTCAATCACCTTCAGGATGATGTCGCCTTCGATCTGGTAAAAGAACTCCTCACTTTGGTTGACGTGAAAATCAGTCCTCGCGTTCGGCCCGCCAACCGCCATGACAATGAACTCCCGGTCCTGCCACAACACTTTATTGCCCACGGGTGGTCGCAAAAGCGAGCGGTTGTCCTCAATCCACTTCTCGAGACTAAAGGGTTCAAGAATCTGGGGTTGAGACTCAGAAGTCCTTCTCTCCGGCATAGAATGGCCTCACTCGACCGTGGCGATACACTTCAGCTCGATTGCAATGGGCGTTGGCATACAATTGATTTCCACTGTCGTTCGACAAGGTGGATTGTCTTTGAAATAGTCAGCCCAAATTCTATTGTAAGTGTCAAAATCGTCTTTCATGTTAGTCAAGAAGACCGTCACGTCGATCAGTTGGTTCCAGGAAGATCCAGATTCCTCGAGGATGTTTTTGACGTTTTTAAAAACACTGTGGCACTGGATTTCGATATCGTAAGAGAGAATTTGTCCATCGGGGGAAAGCTCGACTCCTGGAATCTTTTTTGTCCCGCGCTCGCGTGGACCAACACCTGATACAAAGAGCAGATAGCCAACGCGTTTGGCGTGTGGATACAAGCCCACTGGCTCGGGTGCTTTTTTAGACTCAAAGGATTGCCACGTCGCCGCCTTCGGCCCCTCCGCAGTGTTCATTTATTCTTCCCGTCGCTTTCCGCCGTCCCACTTGAGCTTCCGACGCTCATCAAGCATATGTTCTTCACTTCACTGAAGAACTTCAAGGCGTAGTCGCCGCCTTCACGCCCCAAACCCGATTCCTTGACACCTCCGAAAGGTGTGCGCAGGTCGCGCTCGTTCCAACAGTTGATCCATACGACCCCCGCTTCCAGTCGTCTCGCTACCCGTTGGGCCCTGGAGAGGTCTTTCGTCCACAAGGAGGCTGCAAGGCCATAACGGGTGGAGTTTGCCATGCGAATGACCTCGTCCTCGGTGGAAAAGGGTATCAAGGTCGCGACCGGGCCAAAAATTTCTTCCTGGTTAACGATGGATTCGCTCGGCAGCCCTTCGATGAGCGTGGGCGCCATGAAATAGCCATTCCTCAACTCACCACCAAGGTTGAGCTTCTCTCCGCCGCAAAGAATCTGGCCGCCTTCTTTCTTTGCGATGTCGACATACGACATGACCTTTTCGAGATGAGTTTTCGAAACAAGGGCGCCGATATCCGTCGTTTGATCCAGCGGATCGCCGACTTTGAGCTTCTTTATTCGGCTCAAGAAGCCGGCGCGGAATTGCTCATAGATAGCCTTATGAACAAATATTCGCGATCCACACAGACAGATCTGCCCTTGATTTGAGAAGGAAGAGCGCAAGGTGGTTGCCCATGTTCGCTCCAGATCCGCGTCATCGAAAATAATATTTGGATTCTTGCCACCCATCTCCAGCGAGATTTTCTTAAAGCTCTTTGCTGTCGCCTCGGCGATCACACGACCCGTCGCTGTGCTCCCTGTAAAAGACACGGCCTTGATTTGAGGATGGCTCACGAGTGGCCCCCCCACCCGCGCCCCCGTGCCATGCACGATATTGATCACTCCAGGGGGCAAACCCGCCTCTTGAAAGATCTCCCCGAGAAGCATTGCTGTCATGGGCGTCACTTCAGACGGCTTCGCGACAACCGTATTGCCTGCGGCCAAAGCCGGAGCGATTTTCCATGTCAGCAGCAGCAGCGGCAGGTTCCACGGAGAAATACAGGCCACCACACCCAGTGGCGAGTAGTCGACCACATTTGAGATCTCCGTGCTGGTTTGGAAAACCTCGCCATGAAACTGCGTGATCGCGTCGGCGAAAAATTCAAAATTCATTGCGCTGCGTGGAATGTCCACCGTCTGTGCCAGTAAGAAGGGTTTGCCATTATCAATGGCTTCGGCCTTCGCGAGGGCATCGAGGCGACTGCGAATCCCCTTTGCAATCAGCCGCAGGTATTCAGCTCTTCTTTGCACCGTGGTTTGCGACCACAGGGGAAACGCCTGAGCCGCGACCCTAACCGCTGCCTCCACGTCCGCTGCGTCTGAGTCGGGCGTCAAAGAGTAGGCCACACCACGGGAGGGGTTGAAGTTCTCCAAGTACTTCCCTTTGAGGGGAGGAACATATTCGTCGCCAATAAAATTTCCTTTTTCCATTGTTCGTGAAGAAGCAAGAACCCGATGTTCTCACCTCGCTCCTCCTCCTTTGCCCAGCAAAATGGCTCGGACCGGACTTGCGTCTGCATTCATAATCCTGAGGGGAAGGGCAATCAGATCGTAAATTCCAGGTTTTACCTCATCCAATACGAGGCCTTCAAGAACTGCCATATCGTGCTTCAGTATCGTTTGATGCGCGATCACGTTTTCATCATCAGCTAGATCAATCGAAGGGGTATCCACTCCCACCAACACCACTTGTTTCTCGGCCAAAGAATCGATGAGTTCAGGGAACAGAGCCATGAAATCCGAGCTCCATCGATTGGGATCGGGGAAAGAACGGGTCTTGAAGAGCACGCGTGGCGCTTGAATCGTTATCGATTGCAGATCCGCGACTGAAATTCTCTTTTTCGCGACCATGGCCACTTCGATAACTTGCGCCGGGCCCAGGTAAAGGGACAAGTCCCTCTCGGCAATAGAGGGACCAAGGCGGGAGTAATGGCTGGGCGCATCCGCGTGAGCCCCAAGATGCACGGTTGTGGTCATTGAAGACAAGGTCAAGTTATCGCCCTTCTTCATGTCCAGCAAAACATGACTGCGAAACTCCGTGTCACCGGGGAAAACAGCGATCTCGGGTGTTACGAGGGGCGAGATATCGTAAATTTGATAGTCCATGAAGTTCACAATATCACCATTGCGTAGCAAACTTTGATAGCCCGTAAGGTTCACAATACCTCAATACATAGCAAAGGAATGTGATGGAACAAAAAGATGTTCTGAAGTGGTCGAATGTAGTGCATCAAGCTCGTGTTCATGCGGCCCCCGTCACACAACTCAGTACTCAAATCGAGGGATGGGGCCGCTCCGAGGCCTATGCCATTCAGGAGAAGGGGGTGGAATTTCGCATTGCCCGAGGCGAACGGTTGGTTGGCTTCAAAATGGGGCTGACTTCCGAGGCCAAGCGAAAGCAAATGAACTTGGACTCTCCGCTGTATGGAGTTTTGACCGATCAAATGGAAGTTCGGGACGAATTTTCCCTTTCCGGGAGCATCCATCCTAAAATTGAACCCGAAGTGGCTTTCCTGATCGAAAGGGAAATGCCCGAAAACCCCAATCGGGAACAAGTCCTCCAAGCCGCCGAGGCGGTGTGCGCCTGCCTGGAAATTTTGGATTCCCGTTACCGGCACTTCAAATACTTTTCGATGGAGGATGTCATCGCCGATAACTCCTCCTCGTCGCATTTTGTCCTGGGCGGCTGGGTCCAGGATTTTCGCGATTTTGATCTGCGAAATTTGCCCATGCAAATGTTTGTCAATGACCAGCTCGCGCAAGAGGGAAACTCGAAAGACATCTCGGGTGATCCCGTGGTTTCGGTCATTCAGCTTTGCCAACTGCTGGCCGAGCGCCAACGTTCCTTACCCAAAAATTGCATTGTCCTGGCAGGGGCCGCCACAGCGGCCGTCGCGCTTGAGCCGGGGATGCGAATCCGGCTCGATGTTCCCCATTTCCCCAGTGTACAGGTGGGCATCCGGCCATGAGTTTTTCCCCACAACAAGACAGTCTCAAAGGTGCTGAACACCTTGATCGTGAGGACATCTTAAGACCGTATCGCGAAGAGTTCGAATTCCCCAAGAGCAGAAACGGGGAAGACCAACTTTACTTCGCCGGGCACTCCCTAGGGCTCATGCCCAAAAAAGCCCGGCAATACATTGAGGAGGAACTCTCAGATTGGGGCAAGCTTGCTGTGGAAGGGCATAATCACGCCAGGCATCCTTGGTTGCCCTATCATGAAAATATCACGGCGAGCTTTGCCCGTCTCGTGGGAGCCAAAGACTGTGAAGTCGTGGCGATGAACACTCTTACGGTCAATTTGCATTTGCTGATGGTCAGCTTTTACCGGCCGACTGCGAAACGATCTAAAATATTGATCGAGAACAATTCCTTTCCTTCGGATAAATACGCCGTCGACTCACAAGCGCGATTCCATGGTTATGATCCGAGGGAGGCGGTGGTCGAACTCAAAGCCCGGCCGGAGCAGTTGACCGTGGATCCCGAAGAGATTGAGGAGCAAATTCGGGCTCTGGGTGACTCGCTGGCTTTGGTCCTGCTTGGCAATTGCAACTATCTTTCTGGTCAGTGTTTCCCTTTCGAACCGGTGGTCCGCGCGGGCCATCAAGTTGGCGCCGAGGTGGGATTCAATTTGGCTCATGGCGCTGGCAATCTGAAAACGGATCTGCACGCGTGGGGCGTGGATTTCGCGGTCTGGTGCTCCTACAAGTATCTGAATGCGGGTCCCGGAGGGATTGCCGGCGCTTTCATTCATGAAAATCATCTAGCGAAAAAGCAACTGCCTCGTTTTGAGGGCTGGTGGGGTCATGATAAAGCGGCCCGCTTCCAAATGGGTCCTAAGTTTTCACCCTTGAACACCGCCGAGGCCTGGCAAC
Source organism: uncultured Alphaproteobacteria bacterium (assembly GCA_963817495.1). Lineage (GTDB taxonomy): Bacteria > Pseudomonadota > Alphaproteobacteria > Rhizobiales > Rhodomicrobiaceae > Rhodomicrobium. The sequence goes on along the minus strand of CAWFOS010000031.1, from coordinate 59,848 downwards.
TGAGCAACCCACCCATTTTCCAACTCGCCAGTCTCAGGGCTTCCATGGAACTCTTTGATCGAGCCACCATGCCTGAACTGCGGAGGAAGGGCGATCGTTTGACCAGCTATCTCGAGTGGTTGATCCGACGGAAGTGCGCCGGCGCGCTCGACGTGTTGACGCCATCGGCTGGTTCGCGCGGCTCCATGCTGTGTGTGCGGTTGAAAAGCAAGTCAGGCGACGCCTGCGCGAACGCCAAGCCCTTGCTTGCCTTATTAAATAAAAAAGACGTCATCCTTGACTTCCGTGAACCCGATATTCTGCGCATGACCCCCGTTCCACTTTATAATTCTTATGTGGATGTTTACAAGTTGTCGGAAGCTTTCAAGGAGGCCTTGCAATGAAGAAGATTGTCGTTGCGGGCGGGGGACTGGTTGGCTCCTTGGTCGCCATCATAATGAAAAGGCGAGGATATGAGGTGACGTTATTGGAAAAACGCCCTGATATCCGTCAAGGGGGTCCGCAAGCGAACGCGGGCGGCCGGTCGATCAATCTGGTGGTGACCTCGCGCGGGCTGAACGCGCTCGAAAAAGCGGGTCTGCTGCAAGATGTTTTGCCAATGACGGCGCCCGTGACCGGCCGAATGATTCACGGCAAAGTCGGGTCGCCAGCCTATCAGCCATATGGCCGCGACGCCTCCGAGTGCAATCATTCCGTATCACGCGGAGATCTGAATCGCTTCCTGCTGAATGCATGCGAGCGGCACGGCATTCGCATCCTGTTTGAGGCAACGGTCGATGCGTCGACCGATTTGCGCGAGAAAAAGGTGAAGTATAGCCTGCGCGGGCAAAATCGCGGACTTGCAACCTTGGGCTACGATATCTTGTTGGGGACGGATGGGGCGGGGTCGGTTCTCAGGAAAAGCATGAAGGACGTTTTGGGCTCTTCCTACCATGATGAAACCGAGCTTCTTTCATCGGATTATAAAGAACTTTTTATGCCTGCTTTGGCAGATGGCAGGTTCCCGCTGCAGGAAAATGTTCTTCACATCTGGCCGCGCGGGACGCACATGTTGATGGCCCTGCCCAATTCAGACGGCAGTTTCACAATGACGATTTACCTGCCGTCCCGTGGCGCTGGACCGAGTTTCGCAGCTTTGAAAACTGAACAGCAAGTGCAGTCTTTTTTGCGGGACGAATTCCCCGATGCCTATGACTTGATGCCAAATGCCGTTCATGAATTCATCAGTCATCCGCAAGGCAAGTTGGGGACGGTGCGGTCGGCGCCGTGGATCTACCAGGATTCCGTGGCCCTTCTCGGCGACGCGGCCCATGCCATCGTTCCCTTTTTTGGCCAAGGCATGAACCTTGGCTTTGAAGACTGCGTTTATTTGGACAAGTATTTGACCGAATTCCAAGATGACTGGGGTCTGGCCCTGACCAAATATGACCGGTCCCAAAGGCCCAATGCCAACGCCATCGCCGACATGGCTCTCGAAAATTTTGTTGAAATGCGGGACAAGGTCGGCGACGCCCGATTTTTACTGATGAAAAAAATTGAGGCGAAGATCGAAGATGAAATGCCAGACATTTATCGATCGCGGTATGGAATGATCGCCTACACTCTGATTCCCTATGCATTGGCAAGAGAAGCGGGGCTCATTCAAGAGCGCCTTTTGCATCAACTGTGCGATGACCTTGAACCGGAGAACGATCTGAATATGGGCCTGGCCAAGCGGCTGGTGGAGCGTGAATTTCTCCCCTATCTCAAAATGAATAATATTTCGGTCGAGAGATATAAAGTACCCTGATTGCTTTCTAGCGCCATTGAAATTGCAGCGTTTTTTTGAGACCTTCCGGAAGCTGCGGCAACTGCGACTGCGGAATGATAAACGTTGAAAGGTTAAACAGATCCACAAAGACATGATTCGTATCTGTTGCCTTTCGCAAATACTGATGACCTGAAGAGCCGCCTGTTCCGATCTTTGTCCCCAGCATCCGGTGCACGAGGAGGGAATGCCGAAAACGCCAATTGGTGAAGTTTTCATCGATCGTCGTGAGAGCATTGAGGACTTGGAAAGGGTAGGAGAGAACGGGTTCCTGGCGGTAGAGCATAATGAAAAGTGCATTCAGAGTGGCTTTTTGCGATATTCGGCGCAGCTTCAACTCTTGGGTCGCCTTGTATTTCTCCTGATCAAAAAGACTTTGAAAGGTTTCTTCGATGGTACGGTTGTTCTCCAACTGAATTTTCTTCTCGTGTTCTGAAAGTGAAGCGAGATTTTTTTCAATCGTAGTACGATCCGACGTCAGCATTTCTTGCACGGCCTTTTGGTAAGCCTGCCAAAAGTTAAATTGTGCGCTATTGGTAAAAGGCATGCGCTCCAGCCATCTCTCCAAAATTTCGATCAGCGAGGCTTCTTTTTCCACGGCCATCAATTTTTGGCGATCCGTTTCCTTGAGTCTTCCCATAAAGTATTCGCGGTCAACGCCTTGGCGGGCGTCGGTGCGCAGACCCATGCGAATCTCGATTTCCCGAAATTGAACACTTTGAAAGCCAGAGGCGGGAATCAATAACTCACGAAACTCCAAAAATTCCATGGGAGTCATGGTCTCCAATATTTCAAGGTGCTGCAGGAAGAGACCCTGAATCTTTATAATTCGTTCCAGCTTATGATTGATCGAGAACAGCTCAGATTCGGGAACAAACTCTCGGTCCCAGGCACGAATGATCGCTCTCATTTCATGTAAAATATGTTTGAACCAAAGCTCATAGGATTGATGAACGACAATAAAAAGCATTTCATCATGGCATTCATCTCCATACTCTTTACTCAGCGGTTTTTGCGCGTCGAGAAAGGTATTGAGGTGAAGATAATCGCTGTAATCAACGGGGCCTTGATTTTTATGCATGGCAAATCCTTTCAGTGAATGCCAAGGGGCTCCAACCCCTGCCCTTTCGGAATCCAGACATGCCGTTGGGGCGGGCCGGGGATCAGAAAGATATCGGGCTCAATAATAAAATATGGAGTGCCACGGGGAGTTCGAGGGCGAAGCGCCCGAGTCCAGGTTATACGGTGCGGCTTGGCTTCCGGCGCTGCTCCATGGAGAGAATACAATCTACTTGATCAGCGGAGCGCCCTTCGCGTTCTGCTCGGTGAAAAGCGCAGGCACACCGAGGATGGCCGCAGCGTCGACCAGACGGCGCGCGTTGGCGATCGCGGATGCGGCGTCATCGATGCGCGCATCAGCTTGGCCTGGAAGTCGATCATGATGAGGGTCGACGCCCCGGCATCGATAGTCAACATGGGCTGCCTCTCAAGAGCATTTGGACCAGATCATAGGCAGGAGCCCCACCGAGACTTCACTTGAGCACAATTATAGGAAAAAGCGCTTTGTCGACGGGTTAACGCCTTCAACCCGTTGTAATAACTGATACATTTTCCGCAGGGTGCTTGTGCCGCCGAGGCTGCGAACAGCGCGAGCATGGTTAACAGCGGCGGCCTGAATATAATTAACAGACTTTTCCGCGCCCACTTGCGTCCAAAAATACATTCGATTAACCCTATTGGCTGACGGCGAAAACCTTTCTCTTTCAAAGGGATAGAGGGCCTATCGAGGCGCTGACGCGGTCCGCTCTGATTTATGGTCTTTTTAGGGGCGCACATTCAGAACAGAAATAAATCCGGCGCGCTGCAATTAACCATCAAGGTGTTAACGCATAATCCGCCCGGTAGCGAGCTTACCAAGGCTCGCCTGATGATATTCACCTGTGGCCTGCGCTTCAACTTGTCGGATGCAAAATCCTCTTCGGTGAGCGGCCTTGCATCGGAATCAGCGAGTGCGGCCGCATGCCTCTCTTTTTCCGTCATCGCGTCGAAGCGCGCCCAAACTCCTTCTGGCGTACTATCGCGTGTTTTCTTCATGGTATTTGCGCTTTTCCCAGGGTTCAGCGCCTCTAGCCGAGATTATGCGCGTTCGGCCGTTTCGAAGCGTGTAGACGACGGCAAGGACTCGTTTGTAGCCGCATGCTCGGGAATCAGACGGTTGCGCACGCAGTGAGGCCCACTTTCATTATCGTCCCCGATAAACTGCTAATAAAGATATGCAGCCCTTGATCATTCGCATTGATTGGCCATAGCTAAGCCCAGCCTTTCCGAAATTAAGAGGGAAATCTTGAGTAGGCCTTCGAAAAACGAACAGCTTGAGACAGCCGAAGCGCAAGAACGCCTTGAGAAACTCCGCCTAGAGAAGCGGCTACTCGCACGGCAACTGTCACTTCAGGGGAGATTCATCGAGTGGCTGAAGGCGCTAGCTGTACCTATTACCATCATAGGAGCCTTTGTTGCCTTTTGGGTTGGGTTCGGTCAGCTTCACCAGACTGAGGAGAATAGGGTTGCGGATCGATTCGAAAAGGCATTAACACGACTATCTAGCCGCCCTTATTCATGAAGGCGGGTTTGTCGGCATCGCTTTTTCGGTTGTTTGAGCTGGCCGCGCTGCACCGTTCGGTTTTTCTCGGCGCGATGGTCTGTACTTTTTGGGAACGCGCTGGAGGGATCGGGATGGCCGAGAGGGGCGCATGCCCCGGCGATCACGGTCCGAGTAGCGTCAACGCGCGAGGCAGGCCACGGAACAGATCGGCCTCTGGGCAGGCTGCGGCGAAGGCGAGACGCACGCGGCTTGCGGTTTCAATGACGCGGGCGGCGACTTTAATCAGACGCAGACGCAAAGTTGAGAACTCGGCCTTCGCCAGATCGCGCATCTTGGGAATGGCGTCACGGACGGTGAGCATCAGCCAGTAGGCGGCGGTGTGCAGCACGAGGCGGACCTGGTTGGCGATAGCCGAACGGCAGGACGTTCGATCGGAGGCCAGTTGCGTCTTGTGCAGCTTGATCAGGTTCTCCATCTGGCCGCGCGCGCAATAGAGACTGTCGTAAATCCATTCCGCCGAGCTGTGGGCGATGTTCGTGACGACGAAGCGGATATCGAGCCCAAGCGTGGTGGCCTCGATGCGGGCGACGGCGCGCCGCTCGCGGTTCCAGGATTTGGCCTTGTGCCGCGTCTCGGCATAGCCGCGCACGACGGGCTTGTCGCATACCGCGCGCTCCGTGCGGACGGCGTCAGCCGCCTCGTCGATCTTCCTCGTCAGCGGCTTCGAGCCGGGCAGTCCGAAAATATAGTCGACGCCGTTTCCCTCACACCACGCCATCGCTTCGGGCCGCGCATAATGGCCGTCGCCCCTGAATGTGATGCGCGTCGCGGGCCAGCGCTTTCGAATGCGCCGAACGAGGCGGCGCAAATGGGCGCGCACCTCGACGCCCGACGGCGTCTTGCCGGGCCGCAACACGACGGCCACAGGACGGCTTGTTTCGGTGTCGTAGACATGGATCGGCAGGAAGCAGCGCTCGTCATAATGGGCGTTGAACAGCGATAATTGCTGATGGCCGTGGACGACATCGCAAGTGTCGTCGATGTCCAGAATGACCGACGCCGGCTCGTGCGCGTAAGACGCCATCCATTGGTCGACCAGCGCGTAGGTGAGGCGGATCGCGTCCTTCAGCGAAGGCGCGTTCTCCAGCCGCGACAGCGTCGGCTGCGAACACAAGTCCGCGCCGCTTTCAGGCAGACGCCCGCAGGCAAGCTTGAACGCCGGATCGGTGCGCAGACGATCCAGATCGTCGGCATCTTCATAGCCGCATGAGATCGCGAAGACGCGCGCGCGGATCATGTCGGCGAGCGTATGGGTGATCCGCGCTGGATCGCGACGATCGGGAAAACAGCGCGCCAACCTCTCGGCGACGCCAAGCCGCCGCTCGGCCATCGCCAGCAGCATCACGCCGCCATCCGAGGTGAGCCGTCCGCCATCGAAAGCGGCTGTGACTTGTTTGCGCGAAACGGCTGGAAACGAAAAAGGCGGGAGATTATCGTCGGTCATGGCGAGCGTGGTCGGCGCGGTAAGGCGCGATGGGTTGGCGTAAGCAACCAAATCCTACGCCCTGTCAGTGCGTTACGCCACGCTCGCCAGCGTCAAATCCCGCCCCTCATGAATAAGATGGGCTAGCAAGAATCCGATTGAACGAATCACCGCAGTCTCAAGCCTAAAGTTCTTTTTATCTGATAACGACCCTGAGCATCAAAGTCACAGCATCAGGGCGCTCGTCGATGCAATGGCTTTCGAATATGAGGAGAAAGTTGCAAATGCTATAGCAAATAGTTTAACCGATATAAAAAGAAACACGGTACCAACTGAGGTTCTAAATGGAGCTCTTGCATTAGCAATTGAACACAATAGTTCTCTAACAAAAAGCATCATAGAACGGTTCGAAAGCAAAAAATATAGAAAACAACGTAGCTTAATTGCTAAATCTAAAATACTTCCTGAGGATAAGATGCCATCGCCAATTCCTTTTGATTTAGTCAGAAAGCTCAAGGTTGATGATTACATAGCCTTTATTGCTGAAGAGCGCAGCCCATTTCACAACCTCACGCAGGAGGAAAGGGTTCCTCTCCTCGGATTAAGTAAATTAATGCTTACTTTACTATGGCATGGCGCTGAAACCAGGAGATTTGAGGGTGTATAGTGTGAAAACTGTAACTTCAATATAAAAAAATACCTTTCAAGAACTATTTTTTACCAATCATACTTAGCTGGATCAGATTTCAGTAACACGAACTTACAGGGGGCATCATTTGTAGGAAACAACTTGGGTGGGGTCTCATTTTTCAACGCAGACCTTCGTAACTCGTGATTTAGCTTTCTTGAATTTCACTCGGTAACTGGGCGCCCGTATCTTTGGACTTTTCCCCTTCTGGAGTGCGCTAATATCGAGGGAGCAAAGATAGAAGGCTTCCCGGCCTTGTCAATAGCAAGGAGGTATGCGGTACAGAAGAGCGATCCAAGCCACCCGCATCCACCCGACTTTTCTCGAATGCTTTACGTAGTAATGCCGAGGCTTGAGTTTACGAAGATTGATAGCAGGACAAAATTTGAAAATATTAAAATACAAACAATAAGCTCATTCACTGATCAGTATCTACACTTGAACTGGGATGAGGAAGAAACGGAGCGGTTTCATGAGATTGGCTGGGTCAACTTTATGGCCGACTATTCGGGAATGTACGTAGGTAGAGCCCATCGATATCACACTCAATTCGACGTCGGAGGAACTACAGATTTTTTCGAAATGCGTTCATTCGCGAAGACCTATCTCTACGGGATTGACGATGAAGATATATCTGTGTTGCTGAAATCGCTTGGTCGACTACCCCCTGTATTAAGGCTGCCAATATCGGCGTTTGAACTTCAACCGAAGACCTCAAGAAAATATATAGACGATCTACAGTGGGATTCCGATGAGGAAGTAAGTTGTTCAGGAACGCCGCCTGCAGTAGATAAGCTTGTGTCTAGATCTAAGTTCATGAAAGTTGGGTCCGACTATAAGTGTCCGTCTAAAAACTTCTTAGTTCATAGGAATCGGTTGTGATTTAAGGGATGCGGCCATGATTTGGAGGGGCCGCCGATGTGGACGCCGGAAAATCGCACGCTCTACGACCGCAGCCATTTGCGTTACCCAAGCGATGTGACCGATGAGGAATGGGAACTGATCAAGTCTCAAATTGCGCCCGCCAAGCGCGGTGGCCGCAAACGTGAAGTCGACGAGCGCGAGATCGTGAACGCCATCATGTACGTGCTCTCCACCGGTTGCCAATGGCGGGCGTTGCCGAAGGATTTTCCGCCGAGAAGCACGGTGTGGCATTATCTCGATTTGTGGAGCTACGATGGGACGCTGGAGCGCATCCATCACGAGCTTTACGTGAAATGCCGCGAGAAGGCAGGACGCGAAGCAAGTCCAACAGCCGCGATCGCCGATAGCCAAAGCGTGAAGAGCGCAGAAAAAGGGGGGCCCAAATCGATGCGATCGGCTACGATGCAGGAAAGAAGATCAAAGGTAAGAAGCGGCATATTCTTGTAGATACTATTGGTTTATTGCTTCATGTCATCGTTCATCCAGCAGATATTCAAGACCGCGATGGCGGGGTTCTGCTGCTTTCCACGCTATTTGGGCTGTTCCCATTCCTGAAAAAGCTGTTCGCCGATGGGGGCTATCAAGGGCCGCAATTCGAGCAGGCCGTCGCCAAAATCCTGCCGGAGCTGCAAGTGGAGATCGTCAAGCGGTCCGATCAAGCCAAGGGCTTTAAGATCCTGCCGAAACGATGGGTCGTCGAACGAACCTTCGCCTGGCTTGGACGCTGTCGCAGGCTCGCCAAAGACTTCGAGAACCTGACCCGGATAGCGCTCACCTTCGTCAAGCTCGCGTCTATTCGGTTCATGATGAGAAGACTATGTAAAAACGTTTAAACTTATTGGACGGACTCTAAGGAAGAAAGAGATATGCCCTAAGAAGGCCCACACCCAGCCGAATTACAATCTACTTGATCAGCGCCGCCCCCAAACCGGGAGGCTCCGCCGTCTTCAGCCCCTCGAACACAACCATCTCGGCTGTCACGATGTCCGCGCCGTGGCGCTCCATCCTGCGAAACGCCGTCTCCTTGCTCTCCGCGCGCCGCTATCCGATGTCGCGTCCGGTTCGCTGAAGTAGCTCAGTGGTCTCTCTTGCTGCACCATCAACAACAGCCGCTTGTCGCGTTCGAACTAGCCCGAATTATTCACCAGGCTGTCGCCTTTTGGGCGATGAGCGGGACGTAATCCATTGGAATCACGTATGGTTCTGTTGTCGAGACAGTGTCGTTCGCAATTCCTCGGAGACTCCCGCTCACCATGACAGAAGCTACTCTTTTCCTTCCCGGACTGTCACCTGTCGGCGGCAAGGAAATCACAGCCACGTTCGATGGCGGACAACTCTCCTCGGATGGCGGCGTTCTCATTTTGCGCGAGATCGAGAAGCAACTCGGCATTGCCGCGATGCTCAGCGCTTGCGTGCCGGACGTCCGCGATCAGAGCCGCGTCATCCACACCCATGCCGACATGATCCGATCGCGGGTGTTCGCCATCGCCAGCGGTTACGAGGACTGCGACGATCTCGATGCACTGCGCATCGATCCAGCTTTCAAGATGGCGTGTGGGCGCCAGCCTGAGACGGGTAAAGACCTCATGTCCCAGCCAACATTGTCGCGTCTTGAAAACGCGCCGTCCTGGCGCGCCCTTGCACGCATGGCGCTCGGAATGATTGACCTGTTCTGCGCCAGTTTCTCCCGTGTGCCTGTCCGCATCGTGCTCGACATCGACGATACGGACGATCCGGCGCACGGCCAACAGGAACTCATTCTCTTCAACACCCATTCGGGCGGCTATTGCTTCCAGCCCATGCATATCTTCGAGGCAGGCTCCGGCAAATCCGTGCTGTCGCTGCTGCGCCCTGGAAAGAGGCCGTCGGGCGAGGAGATCGCGCAAGTTCTGCGGCACGTCATTGCCCGAATCCGGCGCAACTGGCCGAGGGTCGAGATCATGGTGCGCGGCGACAGTCATTATACGGCGCCAGAAGTGCTGGATTTGCTTGAAGAAAGACGATGCAGTTACATTCTCGGCCTTTCAACCAACGCCCGCCTCGCGAAGATGGCGCACCCCTGGGCCGAGGACGCCGCCACACGCCTGGCGCCTGCGAAGAAAGAAAAGGTGCGGCGCTTCCATCAGACCGCCTACCAAGCTGGCAGCTGGTCGAAAGCGCGCAAGATCATCGCCCGCGCCGAGGCCACAGGCATGGGGAGCGACGTCCGCTTCGTGGTGACGAACCTGCCAGGCTCCGCGAAGGTGCTCTACGAGAAGGTCTACTGCGCACGCGGGCGCATGGAGAACATGATCAAGGACATGAAGCTCTACACGCGCTCCGATCGCACCTCCTGCCACCGCTGGGAGGCCAATCAGTTCCGGCTTATCCTGCACATGGCTGCCTACTGGCTGCTGCACGCGTTGAGGGGCGCTGCGCCAAGGCGCTCGCTATGGCGCACGGCGACTTTCGAGACGCTGCGGCGCGCCTTTCTCAAAATCGCGGTGCGCGTGGAGGAACTGAAGAGCCGTATCAAGGTCGCCTTTCCCTCAGCCTATCCGCACGCACCGGTGCTCGCTCTCCTCGCCCGATCAGTGAGTGTTCCAAGCCCATGACCATTGCGGCAAGCGCCGCGCAAGCCCCGATCCCAAACCCTCAACGCGTTGCAATGTCCACTCACCAATCGACCGTCAAACCGGCCGATGACGCATGCCTGCTCTGTCCGTGAGCGTGCTTCGCGAATAATTGGGGCTAGAACTTCGTCTGCAAGCGCAATGCGGCGTAAGCCGCCTGCGCTTTGGCCGGGTTCCAAGGCTCAACGACTTGCAAGTCGGCAGACAAGCGCATCCACTTCGTGATCGCGTAATTGTAAAACACCTCCAGGCCGGACTCATCGCGTCTATCGAAGCCAAGCGCGGCCAGTCCATCAAGCAAAGGTTCGCTGAAACCGTATTGAAAGTATCCGAAGCCCCAGCGGTCGTCTTCACGGCCATCCACGAGATTGTTCCCCGCAAGCCCCGCCAGTGCGCTCCATCTGACAGGATTGGGGTTGCCGTCGCTTAGCGTCACCAGCGTAAACACGCCCCAGCCTATGGCCGGATTGGAATCGCTTTGCACGAGGTTCTGCTGAACCGCGTAGGAGGTGAACCAATACCCCTGCTTGATGCTCGCCGGATTGGGAAGGTTGCCGATGCTGTCGAGATCGATGCCGTAAGCGTCGCTGTATGCGGCGCGAAAGTTCTGGTAGCCCCGCAGGCCGAACAACTCGGTGGGAACGGTCAAGGCCGCGCCCCAGGCCCGGCCCTTCGCGAAGGGAGCTTCGATGACGGCCGGATCGATTGCGCTGCGCGGATCGAGGATCGCGAGCGTGAGGATGAACGGCGTTGTTTTGAAAGTCACCGCTCCGCCAAGCGTGTACGGCGCAGAGATGACGACCCTGTCGCCGGTCGCTCCTCTCGCGGCAGTGTAGCCCACGCCGGTCGAGGGCAGCGCGAACGCCCTGTTCATGAACGTGTCGATGCCGCCGCCGCCGAGAAGCGGAGTTTGGGAGGCGAGCGTCATCATGTTGAATTTGCCGGCGCTGACCGAAACGTACTGGCCGACATCCTGCGTGACGCTAAGCGAGAGGGCCTGCTGGTAGCCGTCTCCTGACAAATAGGCCAGCGCTGTGTTGACCGGAATGAGCGCGAAATCCTTCCTGTTCAGGTCTTCGCCGAGATAGTGCTCATACTGCACATTGACATGGAAGCCGGGCCATAGGCCGAGCTTCTCCGGGTCGATCTTCAAAAAGGCGTCCAGCTTGCCGCCATAGAACCATGCCTTGGTGGCATCGCCTTCGGTCTGGCCCTGGTAGAATTGGGTGACCCACACATTGGTGTCGATGCCAAGCGATCGAAGCTCTTCCTTGGGGCCGCCTGAATAATCGAGGAGCGTCGGCCTCGCCGCCAGATCCTGCCACCCTTGAGCCTCATCCGTTTCGCCGCCAAGTGCGAAGCCAATTGGCCAGCACAAGAGGCTGGCGAGCAGGATTGCGCCCGTTCTTCGTCCGCGCATGAAGTGATCCTCTTAGCGGAGGCCGATGACTCCCACGCGACGCAATTTACGAACTACTCGAGCAATTAATCCGGTTTTAGAGGAAGCAAAAGCAACTGCGGTACGCCGCGTGCAATTCACTCTGAGAGTTACCCATCAAGCACACAGCCTTGACTTGACCAGGAGGGCATCCCGTTGCGTTGGCTCGTCAGCCATGGCGACGTTGCAAGCTACTTGATCAGCGCCGCGACCTCCCGGAACCGGGGGTGCTCCGCGGTCTTGAGCCACTCGAACACAACCATCTCGACCGTCACGATGTCCGCGCCGTGCTGCTCCATCCTGCGGATTGCCGTCTCCTTGCTTTCGGCGCGCCGCGATCCGATGGCGTCGCGCACCACAAAAACGCGCCGGCCGGTTTCGAGGAGGCTCAGCACGGTCTGAAGCACGCACACATGCGCCTCGCAGCCGGTCACCACGATGAAATGGCCAGCGCCCAGGCGTGGCAGGAAACTCAAGTCCCCGCAGGCGTCGAACGTCATCTTGGACACGATGCGCGAGGGATCGGAGGCCAGTTCGGGCACGGTCGGGCCGAGGCCCTTCGGGTTCTGCTCAGTGAACAGCGCAGGAACGCCGAGGATCGCCGCAGCGTCAATCAGGCGGCGCGCGTTGGCGATCGCGGCCGGGGCGTCATCGATGGCGCGCATCAGCTTGGCCTGGAAGTCGATCATGAGGAGGGTCGACGCCTCGGCATCGATGGTCAACACGGGGTGCCTCTCAATTCTTGATCGGTTTCGTTATCCTTCGGCGCGAGCGTATCGTGCGCGGCCCTTCTGATATGGGCATAGAGCACAGTATAGCCGATGTTGAAGGGGCGCGGCGCATTGCGTACCAGCTTGCGGAGCGCGGCGGAAGAGAGATTGGGCGGTGAGCGTCCCTGGCCGTCGCGCCGTCCACCTGTGTTTCCGCTGGTTGCGTCATAGCTCAGCGGTTCAAAGGCGCGAGAGGCAAGCGGGATGGTCATTGGTGCGAGGGACATCCGAGGCTCACCCGTGCCCCTGAAACAACTCCAGGGCGGGATCTCGAAGCCCTGGCGTCATCCCACTTTGACCAAAGCCTGTCCAGGCACAACGCCATCTCCAACCTTGACCAGAATGGCCGACACTTTGCCGGCCTGCCGGGCGGTCAGGGGCGTCTTCATCTTCATCGCCTCGACAACCAGAATGCGATCCCCTGCGCCAACTTCCTGTCCGACCGTTACGAGCACCGACTCGACGACCCCGCTCAGGGTGGAAACCACATCGCCAGCCTCAGCGACGCTGTGGTTGACCGGCGCCGCGCCGGCCGGAGCATGACTATTGGCAAAGGCCGCCCGGGGCATCGACTGAGCGAGATGGGCGGGTGGCGCGAGAAAAACAGGCGGCTCGGAGAAAGGGACGCTGTTCGGCTCGGTCAGTTCCTCAACGGTGACGTTATAGTCCCGCCCCTCGACTGTAATTTTGAACTTCCGTTCCATGGTTATTTCCTTGGTTATGGGATGCGCCAGGATGGGAGAGAGCATGAGAGCCATGGTGCGCGGCCCGGCCCTCGGCCTGCCACCCCACGTGGTTAGCTGGCCCGATGCGAACGATACGGTGAGCGCCAACAGTCGCCGCGATAGCCGCCGATATTACCGCAATATGCTCTGGCGGAATCACTGCTTGTTTGGCCGCCTTCGCCGCCGCCCGGCGTTGCTCGATCTTCATCGACAGTGCAGGTCCCAGCCGGTCGAGGACCGGGAAGACAGCAACGATGACCGCGATAACGGCCATGACGACGAACGTCAGGCCAAAGGTGAAGATGCCGAGGGCAAGAGCCCCGTTCAGAGTATCGGGAAGATAGTGAGCCATCGGGTTGCCGCTCCTTGATTAGTTGATGCCCAAAGCGGCGAGCAAAATCCCGCCCGAAATGGCGGCAGCAAACGCCGCGGCTAAATTCGGTCCCATCACATTATGGATCAGGATCGTTCTGCGGTCCTCCTGTCCGGCGACGAGTTGAGCCGCGCCTGCTGCAAAGGGCGCGGGCGCGATCCTGGCGAAGCCGATGAACGGATCGATCGGCGTCTTCACGAACAGGTTTGCAAGCTTCACCGTGGCCACGCTCGAAACGACGCCGCACACCAACGCGAGAAGACCGACGAGGACAATCTGCCCTGTCTCGACGTTAAGGAACTTGTCGGCCGCCATGGTCGACCCGATGGCGACGGCCAGGATTACGAGGACGAGGTTCGTCATTCCCCTGGCCACGGTCGTTGCCAGGCGGCCGGTCACTTCGACTTCTCTCAGCAGATTGCCAAGCATGAACATGGTGACCAGGGGCGCAATGGGCGGAAACAGGAGGTTGAAGACGATGGCTATGAAAAGCGGAAAGGCGATTCTCTCCAACCTGGTCGGCTCTCGAAGCGCCGTGCCGGAAGCACGCTCCTCTTTGGCAGGCGCTGGCATGATCCGCTCCAGTATCATGGGCATGAGAGCCATGAAGGAGAAGGCGGCTACCGACACCGGCCCCAAAAGATGTGGCGCAAGCTTTGCGGCCACGAATATCGCAAGTGGGCCATCCGCGCCGCCGATAATGCCGATCGCTCCCGCCTCCTTCAGGCTGAACCCCAGCGCGCTGGCGAGAACCAGCGCGACGGCGATCCCAAGTTGCGTTCCGGCCCCGAGAACGAGCAGCTTCGGGTTTGCGAGCACCGGCCCGAAATCCGTCATCGCGCCCACTCCGAGAGCGATCAACATCGGGATAATCAGCGTGTTCATGCCGAGATAGGCATAATGGAAGAGAGCGCCTTCATTTGCCGGAGGCACGTTTGCGATGATGCAGGCAAAGCCGATGCCAACCAGCAAAAGCGGTTCGTAGCGTCTGGCGGCGGCCAGCCCGATCATACCGGCTCCCACGGCGATCATGACAAGGTTGCCGGATGAGAGCTGGGCCAAGCCCGTCTGAGCACCCAGCACTTGCAATAAGGCCATCACTTGGTCGAGCAATTCATTCCTCGCTTGTTGACTGGCCTTCCGTCCGGGCCAGTTCTCATGGTTGCCAGCCTTAAAGGCCGCTTTCCTGGTGCCTCAGAGCGGGATATTGCCGTGCTTCTTGGCCGGCCGGTGCTCCCGTTTCGCAAGCGTCTTGCGCAAAACAAGCGCCAGCACTGCGCGCATCTCCGACGGCTCTATGACATCGGTGAGATAACCATGCTCAGCCGAGAGGTACGGGGATGCAAATTGCGCACGGTACTCGGCCGCAAGTTCGGCAGCCTTCGCCTTGCGATCGGGGGCGTCGGCCAATTCTTTGCGGTAAAGGATATTGACCGCTCCCTCGGCGCCCATGACGGCAATCTCGGCGCTCGGCCACGCATAGACGAAGTCGGCGCCCATTTCCTTCGAGCACATCGCCATGTAGGAGCCGCCATAAGCCTTGCGGAGAATCATGGTGATCTTCGGCGATGTGCAGGACGCATAGGCAAACAAGAGCTTTGCCCCGTGCCGGATGATACCGCCGCGTTCCTGTTCGATTCCTGGAAAGAAACCTGGAACGTCGACCAATGTCACCAAGGGAATATTGAAAATATTGCAAAAACGGATGAAGCGAGCGCCCTTGTCGGAAGCGTCGATATCGAGCGCGCCGGCCATTTCCATGGGCTGGTTTGCGATCAGCCCGACCACAATCCCCTGGATCCGGGCAAAACCGACAATCAGGTTCTTGGCGAAGTCGGCATGAACCTCCAACAGCTCTCCGCCGTCGACGGTGCGGGCGATGACCTGGCGTATATCCATCGGTTCCCAGGGATCGACAGGAACGAGCTCGTTCATGCTTTCGTCGCGGTCGAGCACGATGTCGGGCCCGATATGATGCGGGGGATCATCCGTGTTGTTGGCCGGCAGATAGGAAAGCAGCCGCTTCACGATCTGGATGGCGTGCGCGTCGTCCTCGGCCACGAAATGGGCGTTCCCGCTGACGGAGGCGTGCATGGCTGCGCCGCCCACCTCCTCCATCGAGGTCACCCGACCCGTCACCGCCTTGATCACTTCCGGTCCGGTGATGAACATGTGCGCATTGCGCGTCATGATCACGAAATCCATCAACGCCGGCGAATAAGCCGCTCCTCCGGCGCACGGCCCGCACACGACTGCGATCTGCGGCACGACGCCGGAGAGAAGCACGTTGTGATAGAAGACGTCGCCGTATCCGGCCAGGGAGTTGACGCCTTCATGGATGCGGGCGCCTCCGGAATCCTTGAATGCGACAAAAGGGATGCCGAATTTCAGCGCGAACTTCATCAGTTCGACGATCTTCGTCGCATGCATTTTGCCGACAGTGCCGCCTGACACCGTGAAATCCTGCGCGACGGCGGCGACGAGCTGGCCATTGACGTAGCCCGTTCCCGTGACGATCGCGTCGGCGGGAATTTCCTTGTTCTCCGTCCCGAAATGCCGGCCCGTATGGCGAATATGCATTCCGATCTCTTGGAACGTGTCGGGCTGAAACAGGCCGCGGAGCCTGTCGCGCGCGGTCATGAGGCCTTTCTCATGGCGCGCGATTATCTTGTCCTCCCCGCCGCCGACGACAATTTTGCGACGCCGCTCGCGGAGGCCCTCAATCTTGGACGCTTTCATCTCCCTCGCCTTACTCTGCTGTTGCTCGCAGATCGTTAAGCCAATTGTGGAGTGGCTTCTATTTTTGTCAACGATCTACAGGCGGCTGCGCCTCTGATGGAAAAAATCGCCCCACCATACCGATTTTCATGCCCAACGCCAGGGCGGTTCTCTGTCAAATCCAAAAGCTCTTCGCAATCAATGTGTGCGTCCAGGCGAAAAACGGCGTTCATGAGATCGCAAATCGTGCGCGTCCCAGACACAAGCGCGGGGCGAAACAGCGAACCACCGCGGATCTCAAAGACCCGGGCGCACTCTAAAACGCGCTTGCGACGTGTTCGCGACGGTCACAAAACTCGCAAATTTATTCCTACCGGCATTGCCGCGGCGCAGAGCCGCACCAGCCTCGGTCGCGTGGTAACGGGATCAGAGCAAGAACCACGATTGGGTGCTGACACTATTTTCCCGTCGGCCCGTGTGCATTTGCGTGGTCGGGCACGGCACATCGCCGAACGAACAGAAGACGCAGCAATCGCCCTTGATCGGCTTCACTATCCGGCCGCACCCTTTACATTGATAGAAGTATTGAATTGCGTCTTCGTGCATGGTCTCACTTGCGTGATGTCCGCATGCCGGACACACTATTGTGGATACAAACTCATACATCGGTCTACCCGGCCAGACGCGTTAGACGAGCTGCATTAGGAGCATCAAAATTTAATTTAACACGCTTGAATTGAAGAACGCTCATCAAACAAGCGAGAGCACGGCGTTTACCGGCGCCCGCCTGCCGCGCCTGAGCTCTCTGCGGTGGATTTAGCTAATTTCGGGGGCTGCTATTCCGCGATCGGCTGGCGCGGGTCTGCCTCGTAGGCGTCTTCGTGGGCTACCACTGTCCTGCCTTTGGTGCCGGGCATGATTTCGAAGCGCGGGTCGAAGTCGACAATGGTTGACGCGAGTTGCTTCAAGATGCTGACGTCGCCTTCCACCTTCGCGGTTCCGTCCGCGATCTGCGCTTCGAGCGGTTTCGCGCCCATCATGGTCTTTTCCAGGTCGGAGCGGTTGATGGTCAGCGTGAGGTCCGGCTTCTTGGCCTGGAACCCTTTGATGTTCGTAAGGGTGGCATTCTCCAGCTCGACGATGAATTTCTCGCCGTTATCCGGGGTGACGAGGTTCATCGTAAAACGCATTCCTTCGGCCTTGCGGCTATCCATGCGAATTCCGAGGAAGTTGAGGAACAATTCGGTGGACATGGCCCGGATTACGTCGGCGCTTGCCGAGTTGGCCGTTTCCCCTTGCGGTATGCCGCTGCGAAGCTCGTAGGCTCCGGCGAGAAAACTGTTCCGGAGTCCGGGATTTTCCTGCTGGTAGCCGATCTGCTCGAAAATGTCCGCCAGGAGGTCCTTGGCGGCCTGGTTCTGCGGCTCCGCCTGAACCAGTTTGTTCACGATCTCCGAGGCAAGGAGATACTTTCCCTCGTTATGGAGTTCCTGCCCCCGCGCCATGATTTTCTCCGCGCCGCCCATCATCTCGACGTAGAGAGGCGCAGACTCGCTCGGCGATAGCGGGACGAGCGTCGCGGGGTTGCAATCCCAGAAGCCGAGGTAGCGCTGGATCACGCCACGGCTGTTGTGCTCTGGCGATCCGTGATAGCCGCGGCAGTGCCATTGAGCTTGCAGGCCCTTCGGCGCCTCGTAGACATTGTGAATTTCATTGATCGTTACGCCCTGATTGGCGAGGTGCAGCACCTGGTTGTTCATATTGGCGTAGAGATCGCGTTGCGCGCGCAGGACTTCCTGAATCCTGGCGTTGCCCCAGCGGGGCCAATGGTGGGAGGCGAACATCACCTCCGCCTCCTGGCCGAAACGATAGAGCGCCTCTGCAATATATTTCGACCAGTTCAGGGGATCGCGAACTTGCGCGCCGCGCAAGGTGTAGATGTTGTGCAGCGACGCGATGACGTTCTCGGCCATCCACAGGGCCTTCATGTCCGGGATATAGGTATTCATTTCCCGCGGGGCTTCGGTGTTCGGCGTGTTCTGGAAGATCATCCTGACGCCGTCGACGTCGAACTCTTCCATCGGCTTCTCGACGTATCGTGTGGGCGCAATGAGGCCGGTCGCCCCGGCGGAGACAGCCTGACCGAGGCCCTGACCGACATAGCCGTGGGGACTCGCAGGCAAGAGGAGACCGTATTGATAAAACAGGCGCCGGTTCATGGCGTTGCCGGCATAGACGTTTTCCGAAACCGTGAACTCCATAAAGTCCACAGGGGCTATGACGGGAACCTTGCCGGACCTCACATCCGCTTCGTCGAGGATGCCGCGCACACCGCCCCAGTGATCGCCGTGGGTGTGCGAATAGATGACGGCCGACACGGGAAGGCCCTGGCCGACATGCTTTTGAAACAGCTTCCACGCCGCGCGGACGGGTTCCCTGCTCACCAGGGGGTCGAACACGATCCAGCCGGTCTTGCCGCGGATGAAAGTGATGTCGGACAGATCGAAGCCGCGGACCTGATAGATGCCCGGGATGACTTCGTAGAGCCCGTAATTGTTGTTCAGCTTGGACTGGCGGAGCAGCGACGGATGGATGCTGTCGAAGTCGTCCTGCTTGTCCAGGAATTGAAACCGCTCCATGTCCCAGGCGACGTGACCGGCATCCGCCATGATCTTGAGGTCTTGCATGGGAGCGATCAGCCCCTTCTTCTGCTCCTCAAAATCTCTTGTGTCGTCGAACGGCAGACCGGCGCGGGCCTGCTTCAGCACGTCCAGCGTGTACTTCGAGGGCGCTTTGCCCTTGGGGTGGAAGTGGCCCTCCAAGGGAGCGGCCGCTCCCTGAGCCTGCGCGGGACTGTCGTCCAGGAAGAGCTGCCCGCCGATCGCGAAAGCTGCGCCTACCGCTGGAATTGCCTGCACGAACTCTCGTCTGGTAGCCATTGCTCTCTCCAATAAAAATGGGCCGTTAACGCAGCGTAGTGCGCGGACCAATGTTTCAGCCGCAAGCAGAGTTTGCCAGATGCGCCAGCGGTCGCCGACGCGGTCATCCCGGAAAGGCAAAGCCTTGTCCGGGATCGCAATAAATCGAAGCACCTACCTGTTTGCTATTCCTGCTCGCGCTTCGCTAGGCCGGGACGGCGAAGTGTAGATCAAGCGGCGTCCGGGATAACAATCCGTTAGCCAGATCAGTGAAGTTTGCTTAACGGCAGACGATCCATCTGCGGCATGCTCGGCGGCCGTGATGCCAGCCGCCCCAAGTCGCGCACCGTCTTCCGCTCACACATTGGACTTTGACGGCTTCGGACTGAATAGCCGGCGCCTCGTTACCAGAAAGGGTGACGGCTTCAGCGCCAGCGATCGAAAAGAGAAATGCAGCGGCCGAAAGAATTGACACAATCTTAAGTTGCATTTTGTTACACCCCAAGTTGATTGGATTTTTACTATAATCCAAGCGACTTGAGGCACAAACTTGGAAAGACAGAGGCCTGATTACTTCCTTGTGATCGGAGATCACGCGCGCCGACGGCTGGGCGATCCACGGCGTAAGAATTGTCTTCCCATGCATTTACAAAAGAGACCCTGACTTGCGCAAGGGCCCCTTTGCGTGCTGCCGGAAGTTTCGGAGCCTCACCCGCGCACGCGGTTCACGTCGCGGACAGCGCCTCTCGCGGCGCTGGTCGCCATCGCAGCGTAGACCTTGAGAGCCTGACTGACCTCCCGCTGGCGGTCAACCGGCTGCCACGCCGCCTTGCCGCGCGCTTCCATCGCCTTTCGCCGCGCCGCAAGCTCGGCGTCGCTCACGCGCACATCGATGCTGCGCCCGGGAATGTCGATTTCGATGATGTCGCCCGGCTCGATCAGCGCGATGGCGCCTCCCTCCGCCGCCTCTGGCGAAACATGGCAGATGGAGAGGCCGGCAGTGCCGCCCGAGAACCGTCCATCCGTGATGAGCGCGCATTGCTTGCCAAGGCCGACGCTCTTCAAGTAGCTCGTCGGATAAAGCATTTCCTGCATGCCGGGGCCGCCGATGGGGCCTTCATAGCGGATGACGACGACTTCGCCCGCTTTCACCCCGCCGCCGAGGATCCGGCTCACCGCCTCTTCCTGACTTTCGCACACCACGGCCGGGCCGGAGAACTTGAGCAAGCTTTCGTCGACGCCGGCGGTTTTCACGATGCAGCCATCGCTGGCGATATTGCCGTAGAGCACCGCCAAGCCGCCATCTTGCGAGAAAGCGCTTTCGGCCGAGCGGATCACCCCCTTGGCGCGGTCGAGGTCGAGCGCATCAGCGCGCTTGGACTGGCTGAACGCTTCTGTCGTCCGCACGCCGCCCGGCGCTGCGCGGTAGAATTCCTTGACTTCGGGATACTCGCTGCGCGCGACATCCCAGCGGTAGAGCGCATCGGCAACTGTCGGCGCGTGAACGGTCGCGCAGTCCTGGTGAAGAAGGCCCGCGCGATCAAGCTCGCCGAGAATGGCCATGATGCCGCCAGCGCGATGCACGTCTTCGAGATGCACATCGTTCTTGCTGGGCGCGACCTTGCAGAGGCAGGGCGTGCGCCGCGACAGCCGGTCGATATCGGCCATGGTGAAAGGGATGCTGCCTTCCTGCGCCGCGGCCAGAAGATGGAGCACCGTGTTCGTGGACCCGCCCATGGCGATGTCCAGCGTCATGGCGTTTTCGAAAGCATGGAAGTTCGCGATAGAACGGGGCAGCGCTCTCTCGTCGCCCTTCTCGTAATAGCGCTTGGTGAGATCGACAATGCGGCGGCCGGCTTCGAGGAAAAGCTCCTTGCGGTCGGCGTGCGTGGCGATCAGCGTGCCGTTTCCGGGCAGCGACAAGCCCAGCGCTTCGGTCAGGCAGTTCATGGAGTTCGCCGTGAACATGCCGGAGCACGACCCGCAGGTCGGGCAACTCTCGCGCTCATAGGCGAGCGCTTCCTCGTCGCTGACGGTCTGGTCCGCGCCCTTGATCATGGCGTCGATCAGGTCGACGGCGATCGTCTTGCCCTCCACCGTGACCTTGCCGGCTTCCATCGGGCCGCCCGAGACGAAAATGGCCGGAATGTTGAGCCGAAGCGCCGCCATCATCATGCCGGGCGTGATCTTATCGCAATTGGAGATGCAAACGAGCGCATCGGCGCAATGGGCGTTGACCATGTACTCGACGGAGTTGGCGATCAGTTCGCGGCTCGGCAGCGAATAGAGCATGCCGCCGTGGCCCATGGCGATGCCGTCGTCGATGGCGATGGTATTGAATTCCTTGGCGACGCCGCCCGCCTTCTCGATCTCGCGCGCGACGAGTTGGCCGAGATCCTTCAGGTGCACATGCCCCGGCACGAACTGCGTGAAGGAATTGGCGATGGCAATGATGGGCTTGCCGAAATCCTCATCCTTCATGCCGGTCGCGCGCCAAAGTCCGCGTGCGCCCGCCATGTTGCGGCCATGGGTGGAAGTTCTGGAGCGGTATTGAGGCATTTGCAGTGCTCATCGGAAGGGGGGCGTCACGCGCCGCCCGGATGGAATGATTGCGCGGTAGATACGCCGATGGACCACGTGCGTCAATTCGATGGCGTTAATTCGTCTGGCTTTTTCTCTCAGCGAGAACGCGCAGCGGAGGCTATGCACTGCGTCTGGCGTAAATTTTACTCGCTTTCGAGGTGGTAGGTCTCTTTCAAGCCTGGATGGATCAGTGCAGCCTGGAGCGTGAGCAAAATAAGACTGGCGTCGAGGCCCTCGCCCGCTTCAAGCGCATCGTCGATCCGGCGCTCGGCTGTGACCGCGGCTTGCTTGCCATTGGCTGCGGTAAACGCTTCGCGTCCAAGCGCGCAATAGCCGAGAAGCGCCGCCGTCTCGCTATAGTCCTCCGGCGTGGGGTCTTCGCCCCTGGCGTCCTTGAGGAGATTGAGAACTGTCAACTTGACCGCATCGGGCACGAGGTTGGGATGCAGGTCCGCTGCGCGAAGGGCGCTGTCGAGCGAGCGAAGGTCCTCGGAGCGTCCGAAGACGCCGAGGAAACCCAGGGAGGAGTTGCGGCGGCGAGCCATGATGGGTCCGGTGTCGGTTCGGGCTGCAATTTAACTGGCCATTCGGGCGCAGGCTAGAAAGAACCGCACGCCGCTTGCGGTGAAAGCGTCCAGAGTTGCGCGCCAGGGGCGGCCAAGCCTGCGAGGCGGGATGGGTTTTTGCAGCTCCATTGGGTTCGTTTCGCAAAAAGAGTGTTTTTTCGCAATCCAGGGTATGCGATATACTGAATTTGCTCGTAAAAGCAGAAAGAGCGCGCGTCGGCAGATCTCGGGCAAGAGCGCCAAGAGGATCGGGCCAATGCCCGGTGCGCTCTTTCACAGCCCTCTTGCCTGCGTTTGTTTTGCGGGCGCGCTGCCTCGCTGAGCAGGCATTGCCGTTCGAAACGATTGAACAATAGCACGCAATTGAAGGTATAACGGACGAGTTGCCTCTCTCAATTCGAGGCGACCATCGACTGCCTCGTTATGCGGTGGGCATTGAGCCGCCTGACGGCTCTCAACGTTCAAGTGGCCTCGCCTCACGGCATCGCGAAGGGGATGTCGCGTGCCTCCTTCGGCTTCAGGTCGACGGGATGCTGCACGCCGCCGGTCAGTTCCTTGACACGCTTCTTCACATAAAGGTTCAGCTCGTCGATGGTAACGATGCCGGGGTTGTAATGGAGGCCCTTTCCCTCCATGCCTTCGAGCAGCGCCCTTGTGAACGCGCCGTGCTGCCATTCCTCGCTTTCGAGGCTCGACTCGGAACCGGTGGAACTCGCGAGCACGATGGCGTTGGCGGAACCGGCGATTTCGTTGATGAGCTTGTTATAATCGAGCGAGCGAAATCCGACGCCGGAAGCCTTGCCGGCGTGGCAGGTGTCGACGAAGAACAGCGCGTTGCCGGCAAGCTGCTTCAAGGTTCGGCTGATCTCGGCGTCCGGGACAGAGCTGCCGCTTGTGGGCAGGATCAGCCCTCCCACGGTTTCCATTCTGGCGTTGTGGGGAACGTAGTAATAATCGCCGGCCGGATCGGTGACGCCGTGTCCCGCGAGGAACACCACACCGACATCGCCCTGGCTCACCTGCCGCCTGAGCCATGTCAATCCGTCGAGAATGGAACTGCTGTCGGCGTTCTCGTCGGCAAAGAGCTTAACCTCCACCTTCTCATAAAGGCGTCCCTCCTGGCGCTTAAGTGCCTCGGCGAAGTCGCGCGCATCCTTGCCGGCCCAGGCAAGCGTGGGAATGGCCGCATCCTTGAACTTGCCGGTGCCAACGACGAGGGCATAGAGCGAAACCTTGGACGCCGTCTGGGTCGCCGCCGGCGTCGGCGCGGCCGGTGCGCTCGCAAATTTGAGCCGGATGCTCGCGGGCATGCTTTCGACGCTGCCGGCGCGGGCGGCGAGGGACAGCGTGAGGTCGCGCTCCGGCAGGCCGCTGAGCGTCACGGCGTCCTCGGTGTCGGTGGATGCGTCCACGCCCCGCGGCGGGCTGATAGCCACGCCCATCAGCGGCCGGCCGTCAACGCGTGCGATCATGTCTGAGATAGGCAGGCCAGATGGCGAACGCAGGCTGTAGCGCAAGGTTACCATGCCAGCCGAGAACGTGCCGCCTTCGTTGGGCGACAGAATGGCGATGACGGGCGGCAGCGTGCGGGCGATCTCGTCGGCCTGTCTTGTGCCCGCAAGCCGGTTGGCTTCGGCGATGGCGGTGTCCTCGTCGAGGTCGTCGAGCACACGCTTCACGATATCGGGCCGATTGTATTGGTCGCGGAAGCGCGAGGCGGGATAATAGTCGGGCGCGTGGTCCCAATCGCGGTTCACATGCCAGCCAATGAGGTCTTCCGCGCCGGGGGAGGCGGCGTAATAGCCCTCCGGCGTCCAGGCGACGAAGCGGCGGTCTTTCGCGTGCACGAACAGCGCAAGCAACTCCTGACCATCCGATAGGCGATGCCAGCGGATAGTGCCGTCGCCACGGGCAGCCACAATCAGCCTGCCATCGCGGCTGATGTTCACGTCCCAGACAATGCTGGGACTTGGCTTTCTCCAAAGTTCATCGCCATCGGCGCGGTAGGCGCGCAATCCATAGTTCGTGCTGAGCACGGAGCGCTGTGCATCCGGCGCAATGGCAAGCGCGCGCGCGCGATGGTCTTGCCGTTCAGCTTCGGCGCGTAGTCGTGCATCCAGTTACTGACTGCTAAGCCGGAGGTCTTGGGCGCTGCGAGGCCGGCCGGGGCATCGGCTGCGTCCACAACGCGGAAACTGGACACGTCGAATGATATAGCATCTTTCCCAAATTGCTTAAGTCCGAACCTCACGCGCTTGCCGTCGGTCGAGATGCGGAATTCCTCATACATGTCACGAACATCGCCGATGACGCCAGCATGCCAAACTCGCTTGGTGCCATCCGCTGCGATCAGGCCGAAAGCGGGATCTTGTGCGGCGGCCGCGATGCCGCCATCGCAAGGCAGAAGCTGCATGATCGTGTTTTGCGCCAGCGGTGCTTCCCGCCGTTTCCCCCGGCCTTCGTCATGCCAGGATACAACCATAGTTCTTCCTTCGACACGATAGTGCCCGCCCGCATAAAGCCGTGCGCCATCGGCGGACCAGGCGACCGAGCCGAGATCAACATCATCGCCGGAGATGCCGCGAGTGTTGGCGGCGTAGAGCCGCTTCAGCGTGCGCGCATCATACACCTCGACCGCCGCGGTATCATTGAAGCCGATGGCGAGCTTGCCGCCTTGCGGGTGAATTGCGACGCTGAAGGGTTTCTTGCCGCCTTGAGCGGGCGTTTTCGCCTCTAGTTGACCTTCGGCGCTATAGCGCCGGATCTGCCCGTCATAGGCGACGGTGAAGAGTCGGTTCGCATTGTCGAATGCTGCGCCATAGCCATCCTTGCCCCCATAGTCCTTGTCCTCGGCGAGGAGGCCCCCGCCTGTCTCCCACAGCCGCATGCCTTCGCCACCACCAAGTGTAGCGGCAAGGCGGCTGCCATCGGGAGAAAATGCGAGATGGTTAATCACCTCACTTAGGCGGCGGAGGCGCGTCACAAGTTGCCCGGTCGCGGCTTCAAAGATGTAGGCCGCTCCCGTCTCATCAATAGAGAAGTGTGCGTCGAGCCCGCCCGCCGCCACCCATTTGCCCTCCGGCGACAGCGCCACGGCGTAGACCTTGCCGTACTCGCCGTCACCTAAGGGAATGCGCATGGTCCGCAACAGCTCCGGGGCACCGCGTCCGCCTTCCGGCAGAGCCCAGAGCCGCACCGTGCTGTCCTCCGCGCCGGTCACCGCCAATGTGCAGGCTGAATCAACACCGATGCGCCGGATCGGCGCCGTGTGCATCCCGGGCTCAATGAGCAGTGCCACTCCCGCCAGCGCCACCGCAGCAGCAACTATCGCCGCCCATTTCCGCATCATACATCCCCGACCCGCTGACGCATGCGGACACAGCTGTCCAGATTGAGTATTTATCTTGTTGCGCTTACGTTAAGAGTGCAACATGCCGCTGCGTTGGAATGTCTCGTCAGGGACAGTTCCGTCAAAGAAAGCCGGGTGCTGGACTGAGGCCGGTCAGGTCCGCTCTTGAGGGGCTTCCAGCCCTGGCTCCAGGTCCCCATTAGGTCGGCTCCCGACCCACTGTATGCATGCCTGTCGGCCGGAACGGCCGCAAAACACAGAGGCATTCGGTGACGAAAGCAAGACCGTTTGCTTAGACAAGGATGACGCGTGCGGAGCAGAATTGACCTGCCTTCTCGCGTGGCGTCTCGCAATTGCCTCCTCCCTTCACTGCATGCTTTCGCAACTCGGAGACGGGACACCAGCGCCTGAAAAGGATCAAAAAAGTCAGTAAGCGGTTTATAAATCCGACTGACGACGCCGCAGCCGAAGTTGGAAGGATATCGCTTTGTCCCACGCCTTTCCGAAAAACGAGCCCATGCTGCAGGGCGCTTTCGCCCCTGTGTTCGTGGAAGGAAACTCCTCGCAGCTTCCCGTGACGGGCGAGATTCCGAAAGAGCTGAACGGCACGCTCTACCGCAACGGCCCAAACCCGCAGTTTCCGCCGCGCGGCCATTATCATTGGTTCGGCGGCGATGGCATGGTGCATGCCTTCACGCTTGAGAATGGGCGCGCGCGCTACCGCAACCGTTGGGTTCGCACCCCGCGGTTTGAGCTTGAGAGGAAGGCGGGCGAAGCTCTCTTCGGGGGCTTCGGGGACCCGGCGAAGAGCGATCCGAGCGTAATCGGCAAAGATTTCGGCGTGGCGAATACGCACGTGATCTATCACGCGGGCAAGCTCCTGGCGCTGGAGGAGTCGCACCTTCCCTTCGAGCTGACCCGCTCGCTCGATTCCATCGGATATCACACCTTCGGCGGCGTCCTTCCCACGACCCTCGAAGGCCGCTTCACCGCCCATCCCAAGATCGATCCCGATAATGGCGAGCTTGTCGGCTTCTCCTATTCCGGCAGCGGCATCTTCGGCACGAGAATGAGCCTCGTCATCATCGCCGCGACCGGAGAGCTTGTGCGGCAGGACTTTTTCGAAGCGCCCTACTGCTCGTTCGTCCACGATTTTCTCATGACGCGCGATCACGTCGTGTTTCCGATCCTCCCCCTGGCGGGAGATATGAACCGCGCGAGGCGCGGGGGCACGGCCTATGCCTGGGACCCCAGCAAACCCGCTTTGCTCGGCGTGGTTGGGCGGCGCGCCCCGATCGGTTCCTTGAAGTGGCTCCAGATCGAACCCTGCTACGTTTTCCACACCTTCAACGCTTGGGAAGATGGCGCTACGCTCCATTGCGATGTCATCAAATACGACAGAGCGCCCCTCTTTCCGGATGTTGAAGGCAATCCCGCTCCACCCGCCTCGGCTCTCGGCCGTCCCGTCCGCTGGTCGATCGATCTCACCGGCGAGACCAGCGGTGTAAAGGAGATCCAGCTCGCGGATGCGGCGGGCGAATTTCCGCGCTTAGATGAGCGCTTCAATGGGACCGGTTACCGCCATGCCTTCTATAACGTGTACGGCCCGAACCCCGTCGCCGCACAGGCCCTCTTCAACGCCGTCACGCACCTCGATCTCGCATCGGGACGAACCGCCACCTTCTCCGCGCCCAATGGCGACTCGCTCAGCGAAGCCGTTTTCGCGCCCCGTTCGGCGGCGTCGCCCGAAGGCGATGGCTTTCTGCTGACGGTGCAATACATCCGCGATGAGAACCGCAGCGACCTGCTGATCTTCGACGCCCTCGATCTGGAAGAAGGTCCGAGGGCGCGCGTTCATCTCAGTCACCGCGTGCCCGCCGGTTTTCACGGCAGCTGGGTTCACTTTTAACTGAACGGCGAACCATCACTCTTAAACCTCCGGCGAATTTATCGGCCCCGCAAGTTGGAATAGACTTCAAAGAAAAATAAGACATTAGGGAGGCCGCGTCGTGTTCAGCCAACTCTTGACGCCAGTGGCGGACAGCCTGGCGCTGTCCTTCCTGGTGGCAATTCTGCCCGTCGCCACTGTGCTGGTTTTTCTTGGAGTGCTGCGGTTGCCTGCCTGGCTGGCGGCGGGAGCGGGGCTCGCCGTGGGGCTTATCATAGCCATGACATATTGGCAGATGCCGCCTTCCCTTGCCTTTAATGCGGTCGCCAATGGCGCGGTGTTCGCGTTGTGGCCGGTGATGTGGATCGTGGTGAACGCGCTGCTTCTCTACAACGTCGCCGTCCGATCCGGCCGCTTCGACGCCTTCCGCAACTGGGTCGCGAGCTACCTGCCGAACGACCGTCGCGTCGTTCTTGTCGTGGTGGCATTCTGCTTCGGCGCGCTGCTCGAAGGCGTTGCAGGCTTCGGCACCCCTGTCGCCATCACAAGCTCGCTTCTGATTCTTGTCGGTTACCCCGCCCTCGAAGCCCTGGTCTTCGTTTTGATCTTCAATACCGCGCCGGTTGCTTTTGGCGCTCTCGGCGTCCCGGTAACGGTGCTCGCCGCCGTCACAGGCCTTCCCGCCGCAACGCTCGGCGCGATGATCGGACGGCAGTTGCCGGTCATCGCCCTGTTTCTGCCCTTCTACGTCATGACGCTTTATGGCGGCTGGCGCTCCATCCGCGCCATCTGGCCGGTTCTGCTCGTATCGGGCGGAAGCTTCGCCGCATCTCAGTTCATCGCCTCGAACTACATCAACTATACCCTGACCGACGTGCTGTCCTCCCTCGGCTCGCTGCTTGCGACGGTGCTTTTTCTTCAGGTCTGGACTCCGAAAGATGAGCCGGAGTTCTGGGTGGCGGACACGATGGAGGGGCGCCGCTCCAAAACCGTCGTTCCGGACTGGCAGGGCTGGCTCCCCTGGATCGTCGTATCCGCGACAGTGATCCTCTGGACCTCAGCTCAAATAGCATCCATCGGCCAGCAGAAGATCGAGTGGCCCGGCCTGCATCGGGCGATCGCGATCACGCTCTACGACGGCAAGCCCTACGATGCGGTGTGGGTCTTCCAGCCGCTCGGGACGGGCACGGCGATCCTCATCGCCGCGATCATGACCGCGATCCTGGTTCGCTTGCCCTTGCGCGTTTTCTTCGGCTGCATCGGCGCGACATTCCGGCAGTCATGGATGGCAATCATCACCGTGATGCTTATCGTCGCTCTCGCTTACCTCATGAACTATTCCGGCCTTGCCTACACGCTTGGCAAGGGCGTCGCCTCGACGGGGAGCCTGTTTGTCCTGCTGTCGCCCTTCCTCGGCTGGGTCGCGGTCATGCTGTCGGGAAGCGATACGTCGGGCAACGCGCTGTTCGGCAATCTCCAGGTCGTCGCGGCGCGCCAGCTCAACCTTGACCCGGTGCTGTTCGCCGCAACAAACTCCTCGGGCGGCGTCATGGGCAAGATGATATCGCCCCAGAATATCGCCACCGGCGTGACGGTGACAGGCATGACCGGAAAAGAGGGCGAGGTTTTCGCGCGAACCTTCCCTCACAGCATTGTGCTGACGCTGTTGCTCGGCGCGCTGGTCGCCGCGCAGCAATATCTCATCCCCTGGGTCATCCCCAAATAGCGAAGATCTTCTGCAAAATCCGCCTTCAAACCCGATGCGGCGCTTGATACGTCACCAAGAAAAGCGTTTGTTGCGTCCGCGGACCAGGACGCGTCGGCACTAGAGCAGCCCGGGTCCGCTTGGACGCGGATAAGCTGCTCTAGCACTTTAGCATCGATCAAATTTTCCGCCCTTAATCGATTCCGATTAAGGGCGGGTTGATCTAGCCTGAAATCACGAGCGGGGAGAGTTCCATGTTGGCAAGACGGTCAATCCTGAAAGCGGGCCTTGGAGCAGGTCTTCTCCCCGCGCTCGGCGCCGCGGCAAAGGCCCAGGAGGTCGATCGCAGCCGCGACGTCATGCTGACCATCGCGACGGCGAAAGGTCAGGCGGAGAACCTCCTTGCGGTGGCGCTCTACTCCAACCTGTCGTCCGAGAACTTGAAGGTCATCGAAAGCTCCAACGAACGCATATTCGGGGAGCTCACCGGAGTTCTTGGCGGCATCCCGGCCGAAGAAGCCTCTCTATACGCCGAGCCGGCCCAGACAATGATCGCCGAGCAGATGGCGGAGCGCGGCGTGCCCGTCGTCCCCCCGGCCGTTGCCCCGGTCATTCCCGGAGGCTCCTCGGAAGGCTCCGATGAACTGCTCGATGTGGTGGGCGACATCGTCAAGGATGTTTTTGGCGTAAAAGACCTCAACGTTTCGGGCCTTATGCAGGTTGCTTCGGAGCTTGCGCTGCTCGACATCATGGGCCGCATCGCCGGCATGATCCGCTCCGGCAACTGGGCGCTGGCCGCCGAGTTCATGAGGGCGCTGCTGACGCAACTGGGGGCGGCGGCGCAGGCGATCCCGGCTATCCAGAAGGCGCTCGGCGAAGAGACGGTGAAAGAGATCCTGACCGCCGTGAGCGCCCGGTTTGTGCCGTTCCTCGGATGGCCGATCCTGATCGCCTCGATCCTGTTTGCGGTCATGAAGCACCGGAAGAGGCTGATCGCGGCCCTCGACAAAACCCACCTGTAATGGCGTCACAGACCTCTTCGGACCCGTCGAACTAACCAGAAAGTCTCTTGTTCAAAGCGAAGTGGGAGAAGCAGGCCTCGCACCCATACCGGGCACTGGCTGGCGAATTCCTACGGCTTGCTTGCAAAATAGGGGCTCAGCGCCAAGAGAGCCGTAGAGGAAAGGCTCCTGCGCGCCGCCGGTCTCCACCAGGACCCGGTCGCGGACCTTTCGGAACAGAAACTGAATTTCGAGCCCCGGCTCCTCCAGATAGGCCGCAAGCGCCTTTGCGAAGGGACTGTTCGCGCCGCGGCCGTCCTGGGCGACTGTGCCATGCTTGGCCGAATAGGCGACCAGCACGCCCCCTGCCGGCTCCACGAAGGCGAGCCCATAGCCCATGTCCAACGACGCGTGTTGATCCGGCGCTTCTAATCATCCGCGCCGCGAATGGATCGGCCCGGCAGGCGTCGAGGATAACGAGACGAAGCTTCTTGGCATTTTCGACCTTGGCAAGCACCCTGTCCAGCGGCAGGGCCTCGTCGGCGACGTGCGAATCGCGCAACAGCTTCGCATCCGTCGGCACAAGATAGGAGGTCCCGTTCACCTCCATGACTCCGTCAAGCTATGGCAATCTCCGTCAAACCCGCGATTTTCCGCCATAGATCGCCGAATGACAGTCGCGCATCATGCCGACAATGGGACACGAGGGCGAAAACCGGCCGTTTTCCTTTACGGTGACGATACAGTGACGACTTTTTGGGAACTCGCTGAAGGGGCTTACCGGCTAAACCATTGATTTTATTGGAGCGGGCGACGAGGTTCGAACTTGCGATCCTCAGCTTGGGAATATGAGGGAACCATATTTCCTGACATTCCCTGAAACTACCTGGACGCTGCTTTCACTTTGTGATTCAACGGAATCACCTTTCCTTTAGTTTCCTCGTAATTCCCTAAAGTGCTTGCACGGTGCCTATCAGGTGCCTATTTTTATGGTGTGGCGATGCGGGGAGTACGGACGATGGCGACGATAAAGATAACCAAGCGTGCGGTTGACGGGCTGGCGGCACAGGCGAAAGCGGAAGGCCGTGTCCTTTATGCCTGGGATGCGGACTTGTCCGGCTTCGGCTTGCGGGCGGGGAAAAGCGGCGTCTCCTACTTCGTGGAGTATCGCCTTGGCGGGCGCGGAACGAAGAACCAGCGCATGAGCATCGGCAAGCACGGCGTCTTGACCCCGGATGAGGCTCGGAAGCTGGCCAAGGAAGAGCTGGGCAAGGTGGCGCGCGGTGATGATGTTGCGCAAGCCAAGAAGGAAGCTCGCGAGAAACTGATGGGCCAAACGCTGAAAGACGCCATGGAGCGCTTTCTCGCGTCGAACAAGCGGACGGGGCGGTATTGGGTCCACAAGCAAGCCCGCCTGCTTGGCAAAGACATGGAGCCGCTTCACGGCCGGCCGGTTGCCTCGATCAAGCGCAGCGACGTGTTGGCCGTCATCGATAAGGTCAAGGTGCGTTCCGAGGCTGCGGCCCGGCTTCTGTTCGTGGATCTGCGTCCATTCTTCAAATGGGCCGTGGAACGCGAACTGATGGAAACAAACCCCGCGGCTGAGATGAAACCGCCCGCCGCTGCGGTCAAACGCGACCGCGTGCTTGAGGATCACGAGGTTAAAGCTTTCTGGCGGGCTGCCAGCGAGACTTCTTGGCCGTTCGCCTCTATCTACAAGCTCTTACTCTTGACCGGTGCGCGCCGTGAAGAGGTGGCGGGCATGAGATGGTCTGAGCTTGACCTCGATGCCTGTGTCTGGAGGCTTCCTGGAACCCGAACCAAGAACAAGCGCGACCATCGCATCCCGCTTTCGCCGCAAGCGATCGATCTTCTGGAACGGCTCGGTATTGCGGCAATCAAGGCAGGCTTCGGATACGAGGACAGCGATATTGTTTTCAGCACTACTGGGCATAGCGCACCGTCCGGATTCTCGAAGGCAAAGAAGGCGCTTGACGCCAAGATGAAGGCGATCTTGGGTGTCCGCTTCAAAGACTG
Source organism: uncultured Alphaproteobacteria bacterium (assembly GCA_963817495.1). Classification (GTDB taxonomy): domain Bacteria; phylum Pseudomonadota; class Alphaproteobacteria; order Rhizobiales; family Rhodomicrobiaceae; genus Rhodomicrobium. The sequence goes on along the minus strand of CAWFOS010000031.1, from coordinate 27,661 downwards.
GCGCATTCATGACCTTCGCCGCACATGCGCAACCGGCATGGAAAATCTGGGCATCGATACTCGCGTCGTCGAGACTGCGCTCAATCATGTCAGCGGTACTAAGGCAGGTATCGTTGGCGTCTATCAGCGCTCCGATCATCGGGACGCGGTGGAGGTGGCGTTTCGGACCTGGGCCGCGCTTATTGAGCGGCTTGTGTCCGGGGAAGCGCCAGCTTCGAACGTTGTCGCGTTCTCCGCATCGCGATAAGCAGTACGGTGCGCGGCTAGCTTTGGCCAGCGATAAGCCGGAACTCGCACCGACCCGCCGCGCATCTCATCCAATGCGAGACGCCAGCGAGGGCGTAATGAAGAATGACCCTTCTTATTCGGGGGCTCCGAAGCCCGTCGATGTCGAGGCCATTGCATGCGAAGAACGCCGCTTAGTCATAGAGCTTGAAAGCCTCGGGACCGAAACCTCACTTGAAGAGGTGGGTGAAAAAACGCGCGAATGGTTTCACAAAGTCTCCGATCTGCTGCTGGCGCACAGCAATGGACAACAGGCCATCTCGCCAGCGCTCGCCAGGAGCCTCTGGCTTATTATAAGCCCTTTGTCGGTCGGGAAGGTTCGTGGTGCGATCGAGTATGCGGCGGCTGGAGCTGGGCGGCGGCAAGAGGCTCCGCCCGAAAGGCTGGATAAGCAGGCTGCGGTTGATTGCGTTGCGCAAGTCAAGGCGGGTTTGATCTCGGAAAACGACCCCATAGGCACGGTAGCCAAAGCCTACGGTGTAACCAGGCGCACCGTCCAGAAATGGGTCCACGATATACCGCCATCCCCAAACGTTCTCGACGCTCCGCCAGCGTTTATCATCCGACGCGCGTCTATTGGCGCAAGCCGCTACCGGTCTCGTAAAGGCTCAGTGGCCCCCACTGGCTCGCAAGAGGCTAAGCGCGAAGCACGCAAAATCAGAAGTTCGAAGGCGTCGCGAAAATAATTCGCGATTTCTCCTCGCTTCTCTCACGACGCACAATAGAACTATCAGTGTCTATGTCAGACCTTTAGGATACGTGACGATGACACACAGAGATTACGCAGGAGCAGTAAACAGCCGTGAGCCGCTTCTCAAGCCGGATGAGGCTGCCGAGTATGTGGGCTTTACCGCTGGCTGGCTCGCGAAGCTCCGAATATACGGCGGTGGTCCCAAGTTCATCAAGCTAGGCCGCAAGGTTCGTTATGCGCGAAGCGACCTTGACGCATGGATTGCGGCCGGCCGTTCAGTCTCAACATCCGAGCACAAGGCCGCGTGAAAAGCCGTCAATGTTGCAGGCTGCGGCTGAACTCCTTTTTCGCAGGCTGATCTGCCGTGAAAGTACCGCGTGTAACGGAGAGCGGCCGAAATGCAAAGTTGTCGGATCATGACCACAATCAATTCTTTCGCTGCTCACGCGCCCACGACGGCGGCAAGGCTAAACACGCAGTTACGTCCGAGGGCGCTTGCGTTTCTTGGGAATGCGATGGCGCAGACACAAAAGGCGCTCGCACTTGCGGATATGGGCTTCGCGGTGTTTCCCTGCCGAGAGCAAGACTGGTCCGATCCCGAAACCGGCAAGGTCTACAAAGCCAAAACGCCGTATACCGCGCATGGGTTTAAGGATGCCTCGCGCGATCATGCCCAGATTCGCGACTGGTGGAGGCGCTGGCCTGATGCACTGGTAGGACTTCCCACCGGAAAACAGAATCGCATCGTGGTGCTCGATCTTGACCGCAAAGACGGCAAAGACGGTGTTGGGATGCTGAAAGCCATCGGTGTGGATGCATCGTCGCCTGCAACGCTTCCCACTCCGAGCGGCGGCGAACACCGCTATTTCCGTTACCCACCAACGCAAGCGAAGGTGCCAAGCGGCGCTGACCTTCTAAAGACCCTGGCAGGGCGAGACAAAACCGGAATCGATGTCCGCGGTGACGGTGGCTATGTGATCGTATGGGGCGGTTTGGACGTCAATGCATTGGAGGGCCTGCCAGATTGGCCGCAAGAATTCGAAGCAGCCCGCCGACGCGACGAAACGGAAAAGCAGGCGCAGCAAGAATATCCCCGTCAGCGACGGTATGATGGTTCTGTCGATCTCGAGCGCATTCGCGATGCATTGAGCTGCATTCCGGCAGATGATCACGACACTTGGCTCGCCGTCGGAATGGCGCTGAAAGCCGAGCTCGGCGATGCCGGGGAGAGCATTTTTGATCAATGGAGCAGGACAGCGCCCGACAAGTATAGCGCTCGCGATCAAAAACGACGTTGGAAGTCGTTTCGGGGCCGTGGCGTTACCGTAGCGTCCCTATTCTGGCACGCCCGGCAAAACGGTTGGAGGCCGACAGGCGACGGCTCGAAAAACTCAAAAATCGAGGAGAAAGCTGCGACAAACGGCGGTGATACAGGCTGCGACCATACCGGTTCCGATCAGTCCAAGGAGCGCTCTAGAACTCTTTTCGCCGAAGAACCACTTCCGCTCTTTCGCGAGCTGCCGAAGGGTGAAGCGTTCCCTGTCGATGCGCTTGGCCCGGTCTTGGGCGGCATGGCGAAGGCGCTTCATGATGCGGCCGTGCAAAGTCCTATGGCGATTTGTGGCACCGCTGTTCTCGCTGCCGCTGCATGCGCAACCCAGGGGCTGCGCAATGTGCAACTTCCAATCTCGGATGGGCAAGCCAAGCCGCTAAGCTTGTACTTCCTGGCAATTGCGCAGAGCGGCGAGCGGAAAACCGCAACAGACAGGGAAGCGCTCAAGCCTATCCACACACGTTCGGAAGAACTTCGCCGCAGGTACGCGGAAGATTTTCCGCGCTACCAGAACGCTCTCGATGCTTGGACCGCGGAGCGAAAGAAAATTCTCGGCAACAAGAAACTCGATGTATCCGCGCGTCGCGACAAGCTCGATGCCTTGGGGCATAAACCAGCGGAGCCCAAAAGCCCGATCTTGATCGTGCAAGAGCCGACCCTCGAAGGACTGACGAAGCATCTGAAGGTGGGTTATCCATCATTGGGTCTCTTCTCATCCGAGGGCGGGCAATTCATCGGCGGCCACGCTATGTCGGAGGAGACCAAGCTGCGAAGCGCCGCTGCCCTGAATGCACTTTGGGATGACGGCAGGCTTGAGCGCATCCGCGCATCCGAGGAGACTGCAATTCTTCCTGGACGGCGTGTTTCCGTGTTCCTTCAAGCTCAACCCGATGTGGCGCAGCATTTTCTCGCAGATCCTATCTTGCAAGAAATCGGCTTGCTGGCGCGGTTCCTGATAACGCAGCCCAACTCTACTATGGGAAGCCGAAGGTTCCGCGAGCTAGAGCCGGAGCACCAAGCCGCGATTGCATCCTATTGTGCAAAAACGCTAAGCCTGCTCCGGCGCAGCCTGCCATATGACGAGCGAGGCGATGGGCTGGAGCCGCCCGCGCTTATTATGTCGCCCGACGCGCGTGCGCAGTGGATCGAGCTCGCCGATCATGTCGAGGCGATGCTGACACCCGGCGGAGAGCTTCATGAGATTTCCGGCTTTGCAAACAAGCTAGCGGAACACGCCGCCCGCATCGCCGCCGTGCTGCAAACTTTTGACGATCCCGGCGCCGGAGGTTTGAACTCCGATTATTTGGCGCGCGGCATTGAGCTCGCGGAATTCTATGCGAGCGAGGCTTTAAGGCTGCATGGCGCGGCGCGCATTGGCATACACCTTAAGGAAGCCGAAAGGCTCCGTGTCTGGCTCGCTGAGAAGTGGAGAGAGCCTTACATCACTGTTCGCGACCTTCAACAAAAAGGTCCGAGGTCAAGCCGTGACAAGGCCCAAATTGAACGCCAGCTCGCCACTCTGGAAGCACATAACTGGGTTGCAAAGGAAAGCAATGTCACGGTCAGCGAAAGGCTTGCCCGCGTGGCATGGGCAATCGCGGGGAGGGTGTCATGACCTTCCCCCGCTTCAAACTTAGAAAAGCTGAGGGGCAGGTGGCTACAACGGCTACATTGGCTACAATCCCGGTTTTTTCACCTTCCGTTCCCGGAAGTGTAGCCACTGTTGCCACTGTAGCCGGGATAGCCCGGCAGAATGCATTTTTGGAGAAGCCTGCTCCCGCTTCCGCCGTCAATCTTGTCGCCTTCCATGAGCGGGCTGCGATTGTCGAATACGATGGCGACTTGCCACGCAAGGAAGCCGATCGGGCGGCGGCTCGTGACTTGGGATATGGCACGGCGGAAGCCCTCTATTCCGCTGCAATTGAGGCGTGGCGCTCGGAGATCACGGCCATACCGCAGACCGGCAATCACGACATAGACAAGCTTGCCACTGGGAGCCTTCAATTCCTAGCCAGCGATTGGGCCACGAAAGCACTCGCTGCTGATTGGGATGAAAATGCGCTGTTTGCCATCCATGAAGGGCAATCCCCGAAAGAGCGCATTGATACGTGGGGTCTCATCCCCGTTCTCGCATGGAGCACCCACCGGTGCACAATCGAAAGCTTCAGCCGCGATGAATGCAAGCTCCGAACGCAGCGCGCCTGGACGCTCCACCAGCCACGCATGCGTGCCAACTTTGACGAGGGCGCGCCATGGTGGCGGCATTCAGCAATCAACCAAGAGAGAGCGGGATAATCTCACGGCTTGCCCGCCGGTGGCATCAACGATGATGCATCTATGATGGGGAAGCGGCGGCTGCAAGTTTCATCGTCGGTGCCTTGCCCGACGCAAGCTTTACGAGCCTTGCGTTGCGCTTCTTCTCGATCTCTCTCGGCAGGGGTAAGTCGAGATCTCCGTTCGATTTCTTGCCGAATGGCTTCCAGTTCGGCATCGTCGCCGCCTTTTTGCCCTCTGGCCGCAGATCGTGGAGCGCCAAGCCATCTTTGCACCACATCAGGATCGAGCCCAAGGCTGATTGCCCATTTTTCGGCCCAGAGCCTCATTTCAACCGCGGGGGAAAGTTTCCTCGCTGCACTTGATTGGCAGCTGATAGTTTCGCAGGTATCGCGAGCGGCTGGCAAAACCGCGGCGGCATAAACCTCGACGGCAAAGAGGATTAGAAACAGAGCACAGACCCGGCGGTTAGTCCAAACCGCAGCAGGAAGATCGCGAAGACGCGGCGATTCGGCCTCCGCTTGTTCTGTTGTAGCTTCACCAACTGAGGCGCTGTCTTTAGTTTTTGCTTTGCGGCGCACTATAAATACAAATGATGAGAAGAAGAGAAACCAAATCAATATCGGTAAGGCGCTTCCCGTTTCCGCGGATAATATTAGCCAAAATGGAATGGCTCTCTCAAACGGAACAGTCATTATCGAAATAATTGACATGACCATCGCAAGAATTGGCATAAACGAATACATATCAATTAATTCTTTCTTGCTGAGGCGTTCTCTATCAACTTTAAAACCCTTAGCCATTCTCACAAATAATAAAACTAAAGATGTTAGATATATCACGCATAAGAATGCGATAGACATACGGAAATCAAAACCACTTTCAAGCGTATTTGGCATGAAGGGTTCGGCTTTCCAAGCAACAGAAACACTTGCTATGGCGATACACATTTGAATAATAAGCACTTTTGTGAAATTCGCTAAGCGACTGGCTAGGCCACTAGGAGCCTTGTCTCTTTCCGCCTCGGCCATCCTTCGCCTCTTCCCGCTTCGTTGCGTCTAGCAGACTGTGCCTTGTTCCTCTCCTTGTTATCAGGGATTTCAAGCGAGAAATGACATAAGTTTTCTTTTAGTTGTGGAATTGGTTAGGCGACTGCCATGTTTGAGCGAGGCTTGAGAAAAATGACGTTGTCGCGGCCGGATAGCTTCAGGCAACCCGGCGAAAGCCAAGCTGTGAGGCGCTCCGCGGCACTACCTTCGCGGCTAAGCAGCGCTACTGAAAACCCATTTCGCTGATGCTCGCGGCGACGAGACGTTGAAATGTTGTATACTATGTATGGCATGCCAGGAGCGTGCCGGAGGGGCAAAGCGAATGGCACGACGAAAGAAACCTGCGGACAAGATGAACGACACCGGCGACACTGGAGCTGCCTGCAAAGAAGATACGGCGCCTTCCAAGCGCACGCTCGAGGAGCAGGCGCTCGTGGTCGGAATGTACAGGAAACCGCATGCTCGGCCTCCAAAAGTAAAAGCGGATACTAAAGCCGCAGCAAAAGAAGGCCAATGCCGACTTGCGCCAGATGGCAAGGAGCAGTCTGATCACCCGCTTTGGTTGGCCAAGCTTGGAAAAGCCTTCGGAACTCAAGACACAGACCTCGCGCTCACACTCTTGTCGCAGACGATGCAGATTGCCGATCACGAGGTGAGCGTGAACTGCGAAAGAGCCTATCTCGGCATAAATGCTGCCATCGCCGCGATCGATGCGATAGGTCCGCAAGACGTTGTCGAAAGCATGCTCGCAGCGCAGATGGTCGGCACCCACAACGCCGCAATGCGTATGCTGGCGCGCCTCACGGTTCATCAACCGCTCATCGAAGTTGCCGACAGCCTTTCGAACCGCGCGAACAAGCTAATGCGCACGTTCGCAGCTCAGGTTGAGGCACTCAACCGCCACCGCAGTCGCGGAAAGCAGCAAATTGTCGTTCAGCACGTCCACGTGACCGCCGACAAGGCCGCGATTGCCATCGGCAGCCAGCCCGGGGGGATGGCCCGGGGCGTCGTCGAAAATGGAGGACAATCTCATGAAAAGCGCCAAATTGCCTTCGAAGGACAGCAAGTTAGCGATGCACAACTCGCCTCGCTGCGGAGCGCGGAACAGGAGAGGCAACCCGTGCCAGTGCCCCGCGATGCCGAATGGACGTTGCCGTCTTCACGGCGGGACCAATCCGGGAGCGCCAAAGGGTGAGCGCAACGGGAACTACCGCACGGGATGGTGGACGCACGCCGCCATCGCCGAACGCCGTCACCTCACGGCTTTGATGCGAGAGAGCCGTGTCCTGATGAAGGAATTGCGCAGGGGCTCGTGATGCGCGTTTTCATTGGCGGCCACAGGCAGCAAAACTTAGTCGTCCCCTTTAGGAGGAGAGGTGGCCCATTTCTTGAACCATGGATAAGTCTCCGCGAGCATAACAAGCTCCTTCCCGTTTATGGGGCGAAAGCGGCCGTCCTCTTCCTCTGCTAAGATTAGATTCTTGACTTCTCCGAAGCCTATCTTCTTCGCCTCATAGACGATCATGTAACTTTTAACGCTGGAAATTTTTGGCGTCGATTGATCACTGTCACGCGCGTTGACGTCGCCCCCTGCCTCCCTCAGAAGCCGTGCCGCCTCCTCCTCGGCGAAGGAGGGCTTGTCGGCTCTGGCCACGTGCACCACGAAGCCGGGCATGTCTCTTGGTGCGTGGTCTGTATCGCAAGGGTTACAATATTCGCAAGGCATTCCAGGCGCGCCGCACCCGCATTTGAGCGGCGTATCTTCCCACGGCCGATCAGGGTGAGTTCTCGCATACCCACCCGGTGCTGTCGCAATTCTTGCAAGGGGGCTGCTCGTTCACCTCATTCACACACACTCGGTCGCTAACCTCATCGGTTGGGAGCTCAGTCTCGACGCTTTGTTTATGAGCTATGGGTCGAACAATGCCATCGTTGCCAATGGCAATTTTCTGTCCCTTAAAGCGGGGGTCTTGACTTGCGTGAAGGAGCTTTAAGATATCATCTCGGATTTCGCCCCGCAGAGAATCACTTGGGGCGCGCTCGACTTCATTGAGAACAGATGGGTGGAATCTCAGATCCACTGATCGCTTCCCTGACGATCTCGACCGGCAAAGGGATGCCTAGAGTTTCCATCTGCCATCGCCGAATATAAGCATCCAACTTTTCTGGGAAGCTGGGCACGATGTGATTTACGCCGTACGTGAAATTGCTGCTGTCGAACCGCGCCGCGTAAGTATACCCTCTCGGAGTGAACTTGCTTTTTCTGGGGTGATACATCGACATGAAAAGGGTTTGTCGCACGGTTCCATCAGTAGAGAGAACCTCGTATACATCAACTACTCCCAAGGGGCCTTCTTCTGAGCGAACCCTGTGAAACATAATCGGATGTCCGGCCTGCGTGCGTAATCTTGAAAGGTATAGGACTTGTCCAATAGGGCCATTCGTAGGAATTGGGTTCGCTGGGAGGAGGCCGAAAGCCCCAAGCGCGCCTGGCAAAGCATCGCAATCCACCCCGCCCGTTATAGATGATCGGTGTTGCGCCGGGATTAGTTTGTTTTGCTCTTCATCGCTGTAAAGAAGGTGGTCGATTTTCTCTAAAATCACCACAACTTCTGGTGACTGGTTTAACGCTTCGTGATCACCGTGAGTTGCTTTTCTATTTTCAGTTTTGGCGACTTCCGGATTCACTCGCGCCGCTGGCCCATGGACAGCTAAATATTCTCTGGCATGGTAGAGGAATACGTCTTCCTGTTCTTTAGGCAGTATAGGGTGTGCATTCCCATTTTTCATAAACTCAGAAATATTCCTCAACGCGTGGCGATCAAAATGATGATCTGAAAAGACCAAGGAATAGGCTATCTCCCTTTCCGAGGAAGGTGTGACACCACAAGACTCACAGCAAACAAAAGCACCAAACTTCATGCTACCGCAAAACACACATACTGCGATTGTCATGGCGTTGATCCTACTTCCTGTGCGGGCTCTATCGAGACCTCGCTTAACTTAAAATTTCCGCTCGGCTGATTGAGTTCCCGTCTCGGAACTATCGCAGGTACTCTGCTGAAGCCAATAATTGCTCTTTCGACTATTCCAAGGGCTTCCCCGGGGCATCATCGACAGACAGTTTGCCAACTGCACTGCCGGAAATCGCACAAGTAAGTGGGGCTGCATGACGTGGTCCCGACCGGCGGGACCATCGGCATTGCGACGGGGGGAACTGTCGGGGCTGGTATGGGCGCAACCTGTGGAGGGGCAGGAGGTGTAATGTCCAGCGCATTGTCGCAAAGAGGTATCTGCCTACATTGGCCACTTGAGCAATCCCAACTCCAAGAGCAAGCCGCTCTCGTTGCCGTTGAAATCTGCGCCAACAAAATCAAGCTGTATAGCAGCCGCACCGTCAACCGAATGAACATGGCTGTCACCGAAACTAGTTTAAAAATTATAAAGCGATCTTATCTAGTTTTCGCTTTGCCGGCAGTGATCGCGGTCAGGCGCTCGACGGCCATGTGTGGATTTCTTAGACTTTGTTGTGGGAAAGCGACAGGCTTTCGCCGCGTTATGACTACAATTGAAGCCGCGCCTCGAGGTCAATCAGCACCGCGAAAAGCTCTTGCTGCGGCATCGGCGCACGGTATGCCGCAGGGCTTTCATTGGGCATCATTCCGCGCGGCAATGCTCTGACCCTTGCCGAAGCCGAACCATTCGAGTGCGGGGCCGCGTTTCATCGCAGAAAATAAGGGATGCTCGCCGGGAACCGTCGCCAGCGCTCGACACGAATGACATTCAGCGACGCTTGCCGGGAGGCGCTTTCGAGGTTTGATCGAGTTCACCGCGGCAAGAAACGCTCACGTTCCGGCTCGAAAAAAAATCAATGTCTATCGAAGGCCGCCAGGCATGGCTAAGGGTGGAACAAGACCGGGATCGGGCCGGAAGAAAAAGAGAAGCCTGAACAGGGCAACAAAAGAGGTTGATGCCGCTCCACAGCAAACTGAGGCCGTAGGCTTGCTTTCAACCCCCCAACCAGGCTAACCGGCAAAAGGAGCTTTTAGGGGGCGTTGGATTAGAGCGCTGCGACGGTTGTCATTGGAGCGGCGTAGAGTTGAGGGAGGACAACACCGTGGACTTTCTAATCGGGCTCGCGATTGTACTTGGGATTATTTACGGCATGATCGTGTCGTCGGCGTTCCGGGCGGCTGCACTGATCACGCTCGGCCTTGGTGCCATGCTGTTGTGGATGTTCATTGGTGACCCGTTCGGATGGAAACAGGAGCAAGCCCGCCGCCGCCTGGCCAGCGAGCAGGCAGTCGTTTTTCCAAAAATCAGCGAACTTACTGTATCTGACGTGACCTTGAAGTCGAGCGACCAGAAAATGAGACTAGGCGTTCCTTACGCGAGTTACGGGTATTGGATGCTGGATGGTACCGTCGCGAACAATTCGGTTGTTGAAGTGAGCAGCCTCGAATTCGAGGTTACGGTCAAAGACGGCGATCGCATCATTGCACAGGAGAACGTTGGTCTCTGCAACGGCTACCGGGAATATTCGGTGCCTGCCGGCCAAGCGCGAACCTTTCAAAGTTGCGCCCTTGGTTTCAAGAATATGCCAGCGGCACAGTCGCCGGTGGCGACCTATCGGGTGATCGCCATCAATGGCCGTGGGGTGCAATCCAAGGCGCCCGAATTACTCACCCATTAGCATGAAATTCGTCACCCCCTCGGCTTCACACCTGCTGCCGCGAAAGCGAATCTCTGAGATGATCGAAGAAGGCGGCTTGCGATAGCGCGGACCCGTTAGCACACCCGGCAGGTACTCGATAATCCTGCCGCTCTCGCAGCGGACCGCAATTATGCGGCGGGAGATCGGCGATCTGGTTAAGATCGTTTAAAATCAAGAGTTTGACAGAGATCGCCAAAGAGTGACGGTGATTGCCATAGCTTGTCAGAGATTGCCAAAGTTTTTGACGGCAAGATGTGTGATGTAGGCCAACGGCATCATATAGGAGCGGCGAGTTCAAAGAGATTTCAAAGCGATTTCAAAGGGTTGCGAGCGAGATAGATTTCTTTCTAATTAACGCAATATCCTGAAATATATCCGGTTTCTGCGACGCTAGGGCAAGTTGACGCAGGGGGCTGTTTGCGATTGACTTCGGAAATATGCAAGCTCTTGCGCAACGGCGCGATTTGAGATAAATTGTCTGCATCCGTCAGGCACTGCCATTGCATTGCAGTTTCCCCGCACGCCGGAGTTCAACCTTCCGGTCAGGCACTGCCAGCGAACAGTTTCCCCGCTTCCCGGATTTTTCAACGTGAAAACCTAGGAGATGGGGGACATGATGTCCTTACCAAACGAAAGACTATTGCAGCTGTCCGATGTCAAGGACCTAGCCCCAATTATTCGCGAAGCACGCTCACGGACAGAGCAGGCATGCGTCATCGGCCGGTTTGACGGTCGATTGGTGAGTGGACATTGCAACGCGTTGAGGGTTTGGGATCGGGGCTTGCGCGGCGCTTGCCGCAATGGTCATGGGCTTCGAACACTCACTGATCGGGCGAGGAGAGCGAGCACCGGTGCGTGCGGATAGGCTGAGGGAAAGGCGACCTTGATACGGCTCTTCAGTTCCTCCACGCGCACCGCGATTTTGAGAAAGGCGCGCCGCAGCGTCTCGAAAGTCGCCGTGCGCCATAGCGAGCGCCTTGGCGCAGCGCCCCTCAACGCGTGCAGCAGCCAGTAGGCAGCCATGTGCAGGATAAGCCGGAACTGATTGGCCTCCCAGCGGTGGCAGGAGGTGCGATCGGAGCGCGTGTAGAGCTTCATGTCCTTGATCATGTTCTCCATGCGCCCGCGTGCGCAGTAGACCTTCTCGTAGAGCACCTTCGCGGAGCCTGGCAGGTTCGTCACCACGAAGCGGACGTCGCTCCCCATGCCTGTGGCCTCGGCGCGGGCGATGATCTTGCGCGCTTTCGACCAGCTGCCAGCTTGGTAGGCGGTCTGATGGAAGCGCCGCACCTTTTCTTTCTTCGCAGGCGCCAGGCGTGTGGCGGCGTCCTCGGCCCAGGGGTGCGCCATCTTCGCGAGGCGGGCGTTGGTTGAAAGGCCGAGAATGTAACTGCATCGTCTTTCTTCAAGCAAATCCAGCACTTCTGGCGCCGTATAATGACTGTCGCCGCGCACCATGATCTCGACCCTCGGCCAGTTGCGCCGGATTCGGGCAATGACGTGCCGCAGAACTTGCGCGATCTCCTCGCCCGACGGCCTCTTTCCAGGGCGCAGCAGCGACAGCACGGATTTGCCGGAGCCTGCCTCGAAGATATGCATGGGCTGGAAGCAATAGCCGCCCGAATGGGTGTTGAAGAGAATGAGTTCCTGTTGGCCGTGCGCCGGATCGTCCGTATCGTCGATGTCGAGCACGATGCGGACAGGCACACGGGAGAAACTGGCGCAGAACAGGTCAATCATTCCGAGCGCCATGCGTGCAAGGGCGCGCCAGGACGGCGCGTTTTCAAGACGCGACAATGTTGGCTGGGACATGAGGTCTTTACCCGTCTCAGGCTGGCGCCCACACGCCATCTTGAAAGCTGGATCGATGCGCAGTGCATCGAGATCGTCGCAGTCCTCGTAACCGCTGGCGATGGCGAACACCCGCGATCGGATCATGTCGGCATGGGTGTGGATGACGCGGCTCTGATCGCGGACGTCCGGCACGCAAGCGCTGAGCATCGCGGCAATGCCGAGTTGCTTCTCGATCTCGCGCAAAATGAGAACGCCGCCATCCGAGGAGAGTTGTCCGCCATCGAACGTGGCTGTGATTTCCTTGCCGCCGACAGGTGACAGTCCGGGAAGGAAAAGAGTAGCTTCTGTCATGGTGAGCGGGAGTCTCCGAGGAATTGCGAACGACACTGTCTCGACAACAGAACCATACGTGATTCCAATGGATTACGTCCCGCTCATCGCCCAAAAGGCGACAGCCTGGTGAATAATTCGGGCTAGTTGGCTTTAAAACCAGCTGGATTTATGCCGAGATCAAAGCGAAACGGTTTCCGGCTCCGGTCAAACTCGGCTTTTCGTCGAGATGGGTCGCATCTGAAATCAGCGCCTGGATCGCCGCTCGTGCTAGCGAGGTGCGGTCATGACTAAGCGAGAAAATACGCTAGCCGAGCTGATTGCACTCGCCTTGGACCACGGCATGACAGAGGCGGAGATCGCGGAGGTGCGCGGGAGCGGCGATGAGCTTGAGCAGAAAGCCAGATTGGGGCAAGCGCTCTGCGCAATCATCGCGGCGTCCGTGCCAGACGATTATGCGGCACTGCTAGCCGAGACCGACGATCCGGCCGAAGCAGCGGAAGCACTCGAAAAAGAGAAACGCAAGCGGGCGGCGGCCGGGGCGGGCATTGCCTTCCTGGAAGCTGCGATTGCGGACAACCCTGACGAGTGCCGCCCGTGGCCATTTGGATGCTCGACCAATTCACAGGGTCGTAAAATGGGCATCGTGATGTTCGGCGGAAAGAAGATCTACACAAACCGTTACATCGCGGAGCGGGCGCATGGACCTAAGCCCTTTCCCGGCGCAGAGGTGTGTCACGACCCAGATAATTGCACGAGCGGATTGTGCTGCACGCCGAAGCATATGAGATGGGGCACGCGTTCGAATAATGGGCAGGATCGCGCATCTTCCGACACGGAAAGCTTCCCGATGAAAAAGCTTACGCCGGAAGCGGTCGTGGAAATCTACTACAATCTGCGCAATGAGACCACCCGCGCACTGTGCAAGCGTTTCGACATAAAGCCGCGCAACATCTATCGCATCCGCAATGGGGAGCACCTTAGATCGCCAGCCCGGTATGCGGAAGAGATGGCACTCGGCATTCTTTACAAAGTCGGGCTCCGGAAACCCTTTACGCACGCCGGTCTCGTAGCCCTGGATATCAGGAGCAAAACTGTCGATTATCCCGTCGGGGCTTTCGTCGGCTGTGTGATTGAAGGTCGCTGGCTGATCGATCTGTATGACGGCCAGCCCGGCGTCTTTCAGATGATTGACCTAGCCGAATAAAAAGCACCCTAGAGCGGCTTTGCGAACCCGTGGAGCCGCTCCTTTTCTCCGCCTGCCTCCGTCCTGGAGCCTCTGGCGCGCCTCTAAGGGCTTAGATTACACTGACGCCTGCGGCGGCGTCGGGCTTCGCTTTATGCCTGCGGCGCGCTCGCCTCGCTCCTGCGAGTTGCCCCATGGGATAGCCCGCCCCTGACGACTGACGATTTAACCCTCGTTTTATGTTTTTCGCCCTAAGAGTTCTTCGTAAGGATAAAAGTTAAAATAGGGGTCATTCCGTCATTCGTCAGCGGCCATGGCGGGCAGCTCTGAAGTCGCGGGCAAATTTACCCGTGGCTTAACGCGCTTGGCAGCGGGAGCTTTCTTCGCCTTCAGCTCTTTCAGGATTGCCCGCGCGATAGCTTCCGCACGCGTCGCTGAAATACTGCTTATGATTGTCCGGGCAATGTCGTCAGCTTTGTCTTGGCGCAAATCAAAGAGCGAGCCGTCCGCATCTTTCAGCTTGCCCTTCAATGCGTGATTCTCCTCCTGCAACGCTGCATTGACTTCGCGTAGTCCCGGCTTTTTCTCCGCCTCTTTAGCTGGCTCCGGTTTCTTGAATACCGGACAGTGTTTGAAGATGGTGGAAGGCGCAGCCCAGTCAATCTGTTGCCTCTCTGTCAAAGTTGCCCGCCAACTCTCCACGGCGGCGCGCTCCGCCATGATTGCGAGTAGGCGTGTCCAGGTTGCCTTATCGCCCAAGACCCTTGAAAGTCCCTGCTGTTCTAGCAAGCGCTCAAAGGTCTTTCGCCCGCCGCGTTCATCGGCAATCTTGCGAGCCCTGACTACTGCCGCACCGATCACAGTCCATAGCTCATAGGTCTTTTTCAGGCTGGAGACTGCGACCCTTGCGGCTTCAAATAGCTCGGCATCGGCAAGGGTCAGGGCTTCACTTTCCGGCGCATTAGTTGACATGGTTAACCCCGCTTTATGTTGTATTTCAGCGGATTGTAGGCGTTCAGTTGACACAGGTCAACCGAAGTTCCATCCATGGGCTGTACGCGGACGCGACGGACGCGCAAATCGACTTCCATAACTTACAGAAATAAAAATCCCGCACAAATTAGGTCTACTGTGCATGAAACTCAAATCCCACAGTAATAACTAATAGGATTTTGTGTGTGTTTTTTGTTTCTAGAAGTTATGGACCGCTGTTTTTCGTGTCCTCGCGTCCGTACACCATGGAGGGTGTGGAGGGTTATTTAAGTCGGCAGATTTTTTGAGAGAGAATTACCGAGTTGAAAGCACCCTCCACCATGGCGGGGAACTTGTCCGGCTTCCGAGGACGGCGCAAAATTGCACAGTCACCTGATCGCCCTTTCCTTCTTCCCATGCTGCCGCCTCCGGCGTCATTGGCTCGCGCATATGGCGGGTACAGACTGGCGTCTGTCCACGCGGCGCAGCCCGCTCCTGCGAGCCCTGGGAAGCTCCGCCGCTCTGTGGGACGCGAGATTTTTGCTTTCGGCCGTCCTGGAGCCCCTGGCGCGCCCCTGAAGGCGTTTTATGCGCGAGCCTAGCTTTCCCAGGAGCAGGGCGCGCGGCACGGTGCTATCGCAGTTTTCCAACCGCTCTTCACCTAGAGACTATGATCCTCTCTCAATGTTCTTATGTTCTCAAGGTGATAGAATATAAAGCCTTGAAATAGCTGAGAAATCTTGAATTTTCGGGCTGTGCGGCCGAATGTGCTCTCAATGTGCTGCTCATTGGGAAAAGCGAAGGACCTTGATCCGCGCGGCTCTTTACCCTCCCAAGCAAATGGCGCGCCTCGCCGTTCCCGTGCCGCCAAGCGGAGACAAAGAAGTTTCTCCTATACCGTATTATTTCACTTCTCTATGTCTCTCTGTGACATTAAAAATAAAGATAAGAGGTTGAAAAATAAGGGAAAACTGGAAATTTGAGGCTGTGACGTCTACGTAGACCTAGCGGAGACGCGGCGCGCCTATTCTCTGGGAAAGGCCAGCAAAATCAGGCATTTATCGCCGCTCCCATGGGGAAAGCGCTGTCTGCGATAGCGGGCGAAAAGCACGTGAAGCGCACCGCTTTCACTGCCATTTGCGCCACCTCGCAGGAGCGGGCGGACAGACGCCAGTCTGTCCCCGCCATATGCGCGAGCCACCGCAGAAACTATGAGACCTAGCCGCTCCGCGCCCTAGATGATGCTGGTGCCCGCCGGTGACTACAGCCTACTCCGCGCCCGCCGCTCGCATCGTGGAGCTCGGTAATCTCCGCTGATTTAGCGACTTAAAAGACCCTCCACCACTTCCACCTTCCATCCATGGGAAGCCTATTCGCCCGCCGGTGCGGCTAGCAACTCGCAATATGCGAAGTGCTTGCCGGTGCTGACGCCCAAACAAAATTGTATTGGCTGCGCGCCTCTGAAGTCGTTTGCAAATTTGCCAATGACTTGCCGGTGCTCAGATCGACCACAGAAGCTGACGCTTTTCGCAAATTTGCGAAAAGCGACCTAGTCGGCGGGCTCTGCACCACTTCAGCACAAAAGTGTGCCGGGCCATGGGAAGCCTATTCGCCCGCCCGCCCCGGACACAGCTAGCAACTCGCAATCTGCGAAGTGCATCGGACTTTCGATTGACCGCGCCTCTGAAGCTTCCGGTAAATTTACCGCAAGCTTGCCGGGACCTTGGAAGGATGTGGGACCTATTTTCTCTAGAGGCTGGAGTAAAACTATAACTCAAACAGTTTTGGTTTTAAAGATGGAGAGGCGTTTTAAGGTCCCGCGAGCATCCACGCCAGGCGCAACACGACGGTGTCGATGTTGTCAGTGTCGAAACCTATAGTCCCGGAGCTAAGAAGTCGCTTGTCTTAAAAGCACAATTTTAAGATCTCTCTCTCCTTTTATTACTAAGCCCGTGAAATTTTCCAGGGGCTTCGACACTGACAACATCGACAAACGCTGATGCGGCTTTGCTTTCGTGCGGGCTAAATGGACCGCCATGATTTGAGACCTGTCCAGTACTAAGTGCTTGATATTACTATTAAAATGACAGTTGGACAGGTTGGACAATTACTTTTAGTTGGCATTTTGTCGTAAAAGACCGGACTAAAAGCAAGCGGTCAACTGTCCGAACTGTCCATTGGGTATCTCAATGGCGCGGTCTCTCTCCCACGGCTCGCAGGAGCGCAATCGCCAAAGGCAGAAGCGCGGCGTCAGCCGCACCACAGACCTTGCTGCCAAGACTGTCCAAAATTGGACCGTCCTCCCTGACTGGCGAGACTGGAGCCCGGCGAAATGCAGCGTGTGGAAGCCTTCCAGGTTGTGGCGAGGTTTTCCTACCACCCTAGCGGGTCCTTCCTGAGCGTTTTTGCATTGCGGGGCAGACAGGCTCAGGGTGTCCGCAGCTAATACACTCAAAAGTTGCACTCTTGCTGTCCTATCTCATTGATTGTAAACGATTTTTTAGCTAACTAATTGATAATACTAGGGAAAATCGCATTCTTGCAAACTGTATGGCCCAAAATGCGCAACAATTTTTCAAAACCGCAATTGTTGTTAGCATATTATTTCATTTCCCGTTGCTGTTCGGCCCAAGCTTCTCCAAAATATCTCCAATGTTGTCGAGATAATCAGAGTACAGCTGCATCATCTCTGTACGCGGTTTCAAGTATCTGGAGCGATTGTACGCCAGCCGCACTTCGTTATCGTGCTGATGGGCTAGCTGAAACTCAACGATATCAGGGCCAAAGGAATGAAAGCCCGCCGCGTAAGTCTCGTTTAACAGTGTTGATGCGATTGAGCGGAAGCCATGGCTGCACATCTCTTGATGATAACCAAGGCGATACAGGGCGTATAACGGTGTGTTCTTTGAAAGCGGCTGGTTCTTCCTGCCTGACGCGAAGATGAAGCGCTTGTCTCCATTGATTGCGTGGAGCTGCTCCAGGATGGCGAGCGCTTGCTTGCTCAGGGGCACGACGTGATCGTCCCGGCGTTTCTTTTTCTTCATGCGGGCCAAGGGAACTGTCCACACTGCCGCCGCCATATCGATCTCGCTCCACTCCGCGCCTAGTAGCTCTTCCACCCGCAGCCATGTCCGCATCAGGAGCTGGAGCGCGTGCTTGGTGACCGGGTGGCCTCCGTAGCCGTCAATCGATCTCATAAGTGCCGGGATGTCTTTCAGGGCAACGGCAGGACGGCGTTTTGATGCAGGCAGCTCCACCTCTAGCAGGACGGTGGGGTTGCGGTCGCACAGCCCCTTTTTGGCCGCATATCGATAGGTTTGAGCGACTAAGGTTTTCACCTTCGCAGCCATGGAGGGTGCGCCGCGCGCGATGAGCGCTTCAAGCACATCGGCGATCTGTTTGGGCGTCAATTCAGCAAGCGGAGTTGAACCAAAAGCGGCGAAAGCTTCAGTCAGGCGGCGCAACGAGTAGACCTCGTGCCGGTCGCATCGGTTCTCCGCCATCTCGGCAATGGCACGCCGGGCAACAGCTTCAAAGGTGTTCGCCTTATCTTTGGGGCCGTCGCGCTTGATTCTGTCCCGCTCTTCCCGCGCCTGCTTCAAGCTGATGGCTGGATATGCCCCAAGCGCGTGGAGCTTCTCTTTGCCGCCAAGATATTGGCGATATCGCCACAGCCGGGAACCCGATGGATTTATGAGCAGATAAAGCCCGTCGTGATCAGAGAGCTTGAAAGGTTTGGCCTTGGGTTTGCCCTTGGTGCGGATTTCAGTGTCAGTCAGCATGCGATATCTCCAGGATACAGAATATCCTGAATTATATCCGATTTCGTTCCGGTTGCCAGGGGATATCAGCGGCTCGCTATGGAAGGGCTTAAGCGCTTTTTTACTGTATTATCAGGTCTTTATGGGCTTTTACGGAGGGCTGCGAAAAGCCATATGGTGCGGGCCTACATCACCGCCTTCGGCGCTCTTACTCGCCTTCGGCTCGACGCGAAGCGCTGACGCGCGCCGGAAAGGAGAGGCCGCTTCAGCTCCACAGCCAAGCGTTATGCGCCTAGCCTACCTATGCGATCGCCTTTTGCGCGACCCCCGCGCCTGCTCGAAGGGAGAAGCCTTCGAACATAGACGCCTCGCCATGCAAACGCTGTCAAGGATTCCGTTTGCGCATGCCGCATCCGGGGTCTTCATTTCCCGGCCTTCCCCCTGTTGAGCTTCTCTTCAAGCGCGTCCAGGGCTTCCTCGAAGACTTCAGTAAGTGATCTGTTCATGCGGAGCGCGAGCCGCTGAAGCTGTTGGCGCTTCAAGAGCGTGGTTTTGAGCGCAACCTGTTCGGCCCTGCCACGGCGGCGGAGCTTCCGGCCATCCATAAGGCCACGCGCAAGGTTTTCGCCCTCGAGGCGGCCTTGGAGTGTGTCTCCGGGCTCGGATAGATCGAAGGGGTTACCGATAGCGTCCTTATTCATGGCCGGCGATCTCCTGTAGGGCACGCCACAGCGCGCGGATTTCTGCGGCTGCGGCCTTGGCTGTTTCGTTGGCGGTTTTCCCTTCAGCATCGGCCTTCACGTAGTCTGCGCGGTCGCAGATCGTGACGGGAAGTGGGATGCTCTTGGCGCTCACGGCATCCGCGGCGGCCTTGGTAAGCGCGGACCTCGGATTGACGCGGTTGATCACATAGAGCGTCTTGGCGTGCTTCTTCGCCTTGGTGACAAGGCCTTCCACAGCGCCCTGCGCTTCCAGGTCTTTTGCACTCGCCTGCACGACGATGACGACGCAATCGGCCTCCTCGATGGCGTCGTCTATGACGGCCATGAACGAGCCGGGCGTGTCCACGATCAGGAAATCCCGTTCCGCTTTCTTCGTCCTGATGGCTCGCAGCGCGCGGGAAACCGACTCAACCCCGGTCGCGAGCAGGGGATTGTCCGGCCCTTTCCGCCGTCGCCACCATGCCGCTGTGGATTGTTGAGGGTCCAAGTCGAGCAGATAGACGCTGTGTCCGGCCTTGACGAGTTCGACCGCGACGCACGCGGAAAGCGTTGATTTTCCAACGCCACCCTTGCTCGACACGAATGCAATGACGCGCATGATCCTGCATCCTTTTCTTCCCGTTCGTCGAGACTGGCGCAATCTGAGGCTGGACAGCCGCGCACCCTCAAGTTAGCTTGCATCTAGACGAGTGTCTAGACAGTACCAGGACCATCGTAAAGATAATTTCAAGACCATTGAAGGACGATGGGCTGGTTTTCGGCAGGCAGGATCATCCTGGCTTTGGGGAAAAATCGTCATGCGCATCGTCCTGGGGAGCGCTCTGGCGCTTTCGTTGAGCGGCATCAGCATCGCGTGCTGCTATGTGTTCGGCACACACCTTGCCCCCGGTCACGAAGGCCAGCTTTACGGCGTCCTCGGCGGCGTGGCGGACGCGCTCAAGGCAATCCTACCGCTTGCCATTGCGGCGGCGATCTTGGCTGGTCAGAAGCCGCGCGCCGTTGCCGGGATCATCCTGTTCGTCGCCTTCTCGGCATATTCCTTCACGTCCGAGCTTGGCCTGTATGCTCTTGGCCGCGACGCGGTGGCCAGCGAGGCGGCGGCGGACAAGGAAAGCTTCGCCGATCTGAAGCAGGAGCGCGCCAAGATCGCCGCCCGGCTGAAAGAGCTGGGACCGCAGCGGCCCGCGGGAACGGTGCGAGGCGACGTAGCGGCTCTGAAGGCTCAACGCTATTGGCAGACCTCGAATGAATGCTCGGCGCCGTCATGGAGCATGGAACGCGATCTCTGCGCCAAGATCGAGAAGCTTCAAGGCGAACTCGCGAGTGCTGAGGAAGCCGAAAAGTTGCGGCTGAAAGACGACGGGCTTGCCACGAAGCTGGAAAGCATCGACGTGGCGGCAGCGCTCAGGAGCACTGACGCTCAAGCCGAGAGCTTGGCCCGGCTAACGGGAATATCTGCCGCCTCAATCAAAGACGGGCTCGCGATCATGGTCGCGGTGCTGATCGAGTTGGGCTCAGGGCTAGGCTTGTGGGTGACGACGTCGGGCGCTGCCCATGGACAGGCGAAAGCGGCTCGGGCCGATAGGATGGAGCAGGACGAGGAAGCGGCCGCCAGGGCGTTTCCTATGACTCCACGCGCAAGGGCGCTCGCCTGCGATGAAGGCTTGCGCCCGCTTCAAATCGAACGCCCGGCGCTTGATCCTGTGGCTTCGTTCGTCAAGGCGCGATGCAGGAAGTTGGGCGCGGGAGAAGCAAAGGCGGCAGAGCTTCACCGCGCTTTCCAGGCATGGGCTGAAAACGAAGGCCACGAAGTGCTTTCGAGCAAAGCTCTCGGCACGCGGCTTGCCGAGCTTGGTTTCGAGCGCTCAAAGCGTGGCGGCGTCGTTCGATGGGGCGGGCTGGCGCTGCGAACTTAACAACGCGGCGTTCTAACTTTCGTTGCTCTTTGGCGGCCGTCTCTCGAATGGCGAACTAAGCTACAAGAAACTTGCCCTGGGGATGGCGCATCCGGTTAGCCGGGTGTGGGCTGGGCACTAGCAGAGGACGAATTGATCTCGCGGACACTATAACAATGACAAGTGGAGCTCACTCACATCTGGACATCTTTTGAGGCAATTACGTATAGCGTTGGCAATATATTGCCGGAGATTACCCTTGAGCGCAATTGCCTTGTCAGTTATTACTCGCTTTAAGAACTCAGACGGCTTGATTTCGATTGGCTCGGCGATAAGCAGCCATGTGTCCTTGGGAAACCAGTCCTTCTTGCCGCCGGGAATGTGATAGTAACCCTCCTCAGGATGACATCCTGGATCAAATTTCCGTTTGCGCTGCTTTGATGTGGCAATGACGGCTAAGTAGTTGCAGCCTGCTCTGACGCCAACCATTACGAAATATTTGTCCGCCTTTTCGCCATCCGAAAAGGTATATTCTGTCCAATGAAAAATGCATCCTACAGATACACTTGCTTCGCTCATGACAACCCAGAAACAATATCTTTTCGAAATTCAAACTCATCTATATCTATTGTTGGAGCCGCCTGGACTAAGCTTCTGAAGTCAAAGGCAAAATGGGCGGGTATTTCTTTACCTTTCCCTTCCCCCTTGCCATAAACACGACTCCAAGGCTGTTTTTGGCGATGGGAGAAGTCGCTCATATCCTCTCCTTTCATGTCGGCAAAGAAAAAAGCAATTCGCTCCATGATCGTAAGTTCGCGTTTGGTAAATAGCTCTTTCCTGAATCCTGCTTTGGGTTTCAAGTCTCGTCTCAGCACTTTCTCAGTGAGGTCGTCCTTAGTGTCCGTCTAAAAACTTCTTGAGTCATAGGAATCGGTTGTGATTCAAGGGATGCGGCCATGATTCGGAGGGGCCGCCGATGTGGACGCCGGAAAATCGCACGCTCTACGACCGCAGCCATTTGCGTTACCCAAGCGATGTGACCGATGAGGAATGGGAACTGATCAAGTCTCAAATTGCGCCCGCCAAGCGCGGTGGCCGCAAACGTGAAGTCGACGAGCGCGAGATCGTGAACGCCATCATGTACGTGCTCTCCACCGGTTGCCAATGGCGGGCGTTGCCGAAGGATTTTCCGCCGAGAAGCACGGTGTGGCATTATCTCGATTTGTGGAGCTACGATGGGACGCTGGAGCGCATCCATCACGAGCTTTACGTGAAATGCCGCGAGAAGGCAGGACGCGAAGCAAGTCCAACAGCCGCGATCGCCGATAGCCAAAGCGTGAAGAGCGCAGAAAAAGGGGGGCCCAAATCGATGCGATCGGCTACGATGCAGGAAAGAAGATCAAAGGTAAGAAGCGGCATATTCTTGTAGATACTATTGGTTTATTGCTTCATGTCATCGTTCATCCAGCAGATATTCAAGACCGCGATGGCGGGGTTCTGCTGCTTTCCACGCTATTTGGGCTGTTCCCATTCCTGAAAAAGCTGTTCGCCGATGGGGGCTATCAAGGGCCGCAATTCGAGCAGGCCGTCGCCAAAATCCTGCCGGAGCTGCAAGTGGAGATCGTCAAGCGGTCCGATCAAGCCAAGGGCTTTAAGATCCTGCCGAAACGATGGGTCGTCGAACGAACCTTCGCCTGGCTTGGACGCTGTCGCAGGCTCGCCAAAGACTTCGAGAACCTGACCCGGATAGCGCTCACCTTCGTCAAGCTCGCGTCTATTCGGTTCATGATGAGAAGACTATGTAAAAACGTTTAAACTTATTGGACGGACTCTTAATGGGTGCCACAAGAATTTGCTTTCGCAAATCGACGTCGCCCCCCTTCTGAAGCTCGTGCCAAAGCGCATTGGGCGCTGGTCCTTGCGGCCACGCGACATATTTTTGGCCGGTTACGGCTCTCCCTGTTTGGCGGTAATGCTCAAAATCTAGGAAAAACAGCAGCTTGAAAAGCTTGAGCGTGTGGCAATGTTTCGTGTTCTGCACGAAATAGGTTATTGCGTTTAAAAGCTTTTCCCTTTGGCGGTCTACGATCATAATCCGTTTCGGCGCTCCAAGCCCGAATCATCTTGAATAGACGTGGCGCATGTCAATTAAATTCGAAGTGCCGTATTTGGTTATGCATGCGTATTTTATGAAACCTAAAGCTATTCGCCACACCCACTCCTTGCCCCCAACGCTCCTGCAAAAACTGTCCTCGGACGGCGAAGGATTGATCACCGACGCAGCCGCCGCGTTCGCCATCGGCAAGCGCGGCGCGTCGCCTCAAAGTACTTCGCATGGTGCGCGGAGTTCGGCTCCGGGTCCCCTGTCGATAATGGCCTTCGCCACTGCGGCATCGCGGCCAAGTGTAGCCGGGGCTCCCTCGCAAACGCGTTCTGGGTCGGCGGCGAAATGCAGCCGATCGCGCCGCTCTTTTCTGCGCGGTGCCTATCAGGTGCCTATTTCTTTTGAACTCGCTGAAGGGGTTTACCGGCTAACCCATTGATTTTATTGGAGCGGGCGACGAGGTTCGAACTCGCGACCCTCAGCTTGGGAAGCTGATGCTCTACCGGCTGAGCTACACCCGCGTGGCTTTTACATTATCACTGGCGGCGCGGTTTGCAACAGTCCTGGCGAATTGCGCACACTTACAGCAAAAGATGCCCTTGCGCCGCGGGATAGGTGATAATGCCGTCCCGCCCGATGATGGCGGCCTCCGTAAGCTGCGCCGGCTCCACTTTGCCCGCGCCCATGATGTGGGTCACCGTTTCGCCCGCGGCGAGAAGGTAGTCGGTGATGATCCGGCGATGGCAGCGCCACCAGAGGGCTTCGGCGCACATGATGGCGCAGGTGCGCGTCTCCCCGAGGCGGCGCAGCTCATCAAGGCCGGCCCTGAAGGCCGGCGTGGCTGTGTAATCGGCATAGTTGCGGAAATTCTCGTTCTCCCAGTAGCCATTGAGAGACGGGGCTTGATCCTTTCGCCTGCTCCGCAGCCCACCAAGTTCGGGGATCCGCTCGTAGCCGATGGCAGCGTCGTGCAGCGCATGCTGCAGCGTATCGGCGTTGAACTGCGGATTGTGCCGCGATTTGGGGATTGTGCGCACATCAATGACGAGATCCGCGCCGGCTTCCTGAAGAAGCCGGATGAACTCGTCCAAGGGGCGGTTTGAGTGGCCGATTGTATAAAGCTGAGCCAAGGGGGCTCCCAAAGTGCTGCCGAATTGCAGAGATAGACTTTACCGGCGCGCGAGGGTCCCGGAAAGCGCTTGGGCGAGATCCGCGATCAGATCGTCCGCGTGCTCCAGCCCGACGGAGAGACGCACCGTGCCCGGTGTGATCCCTAGCTCCGCCTTGGCCTCGTCCGTGAGGCGCTGGTGCGTGGTGGTCGCCGGATGCGCGATGAGGCTCTTCGCGTCGCCAAGGTTGTTCGAGATTTTGGTAACGCGTAGCGCATCCATGAAGCGAAAGGTTGCGGCCTTGTCCGCGCGAAGGTGGAAGGCGACCAACGGCCCGCCCGCCGTCATCTGCTTCTTGGCGATCGCACGCTGCGGATGGTCGGCGCGTCCGGGATACATGACGCGTTCCACTTCGGGGCGATCCGCCAGAAAATCGGCAATCCTGGCAGCGCTTGCCGTCTGCCGCTCCACGCGGACCGGCAAGGTTTCAAGCCCTTTCAAAAGCACCCAAGCGTTGAAGGGGCTGAGCGAGGGGCCAGTCTGCCTCAGATAGTTCTGAAGATGATCCTGGATAAACGAGGTGTTCGACAGCACCACCCCGCCGAGGCAGCGCCCCTGCCCGTCGATATGCTTCGTTGCAGAATAGATCACAACGTCCGCGCCGAGTTGGAGCGGCTTCTGCAGCATGGGGGTGGCAAAGACATTATCGACCATCAGGAGCGCGCCAGCGCTTTTCGCGATTGCGGCCACAGCGGCGAGATCGACAAGTTCGAGGGTCGGGTTCGCCGGGCTTTCGCAGAAAAGCACGCGGGTGTTATCGCGGATGGCGCCTCGCCAGGCAGACAGATCGCGGCCGTCCACAAGCGTCGATGTAATACCGAACCGCGGCAGCAACTCCGCGATCACGACGCGGCACGCGCCGAACATCGCCTTGGCCGCGACGACATGATCGCCAGCTTTCAAGTACCCCAGAAGCGCCGCCGAAACCGCCGCCATGCCGCTCGCCGTCGACCGCGCCGCTTCCGCGCCTTCGAGCAGAGCCATGCGCGTCTCGAACATGGTGTTCGTCGGGTTCGCGAAACGGCTGTAAGTGTAGCCCTCCACCTCGTTCTTGAACCGCGCCTCGGCCTCGGCGGCATTGTCATAAACGAAGCCCGAGGTCAGGAACAGCGCCTCGGACGTTTCGCCGAAGGACGAGCGCAGCGTGCCGCCGTGAACGAGAAGCGTATCGGGATGAAGGTTTGCGAGGCCGTCTTTGTCTGGCATTTCCCCTCCTTAAGGGCGATTTAAAAAGCCGCGCCGGAGGGCTGACGGCCTTTTAGCAAGTTGTTTTTCGTGGCTGCAAGCCGGCCGGCAAAGGGACCACGTCGCCTCATAAAAACGCTATCGCGGTGCGGCGTCAAGCATTCAGCATTCAAGGAGAGAGGCAAAGCCCGCCAGCGAGCAAACCGCTTCCGGCGCGGAACCCGGCCTTGAGGCTGAGCGGCTTTTTGTATGCGCGTTTGCGAAGGGCGCCATCCCGCTCGAACTTCGGACCATTGGACCAATTCCGCTCATATCCGTTTGCCTGGGCTGAGATTTTGGAGAAAAGCGCCTTGTTGAACGGTTAATTTCGGTAACCTATTGAACTATCTCAGGAAAAGTGGGGAAGGATGGCGAGGCAGGCGTGGTGCATCACGCTGATGGATGGTTAATTTGATGATCTGAAAACATATTTAACGGACTTTATCGCGTCCCAGTAAATGAAAAAATTCGGGCATTCAATTACATTTAATGCGAGTTCAAAAAGCTGATGAATGTCAACGGGTTAAAGCCAGCGGATCGAAGGCGCGGCGCTCTTCGTTTTTTGCCGCGTAAAGGGCCTGTTAACCACATGACGGGCGGCAATAAATCAGGGCGCGCTGAGGTTAACCCTGTCCGATTAACATTATGGCCACGCCTATCGGCGTCAACGATGCGTTTACGGTTGGGGCCGGGCTTTGCGCCGTCAAGCGCCGGCGTGGAGGGGCTGTTGCGGCCTTCTCCATCGCTTAAGGTCTCGCCTGGAGCCGTCGCATAAACCAGCGTGTCGGGAGATGCCCGGCCCGACGAGGAGCCAAGCCGGGCGGACGAGGAATCATGCAGCGAGGGACGCGCGCTGCGCCTTGAATGGGATGGGTCTGGCGCAGGCCCATTTCGCCACAGTGTTGATGTCGTAGAAGCGGCAGGCTTCCATCATCATCCGGCATTCAGTCCAGATGTCGCCATCCACCATCGGCATGAAGAGATCGGCGATGTTGTCCACCCCGAGATAGCAGCGCACGCCCGCCTGATGAAACTTCGGGAACGGCGCTATGGAGTTGTGCAGCGGCGCTTTCATTTGCAGGTTTGCCATGCTGAGCGCGGCCGATGGGCAGATCACAATGCCCATGTCGGCTTCGAGGATTTTCGCGATGATCCGGTCCTGCTCGCGCTCTTCCTTCGCGCCGACGGAAATCGCATGGATGCCGAAGACGCGGCCCTGCATGCCGTGCTCGATGGTCTTCTCGGCCAGCAGTTCTGTCTCGTTTTCGAGCGGGTTGTTCTCCTGATCGACATGCACGTCGACGGGCTTCCCAAGCCTCTTGGCAAGGTCCAGGACGAGATCGAGGTGCGCTTCGGGCCGTGGCCGGTCGCGCGACGGAAGGCCGCCGCAATAGTCCGCCATCGCGCATGCCTCGGCGTACTGCTCATACGAAGCTCGATCGAGCACGCCCTGGAGCGGCTGGACGCCGACCTCGAAAGCAATTCTGTCCGCGTAGCGCTTCTTCACCTCGACCGCCGCCGTAATGGGCAGCAGCCCAACCGTGCTGTCGGCGTCAACCATCGTCCGGCAGTAGGTCACGCCCTGCTCGATCATGGTTTCGAGCCCGCGGCTTATCCGCTCGACCAGGTCGTCGTAAGTATAATTCTCCTTGAGGTAGCGGTAGATCTCCCACTTCTTCTGCATGTCGACCTGGCTGAGGCGCAGGTTTTCCATGTTGATGAGGTAAGCTTTGTCGAAATGGGCGTGGTGGTTTGCGATGCCGCCCAGCTTCTCCACGGCTTCCATGAAGTGGAGACGCAGGTTCCATGGCTGTGAATTGTCGGCGAGCTTGTAGCGGAACGTGCCCCTGTTGGTGTCGCGAAAGATCTGCTGCAGCGTGGCGATGCCCACATCGCAGTCGGTAATGAGCGGGATGCCGTTCTCGATGCAAAGCTTACGGATCAGCTTGGCGTCCGAAGACTTCGTCGTAGTCGTTGTCCCCCGTCAAGACATTGATGACGAGATCGAAGCGGTTTTCGTTGAGAAATGTGAGGATATTTGGCGAGCGCCGATCGTTGATTTTGTGAATTTCGACGCTTTCTATTGCCCCGTGCGGCGAGAAAGTTATGGGTACCCGGTGTGGAATAAATATCGACTTCGAGTTCTAGAAACTGCTCA
>CAWFOS010000030.1:0-102526 GCA_963817495.1 uncultured Alphaproteobacteria bacterium | reverse complement strand
ACAATCGCGCATCAGAACACCCATCTGGCTATGTCATTGAAGAGAATAGGCTTTGTTGGCCGGGATGCGATCCCGCGGGGTATCTCGAGTTCTGACGCGCTCGTTTGGTGATAGCTGTGGCGGCGTCAGTAGTAAGGGTGGTTCGGGCAAAGAGCCAAGGCCCGTCGGATAGAGGATGGACCGCCTCGATTTCGCCAGCCTCTGCCGCCAGCCGCAGCGTTTTGGGCGCAACCTGCAAGAGGCGAGCGGCATCGGAAAGATTGAGCCAAGGTTCCATACCATCCTCGGCGGGTCTGAAGACCGGAATATGATAGTGTGAGCGCAGTGACGTAACGCGCTCGCGGGTCCAGCGGTTTCCATTGCCCGTTTTGAGGCCATTGCGGTTCAGGAGCCCAGCGATCAGCTCATCATTCGCGATCAGCACAAGTTGGCGAACAACTGCGATGATGTCGGCGGACGTGCTGTTACGCTGCCCGCGACGGCGCTTGGGTAAGCGCACCTCGCTATGGGCGCCGCCGCTCCAGTGGATGACAAGAACGATCTCAGAGGCTGCATCATCAATATCGGCGACGACCTCGTGGATCAGCGTACGCACAATGCGCTTTTTGAGACGCGCATCCGTGGCGGGTGCAGACCAGACCGTCTTGAGGTTCGAAGCCAGCAGGCCAAGCATCGCCGGGTCAATCCCCGGCGCTGGGGCCGCCGCTTCGTGCGCGGAGATTTTGCTTTCCACCTCGGTGACACCAATGAGGGCGCGGTTCCATCGCGCTTCAAGTTCACTGGCGACCAGGCGGTTGGCTGGATCGGCAGCATCATACTGACGAAAGGCACGGTCTGCAGCGTAGCGGGCCGCTTCAAGGTCGCGGCCGAGGGCCTCACGAACCTGATCGCGCTGTTCGGTGACCTGCCTTGCGGCCGCCATCGCCGCTGCGACGGCGCCGGGGCCGACGACGCCAAGAAGCGCCTCCTCGATCTTGTCGTCGACGCGCAAACCGCCAAAAGCGATGCAACGCGGCTCACCATTGTCCAGCCAGCCACGGGTGCAGCTATAGCGCGGAATGTGGTGCTGCGTTCCGCTGTAGCGTAGTGTTAGCTTGCGTCCGCAGCGCCGGCACCGGATCAACCCGGCAAGCAGCGCCTCGCCATGCTTGGGCGCTCCATGGTGACGGCTTGTGGGGATGTTGCCTGAGACCATCGTGCGGATCGCTTCAAACCTTTCCCAGGTGACATAGCCTTCATGGGCGTGCGGTATCAGGGCCAGCCACTCGCTCCTTGCCTTGCGGCGGATTTTACCGCTTGCGTCATGCACACCGTATCCTGCCGGCGCAGCTGTTCTACCATAGGCATAAGCGCCACCGTAAACCGGGTTCTCAATCATCCTGTGGAGGGTTGCGTAGTTTGGACGTCGCCAGGCCGTATCGCCGCTCGTTAGCTTCACCGGCAGATCAAGGTTCTGCTCGTGGAACCAAAGTAGCGCCTGCCGCACGCTGCCGAGTTCCTCGATCTTGTCGAAGACCAGTGAGATCGCCGCCTGCACACGCCGGTCCGGGTCCTTCTCGTAGCGGTCGCCAGCCTTCACGAAGCCAACCGGCGCCGCCACAACAAGTTCGCCCCGGCGCGCTTTCTCGTAACGGGCGGAGAGCGAACGCTGGCGAAGAAGATCGAGTTCGTACTCGTTGAGGCTGCCCTTCAGCCCAAGCAGCAGCCGGTCGTTACCGTGCCTTGGTGCGTAGATTGCCTCTTGATCGACCAGTACGGTGTCAACGACGCGGCACATCTCGATCAGTTGCTGCCAATCCCGGCTGTTCCGGGCAAAACGAGAGACCTCGCGCGCGCAGACCGCGCCGACCTTGCCGAGGCAGACCTCGGCGACCATCCGCTCGAAGCCGGCGCGCTGCACACCGCCGGCGGCTGAGCGTCCAAGATCCTCGTCGATCACTTCGATCTCGGCGAAGCCCAGCGCCGTCAGGCGGTCGCGCATGGCATATTGCAGCGTACTGCTCTCGCGGTTGTGAAGCACCTGATGGGGGGAGGACTGGCGCACGTAGAGGATTGCTTTGCGCTCCAGATGATGAGGGCGGAGCTTGTCAACAATCATGGACGGCCTCCGCTTCGGACGGCGCCGGGCTCGTTCGTGCATGCTTCAGGAGCAACTGCGTCATCAGGCTGACGAGTGCGTCCCGTGCGTCCTCTGGAAGTTCCGTCCATGCGGGTGCGCCGTCCGCCACCCCGGCCCTGAACAAGTCCATCTGCTGCAGACTGCTTCGCCGGTTTTGCCGGTGCATGATCGCCGGCGTTGTCGCCTTGACTGACATGGCTCTCTCTCCGATTCTGATCGTGAGAGATCCCGAATGCATCTGAAAGCGGGGCATTCGATGATGGGACTGCCGTCTTAAGCGCCTGATCTAGTAAAGTGGACAACGCCTTGAGCGCCTCAACGCCGACAAACGGCTCCTGCGCCAAGTACGGTTCATGGGGACACAAGGTGCGATCAAACATCCAAGCCGGAATCTCCAGCCATCGAGCGGCATCCGAACCGTCAAGCGTGCAACGGAAAACGACGCTCCCCGCCCTCTCGATTATCGCATGGACGCAGGCTTCGCGCCCAGACCACGGATGAAAGCGATACAGAACTTCTCGCCAAGCCGTCCTGTGGGCGTTCTTGAGCCTCGTTGTACAACTATCATCGGCCTCACTTCGGCATCAAAGGCAACACGCCTGTGTCCCAGCTGCCCCAGAATAACCTGTTGAGACGCGACAGCTAGGTAGCCGGACGACTATGAAATTTGGAGATGAAGAACTCTTCACATGCGTGTATCGCGACGCAAAGACACCGAGGAATAGTATTCCATTCAAAGACAAAATCGATTGCGCTGTGCGGATCGGTTTCGTCGATGGGGCGCATGCAGGAGACATTAAGCAAATATACGAACTGCGAAATCTTGCCCACATTGAGACCGAAGCCGAGAAACAGATAGAGGTCGAACTTGAACAGGCAAGAACCGGATACTGGCGCATCAAGCCTTTTTTAGAGAAGATCGCGACAGTACTTGCCGAGAATCCAATTTAGCTCAAGGAAAGGTTGCGAGGGGGGCAACTCCGCAAAGGCGATGGGATAACTCGACCGCCATCCCTGCCGAATCGCCATGAGGCACGCTATCTTGTGCGTCGGCTTGAAATGAACCCGCGGGAGCCGATGACGAAGCCAAGCTTCATCCACCTTCATGTGCATTCCGCCTATTCGCTGCTGGAAGGCGCGCTGCCTGTGAAGGCTCTTGCGAAGCTGGCCGCCGCCGACGGACAGCCCGCGCTCGCCATCACCGACAGGAACAACCTTTTCGGCGCGCTTGAATTTTCCGAAGCGCTCGCTGCCGAAGGTGTGCAGCCAATCCTCGGATGCACGCTGACCATCGCCTTTCCGCAAGCCTCCGACGAGACGCCTCGCTCCGGTGCGCGCGCGGCTCATCATGGCTCGCTGGTTCTGCTCGCAAAGGACGAGGCCGGGTACAGCAACCTGATGCGCCTTTCCAGCCAGGCTTTCCTCGATGCGGGCGATGGCGCGCCGCATGTGACGCTGGCGCAACTGGAGGAATGCGGGGAAGGCCTGATCGCGCTCTCAGGCGGACCGGACGGACCGACGGACAAGGCCTTCGCTGCCGGGAATGCCCCGTTGGCCGAGTTCGCGGCTCTCCGCGCTGGCCGCCATTTTCGCCGAGCGGTTTTACGTGGAAATCCAGCGCCATGGCTTGCAGCGCGAACGCCTGGTGGAGCCGCAGCTTCTGCGCTGGGCCTATGACAATGGCGTGCCGATCGTCGCCACCAACGAAGCCTATTTCAAAAAGCGCGATGTTTTCGACGCGCACGACGCGCTGCTTTGCATCGCGGAAGGCCGATACGTGGCGGAGGATGACCGCCGCCGCCTCTCGCCCGAGCACTATCTCAAGTCACAAGGCGAAATGGCGGCTTTGTTTGCCGATCTGCCCGAGGCCATCGAGAACACGGTGGAGATCGCCAAGCGCTGCGCCTACCGGCCGCGACCCCGCAAGCCGATTCTGCCGAGCTTCGTTCCTGGCGCGGAAGACACCGCCGCGGCGGAAGCCGCCGAGTTGAAGGCGCAGGCGGAAGCGGGGCTCGCCCGCCGCCTCGCGGCCATCCCGGAACATCTCCGCGCGGCGAGCGAGGAGGATTACAGGAAGCGCCTCGCCTTCGAACTCGACGTCATCACCCGGATGAAGTTTCCGGGCTACTTCCTGATCGTGTCCGACTTCATCAAATGGACGAAGGCGCAGGGCATCCCCGTGGGGCCGGGCCGTGGCTCGGGTGCTGGCTCGGTCGTGGCCTGGTCGCTGACGATCACCGATCTTGACCCGATCCGCTTCGGCCTCCTCTTCGAGCGCTTCCTCAATCCGGAGCGCGTGTCGATGCCGGACTTCGACATCGACTTCTGCCAGGACCGCCGCGACGAGGTGATCGCCTATGTTCGCCGGAAATACGGCGCGGACAGGGTCGCGCAAATCATCACCTTCGGAAAGCTGCAAGCGCGCGCCGTGCTCCGCGACGTTGGCCGCGTTCTGCAGATGCCGTATGGGCAGGTCGACCGGCTCTGCAAGATGGTGCCGAACAATCCGGCGAACCCGGTGACGCTCGCCCAGGCCATCGAAAGCGAGCCAGGGCTGCAGGAGGCCCGCGACCGCGAGCCAATCGTGAAACAGCTTCTCAACACGGCGCAACAGCTGGAGGGGCTTTACCGCCACGCCTCCACCCACGCCGCCGGCGTTGTCATCGGCGACAGGCCGCTGGTCGAGTTGGTCCCCCTCTATCGCGATCCGCGTTCCGACATGCTGGTCACCCAGTTCAACATGAAATGGGTCGAGCAGGCGGGGCTCGTGAAGTTCGACTTCCTCGGCCTGAAGACGCTGACGGTGCTGCAAAAGGCGTGTGCGCTCCTGAAAAAGGCGGGCAGGCCCGTCGATCTCGGGCATCTGCCGCTTGATGACGCCCCAACTTACGAGCTGATTGCCAAGGGCGATACCGGCGGCGTGTTCCAGCTCGAAAGTACGGGCATGCGGGAGGCGCTCCGCAAGCTGAAGCCCGACCGCTTCGGCGACATCGTCGCTATAAACGCGCTTTATCGTCCCGGCCCGATGGACAACATCGAGACCTTCATCAACCGCAAGCACGGCATCGAAGAACCGGATTACCTTCACCCGCTCGCCAAGCCGATTCTGGAGGAGACCTACGGCGTCATCATCTACCAGGAGCAGGTGATGCAGCTCGCGCAGGTTTTGTCGGGGTACAGCCTCGGTGAAGCCGATCTGCTGCGCCGCGCGATGGGTAAGAAGATCAAGGCCGAGATGGATGCCCAAGGCGCGCACTTCGTGAAAGGCGCAATGGAGAAGGGCATCGAGGAGGCACGGGCGCGCTTCATCTTCGAACTTGTGGCGAAATTCGCAGGCTACGGCTTCAACAAGAGCCACGCCGCCGCTTATGCGCTCATCGCCTATCAGACGGCGTATCTCAAGGCGAACCACTGCCAGGAGTTTCTCGCCGCGTCGATGACGCTCGACATGGGCAACACCGACAAGCTTTACAGCTACACGCGCGAGGCGAAGCAGCACGGCATCGCGATCCTGCCGCCTTCGGTGAACAAATCGGCGGTCGACTTCGAGCCGGAGGGCGGCGGCATCCGCTATGCGCTGGCGGCGCTCAAGAATATGGGTCAGGCGGCTGCGGCCACCATCGTTGAGGAGCGCGGGGAGAAGCCCTTCCGAGACCTTGCCGACTTCATGTCGCGGGTCAATCCAAAGGCCGTGAACAAGCGCGGGATCGAGACGCTGAACGCGGCCGGCGCCCTTGAGGATCTGGAGAAGAACAGAGCCAAGGTTGCGAGGAACCTGGAGCGTCTGGTCGAGTTCGGGGCGCGCATCGCCCATGACCGCGCGGCGGGTCAGGTTGACATGTTCGGAGCCGCCTCATCGGAGCAGGCCGCGCATCCGCTTGTTCTGTCGGATGCCCCGGCCTGGGGGCTCCTGGAGATGCTGGACAATGAGCTTGCGGCGGCGGGCTTCTATCTGTCCGGACATCCGCTCGACGACTTCGCCGATCAGCTTGCGCGGCTCAACGTCATGCGCTGGAGCGATTTTGCGGCCCGCGCAGAGGCGCACGGCCGGGCCGAAGCGCGCCTCGCGGCAACCGTCACCTACAAGCAGGACCGCAAGGCGAAATCCGGGAACCGCTTCGCCTTTGCCGGATTCTCCGATCCCACGGGGCAATTCGAGGCGGTAATTTTCGCCGACACGCTGGCATCGGCGGCCGACAAGCTGGAGCCCGGCAAGAATGTGCTGCTTCAGGTCGAGGGCGAAGCGGATGGGGAGGCGATCAAGGTCCGCGTCCAGACCGTGCAAACGCTCGATGAGGTGTTGGGCAAAAGCACGCGCCAGATGTCGATCACCGCAACCGAGAAGCTTCAGGTTGGCGATCTTTTGAAGCATGTGAGCCGCGACGGCTCGATTGAGCTGAAGCTGGTGGTTGAGCTGCGGGAGGCGAGCAAGGCCGTCGAGATCGTGCTCGGAAACAACTTCGCGATTTCGGCCCGCCAGCTCTCCGCGCTGAAAACTCTGCCGGGCATTGTTCACATCGGCTGACCCGGCCATCAAACGTTACAAGGCGCGCTCGGCAGCTGACGAACGCCTATCAAACCACCGGCATCAATTGCCCTCGACGCGAAGGCGGTAGCCCACCCCGGTTTCGGTCCTTATGAGGGCCGGGCGCTCGGGATCCGCCTCGATTTTCTGCCGAAGCTGCCGCACGTAAATCCGCAGATATTGGACGTCGCAGGCCGCTCCCCAAACCTGCTGCATGATAAGACGATGGGTGAGCACTTTCCCGGCATGCAGAACCAGGAGGCGGAGGATCTCGTACTCCTTGGGCGAAAGCTTAACCTCCTCGCCGTTCACCGTGACCACGCGGCGGACAAGGTCAACCTGGAGCGGCCCGCTCTTGAACAGCGGTTCGCCGCCCTGCTCCTGAAAGCGATGGCGCAGGGCAGTGCGAACGCGGGCGACCAGTTCCGCGATGCCGAAGGGCTTCGTCACGTAATCGTCCGCGCCAAGCTCCAGCGCCTCGACCTTGCCGCGCTCGTCCCCCCGGCTCGACAGAACCACAATCGGCAGTTTCGATCCGCTCTTGCGAATACGGCGGATGACATCAAGGCCATCCTGGTCGGGAAGGCCGAGATCGAGGATCACGACTTCGGGCTTCCTCGCCTCGATCGTCGCAAACGCCTTCTCCGCGTTATCGGCCTCGAAAACCTCGAAGCCCTCCGCCCCGAGACTGGTGCGTAACAGCCGTCGTATCGGCGGCTCGTCGTCGACCACCAGAAGCGGTGTCCTGTCACTACTGCCCGCGGTCATAGCTTTATCGCCCCATCAAGCAACCAGTTCATTCTCGTGATAGGGAAACGCAATCGTAAATATCGCGCCAGACCGGTCGGCCCTGTTCGCCGCTACGACCTTGCCTCCGAGCGCTGTCACAAATCCGCGGCAGATCGCGAGCCCGAGCCCTGTTCCGGCGCGCTGGCGGTCGCCGTGCTTCACGCGGTGGAACTTCTCGAACACGCGCTCAAGGCGGTCCTCCGGTATCCCTGGCCCTTCGTCCAGGACCTCGATCGCAACCGCGCCTCGCGTCCGCCGCGCCCGGATGCGAATTTCCGATCCTGGCGGCGCATATTTTGCGGCGTTGTCGAGCAGGTTCACAAGCACTTGCTCGAAAAGCATGACGTCGAGATTGAGCATCGGAAGGCTCGCCTCAAGATCGACTTCCACCTTGTGGTCGGACACAATGGTTGAAACCCTCTGCAGCGCAGTGGCGACGACGTCGTCGATGTGGACGTGCTCGCGGTCGAGTTCTATCGAGCCGGACTCGATTTTAGTCATGTCGAGCAGGTTGGCCACGAAGCGCGAAAGCCGCTCGGCCTCCTCCTGGATCGTCGTTACAAGTTCTTCCTGGGTCGGGCTATCGAGCACGTCGCGATACTGCTTTAGCGTAGTGACCGCGCCCAGGATCGACGCAAGCGGCGTCTTCAGGTCGTGGGACAGGGATGTCAAAAGCGCGGCGCGCAACCGCTCGCTTTCGGCGGCGAGGCGAGCCTCATTGATCTGGCCCGCGAGGCGGACGCGCTCAAGCGCAACCGCCGACTGATCCATCAGCGCGTCGAGGAGACGCCGCTCGTCCGGGGTGAGCAGCATTTCCGGCCGCTGCCCCCTTGCAAGCCCGATAACGCCGATTGCGCCCGACGCCGTCCGAAGAGGAATGAAAAGCCTCTTCGCGCCCGGCAACGTGTCGGATCCGCGCCCAGCGGCGCGGTTGTTCTCGAAGGACCATTTCGCCGCCCCGAGTTCCGCCTGATCGAGGTCATCCTCCGGCGGGAAGCCGGCGCGCACGCGCAAAACGCCGTTGCTATCGGGGAGAACGATCACAACGTCGGTTTTCAGCGAATGCGCAATCTGATAGGCGGCCGCCCAAAGCAGATCGTCGAGGGACACAATTCCCGCGAGCTTCTTCGAGAAGGCATAAAGGGCCTCGGTCGTCCCGGCCCGGTTGCGTGCGGTGTAGGCTTGCGCGCGCACCTTGGCAGTCAGGTTGCTGACTACGAACGCGGTAAAGAAGAAGAAAGCGAGTGCAGTCAAGTTTTTTAAGTCGGACAAGCTTGTATTGTAAAGGGGCTCGAGCAGGAAGAACTGGTAACAAATCATGCTGAGCACGGCGGCGGCCATGGATGGCCACAAGCCGTACTTGTAAGCGATGCCGATGACAGCCACGAGGAAGACGAGGTCGGAGCTTTCGATGCCGATCAGCGGCTGCAGGACGTAAGCGAAGCCAAGCGCCAGCGCGACTGCCGCCACGGTCGCGACGTAGGGTATAACGTCCCCCCCGTTCAAGTCGTTCAATTCGCTCGTCTTGACCGTTTTCTTCGGGATCGGATCGGCGATCAGGTGCTCGCCCGCGATCACATGGACGGTGATGTTGCCTGAACTGCGCACGAGTTCGTTGACGACAGAGCCGTGGAGGAACTCGAACCACCGCGTTCGCCCGGATTTGCCGACGACGATCTGGGTGACGTTATTGGCGCGGGCATAGGAGAGAAGCTCTTCCGCGACATTGCCGCCGGGAAGGGTGATTGCCTCTCCCTGCAATTTTTCCGCGAGCCGCAGCGTGTCGGCGATGCGGTCGCGGGCGACTTCGGTGAGCTGCTGGCTCCGCCTGGATTCGATATAGATCGCGCTCCAGGGTGCGTGGAGGCGGTCGGCGAGCCGCTTTGTATACCGGACCAGCCCGGCCGAGCGAGGGTCTTCGCTGACGCAAACGAGCAGGCGCTCGCCCGCGGGCCATGGGCCGGGGATCGCGTGCGCGCGCATGTGGGTGAGAAGCTGCTCATCGACCCGTTGGGCGGTGCGGCGCAGCGCAAGCTCACGCAGAGCGGTGAGATTGCCGGGCGAGAAGTAGTGCTTGAGCGCGCGTTCGGCCTGTTTGGGAACGTAAACCTTTCCCTCTCTCAGCCGCTGAATGAGTTCATCGGGCGCGAGGTCGACCACCTCAATGTCGTCTGCCTTGTTAAGGAGCAAGTCCGGCACAGTCTCGCGCACGCGGATGCGCGTGATCTGCGCCACAACGTCGTTCAGGCTTTCGACATGCTGGATGTTGAGCGTCGTGTAGACGTCGATGCCGGCGCCGAGCAAATCTTCGACATCGAGATAGCGCTTCGGATGCTTGCTGCCGGGCGCATTCGTATGCGCAAGCTCGTCGACGAGCACTATTTGCGGATGCCGCTTGAGGATGGCGTCGAGGTCCATCTCCTCAAGAACGTGCCCGTGATAGTCGATCTTGAGCCGCGGAATGATCTCGAAGCCTCCCAGGAGGGCCTGCGTCTCCGCGCGTCCATGCGTTTCGACGACTCCGATGACGATATCCGCGCCCTCGGCCAGTTTCGCCCGCGCCGACAAAAGCATTTCATAAGTCTTGCCCACGCCGGGAGCGGCGCCGATGAACACCTTAAGGCGGCCACGGCTCCGGTCCTCGCGCCGTGCTTCCTCCAGCAGCGCGTCCGGCGAGGGTCTTATCGTGTCGGTTTGGGTCATTCCCCTTGGCTTGCCAATTATCCGGCCTTTTCGGCCTGCTTCACAATGACATCATAAATATCCAGCGGCTTCGCCGCTTTCCGGATCGCCGAAGCTCGCTCCTTATCCCGCAGAAGTCTTGAGATGGCGGCCAGATTCGACAGGGATTCGCCGCCCTCTGCCTTCGCATTGGCCGGGCTGATGACGGCGCAGACCAGATCGACCCGTTCGCCGTCTATTGCATCGAAGCCGATCGGCCTGGCGAGGGAACAAAGGAAGGCGTAGGGTCTTTCGAGATCGGGGAAGCAAACGTGGGGAAGGGCCACGCCGTGGCCAATTCCGGTCGACCCAAGGGCTTCGCGAGCGGCGAGCGCATTCGCGATGCGCTCGGGATCGAGGCCGCTTCTCGAGCCGAGCGCCATGCCTGTGAAATCTTAGCGCATCGGGCTTGTCGTCGATGTGCACGCGCACCGCGATCGATCCCGGTGTAATCAAATCGGATATACGCATGCTCTCACCCACCCAAAGACGCCCACTCTGAGAATCGGTGCGGCGGCTCAACTTTCAAGCTGCTGTCCTTAGCAGGGTCGTAGAAACCGGCTGCCCATGGTTCGACAGGCTCACCATGAGAGTTAAATCCGCTGATCGCCTCATCCTGAGCCTGTCGCAGGATGAGGGCCGGGTGTCACGGTTTTTCGGCACCCTGCCTTGCGGCCTCGGCGTCGAGCTTCATGTTGAGCTTCAGCACGTTCACGCGACGCTCCCCAAGGATGCCAAGAGAGCGCCCTTCGATGCTTTGGTTCACAAGCTCGCGCACCCTGTCCTCCGGGATCCCACTGGCCTGCGCCACGCGCGGAACCTGAAAGAAGGCCGCCGCCGGGCTGATGTCCGGATCGAGACCGCTGGCGGACGTCGTTACGAGATCGACCGGGATGGGCGCCGACGGATTCTCGGCCTTCAACTTATCGGCATCCTGGGTGACACGGTCGATCAGGCTTTTCGAGGTCGGCCCGGCGTTCGAGCCGCCCGAATTGCTGGCGTTGTAAGGCGCGGGCACCGTCTTCGCCGGGTCGTTCGGGTCTGTGTCCGTTGTTGCGGAGGGCCTGCCGTGGAAGTGCCGCGCATCGGTGAAGTTCTGGCCGACGAGCTCCGAGCCTATCACCTTGCCGTCCTTCTCGATCAGGCTTCCATTCGCCTGATGCGGAAAGATGAGTTGCGCGAGCCCGGTCATGCCCAGCGGATAGGCCAAGCCCGTGATGAGGGTGAGACCGATGATCATCACGATGGCGGGCCGGATTTGTCTCAACATGATTGTACTCCTTAAGCCAGACCGATGGCTGAGACAGCCATGTCGATCAGCTTGATGCCGAGGAATGGGACGATGACGCCGCCGACGCCGTAGATCAGCAGGTTTCGGGTCAGGATCTTCGAGGCTCCGAGAGGCCGGTAGCGCACGCCGTGCAGCGCAAGCGGGATCAGGAAAATGATGATCAGCGCGTTGAAGATGATCGCCGAGAGGATCGCGCTTTGCGGCGTCGAAAGGCCCATCACATTCAGCGCGTTGAGCTGCGGGTAGAAGGCGACGAACATCGCGGGGATGATCGCGAAGTATTTCGCGACGTCGTTGGCGATGGAGAAGGTGGTGAGCGCGCCGCGCGTGATGAGGAGCTGCTTGCCGATCTCCACGATCTCGATCAGCTTCGTGGGGTCGCTGTCGAGGTCGATCATGTTGCCGGCCTCGCGCGCGGCCATCGTGCCGGTATTCATGGCCACGCCCACGTCAGCCTGAGCCAGGGCAGGTGCGTCGTTCGTGCCGTCGCCGCACATGGCGACAAGCTTGCCCTTCGCCTGCTCCTCGCGGATGAGGTTCAGCTTGTTCTCGGGCGTCGCCTGCGCCAGGAAATCGTCGACCCCGGCTTCGGCTGCGATGGCGGCGGCGGTCAGCGGATTGTCGCCCGTGATCATGATGGTGCGGATGCCCATGCGGCGCAGTTCGGCGAAGCGCTCGCGGATGCCGCCCTTCACGATGTCCTTGAGATGAACCAGCCCCAGCAAGCGCCCGTTGCGGGCGACGGCCAGCGGAGTTCCGCCCGCCGTCGAAATCGCTTCCGCTTCGCGCTCAAGCTCGCGCGGCACGGGCATGTTGGGATTGCCCGTTACCTGCCGGACATAGTTGATGACGGCGTCGACAGCGCCTTTGCGGATCTGCTCGCCCTCAAGGTCGATGCCGCTGATGCGCGTCTGGGCCGAGAAGGGAATGAAATGATGCCCGCTGAAGTGCGCGAGGTCGCGGCCCCGGATGCTATAGCGGTCCTTGGCCAGCACCACGATGGAGCGGCCTTCCGGCGTCTCGTCGGAAAGCGACGCGAGTTGCGCCGCATCAGCAAGCTCCTTCTCGGTGACATCCGGCAAGGGAATGAACTCGGACGCCTGCCGGTTGCCGAGCGTGATCGTCCCGGTTTTGTCGAGGAGCAGGGTGTCCACGTCGCCCGCCGCTTCCACCGCACGGCCCGACATGGCGAGCACATTGAAACGCACGAGCCGGTCCATGCCCGCGATGCCGATGGCGGAGAGGAGCGCGCCGATGGTTGTCGGGATCAGCGTCACGAAGAGGGCAACCAGAACAATGACCGAAATCTCGCCTCCGGCATAGGCCGCGAAGCTTGGAATGCTGGCGACCGCGAAAACGAAGATGATGGTCATGCCCGCGAGAAGGATGTTCAGCGCAATCTCGTTCGGCGTTTTCTTTCGTTCCGCGCCTTCGACGAGGGCGATCATCCTGTCGAGGAAGGTCGAGCCCTGGCCTGCGGTGATGCGCACCACGATCCAGTCGGAGATCACAAGCGTGCCGCCGGTCACGGCCGAGCGGTCGCCGCCCGACTCCCGGATCACGGGAGCGGACTCGCCGGTGATGGCCGCTTCATTCACCGATGCCACGCCTTCGATCACATCGCCATCCGAGGGGATGAGATCGCCTGCCTCGACAAAAACGATGTCGCCCGGCTTCAATTGCATCGCGGGCACGAGGTCGAAGCGCTGGTGGTTTTTGGCGTCCGGCAGCTTCTTGGCGGTGATGTCCGTTTTCGTGGCGCGCAGGCTAGCGGCCTGGGCCTTGCCGCGCCCTTCCGCCACGGCTTCCGCGAAATTCGCGAACAGCACCGTGAACCAGAGCCAGAGGATGATCTGGATCGAGAAGCCGAAATTTCCGGCGCCCGTTACGAGGTCGCGGATCAAGAGCACCGTGGTCAGGAGCGCAACCACCTCGACCACGAACATCACGGGGTTCTTGGCGAGAGTCCGAGGGTCGAGCTTTTTGAATGACGCGCCAATGGCCGGAATCAGGATCTTGGGATCGGTGATCGTGGCCGTTGGCGTCCGTTTGCCTTTGGCTGTTGCAGCTGGAGCGAGCATGGATTTTTACCTCGAAGCTCAAAAGGTTTGTCCGGCGAGCATGGCGAAATGCTCGACGACAGGTCCGAGCGAAAGCGCAGGGAAGAATGTGAGACCGCCAAGGATGAGGATCACGCCCGAGACCAGCAGCACGAACTGCAGGCCGTGCGTCGGGAACGTCCCGGCCGATGGCGGCAGGGTTCGCTTGGCCGCCAGCGAACCGGCTATGGCAAGCGCGGGGATGACCATCAGGAAGCGGCCGATCAGCATCGCGAAGGCGAGCGTCGTGTTGTAGAACATGGAGTTGGCGGAAAGCCCCGCGAACGCACTGCCGTTATTGCCGGTGGCGGAGGTGTAGGCATAAAGCGCTTCGCTGAAGCCGTGCGGCCCCGCATTCGCCAACCCGGCCAGCCCGTCCTTCGCGACGACGGCGATGGCGCTGAAGCCAAGGATCGAGAACGGCAGGATGAGGATCGCGAGCATCGCCATCTTCACCTCCTTGGCCTCGATCTTCTTGCCAAGGTATTCCGGCGTTCGCCCGACCATCAGCCCGGCGATGAAGACCGCCAGGATCGCGAACAGCAGCATGCCGTAGAGGCCCGAGCCGACGCCGCCGAATATGATTTCGCCGAGCATAATGTTGATCATCGGGATCATGCCCCCGAGCGGGGTGAGGCTGTCGTGCATAGTGTTGACCGCGCCGCAGGAAGCGTCCGTCGTTACCGTCGTAAACAGCGATGAGTTCGCGATGCCGAAGCGGAGTTCCTTGCCTTCCATATTGCCGCCCGGCTGAAGCGCGCTTGGCGTCATGTCGATGCCGAGCTTCGCGAACGCGGGATTTCCCGCGCCTTCCGCCGAATAGCAAACCGCCACGCCAGCCAGAAACAGCAGGCCCATAACGGAGAAGATCGCCCAGCCCTGCCGCTGATCGCCGACCATGCGGCCGAACACGTTGGTGAGCGCGGCGCCGATGGAGAAAATCAGGACGATCTGGATGAAGTTCGTTATCGCGTTCGGGTTTTCAAAAGGATGCGCGGAGTTGGCGTTGAAGAAGCCGCCGCCATTCGTCCCGAACATCTTGATGACTTCCTGGGAGGCCACCGGGCCTTGCGCGATGAGCTGCTTTCCGCCTTCGAGGGTCGCGACGCCGGTGTAGGCGCTCAGGTTCTGCGGCATGCCCTGCCAGACGAAGAACAGGCCGACCACAATCGAGACGGGAAGCAGCACGTAAAGCGTGCAGCGGGTCATATCGACCCAGAAGTTGCCGACCGTATTGGAGGTTCGCCGCGAGAAGCCCCGGATCAGCGCCAGCGCGAGGGCGACGCCGGTCGCGGCCGAAAGGAAATTATGCACCGTGAGCCCGGCCATCTGCACGAGATAGCTCATGGTGGTCTCGGGCGTATAAGATTGCCAGTTCGTATTGGTGATGAAGCTGACGGAGGTGTTGAACGCAAGATCGGGCGTGACTGCGGCTTGCCCTTGAGGGTTGAACGGCAGCGAAGCCTGGAACCGTTGCAATGCATAGAGCGTCACAAAGCCGGCTATGCTGAAAAGCAGCATGGAAACGGCGTAGGTAACCCAGTTCTGCTCCTGCTTTTCGTTGACGCCGCCGACCCAGTAAAGCGCCTTCTCAACGGGCCGCAAAGGCCAGGTCAGCAGCACGCGCTGTCCATTGAAAACGCGGGTCATATACCAGCCGAACGGCTTGGCGATGAGAACGATAACGAGCGCATAGAGTGCGATCTGCACCCAGCCTAGTACTGTCATGGATAACGCTCCTCAGAACCGCTCGGGGCGGACAAGCGCATAAACGAGGTAGCCCAGCACAAAGGCCGTGACGGCCCCTGCAAGAATGTAATCAAAAAGCATGATTGGTCCTCACAGCCGGTCGCAGGCCGCGACGTAGGCAAGGGCGATGATGAAGAAGCCGACGCCCATCGCCAGCATGACAACATCGGTCATTTTTGAGCCTCCGAATTGGCCGCGGCCATAGCCGGCAAGGCAGTCTGGCCCGGCAGTGCTCTGAAAAGTCAGCGAGCAGGAATAAAAAAACAATTTGAGCGCGTCTGCGCTCCCATAGGAATCTCATAGTGCCGTGAAGGCCGTATGAAAGGCTTGGCCGTCGCCGTCATCCGAGAAAGGCGGAGCCTATCCGGGATCGTAACATATTGAAAGGGACTGCCGTTTTTTGATCCCGGCTCGCGCTGCGCTTGGCCGGGATGACAATCCGTTGGCCGGATCAGCTAAGTTTGGCTAGGCGGCCCTCGCGTCTCGCGCCAGCGTGCCTTTTGCGCGGCTGGCCACTTCGGGCGAACATTCGCCGTCCGGAGCTGGAAGCAGCAACGGCTTCTCCGGGGCGGTCAGGGCGAGTTGCTTGAATATGCGAACCTTGTGCAAGCGCCGCGGCCCGGCTTCCATGATCTCGAAGGTCACGCCGGATGGATGCGGAATGATCTGGCCGCGTTTGGGAACGCTTCCGACCGTCGCCATGATAAGGCCGCCCAGCGTTTCGACGTCCTCCGGGATCCCGTTCGTGGTCAACGACAGGCCGAGCACCTGCTCGACATCCTCGATGGGCGTGCGCGCGCTCGCGATGAAGGCCTCGTTTTCGACGCCGATTGCGAGGGCTTTGCTGTCGTCATGCTCGTCGGGGATATCGCCGATGATCGCCTCAACCACGTCCTGGAATGTCGCGAGTCCGTCCGTGCCTCCGAACTCGTCCACGACGATGGCGAGGTGGATCTGTTTCTGCTTCATCCTCGCGAGCAGAGCCAGGGCAGTCATCGAGGAAGGCACGAAGAGGGCCTCGCGCACGAGCTTCGCTGAGGCGATGGTTGTCCTGAGAGCGGAGCGGCTGAGATCGAGGGTTTGCACAGCCTTTTCCAGGACCGCCTCATCCTGCAAGCTCAGGTTTGCCCCGCGCGTGACCCAGGCGATCGCATCCTTGATGTGCACCATGCCGACCGGATTATCGAGGCTCTCCCGGAATACCGGCACGCGTGAATGGCCGATGCGGGCGAAGAGGTTCAAAAGCTCGGCGACAGTCTGGTTTTCTTCCACGGCGACGATGTCGGCGCGCGGAATCATCACCTCCGAAACTTTTGTCTGGCCGAATTCGAGGACGTTGAGCAGCATCAGGCGTTCCTGCGGCGACAGGGATTGATCGTCTTCCTCGTCGGTTTCCCGGATCGCGCTTTCGAGCGTCTCACGCAGGCTTACGCTGCTGGTGAATCCCAGGGTAGCCGCCATCCGCTGAAGCCAGCTTGGCGATGCTTTCGTCTTCCCAGATTCGTGCCCGAGTTGTGGAGGCATAGCTTTTTTATTTTACCGTGTTGAGATCAAAGGGAGGTTGCCAGCGAAGCCGCGTCATCCCGGTAAGGATCGGGAATGCCGAAGCGGGCAAGAATGGCCCCTTCTGCAGTTTCCATGCGCTCGGCATCGGCCTCGCCGTCATGGCCGTATCCTGAAAGATGCAGGACGCCATGCACCACGAGATGAGCCGCGTGCTGCAAGACAGTCTTGCCCTGGGCCGAAGCCTCGCTCACGACCGTTTCGTAGGCCAAAGCCACGTCCCCAAGAAAAAGCGGCTCCCCTTCGCGCCCGCCCGCACACATTGGAGCAGCCGGCGAGGGAAACGACAGGACATTCGTCGGAAGATCCTTGCCGCGGAAAACCTTGTTCAGCGTGCGC
This sequence comes from uncultured Alphaproteobacteria bacterium, assembly GCA_963817495.1. Taxonomy (GTDB): domain Bacteria; phylum Pseudomonadota; class Alphaproteobacteria; order Rhizobiales; family Rhodomicrobiaceae; genus Rhodomicrobium. The sequence goes on along the minus strand of CAWFOS010000030.1, from coordinate 85,331 downwards.
ACCTCGGCGTCGGAGAGGAGCGCTACGCTGACGCTGTGGCTCTCAGGCAAGAGGCTGGCCGCACGAAGAGTCTCAGCCGCGAGATCAGGGATGAGGACTTGCAGACCGTCCACGGAAATCCATCGATCATCTTCAATTACAATATCGACGCACGTTCGGGAGGGGTCGCCCTCGCTGGCCGAAGCGTCGCTCTCCGGAGACGCAACGGGCTCAATGGTAGTGTTCATGCCGCTTGTTATCATAATATTCTTTACTTAGCGCTTTGTTTCGTAGGCTTCAATAATTCGGCCCACAAGAGGATGACGAATGACATCCGCGCGCGTGAATGCAATATGGGCGATCCCCTCCACATCTTCGAGGATCGCGAGCGCGTCAACGAGGCCCGATGACTGGCCCATCGGCAGGTCCACCTGCGAAGGATCGCCGGTGATGATCATTTTGCTGCCTTCGCCAAGCCGGGTGAGAAACATCTTCATCTGCATCGCCGTACAATTCTGCGCTTCATCGAGAAGAACGATCGAATGAGCCAGCGTCCGGCCGCGCATAAAGGCGAGCGGCGCGATTTCGATCATTTTCGTCTCGAGGCCGCGTTCCACCTTCTCAGGGGGGAGAACATCATACAGGGCGTCATAAAGCGGGCGCAAGTAAGGGTCGACTTTTTCCTTCATATCCCCAGGAAGGAAGCCGAGACGCTCGCCAGCCTCGACAGCGGGGCGGGACAGAATAAGCCGGTCCGCCTCACCCCTTTCGAGGCAGCCCGCGGCATAGGCGACGGCAAGGTAGGTCTTGCCGGTTCCGGCCGGGCCGGTTCCGAAGACCATCTCGCGGCTTTGAAGCGCCTGGATGTAGGCCGACTGGGCCGGCGTGCGGGCGAGCACCGTGCGCCTGCGCGTTTTGAGTTCGCCAACCGCCGAAACCGGGTGCGGCGCGCCTGCGCTTGTCGTGGTCATGCTGGCGGCCTTGGATAAATGACGGATTGCGCCCTCGACATCGCCCTGGGTCAGGGCAGCCCCGCCTCTCGCCCGCTGATACAGCGTCTCCAGCACCACTTTGCCCTGGAGGCAGCTTTCCTTCTCGCCATCGAGCACGACGACATTGCCATGCGCCACGGCTTTGAGGCCAAGCTTGTTTTCGATGAGGGCGAGATTGACGTCAAACTCCCCGAGCACATCGGCAAGCTTACGGTTGTCGTCGAAGGTGATTTCAACCCGGTAGAGGGACTCTGACGCTTGCGGCTTGGAGCCGGCTCGCAACGCCTGACTACGCGAACTTCCGGTCATCGTGCGCCAGTTTGGCGGTGTCTCGGCGCCTGGCAAAAAGTATCTCTCCGCATTCTCTCGCCGTGCGAACTACAGTTTATTCTCCGCTTATGTAGCAACGTAGTCCACTTTTTTTATGACGCCTTGAAGACTATTTTGACTGCCGCTCACAATTTCAACGCCGGTGATTTTGCCAATCAATCTCATTCCGCCGTCGGCATGCACGGCCTGCAGATAGGGCGAGCGTCCCACAACCTGCCCGGCTTTTCTTCCCGGAGTTTCCCAGAGCACGTCCAGTTTGCGGCCCACCATGCTCGCGTTGAACGCGGTCTGCTGGGCGACCAGCAAGGATTGCAGCCGGGCGAGGCGATCGGCCTTGACGTCATCGTCGATCTGGCCACTGCGCTCGGCGGCGGGAGTGCCGGGGCGCGCGCTGTATTTGAACGAGTAGGCTTGGGCGAATTTCACCGTTTCGACGACGCTCACCGTCTCCTGGAAATCGGCTTCGCTCTCGCCCGGGAAACCCACGATGATGTCGGTCGAAAGCGCAAGATCCGGCCGCGCAGCCCTGAGCTTGTCCACGATGCGGAAATAGCCGGCCATCGTGTGCCTGCGGTTCATCGCCTTCAGGATGCGGTCGGACCCCGCCTGGAACGGGAGATGCAAATACGGCATCAGTTTCGGCAGGTCGCGATGGGCGGCGATGAGAGCGTCGGTCATTTCGTTCGGATGGCTCGTCGTGAAACGCAGCCGCTCGATGCCATCCACCTCGGACAAAGCGCCGAGAAGCTGCGCCAGGTCCCAGCTTTTCCCGGAAGGGCCGTCGCCGTGATAGGCATTCACGTTCTGCCCGAGCAGCGTGATCTCTTTCACCCCTCGCTCCGCAAGCCGTTTTGCTTCGTCGAGAATTTGCGCGGCCGGGCGTGAGTATTCGGAACCCCTGGTATAGGGCACGACGCAGAACGTGCAGAATTTGTCGCAGCCTTCCTGCACCGTGAGAAAAGCGGAAGCGGGCGCTCGCGGTTTCGGCGCGGGCAGCATTTCGAACTTCTCCGCGGCGGGAAACTCGGTTTCAATAACGGCAGACCGGCCCTCGGCGCGCCGCTTGAGGAGATCGGGCAGCCGGTGGTAGCTCTGCGGCCCGACGACGATGTCCACGACGGGCGCGCGGCGCACGAGTTCCTCGCCTTCGGCCTGCGCGACGCACCCCGCAACGGCGACGATGCAGTCGCCGCCATTCCTGCGGCGCGCCTCGCGCACCAGGCGGATGCGCCCCAGCTCCGAATAGACCTTTTCGGCGGCCTTCTCGCGGATATGGCAGGTGTTTAGAATGATGAGATCGGCCTCTTCCAGGACGCTGGTCTCGACGAATCCTGCTGGCGCGAGAGCGTCGGCCATCCGTTCGGAATCGTAGACATTCATCTGGCAGCCGAATGTCTTGATGTAGACTCTTTTGGGCGCCGGGGCGGCCACCTCTTCTCCGGGGCTTTGCACGGAAATGTCCGCGTAACCCGAAAGGCCGTCAGTCATGGCCAAGTTTGCCGCCGCCATTCTCTACGCAGCGCGACTTCGCGCTGTAACCTGCTCGATATAATACTGCCGCACTTGCGCCTCGGAGAAAGCGGCGAGTTGCTTGCGGTCTCGAAGCGAAGCAAGCCGGACGGGCTCGCCGAGCCGGATGGTGACATCGAGAGGACCGCTCTTGAGAACATTCCAGGCGTGGCTCAGCATGTCCATTTCGCCGTACCAGGCCACCAGAGGCCGCTCGTGCCGGAGGATCGGCAGGCCATGCAAGTGCGTGTAGGTAATCGCGACCGTTTGAACGACCGCTTCAGGGCCGTTGTCATTGGCCGCTTTTGGCGTCAGGGATGCCGCCGAAAACAGGGAGCTGCGGAAGGGCAGGATGCGGTTTCCGTCGCTGCTCGTCCCCTCGGCGAACAGAACGATGTTATCGCCCTGAGCCAGCCGCTCCGCGATTTCGCCCGCCTTGTCCTTCACCAGCGTCCGCCGTGTTCGGTCGATAAAGACGCTGCGCTGCAATTTCGCGAGCCAGCTGACGAACGGCCACGTTCCCACCTCGGACTTTGCCACAAAGCTCAAGGGGGCGACGGTGCTCAAAGCCGTGATGTCGAGCCAGGAAACGTGGTTGGAGACCAGAAGAACGGGGCTGTTCGGATCAATCGCGCCGCACATGTGAACCCGGATGCCGAGCAGGCGGCACACGAACTTGTGATAAGCGTGAGGCAGCGTTTTTGCCTGCGGACGGCCAAATGTCAGAAGCCCATACTGAAGCAGCATCAACGGCAGCGTTACGGAAATAAAGACTGTCAAAAGCGCGAGAGCCCGTAAGCTTCCGAGAAGCCTCATCATTCTCCCATGAAATACGAGAGCGTCCATCCCTGGCCCGAATCGAACCGTTTTATCTCTTAATCTCATTAAGTGCTGCTTTTCTCCAGGTCAACCGGTGCTGGGATTTTTGCGTCTCTCCTCATGACGAGGGCGGTTTCAGGCGCGGAACTTGGCGAGCGGTAGTAGTGTTCGCGGCACCCGATTACGACGAAGCCGAACTTCTCGTAAAGCTTGCGCGCGGGGCCATTACTTTCCGCCACTTCCAGATAAATGCAAGAGGTTAATCGGCGCCCGCAGGTCTTTGCCGCCGCCCGGAGCAAAGATGCCGCATGGCCAAGCCTCCGCTGGCGTTTTGCCACTGCTATTGCCAGGATCTCCGCCTCGTCGGCCGCGAATTGCACGATGATAAAGCCAGCCAGATGCGCGCCGTCGGTTGCCTTCAATACGGCCCGATTTGGATCGCCACAGGCGGCCGCGAGTTCGGCTGCCGGCCATCCCGGCGGCAAGGCCTCAGCATACAGAGCCGCAAGGTCCTCCGCATCGGCGGCGGTCGCCTCCGTAATAGAGGATGCCGGGCGATCAATCGGCTTTGAGAGCAATGAGATGCCTCGTCTGGGGCTTGGCGTCCGCTTCCCGGACGTAATAGGGCGCGGGACTATCGCGCTCGGGATCGAGGCTCACCGCGAGTTCGGCAAGCGTTACCGCATCGGGGCGCAACTCGGGCGCGATGACCGGCATCGACACAAACCCCGCTTCCGACAGCGTTGCCGCAGCAGGGCCAGCCAGGATCTCGGCTTTGCCTTCGAAGAACGCCGCACACTCCGATTGCGGCAAGGCCACGATGCCGGTAACCGGCGTTCCGCCGCGCGCCACGATCTGGCAATAGACTGCATTCATTCCGGCCGGAGCGGCGAGCCCATAGGTTTCCGGCGCTTTCGCCGCCTTTTCGAATGCCGCCGCCATGATCCTGAAGCTGGTCGCACCAACGACAGGGATATGCGCAGCGAGGCCGATGCCGCGCCCCGCGGCGACGCCCGTCCTGATGCCGGAGAAACCGCCCGGGCCGACGCAGACGGCGACGCGGTTCAACGCGGCAAAGGGCAGGTTGGCCTCCTCCATGAGCGAGCCGATGAGAGGAATGATCTGCTCCGCCTGGCCGCGCCCGGACTCGATGCGCTTCGCAAGCACCAGATCACCCGGCTGCGCCAGCGCCACCGATGTCCGGCCCATGCTTGTCTCGATCGCCAGGATTTTCACAGCGCCAGCCCCCGAGCCGGCAAGCATGAAACGTTACCTTCATCCTTCGACAAGCTCAGGATGAGGCCGCGTGTTTTCAGCGGGTTAATACTCATGGTGAGCCTGCCGAACCATGGGCAACATCACTTTTCTGCATCTAAATGATCTTCGCGATTTCCTCGAAGGAGAAGCGCGGCGACCGCGGGAAAAGGCCGGACGCGTCGCCATAGCCGAGGCTGCACAGGAAGTTCGACTTGACGCTCGTGCCTGCGAAAAATTCGCGGTCGACGCCGTCATTATCGAATCCCGACATCGGGCCTGTATCGAGGCCGAGCGCGCGCGCCGCGATGATGAAGTACGCGCCCTGCAGCGTCCCGTTGCGAAACGCCGATGTCTCGATGTGCTTCTCGGGCTTGCCTTCGAACCAGCTCTTCGCATCGGTATGCGGGAAAAGCTTCGGCAGATGATCGTAGAACCTCAAATCATAGCCGATGATCGCGCAGACCGGCGCGCTCATCGTCTTGGCGCGATTGCCCTCGGACAGATGCGGGGATAGCCGCTGTTTCGCCTCCGCCGATTTCACGAAGAGGATGCGCGCTGGCGACTGGTTCGCGCTCGTCGGTCCCATCTTCATGATGTCGACAAGCTGCCGAAGCAACTCGTCGGGCACGGGCTTATCCTGCCATTTATTATGGGTGCGGGCTTCCAGGAAAATTTGATGCAAGCATTCCGTCGCGATGCGCCCGGCCATAACTATCCCTCGTTGCGTGTCTTATTGGGGGATATAGGCCAAGGCGCGGGCAACCGCTAGCAGGATGCTGAAAAAGTCATGCCGCTCATGGTTCGACAGGCTCACCATGAGGGCTAACCCGCTGAAAACACTCAACCTCATCCTGAGCCTGTCGAAGGATGAGGGCAGGTTTCCCCGCTAGACGGGCTGAACTTCCTCGACCTCCGGGACGAAGTGCTTCAACAGGTTTTCGATGCCATGGCGGAGCGTCGCCGTAGATGACGGGCAACCCGAGCATGCGCCCTGCATTTTGAGATAGACGATCCCGGAGCGGTAGCCGCGGAAAATGATGTCGCCGCCATCATTGGCGACCGCCGGGCGCACCCGCGTCTCGATCAGCTCCTTGATGGTGGACACAATCTCCGCGTCTTTCGGATCGAAGTCCTCCCCTCCATGGCCAGCGCCATGTCCGTCGGTGACAACGGGCTCGCCGGAGAGGAAGTGCTCCATGATGGCGCCGAGCACGGCCGGCTTCAGATGCCCCCATTCGCGGCTGTCCTTGGTGACGGAAATGAAGTCCGAGCCAAGGAAAACGCCCGTCACGCCCTCAACGGCGAACAGCCGCGCCGCGAGCGGCGACACCGGCTCCGCCTCCGAAGCGTCGCGAAATTCCCGCGTGCCCACGTCGAGCACAACTTTTCCCGGTAGAAACTTGAGCGTCGCCGGGTTCGGGGTCGCTTCGGTTTGAATGAACATGCCTATTTCCTTTTCCACCCATGCCACTGGACATTAATAAGGCAGCCTTCCGCGCCGGTTTCAAGTGAAAATCCGACCCAGCAAGTCAGGCTAGTCCTTGGAGTTCTTCGATCGTGAGATTTCCGGGGACGATGGTGACCGGAATGGGGAATGTCCCGGCCTTCGTGCCTGCCGCGAGAGAGGAAACCAGCGGCCCCGGCCCCTCCGGGTCTGTTGCGGCGCCAAGCACCAGAATGCCGAAGTCCAGGTCCTCCTCGATGAGCTTCACGATCTCCTCGGCCTTGTGCCCCTGGCGGATGATTTCCTCGTGCGCAATCTCTTCGAAGCCCCAGTGCTTGAGCTTTCGCGCGAGAAGGCGGAACACGGCCCGGGCCTTCTGAAATTGCTCGTCCCGGAACGTATCTGCCACGCCGAGCCAATGCGTCATCTCAGGAGGATCGATCACGAACAGAAGCGACAAACCGCCGCCCGTCCGGAGAGCCCGGCGGGCCGCGTAATACAAAGCCGTTTCCCCTTCGGGAGACTCGTCGACGATCACAAGGAACTTGCGCTTGTGGCCTTCCGTGAAGAGGTCGCGAGGCGTGCGGTCCGCCATGGGCTTTCGGTCGCGCTGCTATTGATGGGCCGACACCTTATCATGCTTTTTCGCCGCGTGCTCCGTCTGAAACGAAGCCCAAGATGTTGCGCACGTGTCGCAGCGTCTCGTCCGCGATGACGCGCGCACGCCCCGCGCCCTCCGCGAGCACGCTGTCGATGTAGGCGGGGTCGGCGGAAATGCGCTTCATCTCCTCGCCGATCGGGACGAGTTTCTCGACCGCGAGATCGGCGAGCGCATTCTTGAACTGGGAGAATTGCGAGCCGCCGTGTTCGCGCAGCACCGTCTCCATGCTCTGCCCGCTCAGCGCCGCATAGATCCCGGCGAGGTTCTCCGCCTCGGGCCGGCCCTCGAAACCTTTCGGGTCGGTCGGCAGCGGCTCCGGATCGGTCTTCGCCTTCCTGATCTTTTTGGCGATCGTGTCGGCGTCGTCGGCGACGTTGATCCGGGACAGGTCCGAGGGATCGGACTTCGACATTTTCTTCGTGCCGTCGCGCAGCGACATGATCCGCGTTGCGGGGCCGGAAATCAGCGGCTCAGGCTGCGGGAAGAAGCCGTCCTCGAAACCCTCGGCGGCAATCGTCTCCGCGAAATCGACGTTGAATTTCTGCGCGATGTCGCGGGTCAACTCCAGGTGCTGCTTCTGGTCGTCGCCGACCGGCACATGCGTGGCGCGATAGACGAGAATGTCAGCCGCCATCAAGATGGGATAGTCGTAAAGCCCGATGCTCGCGTTCTCGCGGTCCTTGCCCGCCTTCTCCTTGAACTGCGTCATGCGGTTCAGCCAGCCGATGCGCGCCACGCAATTCAAAATCCAGGCGAGTTCCGCATGCGCGCAAACCTGCGACTGATTGAAAATGATGTGCTTTTTCGGGTTCACGCCCGCCGCGATGAACGCCGCCGTGACCTCGCGCGTGGAGCGCCGCAAATCGGCCGGGTCTTGCTTGACCGTGATCGCGTGCATGTCGACGACGCAATAGACGCAATCGTAATGATCCTGCAGCGCAACGAATTTCGTGATCGCGCCCAGGTAGTTGCCGAGATGCAGGTTGCCGGTCGGCTGGACGCCGGAGAAAACGAGCTGTTTCATGGTTTTGGATGCCCTGAATGACAAGGCGCTGTTATGGACCGCGTTCGCGCGGGAATGCAAGCCTGGGCGCGGGTTATAAGCCGCTATGCGCAGGCTGAGCAGATTGCCAAGCTATAGGCTCTCGTCATAAGTTCGCCGCGCGAATATATTTGTATATTTAGCATATTTATTCGAGTCGGGATCTCGACCGCATGACATCCTATTTCGCCCCTAACGATTACCGCGCCAAAACCTACGACGTCTTTATCAGCTATAAGCGCGAGGATGATCATGCGCGTGAGGTTCTCGTGCTGGCGCTGGAGTCGAGCTGGCTACGAGGTTTTCTGGGACGCGAAGCTCAACAACGATGACTGGAAGGGCGAGCTGCGCGACGAAATCAATCGCAGCAAGCTCGTCATCTGCTTGTGGTCGGCGAAGGCGGCCGCCTCCGAATACGTTAATGCCGAGGCTTATCACGCCTTCGGACTCAAGAGGCTTCTATCGGCGCCCATCGAGGACAAGTCGACGGTGCCTGATTATTTCAAGAACACGAACATTCATCCGTTCGACGGCTGGGCAGACGAAAACAAGCGTCGTGGGCAGATCCAGAAAATTCTTGCTACAGTGGAACGCCTGACCGGCGGCCCAAGCGGCAAGCCCGAGCGAGGCGCGCCAATCGCCGACAACACGGGTTGCCATGCGGAATTTGGCGACATCCCCGGCGCACCGGACGAACTGATCGGCCGCGACGCCGAACTCGCCATGCTGGGCGACGCCTGGGCGAGCCGGGTACCGAAAAAGGTCAACGCGATCGTCTTCCACGCCCTTGGCGGCGCGGGGAAATCGGCGCTGCTTCGCACCTTCGCGAATGAGCTGCTCGCGGCGGGCGGCGGCGGGGCGAGCCGCATCTATGGCTGGTCGGCCTATAGCCAGGGCTCGGGCGAGCAGAAGCGCGCCGACGCCGACAGCTTCATCTCCAAGGCGCTCGGCGATTTCGGATGGCAGGGCGAGCTGCCGAAGGACCCGGTTGAGCGCGGGCGCGAGCTGGCGAAGCTCATCCAGAAGGAGCGCGTGCTGCTTCTCCTCGACGGTTTGGAGCCGCTGCAAGATGCGCCGAACGTCAACAAGGGCCGCTTCAAGGACAAGGGCCTCGCCGAGTTGGTCAAGTTGCTGGCAGGGCACAATCCGGGGCTTGTGGTGCTGACTACGCGGCAGGAAGTGCCGGAGCTCCAAGGCTTCGGGACTATTGTGATCAATCACGAGCTGGATCAACTATCGGACCGCGCGGGTGCGGATTTGCTGGTCGAGCTGGGCGTGCGTGGACGCCAGCGCGAGCTGGAAGCGGCGGTTCACAAGTTGCAGGGCCACGCGCTGTCGGTGACGCTGCTCGGCACATACCTAGCCGAGGTTTGTGGCGGGGACATCCGCCACAAGGATCAGTTCGACTTCGCCCATATCGTGCTGTTGCCGGAGGAAGAAAGCGAGCTTCTGACGGACAAGACCATCATCCCCGCCAAGCGCGCGGCCAAGGTGATGCGCGGCTATCTCGCGCAGTTCGAGAAGCTGGCGCAGGACGGCGGGGCGGAGCGGGCGATCCTGAACCTGCTCGGCCTGTTCGACCGGCCGGCGGACGGGCCTGCCGTCGATGCGCTGCTGGCGAAACACATTCCAGGGCTTACGGATGAACTGTTCTTCGAGGTGCCGAAACCTATTCCCGAAGACACGCGCGCCGCACGGCTGCTGGAGGCAAAGAGGCGCTTGCGGAAACTGCGGCTCTTGTCCAAGGCCAACCCGAAAGACCCACACGAGCTGGACGCACATCCCGTGGTGCGCGCCTTCTTCGCCGGCCGGCTCGAACAAACCGCGCTGGAGGCCGCAAAGGCCGCGCACGACATCCTCTACCGCCATTATGCAGCCGCCGCGCCCGACTTGCCCGACACATTGGAGGAGATGCAGCCGCTATTTTACGCCGTCCAGCACGGCGTAAAGGCGGGCCGCGCGCAGGAGGCCTGCGATAAAATCCTCAAGCGTCGGATATTGCGTGGTAATCGCTACTTTCTTTTTCAATCGCTTGGAGCTTTTGGCCCCTCCTTGGCGGCGATGGCCAACTTCTTCAAAGCACCCTGGCGAACGCCGCGCAAGGATCTAACGCCGATCGACCAAGCGTGGCTGCTCAGTTCGGCGGCGGGTGCGTTGACCGCGCTAGGGCGATTGCGCGATTCGGTCAAACCTCAGCGGGCGGCATTAGACAGGTTCGTCAAGTTGCAGTGGTGGGACCAGGCGGCCCGGAACGGCGGGAGCCTTACCGACACGCTGCTGACCCAGGGCAGCATCCCCAAGGCCGTGGGAATAGCCGAACAGGCTGTGGTCCACGCCGACCGCAGCGGCGACCTCCATCAGCGCTCGGTCCGACGTACTAACCTCGCGGCGGCGCTCACCGCTGCCGGCAATCTTGATTGCGCCGCCGCGAGGTTCGCTGAGGCAGAGAAAATTCAAGTGACGAATACACTACATGAACCACAGCTTTACTCTCTCCAAGGTTTCCAATATGGCGACCTGATACTCGCTCGCGGTGGCACAAGAGAAGCGCTTGCCCGCGGGCAATTCATGCTGACCCTCGCCGAATACTACACCAAGCTCGGTGGACCCATCACGGACCTAGGCCTAAGCCACTTGCTGATCGGTCTCGCGCAGGACATGCTTGGCGATGCAGAGGCTGCCGCATCGCTCGACGCCGCTGTTGCCGGCCTGCGCAAGTCAGGACGGATCGACCATCTCCCCGAAGCCCTCCTCGCCCGCGCGGCGCACCGGCGACGGCGCGCCGCGACCGGAGAGACGGACCTGATCGAGGGCATTCGCGCCGACCTCGCCGAGGTGGAGGACATCGCGGGCGACGAGATGCGGCTCTACCTCACGGACCTCGCGCTGGAGCGCGCCCGCCTCGCCCTCGACGTTCCCGCCGCCTTCGACAGCCCCGCAAGCCGCCCGCGCCGAAGCCGAAGCCCAGACCGCCAAGGCTGCCGCCCTCATCGCCGACACCGGCTATCACCGTCGCGACGGCGAACTCGCCGAGCTGCAAGCCCGCCTCGCCATCCCCGAGCCCGCTTACTGAAGCTGGCTCCATCCTCCAGCAGGATGCGGATGCCTTTTACCGAGACGACATCGCGGATGGTCTTGCCCCGCGACCTTGCCGCCGCGTCGGGGCGGAATTGCAAGCTTCGGCCGCGCCGCATCCAACCGCTTTCCGCAGCTTAAACGAGGGCACGCATTCAAACGCTTAGATCCGTACGGGCACCGCGTTGAAAGCAGCGACCAAATCGCGCTCGCAATAGGGTTTTATGACGCGTGGGATGCGTTCAAATCCGTCAAATGCATGGCTGTAGGCGGTGCAGAAAACGAAGGGAATTTCACGCTCTCGCAGTTCGGCTGCGATGCAAAAGGATAGCTCACCGTTGAGGTTGAGATCAAGCATCACGCAATCGAGCCCTGGTTGCCGGATTTTCTCTTTGGCGGCGGCAACGGAGCGGGCTGTTCCTGCAACAATCCCGCCAAGACACTCCACCATGCCCATAGCCGCCATCGCGACCATGCAGTCATCCTCGACAATGAGGACGCGCGCTCCTTGAAGATGCATGTTTCGACCGTGCTTCTGATGCCGCGCTTATCGGCAATTTTAGGTATTGTCGGTCAGTTCGTATTTGTTATTTCCGCTCTCAAGAAGATGAACATGCATGCTCGGTGATTTGTTCATTTGGGGATAGATACGGAATATACTTATAGAGAAAGTGTAAAACAAAGCGGTTATCTAAAAATAACATCTCGATGCGCCGAAATATTAAAGACGCATACCTCGTATCATCTGCCATTGAAGCAGATTTTATTTGCATAAAATATATTTGGCTTAGGTTAATTAATTATATCATATAAAAGACTATCTATAGGCCAAATCCGAAGACTGATGCATGTAATCAATCAGCGCTGTGGAAGGTGCATAGCGAAGTCACATTAGAGATACAAAACCACCGCAAATTTGCCCAGGACGCTGGACGAAAGACTACCGCTCGGCAAGCGTATATGTTAGTCGATGCCCCTACCGGCGCCGCCGCGTTTACCGATGAACCCGGCAAATCAATTCGGAGACTGACGCTGCAAGAGGTTGAGCCCCATCGGGAAAGCGGCTGGATACCGAGGATGGTGTTGGCAGACGCCTTGCGTCGATCGCTGACGGCGCTGAGCGCCCCGTTTTAAGCGGCTTCTCGGCAAGCGTTTTCTGCTGGGCGATGCCGACGCTCCACAAGGCGGCCGCGATCAGATGTCCCGCCGTGATCAGCACGGCGAGATAGGCGGGAAGGGCTTGGAATAGGCCCGCGCAAAAGGCGGCAAGAGCGGGAAGGGTGATAACGCCGCTCAGCGTCGCCGGATTGCGGTGCAGCAGCGTCTTCGCGTAAGTGATATATTCCCTCGCGCTTCGTGCTTCGGAGCGGGGGCAAATCGACGGATCGCCTTGTTTGAAGCTGTATTCCACCCAGGCGGCGGCCAGATAGAGCGCGCCGCCTGCGATGATGGAAAATGAGGCGAGCGCAGCGCCCGCTGCAATGTAGGCGGCGGAGGCAGCCGCGCTAAACCACGCCGCGCGTCTAATGAGCCTGTTCCTGCGCTGAATGGCGCGATCGAGGTTCTCGGTGTGAAGCGGAACCATGGGCGCTTGCGGCAGTGCGATGGCGGGTCCCGCGCCAAGAGACGCGATTTCGGCGGCGAGCCAGAGGAAAAGAGAGACGGCGACGACGGCCTCGCCCAGAGGTACGGATGGCCTCGATATGGCGTCGACGATGGTTGCCGAGGCAGTGCTTGCGGTGAGCGTGATTTCGCTGGCCGAGGACAGCATGAGCGCGTGTGTGCGCGCTACGGGCAGCCGAAATGCATGGAGGCTGCGTCGCGGCAGGAGATGCGCTTGGTGCTGGTTTTGGATTTGCATGGTATAAAGGTGCCAAACACAAGGTTATCCTGCATGCTTGGCATACAAGGTCTGTATAGTCTCATTTTTCCGAATTATATTTCGGCGGAAAGGCGCGAAAATGGCTCGTATGACTTATCATGACGAGCGCAACGGTTTTTCGCTATTGACTAATATTGTTGCTTGAGCGTGACTTTTCAAGTCTGGTTATTTGCGACAATTTTGCAGACACGAATGACGCGCCGTCAATCTTGGCCTGGCGAGGAAACATGGAGTTAAATTCCTTTGGCGGATCACGTGTTTGACGCATGGGGAGATCGGCGGCCGCCAGGAGCCGGCGCGGGCAGGAACGGCGGCTCATCCCAGCGGGCACTCTGCGAAATCAGCCCGATGTTTGCATAGACCGCGCGCAAGGCAGCAACCTTGCTCGGCACGCCCTTGACATTCGGGATCACGCGCTCGGCCCATGCCATGATGGTGAACGAGTGCTTGACGTGTGGATTATCCGTTAACACAAGACAGTTAACGGTGGCGCGTACCGGCCCGAATTTGCACCCCCAAAATACCGGAAAATGAGAGCGGCAGCGTTCGCCGACGCGGACAAGCTGCTCAACCCATTGAAAGCGATCAGCTTTCTATCCAGATCGGTAGGGTTAAGGGAATGTATTTTTGGACGGAAGTGGGCGCGGAAAAGTCGGTTAAATATAGTCCGTTAACATCCTCGCGCCGTTCGCAGCCGCGGCGGCGCAAGTACTCTCGATAATTTTCTCTTATTAATCAACGACTTGCGCTAATTAACCTGCCAGCAAGGCGCTTTTCCCTAAGATCTCGACCCAGGCAAAGCGATCAACGCAAATTGGTCCAAGGGTTCGAGCCAGATGCCGCCTTTCGCAACGACCGCACAAATAGCAGGCTACCCTGTGAGCCGGGTTTCAGGCCCGGGGGCAGCAGTCAGCACTTCGAATGTGATGCCGGCGTGCGCCTTCAGCGCGTCGATAAGGCTGTCGCCGAAAAGCGTCGACGGCGTCCAGAAGCCGCCCGGCTTTTCCGATTTATCTGAGGCCCGCGAGGCAGGCCGCCGCCTGCCCCAGCATCTTCGACGTTGAGAGATATCCTGGATCGGCATCGCCGGCGACCTTGACGCGGATCGTTTTGTTGTCCGCCGTCTTCCCGAAAAAGCGCAGGTTGTAAAACCCTCGCTTCTGCGCGTCAGGCGACGGGCCTTCGCCAGGGGCCGGGAGCACAAGCCGTTCCAGCGCCCAGCGGGTCGGCGGAATCACGCTTGCAGCGACAAATGCGCCGAGCGCCGCCGCGATTGCATAGGCCTTCACCCGGCCTTCCAGCCCCTTCCCGGCGAGCATGGCCTCGTCATAGCGGAAATCGCGGCCATAGCCGTAATTGGAGAGCGCGTTGGATCGGTGCACGATCCTGGTGTTAATGTTGGCCATGACGAAGGGGGCAAGCCATGCGTCGCAGTCAGGGTCGTATTCCGGTCTCGAAAGGCTGGCCTGCCTCACCTTTGGCGCGTCCGGCGGGCAAAGCGCGTAGGGGTTGGCCAGCATCCTGCGCAGGTCGCGGTCAGCCGCGGCCTCCTTGGCCACGTTCATCAAGCTTGCAATCGTGCCGCCTGAAACGCCGCCGCGGGCCGCCTTCACGCGCATCTTGACGTGAGAACAAGGCTGCCCGAAACGGCGGCGGGCCTCGTCCTGCAAGAAGTACACTCCCATGTCAGACGGGATCGAATCGAAACCGCAGCAATGCACGATGCGAGCTCCTGAGGCCTGAACCTCACCCTCATAAAGCCCGATCATTCGCCTGATCCACTGCACTTCGCCGGTGAGGTCGCAGTAGTCGGCGCCGGTCGTGGCGCAGGCCTTGACCAGAGGCTCGCCATAAAGCGCATAGGGGCCGACGGTGGAGACGATGGCGCGAGTCTTCTGGCACATCGCCGACAGCGCCGCGCCGTCTGCCGCATCGGCGACTTCCAATGGAAGTGTGACGGCCCCCTCCCCAAGTGAAGAGCGAAGGGCCTCAAGCTTCCTCAGCGAGCGGCCAGCCGCCGCCCACTTCACCCTTCCGTCACATCCAAATTCATCCACAAGATAGCGGCACAGGAGTTTCCCTACGAAGCTTGTGGCCCCGAAGGCGATAAGGTCATAAGGCTTTTCACTCATGGGCGACCGAAATCTCACAATCAGGCATTTCTGGCTTTTACACATCTAAGTTAGCAGAAGATCGAAGGTTTGACGGCAAGGGCTTGGAAGACTAGATTTTATAAGTTTGATGAAGGACAAGCGAAGACGATGTCGAGACGGCAGGACCTGCGCGCTCCCGCCCTTGACTTGAGGGGGGGCGGCGTCCGCGAATTGAATGAGCGCTACCGGGAGATCTTCCGGAGCATCGTGGAAACGTACCTCTCGACGGGCGAACCCGTCGGCTCGCGGAATCTGAGCCGCCAGCTTCCCATGACCCTTTCACCCGCCTCGGTGCGGAACGTCATGTCGGATCTCGAGACGCTGGGGCTGATCTATGCGCCGCATATCAGCGCGGGCCGCATCCCGACGCATACGGGCCTGCGCCTCTTCGTTGACGGTCTTCTGGAAGTCGGCGCCATCGAGGACGTAGAGCGGGCCCAGCTCGAACGCCAGCTTGGCGGATATGCCCACGATAATGCCGCCGTTACCTCCGAAGTGCTGGCTGAGGCGGGCGACATGCTGTCGGGCCTTTCGCGCTGTGCGGGGGTCGTGCTCGCCGAAAAGCAGGTGAGCCGCATCAAGCACATCGAATTTGTGAGCCTTGATTCGAAGCGCGCCCTCCTCGTTCTCGTGGGCGAAGATGGCGGCGTTGAGAACCGCGTTCTGAATCTGCCGGAAGGGCTGCCTCAACAGGCTCTTGCGGAAGCCACAAACTATCTGAACGCCAAGATTCGCGGCGCGACTTTGCCTGAAGCGCGCGAGCGGGTCGGGGCGGAACTGAAAGCGAGCCAATCCGAGCTCGATGAATTGACCGCGCGCCTTGTCCGGTCGGGTCTTGCCCAGTGGTCCGGCGGAAAGGACGACACCAAGAGTCTCATCGTTCGCGGGCAGTCGCGCCTTCTCGACGATCTGAAAGCGGTGGAGGACGTCGACCGCATCCGACTTCTGTTCGAAGACCTCGAGTCGAAGAAGTCTCTCATCCATCTTCTCGACCTTGCGGAAAAGGCCGAGGGCGTCCGCATATTCATCGGTTCGGAAAATAATCTTTTCTCCTTGTCAGGCTCCTCGCTTATTGTCGCGCCGTTCCAGGACAAGGAGCGGAAAGTCGTCGGCGTGCTGGGCGTAATCGGCCCGACCCGCCTCAACTATGCCCGCATTATCCCCATGGTTGATTTCACCGCGAAGCTTGTAAGCCGGGTGTTAGCTTGATTATCGCTCTGAAACCGCCGATATAACGTCGAAAATTTGCGGCGGATCGTCGGCTGATCCTCCATGTAACGGGAACGGCATCCACAATGAACGATACTCCGGACAGGTCCGCGAACACGAGCGGGCCGGAACATACCGATTCATCGGCGAAAACTCGCGCGCCGGAAGCAGAACAGGCGAGCAAAGCGATCCTTCAGGCTGTCGCCGATCTCAAGGCCGAGAACGCGGATCTCCGCGACAAGAACCTGCGCATTATCGCCGAAATGGAAAATTTCAGGCGGCGCGCCGAACGCGACAAGGCCGAAGGTGTGAAATATGCCGCGTCAGAGTTCGGGCGCGACATGATCCCGGTTGCGGACAATCTGCGCCGGGCCATCGACGCCGTTTCGAAGGACACCGTTGAACAAAATCCCGCAGTCAAGACGCTGCTTGAAGGCGTCGAAGCGACGGAGCGCGAACTCTTCAAGACCTTCGAGCGGCACGGCATTACGCGTTTCGATCCCCTGGGCGAAAAGTTCGATCCTCATAACCATGAGGCCGTCGTCAAGGTGGATGTGCCGAACGTCCCGGCGGATGTGATCGTGCAGGTTCTGCAGGCTGGCTACAAGATCGGGGATCGCGTTCTGAGGCCCGCGACCGTTATCCTTGCCAAGGGCGGTACGCCGGTGAAGGGGGATCGCGGCCCGACCGAGGGCGCGCCGCGGAAATCCGCCCATGGTGAGGACGAAGGGCACAATGTTGCCCAGCCGCACGACCACAGCCTGGAACTTGCCCGCGAGCACGATCCCGACTTTGTTCGCGATCCAGCCGGCGCCCTAAAGCGCAGGGACCGGCCCGCTGAAAAGAGGGCGTCGACAGTGACGCAGCCGGTCACGGACGGTGCGCCCACCCCAAAGGACGACTTGATGTCGTCCCTGGGGAAGCGGCTGGAAAACGGGAACTAACGCACTGTTTTTTCTGGGAAGACCGGCATTTGTTGCTGCGATGCAACTTCGTCGTGTCTGTGTGAAAAGATTGCGATCCTGACAGCTGTTTTGCATTCGGAAAATTATCAGCGGGGATCCCGCTGTGCGACTCGCACCTAGCAGCATGGGCATTTCAGTTAAGACAAAATATAGAAATCGGTTTCTATAACCCGTCCTCAGATACGGATGAGCTGTATCAAGAAAGCAATCTGAGGACGCCATGAACGCTCTTTTCGATAATATCGCCTGGGTCATCTCCATCATGAAGACCGAATTCGACCTTGACCCCGCAAACCTCTGGCTTCGCTAGTAGCGGGCCCTGTAGACATAAGCTGCTGGCCGGCTCGAAGTCTGCGCTATCGCCTTACGTAACAAAAATCGGGTAAGTTATAGTATGTTGGTAACTCTTTTGCTGCATGTGAGCGAAGCAACCTTCCATAGGCGTGATCCTGGCCGCAAATAACAATGACAGGGGCCGGATCCCGCCATTCGGATTTTTGGCAAGAGATCACCGCTCGTTGGAGCTTCGTTCTCTCAAACGATTGCCTTATGGGTCTCCGAATATTTGTTGAATCGAACATCGCGAGCTCTCGCGAGGACTGTGGCTCCGCATGAGTGCGCGCCCCCTAATAATTTTATGGCCAAGGCGAAGCACGCCCCTCAAGCCTTGAAAGCAAACCCCCCGACAGTCCATATCATGCGATATTGAATGACGTCCTCCTTCGACGAAGGAGGTCTTTTTGAGTGCGGTTTGCATTCTGTACGACGTTCAGGGAAGCACGAGCCCAATGACAAAGAAGGAATTCACAAGCTGGATGTGGTTCGAAGCATTGGATCGGCTTTCGCGGGCCCAGCGTCTTCACCAGCAGTTTTTCACGTTGCACGAGCATGGGGCGGGGCCGGCCTGGCAGCCTCCTGTCGATGTCCTTGAGACCGAAACGGAAGTTCTGATTTTTTGCGCATTACCGGGCGTCGACGCCGAAAGCGTGGATGCGGTGATCGAGGGAGGCACGCTCGTGGTTTCCGGCAAGCGGATGCTTCCGGATGAGCTGCGGACGGCCCTGATCCATCAGCTGGAACTTCCGCAAGGGAGATTCGCCCGGAGAATACCGCTCCCGCCCAGCCGCTACGACACGGTGAAACGGCAAGCGATTAATGGTTGCCTGCTTATAAGCCTCCAAAAGTCAGCCTAAGCAGAGGGAAGGCACTATGGATAATGCAAATCCCGGCCAACCGCCGGAAGCGGAGGCGCAAGCTCACGAAAGCAACGCGCCAGCTGAGCATTCCAATAGCTTGTTGATACTGCCCGTGCGCGAAACAGTGCTGTTTCCCGGCGTCCTGTTCCCGATTTCCATCGGCCGCCCGATCTCGATCGGAGCCGTCCAGCAGGCCATGCGGGAAGAACGCCAGATCGGCATCGTGATGCAGCGGGATGGCGAGGTCCTGGAACCCTCCGGCACGGACATGCACCGCGTCGGCACGGTTGCCAACATCGTGCGCTACGTTACGGCCCCCGATGGCGGCCACCACGCCATCGTGCAGGGCATCGAGCGCTTTCGCATCGTCGATTTCTCGCAAGAGAGGCCCATCCTGGCCGCCAATGTTCTGCGCATCCCCCAGGCCACGATGGATGGCCCCGAAATCGAAGCGCGCACCATGCTGTTGCGCCAGCAAGCCATCGAGGCCCTTGAGCTTCTGCCGCAGATACCGACCGAGCTCGTCGCCGCGATGCAGAATGCACAGTCGGCATCTGGGCTGACTGACCTGACGGCTGCCTACATGGATATCCCGGCGGATCAGAAGCAGGAGATCCTTGAAACGATCGACCTGCCGCTCCGCATGGACAAGGTTTCGCGGCTCCTCTCGCAGCGCATTGAAGTTCTGCGGTTGAGCCAGGAAATCGGGCGGCAGACCAAGGCCGTTTTCGACGAGCGCCAGCGCGAGGCGGTTTTGCGCGAGCAGATGGCAGCCATTCAGCGCCAGCTCGGGGAAGGCGACGGCAAATCGACGGAAGTCGCAGAGCTGAACACCGCGATCACGAAGGCGCAGATGCCGCCTGAGGTCGAGACGCAGGTTCGCAAGGACCTGCGCCGCTATGAGCGCATGCCCGAGCAGGCGGGCGAGGCGGGGATGCTCCGCTCTTATCTCGATACGATGGTAGAACTGCCCTGGGCGCTGCCCGAGGAAAAAGCGATCAACATCGCGGGCGCGCGCCGCATCCTTGAAGAGGACCACTTCGGCCTCGAAAAGATCAAGCAGCGGATCATCGAATATTTGGCGGTGCGCAAGCTCGCGCCGCAAGGCAAGGCGCCGATCCTGTGCTTCGTCGGCCCTCCCGGAGTTGGCAAGACTTCGCTTGGCCAATCGATCGCGCGGGCGATGGAGCGCCCCTTCGTACGCCTCAGCCTGGGCGGCGTCCATGACGAAGCCGAGATCCGGGGGCACCGGCGCACCTATATCGGGGCGCTTCCCGGCAACATCATTCAGGCCATCAAGAAGGCTGGCGCGCGCAACTGCGTCATGATGCTGGACGAGATTGACAAGATGGGGCGCGGCTTCCAGGGCGATCCGTCTGCGGCGATGCTGGAGGTTCTCGATCCGGAGCAGAATTCGACCTTTCGCGATAATTACCTCGGTGTGCCCTTTGACTTGTCGCGCGTAACTTTCATCGCGACCGCGAATTTGCTCGACACGATCCCTGGGCCTTTGCGCGATCGCATGGAGATCATCGAACTGTCCGGCTACACGGCAGAAGAGAAGCTGCAGATTGCGCGGCGCTATCTGGTGGCGCGCCAGCTGGAGGCGAATGGGCTGACAGCGGAGCAGGCGAGCATCGATGACGAGGCCTTGCGTCAGATCATCCACGATTATACGCGGGAGGCTGGCGTCCGCTCGCTCGAAAGAGAGATCGGCAAGGTCTTCCGGCACGTGGCGGTCAGGATTGCGGAAGCTCCCGGCGACAAGGTCCACATCACGGCTAGCGACCTTACGGATATTCTCGGCCAGCCACGGTTCGAGAACGAGGTCGCCATGCGCACCAGCGTTCCGGGCGTCGCCACGGGGCTCGCCTGGACGCCTGTCGGCGGCGATATCCTCTTCATCGAGGCGACGCGCGCGCCGGGCAAAGGCAGCCTGATCCTAACCGGCCAACTCGGGGACGTGATGCGGGAGAGCGCGCAAGCGGCGCTCAGCCTCATCAAGAACCGCGCTTCATCGCTCGGCATCGATCCGGCCGTCTTCGAGAGGAGTGACATTCACATCCACGTTCCGGCAGGCGCCACCCCGAAAGATGGCCCGAGCGCGGGCGTCGCGATGTTCACGGCGCTGTTTTCGCTCCTTAGCGGGCGCACCGTGCGCAACGACACCGCGATGACCGGCGAGATCAGCCTGCGCGGCCTTGTCCTGCCCGTCGGCGGCATAAAGGAAAAGGTAACGGCAGCCGCGCGAGCCGGGCTGAAGCGTGTTATGCTTCCCGCTCGGAATAAGCGCGACTACGACGACATCCCGGAGGATGCCCGGAACAGCTTGGAATTCATTTGGCTGGAACGGGTAGACGACGTGATCGCCTCGGCCTTGGAGGCCGAAAGCGAAGAGGCGCGGGACCATTCTCTGGTTCCCGCGAACTGACGCCATCGGTGAGCTATGAGCTCTGACGCGGGGTTTGATGCGGGTGTTGCGCCGAGGAGAACTCCTCATCGAGTGCGGCTTCAAGCTCCAGCAAGTCCGCGGGCGGGGGATTTCCGAAAACGCGAAACTCGTTCAGCTTCTCTTTTAGCTGAATGTATAGCTCGTACCGGTCGTGGGGCGTATTCGCGAGAGTCTCCAGTAACATGTCGATTTCGGCTTTGAGCGATTCGAGAGCCATGCCGCGCACCCTGAAGATGAGATCCGAATGGGATAATGCGCCAAATTACTCTGATATGCATCAAACATTTGCCGCATGCCCGGCCTTTCAAAGGGCAGATCTGTTAGGCATTGAGTAGCGTAGCGTCTTAAGGGGGTGTGTCATGCTGAACAAGCAAGACGAGGTTCGGGAAGCAGACGGCCCACACGAGACCGAGCAATCCCCGTTTTACATAGCCGCGGCGGGCGCTCCCTCACGGCCCCGTTGCATCCTGAAGCAGAATGATTGTTTCGCCGTCCTCGATGACCACGGCGCGATCGGGTGTGCTTCCGACGAGGCCGGAGGCCTGTTCGCGCGCGACACTCGACACCTGTCTCGCCTCGCTTTTCTCATCAACGGCCAGGAGCCGCTGCTTCTCGGCTCGACGCTCAGGGACGATAACCTCAACCTCCGCGCAGACCTCACAAACCCGGATATTCTCGCCGGTGACGGCATCGCGCTCCTGAAAGACACGGTGCATATCGGCCGGACGATTTACGTCCATAACGGTGTGTTGTTCGAGCGGAGCGCCGTGATGAACCATGGCAACGTCCCGGTGACACTGGACGTGACCATCGACTTCGACAGCGATTTTGCGGATCTGTTCGAGGTGCGCGGCATGCGGCGCGCCGCCCGGGGCTCCCTCCAGAAAGAGGTGATCGGCAAAAACAAGGTCGTTCTCCGCTATACCGGCATCGACAACACGGTGCGCGAGACGGCGCTGACATTCGAGCCGGAGCCGACCGAATTGACGACGGCAGCCGCGAGATACGCGCTAACGCTCCCTCCGTCCGTTCCATGGCGCCAATTC
Source organism: uncultured Alphaproteobacteria bacterium (assembly GCA_963817495.1). GTDB lineage: Bacteria > Pseudomonadota > Alphaproteobacteria > Rhizobiales > Rhodomicrobiaceae > Rhodomicrobium. The sequence continues at coordinate 63,320 of CAWFOS010000030.1, read as the reverse complement.
GTGACGGTGTCCTGCGACGGCGAAGGCCGCCCGGCAGCGCCATCGTTCCTCCGCGGACTTCTCCAGGCGAGGCGAGACCTTGTCGGCCATCCGCATGACGTTGCGAGCATCGAGACATCGAACGCCGTGGTCAACGAGATCGTCTGCCGGTCGCTTGCCGATCTCAGGATGCTTATGACGGCGACGCCCGAAGGCAAATATCCCTACGCTGGCATCCCCTGGTATTCGACGACCTTTGGCCGCGACGGCCTCATCACGGCCATGCAGATGCTCTGGTTCGATCCGTCGGTCGCGCGCGGCGCGCTGCAGCGGCTCGCTCATTTCCAGGCCAAGACTTTCGACGACGCCTCCGACGCCCAACCGGGCAAGATCCTGCACGAGATGCGGTCCGGGGAGATGGCGGTCCTCGGGGAGGTTCCGTTTGGCTGCTATTACGGAAGCATCGATTCGACGCCCCTGTTCATTCTCCTCGCCGGCCTCTACGTGGAAAGGACGGGCGATTTGGAGTTCCTGCGTCAAATCTGGCCGAACATCGTCCGCGGTCTCGACTGGATCAAGGCTTCAGGCGATCACGATGGCGATGGGTTTGTCGAATATGCGCGGGCCACTGAAAAAGGGCTTGCGAACCAGGGTTGGAAGGATTCGCATGATGCGGTTTTCCACGCCAACGGGGATTTGGCCGATGGCCCGATCGCGCTGGTTGAAGTTCAGGGATACGTCTATGCGGCATACCATGCCGCTGCGAAATGCGCCCGGCTGCTGGGTGAGCGCGACCGGGCGGATAACCTCGTCGTGAAGGCCGAAAATCTGCAACGGCGGTTCGAGGAGGCTTTCTGGTGCGAGGATCTCGGCACTTATGCGCTAGCGCTTGACGGCAAAAAGCAGCCTTGCCGTGTGCGGACCAGCAACCCGGCGCACGCGATGTTTACAGGCATCATGGCTGCGGACCGCGCCCAAAAGGTCGCACAAGACATTCTTCGCCCCTCGTTCTACTCGGGGTGGGGCATACGGACCGTGGCCACAGGCGAAGCCCGTTACAATCCGATGTCGTACCACAACGGCTCGATCTGGCCGCACGACAACGCCATTATTGCAAGCGGCCTCGTCCGTTATGGCCTGAGCAACGGCGTCGCCCCAATTTTCAACGGCATGATGCAGGCAGCCGCCTATATGGACCAGCGCCGGCTGCCGGAGCTGTTTTGCGGCTTCCCGCGACGCCGGAGCCGGGGGCCGACCCTCTATCCGGTGGCCTGCTCGCCGCAAGCCTGGGCCAGCGGCGCTGCGTTCCAGTTGGTCCAGGCCATCCTCGGCCTGGAGTACGATCTTACGATGCGAGCCATTCGCCTGCGCAATCCTGCCGTTCCCCTGTCGGTCGGCACGATTACAGTGCGCAACATGCGATTGGGAAATGCGGCGATCAGCTTTACCGTCACACCGCATTCCAACGGCACAATTTCACTCGGGGTGTTGGAAGCCACCGGCAACATCAAGATTTCGGTGGTGTTGGACGCAGCCGCCTAGCGGGGGTTGCCAAGTGGCAAATACGCATAGATCAGGCCAAGCGTGATCAGGATCAGGACCGTGGTCAACGCAAAAACCGTAATCTTTTTCGTGAGGGACGCTTCCGCGTAGTATGATCGGTCGAGCCGTTCGGAGCCTTGAGCTTCATGAGACACGGGCTTCATTTCTTCCTTGATTGCCGTCGTGGTTTCTTCCGAAGGGGTGTGCCCGCGGGCCTCTGAGTCCGTGCCAAGCGGGACGGCCGCCGGATCGGGGGCCGCGGTCTTATCCGCGCCTTTCCCTTCGTCGATCAGCTTGCGGAGTTGTTCAGGGTTCTGCTTATCCTTGCCTTGCTGGCCGGGTTCGTGGGGCATGGGTGCATCCTAATGATTTGTATTTGAACGCCTTCCGCGGGGCACTCTACCATAGAGGCGGCGTAATTCATCCTTTGCTTTTTCTAGTATTCTTTTGCGGCGTTCGGGAAGGTTTTTGCCCGCGCGATTGATATAAAATGTCAGCATCGACATAGCCGAGCGAAACGACCCAGCCTTGCGGCGCGTGCTTTCCTCGGCGGAGGCGCTCAGAGAACGCGCGATCATGGCGGGATCGTCAAACTTGAAGACCTCCGGCTCAAGGCTCAACGCGTCGCTCGTTTCGGTGACATGTTGCGACCAGCGCTTCTTTTCCGGGGCAGCCATGGTTCAACTCCGATAGTGGATCTCTTGTGACGGGACCGCAACAAGCGCTCCTCTGCACAATGCTCCTCACGCAATTATGTTCGATGAGGAGGCCGCACAGCCACCGGCCTCGCGGAACAGAGCCCAGCGCGCGGCATTCTGCGTGCGTGAAACACAATGAGCCCTCGCACGCGATAGCATCCTATCTCAAGATGCACTGCGTTTTGGGATGCATTACCGGCTTGCTGTGGGGAGTGCTCATGCTGGCCACAAATACAGCCGGACTTCGCGAGCTTTTGACCTCTTCTTCTTGTCCCGCTGCAAGTCTCCTTCTCTTCCTGCTGGGGTCGATTATTAGCATCTTGCCAATCGTCGTTGCTGCGGCAATCTGGAGACTCGCCGACTAACCGGCAGCGAGGTGTTGCAATCGCGACATTCCTGATCCGAGCGCGCTTGTTTACGTGTCCGGGCAGTCATGGTATTTCAGTTCGCATGCGGACACGGAGCACCTGCCAAATTCGCGCTTTCGCGCGCCGACGATGGATCGAGCCTCGATAGCGGCTGCGTGGCAGGGTTATTTCGCTTAGGCACGCGAGCTTCTTTTACCAATATTCGCCTTATCGAAAACAGGTTCGCGATGACGACGCCATCCGCCGTGATCCGGCTGCAAACGCCGGACGATCATAATGCTCTGCTCTTCTTAAATAAAAAGGCCTTCGGGCCGGGCCGTTTCGCCCGTACCGCGTACCGCGTGCGCGAAGGCGCGATCCGCGAACCCCGGCTCAATCTCTGCGCGCTCCTTGGAGGCGAGATTATCGGCTCGGTGGATTTCACGCCGGTCGCCATCGGGGGGGTATCGGGAGCGCTGCTGCTCGGCCCGCTCATCATCGCCGACGATCACAAGAACCAGGGACATGGCCTTCGGCTCATGCTGCACGGACTCGGGCGCGCGCGAGACCTTGACTACAGGCTGGTGATCCTGGTTGGCGATTTACCCTACTACGCGCGCGCTGGATTTTGCGCGACGCCACTGGGACAGATCGTGTTCCCCGGGCCGGTCAATTCGGCGCGCATTCTCTACGCCGACCTTGTTCCTGACGCGCTTGAGGCTTATCGCGGTTTGGTTCGGGGAATTCCTTCCGCCTAACCATCCGCCGCACGGATGTCACCGCCCCTCGCGATACCACGTCAGGGACAGAAGCCCAAGCGCGATGCCCAGCGCGGCGAACCCGGCAATGAGCGGCGTGTAGGAGACGGCGGTTACCTCGAAAGCGTCGCGCGCCTTGAGGCCGAGCCAGGACGCGCCGCTGAAGCGATGACCGGACCGGACCATAGAAATCGATGGCGTGCTAGAGGCCGGCATTCCCGCTGTCCCGCCGAGGAAGAACGCTCCGCCGCCCATCTCGTCCAGGATCGGCCGCAGCGGCTCGTCGGTCGCAACGACCCGCTGGAACTCGGGCGCGTTCATCTCGCCGGCGACAGCTATGGCGTCCAAGCCATCCATGGCGACGCGATGCACGCCGGGCTCATCGGTCGCTAATGTCTTGGCAAACCGTCCTGGCGCATTCTGATCGAGGGTGAATTTCACCTCGCGGCCTGATGGCGTTGTCATGGTTGCTTCGCCGACCTGCGCTTTCACGGTTCGGCGTTCGATGGTGATCTCGTGACGCCCTGCTCGCGCCGATAGCGCCTCTTCTTCGAGGTCAGGCTCTTTCATCAGCCAGTGCGCGAGGCGGCGTAAGAGATCGACATGCGGGCCGCCGCCTTCGTAGCCACGCGCCCAAAGCCACGCATGATCGGACAGGAGCAGCGCGACCCTGCCGCTTCCCCTGCGGTCGAGAACGAGGAGCGGCTTGTTTTCCGCGCCGCTCATAACGACTTCGCCGCGCTCGGCTTGGCTGTCGACCACACGGAACCAGTGGCCCCAACTCGGCTCCTGTCCCTCTTTGCGCGGCGCGCCAGGAAGGCCCGCCGTGACGGGGTGCTTTTCGCCTTCCTTTGTGATCGTGGGCCTGAACGGCTCCTCAACCACGCGTCCTGTAGGCCGGGCCGGCAGAACGGCGCCCAAAGGCGTGCGCGCGAGACTGACTGGAGAGGCGTAATCCGCGCCTGCAGCCACAAGCACGGCTCCGCCCTGCTCGACGTAGCGCGCCACGTTATCGAGGTAGATCATCGGCAGCACGGCACGGCGCTGATAACGGTCGAAGATTATCAGATCGAACTGGCTGAGCTTCTCGGAGAAAAGTTCGCGCGTGGGGAACGCGATCAGCGAGAGCTGGTCAATGGGCGTGCCGTCGTGCTTTTCCGGCGGCCGCAGAATGGTGAAATGCACGAGATCGACGGCGGCGTCGGAACGCAGCAGGTTGCGCCATGTGCGCTCGCCCGCATGCGGTTCACCCGAGACCAGCAGAACGCGCAGGTTCTCCCGCACGCCCTGCGCCTGGATCACCGTCTTGTTGTTGATGGTGGTCAGCTCGCCCGGCTCGGGCTTCAGCTCAACTTCTACGATGTTCGGGCCAGCCCTGTCGAAGCGCAGGCGGATGGGAACCGGCTTGCCATAGGGAGCCTGCACGATTTCCGACGCGCCCGACGCGCGGCGTATGATGAATGTTGCGGGCTGGTCATCGGCGCTTTTGCCGCTCCGCTCCGCCTTCACCTCGGCGACCTGCTCGGAGCCGACCAGCCCGAAGCGCGGCGCTGATACGATCTGGATGCGATTGTCTTTTTCGTCCGGCGATCCCGTTATCAGCGCGTGGAGCGGCGCGTCGAACCCGAGGCGGCCATGATCCTGCGGCACATCGTGAATCTGACCGTCGGTGATGAAAATCGCCCCCGCCATGCGCCCCTGGGGAATGTCGGCCATCGCGGTGTCGAGAGCGCTGAAAAGGTTTGTGGCTTCGCCGCCCGGCTGATCCGTGCCCGCCGCGTGGACCCAGCGGACTTCCAGATTGGGGGTTTTCGCAAGCTTGTCTTTCAGCTCCGCTTCAATCTGGCGAGCGCGCTCGCCCCTACCGGCAAGCTGCATGCTTGAGCTGGCATCCGCGACAACGACAGCGATGTTGGAAAGCGATTTTCTATCTTCGTTTTTCAAATTCGGGTTGGCCAGCGCCAGAAGCAGGCATGCAAGGCTTAAGGCGCGCAGGACGACGCCACTGCGATTCCGCCACGCCGAAAGCGCGATCACCGCCACGCAAAGCAAGGCGCAGACCGCAAGCAGCTCCGGCGAAAAGAATGGGAAGAACTCTACGGACCAGTTCATGAGGCGTGTGCTGCCTTGCGTACGCGGTTAATGCCCGAGGCGCTCCAGGATCGCGGGCAAATGCACTTGATCCGATTTGTAGTTTCCGGTCAGCGCATACATAACGATGTTTACGCCGACCCGATAGGACATTTCCCTCTGATCCTCCCCTCCGGGGACGGCGGCGAACATGGGGCGGTCATTGTCGTCGAGCGCCCATGCGGCGGCTAGATCGTTGGACGTCACGATGATGGAGCTCACGCCATCGGATTTGACCGCCTTCTTGGTCACGTCTGCGGTATCGGACCGTGCCTCGACCCAGGGATCGCCATTATCCCAGCGGCCAGGAAACGACTGCAGCAGATAGAAGGATTTTGTGAGCACATGGTCGTCCGGCACGCGCTGAAGCGGCGGCAGATCGAGTTTGCCCAGAAGCTGCGACAGCGGCGTCGTCACGCCCGATGACAAGAGACTGCCCGGATTGGCGTCGTCGTTCTTCGTATCGAAGATGATCAGGCCGCCCTGCTTCATATAGGCGTCCACCTTGGCGAGCACGGCATCCGGCAAAGGCTCGGCGTTCGGCAGCACGGGCCAATAGATCAGCGGAAAGAATACAAGTTCGTCGCGGGACGGGTCGATCGCCATCGGATCGCCCGGCTCGACGGCGGTCCGCGCCGTCAGGATTTTCGACAAACCCGAAAGGCCGGCCTGGCTAACACGGTCGGCCTCCGCGTTTCCGGTCATCACATAGGCGAGATGGGTTTCCAGAGAGGCTTGCAGCGCGAAAGCCGTCGCATCTTTGGCTGACTTTGTTTCTGCGCGCGCGCCGTCAAACGCCAGACCGCAAAGCAGCCCGCACACCAGCGTCGTGGCCGCTCTTCTCCGCCACTGGATCGACCCCGGCCCGAGGAAAAGAGCGCAAGCCACGCCGTCCGCCAGGAAAAGCCCCAGCGCCAGAAGGAAAAGCCATGGCGCCAGCGCTATCGTCTTGGCTTCCGAAAACACCATGACATGCGCGTTGCCGGGCGACTTCAGCGCCACCAGCGTCTCTCCTTCTCCGACGACGTTGATCGCTCTCAAAGCATTTTGCGTGCCATAGAGCCCCGCAGGATTGGCCGCATTCGCGTGCGCCTTTTCAATGTTCGCGGCGGGAATGGCCTGCACCCGCTCGCCTGGCTCCGCCAGCTTTCCGAAACCATCCAAGACCCGCCACGGCTTCAACGACGCATCCTGACTGAAATCGACGCGCGACGCCTCCCCCGAGGCGGTGGAGGCGTTCCCGCTTTGCAAGGCCTGCAACGGCGCAAGCTCCAGAGTTTTCCGCATCATTTCCACGAACAGGCCCGAGATGGGGAGGTTAGACCAGTCCGGGTTGGCGGTAATATGGAAAAATACGAGCGTTCCCGAGCCACGCTTTGCGGCCGTGACGAGGGGCGTGCCGTCTGCAAGCCGTGCCCAAACCTCGGTCTCTCTCGGCATTGCGGCCGGGTCGGCCAAGACCTGCCGCGAGATGGTGACATCCTTCGGTATGGCAAGCCCTTCGAATGGAGAGCCTTGCTCGAAGGCAGCCGGCGTTTGAGGGGACGTCCAGGTCATGGCTCCGCCGAGCGTGCGGCCCCCTTCGCGCAACGGCGTGGGCAAAAGTGAATCGCCGCCCTGCTCGAGCCTCGGCCCCGCGAAGCGGATCAACATGCCTCCCTTCTCCACGTAGCTTCGAAGCCTCTCCGCCACATTGCTTGAGAGGCGACCGACGTCGCTGAGAATGATAACCGAAGGAGAGGTCTTGATAAGGTCCGCTGTGGCTTGATCGAGATTGGCGGTTTGAGCCTTCGTGACCTCCGCAAACGGCGTCAGCGCCCGTTCGAGATAATAGGTTGGAGAGAGAAGCGGTTGAGCCTCGTCCGTACCCTCGCTCGCAACCAGCCCGACGCGCCGCCGTTGCGACCGCCCATCGAGAAGATAAACGCCGCCCGCCGAGGACTCGCCCACAATTTCGAGCCGTGCAACCTGGTTTCGAAGCTCAAGGGGGAGATCCAGCGAAACGTCTGCAGTCCTCTTCGCGCCTTCGATATCGAAGGGAACCGCGGCGAGCCTCTCGCCTCGTGCGGTAACCGCGGCCACCAGCCCGGCCCGCGATCCGGGCTCGGCTTTCAAGACTTGGGCGCGAATCGGGCCCGCGGCGTTTGCTGCCGGCTGAGTGAGGGCGAGCGGTCCCGATCCTGCCGTGTCGTTGTAGACATCGATGGCGCCGTCGGCGGCAATCCCGCTGAGAACCTTGCCCAGGGCATCGGCTCCGGCATCGTCAACGCCGTCCGCAAGCCATGCCACGCGAATCTGGCCGCGACGCGAGGGAAGTTCCTTGTCGATCTGTTGAGCAAGTGCGGCGCGACCGCCTGGGTAGGGCTGCGGCGCCAGCGACGCGAAACGCTGACGGAACTCCGCGGGCGTCAGCGGTTGAAGCGGAGCCGAAGGCCCCGCCGTCTGGGCAAGGATGAGCGTTTGATTATTGTCTTCGGCCAGCCCCGCGAGCTGATCCGCGAACGCTTTGCGGGCGGCCCACCGGCTTCCCGCTGCCCAGCCATTATCGACAACAACGAGAAGCGGCCCACCCAGCGCCGTCGAAGCGCTTGCCGGAGGTTTGATGAATGGACCGGCCAGCGCGCCGATCACACCGGCGGCGACAAGCATGCGAAGGGCTGTGAGCCACCAGGGGCTGCGTACAGGAGTTTTTTCTTTTGGCTTGAGACCCAGAAGCAGCGAGGTCGGCGGAAAGGCCACTGTTTCTGGCCGGGGCGGCGTCAATCGGAGCAGCCACCAGATGACCGGCAATGCGGCGAGCCCCGCAAGCATCCAGGGCGCGGCAAAGCTCAAAGATCCAAGAAGCCCCGGCGTCATGACTGGCCATTCCTTGCAGCGGTCTGGCCCTTGATCAGGCCTTTGGCGTGATAGGCCTTTTCAAGACCGGACAGATGCATGTGCAGCGGCAGGAGCGCCTCGACGGCGGGATGATCGGTGTGGTGCAGGAAGGGCGTCCACGCCACGTTGGCCGCGTGGAGCGCGATGGCGGCCTTGTGCGCGGCAAGCTTCTGCTGGTAATCGGCCCTCAGCGTTTCCGCCCGCTCGGCCACATATCGCGTACCGTTCTCGGTATCGATGAACTCAACTCGGCCCTGATAGGGCAGGCTTTCCTCGGCGGGGTCGAGGATTTGCATGAGATGCCCGCGGACGCCCTGGACGGCGAACCCGTTGAAGACCTCGGCCAAAGTTGATTCCGGTTCGAGAAAGTCGCTGAAAATCACCATTTCGGAGTGGCGGCTAAGACGGCTTTTCGCGTTAGGAACGCCCTCGAAACTGGAAATGGAACGCGCCAGCGTCTCCATCATCACCGATGCGGTATTGTGCCGCGCCTTCGGCTCCATGAGCGTCGGGATGCCGACGCGCTCGCCGGCATCCGACAGGAGAGTTGCCAGAGCGAGAGCCAGAACGACCGCACGCTCCGCCTTGGACGTTTGCGACAGGCGCGAGCGGAAATGCATGGATTGCGACAGGTCGATCGAGATCCAGACCGTGTGGGCCGCCTCCCATTCGCGTTCGCGCACGAAAAGGTGGGTTGAGCCAGCCGACCGCCGCCAGTCTATGAGGGCGGACGAGTCGCCTGCCTCGAAATTGCGATATTGCCAGAACGTCTCGCCGGGGCCTGCGCGCCGCCTTCCGTGCGTGCCTTGGGCCACGGTCACGGCAACCCGGCGCGCTTCCAGAAGGAGCGCTGGCAATTTTCCAACCAAATCCTGGGAAGCGCCTTCAAGGGCGAGAGCCGACGGCCGGGATAGCAGGTCTGATGACATGAATGGGTGCACGGCCCCTATCGCAAGCGATCGATAAGCCCGTCGATCACCTGATCGACGGTGATGTTTTCGGTGCGCGCCGTGAATGTGAGCGCCATACGGTGCCGAAGCACGGGCTTTGCCAGCGCGATCACGTCGTCGATGGAAGGCGCGAAGCGGCCACCCAGAAGAGCACGGGCGCGCACGGTCAGCATAAGCGCCTGGCTGGCGCGCGGGCCCGGTCCCCAGGCCACCAGTTCGTTCACGCGCGCCGCCGCCTCGGCCGTCTGAGGGCGCGCTGAGCGAACGAGCTTCAGGATCACATCGACAACGCTGTCACCGGTGGGAATTTGCCGCACGAGGCGCTGGGCCGCCATAACCTCCGAGGCGTTCAGAACCGGCTTCACGGTTCTGTCCTCGACCCCCGTCGTGGAGTAGAGCATGCGGCGCTCGGCGGCAGCGTCAGGGTAAGTCACGTCAACCTGCAACAGGAAACGGTCGAGCTGCGCCTCAGGCAGGGGATAAGTCCCTTCCTGCTCGAGCGGATTCTGCGTTGCAAGAACAAAGAACGGCGAAGGCAGCGCATAGGTCTGGCCGGCATAGGTGATCTGGTGCTCTTGCATGGCCTGCAAAAGGGCCGACTGCGTTTTCGGACTCGCGCGGTTGATCTCGTCCGCCATGAGGAGTTGCGCGAACACAGGCCCTTCGATAAACCGGAAGGAGCGTGACCCTGCCTTTTCTTCGAGCACTTCCGTGCCTACAATATCCGAAGGCATAAGATCCGGCGTGAACTGGATGCGCTTCGCGTTCAGCCCCAGCGCTCCGCCCAGCGCCTCGACAAGGGAGGTCTTGGCGAGTCCCGGCACGCCGATCAGAAGGGCATGGCCACCCGAAAGGATGTTAACAAGGACAAGCTCGATGACCGCATCTTGTCCGAAGATGACTCTGGATATCGACTCTTTGACCCGACCCACCTTCGTCCGGATGTCATCGACACGGCTTACAATGTCCGGCTCGGCGGGGTGGTACATCTCTAAGCAACCTTTTGATAGCTGGGCTGATTTTAATCCGAGTATATGCTGATGCTTTCCGGTGATACAACAGCGCGCGGGCAAGGCTCATGCCTGATTCTTGGTTCCCTTTACGCGACTGGGCTGCCGCAAGATCTGCTGCAATCTTTGTCAGCATTGTGGAGAGATGCGCATGCAAAAACTTCTTAAGCTGACGGAGGAGGAGGCGCTAAACCCTTTTTCTCCCGAGGGTTTTGCGGCGCGGGCGCGTCTTCACGGCCTTCCGCTCGAAAAAGCCGGGTGGATGGTGACGCAGCCGCCTTCCTATGGAATCGATGCCGGCCACAGAGTCGACGAAGACGGGAATACTAACGAAAATTTAAAGCTTGAAGACCTCGTCGCGCGCGAAGCGTGGAGGAATGCAGCCGTGCTTGTGCCGGTGGTCGCGCGCGAACCAGAGGCAACGGTGCTTCTGACGCTTAGAACCGCGCATCTCGCCGCGCATAGCGGGCAGATCGCTTTCCCGGGGGGAAAGATCGAAAAGGGCGACGCGACGCCGATCGAGACCGCGTTGAGGGAAGCTGACGAAGAGATCGGATTGTCGAGGGGACTGGTGACTCCTTTGGGCCTTCTCGATCTGCACAACACCGGAACAGGCTTTCGCATCATCCCCGTTCTCGCCCTCGTCGATCCCTCCTTCACGCCGGCGCCGGATCCGAACGAGGTGGCCGATGTTTTCGAGGTGCCGCTCTCCTTTCTTATGGAAGAAGAGAATCATATGCGCCATCTGCGTGAGTGGAATGACCGGCGCATCTTGTTCTATGCCATGGAGTACGAGCAGCGTTTCATCTGGGGCGCTACCGCCGCCATGCTGCGCACTCTTTATGAGAGGCTCTACGCGCCGGAAGTGAACTGATCCCGGATGCGCCCATGACTGGTTTGAGCGTCGCAAACGCCGAATGGTTTCTGAAACCCGAAACGCAAGCTGTCTTCGGATGCCTCAATCGCGAAGGCTTCGAGGCGCGGGTTGTCGGCGGCGCGGTGCGCAACACTTTGCTCGGTGAGCCCGTGAGAGAGGTCGATTTTGCGACGACGGCGCGGCCGGAGGATACGCTTCGTCTCTCGGCGCAGGCGGGCATCAAGACCGTGCCCACCGGCATCAGCCATGGAACCGTGACGCTGATTGTGCATGGCATCCCGTTCGAGGTTACCACGCTTCGCCAGGACATCGAAACGCACGGGCGGCACGCGACGGTGGAGTTCGGCGAAGATTGGGCCGAGGACGCCCGCCGGCGCGACTTCACCGTGAACGCGCTCTATGCGGGCAGCAAAGGCGAGGTCTACGATCCGCTGGGAGGAGCCGCGGATCTCTTCGCGCGCCGCGTCCGGTTTGTGGGTGACGCCCACACCAGGATCCAGGAAGACTATTTGCGCATCCTGCGCTTCTTCCGGTTCAGCGCCCAATACGGGCATGGCGAGTTCGACCGGGAGGGTGTAGGCGCTGCGATTCGGGAACGATTCGGCTTGCAGCGCCTTTCGCGCGAGCGCATCCGGACTGAGTTGCTTCACATTCTCGTTGCGCGGCGCGCGATGGACGCCATCGAGGTCATGGACGACAGCGGTCTCCTCGTCCTTCTTCTTGGAGGGGTGGCGCGGCGCGAGCGCTTTAATCGGCTATGCCGGATCGAGGCTGCGCTCGGTCTGCGTCCAGACCCGGTCTACCGGTTGGCGGCGCTTGGCGTGTTCATCCAGGAGGATGCGGCGCGTCTTGCGGCGAAGTTGCGCCTGTCCTCGCACGAGACGAACGATCTCTTGAGCTTTGCGGCAGCGCCTCCCTTTTCCGAACCTCGCCCGCGCGATCTGAAAGCGGCGCTCTACAAGCTCGGCCCGCGCCTTTACCTCGGGCATGTTCTGCTTGCCTGGGCTTCTCAAGGCGCATCCGCGAGCGATGCCGCCTGGACATCCGCCGTCGGCCTCCTTCGGGCATGGCAGCGGCCAAAATTTCCGATCGGGGGCGCCGATCTGATCGCAAGGGGCTGGAACTCGGGGGCAGCGCTGGGAGAGCGGCTCAAGCGCCTCGAAGAGGCCTGGATCGGAAGCGGGTTTATTCTCAGCCGGGAGGATCTTCTTGAACTCGCCGATGATCGCCAATAGGTGAACACGAATTGCTTGGCGTTGACGCTCCTTCCTGTCGAAGGTATATGCATCAAAGGTTGCTGCCTATGGGCACGCGGGCATCTTTTCATCCCAGTTGAAGCTTGAATCGCGGGTCGCCCGCCCGCGAAAGGAATTTTTGACATGGCAAATACGAAATCGGCGAAAAAGGCCGCCCGCCAGGCGGAGCGCCGGACACTCATGAACAAGGCCCGCCGCAGCCGGGTGAGGACTTACGTCCGCAAGGTCGAAGAGGCGATCGCCTCTGGCGACAAGGACGCGGCTGCCGTCGCTCTTCGCGAAGCGCAACCCGAGATCATGCGTTCGGCCTCGAAAGGCATCATGCATAAGAATACGGCGTCGCGGAAAATCTCCCGCCTGTCTGCTCGCATAAAGGCTCTCGGGGCTGCGGCATAGATTCTTAGTTGCTGATGCGAATTTGCATCACAACGTCGCCGCCGTCTGATGCGCATCAGACACCGAACTAAAAAAGTCCAGATAAATCAAGGTCCTAGGGAACGCAACGCTCTGGGCCTTTTGTGCTGTTCACAAGACACTGCACCATTTACGCCAAAACACACAATTTTTGCGAGTGCAAGCTAAGATATGCAAACCTAGATAGAGCGGCCTCTGAAACTTAATGAATCGTTAATTTTTCCAAAGCGTTACGGCCGATAACTCGATCGATCCGAGGCCCGCGACCGCCAAAAGGCGCTTAAATCAAGCAATTTTCGCGACATTCCTGGGCTCTTGCGCCCGTTCAGCGCCCTTTGTATGTTGAGACATCCGAACGGGGGAAGTTCCCCTCCTGATAGTGTAACCTTGTAATGCGTACCAGAGCTCGCGAAGTGGGGTGGCCCCTGCGTGCGAGTTGTTGTCCATGATCAGGCGATGGATAGATGATGGTGCGCGCCGAGGCTCACGTTTCGGATCACCTCTCTGTTCTCGATGCATTGGGCAGGAGGAAAATGAATGCGAAGTAAATGCATAGCGGCAGCGCCGCAATCCACATGCTCCTATACATGGAAGTCGCCGGCAACGCTTCAAGCGCGCCCGGAACTCGTTGACCAAGCCTATCACACGGGGCCGCGGACCGAAGCGCGGCCGAATCGTGAAATGCCCAGAGCGGAGCATTGTTCCATCCCATGGAAGACCTATCTCGCCTCAAGAGAGTTTAAAAACTTAGCATCGGATATCGCGGACGCCGTTTTTTCGCCGTCTTCCACAAGCCTTTCCTCCGCAGACACGGAGCGTCCGTCCAGCTTGTATGCACGCCCTTTCGCGCCGGCGGCTGGACTGCCCACTGTTGGGACGCTCCTGGCTTCTGTTTTGCCGGACGCCTGTGACGCTCCGCGCAGCAAAGCGGAGAAGCAGGGTCCGGGACTCGCTCTGGCAGCGTAGCCCCGGAATTTTCCGCAGAATAAAAAACTTTTATCCGATGAAACGCTGACGCCCACGGGGCGGCGAAGGAATTTTGAAATGGAAGCGTTGGATCTGTCGACCTCAACTTCGATTGAGCATAAATGGCGGCGTATTCAAAGTCGCCTCCGCGCTGAACTCGGCGACGACGTATTCACAAGCTGGTTTGGGCGCGTTGAGCTGGAAGGTTATGACGGCCGAGTGGTGCAGATGTCGGTTCCAACCAAGTTTCTGCGCAACTGGCTTCAATCTCACTATTCCGAAAAGCTTATTACCTGCTGCGGCAGCGAGTTAGGCGGCGTGAACCGGTTGGAATTCAGGGTTCGCCAGCCTCACCTCGCTCAGGTTGAGAAGCTCAAGCCCGTTGTTCAAACGAATGATGCAGTTTCGCCCCGGCCTCAGGCTGCTGCGGCAACCGTGACCCCGCTTCGGGTCATCAACATGCCCATGCGCGATGGGCGGACTGGGCTCGATGGATTTGAGGGATCGCCCCTCGATCCGCGGTACACGTTCCAGTCCTTTGTCGTGGGCGCACCGAACCGGCTGGCTCACGCAGCCGCGCTGCAGGTCGCAGAAAGTTCGCCCGACCTGCCTCTGAAATATAACCCGCTTTACATTCATGCCCGCGTCGGCATGGGCAAGACACACTTGCTGCACGCCATTGCATGGGAGATGAAGCAGCGAAATCCGAATGCGAAGGTGCTGTATCTCACCGCCGAGCGGTTCATGTACAGCTTCGCGGAAGCGCTCCAAACCCGCGACGCTCCGGCCTTCAAGGAAAAGCTTCGCACCATCGACCTTCTGCTCATCGATGATATGGAATTCCTCCAGGGACGCACGTTTCAGCAGGAGTTTTGCCATACGCTGAACTCCTTGATCGACGGGGGCAAACAGGTGGTGGTCGCGGCAGATTGCGCCCCGCTGCTTCTTGAAAGTTTCGACGCGAGGATGCGTTCTCGTCTTTCCGGCGGCCTCGTCGCAGAACTGGGGGCGCTCGATTACGAGCTTCGCTTGAAAATCCTTCACAGGCGCGCTGCGGAAAAAGCCGCGGCCTCGCCTGCATTCGATGTCCCGGCTGATGTCTTGGAATATCTTGCCACTCAGCTGACGGAAAATGGCCGCGAACTGGAAGGTGCTATTACTCGTCTGCACGCCACCTATCAGTTGACCGGCGAACGCGTGTCCGTCGACGCCGCCGAAGGCGCCATCGGCGACTTGATCCGCTCGAAAGAGCCGAAGCGCGTCAAGATCGACGACATCCTTCGCATCGTAGCCAAACATTATGGCGTCCAGCGCGGGGACCTTCTGTCCAGCCGACGCAATCAATCGATTGTTAGGCCGCGTCAGATCGGGATGTACCTCGCGAAAACGCTGACCGCGCGTTCCCTGCCCGAGATCGGCCGGCGTTTTGGCGGCCGCGACCACACCACAGTGCTTCATGCCATCCGCAAGATCGAATCGCTGAAGCAGGCCGATGGCGCGTTAAAAGATGAGCTCGAGTCGCTGTCGCGCATGCTCAAAGACGGCACAATCTAGGCAGAGTTATAAGGCCGCACCGCGCGGCTGGGCTTGACAGACGTTCTCCAGCCGTGAAACTGGCGTTTCAGAATCAAAACACCGCACAAGCGGGTTGGTTGTAATCATGCGCTTTGTTGTTGACCGGAATGCGCTTCTCCGTGCTCTCGGACATATCACGGGGATCGTCGAACGCCGTAATACCATCCCCATTCTCTCGAATATCCTGATTGGCGCCGATGGCGGCGTCAGTCTCACCCTGAAGGCGACCGACCTCGATATGGAGGCTGTGGAAAGCGTGCCTGCGAAGGTCGAGACCGCGGGAGCGGTGACGGTCCCGGCGCATACGCTTCACGACATCGTTCGCAAGCTTCCTGAAGGGGCAGAAATCAGGATCGAGCGCAAAGGTGGCGAGGGTCGGCTGAAGGTTGCGGCCGGGCGTGCAAGCTTCGAACTTTCGATTCTGCCCGCCGATGATTTTCCGGACATGGGCCAAGCGGAGATGCCGCATCGGTTCACGCTTGGAAGTGGCGATTTGAAGCGGCTTTTCGAAAAGACGCGCTTTGCGATTTCGACGGAAGAAACACGGTATTACCTCAACGGCATCTATCTGCATTGCATCGAAAGCGATGGCGGAATGAAGCTTCGCGCCGTGGCGACCGATGGTCACAGGCTGGCACAGGTGCAGACCGGTTGCCCGGCGGGCGCGGAAGGAATGCTGGGCGTCATCGTGCCGCGAAAGGCGGTCGGGGAGGTCATCAAGCTCCTCGAAAGCGATCAGGCGCCGGTTGAGATCGCGCTCTCGCAAGCGAAAATAAGGTTCACTGTGGGCGAGGTTGTCCTCACCTCAAAGCTGGTCGACGGCTCGTTCCCCGACTACGCCAGGGTGATACCGACGACCAACAAAAAGCATCTGTTGCTTGAAAACGCGGATCTGGTGAAGGCGGTGGATCGTGTTTCGACGCTTTCCTCTGAAAAGGGCCGGGCGGTCAAGCTCAACGCCAGCGAGGGGTGCCTGGTGGTGTCGGCCAATAACCCCGAATTGGGTTCGGCCACCGAGGAAATCTCCGCCGACTATCGGAACGAGCCCATAGAAATCGGCTTCAACGCGCGCTATCTGCTCGACATCACCGCGCAGATCGACGGCTCCCAGACGCTCTTTAAGCTGGCCGATGCTTCTTCCCCGACCTTGATCTCGGATGAGCAAGATCCGTCCGCATTGTATGTGCTGATGCCGATGCGCGTTTAGTTCCGGGCTCTTGCTTCGATCGAACGATTGCATTCCGCGCCAAAAGTCTTGGGGAAATCATCCCGAATCTGGATCGGCAAGCTGACGCTCACCGATTTTCGGAACTATCGCGTCGCAACGATGGAGGTGCGCCCCGGCCCGGTTGTTCTCGTCGGCCCCAACGGCGCAGGCAAGACGAATTGCCTTGAGGCCGTTTCGCTTCTGGCCGCGGGGCGTGGTCTGCGGTCGCTGCCATTTTCGGAACTTGCGCGAAGTGGCGGCGCTGGCGGCTGGGCGATTGCGGCTCGCGTTTCGATCGCGGGCGAAGACATTGAGATTGGGACCGGCGTTCAGCCTTCACCTGACGGAACCGTGAGCGCGCGCGCCGCGCGCATCGTCAAAATCGATCACGCCATCGCGAAAGGCTCCGGCGCGCTCGCCGCCGTGCGGATGTTATGGCTTACGCCCGCGATGGACGGCCTCTTTCACCGGACCGGCGAGCGACCGCCGCCGATTCCTCGACCGGCTGGTGCTCAGCCTCGACCCTTCTTATGCCAGCGCCGCCGCCATCTTCGACCGGGCGATGCGGCAGCGGAACAAAGCGCTCGAATCCTTGAGCCCGCCGCAGCTTCTGAATGCAATCGAGGCGCAAATGGCGGATGCGGCGGTGAGCATGGCTGCAGCCCGCAGGCACGCTACCGAAAGCCTTGCCGCCGAATTCGTGGAAGAACGCGAACGCAATCCCGACTCGGTCTTTCCGTGGGCCGGGCTGATGTTGCAAGGTCATCTCGAAGGACAAGTCGGTGCGATCGGCGAAGGCGAGATGAGCGATGCGTATCGCCAGCTGCTGGCTCAATCTCGCGACCGCGACCAAGCCGCCGGACGCACGCTGACGGGCCCTCACAGAAGCGACCTCGAGGTGACACATGGGCCCAAGAACACACCGGCAAAAATGTGCTCGACGGGAGAGCAGAAGGCTCTCCTCATCGGCCTCGTCCTCGCTCACGCCCGCCTCATCAAGAAAACAGCTGGCGGCGTATCGCCCTTGATCTTGCTTGATGAAATCGCGGCCCATCTCGATCTTGGCCGCCGACTCGCGCTGTTCTCGTCCATCGCGAGCTTGAACGCTCAGGTTTGGATGACCGGGACAGATGCGGACATCTTTTGGCCCCTCCGGAATGCCACAGAAACGCAGCTTTTTCTTGTTTCAAACGGCGCTATCGCGCCCGCAAACGATGCAGAATCCGCTCCGGAACACTAAATAATAGAAAAGCAAGTCCGCGGCATCCGCGGCTGATCAGGTGCAATTTATGGAAGCAGCAAGACGCATGGACGCGGCGGCGGAAGCCTATGGCGCCGACAGCATCAAGGTCCTGAAAGGCCTCGACGCGGTTCGTAAGCGTCCCGGCATGTATATCGGCGATACGGACGACGGCTCGGGCCTCCATCATATGGTCTATGAAGTGGTCGACAACGCCATTGACGAGGCCCTCGCAGGATACGCCGATCTCGTGTCCGTCGCGCTGAACGCAGACGGCTCGGTGACCGTGGAGGATAACGGGCGCGGCATTCCAACCGAAATCCATACCGAGGAAGGCGTCTCCGCCGCCGAAGTGATCATGACGCAGCTTCATGCGGGCGGAAAATTCGACCAGAATTCCTACAAAATTTCGGGCGGCCTTCACGGCGTCGGCGTGTCGGTTGTGAATGCGCTTTCGACGCGACTTGAGCTCACGATCTGGCGCGCAGGTCAGGAGCATTTCATGGCCTTCGCCGATGGGGTTCCGGAGGAGCCGCTGAAGATCGTGGGCAAAGCGCCGGGCAAGTCAGGCACGCGCGTCACCTTCACGCCGAGTCCTGCAACCTTTACGATGGTGGAGTTCGATTACGCGACGCTGGAGCATCGGATTCGCGAGTTGGCGTTCCTGAACTCCGGGGTCAACATCATCCTTCTGGATCTGCGCGGCGTCGAGCCGGTTAAGAGTGAATTCAAGTATGATGGCGGGCTGAAGGCGTTTGTGCAGTATCTCGACCGCGCTCGGACAGCTCTTTTAGCTGAGCCGATCTTCATCAAGACCGAGCGTGAGGGCGTTACTGTCGAAGCAGCGTTGTGGTGGAACGACGGCTATCATGAAAGCGTCTTCTGCTTCACGAACAACATCCCGCAGCGGGACGGCGGAACGCATCTCGCGGGCTTCCGGGCCGCGCTCACGCGCACAATCAACACCTACGCCACCTCTTCCGGCATTGCGAAGAAAGAGAAGGTGCAGCTGACCGGCGACGACGCGCGCGAGGGATTGACCTGTGTGCTATCGGTGAAAGTGGCCGACCCAAAGTTCTCGAGCCAAACCAAGGAGAAACTGGTGTCGTCCGAGGTTCGTCCTGCGGTCGAAGGCATCATGACGGAGGCGCTTGGCGCCTGGTTCGAGGAGCATCCCGTCGAGTGCAAGCTCGTCGTCTTGAAGATTGCCGAGGCGGCGGCGGCTCGCGAGGCGGCGCGCAAGGCGCGCGAATTGACGCGGCGCAAAGGGGTGCTCGATGTTGCGAACCTTCCCGGTAAGCTCGCCGATTGTCAGGAGCGCGATCCGGCAAAGTCGGAACTGTTCCTTGTCGAGGGCGATAGCGCGGGCGGCTCGGCCAAGCAAGGCCGCCACCGTTCCAATCAAGCTGTGCTGCCACTCCGCGGCAAAATCCTGAACGTCGAGCGGGCGCGCTTCGACAAGATGCTCTCAAGCCAGGAGATCGGGACGCTCATCACGGCGCTCGGCACCGGCATCGGGCGCGACGACTTCGATATATCGAAGCTGCGCTACCACCGCATCATCATCATGACGGACGCCGATGTGGACGGCAAGCATATCCGCACGCTGCTCCTGACGTTTTTCTATCGCCAGATGCCGCAACTCCTCGAGAACGGTCACCTCTATATCGCGCAGCCGCCGCTTTATAAGGTCAAGCGCGGGAGCTCCGAGAGTTATCTCAAGGACGACACTGCGTTCCAAAATTTCCTGATCGACGGCGGCCTCGACGGAGCCGTTCTGAAATCGGAAGGCGGCGAGCGGCGCTCGGGGCGCGACCTTCGCTCAAACGTCGAGCGGGCGCGGTCCTTCTTGCATGTGCTGGATGCGCTGCATATGCGCTATTTCCGCGACGTGGTGGAGCAGGCTGCCGTTGCCGGGCTTCTCAACCCGAAGCTCGTCAATGATGAAGACGAGGCGGAGCGCCTCGCCGGCATGGTGGTGGACCGCATGAAGGCCATTTCGGAGGAGACGGAGCAAGGCTGGAGCTGGAGCCGCGGCTCGGATGGCGGTTTTGTCTTCTCCCGCGAGGTGCGCGGCGTCAAGGAATCGCACAACGTCGATTGGGCGCTTATCCAGTCCGCGGATGCCCGAAAGCTGCACACCTATCATGCCGAGTTTTCGGAACTCTTCTCAGGCAAGGTCGTGCTGGAACGCAAGGCGACGGAAACCCCGATCTTCGGGCCGCGAACCCTTCTGGATGCCGTGTTCGCGGCGGGCCGCGCCGGAGTCACCATGCAGCGCTACAAAGGTTTGGGCGAAATGAACCCGGAACAGCTCCGCGAGACGACGCTCGATCCGAATGTGCGCACTTTGCTGCAGGTGAAGCTCGGCGAGCTGAACGACGCCGATGAGATCTTTTCGAAGCTCATGGGCGATGTCGTTGAGCCCCGACGCGAGTTCATTCAGCAAAACGCGCTATCGGTGGCCAACCTAGATATTTGAGACGCCCCGCCGAATAAAGGCTATGTTGACGTGTCGGGATGCATTATGTTGCACTGCAACATAAATCGCGCTATCCTCAATACTAGGCATAAAGCCAATCCAAGGGGCGCTCATGTTTTTCTGGTTTCCATTCTACACCGAGAGCAAGCCATTCTCGAATGGCAGCGGCTCTTCGCATGCCAGAACACTGCCCCTGCTGCCCGCGCCCGGCAGCGCGAGGACAAATCCGCGCGGAACCGAGCGCGCCGGGGACTTTGGAGATTTCGCCATGGATCTCCTGCGGCAGACGATGAAGGCCTTCACCTCATCGCTGACTGCGCTTGGAAACGGCGCCAATGCGCTTTTCGCTCAAATAGCTGCGGCACTCGCCTTCGACCGGGCTGCTCGCGACAGCGTGACTTTCCTTAACAGCGCCTGGCCCGGGTTGGGTTTGCCAAGAGCAGGCACAGCACCCTTCGGACTGCATCAGGCAAAAGATCCCATGTCGTTTTCCCCATTCATGACGGGGAACTTCAACCCCTTGGCCTTCAATCCATGGACTGCCTTCGCGGAGGGTATGAACTTCTGGACAGGCTTGCTGATGCCGGCCGCGTCACAACGCAACCCCTACTCATTCGGCAGCAGCACAACTGCCTCGCCGTTCATGGCGAAGGTTTCGACACCGGGCGGGCTCACCTGGGGTTTTTCCTGGGGCCAGTAATGCATGATGGCCGCCCTTGCGGCGGCCATCAAGAAAGAACTACGTGGTTTTCGGCTTGGGAGCCGTCTTGCATTTGCCCTTGGCGTCGCCCGGCTTCGACCAAGCGCAGCCCGTCTGAGCGCCGCACGATGTTTCGTCTTTGTTACTCTTGCATTTCTGCTTGGCGGGAGTGGGCGCGGGAGCAGTCTGTGCAGCCGCGGACAGCGTACCGGCTGCGAGCGAAGCCGCTAGAGCGGCAGCTAAGAGAATGCGCATAGATCCATGTCTCCTAAAAGATCCGTGGTGGTCCCTTTTTGGGACCGAAGCGCACCCTAGAACACCTTTTTGACCGAACTGCAAGAGCACGGATTAAATTATCTCCCTGCTCCACAAAAGAGAATGTTCTAGCCGGTCGTCTCCCCAGAACAGCTCTCCGCTTTCGGTTGTAAAACTTGGGGCGCCGAAAATGCCCCGTACCTGCGCCTCCTCTGTGTTGGCGCGCAGCTTGCCTTTGACTTCGGCCGACTGGGCTCGCTCGAAGGCTTGGTTTTGGGGAGCCCCCGCAGCCGCAAGCGCTGTCGCAAGCGTCGATTGCCACGCGATATTCTGCTGCTCCGCAAATTCGAGCCTGAAAACCGATTGAACGAATGCCCCCACCCGTCCTCCAGACCCACGACTGCGAGACGCGCCGCCAGAAGCCCATTTTGCGGGAAGGGATCGGGCAGCCGGAACACCAAGCCGCGAGCTTCAGCAATGCGCCCGATATCGCGCACCATGTAACGGCCCTTGGCCGGGTAAATGTTGAAGGGCGATGTGTCCCAGTTCTGCGCTTTGAAAATCGGACCAAGCAGAAACGGCTTCCAAATCACCTCCACATCGGCTTTTCTAGCCATCTCCTCGATCCGCATTGCCGACAGGTAGCTGTATGTCGATGCGAACTCGAACCAAAAGGTGAGACGGGCCATTCGTTCGTTTCCTCTTGCCACTCGGCAGAATTTCCCAAAAGTGGGCGCCGGTTTGGGATAAAACTCTGCGAAACGAAAAGATCTGAGCAGACATCCGAGGCGAACCTGACGATGTCTGCTTTGGCGCTGCCTCCGCTATCCGAACTTAAATCTTTCCCCAAGAGCCTGTCATGTCCGAAAAAAAAAGCATCAAGAAAGTCGTCCTCGCCTATTCCGGCGGCCTCGATACGTCGATCATTCTGAAGTGGCTGCAAGTCACCTACGGTTGCGAGGTGGTGACGTTCACCGCGGACCTCGGTCAGGGCGAGGAACTCGAGCCTGCGCGCAGAAAGGCTGAGCTGCTTGGCATCACGCAGATCTACATCGAGGATCTGCGCGAGGATTTCGTACGCGACTACGTATTTCCTATGTTCCGTGCGAACGCTGTTTATGAGGGGCTTTATCTGCTCGGCACCTCGATCGCGCGGCCGCTCATCGCCAAGCGGCAGATTGAGATCGCGCACGAAACCGGCGCAGACGCGGTTTGCCACGGAGCAACCGGCAAGGGCAACGATCAGGTCCGCTTCGAGCTGAGCTATTACGCGCTGGACCCGAATATAACTGTAATCGCACCCTGGCGTGAGTGGGAGTTCAAGTCGCGGCAGGCGCTTCTCGATTTTGCCGAGAAAAACCAGATCCTTGTCACGAAAGACAAGCGCGGCGAAGCGCCGTTCTCGGTCGATGCAAACCTGCTGCACACCTCGTCAGAAGGCAAGCTCTTGGAAGACCCGGCGGTTGAGGCCCCGGACTACGTTTATCAGCGCACCGTTGCGCCGGAGGATGCGCCAAACCAGCCCGAGATCATCGAAATCGGCTTCGAGCGCGGCGATGCCGTCTCGATCAACGGCGAGACATTATCCCCCGCAACGCTGCTAACGCGCCTCAACGACTATGGCCGCAAGCACGGCATCGGCCGGCTCGATCTCGTCGAGAATCGCTTCGTCGGCATGAAGTCGCGCGGCATCTATGAAACGCCGGGCGGCACGATTCTGCTCGCGGCGCATCGCGGCATAGAAAGCATCACCCTCGACCGCGGCGCCGCGCACCTCAAGGATGAACTCATGCCGCGCTATGCGGAGATGATCTATAACGGCTTCTGGTTCGCTCCCGAGCGCGAGATGCTCCAGGCGCTTATCGACAAGAGCCAGGAGTTCGTGACGGGCAAAGTGCACGTGAAATTGTACAAAGGCAGCGCCCACGTCATCGGGCGGGAAAGCCCTTACTCGCTCTATAACCAGGAACTGGTGACATTCGAGGAAGGCGCAGTCGCTTACGACCAGCGCGACGCGGCTGGCTTTATCAAGCTGAACGCGCTGCGCTTGCGACTCACCGGCGCACGGAAGCAGCGCCTTTCCGGCAAACGGTAAGGTTTTTACTCCTGACCCCCGCCCTCTCCCGGGCGAACTCGCCGAGTTCGCAACCTAAAGAGACCGCACCCGCAAGCGGATGCGGTTGGAAGAGGGAGTCCACTTGCGCTTGCAATACTGCCCTTCTCCCCCTGCGGGAGAAGGACAGGACAAGGGGACCTAAACGCGACTACAACGCGATCTTCCCCATTCGTCCCAGAATTGCCGCGTGGCTGAGGATGCCATTCTTCAGGCACTTCAGCTCGAACTTCTCGTTCGGGCTGTGGATGCGGTCGTCGGACAGGCCGAACCCGACCAGGATCGAGTCCAGGCCGAGCTGCTTTTGCAGGTGCCAGACAACCGGGATGGAACCGCCGCAGCCGACCAATGCTGCTGGTTTCTTATAGATGTCTTTAAGCCCGGCTCGCGCCGCCTGCATGAAGGGGCCCTCGGCGGGAACGAGGATGCCTTCAGATCCGCCGAACTGCTCGACGCGCCATTTGCAATCGGGCGGGGTTCGGGCATCGAGAAACTGCTGCAGGCCCTTCATGATTTTGGCTGGCTTCTGGTTCGGCACGGTGCGGAAGCTGAGCTTCGCCGAGGCATGGTTCGCGATTACCGTTTTTGCACCCGGCCCCGTATAGCCGCCCCAAATGCCATGCAGATCGCAAGTCGGCCGCGCCCAAAGACGCTCCAAAAGCGTGTAATGCGCTTCCCCGAAGGATTCGGTCAGACCTGCCTCCCCCAGAAACTCGGCTTCGTCAAAATTCAGGGCTGCCCAGGCTTTGCGCTCGCCAACCGAAATCTCCTGAACGTCGTCGTAGAAGCCTGGAATCTGAACGCGGCCATCCCGGCCGTGAAGCTGGCCAAGGATTTCCGTCAGCGCATTCAGAGGGTTGACCACCGCGCCGCCATAGAGGCCGGAATGAAGGTCGCGGGAGGGGCCGGTAAGGGTGACTTCGACATAAACATTTCCTCGCAGCCGGTAGGTGATTGCGGGCGTGTCAATGTCCCAGGCATTCGTGTCGGTGATGACGGCGGCGGACGCGTCCCGCAGCGCGCCGGCATGCTCGGCCAGAAAGCTGGGCAGCGACTCGCTTCCGCTTTCCTCCTCGCCTTCGAGAAGAACGGTGACCGCAGCGGGCAATGCGCCATGCACTGCTTTCCAGGCGCGGAATGCTTCCAGGAAGGTCATTACCTGGCCCTTGTCGTCGACCGCTCCGCGCGCAACCACGCGCTTGCCATGAGGCCCATCCACGATCGCCGGCTCGAACGGTGGGCTTTCCCAGAGGTCCAGCGGCTCTGGCGGCTGAACGTCGTAATGGCCGTAATAGAGGAGGTGGGGCGCGTCCGGCGTCGACCCTTTGTGATGCGCAAGAAGAATCGGATGGCCGGGCGTCTCGTGCAGCGTTGCCTCGAACCCCAGCGAGCGGAGTTCATCCGTCAGCCATGCGCCTGCGCGCCTCACCTCATCCCGGTAAGCGGGATCGGTCGATATCGAAGGAATGCGCAGAAATTCGAGATAGCGGGAAACTGCATTTTCGAAGTCGCTCTCGGCGTGTTCAAGAACGGGTTCAAGTCTGGCCATTGCCTTCTCCTCATCGCTCATTCACCGGAATTGCGCCAGCCAGCGAAAAATGTGGATCACCGAATCCGGACCGTCGAATCAAGCTAAATTGCACAGGCTGGTATTTCGCTATACCCTGCTTCGCTTCGCGGCTTGTTTTAGACAGAGGTTGCTATGTCGAGATTGCTGAGACTAGAATTTTGGCTCTTTGCCATTCCCGGCCTCGTTACTATAGCCGCGTTTCTCGCAGGTCCCGAAGGCATCAAATACGCAGGGAAAGCCATAGTCTTTATGGCTGTCGTCTGGATGATTCTTGCCATTGTATGGATGTTCAAGGTAATCCTGCGCCGCGTACGCGAAGAATAGCTTCCATAAGCAAAATGGCCGCCTTCAGGGCGGCCATTCAAGGTCTTGGCAATTAGATCAGGTCGATGGCTGCGGTTCCATGCCGCCGAGATCGGGGTCCTTGCGGGGCGCCCGGCCACCTGTCGAAGGTACGGCGGAGCGGCGCTTGGGCTGATCCTCTTTCATCGTGAATTCACGCACCGGAGGTTTGCCCTGTAGCAGATCCTTGACCTCTTGCCCCGAAAGCGTCTCGAACTCAAGCAAGCCCTTCGCAAGCGTATGCAGATCATCGATGTGCTCGGTCAGGAACTTGCGCGCTCTTTGCTCGCCCTCGTCCACCAAACGCCTGACCTCGGAGTCTATAAGCTGCGCAGTCTCCGCGGACATGTTCTGCGAACGCGTTACCGAGTGGCCCAGGAACACTTCTTCCTGATTGTCGCGATAGCGGATGCGGCCAAGCTTGTCGCTCATGCCGTATTCCGTCACCATCGAACGCGCCATGTTCGTGGCTTGCTTGATGTCGTTCGCCGCGCCGGTCGTGACATTCTCGGGCCCGAATACAAGCTCCTCCGCGACCCGGCCGCCGAAGACCATAGCGAGGTAAGCCTCCATCTCCATCTTCTTCATGCTGTACCGGTCGCGCTCAGGCAGATTGTACGTCACGCCAAGCGCCCGGCCGCGGGGAATGATCGTCACCTTGTGGAGCGGATCGTTCCCCGGGATGAACACGCTGACAAGAGCGTGGCCCGCTTCGTGGTAGGCGGTGAGGCGCTTCTCCTCCTCGGTCATGGCCATGGAGCGGCGCTCCGCGCCCATCATAACGCGATCCTTGGCGTCCTCGAACTCGTGCTGGGTGACGACGCGCTTGGACCGGCGCGCGGCCAGCAAGGCGGCCTCGTTTACAAGATTGGCGAGGTCCGCGCCAGAAAAGCCGGGCGTGCCGCGGGCGATCACCTTGAGATCGACGTCGGGGGCCAAAGGCACCTTGCGAACGTGAACCTTCAACACCTTCTCGCGGCCGACGATATCGGGAGCGGGCACGACAACCTGCCGGTCGAAGCGGCCTGGACGCAGAAGCGCCGGATCGAGCACGTCGGGGCGGTTCGTCGCGGCAATCAGGATGATGCCTTCATTCGCCTCGAAGCCGTCCATCTCGACAAGGAGCTGGTTGAGGGTCTGCTCGCGTTCATCGTTGCCACCGCCGAGGCCAGCGCCGCGATGACGGCCGACCGCGTCGATTTCGTCGATGAATATGATGCAAGGCGCATTCTTCTTTGCCTGGTCGAACATGTCGCGGACACGGCTTGCGCCGACGCCGACGAACATTTCAACGAAGTCCGAACCCGAAATCGTGAAGAACGGCACGTTCGCTTCGCCGGCGATGGCGCGAGCGAGCAGCGTCTTGCCTGTGCCGGGAGGGCCGACCAGAAGCGCGCCGCGCGGAATGCGTCCGCCGAGCCGCTGGAACTTCTGCGGATCGCGAAGGAACTCGACAATCTCCTGAAGGTCCTCTTTTGCCTCGTCGACGCCTGCCACGTCATCAAAGGTGACGCGCCCCTGCTTTTCGGTCAGGAGCTTCGCCTTCGACTTTCCGAAGCCGAGCGCCCGGCCTCCGCCCGACTGCATCTGGCGCATGAAGAAGACCCAGACCGCGATCAGCAGCAGCATCGGGAACCAATTCACCAGTACGCCAAGAAGCGACGGGACATCTTCAGACGCGGGCTTCACCGTTATGCCGGCGCCCTTTGAGTACAGCCGTTCGATAAGCTGCGGATCGTTTGGAGCAATCGTCTGGAACGTCTGCCCGTTGTTCAACGCGCCGCTGATCTGGTTGCCGGACAACGTCACCGACCGCACGTTCCTGTTCTCGACTTCGTTCAGGAACTGCGAATAATTCATATCATTCGCGCGGGCGCTGCGTGGATTGTTCTGAACCAGGTTAAACAGTGCTACGAGAAGCAGAGCGATAATGATCCAGATCGCTAAATTGCGGAAGTTTGAGTTCATATGGGCGTTAGTTTCCCCTGGTGCCGCATCGAAGATGCATAAAGGCGGAGCCTATGCGGCTGTAGCCTACGCGCTTACAAAGCGAAGATAAGTGAGCCAATTGGATCAAAGATAGGGTATGGGTGTGTCTTTGCCAAGCACGCTTGAGGCCTCGGCTGAGACGCGGGTTAAAAAGCAAGCGAGGCTTGGGATGAGCGCCGCTTCGACCGGCTTTGCCTCGGCGTCTGAAAAATTCAATAGAGGCGCGCACATGAGGCGGTTTCCTTTCCAGAGCGCGGGCGTTGTCAGCGCGGCGAGGCGGTTTGCTTCAAGGGGCAAGCCCCTTGCTTTCATTGCTTTTCTTAAAGAAAGCCACCCGTCCGCGCCAAGTTGCCTCACCGTCATACTACTGTCGTCAATGGACGCAAATGCCAAGATGAAGCGGCCGTCCCAAACGCGCTTGGCGCCGGATTCGAGCGGCATCGGCTTTACACGCAGCCGCCCCGGTTCGCGATAAAAATTAAGTGTTCCGCAAGTTGCGATCATAATGCAACCTCCGAGTGTTGTCTCGCTCTTTCTTAATTTCAGATTAGCGAGAAGGCGCTCCAGTCTTGTGAGGCGCGGCGGCGCTTCCGCGCCTCCAACGAGAGCGAGGATGCGAGCAAGAGCGCGCAATGCAATGTCGTCAGGGAGCGCGTCGAATGCCTCGCGATCGATTTTCCCCTGCGCTAGAGGCGTGACCTGGAAATGACGGTCCAGAAAGGCGCCGGTGATGGCGCCGAGAGCGTCCCGGCTTCTGCCAAGCCGGGCGGCGGTCCTGGCGAGGGCGGACCGTGTGATGCCTGCGGAGGCGAGAGCCTTCGCGGCATGCCGGAGGCGGACCCGTTCGAAGGCGGCATTCTCATTACTCGGGTCGCGGATAAAGGGAACGGACGAGGCGCGGAGGTACGCCACAAGTTCTCGCTTTGGAGAAGCCGAGGAGGGGGCGCACGATCGCGACGCCGTTCCATTCGGAAACCGAAGCCATGGCCGCCAGCCCGTCGATCCCGCTCCCGCGCCGCAGCCTCATGAGCAGCGTTTCGGCCTGATCGTCCTCCGTGTGGGCGGTGACGATGCAGGCTATGCCGCATGCCCGGGCGTGGGAGGCGAGCAGGTCGTATCTGGCGCGTCTGGCCGCCGCCTGGATGCCGGTTTTGGGCTTTTCCCCAGTCCACTCGACCGTCGTATGCGCAAAGCCAAGCCGGCGAGCATGATCGGCGACAAAGGCTGCTTCTTCCTTGCTCTCGGCTCTCAAGCCGTGATCGACAGTAACGACGGCGACCGCGGCAGGGGGGCGGCCTTTGATGTCCAGGCAGCGCCGCGTGAGATGCATTAACGCCATGCTGTCCGGCCCCCCGGAGACGGCCAGAACAGAGGCGGGGAGTGGCTCCAGGCAGGAAAATGCATACAACAACGACGCGTTGCTGATGATGGTTGGCACGTTACTCGACCACGTTCGGCGAACCTACGTGCAGTTCGCCCTTCTCTTCTCGACATCCGCTCTCTGAAGCACCGATGCCGGTCCTTTCGGGTAGCGGCGCTGCAATTCGGCAAAGGAATCGCAGGCGGCTGCATTCTCGCCGAGCCGCCGAAGCGAAATCGCCAGCTTCAAAAGCGCTTCCGGGGCGCGATCGCTGTTCGGGAAATTCGTGAATGTTTTCAGGAAGCGGTCCGCAGACTTACGGTATTCACCGCTCGCAAAAGCGGCTTCCCCACTCCCATACTGTGCGCTTCCAGCCATCAGGTCGCTCGGATATTGATCCAGGAATTGCTGGAAATAAGTCTCGGCTAGTGAATATTCGTGGCGGCCCAGCGCGCCGTAGGCTTGGTCGATAAGAGCGCGCGGCGATGAGGCAGACGGCGCAGCGGCTGGGGTTGGCCGGGGAGCGACGGGAGCCGACGGATACGCGTCGGTGCCATAAGGGCGAGGCTGAGTCATGGATTGGCCCGCGCTGGCCGTCTGTTGAGAGGGAGGGTTGGACGTTTGCGAGGGAGGACTGTATGCCGGCCGCGAGGCGTAACGATCAGGCTCTGCCTGCGGCGCGCTCAGCGGCGGAAGCTCTTCCTTCTCCTCAAAGCCGCTGGCGGGCGCAACTGTGTTGTATCCCGTCTGCTCTCGTGGCGGTTCTCCGGCAGGGGGTGTGTTGGAACCGAAACGGGCCTCAAGTCTTTGGAGGCGCTGGGTGAGTTCCGCAATCTGCTCGGACAATTGGCGGACCTGTTCCGAGTTTGCGCCCCCGCCGCCCGCTGACGCTGAGGACGCGCCTGCGCCCCCGCTGTTCTTCGCAAGCGTCTCGACCGCCGCCACAACGCCTTGCAAATCCGCCATTTGCTCTTCCACGCGCTCAAGGCGTCCGGCCATCGCCGAACTGTTGTCAGCGGCGCCTCGCGGTGTCTGCGCAAATGCAGGAGTGAGCGCGGCGCTCATGGCAAGAAAAATCACAGGTGCGGCAATGCTTCTCATGTTTGCGCCCTATTTTAAAGATTTGCCCCCTTCTCGGACGGCCATGCTTTGCTGTCAACCGCTTTGGCCATAAGCCTGCACAAGTGTCTTAATAAGAGGCGACAGCGCCACCCGCGTCGAGAACGGTCACGGTCCGCCTGTTCTGCGACCAGCAGGTTATATTGTCGCAAACGGCCACTGGCCGCTCCTTGCCATAGGAGATTGTGCGAATCCGTGCCGGGCTGATGCCTTGCGCGATGAGAAAGTTTTTCGTTGTCTCTGCCCGGCGCGCTCCAAGCGCGATGTTGTATTCACGCGTGCCGCGTTCGTCGGCGTGCCCCTCGATGGTGATCGGATAGCTTGAATACTGCCTGAGCCAGACGGCCTGGCCGTTCAAGATCGTGCGGCCTTCGGGCGTCAGGTCCGAGCTGTCCACCTCATAGCGCACCGTGTCCCCGATCCTGCCGTTGAACTCCTGTTTGCTGCCGGGAGGGAAGTTTCCGGCGCCAGCGCCCGGGGCGAGGCCGAGATTCGCAGCCGGCGCATTCTTATCGCAGCCGCCAAGACCGGACATGACTGCAACGAGAAAGGCGGCGAGCAGGAAGAGACCATGGCGTCGCATTGAAATTGTCCTCCTATCGCGCACAACTTATACGCGAACCTTGATCAGGAAAACGTAAGGGAATGCTTACCACAAGTCTGCTTCTCAGGCCGATTTGTGGCTTTTGCTCACAGCACAGACGATCATGCCGCGCATGGCGCCTATTCATCATGCATCGATGCGCAAAAGACACTTTCACCACCGGGCTATTTCAAAAGGGGAGACCAGGCCGGGTCGGAACCGAAGCCCGGGGTGGGAAGCTGCCGCTCATTATATCCCGTCAGGTCGATGCTATAGAGCTTTGGCCCTCCATTAGGCCCCTGGCTTTCTCGGAAGAAAAGGATGACGCGGCCATTGGGCGACCAGGTCGGCCCCTCATTGTGATAGCCTTCGGTCAGGAGCCGCTCGCCCGAGCCATCGGGCCGGATGACGCCGATCGCAAACCCCCCGTGAACCTGCTTCGTGAAGGCGATGAGGTCGCCGCGCGGCGACCACACGGGGGTGGAGTAGCTCCCCTCGCCAAAGCTGATGCGCCGTTGGCCCGATCCGTCGCTGTTCATGACGAACAGTTGCTGTTTGCCCTGGCGGTCGGATTCGAAAACTATGGAGCGGCCGTCGGGCGAATAGCACGGGGCGGTGTCGATGGCGGAAGATTGCGTCAGGCGAACAAGCTGGCGGCTTCGCAAATCCATCTGGAAGATGCTGGAGTTGCCGCCTTCCTGAAGGCTCATGACAATACGGTCGCCTTGCGGAGAGAAACGCGGCGCGAAAGACATGTTAGGGAAGTCGCCGAGCAACTGCTCCTCCCCCGTCATGATATCGCGCAACACAACGCGCGGCTCGCCATTGCGATAGGCCGTATAGGTGATCTCCTGCGAGAGTGGGTGGAAGCGCGGCGTCAGCACGAGTTCGCGGCCCTGGGTCAGGAGCCGCAGGTTGGCGCCATCCTGGTCCATGATGGCGAGGCGCTTGACCCGTTCGTTCTTCGGGCCGGTCTCGTCAACGAAAACGATGCGGCTGTCGAAATAGCCCTTCTCGCCTGTCAGGCGCTCGTAAACCGCATCCGCGATGATGTGCGCCAGCCGCCGCGACGTGTTTGCCGGGATGTAGAACTGCTCGCCTGCGATCTGCCGGCCCGAATAGACATCCCAGAGGCGGTACTCGCCTCGGAGCCGGCCATCGCCCGTCTCCGTGACGCG
The DNA here is from genome assembly GCA_963817495.1 of uncultured Alphaproteobacteria bacterium. Taxonomy (GTDB): domain Bacteria; phylum Pseudomonadota; class Alphaproteobacteria; order Rhizobiales; family Rhodomicrobiaceae; genus Rhodomicrobium. The sequence goes on along the minus strand of CAWFOS010000030.1, from coordinate 31,803 downwards.
GCCCACCACGAGCGCTTGCGCGTTGAGCACCCTCCAATTCTGGAACTGAGGCGCAACGTCCACGCTCGCGACGCGTTCGATGAAGGATGCGGGGTTGATCGTCTTGAAAAGGCCCGAACGATCCAGATCCGCCGAGATGATTTGCGTAATCTCGCCCGCGAAGCCGCCGCCCGAAAACTCTGCAATGGCGATCGGGATTGCCCGCACCTGTCCGCGCCGGATCTCCACCTCGACCTGCGCGAAAGCGCTGTGGGGAACCAGGGCAGCCGCCAAGAGGCTGGCCGCCGTTGAAAGGAGAAAATCGCGCCGCCTCATGCCGCCCCCCCGTCGTCATGGCCGCCCTTGAGGCTGCCATCCAGGGAAATAATCGGCGCCCTCATTGCAAGGCTGGATGGCCGGGTCAAGCCCGGCCATGACGGTGGAGGAGGGTTCATATCAGCCGCCATACATGTCGCGTGGATTGAAACGGAGAACCATGTCCCGGCAACGTTCATATTGCTGCGGCGCGACAAGGTAGGGCTGGCCGCGAATCGCAGCGCGGACGGCGGCGTCGGCCATGGCTTGGTAGGAAGGCGACATCGAAGCATCCATCACGGTTGGCGGCCTTAGAAGCGTGCCGTCGCGGTTTAATTCGATTCGGAGGCGCACGATCGTGGTCTCGGCCGACAGCGCGCCGATGGGCAAATCCCAGTTCTGCTCGATGCGGCTTTGGACGAGATCCGCGCATGTCCCCGCGTTCATCGCCCCTCGGGCTTGCGGCAGGCCCATCGCCTGATCCTGAAGCGAACTCGCCGGGTGCCAGGGGCGGCTCGGATCATAATCGCCGGACGGCGCGCCCGCGTTCGGATCGCGGTTCAGCACGGCAGTCTGGCGATCCGAGTAGAGTTTGGATGGCGGCGCCTCCATTGTGGATTGCGATGTCTGCGGGTGGTCGCGCGGTGCATCCTTCTTCAGGAGCGACTCGATCCTGTTTGGATCGAAGGGGCGCTCCGGAGGGGGTTTCGCCTCTACAACCTTCGGCTTCGGCGCGGGTTTCGGGGCCGGGTCCTTCTTCACGACCGGTTTTGGAACCGGCTTCGGCGCCGGGGGCTCGGTCTTGGCCTGCTCCACAGGCTTCGGCGCGGGAGCGGGCGCTTCAGCAGCCTTCGGCGCGGGCGGAGGAAGCGACTCTTTCTCCACCGGCTTTGGAGAGGGCTTCTGCTCCACTTCCTTCTTCGCGCTCGCTTGCGCATCCGGCGCTTTCACCTGCGCGGGCGTGGCGGGCGCATCTGCCTTGCCATCCGTCTTTCCGGCCTGACGCTCGCTGTAATCTTTCGGCGACATGATTTCGACCGAAACAGGCAAAGGCGGCTGCGCATCATCCTTTCCGCGGCTCGCGAAGTTGAAGATCACGAAGCCGAAAACCAGGATGTGGAGCAGAATGGAGCCTATGAGGCCATACCGCACAATCAGCCCTTCCGTCAGCGTTTGTCGTCGAGTTCCGTCACCAGTGAAAGACGCTTATATCCGGCCCCGGCGATTCGTCCCATCACGCGCATCAGCTCTCCATAGTTTGTGGATTTGTCTCCACGCACGAAGATCGCTTCGTCGAGGCCTTTGCGCGCCTGCGTAATAGCCTCCAATTTTGGCTGAAGCTCGTTAAAGGGTATCTCAACTTCCTGGATAAAAATTTTCCCTTGAGGGTCGACGGTCACCGTGAGCGGCTCGCTTTCGGCTTGCAGCGCGGAGCCTTCGCTTTTCGGCAGGTCCACGGGCACGCCGACCGTCAGGAGCGGCGCCGCAACCATGAAGATAATGAGAAGCACCAGCATCACGTCGACGAAAGGCGTGACGTTGATCTCCGCCATGGGCCGATGCCGCCGTCCCCGCCTGCGTCTTGCCCCACTCGGGCCGCTGGCGCCAGCCTGAAGTGATGCGCCCATAATACTCCCCTCCAGAACTAAGCCGCTCTCTTCACCCCTCGTCATCCCGGCCAAGCGAAGCGCGAGCCGGGATCGTACGAGGGAGGCGTTTTGAAGTGTTACGATCCCGGATAAGGCTCCCCTTTCCGGGAGGACGGCCCCGCTCAATGAAGTCTCCTTAAGTTTTCAGATCAAGCTGGCGCGAGACTATCGCCGAAAACTCGTCGGCGAAGGCTTCCAGCCGCTGCGCAATCCGCGTCGCGGATTGCGAGAACGCATTGTAGAAAATAACGGCCGGAATTGCCGCGAGCAGGCCGAGCGCGGTGGCGAACAGCGCTTCCGCGATGCCGGGCGCGACGACGGCAAGATTCGTGTTCTTGCTGGCCGCGATCCCCTGGAAGGCGGTCATGATGCCCCAGACGGTGCCGAACAGGCCGACGAAGGGGGCGACCGCGCCGACCGTCGCAAGGAACAGAAGCCTGCGCTCGAGACGCTCCATCTCGCGGGTGATGGTCACCTCCATGACGCGTTCGATCCGCATTTGCACGCCGGCCAGCGGCTTCGCCGTGCCTTCGATGGATCGCCGCCATTCGCGCATCGCCGCGACGAACAGCGCCTGCACAGCGCTCGCCGGCTTCTGCGACACGCCCTGATAAAGCTCATCGAGCGATTTGCCCGACCAGAAAATGCGCTCGAACTCATCCGTCTGGGTTCGAGCGCGCGAGAAGGCGAAAGTCTTCTCGATCACGATGGACCAGCACCAGACCGAGGCAAGCACCAGCCCGAGCATGACGAATTGCACAACGGGATGCGCTTGCAGGAACAGACCTAGAAATGAAAAATTGCTCATTGTGTATCTTGAATCCGGGACTCGAAAGGACAGGGCACGCGCTTGCGGCGGGCGCCAGCCTCTTCCGTGGAGTTTGGGCAAGGGTTTGCGCGCAAGAATGTCCAAAGTGAGGATTTGTGGACACAAAAGTGCGTAGTCTCCCAAGCATCCGCATTTCAAGTTCAGGTGATGACCGTCGGTCTCACGCATCGGCGAGTCCCTCAGGCAAACTTCGCCAATCCGCCCAACGGATCGTCATCCCGGCCAAGCGAAGCGGGAGCCGGGATCGTGAAAAGTGAGGCGTCTCGGTTTGTTACGATCCAGGATACTGCCTGCGGCGTTTCGGGATGACGGCGGCGGGGATCCGTTGGCGAATGTCTGGCCGCGGGCATCGCCCCGCTCACGGGAGTTGCAGCCTGAACACGGCGCCGTTTATGAATGGTCCTCCTCCGCTCTCCGTTCCATACAACGCGCCGTCGTGGCCGATAATGACGCCCGCCCTGGGGTGACCGTTCTCCTTGGAAGAGAACCGGTGCAACACGGTCATTATCCAGGACCCTGTTACTCCGGAGGCTGGAGGCGTAAGCTTGAACACTCCGCCACCGTAGTCGGGATAATTTCCGGCGTTTGCTGTGCCGTAGAGCGCGCCGTGCGTGTCGAAGACCAGGGTACAGAGCGGCTGGGAGTTATCGGTAAAGCTATGAAGGATGGCTTCGGTCCACGGCCCGCTGCCGGATGGCGGCGGCGTCAGCTTGAATACCGTGCCCCCGTATACGAGGCCCAGGGGAGAGGAGGGATAGCCCAACTGCGTTGTGCCATAGAGCGCGCCTTGATCGTCGAAGACAAGGCCCGCGGAAGGGTTCCCGCCATCCTTGCGCGGTTGAAACGCGAACTCGTGCAATACAGTCTCGGCCCACGGCCCGTCGCCGGATGCGGGTGGCGTCAGCTTGAATACTGTGCCGCTTGCGCCTCTCCCTCCATTTGTGGTCATGCCGTAAAGCGCGCCTTGCTTGTCGAAAATCAGGCTTCCCGTCGGCTGGATGCCATCTTTGAGATCTTTGTTCCCTTTGAATTGATATAGCACGGTTTCGGGCCAAGGCCCTTTGCCGGAGGCCGGCGGCGTCAGCTTGAAAACGGTGCCACTGTTCGTCTTGCCTCCAGCTTGGGTCGTGCCATAGAGCGCGCCGTGCGCGTCGAAAACCAGGTTCCCAGACGGGGTCGAGCCACCGGCACCGTCTGCGCTGAAGCTGTGCAGTATGATCTGTTTCCATTTGCCTGTGCCGGATGCGGGTGGCGTCAGCTGGAACACCGATCCGTTTTGCGAACTCCCTCCGGCATCAGTCGTGCCGTAGAGCGAGCCTTGCGAGTCGAAGATCAGCCCCCCCGAAGGCGAGAATCCATCTACGCCGAAGTCGTACAGCACGGTTATGGTCCACTTGCCTGTGCCGGATGCTGGCGGAGTCAGTTTGAAGGCGGTCCCGCAGCACCCCCCGCTGGTGCTTCCGTAAAGAGTGGTCGTGCCGTAAAGCGCTCCCTCAGCGTCCGAAACCAAGCCAGCTGAGGGGGTGGCCCCGTCTGACTTTGCCTTGAAAACATAAAGCGTCTCTTCGCTTGCTTGTGCAGGTGTAAAGCCGGTTGTGGTGAGAAGCGCCGCAAGACCTGCGAGCGAACCGATCAGCGCGCACCGCGCCCCCGACGCAACAAATCCTGGCTTGAAATTCATGGAATAAGCCCTCATCAGTGACTTTGCGGGAACGCCAACGCACGGAAAAATCTAATTGCCTGTAAATCCGACTCGCGCGTCCGGAAAGCTTCGCGCAAGCCAGCCGAGCCGAGAGTTGTGGGGCCGTTGCGTGGCAGCCACGGCGCGACAGCGCGTAGACACAAATGTTGGCGAGGCCTGAGCAAACTTCGCCGATCCGGCCAACGGATTGTCAGCCGGTTGCTGCGCGCTTCGTCAGCCCGGCCTGGGCGAAGCGCGATCAGCCAAGGTGCAGGCCATGCTGCTATGCTCGTTGCTAGCAGCCTGTCGGACTTAACCTTGCCATTTGAATAGCGGCAATCTCTGGCGATTGATTCTTCAAGGTTGGCCGCGCCTCCATGAGCAATTTCCGCCCGATCGACCGCCAGACTGCCTATTTGCTGCCGCCGTCCGTCGAGGACTGGCTGCCGGAAGAGCATCTGGCGCGGTTTGTGGTGGATCTCGTCGAACAGCTGGACCTCTCAGCGATGAGCAAAGCCTATCGCGGCTCGGGCTCAGCCAGCTACCATCCTTGTCTGTTGGTTGGGCTTCTGGTTTACGGCTACGCCACGGGCGTGTTTTCCAGCCGCAAGCTGGAGCGGGCGACGTACAACTCGATCGCGTTCCGCTTCGTCGCGGCCAACCAGAATCCCGATCACGACACGATCGCCGCCTTCCGCCGGCGCTTTTTGAAGGAGATCGAGGCGCTGTTCGTGAAGATTTTGCTTTTGGCGCGCGAGATGGGCCTTTTGAAGTTGGGGACAGTAGGCTTGGACGGGACGAAGATCCACGCCAACGCCAGCAAGCACAGCGCGCTCTCTTATGAGCATGCGGCCAAAATCGAGGCGCAGTTGAAGGCCGAGGTTGCGGAGCTTTTGGCGAAGGCCGAAGCCGCCGATCAGGCGGATGGTCCCGATGGGATGTCGATCCCGGAGGAACTGGCGCGCCGCGAGGAGCGGCTGAAGAAAATCGCCGAAGCCAAAGCCAAGATCGAAGCGCGCGCCAAGGAGCGCACCGAGCGCGAATTGGCCGAGCATAAAGCCAAGCTTGCGGCGCGCGCGGCCAAGGAGAAGGCGACAGGCAGGAAGCCCGGCGGCAAACCGCCCGCGCCGCCGGCGGAGGGGCCGCAGCCAAGCGATCAGGTCAATCTGACCGATGAAGAGTCGCGCATCATGCCGGTTTCAGGCGGCGGCTTCGAGCAATGCTACAACGCGCAAGCCGCTGTCGCGGAAGGCAGCCTCCTGGTCGTCGCGAACGGCGTAACCCAGGCGCCAAACGATAAGCGCGAGCTCGAACCGATGCTGGCCAAGATCGGCGCCCTTCCCGAAGAGTTGGGCAAGGCCGAAACGCTGCTCGGCGACAACGGTTACTTCAGCGAGGCCAACGTAAAGGCGTGCGAGGCGGCCGGGATCGAGCCGCTGCTCGCCATGGGCCGGGATTCGCATCATCTGTCCTTGAGCGAGCGATTTTCCGGCGCGCCGCCCGCGCCGGAAAATCCAACCCCTGTTGAAGCCATGGCCCATCGCCTGCAAACGCCCGAAGGCAAAGCGCTCTACGCCAAGCGCAAATGCACGCCCGAGCCGGTCTTCGGCATCATCAAGTCCGCGCTCGGATTCCGCCAGTTTCTCTTGCGCGGGCTCGAAAATGCGCGCGGCGAGTGGAGCCTTGTGACCATGGCTTGGAATGTGAAACGGATGTTCGCCCTGAAGGCCGCCTGAGGGGGCAGTTCGCCGCCTGTGCTTGGCCTGACGTGCAGCACTGCTACATGGGGGCGCCATTCCGCCGCTGCTCTCCAAGCCCAGTCCGACAGGCTGCTAGGCCGGTTGTGGGTTAACCAAGGATGGTTAACGGCATTCGCTTCCGGGCGGAAATCTGCGCCTCCAAAAATCCCTAAAATCGGATCGGCCCGCCCCGCCGGGCGAGGAAGCCACTCAATACATTGAAAGTTATCACCTTTTCGGCCTAACCGGGAGGGTTAACGGATTGTATTTTTGGACGGAAGTGGGCGCGGAAAAGTCCGTTAAATATAAAGTGTTAACAAGTCCACGCCCCAGATTGGCGCGCCGGTGGGATGTCTTCTGGTATTTTTCTAATGAATACAATGGCTTGTTTCTGTTTACCCCTCGGAAAGGCGCTTTTTCGTAAGATCCCTACCAAGATAGACACCCGAGCAAGTTTGGCCCAACGAACAAGATGCCGCCTTCGCAACAAGCATACAAAATGCCAGGGCCCAGCGATCCGCCGGCGCGCCCGGAAAAGTTTGCTTAGCCGCCGGAGCGCAAATATCGCGCGAGGTCAGATCGCTTGAGCTTGCCATTCGGGGTGCGCGGCAGGCTTTGGACTGTGACGTATTCCTTCGGGCGCTTGTAAGCGGCAAGCGTAGTGGCGGCGTAGGAAGCGAGGTCGGCGGCGAGGTCGTTTCTTGTCTTGTCGTGGGGAACGACGAAAGCCGCGATGATGGAAACGCCGTCCCGGATAGCGACCTCGGCAACCGCCGCCTCGGCAACAGCGGGATGCTTCGCAAGCTCCTGCTCGACCTCGGCCGGGGAAACGCGAAAGCCGCCCGCGTTCATGAGCTCGTTGCGGCGGCCGAGATGGGTTACGTACCCTTCCTCATCCATGAAGCCAGCGTCGCCGCCGATGAACCACCCGCCGCGATAGACTTCCGCCTGCTCCCCGGGCCTCTTCCAATAGCCGAGCATGAGCCCGGGGTCGCTTCGATGAACGGCGATCAGCCCCTGCGAGCCTGCCGGAAGCTGTCCTTCGCCGCGAACGTCGTCCAGGATCGCGACGCAGCGGCCCGGCTGCGGCCGTCCCACCGTGCCTGGCTTTCGCGGCACGCCGGGCGCGCTCGAAAGGTAAGTCGAAAGCTCGCTCTGGCCGAGGGCTTCATAGAGCGGCGCGCCTGCCCTGTCTTGCCATTCGTCGGCGACGGCGTTCGGCAGCGCTTCGCCCGCCGTCAGTCCGTGGCGCAGCGTCGCCAAGCTCGCGCGGCTGAGATCGCCATATTTCAGGATCTGACGGTAGACGCCGGGAACCGCGGCGAAAATGGTGACATCGAAAGCCTGCAGGAGCCGCGGCCACAGCGCCGGGTCTTTCTCTCCCGTATAAACGATGGAGGTCGCCCCGTTGGCCCACGGGTCGGTGAGGCCCGTCCCCATCGTGTAGGTCCAGTTGAAGCTGCCGGCGTGCATCAGCCTGTCGGCGGGCGTGATCCCGTACCAGCCCTGATACATGGGCCGCCGCCCCCAGGCGCTCCGGTGGGCGTGCAGCACGCCTTTGGGGTTTGCCGTCGTGCCGGAGGTGTAGATCAGGAAAGCCGGATCGTTGGCGGCGGTGTCGGCGTACCGGGCCAGGGGGCCGCTTTCGATGGCGGCCACGAACGCTTTCCTGGGGATGATGACGAGATCGCGCAGGGAAGAGGCCGTGCGGCAGGCTGTCGTCGAGGACGATGGCGGCAGCTTCGCTGTCGTCCAGCATGAAGGACAACTCGCGCTCGGTGAGGTCCGGCGACGCGGGAATGGGGATGAAGCCCCCCGCAATGGCGCCGAAAAAGGCGAGCGCATAGGCGGTGCGATTGCGCAGGCGGATGAGAATGCGGCTGCCGGGCTTCAGCTCGTATTTGGCGCCGAAGGTATAGGCAGCCCGAAGCGCCGCCTGCTCCAGGGCCGCGTATGACCAGTTTTCAACGTCGCGCCCGCCCGGATCGTGAACCACGAGCAAGGCGGTTTTGTCGCCTGCAGCGTTCGCGCCCCGCAGGCAATACCGCGCCAGATTGAAGGCTTGCGGCGGAAGCTCGCCGCGATAACCGATGTTAGCGCTCCTCACTGCCTTCCTTAAGCTCCGGCGAAGCGGCGCTTTTCGCGTTTTCGGCCCACCATGTCTCGATCCTTGCGCCGTAGAGCGTCGAGAGCGGCGGCTGTCGCAGGAAGGACCACGCTGCGATCCACTGCTTCGGCGCATAATATAATGGAATTCCGTAGCGGCCGGAGAGCAAAATCCTGTCAAGCGCCCGAACCGACGAAACGAATTCCGCGCGCGTCTTCGCCGCCAGCATGGCCGCAATCATCGCGTCCGCGCCCGCGCTCTGAACCCCGGCATAGTTGAAACTCCCTTCCTGGGACGCCGATTCGCGTGACCAGCGGAAGCTTTGCTCGTTCCCCGGCGAAAGCGACGACGACCAGTTCGTCTGCATCATGTCGAAGTCGAAGGACGTGCTGCGCCGCTGGAATTGCGCCGAGTTCGATCATCCGGACCTGCGCCGTGATCCCGATCTGCCGCAGGAAGCGGGAATAGGCGAGCATCAGGCGCTCCTGCTCGTGAGTCGCGCACATCATCTCGAAGGTGAAGGGCCGCCCCGTCGCCTTGCTCGTCATGACGCCATCGCGAAGCTCATAACCGGCTTCCTCCAGGAGCGCGATGGCGCGCTTGCGGCCTTCGCGGTTGGTACCGGAGCCGTCGGTTATGGGCTGGCTGAATTCGCCTTCCATCATGCCCGGCGCAAGCTCGCTGGCGAAAGGCGCGAGCAGCTCACGCTCGCGGGCGTCGACTGGACGGCCGTGCGACGAAAGCTCGGAACGGTCGAAAAAGCTTTCGGTGCGGGCGTAGAGGCTGCGGAACAGCGTTCTGTTCAGCCATTCGAAATCGAAAACCAGCGTCAGCGCCTCGCGCACGCGCCTGTCGGCGAAGAGAGGGCGGCGCGTATTGAACACGAGCGCCGACATCGGCGCGGGCACCCCCAGATCGAAGGAAAGCTTCTTGACGAGCCCATCCCTGACCGCAGGAAAATCGTACGCTTCCGCCCACTTCACGGCGTCGATCGGGTCGCTATCCCCCTGAACGTCGAACAGCCCCTTGCGGAAGGCCTCCATCATGGCCGTATTGTCGCGATAGTAGTCGATGCGAATGGCATCGAAATTGAATTGGCCGCGGGTCGCGGGGAGATCGCGGCCCCAATAATTGGGGTTGCGGCGGAAGGTGATGCTCGCCCCGGGCTCGACGTCTTCAACGATATACGGGCCGCTCGCCACAGGCTTCTCGAAGCTCGTCTTTTCGAAGTTTTCCGCGCTGATCGCGTGACGGGGCAGCACTGGCATCAGGCCGATGATGAGCGGCATCTCGCGGTCGCCGCCTCCTTCGAAGGTGAACTTCACGCCGCGCTCGCCAATCTTTTCCGCAGTCGCAACCTTTGCGTAATAGAGCCGATGGTTGGGGCGGCCCTTGGCTCTTCAGGAGCGACCAGGAGAACAGCACATCGTCCGGCGTGATCGGCGTCCCGTCGGCGAATCGCGCCTCGCGGCGAAGCTGGAAGGTGACCCAGCTCCGGTCTTCCGGCGTCTCGACGCTTTCAGCAATGAGCCCATAAAGAGAGAAGGGTTCATCATAGCTGCGCGCGAGAAGCGTCTCGTAGACGTAGTCCCTCATGCCCGCGACAGGAGCGCCCTTCACGATGAACGGGTTGAGGCTGTCGAATGAGCCAAGCACGCCGAGCCGCAGCTTCCCGCCCTTCGGAGCGTCCGGGTTGGCATAATCAAAATGCGTAAACGCCGGGCCGTATTTCGGCTCGTCGTGCATTGCAATCCCTGCTTGCGGAGCAGCGCTGGCGGCGGACACGCCCGCGATCGCAGCCAGAGCCGCGACTTTGGCGAGAATCGCAAGCCGGCAAAGCGTCCGCTTTTTGACCGTGAAAAGCATGGGTGTCCTGAGCGCCAAGGGGAGCCTTCATTCTTTGCTGGACGTGGTTGTAAGCCCGGAAACCTTCAAAATCATGGCAAACGGGCAACGCCCCACAGGTAAGGTTAACAATGGCCGGTTGAGTGTTTCACAGCCACGTGAAACTGTCACGGGAAAGCCGCATTTGCGGCTATTCAAGCAACAGTGACGGTCCTGGGGTGTGGTGCCAGGGGAGTAAGGACAGCCAACACGATTTGGGTGAAAGGTTCAGTTTAATGGTTTTCACGAGACTTGTGAAAGCGGCAGCCCTTGTCGGGTTCGTCGCAGGATTTGCGCTTACGCTCGGCCTGACCGGCGCCATGGCGCAAACTAAGGACAAGGGTGCCAAGGCTCCCGCAGCCCCGGCGGCGCCCGGAGCTCAAGCGGCTGATGGCCAGAAACCGGCTGACGTCTGGTACAAGCTTTGTATCGACGTGCCGGTTCAGGAGCCGCCTAAGAAGGGTGAGCAGCCTAAGCCGCAAAAACCCGAAGACATGAAGAAGGTGAACGTTTGCCTGACACAGGTTGACGTTCGCGACAATGCGACCGCGATCCTGATCGGCAAGATTGCCGTCCGCCAGGTGGCTGGCCAGGAGAAGCCGCAGATGCTTGCCATGCTGCCGCTCGGCTCCGCTTTGCCGCCCGGCGCGCTCGTGAAGATCGACGATAAGGAACCCATTAAGCTCCAGTACACGACGTGCGATCAGGCTGGGTGCTATGCTGAAGCCAACATTGAGCCGACTCTCATCGATCAGATGAAGTCTGGCAAGCAGATTGCCTATCTCGGCATCGATGTTACGGGCCGCGCTTTGAGCATTCCTCTTCCGCTGCAAGGCTTTGCCAAGGCGATCGAAGGGCAGCCCGTTGCTGTCGAGAAATATAATGATGACCAGCGCAAGATTGCCGATGTCATCCGTCAGCGCCTTGCCGATCTGAAGAAGCAGCAGGAAGAGAAGAACGCCCAGGCGGCAGGCGCTGCGGCGGCTCAGCCAGCGAAGAAGTAGGACTCTCCTTCAGGCCGCCGCCATGTGGCGGCCTCCAGCACTCAAAGCTCTCGCCTTCGCGGGAGCTTTTTTTTGCGTCGCGTTGAGCCGGGAAATTCCGAGGCCTCCACTGTCTTGCGGAGCATCGTACCCCGGCCTGCATTTTTGGCATCGCTTGCTGGGAAACCCGCCGCGGCTTCGCTCTTGCCCGGCGCGCGCGAGTGAGACGGGATAGTACCTTGGATGAGGTTCGGCGATTAGCTTTGCCGTGGAGACTTTATAGTCCGAACAGTTGAGGGGGGTAGCTGGATGACGGCCAGGCAGTGAGCGGATGCAATGTGTACTCAGTTGCCCTCAGCCAGTTGCAGCATCAAAAGGCCGATGATCGCTGAACGCTGCTCCATAAATGGGAGGTCGACATTAGCGAAACAGAAGGAGTTTGAGGTCACCCCCGGGAAAGCTCGGGAAGCTCAACCGTTGCGCGAGCGTCAGCTGAACAGCTTGCTATCCTCATGCCCCGGACTAATCAGGAACTCCATTACGTGCGTGCGGCGCTGATGGATTGCTGACAGTCTCGCCGAACTGAAGTGCGGATTTTTGAGGAGCCAGTCTGTGCTGCATCAGCACTCGAACGGGATCTTGCAGGGCTTCCCCTTTCGGGAGCGCATTCCAAATCGGCGCCACGGGACGCTGCGCTTCAATCTGCAGGAACACAAAAAAAGACGACGCCCGCAGGCGCCGTCTCGATCTCATTCAAGTCGGCCGTGTCCGCTTCTACTTCAGCGGGACATAGCCGCTGGTCAGGTGATAGTTTACGCCGAGCTTGACGGTATTGACCGTAAGATCATTGTTAAATGCCCTCCAGCCGGTGCCGTAGGTGCTGCAGGCAGCGCCGCTAACTGGGCAGTAGGTTGCATTCCACGTGTCGTTGAGGCCGAAATCATAGTACAGATACTCAAGCTTAACCGACCAGTTCGGGTTCAATAGCCATTCAACGCCCCCGCCGATCGTCCAACCGGTTAAACTCGTGTTATTGTCATAACCTCCAATGGTAGCAATCGGCACTCCCGTTTTATCGAAAGCTGTTGCCCGAGCTGAAATCTGAGGATTGAACCAAGCAAAACCGCCCTTTGCATAGAGCATCCAGTTGCCCCAGGCATATCCAAGCCGGCCGGTGACATCGCCGGCAAAACCGCCATTCTCCTTGAAAGTCGCCGTGAACGGAATGCCCCCCCGTACAGGGTCGTTTGCTTGTGTTACCCCGAAGAAAGAGCGCTCGTTGCCGCCGCCCACTCCTTCGAGATCAACTTCAACACCAACTACGAAGTTGCCCCAACCCTGCCAGTTGTAGCCGAGCTGACCGCCGCCGAAGGCGCTTGTGGAGTTCAGATGATCGCCGCCAATACAATATCCGCCGCCAGTGAGGGGTAAGCACGTCGTATAGTTCGGCTCATAAATCCGGTTGAGGTCGAGATTGGACCAGGCAGCGCCCATATTGATACCAGCATAGAAGCCAGTCCACATCGGGGGCGGTGGAGCAAGAACTGGTATATCCTTGTAGCCGCCGCCGCCTGGGGCATACATGTCGGCCGCATCTGCCTGTGCTGAAATGGCAAGTGCGCCGAGCGCGGCTACGCCAGTACTGATGTATTTGAAGGTCGCCGGCCTCAGGCCCAGAATGCCAGAAAGTTTCATTTCTCAGGTCCCCATCTAGTCTAATCATACAACCACTCAGGACGCGAGCCCTTGGCGGTGCCAATCGTTCATCGATGGAGGGATATTAGACCTGGGTTTGACGAGGCGCAAGAAGCACATCAAGCACGCCAACAGTCAGCTGCGCGCGGTGCATTAGCCAAACTTGAACGGGAAACATTCGACAAAACAGAGCGCTAGAGATTCGCACACGGAAAAACTGCCTCACTACCAAAGTTGCAAATAAGCAACAAAGAGAGCGAAACTGCACTTGGCACATACTCTACACGCTAGGGAGACTTGAGTAAGATGAACTGATTCGACCCATTTTTGCAATCTGAACTTTGCGTCTTTCACGATTCGGCACAGACGGCGGCTCCGACGGGCCTACCGCGACTTCGCCCGATTTTCCCCCGATTTTCCAATGCACGCGACGGCCAAATGGATTATCTTGCATACTTCACCGGAATGCCCCGGAACAGGGATGGCGGATGGAACGGCGATACGCGATTTGGGACGTTTTCACCAGCACGCCTCTTGCGGGAAACCCGCTTGCGGTCGTTCTCGACGCGGAGGGCCTGACCGCCGAGGCCATGCAGGCGATCGCGCGGGAGTTCAATCTCTCCGAGACGGTGTTCGTGCTGCACCCGCGCCTTCCGGCGCATACCGCCCATGTCCGCATCTTCACGCCATCGACAGAGCTGCAGTTCGCCGGCCATCCGACGGTGGGCGCCGCCATCCAGCTTGCCGATGACAGGATTTCCGGCGCCGCCGCCGATTGCGATGCCCTTATCGTGCTTGAGGAGGGCATCGGCAGCATACGCGTGGGCGTGGTCGGCCGGAGAGGACATGCTCCCTATGCCGAGTTCGACGTCCCGAAATTGCCGGAGCTTGCGGGAGCGCCAGCCCACGAGGACCGCATCGCGGCCGCCCTCGGCCTTGCGCCGCAAGAGATCGGCTTCGCCAACCATAAGCCGTCGCAATACGATGCCGGCATGCCCTTCACCTACGTTCCTCTGCGGGATCTGGACGCGATGACCCATGTGCAGATCGTGGCGTCCCATTGGGATGAGGCTTTCCACGGGAGCAACGGCAAGGTTTTCCTTTATTGCCGCGAAACCATCCACCATCACGCATCCTTCCACGCCCGCATGTTCGCTCCTGGGCTCGGCGTACCGGAAGATCCGGCCACGGGGTCGGCTGCGGCGGCGTTCCCGGCCGTGCTCCATCGCTTCGATCAATTGCCCGAAGGCACATCCGAGTTCGTCATCGAGCAAGGGATCGAGATGGGACGCTCGAGTGAGGTGAAGCTCGAAATCGAAGTGGCGGCGAGGCGCATCAAGCGTGTGCGGATAGGCGGCTATGCCTGTCTCGTCATGCGCGGCAAGCTGTTCGCTTAGCCCCCTCACCCCAGCCCTTGCATGTTGGCTGCGGGCCCGAATCGTAGTGGCGATGTGGGCGTCTCATGAGGGATGGCCATCCCTCATGAGACGGGCAGGCGGGACCGTCCAACCCTTAAGCTTTTGGCTTGCGGGAGAGCTTGGTCCGTCTGCCCTCCGGCTCACGATCTGAACAGATGACTGGGGAGCAAGTCCCGCATGCAAGGCAAGATGACATCCGTAAGAGCCGAACACGCAGTGTATGCCGGGATCGATGTGTGTAAAGCGTGGCTCGACGTTTATCTGCATCCAATTGGCCAGAGTTTTCGCGTTCCCAACAGCAAGGAAGGCTGTAAGCGTTTGGCGCGGGAGCTTTCCTCCTCCGCCGCCAGGCTTATCGTCATGGAGGCGACGGGAAAGTTCCATCGGCTTTGTCATCGCGAGCTCAGCGCAGCGGGCTTCGCCGTCGCCATCGTCAATCCCTACCGGTCGAGAAAGCTGGCTGATGCGTTCGGGCAGCTCGCAAAAACCGATGCGATCGACGCGCGCATGTTGGCGCTCTACGGAGAGGCTATTGGCCCAGGGGCGACGCCGGTTCCTGCCAAGACGCTGGCGGAGCTTCAGGAGCTGGTTCTGGCGCGGCAAGCCGCCAAAGCCGGTGAGACGGCGCTGAAAAACCAGTACGGCGCCGCGGAGAGCCTGGCTCTTAAACGGCTGCTGAAGGCCCAGCTTGACGCTCAGACCCGTCTGATCGAGGGTCTCAAAGCCGCCATCTCCGCGATCCTTTCGAAAGACGCTGGCTTGAAGCGCCGCTACGAGATCCTCACCTCGATCAAGGGCGTCGGCCCTATCGTCGCCGCAACGCTGGCGGCCTGTCTGTCGGAGCTTGGCGTCTTGTCCGGCGGAAAGATCGCCCTCCTTGCCGGCGTCGCGCCCATCAATTGCGATTCCGGCGAGATGCGCGGCCAGCGCCACATCAAAGGCGGCCGCGCGCATGTGAGAAGCGCGCTTTACATGGCGGCTGTCGCCGCCAGCCGCTGCAACCCCGATCTCAAAGCCTTCTACGCCCGGCTTCGCGCTGCGGGTAAAGCCGCAAAGCTGGCCTTGACCGCAGTCATGCGCAAGCCCCTGCTTCTCGCCAACACCCTTATCCGCGAAGACCGCCATTGGACCCCTAAACATGCTTGACTTCAAACACAGATGCTCTCCCGCGAGGGGAGATGGAGCATCTCGCGCTTTGCAACACCGTTCCTCCTTTGCGGTAGAAGGACAGGATGAGGGGTCGTTCTACTCGCCCTCCTCGTCCTCATAGCCGAGCAGCGAAAGGGCGCGAGCCTCAAGACCCGCCTTCCGGCAATAATGGACGAGAGCCTCTTCGCGTCCATGCGTCACCCAGATCTCCCCGGCCCCTGTCTCATGGATGGTTTCGATGAGTTCGGTCCAATCGCAATGGTCGGAGATGATGAGCGGCAGTTCCACGCGCTGCTGCTTGGCGCGGGCGCGGATTTGCATCCAGCCGGAAGCTGCCGCCGGGATGACTTCCGGCAGTGACCGCGACCATCGGTCGGCCAGTTGGGAGGGTGGGCACAGCACGATCTCGCCGGCTAGGCTCTTGCGATTGTCCTTCGTAACCTGCGCGTAAGGGCCGAGCGCGACGCCGCGCTGCTCGTAAAGCTCGGTGGTCTTCACGAGCGCGCCGTGGAGGTAGATCGACTTGTCGTAACCGGCGCGCCGCAGCTCGGACATGATCCGCTGCGTCTTGCCGAGCGTGTAGCAACCGACAACGTGGCAGCTGCCGGGAAAGATCGCGAGTGAGGTGAGAAGCTTTTCGATCTCCTTCTGCGGATCGGGATGGCAGAAAACCGGCAGGCCGAACGTCGCTTCGGTCACGAACACATCGCACGGCACAAGCTCGAACTCGCGCGCGGTGAGATCGGCAGTCCGCTTGTAATCGCCGGAGACCACAAGGCGCGCGCCGCCATGCTCGATCAGCGCCTGCGCCGAGCCGAGGATGTGTCCGGCGGGGTGAAACGTGATGCGTGCATCGCCGCAATGCATCGCCTGCGCATAGGGCAGCTCAACGCATTTCCGCGCGAAGCCTTCGCCGAACCGGCAGGCCATGATGGCGGCGGTGTCTGGCGTGGCTATCACCTTGGCGTGGCCGGCCCTCGCGTGATCCGAGTGTCCGTGCGTGATGACGGCTGCGGGAACGGGCCGGACCGGGTCGATGAAAAAGTCTCCCGCCTTGCAGTAAAGCCCTTCGGGCCGGACTTCCATCCATTCGCGCGGGTGGCTCATTCTCTCATTGACGGCAGAGTTCAAGAGGCGGCGGCTTGATCGGCTTCCGGACGCAAGACCCGGCGGACCGCCTCGACGAGAAGCCTTGCAGGGGTCGGCTTTGTGAGCACCTGCGCATCGGGCCAATCCCGCTTGAGCTGCTCGACTGCCGCGTAACCCGTATAGAACACGATCCCAACGCCTCGCCCCATGAGCGTGTGCGCCGCCGGGAAAACGTCCTCGTCGCGAAGGCTGACATCAAGCACGGCAGCAGAGAGAGGTGCGGTCTGGGCCAAGGTGAGGGTGTGAGCCAGCGTCAGCGTGGGGCCAAGTATTTTCGCTCCAGCCTTTTGTAGCGTGATGCCCAAGTCGAAGGCAAGGATCGCATCGTCTTCAGCGACGAGGATCCGGGTTCCCCGCAATGGCTTCTCAGCAGTCGAGTTCATTCGCTCCGCACAGACTTGGCCGGTAATGTCATAGTATGAAGTAAGCCTTCTGGTGCAAAATCCAGCGCTACCTTTGCATCAGGCAGCCCACTTTGAATCTGCCAGCTGCCGAAACCTTCCATCGAAGGAGGCTGCACCCACGCCAGCTGAACTGGAATTCAGGCTCCGCGCCATCGCCCTTCAATTCTCAGTGATGGGCGATGGTTCCGTCCTTTGACGAGAGCGCTCTAAATTTGAGCGCATTCGCCGTAAGTTCGTGTAATATCAGGGCAAGAGGCGTCGCAAGGCAGGGCGGGAGGAAAACGTCCGTGCCATAAGTTGCCATGCGTTTTCCGTCGACCCTAAAAAGGGGAAGTCGCCTTTTCCTCGAAATCGCCGAAAACAACGACCGGCTCGTGGAGCAGGGAGATCCACTCGCGGAGCAAGCCGCCGCTTATCCCCCGTTTAATACATATGCGTGTTGACCCGACTGGTCGGGAAAAACTCCCACCAGAAAATGTTCGGTGCGGGCGGAGGCGGGATGAAGCGAGGGCTGCGATAGACCCAGTAAACGGTCCCGCCATGCGGAGCATAGGAGTGATGCCGGTAGCCTCTGGCCCACCTGCCAGCAGCGTCTGCTGCAGAGGCGTTGACCGCGACAAGCGCGGCGAGTAAGGCAAGAGCAGCCGCTTTCTTCATGATTTGTTTCCCTTCTGCGATCGGGGCCGCGTGCAAGGTCCGCGGTGAATGCATATGATGAAAAATAGATCTGGGATGTAAAGCGGTTATAAACATGGCTGCCCGTTCGAAGAAAATAACTTTTCCGGGGTCGCAGGGCGCGCCGCTCGCGGCGAGGCTCGATTATCCGGAAGGAAAGCCTCGCGCGTTCGCGCTTTTCGCTCACTGCTTCACATGCTCGAAAGACGTTCTCGCCGCGGCCCGGATCGCGGGAGAACTCACGGAGCGCGGGTTCGCGGTCCTGCGCTTCGATTTCACCGGCCTCGGCATGAGCCAGGGCGAATTCGCGAATACGAACTTCTCCTCCAATGTGCAGGATCTGCTTGCCGCGGCGGCTTACCTGCGCGAGACGCTGATGCCGGTCGACATTCTCATCGGGCACAGCCTTGGCGGCACGGCCGTACTTGCTGCCGCGAACGACATACCGGAGGCCAAGGCTGTCGCGACCATCGGCGCGCCCTCGGACGCGGCGCATGTGACGCGGAGCTTCGAGGCCCAACTGGACGAGATCCGCGAAAAAGGCGAGGCTGCTGTGACGCTTGCCGGCCGCACGTTCACGATCAAACACCAGTTTCTGGAGGACGTCGAAGGCGCCCGGCTGCACGACCGGATCGCTGCGATGAAGAAGGCGCTTTTGATCTTCCAAGCGCCGGCCGACGAGGTGGTGGGACTTGAGAATGCCTCCGCGATCTTCATGGCGGCCCGGCATCCGAAGAGCTTCGTTGCGCTGCACGGCGCCGACCATCTGCTCACGAAACGCGAAGACGCTGCATACGTCGCCGAAGTGCTGAGCGCCTGGGCCTCGCGCTACATCATGGGATCGGCAGACACGCGTTCGGAGCCTGCGGTCGCGTCCGGCGCTGTATCGGTCATCGAGACGCGGCAGAGCAAGTTTCAGCAGGATATCCGGACGGGGCAGCATCGGCTTCTTGCCGACGAACCCAGGGGGCAGGGTGGCGAGGACACCGGGCCTAGCCCTTACGATCTCCTCGCAGCCGCGCTCGGCGCGTGCACATCGATGACGCTCCGCCTCTACGCCGACTTCAAGAAGTTGCCCCTACACGGCATTCAGGTTCTCGTCCGCCACAACAAGCGGCACGCGGATGACTGCAAAGGATGCGCGGAGGGGAAGGTCGCCAGGATCGACCATTTCGAGCGCATCATCCGGTTGGATGGCGATCTGGATGAGGCGGCACGGCAAAAGCTTCTTGCCATCGCCGACAAATGCCCGGTGCACAAGACGCTCGAGAAGGGCGCGTGGATCATCACGCGGGAGGAGCGCGTGCCGCAACCCAAGCCTGCAGCGCCGAAGTGAGGGAATTTGGACCTTACGCGAAGCCGCCAATCCATTATGATTGCGCCCGCGACTTGTGGGCAAGATCGCGTTTGAAACGGTGGGCTTGATCTCATGCAGGCTTTGCTAAAAGGTTTGCTGCTTTTCGCTTTGCTGTTGGCAGTGCCGTTTGCTGTGGAGCAGTTTTTTGGCGAGCATCCTCAGGTGCAGGTCGGTGGCTACGGCAGCGTGAAGGACTGCCGGCCGGATTGCTCGCCGAACTGCGCCAAGGATTGCGTAAAGAGTGGCGCGTCCTGGTGGCGAGATTGGCTACCCTCGTGGGACAACCTGCGTACCTATGGCCTCCCCGCCATCTTCTTGCTGCCGCTGCTTGTTCTCCTTGTCGTGCTGTTACTCTTCCTCCCTCAAACTTACCAGATAGCGGATTGGCTCACGCTCGCGGAGCGGGAGATGAACTCCCTCCTGCGCGGCTGGGGAGGAGGGTACGCAAACCGCAAGGATGTGGTCAAGGAACGCGCCGACTGGCTTTCAATGATCCCAGTCACCGACGATCCCGCCCCCTTCGCCGATATTTACAAAAATTTCTTCGAGCTCAACCAGCAGGATTTGACATCGGGCGGATCTCAGGGTGCGGCAATGGGGAAGGTGCGCTTGACGGCTTTCCTCCTCCGGGAACTCTACGAAGGCAACGTGAGAAATGCGCAGCTCAAGATTTTTAATGAGGTCGCTAACAGCGGCAAGCCCTTGCCCTACATCGCGCCCGGCATAAGACAGATTGTGGGATACGACCGGTTCGACGTAAAGGATGTTAAAAATAACGGCTTCCCGCCGGATGCCGGCGTCGACTGGTTTCCGCTCTGGTTAACTGTCAAGCTGAACCGGTTTCCTCGCAGCATCGTCATGATCAGGGCCGACAAGTCTCGAGTTTATAATAGGGATGTCATCGAAGAGTTGAACGTGCAAGCCGCACCGGCGCGTGACGAACCGCCTGTGTCTGTGGGGTGGCTCCGCTTGCTTGAATCGCGTGACTTGTCGCTGCTTTTCTTGCGCTGGATGGCGTACCTGCTCCTGGTCGCGTTTACGTTCTACGTTCTGTGGCTCCTCTTGCGCTGACAGCGGGCAGAAGCAGGCGTGTTGCCGTCGCACCTTGCTTAATCGGTGACGACCGGAGCGGACGGCACCGAAGCCCATTCCGCCCACGACCCATCGTAAACGGACGCATATTCGTTGCCGAGGATCGCGAGCCCGAGCGCAAGGATGCACGCCGTGATGCCCGAGCCGCAGGTGGCGATGACAGGCTTGTCGGGGTTGATCCCCGCGCTCTCGAAGGCGGCGCGCAGCTCGGGCTCCGGCTTCATGACACCGTTCGCGTCGACCAGCGTGGCATAATGAAGGTTGCAGGCGCCCGGCATATGACCCAGCCGAGGCACGGGCCGGATCTCTGTATCATGCCCCAGGAAGCGGGAGTTCGAGCGTGCATCCACGATCTGCGAACGCCCAGCGGCAACTGCCCTGATCATATCCGAGATCTCGCGCACGAGCTCGGAGTTCCTTCGAGGCGTAAAGTGACGGGGCGAGCGCGACGCTGCGGGGCCTTTGTCGACGGGACGCCCCTCGGCGAGCCACTTCTTGAGACCGCCGTTCAACACCGCCACGTCCTCATGGCCCATGACGCGGAGCATCCACCACGCGCGGGGCGAACTGAAGATGCCTTTATTGTCATAAACGATGATCTTCATCCCATCGCCGACGCCCAACTCCCGCATCCGGGACGAGAATTTCTCCGGCGATGGCAGCATGTGGGGATAAGGAGAAGAGGTGTCGGAAAGATCCTCGATATCGAAGAAGAGAGCGCCGGGAATATGAGCTTCGAGATAATAGTCGTTGCCGAGTTTCGGCTCGCCCGGCATCGTCCATGTCGCGTCCATCACGACGAGGCCCGGCGCTCCCAGGTGCTTTTCAAGCCAGTCCGTTTCGACAAGCCACTTTGATGAGAAATCGGTCATGCTTACCCCCCGAAAATTGCGCGCTCTCAAACCTGATGCAGGAAGGCGTCCGGTACCGAAGGCGCAGCCTCAAGCCACGGCGGAACCGGAAGCCCTTTTTCCCGCAGGAATTGCGGATTGAACATCTTGGACTGGTAACGCGTCCCGTAATCACAAAGGACCGTTACGATCGTATGACCGGGGCCAAGATCGCGGGCCAGCCGGATCGCGCCCGCAACATTGATGCCGCTGGACCCGCCGAGGCACAGGCCTTCTTCCGCGAGCAGGCGGAAAACCACGTCGAGCGCTTCCGCATCGGGGATCTGATAGGCCTTGTCGACGGTGACGCCTTCGAGGTTCGCGGTGATGCGGCCCTGGCCGATCCCTTCCGTGATGGATGAGCCTTGCGCTTCCAGCTTGCCCGTCGCGTAATAGCTGTAGATCGCCGATCCCGCCGGGTCGGCCACGCCGATCGTGATCGAGGACCGCTTCGCCTTAAGCCCGAGAGAAACCCCGCCGAGCGTGCCGCCCGTACCAACCGCGCAAATGAAGCCGTCCACCTTGCCTTCGGTCTGGCTCCAGATTTCCTCGGCGGTCGTCTCGATGTGGCCCTGCCGGTTGGCGATGTTGTCGAACTGGTTGGCCCAGATCGCGCCTTCGGGCCGGCTTTGGTTCAGCGCCTCGGCGAGCCGGGCGGAATATTTCACATAGTTGTTCGGGTTCTTGTAGGGGACGGCGGGCACCTCGACCAGCGTCGCGCCCATCAGACGCAGCGTGTCTTTCTTTTCCCGGGTTTGCGTTTCCGGGATGACGATCACCGTCTTGAAGCCCATCGCGTTGGCGACAAGCGCAAGGCCGATGCCTGTATTGCCAGCGGTCCCTTCGACGATGGTGCCGCCCGGCCGCAGCGCCCCGCGCCGGATCGCATCCTCCACGATGAAGAGCGCGGCGCGATCCTTCACGGACTGGCCCGGATTGAGAAACTCCGCCTTGCCCAGAATTTCGCACCCGGTTTCATCCGAAGCGCGGCGCAGCCGTATAAGGGGGGTGTTGCCGATGGCGGCCAAAACGGAAGGCTTAACGCCGGAGGCGTCGGATGGAAGAACCATAGGGCACAACAGCGCTGTCGTTCGTTTCTCCTAAGATGGACCGGTTTTCGCGGCCGGGCAACCTTTCATGCCGCGACATTGAACCCGGATCGGCTGACGGTCGCGTCCGCATTGCCTGGGCCGCAATCATAGGAAAAATCGTCTTGCTGAGACGTTAATGGATATAAGCCTTTGATTCCAAGAGGTAAATTCAAAATTGGATGGCGCCGCCACTATGCGCCCCGCTCTGACGAAAAGCGTGGGGCTCTTGTTAACACAATATATTTAACGGACTTTATCGCGTCCCATTCCTGCCAAAAATATATCTGTTACCGGCCGCCTCCGCACTCTTGCGATGAAATCGAAACAAACACTTTCTTCGACGCACACTATCTTCAGCGGGGCGGCGGCAAGCCATGATGGCTGGAACGCGCTGTTAATGAGGCGAAAGCACGCGCTTGTGGCGCTGGCACGGCGCGCGAACCATGTTATAGAGTGCCGCGATATGGCGAGCCGCGGCGGGCGTGGCGGAATTGGTAGACGCGCTGGATTTAGGTTCCAGTGATGAAAGTCGTGGGGGTTCAAATCCCTCCGCCCGCACCAGTTTCCCTCGCGTCAGATTTCGCCCCGATGGACCGGCTTAGACTTGCGAGGGCGCGCTATTCGTGGCTTTGCCTTAGCCGCGACTGACGCAGGGCGCGCTCGGACCTTATCGCGGCAAGGTCATCCTCGATCAGCGGCGCATATCTCACTCTCAGCCGCTCGAACTCCTTTTCGATTTCATCCAGCTCCTGGTCGCTCATCTTGTCGAGCGAAACGAACCCGGTTCGCGCTCCTTGAACGCCACGCAGCAACTCGTCGAGCTTCAGGCGCACGATGCGCGTCTCGCGGTTCTGCGTGTTCTGGATGAGAAAGACGATCAGAAAAGTGACGATCGTTGTGCCTGTGTTGACCACCAGCTGCCAGGTGTTCGAGTAGCCGAAAAGCGGCCCGGACAAGGCCCAGGCGATGATGACGATCAAAGCGGTGATAAACGCCCACGGTGTGCCGACCAAAAGGGCGGTCTGTTCCGCGATGCTCCGAAAGAGCCGGTTCATTTTGCACGCCGCCCTGCGGATGAGTTTTTGCCTTCGCTTGGCTAAACAAAGCTGGGTCGAAATCGGCGCAAACGTCGAAGCCAGGAGTTACCTGAATGAGACCGTGGACGCTTTAGCCATCACGCAAAACGCTCGCTCGTTGTCCCCAACTGGGCCTTTCTTGTCCACAAATGAATTAATGAGACAAATGCAGTCGATTGACGCGGCGAATTGTGAAAAGTAGATAGGAGCGGATTCCCCTATCGATACCCAAGCCGGACCCCTAGCGGCAAAGCCCCCCTCTCTCGTCGCCGCTAGGGATTTCTTCACGTTGCGATCTCTCGGAATGCGTGAAGAGTCAGCCGCAGCCCGCAAAGGTTCCTTAAGCACTCTGCGGGTAAACCTTGGCACAGCTTTTGGTTGTGTTTTGGGTGTGTGTTTACCATGAGTAGACAGGGGGAGGCCTCGCGGGGCGAACGGACCCAAAAAATGGGGACCGCAGGCTCAATGCCGTGTTTCGCGCCCAGCATTTGCCCGAATCGGGGTTCGGGATCTGATGCGCTGCACAGCGGGTCTAGGTTGCAGCGCATTTTCAACGCCTTCCCACGCTGGATCATGATCGTCACGGCCCTCGTCGCCTCTCTTTGTGCCTGTTCGGTGCCCAAGACATCGCACAGCGTCGATGAAACCCAGACTTTGAGCCCGAGGGTGATCAAGGTTGGAGATCCTGTTCCCAAAGGCGGTGGCGTTTTCAAGATCGGCGAACCTTACCTTGCTGGCGGCAGGTGGTGGACGCCGGTCAACGACCAAGGCTACGACGAGGTTGGCATTGCCTCCTGGTATGGCGATTTCTTCCACGGGCGGCGCACCGCGAACGGCGAAATCTACGACATGAACGCGCTTACGGCGGCCCACCCCACTTTGCCGATGCCGACCTATGTGACCGTGACGAACCTCGCGAATAATCGGACCGTTGTCGTCCGCATCAATGACCGCGGGCCCTACCACGATGGCCGTATCATCGACCTTTCTCACAGGGCTGCGGAAATTCTCGGCCTCTATCCGAAGGGCTCGGGCGCCGTGCGTGTCAGCTATCTATCGCCGGCGCCTCTCAACGGCGATGATACGTTCGAGCGCACGATGCTCGCCAAGCAGCCCTGGGCTGCGCATGTCGTGAAACAGAAGCAGGCGCGTATTGCCTCTCCGCAGGTCGTGGCCGCTCAGGCGTCGCCGGCGGTCAATCTCCTGTCCGCGGCGGCCGCAACGGCGGACGCGCCTCTCGTTAAGACGAAGGGCGGCTTCGAGAAAAGTTCGAAGGAAGTTTCCGCGGGGTGGGTAACGAACGCGCAACCTATTAACAAGTGAGGTTGGTTTAGAAGTCGCACAGTCAGATTATTTAAAGGCTCGCGGTCCTAAGTCTTAGCAAACCGCTGTCTGAGTTGATATATAATGCCGGTGATTCAGCCTGGAATGAGCCGATGCGCCTTGCCATCTTTTTTTTACTCCTTCTTTTATATCCGCTATATCCGCACTCAGCCGGCGCGCAGCCTGCGGCGACGTTCCAGACTTCTGCCGCGGAAGCGATTCTGATCGACGTCGACACCGGAACGGTGCTCTTCGAGAAGAATGCCGATAAGCTTTTTGCGCCAGCGAGCATGAGCAAAATCATGACGCTTGAGATTCTGTTCAAGAAGCTCAAGGCGGGTGAGATATCGCTCGATACCGAATTTCCGGTGAGCCTGCATGCCTGGAAGACGGGAGGCGCGCCCTCGCGGACCACATCCATGTTCGTGCCGCTCAATCAGACGGCCAAGGTCGGCGATTTGATACAAGGCATTATTGTCCAGAATGGCAATGACGCCTGCATCGCGGTCGCCGAAGGCTTGTCCGGCAGCGAAGATGGGTTTGCGCAAGCCATGATCGACGAGGCGCGGGCGCTCGGGCTTGAGAAATCGACATTCGGAAATGCATCGGGGCTGCCAAATCCCGCCAACCAGATGACAGCGCGGGAGCTGGCGAAGCTTTCCATTTACGTGATCCAGGAATACCCGAATTATTACAGCTACTTCGCGCAGAAAGACTTCAAGTACAGGACGCATACCTTCAAGAACCTGAATCCGCTCCTTAATGCGGCCATCCCGGCGGATGGGCTGAAAATCGGATTCGCGGAGGGCGCAGGTTACGGCATTGCAGCATCGGCCGCAAAAGATGGCAGGCGTCTCGTCGCTGTCATGAACGGATTCGAGAAAGAGCATGAGCGCCGCGACGAGACCGCCAAATTCCTGAGCTGGGGATTTGCCAATTTCAAAGCATTCAAGGTCTTCGCGAAGGATGAGACGGTCGGCGAGGCCCGGGTGTGGGGCGGCCGGAAGTGGAGCGTGCCGCTCAAGACGAAGTCCGACGTCATGATCCTTCTGCCCGTGAATGCGAAGGACCACCGCATCAAGGCGCAGATCGCCTACCGCGGCCCGCTCAAGCCGCCGGTCAAGGAGGGCGACAGGGTAGGGGAAGTTCGTATTACGTCTGAAGCGAACGGGATATCGAATGCTGTGCCTCTCTACGCGGCGGCGGAAATGGAGGCCGGCGGCATGGTTTCGAAGGGGATCGACTCGGTTCTGCTCGGCGTGAATTCGTACGTGTCGCAGGCCGTCACAAAACTCCTCAAGAAGCCGCCGCAGCCGGCCGCTTCGGCGACGCCCGCTCTCTCGAAGCCTGCCTCGTGACCCGAGGCAGGTTCATCACCTTCGAAGGCGGCGAGGGCGCCGGAAAATCGACCCAGGCCGCCATTCTCGCCAGACGATTGAGGCGCGCCGGGATCGATGTGCTTCAAACCCGCGAGCCGGGGGGCACGCCGCGCGCCGAAGCCATCCGCGAGGTCCTTCTCTCCGGCAAAGCGAAGAAATTCGGCCCGCTTGGGAGAGGCTGTCCTGTTTTACGCGGCGCGCGAATCGCATCTGGAACTCGCGATCAGGCCGGCGCTCGAGCGCGGCGCCTGGGTGATCTGCGACCGGTTCAGCGATTCGACTCGGGCCTACCAGGGCGCGGCGGGCGGCTTGCCTCTTTACGTTATCGAATCCATCGACCGCGCTGTGGTCGGCTCAACCAAGCCCGATCTCACCGTCATTTTCGATGTTCCGCCCGAACTGGGATTGAAGCGCGCTGCCGAGCGGAAGGCGCAGGATGCGTCCGGCGAAGCGGCCGAAAACGCCCCAGACCGGTTCGAGACCATGAATATGGCTTTCCATCGAAACCTTCGCGAGGAATTCCTCAAGATTGCGAAGGCGGAGCCCAAACGCTGCCTGGTTATCGATGCTTCGGAGACGCCTCTGCAGGTTGAGGATAGGATCTGGGCAATCGTGCGGGAGCGTTTTGGCCTGTAATGCACCGCCGTCATCCCGGAAAGGCGCAGCCTTATCCGGGATCGTAACAAGTCAAGCGCCGCCCTTTATGCGATCCCGGCTCGCGCTTCGCTTGGCCGGGATGACGAAGTCGCGTATCAAGCTAGCATGGCAAAGCGCAAATCTGCCGAGACAAGCACTTCCGAGGAGACGCCCGACCCGCTCCATCCGCGGCTGACGGGCAAGTTCTTCGGCCACGATGCCGCGGAGGACTTCTTCCTGGGCGCGTTCAACGCCGGTTCGCTTCATCACGCCGTGGCTGCTCACGGGCGAGCGGGGGATCGGCAAAGCCACCTTCGCTTATCGCGCGGCGCGTTTCCTGCTGAGCCAGGAGCAAGCCGCGCAGGCATCGTCCCTCTCTGTCCCGGCCAGCCACCCTGTCGCGCGCCAGATCGGGGCGGGCGCGCATCCATCGCTCTTCGTGCTTGCCACCGATGCTGAACCGACAGGTTCGATTGGCGTCGACTCTGTTCGGAGGCTTCGCGCGTTCCTCGGCCTGACGAGTCCGGGCGGCTGGCGCGCGATGATCGTCGATCCCGCGAACGACCTGACGATTGCCTCGGCGAACGCGCTCCTCAAGGCCGTCGAAGAGCCTCCGGCGCGCACCGTCTTTTTCCTCGTCAGCCATGGCGCATCCACCGTCATGCCGACCATTCGCTCGCGCTGCATCAAGCTCGCTTTCCGCCCGCTCGCTTTTCCCGATTTTCAGAGCGCGGTTTCGACTGCCTGCGCGGCGGGCGATCTGCCCGAGCCGGATGCGGCCGCAATGCCAAAGCTTTTCGCGCTTTCGGCAGGCTCGCCCGGCCGCGCCGTGGGTCTCGTTTCGGGCGGCCTCTTGTCGCTCGCGGACAAGGTGGACCGGATCTTCGACCGCCTGCCGAAGATCGATCATACGCTCGTGCATGAGCTGATCCAATCGGCGAGCGGGGCGCGTAATGCGCAGACCTTCAGCCGGTTGTGCGATCTGATCGAGGAGCGCATCGAGGAGAATGCGAGAAAGGAAGCAAACGAGCCGCACCGTATGGGGCAAGGCGCGTCCTGGGCCGAACTCTGGCAGAGCCTTCGCGAGCGCCGCCTCGCACTGGAAGCGCTTAATCTCGATAAAGGAGCCTTTCTCCTTTCCGCTTTTTCCGATATGGAACGTATCGCAAGAAAGCAATAGCGCGCTCATCCCTTCGCCAGCGCCGCGCTCACCCCCAAATTGATATGACAGAAACAGCAACAAAACCTCATTTCACAATATCGACGGCTATCTCCTATCCGAATGCTGAGCCGCATATCGGCCATGCCTATGAGGCGGTCGCAACCGATGCGCTCGCGCGCTTCAAGAGGCTCGACGGCCACCCGGTGTTCTTCGTGACCGGCGTCGATGCGCACGGCCTCAAGATGAAGCAGACCGCGGCCAAGCTTGGCGTCACACCCGCGCAACTGGCGGATGAGAACACCGAGAAGTTCAAGGAAATGCTGTCGGCGCTGGAGGTCAGCTACGACGATTTCATCAGCACGCGCGAGCCGCGCCATTTCGAGTCCGTGAGCGAAATCTGGCGGCGCATGGAGAAGGCGGGCGACATCTATCTCGCGGGCTATAAGGGCTGGTATTCGGTTCGCGACGAGGCCTTCTACGCGGAGAGCGAAACTGTGCTCGGCGCCAATAATGTGCGGCTCGGGCCGCAGGGCACGCCGGTGGAATGGACGGAGGAGCAGACCTATTTCTTCCGGCTTTCCAAATATGAAAAGAAACTGCTCAAGCTGTACGAGGAGAACCCCGGCTTCATTATGCCGCCTGAGCGGCGCAACGAGGTCGTGAGCTTCGTAAAGCGTGGATTGCAGGACTTGTCGATCTCGCGGACTACCCTTGACTGGGGCATCCCCGTGCCGGATGCGCCGGGGCATATCATCTATGTCTGGGTCGACGCGCTGACGAACTACATCACGGCGGCGGGCTTCCCGAAGGTGCGCTCCAAAGCCTGGAAGGAACGCTGGCCCGCGCAGGTGCACGTCATCGGCAAGGACATCACGCGCTTCCATGCGGTGTACTGGCCCGCCTTCCTGATGTCGGCGAAGATCCCGTTGCCGGAGCGCGTTTTCGGCCACGGCTTCCTTTACAACAAGGGGGAGAAGATGTCGAAGTCGGTCGGCAACGTGGTTGCGCCGCTCGACATGGTGAAGACCTACGGCGCGGATCAGGTGCGCTACTTTTTCTTGCGCGAAGTGCCGTTCGGGCAGGACGGCAGTTTCACGCACGAAGCCGTGGTGAACCGCATCAACGCCGATCTGGCGAACGACCTCGGCAACCTTGCGCAGCGGTCGCTCTCGATGATTGCCAAGAACTGCGCGGGCCAGATTCCCGATCCGGTCGCGCTGAGCGAAGCGGACAAGCCGATCCTGGAAGCTTCCGCCGCTCTTCTCGATGTTTGCAGGGAAGCCATCGACCGGCAGGCGATCCATAAGGCGATCGAAGTCATCTGGCAGGTGGTCGCGGACGCGAACCGCTATTTCGCCGGACAGGAACCGTGGGCGCTGAAGAAGACGGACCCGGCGCGCATGGGGACGATCCTCTGGGTCACGGCGGAGGTCGTGCGGCGTGTTGCCATCCTGAGCCAGCCTTATATTCCGGCGGCGGCGGCGAAGTTTCTCGACCAGCTCGGCGTGAGCCCTGATGACAGGACGTTCGCCGCGCTGTCTCCGGAAGGAGACCTGAAGCCGGGGACCGGGATCGCGACTCCACAAGGTGTGTTCCCGCGTTATGTAGAGGACGAAGCGGCGGCCGAAGTGGCGGAGTAGGTTTAGCCCCCTCATCCTGTCCTTCTCCCGGCGAACTCGCCTCGGCGAGTTCGCAACTCAAGATGACCGCATCCGCAAGCGGATGCGGTGGGGAGAAGGGACGGTGCTGCAACTGGCGCGACCTGCCCCTCTCCCCTTGCGGCCGGTGAGGGGTAAAACGACGGATCACAGAATGTTAGTCGACAGTCATTGCCATCTGGATTTCCCGGATTTCGAGAGCGACATGAGCGGAATTGTGTCGCGCGCGAAGAGTGCGGGCGTGGGGCATATGCTGACCATCTGCACGCGCGTGCGGAAATTCGGCGAGGTGCTTGCAGTCGCAGAGCGCTTCCCGGAAGTGACCTGCTCCATCGGCACGCACCCGCATTACGCGACCGAAGAGCGGCACATAAGCGCCGAGGAAATCATCGAGCACACGCGCCATCCACAGGTCGTCGCGATCGGCGAAGTGGGGCTGGACTATTTTTACCAGAAGAGCAGCCGCGAGGATCAGGAGGCAGGGTTTCGCACTCACATTGCCGCCGCCCGCGAAACCGGCCTTCCGCTTGTGATCCACACCCGCGACGCCGACGAGGACGCGGCTCGCATTCTCGGCGAAGAGATGGCGCGCGGGGCCTTCAAGGCGCTCCTGCATTGCTATACGGGAGGGCGGAAGCTGGCGGAGACCGCCATCGAACTCGGGCTATTCGTCTCGTTTTCGGGGATCCTGACGTTTCCGAAGTCGGGCGAACTGCGGGAGCTTGCTGCCTCGCTCCCTCTCGACAGGCTGCTTGTCGAAACGGACGCGCCCTTCCTTGCGCCGCAGCCGCACCGCGGCAAGCGAAACGAGCCGGCCTATGTGCGGCAAACCGCAAAGGTGCTGGCCGATGTGAAGGGCGTAAGCGAAGCGGGGATCGCGAACATCACGACGGCGAATTTCTTCCGGCTCTTTGCGAAGGCGAAAACGGCGGCGGATGGAGTGGACGTCAGTGGCGCGTCATGATTCCGGCTCCCCTTGATCGTTTCGCCGCGGCAAGATAGTCACCTCGGAACGCGCTTTGGCGCTCATGCTGGTTATGATGGTACGCTGAAGGTCCCGGTTGCGGCCTGAGAGCCGGGTCCTGACCGACGACACCTCTGGTTGGCTGTTCAAGCGGAGTCACAATGACCCTTCGTATCACGATCCTTGGCTGCGGCTCTTCGACCGGGGTTCCGCGCGTCGGCAACGATTGGGGCGCTTGCAATCCGAACAACCCGAAAAACCGGAGACGGCGCAGTTCGCTGCTTGTCGAGAGAATTGGTCCGAACGGGCGGACTGTCGTGGTTATCGACACATCGCCGGATCTTCGCGAGCAATTTCTGCAGGCGCGCGTGACCCGTCTCGATGCAGCGATCTACACGCACGACCACGCCGATCACACGCATGGGATCGACGATCTCAGGACGCTTTACTACAGGCAACGCCGCCGCATCGATGTGTGGGCCGATCCGCGAACGATGAGCTTGCTCCGCAAGCGCTTCGACTACTGCTTCGAGACGCCGCCTGGATCGAGCTATCCCGCGATCCTGGAAGGTCACGTGATTGAAAACCAGGCGCCTGTGACCATCAGCGGGCCGGGCGGCGACCTGGTTTTCCAGCCCTTCCGGCAGATTCACGGCGATATCGACTCGCTCGGATTGCGCGTCGGGGGCGTCGCCTATTCCTGCGACCTGAACGATCTGCCCGATGAGGCGCTGCCTTATCTGCGCGATCTCGATGTCTGGATCCTGAATGCGCTGCGCTACACGCCGCATCCGAGCCATCTGACGATGACAAAAGCGCTGGCCTGGATTGGACAGGTGAGGCCGAAACGGGCCATCCTGACCCATTTGCACGTTGATATGGATTACGATGAACTCGCCGCGCAGCTTCCCGATGGCGTTGTGCCGGCCTGCGACGGCATGGTTCTGGAGTTCTAGGCAAACAACTCTTCGCAAGCCCATGAATGGAGTAGCCCAGGGAACTCGTTTAGGCCGTGAGCTGATGTTCGAAGTTACTGAACGATGGAACGCAGTTGAAGGTATAGCGGGTGCCAACTTTTGATGCACCGCTTAATGGCGCAGTGGGCTTTGTGTAGATGCTTCGACGCGCTGCCAGCCCGGCACCCGTGAGCGACCACGCCGTCTCCGGGTCTATGACCCACGATCACGCCTGGCTCCAGACCTGTCTATCCTGCCGTTCCGCCGCATGCAGCGCGCTTGCGCGGTCAATAGCGAAAAAGTGACCGGCTGTCTATTACCCTACCGCTGAGATCATGAATTGACCTTTGCAATTCCAAATATTCTGGAACATAGTACGTAAACGTCTTTCCGACTGTAGAAATCAGTTCAGGAAACTATGATTTTATTCGGATTTCTAAGGCAGTTGCGCAAGCAAACGCGATAACCGTCGTAATAAAAAACAACGCCGCCTTAACGGAGTTTATCCTCATGCGTGTAATTTTAGCTTCAATGGTTATGGCTGCTACGCTCGCGGTACAGAG
>CAWFOS010000029.1:0-38047 GCA_963817495.1 uncultured Alphaproteobacteria bacterium | reverse complement strand
TAGCGACTTCTTGATTCTGGTACGGCTTGTGCGAGGCAGATTCACTTGAGGAGCGTCGGGCGAAGTGAGTGCGGACTTGCGCTAGGGCTGTCGCTAGGTCACGGCGTTGAGCGCGACCAGGCAGGCTCACGTATGTGCTGCCCCTTCCGAGGGAGCAGGAGAAGGCCTCGTCGCGTCACGGGTTATGCCGGATCCGCCGCGCTGACGCCGATTTCACCGGGCACAGTCCCGTCCGAGGCCAGCGAGAGCATGCCCAGGGGAACGCCGGTCGGTCCCGTCCAGGCTGCGGTCGATGTAGAGCGCCTTCGGCGAGGCGGCCTCGGCCCGCGCAGCAGGTCGCGGGCGGGCACGTCTCCCCGCCTCTGCTTGATCAGCTTCCAGCCCTGCACCGGTTCGGCGGCGCGATCAGACCGCCTCCCCAGCGCCTGCCCCCGCGCTCGACACGTTCAGCATGAAGGAAACGCCATACGCGATACACACATACGCATATCCCAGCGGGCCGAACATCGCCTTGTTGCGAGGCATCAGCCCCCTGAAACCATGGCTTGCCTCGTCGCCGGTAAGATAGGCTTCGGTTTCGACAATGCGGGCGGTAGCAAGCGTTCCTGGCAATGCCCGCACGACAAGCTTCCCGATCAGGAACCGTGCAAGCGCGACCGTATCTTGCGGCAGTTCCGCACGTTCAAGGGGTTGCGGCTGAAAGCTCATTGTGTCTCCCAGGCAGGGTTTTGGCCGCTCCGAGATTACAGGCCCTGCGCCGTTTGGGAAGCCTCCGCCCGAATGCCTCGCGCCAGCCGGTCTAAAAGCACGAAAAAGGCTCGGCACGCTCTTTCAGATCCAGCAGTGCAAAACGTGGCCGCGCGTGGATGAAGCCGCAGGGAAGCCTTTACTTGGCCAGCGATCTTTGCAACGCCTTCTCGCAATCGTCGCCGCAGTCTTTCCAGAGACCCGGGGATGCTTCGAATTGTCAGCGGTTGCAGCTGACCAGGAGCCGGGTGCGGGCGGTGACGCAGCATGATCCACCCTTCAATGACTGTCTTCACCGAGACTTGCCCGGTTTGGATCACCCTGTGTTGCTCCTTGTCATATTCATACGCCAACCAGAAAGCGAGAGCCAGTATCGCGAGGGCGCCCAATAAGCCGAATAACGCTTTCCATACTCCTCGCATGCCCGGATCCACCGGCGAAGGGGGTTCCGGTGTGCCAACGTCGTCTGGGGGCTTGGGGTCGAATAGCTCGGCGCTAGGCCCGCACTCTGCCCAGATGCGGCGCATGGCGTAGCAATCCGTCTCAATAGTACTGTCCGTAACGAGATCTTTTATAGCGGTACAGTAATGCTTAGGCCGTGAGTAAATCAGGACGGGATCGGGCGGGTAAAGCTTATAGTTCTTGCAGTTAGAACACTTCGGCCTGTCATCATACTTCTTGGGGATTCTGCGATCCCAAGGAGTTTGGAGTCCTCCAACACCTTTCTACTCCTGCTCGTAAAACTGGAGGGGCAGCTGCGCTGCACGCGGACGATAGCATGTGCACATCAGACGCTTAAGTAAAACAATTCAACGGAGAGAAGGGGGTTGGCCGAAGGTGGAAAATTCTCGCGATCGCCGCCGCGTTCACACAAACGTTGCCTCTCTGCGGCGAGATGGCGCTTCCTCAGCCGCCCTGCCTGGGGTCTACTCTGCGGCCAGAGAGCAGTTGCAATTGCCGCCGCTAAGCCCTAGTACCGGTGATGAAAAAGTCATTCATCCAAGGCTGCGCATGGTGCTCTGGCGATGGTTTTTCCTACTTACCATCTGTCCCTGGCTTTTGGGGCTTGTACCGTTGAGCTCGCAGGATAGCTTTTTGACGCGCGTAGAGCTTCTGGCTTTGATCGAGACGCTCAATGCGGAGCTCTTGAGCCATTCAAGCGCCACCTTGACGCTTGAGCGCTGGTGCAGCGGCCACGGCCTTTCGCCGGATGCGAAACTTGTCGCGCGCCTTGATCGCGGCGTGGAAGGACACCTCGAGGATAGGGATCGCGAACGGCTCGCTGTCGGCTCGGCCGATCAGCTTCGTTACCGCCATGTCGCGCTTTTCTGCGGAGACAAGCTTCTGTCGCAAGCCGACAATTGGTATGTTCCAAGCCGTCTGACCCCGGAAATGAACCGGCTGCTGGACGAAACCGATACGCCCTTCGGCCGGGTGGTTCGCGACCTCGATTTCCGGCGCGAAACGCTCTCGGCGAAGCTCCTGTGGTCGCCGCTGCCCGAGCGGTGGGACGTTTCGCCGGCGCCGCTTTCGTCTGCGGGAGCAGCCTTGAAGCTCCCGATCACATCCTTGAGCATCGCGCGCTCCTCAGGGCGGGGGACGGCATTCCCTTCTCTTTTGTCGTTGGAACGTATACGCGCGACGTCTTGGCCTTTCCTCTCCCGCAGTGAGCGCCGCCAGTCATCGGGACCGTTCTGGCGAGTGACGCAGGTTGGGGGTAAGCTGCCGCATCGCCGACCCGCAAAATCGCATCTGGCGCTGAATCGTTCCTTCGTGTGACGGCTTCTAGCCGCGCCGAGAGTTCCGAAAAAAAGGGCTTGGCAATATAGGCGTCCGGCCGTTTCCGGGCCCTCAATATCCACCCTTGCGGCGGCTTTCCGGAAGGCCTGCAATACGGCCACCCTGCTTTGAAGGGTCCAGCGGGAAAAGATCGTAAAGCGCCTTCTGGTCGATCTTTTCATTCCATCGTTCAGACATCGCTTTGAGAATGGCGCGCGTGTTCGGGCTATTTTGATTATTGTCGAGATATTCCTCGCGCAAATAATCGATGAGATCCCAATGCCGTTGACTGAGAGTAATGTGCTCAAGGCTTGCGATATGTTCCGCCAGGCTTCTGCTCCAGTCCTCCATGTTTACAAGATGGCCCGTTGATGTGGTTTCGACTGTCCTGCCCTCGAATTCGTATGCCATGACGTTTCCCTTTGAAGGCTTTGCTGGCCCGAATTTCGTTTGTGAAGGGCCAATTGCGCTCACTTAGCGCAATCAGATAATAGGATATGAATTTGTGAATGTGTAGTGGCATCCGCTTGGCCGTTCGAGGCATGGAGAGTTCACCGGCCTGATTGATTTTCCGCTCCACGATCCGCCCCGCTTCGAGAACAACGATTTCGTCCGTGAGCGCCAACGTCGACACGCGGGCGAGCCGGGAGCCGGTTCACGCCATCCACAATTTTGAGCGATTGCGAGGCGCCGGGACGGCGACCTTCGCAGAGCGGCCAACTAGGATTGCAGCCTGAGCGATGATTCGAGGGATCGGCGGAGGCTGCTAAATGGTCGCATTCAACGAGGCCGATATAAAGCGATCGATCGAGGCCGGCAGCCTCGCGCGCGGCAGCCAGGTGCACGCCAGGGGCCTCGTGATCGATGTCGACTTCAATAGCGGAGAGACTGTCATCACGGGGCGGGTGCGGGGCAGCGCGCCAAAGCCGTACCGGCAAGTGATCACGCTTAAGGCGGGAGCGCGCGGAACCGGCATTCACGGCGTCTGCAGTTGTCCGATGACCATCAACTGCAAACACATCGCGGCCGTTTTAATCGAAGCTCTTCAACGCGCGCGCGTTAGAGAAAATGCCTCGAAGTGCAACGCGCCAACACAAGACGATAAGCAGCGCTCTCTGCTATCGCCCGGCGTCATGCGCTGGCTCGACGATCTGGAGGCGGCCGCAACCAGCGAGGGCGAAGACGATTACCCCGCCGACGTCAAGCACCGCTTGATCTATGTGCTGGATGGAGAGACGGCTTCCACGGGCGGCGCGGCGCGCGCAACCATCAGCCCGGTGACCGCAACGCTGTTGAAGGCCGGCGGCTTCGGCGCCAGCCCAAAGTTCTACAACCCCAATAACATTTACATTTATCAGCCAGCCAAATATTTGCGGCCCGTCGATATGGAGATCCTGCGTGAACTCGCCTGGCTGACGCGCCAGAACGCCGGATCGCTGGGACACTCTATTGCGCTGACCGGCCAATCGTCGTCGGCTAAGCTGCTTTGCAAGATCCTCGACACCGGGCGGTGCCGGCACGGCAATGTTCATGGCCCGCTTTTGCGCGAAGGGCCGGCGCGGCCCGCAAGCGCCCGCTGGCTGCTTCAGAAAAATGGCCGGCAACGCCTCGTTTTCGAGGTAGCGGAAGGGGACAAATCGCCGGAGCCGTTCGAGATCGTGTTGCCCATCGCGCCGCCTCATTACGTCGATCTTGAAGCGGGGCTTGTTGGTCCGATCGCGTGCGATATCCCCGACAGAATGGCTCAGCGCCTCGCCGCCGCACCGGAGGTGACTCCTGTCGAGGCGGCCGCCTTCGCAGGCGTTCTTGAGCATCGGCTAGGCGCCAAAGGTCTCAGCGGCCGGCTGCCGCTTCCATCGGCTCCACTAAAAACGGAGACGCGCCACGTCAAGCCGGCGCCGCGCCTTCATTTGTTTTTGGGGGACGTGCGGCTCAAATATGAATACTCCTGGCATAGTCGCGATGAGCGGCATAAGGGCCGTTTTCCTTTACCTCTGGCGCGCCTCTCCTTCGATTACGAGGGTGAAATTGTTCCCGCAGGCGCCGCCGATGATATGGTTCAGCGCCTTCATGACGGCGAGCTTGTTCTGATCCCGCGTGACCGCAAAGCCGAGGACGTTGCGTTCAAGCGTCTGGAAAAGCTTGATCTCCGAGCCACGAAGAACACGCCCCTGGATATAACCAAGGAGCATGAGGGAAGCCTGTTCATTTCTCCAAGCGGATCTTCGAGCCCTTATGAATTTCTGGCGAAATTCGACGATCGAAACCGCTTCCTGACCTTCTCGGCGGAAAGCGTTCCGGAACTCGTCTCCGCCGGCTGGCAAGTCGACTATTCGGAAGACTATCCCTACCGGATCGCCGAAGGAGATGCCGCCTGGTGGGCGGACATTGGCGAAGGCTCGGGGATCGATTGGTTTTCATTCGAGCTCGGCGTGGAGTTCGAGGGGCATCGCGTCAACCTCGTCCCCCATCTGACGAACCTTCTGGCCGAACTGCCGGCTGAACTCGCCGCGTTGGCGCTTTCGCAAGACCCACGCGGGGATGCCGCCTTCATGGAGCGATGCGGGACGGTCAATCTCTATCACCCGCTGCCGGACGGCCGCCTTTTGCCATTGCCGGGCGAGCGGCTCGCGCCCATCCTGAAATCGCTGATGCAACTGATCGGCCCGCGCGCCGCCGGTCCGGCCGATGGAAAGATAAAGCTGCATCGCGCCGCGGTGGCGGGATTTGCCGCTTTCGTTGACGGCGTCGGGGCCGAAGTAGCGTGGGCGGCGAGCGCAGAAC
Source organism: uncultured Alphaproteobacteria bacterium (assembly GCA_963817495.1). GTDB lineage: Bacteria > Pseudomonadota > Alphaproteobacteria > Rhizobiales > Rhodomicrobiaceae > Rhodomicrobium. The sequence continues at coordinate 32,737 of CAWFOS010000029.1, read as the reverse complement.
GGCTTGTCGCCCTGGGACGCAGTCTGCGTCAGGGACGCGGCCCAAAGCCCGTTGCGCCGCCGGCCTCTTTCCAGGCGCAGCTTCGTCCCTACCAAAGCGACGGGCTGGCCTGGCTCGATTTCCTGCGCGAGACAGAATTTGGCGGCGTTCTCGCGGACGACATGGGCCTCGGAAAGACGGTGCAGGCGCTCGCGTTCCTTGCGCTCGAAAAAGCGGAAGGCCGCCTCGACAAGCCAGCGCTGATCGTTGCGCCCACGAGCGTCCTGCCCAATTGGCAGGCGGAGGCGGAGCGCTTTGCGCCGGAACTTTCCGTGCTCGCCCTGCGGGGAAGCGAGCGCAAACAGGCGTTTTCCTCTATCGGGAAGGCCGATGTGGTCTTGACCACCTATCCGCTCCTGGCGCGCGATTGCGACGTGCTGCTCGATCGCGAATTTCACGCCGCCATCCTCGACGAGGCGCAGGCGATCAAGAATCCGAAGGCGGCGATTTCGGGCATTGCCCACCGCATCAATGCGCGGCACCGGCTGGCGCTCACCGGCACGCCGCTTGAGAACAATCTTGGCGAGGTGTGGTCGCTGTTCCAGTTCCTCTCGCCCGGCTTGCTCGGCGACGAGACCGCGTTCCGGCGCAACTTCCGGACGCCGATCGAGAAGCACGGCGACAAGGCGGCCCAGGCATTTCTATCGGCGCGTCTGAGGCCCTTCATGCTGCGGCGGACGAAGGAGGAAGTGGCGAAGGAGCTTCCGCCGAAGACCGAGATTGTCGAGCATGTCCGTCTGGAAGGCGCGCAACGGGACCTTTACGAGACCGTGCGTTCGCTCATGCATCAAAGAGTTCGCGAAGAGATTGCCAAGAAAGGCCTCGCCAAAAGCCACATCATCTTCCTCGATGCGCTGTTGAAGCTGCGCCAGATCTGCTGCGACCCGCGCCTGTTGAAGATGCCGCAAGCGCAAAAGGTGAAGCAATCCGCCAAGTTGGAGCGTCTCATGGAAATGCTCCCCGAGATGGTCGGGGAAGGACGCCGGATCCTGCTCTTTTCGCAATTTACGAGCATGCTCGCGCTGATCGAGGCCGAACTCCGCAAGCTGAGGATCCCGTTCGTGACGCTGACGGGCGACACCAAGGATCGCGCAAGCCCCGTCAAGGCTTTTCAATCGGGCAAGGCGCCGCTCTTTCTCTTGAGCCTCAAGGCCGGAGGAACCGGCCTCAATCTCACGGCCGCGGATACGGTTATCCACTACGACCCGTGGTGGAACCCGGCGGTGGAGAAACAGGCCACGGATCGCGCTCACCGCATCGGCCAGGACAAGCCGGTTTTCGTCTACAAGCTGATGGTGGAGGAGGGGATCGAAGCCGCGATCGAAATCCTTAAATCGCGCAAGGCCGCCCTTGCGGAAGCGCTTTTCGCCGGCGTTTCCAAATCAGGGCTCGACCTGACCGAGGCGGACATCTCCGCGCTCTTCGCGCCGCTCGACCGCCCTCAAATTCGCCGGGCTGCTTGAGATGCCACTCGATCAGTCTGCAGACCGACGCCGGGGTCGAGGCGGCGGACGAACAAGATCGTCGTTTCCGGTCGCGCGGTTGATGACGGTCCCGCGGAAGCCTCAGTTCCCGCACAGTATCCACGGCAAGCTTCAGATCGTTGAGGCCGAAAAGCGTCGGCTCGGTCACCAGCACGACAAAATCCGCCCCGCGCAGGTGGCGATGATGGGACACGACGTTCCGGGCGGCGCATCCATGATGAGCGCCTCTCGTCTTGCGCAAGGCTCCCGCCAGCGCCGCGGACCATTGACATCAAGGTTCCGAGGCTGGTGGCAAAGCTTTCATCCCGCAGCAGTCGCAGTCGTCCGCGCCCTTCGGGCTCTGTGCGGGCCGTGGCGCCCACCCCCCAAGAGGAAGCAGGCGCCGGTCATGGCTAGAATGGGAAGTCAAAGATGCCGCATCCCTGTGGCGCCGGGCTTGCCGGCGTCTTCGCAGCTGCTTTGATTGAGACTTTTCTCCTTGCGGAAGGCGCGACGCGGGCTGCTATGCGGGCGCGGCAACGCTTGCGCACTACCGCAGACGGGGGACGATTAGGCTCGCTTCGCAGCCCTATTACTTTTTGCTGGGGCCCGAAGTAAGGCTTTATCGCCGATGACTTAATGGGCTTACTTTTGTAGGGCACATTCCCGCCCTTCACCTCGATGTAGCGAAGCTCTTTCCCCGAGGCGACTTCAGAGAAATTGCCGAGAGGGAAATCTGCGATTTTGCCTCCCCTTACAAGTTCGGCAATCATCTTCTTCTGCACTGCTGCGTCCGCTAAATCGTCTTTCGCATTTCTTATTCCGATCAAGATCAGAGATTTGTCGGCCCGGTCCTTCTCGGACGGCGGGGTATCGAGTTGCTGGCCAAGCGGCAAGCCATAAAGCTTCGCATTCTCCGAAACATATGGCTTTCGAGCAATAATCCCGCAGAGCTGAACGGCTCTGTTATCGATAAGGCGTGCGATCTCTTTTGATGAAAGCGTCGCGCGGCGCGAGCCCAGTCCAACGCAGACGATGGTGTCGTAACGAGCAATCGCCTTGGCGAGGCCATCGCTGTCCAGGAGGGCGGACACATCGTTTCGACTGCCTGGCTGGTCGCCAACGCGGCCGGGCCGCCGCAAGCCCCAGCCTGCCTTGATTGGAAGAATGTGAACCTCAACCTCTGCCGATCCACCTTTTTCTGCTGAAACAACAAACTCTTGCTTCTCGACCGGGCCGCCTGCGGGCGTGGGAATGAAGTTCGCACTCTCCTCGATGAAGTTGAAGCCGCCGGTGAACCGTTGCGGTGCGGGTTGTATCGGGGCGTCTGGAGCCTGAACCGCAGCCTGCTCTTGCGCGCCCGGAGCCGGGGCTGCCTGAAGAGGGGCCTGCGCCGGGGCCGGCGCCGCTTCCTGCTCAACCGGAGCCGGAACCGCCTGGACCGGAGCCTGCGGCGTAGAGGTTTGCTCTTCGGGCGCCTTCGTCGCCTCCACCGGGGTCGGGGGCGCTTCGACGGGCGCCTTTTCAAGCACCGGAACATGCTCTTCCGGAGCGGGAGCCTTCGCCGGGGTCTCGGCCTCTTGAAAGAGGCTTTCGGCCTTGGGAGCAGAGACGGCTTCGCTTGTTTCCTCAAGCGACTTCCGGGCCGCAATTTTGCTCGTCAGCAGGCTCTGGCCGTGGAGCCAGGGCCCAACGAAACAGACAAAGAACGAAAGAATAAACACGAGCGCCCTAAGCTGCCAGGGCGACTCTAACCACCAAATAATTGTATTCATCTAATCGCCCCACTCTGGGATACGGTTAACCTCTTATTCATCTTTTACCGAGCGCCGACTGCAAAAGCTGAATATCTTGAGCATTACAGTGTCAAAACTAATGATTTGTTTCAATATGCCAAGAAGACGCGCTTTTTGGGCTCCTGCTTTCAGAGGCATTCAGATCAAATTGCGCGGTCAGAAGCGCAGGCCCGCCCCTAGCTTCTCTGTTATAGCTTTGTATCTCAGCTGGCCATCAGCTCAGGTTTTCATTAACTCAGCGGATAGGGGGTTAGGCATCTGGAATCCGCTGACCGATGACGGCCGATTCCGCCACGCAAACCGGTCAGCACTCCCAACGATCTTCAAATTGCCGCCAACTCCGTAAGAGAACTCAAACGCAGAAGCAGCATATTACGCAGGCACGGCTCCGAGACGACGGGCCAATCGGCGCTGCCGGTTGTGCGGCATTGATGGAAGTGGACAGCACTCATGGCAGGTTTCCCAGTTCCACCAAACGAAAACGATCGCCTCAGGGAACTGCAGAAACTGCGCTTCAACGAGTGGGGAGTTAGCGCTGCCCTCTGCGAGCTCTGTGCGATCGCGGCGAACTTGCTTCGAACGCCCATCACTCACGTTTCGCTTGTCGCGGAAAATGAACAGATTTTTGCGGGTAAGGTCGGACTGGATGCCGATCGGACAGCGAGAGAAGTTGCCTTCTGCGCTCACACGATCATGACATCGAAGCCCTTTCTCGTCGAAAATGCCGATGCCGATCCGCGCTTTTGTCTAAATCCCCTCGTGACGGGCGAGCCGGGGATCAAATCCTATCTGGGCATCCCGCTTGAAACATCGCCGGGCGTTCGGATCGGCGCCTTATGTGCGGTCGATAGGAAGCCGCGCACCTTCAATAAGAACGACATAGAAACCCTCCTCCGTCTGAGCCAGATCGTTGTTTCAATCCTCAATAGTCATCGCATGAGCTTAGAGTTGGATGAACAGCTTGAAGCCGCGATTTCGCTTCAGAATGCTATGCTCCCTAGCGCGGCGCGATTAGCGCAGATACAAGCTCACTGCCCACTGGACGTGTCGAGCTATTACAATCCGCGCGATGGAATTGGCGGAGACATCTGGGGCATCGACGTAACCGGCCCTCAGCGTGTCATGATTTATGTCGCCGATTTTACAGGCCATGGCGTTGCGGCCGCCCTCAATACCGCTCGTTTCCATTCCTTTGTGCATATGATGTGGCAAAGGACCGGAAGGCCGCAATCCTTACTGCGAAAACTGAACCAGAGACTTCACGAAGTGCTTCCCGCCGGCCAGTTCGCGACCATGTTCTGCGCAATGATCGATTTCAAAACGCGGGAAATAGAATACGCATCAGCAGGCGCGCCACAGCAGCTCTATCGCGCCTCGCCCCAGCACCCATTCGAGATCATCTCGCAAGCAAGCCTGCCGCTCGGCATTCTCCCCGACGCAGGCTATGAAAACGTAACGGCCCCCTTTTTCGAGGGCGGCGCGCTTGTGCTCTTTACGGATGGACTGACTGAAACTCCAAGGCCCCCCGGAAGCATACTGACAACAGATCGGTTGAGAGACCTGCTAAGCACCGCGGGAGAAGACAAAGGCGCTCGCCAGCTTTGCCAGGCTATCGTGAGCCGGCTCTTTTCGGACCCGGCGACCAGGGCAGAGGACGATATTACGCTTGTCGTCGTAAAGCATACAAGCCTGATGACGGAGCTTGTCGCTGATTTTGAGATTTGATCGTTCTTGCCAGTTTTGCTTTTTTGCACATCGGCGTCCATGCTAGTACAGCCGGAGGCAGGTTCGCCCCCCTTCGCTGCCTGCACTCAAGCGAACATGCCTCCGATAAGCTGTACTAGAATCAGACAGTTGCTAGTACGCCTTATAGGAATCCCAGCCTCACCGATGGAGGGACTTCAATGGATGCCTACGAAGCGCTCGTAACGCGGGTCAGTCCAAGCGAGATTGGCGACCCGGCGCCCGACAAGGAAACCCTGCACAAGATCGTAGCCGCCGCCTTGCGGGCGCCGGATCATGGCAGGCTGCATCCCTGGCGCTTTGTTTCCATACGCGGGGAAGCCCGGCGCCGCCTCGGCGATATTTTTGCTGCCGCTCTCCAACGCCGCGATCCCAGGGCAACGCCCGAACTTTTGGAGCGCGAGCGTCAAAAGCCTTTGCGCGGGCCTCTCTTGCTTGTGGTGGTCGCCCGGATCGCCGAGCCTTCGAAAATCCCTGCCGTCGAGCAACTTTTGTCTGCGGGTGCGGCTGCACAGAACATCATGCTTGCAAGCCACGCCCTTGGTTTCGGGGCCATGTGGAAAACAGGCGATGCCGCCTATGACGCGAGCGTCAAGGATGCGCTCGGCCTCGAAGCCTCGGAGGCGATTGCAGGTCTCATTTATATAGGGACGCGCAAGGCGGCGCCGAAACCGCCGGCTCCGCTCGATCCTGCGGCCTTCATCCGGAATTGGCCAGAGAACGCGTAAAGGCTGACCGCCGGAAGGCTTGGGCACGCGTTAGTGCACAAAACGAGGAAAGGCGGAGCGCGACGTGCCCGCCAATCCATCACGGCCTCGCAACAACGGCGCCGGAGAGGGCAATGGTGGTTTCACGCCCGAAGCAAGCAAGCGTCACCCAAAGCGTAAATAAAGTGTGAAGCAACCAGGCAACATGTGGTATTTAAGCAAACAAAACTTAACTTTTTATAATTATTAGTTGCAATATTTTCCTTTCTCTACCTGAGATCGACGCAAATAGCTGTTGCATAAGCAAAAAATTCACCTTGAGCTGCTCATTTCTATCGCATCCGAAGGCGATTTTAGCTATCCTAGAAAATTGTCGAGGAAAGGAGCGTGAAGCAGAAGGTTCACGAGTTCATGAAATACATAGTTGCTGCGTTCATCGCGATTGGAGCGATGATCGGCGTTGCGCAAGCCGCGCCTTTATCGCCTGCGTCCGTGCAGACCGAACAGGCTGTCGCGACCGGCGGTGCGGTTGAAAAAGTTTGCTGGGGCGGCGGCTGCGGCGGTTGGGGCGGTGGCTACGGCTACGGCTGGCGCGGCGGCTGGGGTGGTGGTGGATGGGGTGGTGGTGGCTGCGGCTGCTGCCGGCCTTGCTACCGTCCTTGCGGATACTACGGCTACGGTTGCGGCGTGCGCTGGTGGCCATACCGTCCAGCTTATGGCGGTTGGGGCGGCGGCTGGGGCGGTGGTGGCTGGGGTGGCGGCGGTTGGGCCCGTCCATACGGCTGGTAGCCGATCCCTTGAAACCGATTTAACCTCGCTCAAAAAGCAATACGCAAACGCTTCCTTTCGAGGTTGGTTTAAAAAAATGCGCTTCGGTGCGGGAGGCGGCTCCCGCCCGATCTTAAAAATCTGAGATTCGCGGCTGGCTTAGGCCAGCCGTAACTCCATAAAACAATTTTGCGCACGCTCGCTCGATCCAACCTGCCTGATCAAGAAAAAGACGCTATTTCGCCTTACCTTACAGGTATATTCGACAGACAGGCATCGCTTGGATGCTTATTCTGCGGATTGCAGGAACCGTTTGAGGCTAAATTCATGCGTCAGGCGAAAATGCGCGCCCTTCTTGCCGCCGCCGCGGCCGTTTTGATTACAAGCGCTCTCGAAGCGAGCCCGCAGGACGGCGAACGCTCGTACCTGCCGCCGCAATCTTCACCGTCTCAAGAAGCAACGAAGAGCGGAGAGACGGCCCCGAAGGAAGCCGGGCGTCCGGTGGTGCATAAGGTCCGAGCCAAAGCCCGTCACCGCCGCGCCTGGAGACCGTACGTGGCAGTTGCGCCGGATGTTCCTCTCCTGCCCGACATGCTCTTCTTTCCGTTTTTCTGAATGGGTGCAACGGATAAGAACTTCTGGTTGCTTCCCGGCCGCGAATAGTTCTAACGCTGTTCCGCGGCAGTAGTGGTGAAGCGCGTCTGTCATTCTTCGGGTTTCTATTGCCGGGGAAAATCATATTAAGGAGAGATTCCGTGATCACCTGCAATGCACAGCTTCGGAAGAGTGGAAAGTATTGGGCGCTCGCTGCCATGCTCCCCATCGTCAGCTTGTTGGCTATCCCTCAAGCGAAGAGCGAGCCCAGCACGTTGGCCGGCGCATGGAGTGGCGGCGGCGTTGTGGCGTACGCCTCGGGGACGCGCGAAAGAGCAAGATGCCACGCCAACTATTCAGGAGGCACGACCACCGTCTCGCTCAACGCATCATGTGCGACCCCATCGGGGAGCATTTCACAGTATGCGCGTCTTCGCAAAACGGGGGCGAACAGCTATTCGGGGACCTTCTTCAACGCCCAGTATAATATGAGCGGCAGCATCCATGTCAGCGTTCATGGCAACTCACAGACAATATCCATCACGAGCGGAAGCGGCTCGGCTTCCCTGTCGCTCAAACGCTGAGGCTTTTGGAGTCGAGCAGGGCGGAAGCTCGATCGCCCCTCATCATGCTGCTTTGCTCAGCGCGCCGCACTTCAGTGTGGCGCGTTTACCTCTCCGCCAGAAAATTAAGCAACAACGCAATGCGTAATTCACAAGCAGTGTGCTTGTTGTAGAGATCATGTTCTTCCGCCTTTCCGAATCGGAAAGTTTCGGCAAAGTGATGGTTAATGCGTTTTTCGCGGGGAGATATCTATGAGTATGGCAAAAGTTCTTGGCTTGGCATTAGGAGCGTCACTGCTCCTTGGTCTTCAGCAGATTGCGGCGGCGAGCCCGACCGAAACGTCAAATGGATCGACTGAAGCGCAAGCCACCCGGGACGACGTTGTTCCAACAACCTATTCCGGACGCCGCACCACCGGCGGCAACATCTACGGAAGCCATGGTGTTGTTGGACATACCGATGCGGGTGTCCAGCACGGCCACATCTATGGGAGCCACGGTGCCGTCGGACATGCGGGTCCTATGCGGCGCGGGTACTACGGGGCAGCCCATTATCGGCCTCACTATTATGCACATCGATATTACTCGCCGCGCCGCGTTGCAGCCGGCGGGTACTACGGAGCAGCGCGCCAGCGCCCTTATGCCCGGGGCTATTACGCACCACGCCCGGTGATTTCTCTCGGGGATTACGCAGCGACGGATAACCGCTATTACGGACAAGGCTATTATCCGTCCAGCGCGGCTGCAGGCTCTGCTTACTACGGAGCGACTGGCTATCAGCCTTACTATTATTCGCATCGCTATTACCCTCGCCCGTATGCAAACTACGGAGCGGCAGGCTATAGCCCAAATTACGCACAGGGTTATTACCCGGCAGGCACCGGATACTACGGAGCACGTTACCGCCGTTACTATAATGCGCCGGGCTACTACGCGCCTCGCCCAACCGCCGCCCCGGTCTTCTACAATAACCCCATCAGCGCTATTTCCGGCCGGTGAGGTTAGCGGGTAGCGGCAGGAGGAGGCTATCGTAATGGCATCCGCTTCCGCTGCGATGAGATGATTTGCACCTGACCACGCGTGGCAGCCTTAGCCTGTGGCTGCCACGGTTTGATTATTTGTGTCGCCCAAGATCGCCGGCAAGGACAGGGATATTGCGGAGCAAGGCCCGTCCAACAATGATCACTTTGCGCGTTCGGCTGTTTCCGAGTTCGAACGATACAATCGCCCAATCGCAAGAGTGATCTCAATGGCTCAGACACTTCACATTGCATTGCTGCTTTTCACCGTTCTCGTTGCGGTGGCAATTGCCGGGCGGAGGCTCGATATCGCGCCATCGATCCTCCTTGTTGTCGCTGGCGTCGGACTTGCACTGATACCCGGCTTGCCACGATTGGAACTGGCGCCGGATTTGGTCCTGTTGGGGGTCTTGCCGCCACTGATTTATTCGGCCGGCGTGCAAATGAGCTGGCGCGAATTCCGGTTCAATCTGCGGCCCATCGCCCTCTTTGCGATTGGATGCGTCATCTTTACCGCATGCGCCGTTGCCGCGGCCGCCCATTGGCTTCTTGGCCTGCCAACGGCTGTCGCGTTCGTGCTGGGCGCCATTGTAGCGCCGCCGGATGTCGTCGCTCCGCTTGCGATCGCGCGCCGCCTTGGCCTTCCAAGGCGCCTTATCGTCGTGCTCGAAGGCGAAGGTCTCGCCAATGACGCGACCGCGCTGATCCTCTATCGCTTCGCCGTCGCAGCCGTCAGCACCGGCCTCTTCTCTATCGGGGAGGCCACAGGCACATTCGCACTCATCATCATCGGGGAGATCGCCTACGGAATTGGAATTGGCTGGCTCAGCCTCCGGCTGCGCCGATGGGCGCGTGACCCGCGCGTTGAAATCACCTTGTCCCTGATGACGCCGTATGTCGCCTACTGGGTCCCGGCGGAATTGGGGGGATCGGGCGTTCTCGCGACGGTTGCCGCCGGTCTCTATGTGAGTTGGAACGGCCCTCTTTTGATTCCGGCGGCGACACGGCTCCAGGGGATCTTTTTCTGGGACCTCGTGGTCTATTACCTGGAAGGGCTGATCTTTCTTGTCATGGGCCTCCAGGCCCGGACGCTGATCGAGCGCATGAATGAATTCTCCCCGCTGGATCTCGCCTTCGGCATCCTTTTGATCGTGGGCGTTGCCATTGTTGCACGCTTTATCTGGGTATTTCCGGCGGTTTATGTGCCGCGTTGGCTCAGCCCGTCGCTCGCCCGGCGAGACCCATCGCCCCCCTGGCAGTGGGCCTTCCTCCTCAGCTTTGTCGGCGTCAGAGGGGTCGTCTCGCTCGCAGCGGCGCTCGGGCTTCCCTTCTACACTGCGGCCGGAGCCCCCTTCCCGCAGCGAGACCTTATTCTCTTCATCACCTTTGGAACCATCGTTGTGACGCTCATCGGGCAGGGCCTGCTCCTGCCGGGGCTCGTTCGCGTGCTCAGGCTCAATTGCGATAGTATGATCGAACGCCGGAAAGAGAGAGAGGCTGAGCATAGCGCGCGAATAGATGCGCTCAAGGCTGCGAAATTGCGGCTCGACGAGCTTGCAAGCGCGAACACCCTTCCGGACGCTGTGCTCTCCTCGCTTCGCACGCGCCACGAATATCGGGCAAGCCGTTTGCCCAATCCATCAAGCGAAGCTGACGGTCCGGAGAGCGCCGCCCTTGGTCTCGGCCTTCGCTCCGAGCTGATCGATACAGAACGGAAATACATCTTCGGCCTCCTGCAAGAAGGCCGCATCACCGATGAGTTTCGCCGCCGCATGGAACGGGAATTGGATCTTGAGGAAGCGAGTGTCGCGTGCCGGAAAGAAGGCGGAATCGAACCCCCGCTGTGAGGGCGGAGTTGGGTCCACGCTGCGGCCCCTTCGAAAGACGTATTGCGGCTCGCTGCATTGCACTATATATTATATTGCATTGCAGCATGCGTCTGACGCTGCTGCGGCCCTCCTTGGGCGTTTCCTCCCTAGACTTTGGGCCGTTCATCATTTGAGCGGCTCTTTTTTTGTGTCCGTTCATAGTGGGGGAAAACTGCGCCGACCCGAGGTACCTGCCTCGCAATCGACGACCTTTGCCGCTCGATTGCGATTCAAGGCCCGGCCGGGCAGTAAAAGCAATCAGGCAACCGTTCACCGATGCACCCAGGGCAATTCCTCGATTCAGAGACCGCTCACACGATTATCAAGATTATATTCGCGGCAACGCTCTCCTATGGGTGCATCTCGGATATAAAAAGCCTCAAGATTCCGAATGCTGTTTCCGTAATCGTGATCGCCCTTTTTTTTCTTAATTATTCGCTTTCGATGCCGGCGGGGGACTTGGCGAACCATCTTATCGTCGCCGGGGCCGCCCTTCTTCTGGGTTTTGGCGTGTATGCCGCAGGCTTTATGGGTGCAGGTGACATAAAGCTCATCAGCGCTCTTATGCTTTGGGCTGGCGCCCGAGACGCATTTGCCTTCCTGATCGTCATGAGCTTTGCCGGCGGACTTTTCGCGGGTCTGCTCCTGATCGCACGAACATCCATGGCTGTCTGGCCATCGGCCCAGCACTACATCCCATCGAGGCGCCTCAGGACGTGGGCCCAACGCGGCATTTTTCCCTACGGCATTGCGATTTGCACCGCGGGGCTGCTCTTGATGCACTCGTTTTTCTCGCCGCGCTGACCGGCAAACCCTGGGCTGGCTATTGAGCCCCAAGCTTCCGGCTCACCGCGCCGATAGCTAATCAGTTCCATTCCTTTTATAGATTATTGTGGTCAAATATGAATTTCTTTCTATGATGGAGTTTCGGGAAGAAACTACCCGTGGGTATTGACATCAAGCCACATCGGGGCTGAATGCTGACGAACAAAGGCAAATACGGTTTGAAGGCCATGGTGCATCTCGCCGGGCTTCAAGAGGACGAAATTGCGCAAGTCGCGCAGATCGCCCAGGCCAACAAAATCCCGAAGAAGTTTCTGGATCAGATTTTTGCCGATCTGCGTCGCGCGGGCCTCGTCTATTCGAAAAAGGGCAAGGCTGGCGGCTATGCGCTGGCGAAACCGGCAAGCGAAATTTACGTCGGACAGATCATCCGGGCCATCGATGGCCCGATCGCACCCTTTCTGTGCGCGAGCCCAAGCGCCTACAGGCCTTGCGACGACTGCGACGAAGAGATTTGCGCGGTGCGCCTTCTCATGATTGATGCCCGGAACGCCTTATCGAGCGTGCTCGATACCCGAACGCTTGCGGATATGCGGGCCCGGTCCCGCGTGAAAGAAGCTGCCTGAGCGGCGGGTTGTTCATGCCCGTCGTACGCAACCACACAAACGAGCGGAATCTTCAGTTTTGCATTTCTTCAATAGCTTGAAGGTCAGGAGCTTTCAGGCCCGCTTGGAGTTTGCGGCCCTTGTGCATCAGCCATCCGGCCGCCGTGCGCCCTCCATGGACCAGAACCACAGCCAAATCAAGTCTTTGCGTGCAAAACAATTGCAACCTGTTGCCAAATTACACTTGTGTGTCCAAAGTGCCCGGGCTTAAGCTGCGCGACATTTATTTTTTCGAGTCTTCTAAACCGCCACAGCGAGTCTCCGCGCGTCAATCAGTCAGTTTAGTAAGCAAGTTCTTGCCAAGGCATCTATTGGACGGGGAACATGAAAGCTACCAAAACGACAGTTGCCGCCCTCGCGATCGCCGGGATGGCGTTTGGCGCCGGCGCCGCAAACGCAGCCTCCCAGGAACCGGTCGGCTGGACCGCGGGTCTTGCGCTTGGCACTCCGCTGCCGGAAGGCGTCTACTTCATCAATAACGCCTCGGTCGGCGGCTGGCGCGGCATCGACGACAGCAAGTCCTCGCTCGGCATCGACGTTCCGCTGATCGCTTGGTCGAGCCCCTGGACGATCCTCGGCGCCCGAATCGAGTTCCTCGCAGCGCTTCCCGAAATCAGCGGCGGCATCCCGGATCCCGTTCCCGCTGCTACAGGCACTGCCGCTCACTTCTCCTGGTCGGGCCGCGACTACACCGAGCTCTATAATCCGGTCGGTTATATCGGCGCGGCCTGGGACCTTGGCCATGGCTTCGGCTTCAGCGCTTTCATCGGCGGCTGGGCGCCAGTCGATAACCAGCTTCGGATTTTCGGCATGGATAGCGGCGTTCTGAGCGAGCGCGTGAATTTGAGCTATGTTGCCGATGGCTGGAAGCTCGCGGCGAATTTGAGCTTCGGACAGCCTGGAACATCGGGTTCGACGACAGTGTGGAACAACCCGCTGGGGTATACAGGAAACCAGATCCTGCCCGACTACTTCAATTACGACCTCACTGCCACGAAGACGATCGGCAAGTGGGAAATTGGCCTTGTCGGTTTTGGCTCCGCGGATACGAGCCGTGCGCCCTATAACAGCTTAGCAAACATCCTTCATGGCGTTCCCTCGGGGGAGCAGTCTCAGTTCGCCCTGGGTGGTCTCGTCGGCTACAGCTTCACCGGCATTACACTGCAAACATACGTGACGCAGGACGTGTATAGCAACAACTACTATAATTTTACCGACGCTCTCCCCAGCAAGTCTTACGAGACCAGGGTGTGGACGCGCGCCATCGTTCCGCTGTGGAATCCCCCGGCTCCGGAATCACTACAAGTAGCGCTCCGGCATCTATCGAGCAGTTTATCCCTGGCCGAGCCTCGGCCGGGGATTTTTTTTCAGCCAGTTCCGCTCTGCAACTGGTGGCGCAACTGTAAGTTCTCCCCCGGAACTTGACGCTCAATCAGCGCGCGCAGAGTTCTCTCGCTGCTGTTGAGTTACACCCATCACGATCTTGCTGCTCTGTGGCGAACGTTCGGACTATTGCGAAAGGCGCAGCTTGTTGAGACCGAGCGCGATGTTCTGAAAGGTGGTAATAAGTTGGGAACTCGTTGTGTTTGTGTAATAAGTCGTCGCGCAGCTTTGCAGAAGACTTGTGTTCACATCCGTTCCAGAGCCGAGGCCGATCACATAGAGTAGTATCCTCGGATTGCCATACTGATCTGTGATCGCCTTTATGTTGCTGCACAGCGTCGAGAATTTGTTATCGAGGACTTGCTCAGGGGTTAAACTCGGGTTCTTCGAGTCATGGAGGTGGGTGCCGCTGCCATAGCCGTAGGCGCTGAAAACCGAATCGTTAGGGGAGTAGGAGCCGCCTGCCACGTCATTCTTGCCATCGGTGACCATCACGATCGCTTTGACCGTCTGCGCGTTCGCATAAGGAACGCCGTCACCGAAAGGCCCGATCGGCGAAAGGAGGTGCCAACCCCACATGAGTCCCGTGGGAAGAACCGTACCTCCGTTCGCCGTCATGCCGCTTATTTCGTCGAGAACGGATTGCTTCACATTGGTGAGCCGTAGAATTTCTTTGTCAGGGCATTCCAAATTAGGCCCGTTGCCGTTTTGTATCCAATAATTTATTGCGACAGGAGAGCTTGTGTACTTTGTGACACAGCGTTGATCGGTTGCAAAATCCCCAGAGGTCTGCCAACAGGTTTGGTCGCACAAATAGTTGTTGAAGAACGTCGATTGGGACGACGATCCAGACGAACAGCTGTCGGCATACGTTGTTTTTTTGTTCTTTCCTTGGCCGGAAGTTTGGGTTGTATAGGCGTCCGGTTCGTCAGGCGCAAAAAATGGCGTGAACAGGGTGTACGGATTTCCGCTAACCGGCGTGTCCTCTTGAACGTCGTATGGTTCGTTGCGCTGCCGGACGCATCCTTTCCACTGTAAACTTGAATACTTCTTGCCGGTCGCTGTATAGAGCTGATCCCCAAAAGTGATAAGCCCGGTCCCCGCTGGTACGGCGATGTTCTCCTGTGACATGGGCGTCACGGTCTTACCGCTTGTATCGGTCCAGCTGTTATTGCTGTTGTCGATCCAACTGGCGCCCCGATAGGTAGTCCCGACATTCACGGCCATAGTGAATGGCGCGACGCCAATTTTCACGTAATCCGATGTAGCGTTGCTTCCAAAAAGAATATTTGTCAGGTCGGTTGCAGCGGTCTTGAGAGCATCAATCTTTGAAGTTGTGTCGGTAGACGAAGCCGTTTGTGCCATGGAACCAGTGTTGTCGAGGACCAGCACAACTTCGAGATAGTTTTGCGCGGCGGTCGCCTGCGAGTGAATTGTCGTTGTTAGCGTGTCAACGCCTATCACCTGAGCGAAATATGTTTTTATCGTCGCCGCGACCGTCACGTCGACGGTCATGTTGTTGGCTGACCGGGTGACAATTGGCTGCGAGAATGTCATCCCGCTTTGCAAAGGAAAGTCCGCATTTACGAATGCGTTGACGAGGTTCGTCTCGCCTGTTGCATCGGTCAAAGTCGGATTCTTGGCCAAATCGAGCGTTGCTGCGTCGACTGCCGTAATCAACCGGTTTTTCACAACCAGAAGCCGGCCCACATCCACCGCCATGCCAAGCAGGATCAGGAACGGCACGATTAGAAAGGCGACGAGAATGAGCACGACTCCGCTTCTGTCGCTTTTGAAGTCTGCGAACTTTCTCAAAATGATGTGGAACATGGTCTTCTGACCCATGCAATCCCGCGACTTTTGAATACGAATTGACGGACAGTGTACGCTAATGCTTCGGTTTAGCCGGAATCCGTTAAAGATTGCTTCTGCAGGGGAGGTCTGATGGACGCAAGCAGTTCACGAATTTCCCGCCGTAGGCGGAGTTTCACGGAGCCCAGAAATGCGTAAAGCTGTCGACATTCTCGCACTTCGCAAGGTTCGCCGCGATCAAAGCGGCGTCGCTATCATCGAATTTGCAATCATTGCGCTGCCATTCCTCGCGCTTATTTTGGGTATGCTGGAGGCGGGACTGATCTTCTGGGCCAGCTACGAGCTCGATAATGCAACGGCAACAGCATCCAGGTTGATCAAAACGGGCCAGGCTCAGGCGAACGGTTACACCAAGGTGAATATGGTAGCGCAGATTTGCAGTCACGTCGTGATTTTGGCCAACTGCACCAGCACCCTTCAGTTGACGGTTCAAAGCGTTACAAGCTTCAGCTGTGCGGCAAACCCGACACAGTCCGGATGCACATCTGGTGCGAATTACAACCTTGGCGCTCCGTCGTCGATGGAGTTGGTGACAGCCTCTTATGAATGGCCGCTTTTCAATTTTGCAACTGTGGCGCTGCTGAGCAATCTTCCCGATGGCAACCGGCTCATTCAGTCGGCTGCGGTGTTTCAGAACGAGCCATAGGATACGCCGTTATGAAAACCTTCCTTTCCCGACAGCATGGCTCCATTCTTATCGAAGCAGCCATCGCGTTGCCAGTCTTGATCGCAATCCTCATTGGGATGGTGGAATTCGGAGATGCCTTCACAGTAAGCCGGAAGAACGCCCGGGTTGCCCAGGCCATCGCGGACCTCGTGTCCCAGCAAACGAATATGGCCACCGCGGACGCGAACAACATAGCAAGCATTCGGACGACGATCCTGCAGCCTTATGGCGCGTCGCCGAGCGGCCTTCGTGTCAGCAGCATCATTAAGAACGCCAGCAACGCAACCGTTCAGTGGAGCAGAGCCTGGGGTCAACTCTCTGCACTCGCAAATAATGCCACATTTACGCTGCCCTCGGGTCTCATCAGCCAAGGCGGGACGATCATCGTCGCGGAAGCATCCTACGCCTTCACCCCTGCTATCGGTGCCTATATCACCGGCCCGGTGACCTTCGATTACGTGGCCTACTATGTGCCTCGGGGCCCCGCCGTGACCTGCTGTTCCTGATCCCCGGCCAGCTTGACAGCGAACCTTACAGCCTGCTGATGCAGCGATCCTTCGGGTTTTGCTGCTTGCCGCGTTGATGCCGGCTTGGCTCAGTTACAATTAATGCAAAATCAGGTCGATCGCAGGGAATAAGCATAACGGTGGGGCGTTGTACGCATTGCCCTCTTCTTGGCAGATTTGTGACAAAATTGCGAGGCTGTATTTCCGCTATAGACAAAGACTAAAGATAAAATCCACGTGAGTCACATTAGCAACACCTGCGTCCAGGCAAGCAATGCCTGCGTATTGTGTGCCCGACATCTTGCCTGTAACCGTCAAGCAGGCACAAGTTGACAGATTTGCGACAGTATTTCCTTCATCGGCGAACGATGGGGCCTGCATGCCTCTTGTGTGCAGAATTTCGATCTGATTACATACATCCAGGGCAGTACCCGCCGAACGACTGCAGATTGTGGCAAGACAGCGCTGCGGAATACGCGCGACAACTTACATGCTTTTCATATTAATAATTGCAGCCAAGGGCAGTTTCGCCACCTGAGGTTTTACCCAAAAAATGCGCAATTGCAGCTATATTGCATGCAAAGCCTATTCGCTACGTATTATCTAACACAGGCGCGAGTCGGCGTCAGAAGACCGCCTCGCGCTGAATGTGGTGGGTTGGCAAAACACTGGGGTTAGAAATGAATATTATTAGCAAGATCCGTCTCTTCAGGAAAGATGAGAAGGGCGTAACGATGATCGAGTACGGCCTGCTCGCGGCCCTCATTCCGCGGTGACACTTATCACCACCATCAACCTTCTAGAAGGTGGTATAGCTGGTGTGTTCACCGAAGATTACTAACGCTCTCAACGGCGCGTAAGATGCAGAAAGTGGCCCAAGCCTTCGCGGGCTTGGGCAGCCCCTCCTTTATTTATGACGTTTCCCATGAGGTTCTGCATGCGGATCGGCTCGATTATCATCTTCGCCGTCGCATTTCTGCTCGCAGGCATTGCGGCGCTTTTCGTGCGCGCGGCGCTTCTCGGCAATGGATCAAAGGCAACGCAAACTGCCGTTGTCGCCGCCTACGACCTCAAGGCAGGCGAGAAGCTCATGCCTGAGATGGTTCGCGAAGTGCAGTTTCCCTCCGAGTTCCTGCCCAAAGGCGTCTATACCTCAAGCGATCAGATATTCGCGGGCGGTGCGGAGCGCATGCTATCCGCGGCCATCTCTCAAAATGAGCCGATCCTGGCGCAACGCCTGCTCGATAGCTCGGACAGCATGGTCGGCCGGATGAATCCCGGCATGCACGGGGTCACCATAAAGGTCAACGACACATCAAGCGTCGGCGGCTTCGCTCAGCCGGGCGATCTCGTCGATGTATTGCTGACGCAGACGGAGCACGGAGAGGCAAACTCGTCGCATCGGCCTTACACCAAAACCCTGATCAAAAACATACGGGTGCTGGCTGCCGACCAGCAAACCCAGCGCAGAACAGATGCACTGCCTCCGAAGACGGTCACGCTCGAAGTGACGGAGGACGATGCGAAAAAGCTGACGCTCGCCGGAGCCATCGGGCAACTGGCTCTTACGCTCAACAGGGGTGACAGTGGCGTCGACGCTGGCCGCGTCGTGGATGCGCGAGATCTGGTCGCCGCACCGGACCAGGATGCGATCTCCGAGGATGCGCCCGTGACGATTTTCAGGTCCGCGAAGCCGGAAGGATACCGGGTTCCCGCGGTGCAATAGTTCTTTTGGTTTCGGTTCTTTGCGTTGGCTATGGAGGCGTTAGTGGCGACGAGTTGACAGATTTCTTGGGGGGCACGATGCTTAGTTCTTTGGAGGCAATTGGACGCCTCAAATGGATTCTTTCTACTGTAGCATTGTTAGCGTCTTTTCTGGTGGTCGGCGCCCCGGTATTTGCGAACGGAAACGGCAGATCGCTCAACAGTTATTATCTGAACCGGGCAGCACAACGCATCGACGTGCAGATCGTCTTGCACAAGTCCGAAACAGTCCACGTCGACTTCCCTTACGGAGACGCTCTTGTAGGCGACCCCGAGATCGCGGATGTCGTTCCTCTCACCAACCAGACCATCTACATCCTTGGCAAGAAGGTCGGCGTCACGCGCCTGTCGCTTCTGGACGCCAAGAAGCAGGTTCTCGGCGTGGTGGACATCGAAGTCACCTACGATCTCGATATCCTGCGCAGCCGGATGCAAGGCAACCCGAACTTCTCGAAAATCCACGTCTCATCCGTCAACGGAAAGGTGCTGCTCACCGGCGTTGCGCCCAATGCAGTTGTGCTGCAGCAGATTTTGACGCTCGCCGAGCAACTCGCGCCCAAAGATGTCACCAATGGCATGACGGTGGCGGCGCCTCAGCAGGTCATGCTGGAGGTGCGCTTCATCGAGGCGGATCGCGACCTGAACCGGGCCATCGGCGTGAACTGGGGGACTGCCGGGAAGGTCGGAGCGGTAACCAACAACGCAAATATCCAATCCGGCGGCATCTACGACACGGGCGGCGGCAACTTCGCCAACACCACGGTCTGGAATCTGCAAAGCCTGATGCAGAATCTTATTCCTTACGGCACGATCGCCGGCAAGGTTATAGGCGGGCCCGTAACTGCCGATGTGTTTGTGAACGCGCTGGAAGAAAAAGGGCTTGCCCGGCGGCTGGCGGAGCCGAACCTCATTGCCTTGTCGGGCGATACTGCGAGCTTCCTGGCGGGCGGCGAATTCCCCTTCCCTTCCAGCGTCTCCAGCAACGGCCAGGTGTCCGTCGATTTCAAGAAGTTCGGCGTGGGCCTCGCATTCACACCGACCGTGCTTGCTGACGGGAAGATCAATCTCAAGATCGATCCGGAGGTCAGCGAACTCGATCCGGCCAACTCCGTCACAATGTATGGCACCACGATACCGGGCCTGAACATCCGCCGGGCCACAACTACGATCGAGCTTCGCGACGGTCAGACTTTCATGATCGCTGGCTTGCTGCAGGGGCAGAACATATCGGATACGCAAGGGTTGCCCTGGGTTGCAAATGTCCCCGTCCTCGGCACGCTGTTCCGTAGCGAGGCCTATCAGAAAAAGGAGACGGACCTCGTCATCCTCGTCACGCCGCGGCTGATCCGTCCGATGGTGCCCGGCGACAAAATCGCGACGCCGTTCGACAACAGGAGACCTGCGAACGACGCAGAATTCTTCCTGGGAGGCCAGCAGGAAGTTCAGGTGAGCCAACCCAGATTTGTCGGTGGGCACATCATCGATTACATGCCCGAGCCATCGTCTTGGGCGCCGCTAAAAAACTAGAAGGGCGCTATCATGAAACGTCGCAAGGAAATTATTGGGAACGCCGCCCGCGTTTGCGTGCTCGCCGCGCTGGCGGCAGGGCTTGGCGCCTGGGGCTGGGATTGGGACGAGGGATGCGGCTGCTATCCCACGGAGTTCGTCACGCGCCAGGCTGGCGATGCCGTCCAGGTGAACAAGGACATCCAGATGATCGATCCCTGGCCGCATTACGCGAAGAACCGCAAGATCGATATGGATGGTCATCGCGCCAGTCTTGCGATGCGCCGCTATGAGGCCAACGAGGTCATTCCACCGGTGAATCTCGCGGCAAAAATGCCGAACAACAACAATAACTCTTCC
This sequence comes from uncultured Alphaproteobacteria bacterium, assembly GCA_963817495.1. Taxonomy (GTDB): domain Bacteria; phylum Pseudomonadota; class Alphaproteobacteria; order Rhizobiales; family Rhodomicrobiaceae; genus Rhodomicrobium. Next base: position 12,671 of record CAWFOS010000029.1, on the reverse strand, counting down.
AATACGCCCGCGCCAGTGCCCGAGCTGCAGCAATAGAGGAGTCGCGCGTGGAGAAGGAACAGCTGTGGACCGTGGATAGCGACGCCGGTACTCGGGAAAGCGCGACGATCGAAGAAGACGTGCGCGCCGTTGGCGACCCGATCCCTGTTGAGAGTATCGGAGGCGGAGCGCCCGTAGCCACGGGTCAATTCGGCCCCGTTCACGAAATCGATGTGCTTCTCCTGACGAGCGACGCCGATCTTCGGCAGCGTCTCTCGGCAAGCCTTGCCGGGCAGAAACGTTTCAACCTCCGGCATCTGAGCGGCCGGATCGTCGAGATCGAGAAAAAAATCGCAAACGGGGAGCTCCCCGACGTCGCCCTCTTCGACATCGGGAAAGGGGAGGTTCCCGATATCAATGCGCTGGAACGGCTGAAGAAGTTGCGCTTTTCGAAGGTGCCGATCATCGCGATTTCGAGTTATATCGACCCGGCGATAGCCCGCGGCCTCATGCGGGCGAAAGTCGACGACTGGCTTCCGGCGGACTGCGAGCCGGGCGAAATCCAGCGGGCGTGCGAAAAAGCCCTTCAGGCGCGACCCGCAGAAGCAAGCAGCCGCCATGCTCAATGCACCGCATTTTTTCCAGCCAATGGCGGATGCGGCAACACGACGTTGGCGATCCAGACGGCGTTCCTTACCGGCAACCGGAAGAAACGCCCTGGAGCGGTCTGCCTTGTCGACCTCAATTTCCAGGACGGAACAGTCGCCGATTATCTCGATCTGACCCCCACGTTTCAGCTTTCCGAACTCGCGAAGGCTTCAGGCCGCCTCGACCATCAAATGCTCGACGTCATGCTGACGCGGCATCGTTCGGGACTGGCTGTGCTCGCGGCGCCGCGCCTTCCCGGCCAGTTCGTCGAAGTCGGCGGAGAGTTGATTGCATCGGTGCTCGGTCTTCTCTCGGAGTGCTTCGAGCACCTCATCATCGACCTGCCCAAGAACTGGCGCCCCTGGACCGATAATGTGGTTTGGGGCTCCGACCGCATCTTCGTGGTGACGGGCTTCACAATTCCCGCGCTGCGGCAGGCCCGCTTCATGGTGGACGCGGTGGCGGCGAAAGCCTCCCCGGAAGCTCAGGTCTCGGTGATCGTCAACAGGTTCCATAAACGCCTGATAGGTCCTGGACTGACCAGGAAGGACGCCGAGGGCATCCTCGCGGCCCGGCTCGGCGGCTTCATTCCGAATGTGAGCGGGATTGTCGACGACGCGATCAACCGGGGCATACCGCTATCGGAGCTGCGGGCGGGCAACAAGATTGAAAAGAAGCTTCTGCAGATTCTCGACCGCGATAACCGGATGCCAAAAGCATAGGGTCAAGGATTGGGGCGATCGATGCTGAATAGATTTATGAGAGGCCCGGCGAAACCTCAAACCCCGGAACCGGCTGAGGTGACGGCGCCTGAATCCGCTGCTCCCGTGGACGCCGGAGCGAAACGGGAGAGCGAGGAAGCCCCTTCGATGGCGGCGCAGCTCATCGATGCGAAGGTGCGCATTCATCGCAAACTCATCGACGATCTCAATCTGGCATCGCTGGAGCGCATTCCGCGAGAGGACCTGCGCCGGCAGATCGGTGAGTTTGTTACAGACTACGTTAAATCCGAACGCCTTCTTCTCAACGCGAAAGAACTTGAGGGCTTTGCCCAGGAAGTCTTCGACGAGCTTACCGGCCTCGGCCCTCTCGAGCCTTTGCTGAAAGATCAGACCATCAGCGATATCCTGATCAACACGCATGAAAAAGTCTATGTGGAGCGTCGCGGCAAGCTCGAACTGGCGCCAATCCGCTTCAAGGACGAGGCGCACATTCTTCGGATCGTCAACAAGATCGTGGGCGCTGTCGGCCGGCGTGTGGACGAGTCCCAGCCCATGGTCGACGCCCGCCTCGCGGACGGGTCCCGCATCAACGTCGCGGTCCGCCCCGTCGCGGTGGATGGACCGCTGGTTTCAATCCGGAAATTCTCCGAGAAACCCTACGACCTTGCGAAACTGGCTGGTTTCGGAGCGCTCAGCGAGAGGATGGCGGAACTGCTCGCGAGGTGCGTGCAGTCGCGGCTGACCATTCTGATTTCGGGCGGCACCGGCAGTGGAAAGACCACGCTGCTGAATGCGCTTTCAGCCTATATCGACTATGGGGAGCGGCTCATCACCATCGAGGATGCGGCCGAACTGAGGCTGCAACAGCCTCACGTGGGACGTCTCGAAACGCGGCCCCCGAACATCGAAGGCCGTGGGGAGATCCGCCAGCGCGAACTCGTGAAAAACGCGCTCCGTATGCGTCCCGACCGCATCATTCTGGGCGAGGTGCGCGGCGAAGAAGCCTTCGACATGCTGCAGGCGATGAACACAGGCCACGAGGGCTCGCTCGCGACCATCCACGCCAATACTCCGCGCGATGCGCTGGGCCGGCTGTCGCAGATGGTCGGCATGGCGGGCCTGCCGATGTCGGAAAACAGCATCCGCGCCCAGATCACATCGGCCATCAAGCTGATCGTGCAGCTCCAGCGCTTCAGCGACGGCAAACGGCGGATCGTCAGCATCACCGAAGTTTCGGGAATGGAGCGCGATATCATCCAGCTGCAGGAGCTGTTCCGCTTCGCGCGGCAAGGCATTGCGCCCGATGGGCAGGTGCGCGGCGTCTATACCGCGACGGGCGTCAGGCCCCTCTTCGTCGACGATTTGAAGGTCAAAGGCTTCAGCGTACCGGGCTCGTTTTTCGATCCGTCGGTTTCGGTGAACTAGCCATGCTGAGCCATAACCTCGTTTCCCTCTTCGTTTTCTGCGCGATCCTCACCCTCGTTCTTGCGATGTATATCATCATCAAGGAATGGAGCGTCAGCCGCGGCCGGATCCAATCGCGGCTGACGGACCAGGACGGGGACCGCATCAAGTCGGAGGCTGAGCTTCTCGACATCCGGCGGAGCCGAAGCCTCACACGCGAAGGCGATTATTCAACCCCCCTCGTTGCCCTTAACAAGCTCATCCTTCAATCCGGAATTCGGTGGGGACTGTCGGGCGTCATTTTCATGGCGCTCGCCTGCGCCGCCGCGGCGTACCTCGCCGCATCCTTCGCGGGGATGAACGTTCTCATCCGGTGCGTGTGCGCCATCGCCGCCGGCGTTGGGCTGCCCGTCATTGTCCTGCGAGCCCTGCGCGATGGCCGCCGGCGCCGCTTCGAGGAGCAACTGCCGGAAGCCATCGACACGATGGTCCGAGGCCTCAAGGCCGGACACGCAATATCGGTGGCGATTTCCGCCGTATCCCGGCATATGCCCGACCCGGTTGGCGCGGAATTCAGGATCGCTGCCGCCGAGATGGCGTATGGCCTCGATCTCGAAACGGCCATGGTCAATCTGCATTCGAGGGTCGGCCAACCCGATCTTGGCATGCTTTCGCTCGCAGTCGCCATTCAATCCAAGACAGGCGGAAACCTCGCCGAGATACTTTCCAATATGGCCCGCGTTATTCGCAGCCGCTTCAAATTGCGCAGAAAAGCGCGAGCATTGGCAGCGGAGGCGCGAGTCTCCGCCTACATTTTGAGCGGCCTCCCTATCGTCTTGTTCGTCATTGTTTTGCTCGTGACCCCAAGCTTCTACGGCCAAATCTGGGATCATCCTTATACGAAGCCCGTCCTCGCGGCGGCGTTCTTCTGGATGATGCTTGGCAATTACATCATGTACCGCATGGCAAGGATTCGCGTGTGATGATGGACGCGCTGTCACTTCAGATTTCCGATCCCGCGACCGGGCGCCTGGCGGCGGCCATGGCCTTCACATTCGGCGCGGTTTTCTTTTTCGTCGTAGGGGTCAACGCTTATCTCAGAGCCAAAAGCGCCGTGAAGAGGCGTTCGGTCCTGGATCGAGGACTGGCCTCGCCAGAAATCGCCGCCGAGCAGGAGTGGTGCAAGAATGAAAACTCGCCCCGGTATCAAAGCATTGTATCGACATCGGTGCTGCTCGGCGACGTAGAGCGCGGCGCATCGAGCGGCGAGAGTGAAGCATCGAAGCTCCGGCGGGAAATGCTTCGCGCCGGGTTTTTTGGCCCTGACAGCGTGTTCCGGTATCAAATGACTCGCGCAAGCCTGCTTGCCGCCGGCGCTGTTAGCGGTTATCTGGCCCACCGCTTCTTTTTCCCGTATGCGCCGGCCAGTTCGAGCATATTGCTGGGCGCGTTCCTGGGCTGCATCGGCTTCTTGTTGCCGAACCGTTTTCTGGTCATGCGCCAGAATCGCGTGATTCAGGAATGCCGGGACGGATTCCCGGACTTCATCGACCTGATGATCGTGTGCGCGGAAGCGGGGTTGGGCCCTCGTTCGACCATTGAGCGGCTCAGCCGCGAAATTGCCAAGACTTATCCGATCCTTGGCGCTCACTGCTATCTTAGCAGTCTCGAAATTCGCGCCGGAAGCAGCCTGCACCAGGCACTCTTCAATCTGTCGCGGCGCATCCAGGTCAGTGAAGCTGCGATCCTCGCGTCGCTCCTGGAGCAAACAGAGCAGCTCGGAACAAGCATGACCGACGCCCTGCGCGTCTATAGCGAGGAGATGCGCGAGCGTCGGCTCGTCAAAGCCGAAGAGAAGGCGCATGCCCTTCCCGCGAAGCTGGTTATACCGCTCGGCCTGTTCGTCTTCCCTGTCATTCTCGTTGTCATTCTCCTCCCAGCGGTCATCCGGGTTAAAAACGCAATCTTATAATGAAGGTGGGGCGCATGAGAGCTTTCAATATCATTACCTCGGCCGCTGTCGTGGCTTTCGGTCTCGCAGGCTGCGCCGACATGGGCGATACTCTGCCTGTCGCGCCTCTTTACCCTGCGGGGGATATCATCCTGGCGCCCTCGTTCCAGTCCGGCCCCGAAGTACCCCTCGTCAATAAGGCGAAGATTCACTTCAGAAATGGCGAGTACGGCCTGGCCGAGCGACTCTTCCGTCAGGCCGTCGAAGAACGGTACCAGAACGCGGACGCGTGGCTTGGTCTCGCTGCATCCTACGATCATCTGAAGAGATTCGAGGAGGCAGACCGCGCCTACGACGTCCTCGAAAAGATGGTCGGCCACACGTCGATCGTGCTGAACAACCTGGGCTACCACTATATGTTGAAGGGTGAGTTTGGCAGCGCCGAACACGCGCTGCTCACAGCGCAAATGATGGACCCGACGAATCCCCTGATCTGCGCCAACCTGGCTCTTCTTGGTGACTGGAAGACGGCGGCCGGGAAGATGGGGTAGGTCCTATCTTGAAGGCTTGGTCCATTGATTGTAACTGGTCGCGGCAGCCTTCGGCCTCGACCAGTTATGGTTCACCCGGAATGAGAAACAAGCCTCGGATTCATCCGCTCCGAGGCTCTTGAGCGGGAGTCCGGACTATAAGCCCCAGCCCCCAGGGCAGCCGCAGCCGCCGCCCCAGCCGCTACTATAGCCCCAACCGGGGGATCCGTATCCGACGCCAAGGCCGTACCCTGGCCAGCCCCAGCCGCTGCCCAAGCCCCAGCCCAAACCTAAGCCGCCCCAGCCCAAGCCTGCGCCATAGATGCCTCTACGCCAGCCCCAGCCGCGGCCGCGCCAACCAACTCCACGCCAGCCCCAGCCACGGCCCAATCCGCCATGCCACCCGCGATGGCCCCAGCCCCAGCCGCGGCCCAAGCCGACTCCGCGCCAGCCTCCGCCCCAGCCACGGCCCAATCCTCCGCGCCAGCCACCGCCGCGCCATCCGCCGCCGCCGCGCCATCCACCGCCCCATCGTACTTGCGTAACGAGCCTTTCGCTGTTCGGGGCGATTTGTTCATGGCCTACGCTTAGTGGCGAGATCGCCGCGGCCTGCGCTGAAGATAACGAGCCTAACGGCGGTAAGCCCATGACAAACAATCCCAGCGCAGCCACGGCCGGGATCAAGAACCGTTTTGTTCGCATCGTGAAACCCACTTCCTCTTAAGGGATTGCTCAAAACCGCCGCAGAGCTCTATACGGCAATCACTTCCTGCATCGATTGCATCACCGAATGCGTTAATGAAGTGTAAGCTACTTCTTTAGCTTATCTGGAGTTTTTTATGAGTTTGCACAAAAGTTTGATGTCAACGCAAGTTGATCCAAATAAAGTACCCGCAATGATGCTGCAAGGTTGTGCTGGCTCTCCCAGATTATCAACAACCAGTGTGGCGCCTGAGAAATCTTGACCAGTGGTGTAAGGATTGACGGTAACGATAGTCTTGAGCTTAGCGCCAAGCGAGGAGCGCAACCCCAGTTCCGAATCCTCAAACGCGAGGCACCGATCGGGGCTGAGCCGCAACTCGTTCAGCACATAACGGTAAATGTCCGGCGCGGGCTTCTTTGCCGGCGCGACGTCTCCCGCCCCGATGACCTCGAACCAGGCGAGCTTCCCCGGCAGGAGGCTTTCGAGGAGAGCCGTGACGTTGACGGGTGTGGTCGTGGTCGCAATGGCGAGCCGCAGCCCAGCCTCTCTCGCTTCAGTCAAAAGGCGCTCGACGCCAGGGCGGAGCGGAATGCCGCGCTCGGCAAGAATTTCGAGATAGCGCTTCGTTTTCGCCGCATGCAGATCGGCCACGAACTCCGTGACCGGCCGGGGCGGCTGAAAGTCAGGCCGGTATCGCTGCAGATAATAAGCGAGCCGCTCCTTGCCCCCGGTCACGGACAGAAGATCGGCGTAAAGCGCGACGCCCCATTCCCAATCCAGCCCCGCGTCGGCGAACGCCCGGTTGAAGGCGACGCGATGGCCCTCCTCGGTCTCAGACAACGTGCCGTCCACGTCGAAAATCAACGCTTCTAACTTGCTCATCGCGGCTCCCTGGTCTTCGTGCTCGTAGCTCTGATGGTTGCGGACTCCTTCTCAGCTAAGTCAATGCATTGATGGAGGCTCAAGCCGCCATGGCGCCATCGGCGGATGAAGCGGCGACTCCGCTGATGATCATGGCGGCCGCCTTCTCGGCGATCATGATGGTGGGGGCGTTCGTGTTGCCGCTGATGAGCTGCGGCATGATCGAAGCATCCACCACGCGCAAGCCTTCGAGCCCGCGGACGCGCAGCGTCTCATCCACCACCGCCATCTCGCCCTGCCCCATCTTGCAGGCGCCGACAGGGTGGTAGATGCTTTCGGATGAAGTGCGATGGTAATGATCGATCTCCGCATCCGTCTGCACATCCGGCCCGGGCATGAATTCCTCGCCGCCGTAAGGCTCGAACGCTTTCTGGCGGAAGACTTCCCGCAGGATCTTGAGGCCGTCGCGAAGCGTGCGAAGGTCCGTCTCATTCTGCAGATAGTTCGGCTGAATCGCCGGATGGGCCAGGGGATCAGCCGATTTCAGCGTGATCTCGCCCCGCGCTTCCGGCCTCTGCATGTTATAATAGCCCATGAAGCCGTGGCGGTGGATCATGACGCGGCCATGATCGGCATAAAGCACCGGCACGAAGTGATATTGCAGATCCGGCGCAGCAACCTCGGGCCGGGTCTTCACGAAAGACAGCACTTCGATCGCCATCGCGGCTGCGGGACCTTTGCCGGTGATGAGGTAGTACGGCACGTGGCGCATGAGCGCGGACGGTTTCAGGACCGAATAGAGCGAAACGGGCGCACTGCAGGTGCACTTGACCGCGCCATGGATATGGTCCTGCAAGTTCTTGCCGACGCCCGGAAGGTTGTGAACAGGCCGGATTCCGTGCTGGCTGATTTCATTCGCCGGGCCAATCCCCGACAAAAGGAGGAGCTGCGGAGAGTTGATAGCCCCGCCCGACAAAATGACTTCGCGGCTCGCCCGGATTTCGTGCCTTTGCTTTTTCTGTGAATACTCCACGCCAACGGCGCGGCCCCGGTCGATGAGAATGCGCGTGGCTTGCGCCTTCGTAATCACGGTGAGGTTCGGGCGGTTAATCGCGGGGCGCAGATAGCACACCGCGGCGCTGGCGCGGCGTCCGCTCGAAATTGTGCAGTCCACAGGCCCGAAGCCTTCCTGCCGGGCCCCGTTGAAATCGGATGTGTAAGGGTAGCCCGCCTGCTGCCCGGCCCCGATCCATGCCACGTTGAGAGGGTTCGCGACGCCGGGCCTTGTCACCTTCAGCGGGCCGTCGCCTCCGTGAAATTCGTTCGGGCCGTCGAAATAGCTCTCGGCTTTCTTGAAATAGGGCAGAACGTCTTCCCAGGCCCAGCCCCTATTTCCGAGCTGCGCCCAGAGGTCGTAATCGCTCGGAACGCCGCGGACATAGATCATGGCGTTCACCGAGCTCGATCCGCCGAGAACCTTTCCGCGAGGCCAGTACAGGCGGCGTCCGCCCATCCCCGCTTGCGGTTCGGTGTGGTAGCCCCAGTCGACCCAGCCGGTTTTCATGAGCGCCGCGTAGCCCATAGGCATATGAATAAGGAAATTCTTGTCGCCCGGGCCGGCTTCCAAAAGCGCAACTCTCACGGAGGGATCGGCCGAAAGGCGGTTTGCGAGCACGCAACCAGCGGACCCGCCCCCTACGATGACGTAATCGTGTGTCATGAGACTCTCCGTCCCCGGCATTTTCTGCCTTATTTGGGAGAGACAGCGGGTTTCGATAAGGTCCGCCGAACGGCCGCCTGTGTCGAAGCAAAAACTCGCCGCGCGGGAAAATCGGCTGGCCGCGCGTCAATGCCATCCTTCACAAAGGATAAATTTATATTGCGCGAATACAATCGCCCTTACCTGACCGGCGTGCGGGTTGCCTAACCATGGCATAACATTCTAAATTAGTGCAGGTCCACGGGATAGAACCGCCATCGTCCCATAAGGCTCCCCGTCCAGGATCCAGACACGAGTAAGGCATGAACAACGGCTGGATCATAATAATCTGTTCTTTTCTGTATATCGGCGCGCTCTTTGGCATCGCGTATCTTGGAGATCGCGCTGGAAGAAAGCGTCAGGCGCCTGTGGGACGCCCCTATGTTTATGCCCTTGCACTCGGCGTCTACTGCACATCGTGGACATTCTTCGGAAGTGTGGGCTCCGCCGCGGAAAGAGGGTTCGATTTCATCGCGGTCTATGTCGGTCCGATCCTTGCCTTTACGCTCGCCCTGCCTTTGCTGCGGCGAATAATGCTGCTGACGAAAACGCAGAACATCACCTCGATCGCCGACTTCATCGCGGCCCGGTATGGCAAGAACCCCGCCGTGGCGGCAATTGTCACGCTCGTGGCGGTGGCCGGCCTGTTGCCCTACATCGCCCTTCAGCTGAAGGCCATCTCGCAAGCAATTGCAGTGCTGCTTGAGCATTCGGGAGACAATGCCAATCCCGCCCTCCTGCCCAGCGGCCAAATGGACCTTGTCATCGCCCTTGTCCTGGCGGCGTTCTCGATCCTCTTTGGCGCGCGGCACGGCGCTGCGACGGAAAACCAGCGCGGGCTCATGCTTGCGATCGCCGTCGAATCCATTGTCAAGATTTCTGCTTTTCTCCTGGTCGGCATATACGTGGTCTACGGCATATCCGGCGGCATGGGGAACCTGATCGAAAAGGCCATGGAACGGCCGGACATTGCCCAAGTCTTCAATCACGGAATTCATGGCGGCGTTCTTGTGACCGTCTCTTTGCTGAGTTTCGTCTGCATTATTTTACTGCCCCGGCAGTTTCACGTGACCTTCGTTGAGAACGTCTCAGAGGATGAACTGCGCAAGGCCTCCTGGCTCTTTCCCCTTTACCTGATTGTCATCAATATCTTCGTCATACCCGTGGCGATGGCCGGAAGTCTCTTGCCGCACCATCCTGGCGAGTACGATATCCCGCACGACATGTATCTCCTCGCCCTGCCGCTCCAGTCAGGAAGCCTGATTTTTACATTTATCGCATTTCTGGGAGGTCTATCCGCCGCGACCGCGATGGTGGTCGTCGAAACGGTTGCCTTGTCCGTTATGGTTTCAAACGACCTTCTGATGCCGCTCATCCTGAAGCGGCCCGGCATAGCCGGGGCCAGCCGGCAGGATATGTCCGGCTTTCTTCTGAATGTCCGCCGCGCCGTGATGCTTTGCATCATCCTGGCGGCCTATGCCTTTTACGATAAGATCGGAAATGCTTCGCTTGCCGAGATCGGACTTCTTTCCTTCGCGGCCATCGCCCAATTCGCCCCCGCCTTTTTCATCGGGCTTTTCTGGCGCAGAGCGACAGCTCGCGGCGCGGCGGCCGGCATTCTCGCCGGCTTTGCGGTCTGGGCATACACCCTCCTTCTTCCAAAACTGATCGACTATAGCGCGGCTGGTGCATCCTTTCTCGAGAATGGCCCCTTTGGCATCGGCTTTTTGCGCCCGGAAATGCTTTTCTACCTGAGCTTCGATCCCCTCACGCATGGGGTGTTCTGGAGTCTCACGTTCAACGTTCTGGCATTCCTGTTCGTATCCTTGCTTCGTCCCCTGGAGCCAATCGAGCGGCTCCAGACGAACCTCTTCATCGAGGACGCAAATCCGCATCTGTCGGCGTCGCCCTTCAGGCCATGGCGCACCACCATTCCTTACGACGAATTGATGTCGACCGTTGCACGCTATCTCGGCGAGGGGCGGACGAGCAGATCCTTCGCGGATTACATGGCCAGCCGGGGCATAAGCCCCTCCCCGCGGGCACAAGCCGACCCGCACGCGGTCAAATTCGCGGAGAACCTCTTGGCCAGCGCCATCGGTGCGCCGTCCTCGCGGCTCGTGATGTCATTGATGCTGAGACGCCTCAATGTGGGCCGCGACTCGGCGCTCCGGCTGCTCGATGAAGCCTCCGAGGCGGTTCAGTACAATCGCGATCTGTTGCAATCCGCGCTTGACCACGTCGGCCAGGGTCTCGCCGTGTTCGACAAGAAGATGCAGCTCATCTGCTGGAATCGTCAGTTCCGCGAGATCCTGATGCTGCCCCAGCAGTACGGCCGGGTGGGAGTGCCGCTCGACGAAATCATCCGGTTCATGGCGCAGCGCGTCCAGCGGAATGCCACCGCCGTCGAGGAGTTCCTCACCGACCGCATCATCAAATATCAGATTACGATGGAAAGTTTCCGCGAACGCTCCATCGAAGGCCGCGTTGTGGAGGTCCGCATCAACGCGATGCCTCATGGCGGCATCGTTGTGACCTACACCGACATTAGCGAACGCGAAGCCGCCGCCGATGCCCTGGCACGCTCCAACGAGAACCTTGAAAAGCGTGTTGAGGCCCGCACGCTGGAACTCGCCATCGCCAAGGCGAAAGCCGACGAGGCCAACATCAGCAAGACGCGCTTCCTGGCTGCGGCGAGCCATGACGTTCTTCAGCCTCTGAACGCCGCACGCCTTTATGCTTCGAGCCTTCTGGAGCGCTCGCCGCCCGCCGAACTTGGCCGCCTTGCCCGCAACATCGATGCGTCGCTCGACGGCGTCGAGGAAATCCTGAACGCGCTGCTCGACATATCCCGGCTCGACTCGGGCGCCATGAAGCCGGAATTCGGCGTCTTCCCTGTCAACGACCTGTTGGAGCAGATCAGGATCGACTTCGAGCCTATTGCGAAGTCACGCGGCATTTCGTTCACAATCGTGCAATCCTCCGCGCTTATCCGCTCAGACCGGAAGCTCCTGCGCCGCATCCTCCAGAACCTCGTTTCGAACGCGCTTAAATATAACAAGGACAAAGGCCGCGCCGTGCTGGGCTGCCGGCGGAGCGAGCGCAATCTCATCATCGAGGTTCACGACAGCGGGTACGGCATCGCCGAGGATCAGCGCGACTTGATCTTCAAGGAGTTCCAGCGTCTCGATCACCATAGCCACGCGCCTGGTCTCGGGCTCGGCCTTTCGATTGTCGAGCGCATGTGCCGGGTGCTCAATCATAGCCTCTCTCTCCAGTCGAAACTCGGAAAGGGATCGTCCTTCTCCGTGTCGGTGCCCCTGGCCCGCTGGCCGGAAATGGAGCAGCCGCGGACATTCGCAGCGCGGCCGGTCTCCTATGGCGATTTGCGTGGCGCGATTGTGCTTTGCATCGACAACGACCGCACCATTCTCGACGGCATGAAGGCGCTCCTGTCCAACTGGCAGTGCCCGGTCATCGCCGCGATGGACTCGCGCGACGCGATCGAGCAGATCAAGGCGGCGCAGGTGACGCCGGACGTCATTATATCCGACTATCACTTGGATCGCGAAAGCGGCTGCGAGGCCATTTGCGCGGTGGGCGCGGCCTGCAACATCAACGTCCCCGGCGTCATCGTTACCGCCGACGGCTCGAATGAGGTCCGCACTCAAGTGAGCGAGGCGGGGTGCGCGTTCCTGCAAAAGCCGGTCAAGCCGGCGGCGCTGCGCGCGCTCATCTCATCGCTGATTGTTCAGCGCCACGCGGCGGAGTGATCAGATGCACAGCCTTTGATCGGAAGTGATTAAGGGCGGAAGCTCGATCCATTTTTAAGGGCTACGCAAAGGGCGTGGCGGCTTTCTCGCGATCTCATGCGCGCCAGGGCAGCTAATGGATCCAAATGCCGTCGTTTCCAAAGCTGCCAACATCGCGCCGTTGCCCCTCAGGTCATAAGCATGAGCGTGGCGGCGCCCGTTTCAAGCCCCTTGACGGAAACGCCATGAGCGCCATTCGCAGGCGCCGCCGGCGAGTTCCCGGCCGACGGCGGCAATCTTAGGCTTTCTCTCAACTATACCAAGACATGCCGCGCATATACTCTCTCAGGTTGACCCTCGGT
>CAWFOS010000028.1:0-20381 GCA_963817495.1 uncultured Alphaproteobacteria bacterium | reverse complement strand
CGAGAACCTTGGACATGGCCCGACTCCTAGAGCGGTATAGGTGAATGACCGGTTGTGGCCTACCCTCACCGTCTGAGGCTCAATCTTTGGCAGTCCGCAAAGCGATCAGAAAGCGGGTGCGTCGATCTAACAAAGTTTTTAGTACAACTTGGTCCGTTACGGCTAAACGAGCTTTCTTGGTTCATCCGTTGGCTTGCCGAGAAATGTTTGCCTGGCGACAGACCAGCTGAGTGGCGTTGACGTCGATTAACCGTCCCTAAGGCGCTATTTCGCGCCCTTGCGGTAAACGAGACGTTGCGCGAATCGTAACATTAACCGGAGACGGTTAACTGCGAGCAGCCCGGATTTAATTCCCGCCGCGATATCCTTAAAACCTCGTAAAACAAGGCGCGGCGCCTCTTCGACCGGAGGCCAATTTCTGCATCTAACCCATTGGAATATGACGACTTTCTGTACACCATTAAATGGAATTGAATGCCGGAATTTTTTCATTTACTGGGACGAGCAAAAGTCCGTTAAATATGTTTTGGCTTCCACAAATTAACCAAGTCAGCGCTGGCCGGGCTTGCGGCGGCGTTCGCGCTACTCTTATTTTATGTTATTAATCAATGACTTATGTCGTTTAACCTCTCGGAAAGGCGCTTTTTTCTAAGATCCCGGCAAGCGGAGCGTTGTGCAAAAGCAAGGCTGACAGGCCTGTTTCAACCGTTCCGCGTCGTGGGCTCTTGTGCTAAAAGTCGTGCTTGCAACACCGCCGGTCAAAAAAGAGGACGCGCACCCTATGGATAAGCTGACGCCTGAAGGCGAAAAGATCGTGGCCGCTCTTGCGGAGCGCTACGCCATAGGCGTGGACGCGGTGAAAATGATGCTGGACGCCGTGTCAAGGGGCGGCGGGAGCATGGCGCAGTTCAATCTGCCCGAGTTCGGCGGGAGCGGTCAGTGGATGCGCGGCGGCATGACCATGGTCGGCGACATGTTCAACAATTCGCTGAAGGCGACCGTCGACAACCTTTGCAACGATCTCTCCAGGGCCTTGGATAGTCAACCCAACATCTTCGCGCCCTTCATGCCGTCTCAGACGCAGATGCAAAGCCAGGGAAGCGGCGGCTCAAGTTTCTGGCAGTCCTCGCAGCCGGGATCGTGGTGGCCGTCCGAGTTGGGGAACCCTGCATCGACGGGTTCGCAGAATAATCTTCGCTACGCTTATTTTCCCGCAAGCAATCGGCTAGCCATTGACGATCGCGGGCGCGTCGAAGTTTACGACACGACCGGTTACGACATTGGCGGTTTCGGCCAGCAGCAAAGCGGCGATGCCTCATTGACGTTCACGAGCCCGCGCGGCGTTGTGCGCGTCGACAGATTGCCTCGCGTCACGACCGGGGCTTCCGCCCCCGCACAGGCGCAGCCGTCCCAGGCATCGCCCTCCGCGCAAGCTCCTGCGAGCGGCGACTCCGGTTCGATTCTCGGCGTGATCGAGCAGCTTGGCCAGTTGAAGGAGAAGGGCCTTCTCACCGAACAGGAGTTTGCCGCGAAGAAGGCTGAACTTCTTAAGCGACTGTAAAAGCCGTGCTTTTAGGTGATAGGTCGCTTCAATTGAAAATTTTAGTGTAAATCACTTTCAACGATAAGTTGCTATCCGTGAGGTTGGCCGATTGGGCCACTTTCATGGAAAGCAAAACAAAATGTCAAACCTGTCTCCTTCTACAGTTGCGATCAATACGATTGCACACTGCCTCGCAAATGCCATGGATGCCTCTGCCGGGCTCGACCCCGCCCTTTCCGCCGACCTTCGCGCTCTCTTGCACATCAGCAGCGGCGAGATTGACCGCGTCCGCAAGGCCAATCGCAAAGCAGTGGCCGCGGTTAAGCGCGCCGGGCAATCCGGAAAAAAATCTGGGTCGAAGAGCGCTCGCAAAGCCGAAACTAAAGCCGAAGTCGAAGAACAGCCCAAACCGGCAAAGTCAAAAGGCCGCTCTCGCAAGGCCGTGGCAGTCAATGGCGCCGTTACGCACTAATGGAGGATGCTGAGAAAGTGATGTTGCCCATGGTTCGACCGGTTCACCATGAGAATTAACTCGCCGAAAACACTCAACCTCATACTGAGCCTGCCGAAGGATGAAGCCAAGATTTCCTGTTTTTTAAGCAGCCTCTCGCATGACCATGAATAAAGCCGGTCGCAGGCACTGATCCGTTTTCGTGTCTCAAGGCATGGCGCCGGCTTCTTGTTTCAGCTGCGCAGGCCCAGCGCTCCGATCGCGAATGCCGCCCAGCCAACCATAAATGATATGCCGCCAAGGGGGACGATCCACGCGCTGGAAGTCAGGCCCTCCGCGACCTGTACGTATATGCCGCCCGAGAAGCAAATAATGCCGATCAGGAAGGCAACGGCGGCGATTTGAAGAAACCACGCTGCAAAGCGCGCGCGGCGTCCCTCGGATTGCAGCAAGACGATCCCGACCCCGAGCAAGGCCACGGCATGAATGATATGATAGTGCTGGCCGGTGCTGAAAATGCGCTTCGCGTCGGCGCTCACGGTTTCCCCAAGAGCGTGGGCGCCAAGTGCGCCCGCCGCGACCGCGAAACCGCCCAGGATGGCCGCGATGAAAATCCAGAAGCGCCCGTTCATGCCCTCACCTCAGCTGATCGTATCGGCGGCGTTCACGCTCCCGTAACAGCCCGGCTCATACGTTCCATCTCTCTTCGGGTTCTCACCGCCAGATTATTCTCGTCGAGATGAACATCGCCAGCCTTCACGAAAGACCCGGCCGGAATATCGCGGCGCACTTTGACGTCGTGCGCCAACCCGATGGGCAACAGGTTCTCCGCCAGGCAACGCGACGCCGGCACGAGCTTCCCATAGACGGTATAGCCGCCTTCGCCATCCAAGGCTTCGCCCGCCTTCAGATTGCGCTTGGCGACGGCGGCGACGTCGGCGCGCCATTCAAGCGGAGCGCCGGTTGCTTCCCCGCGCAGCACGGCGTTCAGCACCGAAATGGAAAGCTCAAGCCCGATCATATGAAAGGGCTTGTACATCGCCGCGTAGAGCCCCGTGCTGTCCACCTGCAAACCGTACTGGCTGAAACAGGCGGCCGCATATTTATTCGGAGCCTTTAGCAGCACGAACACGCCCCAGCGAAGATCGCGAAAGACCGGACGCCCATCCCGCTCCAGCGATGAGACGACTGCGACCATGCCCTCGCGATCGAGCGAGCCGCCGTTCGACTTGGGGCGCAGCACATGGGCCAGATCGTCCACGCCACAGGGCGGGAAGGACAAGCCATCAAAGGGGACGTCGAGGCCGCAGGCGTTTGCAACGGCCGCCATCTCGATGGACGTCTTCGTGCCGTCGAGGAAGGAGTTGAACATCTGCGGATTCATGCCCGCGAGGCTCGCCTGCGCCGGGGTGAGACCATAGTGGCTCCATATTTCGGCTGGCGTCAGCGCGTGGTAGCTCGGAAGGTACTTCGTGCCCTTGCCTGCCGCGGCGACAATAAAACCGCACGCGCGCGCCCAGTCGACCATCCCTGCGATAAGCGCAGGCTGGTCGCCATAAGCCATTGAATAAACGAGGCCCTTTTCCCTCGCGCGCGCCGCCAGCAGAGGGCCGGCGAGGACGTCGGCCTCCACGCTCACCATTACGAGGTGTTTTCCGGCGTTAATGGCTGCGAATGCATGGGCGATTGCAGCGCTTGGATTGCCGGTCGCCTCGATGACCACCTCGACATCGTCCCGGGCGCAGGCCTTGAGCGCATCGCTTGTGATGACCGTGCGCGAGATTCGTTGCGAATCCCACCCCACCGTGCGGCAGGCGGTCCTGGCGCGTTCCACGCTGCGATCCGCGACAAAGGCGACTTCAAGCCCAGGGATGGCGGGAACCTGGGAAAGGAACATCGATCCGAACTTGCCGGCCCCGATGAGCCCTGCACGGATGGGTTTGCCTTGAGCCGCCCGCGCCGCAAGCTTCGCAATCAGGCTCATAACGATCCTTTCTCACAATCAGACGCGCCGCCCTACACTTCTTCGCTCCGCCGGTTCCGCAAGAAGAGAGCGCCAATGATGCAGGTCATGCCCGCGACAGAAACGGGATACCAAAGTCCCGCATAGATATCGCCTGTCGCCGCGACGATCGCAGTCGCGAGCAAGGGCAGCATGCCTCCGAATACCCCGTTCCCGATATGATAGGGAAAAGAGATCGAAGTGTATCGGACTTTCGCCGGGAAAAGTTCGACGAGGAATGCGGCAATAGGCCCGTACACCATGGTCGCGCAGAGCATCAGCACGAAGAGTGTTGCAAGCGCGGCCGCATAATCAATCCGTGCCGGGTCGGCGGATTTTTGTTCGAATACGGGATTGCCGTGCGCGTCGACTTGCGGCTCCCCGTTCGCGTATTTCCAGGTCAACCCCGGGAAGCCGGCGGCAAAGAGAGTGCGTTCAAGAATGGCGCTGATGCCGCCCTTGTCCCCGCTCGAAACTTCGACCGTCTGGCCGCCGACGGAGACGGAAACGGTCGGGGAGCCGGGCATGTTCACTTTGGTGAAGGACAGGCCGGAGTTCGTCAGGAAATCCGTCACCTGGTCGCAAGCGCTGAACTGCGACCAAGGTCCGACGAAGATATGAATATGGCAGGTTTTCTCGTCGAGCCGCAGCGTGATCGGGCTCGATGCCTGAAACTCGACCAGCGCCGGGTTGATTGCGTTGGATAGAACGTGAAACAGGGGAAAATATGAGCTGGCCGCGATCAGGCATCCGGCAAGGATGATCTTGAGACGGCCGATCTTGTCGGAAAGCCATCCGAAGACGATGAAGAAGGGAGTGCCGAGCATCAGCGCCGCGCCCACCATCACGTAGGTGGTCAGATAATCGAGATGCAGCGTTATCGTCAGGAAGAACAGAGTGTAGAACTGACCGGTGTACCAGACCACACCCTGGCCCGCTGTCGCGCCCAGGAGCGAAAGCAGGATGAACTTGGCGTTCGGCCACTTGAAGAAGCTCTCCCAGACCGGGATTTTGGAGGCGCGTCCCTCGGCCTTCATGCGCAGGAAAACGGGCGTTTCGCGCAATCTGATGCGAATGTAGACCGACAATGCCAGAAGAATGATCGAAAAGAGGAAGGGAATGCGCCAGCCCCAGCGCTCGAAATCTGCGCTTGGAATTTGCCAGCGGCAGACGCCAATCACGACCAGCGCGAGAAGGAGACCAGAGGTCGCGGTCGTCTGGATCCAGCTTGTCGCATAGCCGCGCCGGCTGGCCGGGTTGTATTCCGCCACATAGGTCGCAGCCCCGCCGTACTCTCCGCCCAAGGCCAGGCCTTGCAGAAGACGCAGTGTGACAAGCAGGATGGGAGCGAGCCAGCCAAGATGCTCGAAGGTAGGAAGCAATCCCACCGTAAAGGTAGAAAAGCCCATAAAAATAATTGAGATCAGAAAAGTATATTTGCGGCCGGTTCGATCCCCCAGCCGCCCAAAGAAGACGGCGCCGAACGGGCGCACGAGGAAACCTGCGGCGTAGGTCGCGAAGGCGGCGAGAAGCGCCGCTGTTTCATTGCTGGGCGGAAAGAAAAGCCTTGCAAAAAAAGGTGCAAGCACGGCGTAGAGATAGAAGTCGTACCACTCGAAGACCGTACCGATGGATGACGCTGCGATCACGCGCCTGCGTTCCGCCCGCGATACAGAGAAAGGCTCCGTGCGCATCGTCACCCCCGAAAAGCCCGTCCTTCCGTGCCGATTAGCGCCATTCCGCGGGCAATTGTTACTGCTATAGCTGAACCGCAAACATTCGTGTATTAGAAAACAGGATAACTGCAGTAAATTTTTACAGGTGAGGTAGAGCAAGCTTGAATGCAAGAGATATGCTTCGCTTTCATGCGAAAGCCTTAGCTGCTTTCAAGAACAG
Source organism: uncultured Alphaproteobacteria bacterium (assembly GCA_963817495.1). Taxonomy (GTDB): domain Bacteria; phylum Pseudomonadota; class Alphaproteobacteria; order Rhizobiales; family Rhodomicrobiaceae; genus Rhodomicrobium. The sequence continues at coordinate 14,489 of CAWFOS010000028.1, read as the reverse complement.
CTGTGATAGATATTAACTGTGTTTCGGACGCCTCTGTATATCTGGACTTGGCTTTCGACCTGTGCGCGGTTCCCGATTGTGAGAGTATGAATTGACTCGCTTTACCGCAGAAAGATCCTACGCGCTCCCCCCGGCGAGATCACCGTCGCGGAACAGCGGTTCGTCGTGGCCTCGTCGCTCGGCGCCGTTTTCGAATGGTACGACTTCTACCTTTACGCTTCGCTTGCTGCAATCATCGGTTCAAACTTCTTTTCGGGCTTGACCGAGCCGGGGCAATTCATTTTCGTGCTTCTCGCTTTTGCGGCGGGGTTTTTCGTCCGGCCCTTCGGCGCGATCTTTCTTCGGCCGGATCGGCGATCCGGTTGGACGCGCGGCGATGTCGCTACCCTACCATATCGGGATGGCTGGTTCGGCGGGTTCCTTCCGATTACCGCCTTTGCCATCGCGGCGGTGACGGGTAACATCTATGCGGGCCTCATGTATCCGATCATTGTCGCGGCGATGACGTTCGTCCTGGGCGTGCTCTTCCTTCGGGAAACGCGCGGCCGTGATATCATCGATTAATAAGCCTAAGTAACCTCCTTCAAAACTGGGGCCGGGATTTCCCGGCCTTTCTTTTTGAGTTTAGAGAGCAGCGCATGTCTACCGTTTGCGGAAGCTAAAAAAACTGTTAGTCTGTGAGGTTAGCAGGTGGGGAGAAACGAATCCTGCGGAGACTGCCGACGGGAGGTCAAGTTTGAGCACCGGAGAGCGGAGGGTTGCTGCCACAGACGGCGCTGGCGTATCTTCAGCGCCCCTTGACGGCCCCGCGAATTCCGGATTTGGCTCGGCCCCGAGGGGGTGCGAGCCTCATCGTGCAACCATTCCCCCGATCAATGTAACTGCGACTTATCGCAATGGAGCCCTCCCTTTACGGCAAGGAAACGGAGCTGCGGGTATATCCGCGGCCATCTATGGCGCGCTTGATCTTGGAACCAATAATTGCCGTCTGCTCGTGGCCCGGCCTTCACGGCGCGGCTTTTTCGTCATCGACGCCTTTTCCCGGATCATCAAGCTTGGTGAGGGGGTCAGCCGTTCCGGCGTCCTGTCGGAAGATGCGATTTCACGCACGATCGATGCCTTGAAAGTCTGCTCCTCGAAGATGGCGCGAAGGGGGGTTACCCGCTCCCGCCTGGTGGCGACCGAGGCCTGCCGTATTGCAAAAAACGGGCCTGACTTTATCGCCCGCGTCAAACGCGAAACGGGGCTCGCTCTCGAAATCATCGGGCGCGAGACAGAGGCCCGCCTTGCGGTCTCGGGTTGTGCATCCCTCATCGACAAGCAGAGCGACTATGCGCTGATCTTTGATATCGGCGGCGGCTCATCCGAATTCGTGTGGCTCAACCTCAGGAACGGCCGCCGCTCCAAGCGCATCTCCATCGAGGACCGGCTTAAGATCCAGGATTGCATCGAGGCCTGGACGTCCTTGCCGTTCGGCGTCGTCACGCTGGCGGAACGCTTCGGCAGCAACCGCGCGGAAGGCTTCCAGTTCGAGGACATGGTAAGTTTCGTTCAGGCGAAGCTTAGGCCTTTCAGCGAAGCCAACGGCATTTCCGCAAAGGTGTCGCAGTCCGGCACCCATCTCCTTGGCACCTCCGGCACGGTCACGACCATTGCCGGCGTATATCTTGGCCTCTCCGAGTATCATCGGGCCAAGGTCGACGGATGCTGGCTTTCCACGGACAGCATCCGCGACGTCACGAAACGCATCGCCGGGATGAACTGGGAGCAGCGCGCGGCCCAGCCTTGCATCGGAGCGGAAAGGGCCGATCTCATTCTCGCCGGTTGCGCCATCATGGAAGCCATGATGAGAGTGTGGCCGGTCAAGTCGCTGCGGGTCGCCGACCGCGGACTTCGGGAGGGCATTCTGGCGACATTGATCGCCGAAGACGCAATTCGCGAACGCGCAAACGCCTTGAACGGCAAACCGAGGCTCGACGGGGTATCCTCATTTCATGACCAGGCGAGAGCCAAATCCGGACCGCTCCTTTAAGGTCAAGCTAAAGAAGACGCGCGGCCGCACCACTTCGTCAAGGCATTGGCTGGAGCGGCAGCTGAACGACCCTTATGTGGCCGCGGCGAAGCGCGAAGGCTATCGCAGCCGGGCGGCGTACAAGCTTGAGGAAATCGCGGACAAATATGGGCTCCTGAAGCCGGGTAATATTGTCGTCGATCTGGGCGCAGCTCCAGGGGGCTGGAGCCAGATCGCGGCGAAACGGGTGCAAGCCGCCGATGGCAAAGGCGCTGTCGTGGCACTGGACATCCTGCCGTTCGACGCTCTTCCGGGCGTGACTATCCTGCAGCAGGACTTCAGCGAGCCGGGTGCCGACGAGAAGCTGCTCGCCGCGCTCGCGGGCCGCAGGCCGAATGCTATCTTATCCGATATGGCTGCTCCGACCACAGGCCACCGTCAGACTGACCATCTCCGCATCATGGGGTTGGCAGAAGAAGCGCTGGCGTTCGCCCTTCGGGTTCTGGCACCAGGGGGCGCCTTCCTCTCGAAAGTCTTCCAGGGCGGAAGCGAGAAAACCCTGCTCGAGGTCTTGAAGCGCGACTTCGCAAGCGTTCGGCACATCAAGCCGAAAGCGAGCCGGTCCGAGTCGCCGGAGCTTTACGTGCTGGCCACGGGATTCCGCGGAGATTTTGGCTGCCCTAGTTGAGAGCAAAAAAGTGGGAAGTCCAGTGGCGGGGTCCCTTCATGCGAAGCGATTCCGGCGTCCCGCGATGAGCTACGATGCTGCCAAGGACAAGGGTCAGTAGCAGCTTCCCTGCCGCGAATTGATAAATCAAAGATGCCGAAAGATATGGATTTATGTTATGCCAGTGCGCCAATGCATAGCGCACTTTAAGATAGCCATAAATGCCTATAGCTACTGTAATCAGGAAGCGCTGCACGTTTGTGGTGCTTATCCACAATGTCCCCACTAAGAGGCATGTCAATCCGAACAGATCCACGGTGCCAGCGACAAAGACCTTGGTCTCATCCCGGTTGATGCCTAGATATTCACCAGCAAGACCAGGAAGTTCAAATGTCTTGGGTACGGCTATAAATACAAGCAGCCACAGCGCGAGGCGCTGAATAAACACTATGTTTATTGGACGTCTGAGAACGCGCTCTTCTTCCCGGTGGCAGGAGAAATAGTCCCCCGATATAAACGAACAAGAACGAGGCGAAGTCGGTAACAAGGTCTGCGAAATCTTCCGTCAGTTGATCTTGCTCTCCGTTTCCGCCTACTATCTTCGCCGTAAACTGGTCATAGTCCGGTAGCGCGGCGAGTTCCTGTAGACGATGAAACGAGATGGTGTAATAGCTCAGTATAAGCGCCCAAGCGCAGGCGAAGAGCGCCATAGCGGCGAATAAGCTCGGATTTTCTCGCAAGAACGCCATTGCAAAACGTCCCGATAGCGCCATGCAGATGAAAGTGACGCTTCAACCCACGACATCGGCACGGGGTATTGCTATCTCCATGCCGAGATGATGTACTACTTTTGGATATAAATATAGGGAATTTAGTCGCGCTCGCCCTCAAATTTCGTCGAAAAAAGCAATCTCAATCATGTTCGAGCGAGCGCAGGGGTTCAAACGCTCGTCTTCGACTTGCAATTGGTCTGCGCTGCTCGCACTGCGATCATCGGAGCGGCTTTCTCAACGTTTTTTGGCAACCCTATGCGCGGAGACAAGGTCAGGCCGAGATTGAACCGCGTGGAGGGCTAACGCTGCGGCACCGTATCCAGCGGTCTGGCTCCATCTTGCGGTGCTGGGGCGGCAGACACCGGTTGGGTCGGCGCGTTGTTCTGTACCGCTTGTGAGATGCGCCGCGCAAAAGCCGCGTCGGATTTGCCCGCGCCGGCATCGGCCCGCTTCGAAATCTTCAGCGCTTCTTCCGACCTTGCAATCTGTTCGGGCGAATATTCACTCGCATTACACGAGCAGCCCTTGATGTAGTACTTCCGGTTCCGGAACGCGTAAGGCATCGACGCATAAGGCCGTCCGTTCACGGAAACCATCTGGTCTACGTCCTGGTCGGACCGGTGATAGAACAGCTCGGCCGGTGATGCGCACAGAGAATGGCATTTGGCTTCGTCGTCCCTGAACTGAGCCTCCGTCGCGTAGGTGCTGACCGGGAAATAGAACCCGTCGCATTCGCGGACGCACATCGTGCGGTAAGTTGATGAGCCGCCGCCGTATCCCGGTGCAGGGGGCGGCGCAAAGTGCGAGGATGATGGTGGCTCATCCGGCGAGGCATCCTCCTCATGGCTGAAGAAGGAAAAGATCGGTGAGCTGTGGCTGCGCTGTGAGTTGTATTCGCGCGCATATTGGTCGCCGCAGCGATTGCGAGCAAGTTCGGCGACGATATCGTCCCGCCTTCCGCGTGGCGAGTTGCCGCGCATGATCGCGTCGCGCTGGGCCTTGAGCTGAGCAAGCGTTGTCTTCGCAGACTGAACCTGCCGGTCGATATCCACGCAGCGCGGTGTGCGGCGGAGCGATCGTCCGAACAGGAACATATCCTCGTAGCAGTCGGATCGCTCAGCGTCCGATTGCGCTCGATGGAACTGCGCGTCCGCCTGGCGCATGTCGTCTTCGATACGGGGAAGCTGGTCCTGCCCGGCGCCGGAGGAGCCGCTTGCTAGCTGAGCTTCGAGTTCATGGCAGCGCGGATTCGTGGAGCCTGAGGTCGAAGGAGGCTCGTGAGCGGGTCCGCCATAGGCAGGCTGGCCATAGACGGGACGCGCCGGAGCCTGGTCGTAGCTCGATGGCTCATCGCCCCAGAGGCCGCCGCCACGGCCCCATCCCCATCCTTGCGCACCGGCCTCACGAGCCCCGCCGGTGAGAGCCGCCAGTGTGCAGATGATAGTGAGACCCCGAAGAAAAGCTTTCATATCACTCGCCGCCGATCGAAGACCGCTTTGGCAGCTTGTTCCCCAACGCGAAGTATGAGCCCCACCGCCCGCTGGCGCAACCCGTGGAACGCGTTTTAAACAAGTGCCCCTGCGGCATGCGTTCATCATCGGCACAATTTTCCATGAGTTGTGTGCCGAACGGCTTGACCTTCAACAATTTTGCGGCAATGGTCGGGCGATGGGACAAAAAGTTTCACGCATCACCCGGTGCATTATTATCGCGAGCTAACAGGAACGCTGGCGCGGTGAAACTTTTATCCAAATGATAAGCCCGCCAGCAAAGGCAGGGCTTATGACGCTTAAGCTTCACAATACGCGGACCCGACGCAAAGAGGTTTTCGAGCCGCTCGATCCAAGGGCCGTGCGCATGTATGTGTGCGGGCCCACGGTTTATGATTTCGCCCATATTGGCAATGCGCGTCCCGTGATCGTGTTTGACGTGCTGTACCGGCTTCTCCGCCATCTTTATGGGCCGGATCACGTCACCTATGTGCGCAACATCACCGACGTTGACGACAAGATCAACGCTCGCGCCGCGGAGGAAGGCATCCCGATTCGGGAACTGACGGAGCGCACCGCCGCCCAGTTTCACGCCGATGTCGCGGCGATCGGAGCCTTGCCGCCAACCATCGAGCCGCGTGCGACGGAGCACATCCCGGAGATGATCGCGCTCGTTCAGCGGCTTATCGAGGGCGGGCACGCTTATGCGGCAGAAGGGCATGTGCTGTTCGACGTGGCCTCCGATGCGAGTTATGGCGAGCTTGCGCGCCGCTCAACCGACGAGATGCGCGCGGGCGCTCGCGTCGAGGTTGCGCCGTATAAGCGTGATCCGATGGATTTCGTGCTGTGGAAGCCGAGCAACGGCTCCGAGCCCGGCTGGGAAAGCCCCTGGGGCTATGGGCGCCCCGGCTGGCATCTCGAATGCTCGGCGATGTCCGCGAAGCACTTAGGCAGTGTCTTCGACATTCACGGCGGCGGCATCGATCTGCTCTTTCCGCACCATGAAAACGAGGTGGCGCAATCGACGTGCGCGCATGGCACGGAAATCATGGCCAACGTCTGGATGCACAACGGGCATCTTCAGGTCGAGGGCCAGAAGATGTCGAAGTCGCTCGGCAACTTCGTCACCATTCACGAACTTCTGACGAATTGGCAGGGCTACGGCTGGCCCGGCGAGGCATTGCGATTTAATATGTTACGCACCCACTACCGCCAGCCCCTGGATTGGACCGCCGAGAGCTTGGACGAAGCCCATAAAGCGCTTTGGGACTGGTACGGCACAATAGAGACGGTGACGCCTTCGCCCGAAGTGCCGGTGGAGGCACTGGATGCGCTTGGCGACGATCTGAATACGCCTGAAATGATCGCGGAGTTTCATAAGCTCTTCCGCGAAAGCCGTTTTCCTGAGTTGCGATCGGCCCTGAATTTGGTGGGGTTCTCAGGCAAAAGAGAAAACATAGCAAGGCTTGCCCCGGGCGCCGGAAGTGCGCCTATCGGCACTGATGCTTCGGGCACGGGCAGCGCCGCCAAAATCGAAAATTTAATCGCGAGCCGGTTGGCGGCGCGGAAATCGAAGAACTGGGCGGAGGCCGATCGCATTCGCGGCGAGCTTTCCGCCATGGGTATTTTGCTGATGGATGCGAAGAACCCTGTTACCGGCGAGATCGAAACCACCTGGAAAATCGCACGGTAATCGTTCCACTCTCTCGAATAACACGAAGCAACAACCCCGGCCGCTCTTGCGGCGTTACTTCCCCTCGCTGAGGGGGACGATTTTTTATAGACTGGACCTAACATGAAGAAAAAGCGACTGTATCTGTTCGACACCACGCTCCGCGATGGGGCGCAAACCCTCGGCGTAGACTTCTCGGTGGAAGACAAGCTGCTGATTGCGCAGCGTCTCGACGCGCTCGGCATCGACTACATCGAGGGCGGCTATCCCGGCGCGAATCCGGTTGACACGGCTTTCTTCGCTGCGCCTCCACGGCTGAATGCAAAGCTCGCGGCATTCGGCATGACAAAGCGCGCAGGCCGGTCCATCTCGAACGACCCTGGCTTCCAGACGGTAGTGCAGGCGAAAGCGGATGCGATCGTTCTCGTCGGCAAGTCGTGGGGCTATCACGTCGAAGTTGCGCTCGGCATCACCAACGAAGAAAACCTCGATGCAATCCGCGAGTCCGTCGAGGCCATCCTCGTGCAGGACAAGGAGCCGATCATCGATTGCGAGCATTTCTTCGACGGCTACAAGGCGAACCCGGCCTATGCGCTTGCCTGCGCGAGAACGGCCTACCAGGCCGGAGCGCGCTGGGTGGTTCTCTGCGACACGAATGGCGGGACCCTGCCGCATGAGATTGAGGAGATCGTGGCGGCGGTTGCGCGCGAGATCCCGCCCGAAGTGATCGGCATCCATGCGCATAACGACACGGAAAACGGCGTCGCGAACACACTTGCGGCTGTGCGGGCGGGCGCCTGCCAGATCCACGGCACGCTGAACGGGCTGGGCGAACGCTGTGGCAACGCGAATCTGACATCCATCATCCCGACGCTTCTCTTGAAAGAGGATTATGCGTCGAAGTTCGATACCGGCGTTACTCCGGCGGCGCTGCGGACGCTCAGGGCTGTGTCGCGGCACCTCGATGAGCTGTTGAACCGGCAGCCGGACAGGCACGCGCCCTACATCGGGGAATCCGCGTTCGCGCACAAGGGCGGCATTCACGCATCTGCCGTCGCCAAAGATCCTCGCTGCTACGAGCATGCGCCGCCGGAGAGCGTGGGAAACGCGCGCAAGCTCCTCGTCTCAAATCAGGCGGGGCGCTCGAACATCCTGGCGGAGCTGTCGCGCATCGGGATGGAGGCCGACAAGGACGATCCCCGGCTCGGCGCTCTTCTCGAAGAGGTGAAAACCAAAGAGGCTCAAGGCTATGCCTATGAAGCCGCCGACGCCTCCTTCGAGCTCCTGGCGCGCCGCGCTTTCGGCGACGTGCCGGATTACTTCGATGTGGAGCGGTTCCGCGTGCTGGTGGAGCGCCGCCACAATGCGAGGGGCGATCTCGTGACCGTCTCCGAGGCCATCGTAAAGGTCAAAATCGGCGACCAGCTCATGATGAACGCGGGCGAAGGAAACGGGCCGGTGCATGCGCTCGACCAGGCGCTGCGCAAGGATCTCGGGATGTACCAGCCCTATATCGAGAACGTGGAGCTGGTAGACTTCAAGGTGCGCATCCTCACAGGGGGCACGGACGCCGTGACGCGCGTCCTCATCGAGAGCCTGGATCGGAAATCGGGCCGCCGGTGGTTCACCGTGGGCGTATCGCCGAACATCGTCGACGCATCCTTCGAGGCGCTCATCGATTCCATCGTCTTTAAGCTGTTCAAGGACGGCGTTGCGCCTGCCCCGTTGGCGGCGGCCTGAAGCAGATTAAGCCGGCAGCGGGAGGCGAGCTCGCGCCCATGCGCTGCAAGCGCTCAAGCGAGCTTGCCTCCGTAAACTGTCTGGGAGGCGGCAAGCCGCGCTATGCCTTATCCGGGAGGCGTTGCTTAAAATCCGGTGAAGATTGGGTTCGTTTTGTAAAACAGCCCATAAATAAGCATATAAGTATTTCTCTCGAACGCTTTTATTTGTGGCGCCGCATATTGCAACTTTGCAAAAACTGTTTCTTTTTATTCCAGATTGAAGAGTTCCCTCAGCCTACCGGTTTCTCCACAGGTTCGCTTTCTGGACCAAGGCGGATCGCCAGAGGGCGGCCAACCTGGGCAGCTCCTTCCATGGCCTTAACGAACGAGGGCCATTCATCCTTCCGTATCGCTACACAACCAGCGGAGGCGTCGTGGCCGGGATGGATGAATAAGCCTGTCCGCGTGTCCTTGACAAAAGGATCATAGGCATCGCTCAACTGATACCCTGGAATCCATGTTCCCTTTGGACTCTTGAAGCCGCCAAGCCGTCCAATTTGATAGGTGCCGAACGGCGCGGAGCCGCGGCCTCGTCCACCGGAAACAAAATGAAAACTTTTGTCGTTGATCTTAACTTTGCCGTGCACCTTGGCCCCGTAGCCCTGCCTTGTCTTTATTCGGGCGTGCTCGGAAGTCTGAGCGGGTAAAACAAAAGGGCGGAAAAGGGATTTAAAAAAATCCAGAAGTCCTTGCGAATAGGCTGGTGTCGTGAAGGCTGCGCAAAAAGCGATAGCTAAACTGATACGCACGGCGGGGGCAACCAAAGGATTCGCTCCTTTCGAGGTGGTAGTTGCATGAAGACTTAAACGGCCCCAGGGTGAGGCGCCGAGGCCGCACTAATCGACGGCGTCGTTATAGGCGCGACGTGTATTGCGCCGGACGAAAGCCGAGGTGAAGCTTGCACGGTACATTCCGTTGAAATTTGTTCATATTATGTGCTGACATTTAAGATAATCTGTAATAAAACCGGTGTGCATTTATACTTAGCTGGCAGCGGGATCCAGTTCGGCCCCGGTTAGCGCCTCATGCCTCGCGAAACTTTTAGTTTGTTCGCTAGTTTGGGCAAGCGGCTGCACCCTTCGCCCCTAGCGCAGGGTACCCGCGTATGGAGCGGTGCCGTCTATTCGTTGGTGAGGCCGGGAAGCTCTGCTTGATACAGCCGGTCGGAAATTGGCGCCTCGACTGCCGCAAGCGCTAAAAGCAAACTCCGGCCGTAAGCTGTACTAGATGTCTACTCCGCAGGCTTTGAGAATTAGTCTACCAGACCCAATAGCGGTCCGCGAATTGTGTCATTAATGTTCTAGAGCCGTCAAAGAACAAGCTCGATCCAGGCGCCCACCCGCTCCGGCTCGATGCCTGCCTCGCGCCGCCCGTCTGCTTCCATCAAAGGGCGGCGGATCGGCAACGGTTCGGCGAGCATTAGGGTCGGCGCCTGATCTTCGGTTGAAGCCTCTGGTTTGACTTCCCGATTTGACGTTAGGCGAGAAGCGATTGAACCACTCGGTAACGCGCCTTCTGCCTAAGGTGCAATGCAGGATTGGCGGGTGTATGGGGCCGGTTGGGGAAGGCCGCGCGGGGTGGTTGGCATGGCGCTTTTGATTCTCCAAGAATCAGATCAGACGTTGCAAGTCCTCACGTTCGCGGACGGAGCACACGCTTAGAAATTGCGGATGGGTAGGGAGACTAATATGCGGCTTCATTCGGTTAGCGCGTTTGCGATCCTTTGCGTCATGGGTCTGTCTGCTTCGGAGGCACGCTCTGAAGATCACGTTTGCGCGAGCGGCAACCCCGGCATGCGCTCAAGTTGCCTGGCGCATGAGATTGAAGCCCTGAAACGGGAACTTGCGGAGCTCAAACGGCTGCCCGGCCCGCAGGGCGAAAAGGGAGAGAGAGGTGGCCAGGGAGAGAAAGGCGATAAAGGGGATAAGGGCGATATGGGAGAAAAGGGAGACAAAGGAGATAAGGGGGAAATCGGGCCTGAGGGGAAAAAAGGGGACACGGGAGAGAAAGGCGACAAAGGCGAGAAAGGTGATTTGGGAGCAAAAGGAGAGAAGGGAGATCCGGGTCCAAAGGGGGAGAAGGGCGAACACGGCCTGAAGGGCGATAAGGGAGACAAAGGCGAGAAAGGCGATCCCGGAGCAAAAGGGGAGAAGGGAGAGCCGGGTCCAAAAGGAGAAAAGGGAGTCCCAGGACCAAAGGGCGATAAAGGGGATAAAGGGGATAAAGGCTACATCGGACTGGAGGGTAAGAAGGGCGATAAGGGGGACAAGGGGGACAAGGGCGATCCAGGAACAAAAGGCGAAAAGGGAGAGCCGGGTCTAAAGGGCGAAAAGGGAGAGCGCGGACAACAGGGCGACAAGGGGGACACGGGAGAGCGAGGACAACAAGGAGATAAGGGAGATAAAGGAGAGAAGGGGATTCCTGGGCCGAAAGGTGAAAAAGGAGATCCGGGTGGTCCCGCGTTGCCGGACAAGTAAAACCTAAGCGGGCATTAGCAGTTGACCGACAACCGGATGAACAGTTTGGGCTGCTTGATGTTACGTGGAAGCAGGCCCGAGGCAGTCACTTATAATGGTTAACGCTTGTGCCCTGGGGAGATAAGCGCTGCGGGGCGCACCAGAACTGTCGCAAAAACGGCCCCGTGCGGCATACCCGTGAACGGGGCGATGTCGTTCCTTCCTTGGCAGGGGCCGCGAAGCTATACCCTATTCCTGGCCCGGCTCGCAGGCCGGGATATATTCGCCTCGTCCAAGCGCAGCCTCGCGGACGCAGGCATCGGTGACCGGAACGCGGGTCTCGGCAAGCCCGATCCAGGCTCCCACCAGTTCCGGCTCGAAGCCTGCCTCGCGCCGCCCGTCTGCTTCCATCAAAGGGCGGCGGATCAAGAGCGGCTCGGCGAGCATCAGGGCCAGCGCCTGGCTTTCACTCAGGGCCTCGGGAATCACCTCACCCGATTTTATGCGAGGCGAGGAGCGATTGAACCACTCGGCGACGGGACGGCCGCCGAAAAAGCTGCGAAGCCGCCGCGCAGCCCAAGGCTCCGCCAGAATGTTTCTGACGTCGAGCGTATGGCCGCTCGCAACGAGAAGCGCCTTTTGTCTCGCATTCCCTGCGCAGCCGGGCTTTTCCCAGAAGATGATATGCGCCATTGGTCTTCCTCGCCGTAGGGCGTCATTCCGGAAAGCGCTTGGCGCTTGTCCGGGATCGCCAAAAATTCAAGCCTATGTCTCTGTTACGATCCCGGATAACGCCTCCGGCATTTCCGGAATGACGGCACCGGGCCGGGATGACGACACTCAAACGACGGACATGCCGGCCGCAGGTCTCGTGCGGCGCGCGTGCTCGAACGCGATCGCATTCAGCGTTGCGCGGGCGATGCTCCTGCCCCGCTCATCGATCCCGGTCCAGCTTGGGTGCCTGCGCGGGTCGATCTCCAAAAGCTTCACGCCCTCTGGAACCTCCGTGCCGTCCCGGACGATACCGCGAACCGCGCCATCCAAAGGCGCAAGCACGGCAGCGCCATCGAGAAATCCGGCGGGGAAATCCTTGTATAGGCGCGCTCCTATGGGAACCGCGCTGTTCCAGCGGCCTCTCTTCTCCGAATAGACGAATCGCTGGGCTCCGATGCCGCCAAGGATGCGCGCCTCGCCGTTGCACGCGTCGGTGCGGCCGGAATAGAGGATCGTGCCGCTCTTGGAAGGGTGCGTCTCGATCGCAACATCGCAGTTCTTGCCCACGGCAAAGCCGGGGCCGAGCCCTACAGTCAGGCTCGCGAGATGGCGGAGGTCCCCAACGGCGTCGTTTTTGTGCATGCGGGCATCCACCAGGATATGGATCCCCGACATCGGAATGAGATCGAGAAGGCCGAGGCGGGTGACCACCACGCAGTCGCCTCCGTCGAGCAGGTTTGCGGCCTCGAAGGTGGTCTCAGCGCGCGCGCCGGGCAGGCCATCCACGTCCGCCTTTTCCCCGAAGAGAGCGTCGTGAAACGCCATGCGCCGCCGGATGACGGGCGGAAACGGATCGTGCGAAAGTAGCGCGCACCAGCCCGCGCGATGCATGTAGACCGCGACCGCCGAGGCGATCTCGTTCGTCCCGAGAATGACGGCGAACGCAGCCCGGAAGCTGCGCGTCGCGGGACGCAGATGCGGCGGCGTATTCATGGGCACCTCCCGCGTCCGAGCAGGCGCCGGCTCACGCCGCGCGCACTCGAAGCAGCGTTTGGGCTGCTGAGAAACCGTGGAACCCCGCCCTCATCCTTCGCCAAGCTCAGGATGAGGTTGAGCGCTTTCAGCGGGTTAACCTCATGGTGAGCGTCTCGAACCATGGGCAGCATGGCTTTTCAGCATCCTGTTTGTGGGCTACCTAAACCGGCCTGTTTTCGTTCTTGTTCCGCACCGGCCCCATGATCTTCAGCCCCTCCTCATAGGTGATCTCGGGAAAGCTTTCATCGAAGCCGAGCGCGGCATCGGCCACCGCATCGAGCTTGCCAGCGGTGTCGAGCTTCTTGAGCGCGCCCTTCTCCAGATACAGGAGCTCGAGGATTTCGTTGTAGACGCCCGATTCGTCGAGCGGAAGCACGGTGAAGCGCGCTCCGGCGTAGGGCACCGTGTATTTCTTGGAGAGATCGATATTGTTACAGTAGAGAATATACTTGCCCGATGGCGCCAGCGTCTCGCCCAGAACCTCGGCGAGGGGTTTCAGATATTCGAATGAATGCAAGTAAGCGGTCAAAAAGGGGATGGTGGGTGCGCCTTTCTCGGCGATCGCCATGACCTGCTCGACTTTCAGCTCCGGGGGCCTCGCCTCGTCGGCCATTTTCGGCGCGAACTTCAACGCAAGGTCCCCGCGAAATCCGAAGCGGCCCGGCTTACGGGTCGGCGATTTCAACACGGGATTGACAAGACGGCCCTCCGCCTCAAGCCGCGCAAAGGCCGTGTCGGTTATTTTTGTCATTTCGGTTTTTCCTCATCGTTGCGGACCCAATCCGCCAGTTGGTAAAAGCGCTCTTCGATGTACTGACGAAGGCTCGCGTCGGGGACGGTCGACTCCAGAGCCTCCCGCATGCACCGCATCCACGCGTCACGCTCCTTCGGCCCAATGGGCATGCCGGCATGACGCCCCTTCAGCGCAGGATGCCCCCGCGTTTCGGAGAACTGCATGGGGCCGCCGAGCAATTCGCTGAAATAGCGCTTCATGACGGATTTCGTCTTGGCGAGATCGTCAGAATGCATTTCGCGGACCGTCCGGGCTTCCGGCACGGTCTCCATGCGGTGAAAAAATTCTTCCACGATTTTGTCTATGGCGGGCGCGCCGCCGATCTTAGAGAAATATGTCATTGTAGAGCTCGTCTCAGCGATTGTTGTGGTTACTAGCAACCTCCGTACCAAATGGCTCAACCTGAGCTTTGACGCAAGTTTTGCTAAGTGTGGCCTGGGGAAACAGCTGAGTTTGTCGCAATAGCGACAGCTACTGTCGGACTTCACACAGCGTCGAGGTCTTCTTCGATTCTATGTTTTCTATTCAGAAGTTTTTTGGCCTCGAGGGAGGGGGCTTGGTGCACGGCGTTCAAAATACCACGGCGGGGCCGGGGAGGCTGTTTGCTTTCATACACGCCGCGAGCGCATGTCGGTTTTGAAACACGCGTCACGCTGCAGTTTTTGTCGATAAATCTGGAAAACCACGAAAAAACAGTGCGTTGCTGTGTTGGCACGGCGCTTGCTCATAGGGGGCTGCGGGCGAGAAATTGCCAGATGCTCCGCCCTCCGAGGATGAGCAGAAGCCCCGCACACGATAGCGACGGCGCTCGCTGGGCGTTTCGATCACTGGCGAAGACAGGAGTGCGCCCGGCCGCGTTCGGCCGGATGCGAAGTTACGACGACGAAGGAGACACGCATGGGATTGCGTCAGATCGCATTCTACGGAAAGGGGGGCATCGGCAAGTCGACCACCTCCCAGAACACGCTTGCGGCGCTCGCCGAGATGGGGAACAAGATCCTCATCGTCGGCTGCGATCCGAAGGCAAACTCGACCCGCCTCATTCTTCACGCCAAGGCGCAGGACACCATCCTCAGTCTCGCGGCCGAGCATGGCTC
>CAWFOS010000027.1:0-30321 GCA_963817495.1 uncultured Alphaproteobacteria bacterium | reverse complement strand
ATTTACTCGCAGCTAACTGAACAACCCTCAACTACAAGCCGAGAGGTTCTTGCCTCGCAGGCTCTTTCGACTAACGTCGACTACAGCATCTTATCGCCTCAAGGCGAGGGGTTTTCTCCCAATTCGAGACATTAAAGGAGTGCGGGGAAAGGCGTCGCGCGAGATCCGGCGGAAAAGGTGCTCATTTTGGCGACTGGTGAAGCTGACCATTACGTGAATTTCCTCGAAGACATCGTCGTTCAAATTTAACTCCCTGAAAGCACAACTCGCCTTCGATCGCGCCTTGCTTGCTCGCTAATCTCAATTCTATGGGCAGATGAGGATTAATATTCGTGAAAGTAACTTCGCAACTGTAACTGCCGGACAAAGGCAGTTCCATTTCGCCGTTAGCCAAAATATCTCTTCCGCTGTTCTGAGACACATCTAGGCCAAGTCTGTTTCCGCTGGCGTTATCAGCAGTTGAAAAAGCAACAGTTGCGTTCCATTTACCTCTCGGCAACCCTGCGAACGGACCGAACACGAGCATACGCGAGGGACCCACCAAATAAATTCTCTCCGCAGCTGATGTAACTTTCTCCTTGGTTGAGAATATCCGTGGTCGCCAACAGACCTCAGACATCGGCCGCAACTCGAGAATGCTGTCATAGCCCTCGGTCGATGACAGTAATTGCAAATCCACCTTGGCGACTTTCCTTAATGGGGCGCACCCTGATAACAAGAGGCCGGGCTCGACCTGATCGTTGAGGTACACGTTTCCGTCCGCCGCGGCTCGAAGCGCCAAGTCCCCGATTATTTGGTTGAAGTCCAAACGCCCGCGACGCAGGCCAAGGAATTCGGTCAAGCGTCCAAGCATTCGATGTATATCTACCTTTACTTGATCAGTAATTCGAATGACAAACACGTCCGAAGCAAAAATCACATCTTCCAATGCCGCCATTGAGAGAGAAGTGTCACGAACAGCTTTGATCGGCTGGAGCCCTTGCCTTTCGATAAGATGTCGCACGCACGCTTCGAAGCTGCTTATTGACGCAACGAGATGCACTTTCTCATGGATCAGGAACTCTATTAGAGCCGGTTCCGGAATATGAGCAAAAATGATGTTATTTTCAGCGCCTATGTCACAGGATGACTTTTCGATATCCGGCACAGCAGAGACGGATATCGTCTGGCAGCTTCCAAACGACTGTACAAATAGCCCTTTGATAAGGTGGATGCACAGCGTTGTGCTAACGGTTGGGACGCCGAAGAGACCTACTGACATGGTCTATCCTTAGGATAGGATGGTAGAAACTGATCATTATCAGGCATTTGTCACAGTGTTAAGGCGTCTGCAATAAAAAAGCGCATCTCGATGGAAATCCTTCCTCCGCGCCGTGACCTAATGATAGACTTCATTGATACGCTTTTTGCGAGCTGCCGCTGAAAACCGTTTCGCCACATCCTTGCCGTGTGCAAACTCGCTTCTTGCGATCCGGTCCGGGTAAGTGGCAACCCCTATACCCTTTTCAACAGCTAGCTTCAAACCGCCGGTCGCAGCCGCCATAGAGCCCAAACTCAGGCGGCATTAAGCGCTGGGAAGCGAACAGGGACAGCGTCCCAGCCCCCTGCCTTTTCCGGTGCCTCCAAGTGATGCGGCGAAAAAAGATCATATGAAATGATATCGCAAAGTGCCCTGCTGGCTAGAGCCATCCCCTCAGGAGCATAGAGCGCGCCATTTATTTGAGAATATCTAGTAAGGTAGGCAATAAAAGCGTTTACAGTTGCGCTGTGCGGAGCGTTACCCTCGGTCCAGAAAGCATCGAGGTCGCCCTGGAATGTAAGCCCCTCCATATCGAAGATGGCTTTGGCGCAGCATTTAACGGCCAAGCCGCGTTGAACTGCAGCCAAGCCAGCCGTGCTATTGATAACGACGAAGCCACTAACGTTGTCGAGCACGATATCAATGCTTGTTTTTCTCAGGTAATAGGCCCTGCCCTCCAACTTCAACTCTTTGACCAAGCTTGCGAAAAGGCTGGGCGTATTTTCCACGCCATAGTCGAGCGGATGCTGCTTCACGATAAGCACGGCGTCTTTCGGAGCAGACGCCTCGAAGGATTGGCAAACCTCGCGCAAAAAAGGATTGTTTGCACCGTATCGAGAGTGAACCCGAAGTTGCGCATCACCGGGTTTTTGCAGTATAGCCGCGAACATCTTTTTGCCGTCTCGTCTGTGAGCGGCGATCTCTTCGACCGATATCTGCTCATCGTTCATTTTTCGCCAGAGATACTCCGAGGCATACCCGACGGCTTGCTTGAATACTGAATCGCCATAGTAAGTCGTGTCGAAAGGTATCCATGGATAAAGCGCTACGCTGGCTCCAAAATGCTTAATCGTGCTCAAAACCTGATCTCGCATGCGGCACGGAAACGATTCCGCAGCTTCGAGCCCAGTATTGTTGTCGTGATAAAATTGGCGATCTTTAGGCAGCGTCGAGTGTCCGTTGACTCCATCGCGGTCAAACGTAATCCAATGCGGGCGCAGGTAGCCATGCTCGACGATATAGCGGCCGAGACCCATTTGTCTGGCAAGTTGAATGGCGGCTCGATTGCGCTCACCGGTGTCGTTGTAAGTAACGACCGCCGTGATGTGATGCTTTAGGATAGCAGCCTTGATGAAGCTTTCATAATCCCGGTCGCTACCTCGAAATGCGATTCTGTAACGTGAAGGGGTCGAAACGAAGTCCCCACCATCCCAAGCAATTCGCCAAACTTGATGTCCCCGCGCAGTCAGGTCCTTAGCCAATAAACCGAAAAAGCTTCCAAATGGGCTCGATACGAAAAGAATTCGCGCCACTCTGCCCCCCCCCAAGAAGTGCACTGCCCAACGGCAATTGTTTAAGCTTATGCGCTGATTCCTCGCAGGGCAGGCTAACGTTTTATCTTTCATTTAGGATGTTAGGAGAGATGTAGTGCTTCAGATGCCACATTACACGCTATAGTATGCACGTCTATAAGAGCGCAACCCAAGAGATATTAGCGAGTGGCAAATAATATCCTTGGATTATTGTGGTTATGTTTCCACCGAAGCGTGCAGGCATTATTTATTCTCCATCTAAGGGTGCGACCCTTTAGAACTATTTCGCCACAGACGCGGGGATATTCTGTTTCTTCTATTTAACGGATTGAACAACGTGTCCGACTCAGGTGGGTATCTTGCAAATCGAGTGCATTTTATCCGACAGGGTGGGGTATGAAGGACGTCCGCTTTGCTATTTTATGTGTATTGCTCCTCACACTCACAGGGTGCGGCTTTCTGCCAGGAGCAGGGCCAGCGGGGATTTCAATCCCGGTCGGAGAAGACGATATCTCGCAGTGGGGCTATGCCGTCGTAGACCTCAGTCCACAGGTTGTTTCGGCGCTGAAGGTGCGGCCAGACCCGAGTCTTACGAGTCTGTCGGAGTACCAACCGGCTTCGATACCCGTCGTCGGTGTGGGAGATACCATTCGCGTAACGGTCTGGGAGGCCGCGCCCGGCAATCTGTTCACGACTGTAGCCAATTCGGCAGCGAGCATCGGGTCTGTCGGTGGAAGCACGATCCCAGATCAAGTGGTGCCCAGAACGGGGACCATCAACGTTCCGTTTGCCGGCGATATAAAAGTTGTCGGCAAGTCAACTCGAGACGTGGAAAAGGCCATCGTTACCGCGCTTCGCCCGAAAGCTGTCGAGCCCCAGGTTTTGGTCAACGTAGTTAAAAGTGAGGACAACTCCGTTACGGTAGCCGGAGATGCTGTAACCGGTGGGCAGGTCCAGTTGGGTCCAAACAACGGGCGGCTTTTGGAAGCTGTTGCCATGTCTGGGGGGATCAAAACTCCAGTTTACGACACCTTTGTCTCTCTGACGCGGGGAAACAGGGTTATAACCATTCCGTATCTTAAGCTAGCTTCGAATCCCGCGGAGAATATCAAGCTGAGTCCACGCGATGTAGTGATGCTTTACGCTCACAAAAGAACCTACACGGTCTTTGGAGCTGCCGGGGTTAACGCTGAAGTGCCGATTGATGCTCCAAATGTTACCCTTGCCCAGGCTATCGCGCGCGCAGGCGGCTTAAACGACGAAAGGGCCGACGCGAGCAGTGTATTTGTATTTCGTTTCGAGTCAGCAGGTCTGCTGCCGGTTTTTTTCCCGGATAGACCGCAGGAACCGACGGACCGCGTTCCTGTGATCTATCGACTTAATTTAAGAGAACCTCTGGGCTTATTCCTAGCACAAAGTTTCTTCATGCGCGAGGGGGACACCATCTACGTATCCAATGCTCCGGGCGCGGAACTTGGAAAGTTCCTCAGAATTGCTGGAGGGTCGGTGGCGCCGGCTGCAAGTGGGGCAGCTGTGTATAACGTTGTGACAAAGTAAATGCGCTCGCAGCAAGCATCCCGTGCGGCGCGATGCCACCGGAGAGGAAGCAACTATCGCAGAGGCGCTGGGTGCCGTCGGTCGTCCAGGCTGCTTGCTTCAGAGTGTTTTTCCGAAAACCGTCCAGTAGCGCAGACCGTTGAGTTAGCGCCGCGGCGGTACTCGCGGTCCTGTAGGCTACTAGGTGCGATGCAAACTCACTCTCTCGTCTTTCCACAGTCTTGACCATCGCTTTTAATGTCTTTAATAAGCGTTCAAAATGAGCGGGGTGTGGGTCTTCCCCATCAGGGGAAAGTCTTCTTTCGGAAGTGGTTTTCTTTTGTTTTCTTGAACTTCTTCCCGTTTCGTCACTGCGGCAGAAATAGGCCAAGGTGGAAGGTCGCTTGTAGCAGCTCAAAGGGAACCTAATGATAATATTTGCCCACATACCAAAAACGGCTGGGACTTCCTTTCACCGTTGGCTGGAACAAGCGTGCGGAAAAGAACGAGTGCAATGGCATGACGGCTCAGAAGAAACGGCTCCCGAACTCGTGCTAAGCAATCCCGAAACCCGGTCCAGGTACGCGGTCTATGGTGGGCATATTCAGTACAAGCAATTCCGGCCATTCCTTCAACCGGAGGACAAGGTCTTCGCTGTTGTTCGCGAGCCATTAGTCCGTGCTGCATCGGTTTTGAATCAAATGGCAGTTCAAGATCCAAACCATCCTCGGCGCGACGAAGTAAGGGGTAGAAGTTTGGTCGACGCCGCCAACAATAGTAAGGTTTTTCGCGGTCAAATCACTAACCAGCAGTGCAATTATCTTTCTCAGCACCGCAATTTTGACAAGACGCTGCAGATAATAGATGAATATAAACCCTATATTTTTACTTTTGAACGCGTCGATCTCCTGGTTGCCAAAATAGCAGCTTGCCTTGGAATGGAAAATCCCCCTCGACTTAACAATTTAAACGCGTCTCACGTGGACCATTTAAGCCGTCTTTCAGAAGATGACATCAACCTCTTGAAAGAGCTTAATGGCGAAGATAAAAAGTTGTTTGAGCGGGTTCGCGATAACGAATTGCCGGAAGGCTAACACATTTCTAAGACCTGGGTGGCGCGACGGTTCTTATAGCGCCAAGCAGGGGGATGCGAGCGCGCTGAGAGCATTCGTGTTTGCTTGTCTGGAGTCTGATCGCTTTTGTGCATGTTGGCTGGCGCTGCCCGCCCGGATTAGAAATATTGAGTGGGATCGGGGGCTGCAAACATGCCCGGTCGCAATTCAATGGCACCCGTACAGATCCCAGCCTCCCCTGATCTTTTGTCGACCGTGAACTATTTTTAAACACGTGAGATCCTGGGAGCTTGCACCATCGGCTCCCCATGGGCAGAGCGTGCTTTGTGGTTCGATGACCTGCTCGATCCGCGGCAAATGCGCAGGAAGCGCGCCCGGCTCGCGCGGCGTTTCTTCGCCCGGCTTTCGTCTTCCGCTTCGGTCTTGGCGCTGTCGGTCTCAAGCTCGGATTTGCGGCCGAAGCGCGCCACAGAGGCTTCACGAGGGACGCCGCTAGAAATCTTTTTTTTAAAAGGAAACGCAGACTTAGTTTCTTGATTTGTGATCAGGTGCTGTTAAGGTGCTCAGCTCAGGGTTCTATGCGGGAGGAATGTCATGGAACACTCTAATAATGGCTCAAAGGAAAAGCGTGGCTCGGGCACCGGGTTGCGCGTTGGTATATTAGGCGTATCTCTCTCGCTGGTTGGCGCCGCTTGCGCGGAAAGCTCACCCGCGGAGGCGGCGATAATCCCTGCCGGGAATGTCCGCACTGTCGATCTTCAGGAGGTTGAGGTTTTTGACGCCACCTTGGGGGCGTTCAATGTCCTCGATAGGGAGGATCTACATCAGGTGCAGGGTGATGAGGAAGACACCTACGGCTGGTGGGCCTGCAGAGGCTGCAGAGGTTGTAGGGGCTGTAGAGGTTGCGGCTGCAGAGGCTGTGGTGGCTGCCGCGGCTGCGGTGGCTAGCAAACGGGAGCGGCGCGCTTCGTGTTCGCGCGCCGCACCTTTTCCTGTATTCGAAAGACGCATCCTCGAATCAGGGCGGTGAAGGACGATGGCGAGGATGCGCCGTTTTGCATAGACTTAGTTTCTGCTCGGCGGGGCACGGCTCCGGCGAGCGTCTATTAATTGAAGCCGATATTCATTGAGACTGATGACCGCGAGACCGAGCTGCTGGACAAGTCGAGGACGGGCGCAACGG
Source organism: uncultured Alphaproteobacteria bacterium (assembly GCA_963817495.1). Lineage (GTDB taxonomy): Bacteria > Pseudomonadota > Alphaproteobacteria > Rhizobiales > Rhodomicrobiaceae > Rhodomicrobium. The sequence goes on along the minus strand of CAWFOS010000027.1, from coordinate 23,697 downwards.
CGACATGACGTATGAAGATATTACGGCGCTTGTAGCGCGCGAGCGCGAGGATGGAGAGGTGGTTCGGTTTGCTGCGCACTTCTCGGTGTATGTCCTTCCGCCAAATGCGGTGTGTCTCTATTCCGAGCATCGGAAGTTCTTCCTTCACGGCGAACTTTATTGCGCGCTCGCGTCGGCGATCGGACAGGGAGAGCGCCGGGATGTGATCGCAAAGGAGCTTTACCGCGAATTCCCGCCCGACAAGGTCGATGAAGCGATCCAGCGCCTCATTGACCGCCGCTTTGTCGCTTCCGCCACAGAGCCCTATGGAGCGAAGGCCGCGTATTGGGGAACCCTTGGGCTGAAGCCGGAAATTGCGGCGGAGAACCTGCGAAAGGTTCGCGTTCAGGTTCAGTCCTTCGGCGTCGCCGGCGAACGAGAGCTTCAAGCTGCACTGCACGATTTTGGTGTTCGCGTTGTTGACGGCCCGGCGGATCTGAGTGTTGTCCTGGTGGACGACTATCTCGACAGTCACCTTGCGGAATTCAACACGCAGAGACTGACGCAGAAGCAGGACTGGCTACTGGTTCAACCTTCCGGGATTTTTCCGCTGGTCGGGCCGATCTTCAGCCCAGGCAAGAGCGCTTGCTGGACCTGCCTCGCCGAGCGCATGAAAATGAACCGGCAGGTCAAAGCCTTCCTCGACCGCAAAGAGGCGCGCTGCGTGTCGGCTTCGCCCCTTAACGGCAATGCGTTGGGAGGGAGCGGCATTGGGCTTGCGGCCGTCGAAATCGGCAAGGCCATTGCCAGCGGCTTCAGGAGCGATTTGCGCCACCATATCGTCAGCCTGGATTTGCTGGGCTCGACCGTGGTGAGGCACTATGTGCCCGCTCGCCCGCAATGCCCGGCTTGCGGCAGCGAGGAATTGCGCGATCCGGAGCGCGTGGCCGTTCCGGTCAGGCTGCGCGCAGGCGGCAAGATCATCCTTACGAGCGGGGGTTATCGTTCCGTCGCGCCAGCCGAGACCGTGGCTCACTTTCGCAAGCATGTCAGCCCCCTGACGGGTGTGGTGTCTCGGCTCGAAAAGATCAGTAGCGACCAGCCCCTCGACGCGAGCTTCATCGCCCGGCACAATTTCTCGCCCCGCCCGGAAACCGTGGATGCGCTGCAGGCCGGACTGACCGGCGACAGCTACGGCAAGGGCAGCACCGCCGAGCAGGGCGAAGCCAGCGCCTTGATGGAAGCCATCGAACGCTACAGTGGCATGTTCCAGGGCGACGAGATCAGGATCGCCCGCCGGTTCACGGATTTCGCAGCCGGGGAGGCGATCCATCCGAACGACGTCCTGCTGCTGAGCGATGCCCAGTTTGACAAGGTGGCCGCGAGCGGCAGTTGCCGCACCGACGAGGTTCCGTACCGTTTCGATCTCGCGGCGGAAACCGAGTGGTCGCCAGTCTGGTCTTTGCGCGACGAACGCTTCAAATATCTTCCAACGGGGCTTCTGTACTTTTTCCACGATCGCGGCTGCGCCAATCGCATCAGCGCCGATTCGAACGGTTGCGCCGCCGGCAATACGGTCGAGGAAGCGATCCTCCAGGGTTTTCTCGAACTCGTCGAGCGCGACGCCTACGCCATCTGGTGGTACAACCGCTTGTCCTGTCCCGAGGTCGATCTCGATAAGATCGGCGACAGCTATGTCCGGGATGTGCGGACGGTCCTCGCCTCGGCGGGGCGGAATGTCTGGGCGCTCGATATGACAAGCGATCTCGGCATTCCAGTCGTCATCGCTCTCGCTCATTGGACGGAAGACGGACGCGAGCACATCGAGATGGCGGCGGGCGCGCATTTTGATCCGCGCATCGCGACGCTAAGGGCGATGACGGAGCTCAACCAGTTCATGGCGATCGAACGCATGAAGCGCCGTCCCGACGGCGACCTGTCCAGTCCGTTGCCGCTGAGCGAGCATGCCTATCTGCTGCCACACGGCAAAGCGCCTCCCCGACGGCAATTTGCGGAATTTGCCAGCCTAGACCGGCGCGAGCAGATTCTTGCCTGCGTGGAACTCGCCAAGCGACATGGTTTTGACTTCCTCGTTCTCGACCAGACCCGCCCGGATATCCAGGTTCCGGCCGTACGGGTTATCGTTCCGGGTTTGCGGCATTTCTATCGCCGCTTCGGCCCGGGCCGGCTCTACGACGTTCCGGTCAAACTCGGGTTGCGGGACGAGCCGCTGCCGGAAGCCGACGTCAATCCCCTCCATCCGAGAAGCTAGACTTGGGCACGCTCCCTCAAACACCTCAGTCTCCGCCGCCGGCAATGCTGTTCGCGCGGCTGAATCCCGGCATCTCTATCCGGCAAGAGCCAGGCGGCATCACCTCGGCCATCATCGACCGCCATGCGATCCAGCTGGGACGGTTCAGCCCGGGCTTGTCGCTCCGCTTTGCCGACCTGAAGATCGGCCTGCAGCTGAACCTGGCCGGATCGACTGGCACGAACGAAGAGAGGGAAATCGCCGAGCTTGTTCGGCGTCTCTCGCAATCGGGCCTGTTGGAGTATCGCCTCGCTCGCGAGCAGCACGGCGAGGATCTGGTGGTGATCGAACCGCAGGTCCGCGATTATGAGCCGCGCATGCCCGAGATTGGCGAGAAAACTGCGCTTGCACTTTCGCGCTTTGCCTATATGCGGCGGCGCGGGGCCAGCATGGTGCTCGAAGCTCCTCGATCCGGTGCCTTATTCCGGCTTTGCGACGCAAACATTGCGGCCATGATCGCCGCCTTGTCCCAACCGCAAACGCTCGAGAAAATCCGCGCTAGGCCCGGCTTTCCGGGGCCGGAGTTTCTGGCTTTGTTGCTTGATTGCCAGATGCTTTTCGTGCTGGACTCCGAGAACGATAAAGGGCTGCGCTCGGCCGAAGGTGACGGCGATCTAAGGCTGTGGGATTTCCACGATCTTCTATTCCACACCCGGAGCACCACGGGGCGTCACGCCAATCCATCGGGAGGCGTGCGTGCTTATGCGAACACCGTCGATTCGCTGCCTGCCGTGAGACCTCCGTGGCCCGGCGACTCGATCGACCTTGGGGCGGCTGCCAATCCGCAAAATCTCACGCCGTTCATGGAGGTGCTGCACCGGCGGCACTCCACGCGCCACTATGACGATCGGCATCCCATCACGCTTGCCGAGCTGTCGCGTTTTCTCGATTGCGCCGCCCGCGTCCGGCCGCGCGGTCAGCAGCATCGCGGCGAAGACGACCTCTCCGAAATCGAGACAGCACCGCGGCCCTATCCCTCCGGAGGCGCAAGCTACGAATTGGAAGTCTACCTTGCCGTCGACAAATGCGAAGGGCTCGCGAAGGGCTTCTACCACTACGATGCCGCCCGGCACGCGCTGACTCCCATTGCGGTGAAGCCGAAGCAGCTGGAAGCGCTGCTCGCCGACGGCCAGACCTATATGGGCGCTCCTTCCATGCCGCAGGTCCTGATCACGATCGCGGCGCGCTTCGGCCGGGTGTCGTGGAAATACAGCACGGTCGCTTATTCCCTAATCCTCAAGGATGTTGGCGTCCTGATGCAGACATTCTACCTCACGGCGACCGATATGGATCTAGGCGCCTGCGCCATTGGCGCCGCCGACATCGATCTTTTCGCCAAGATGACCGGGCTGCCGTTTTACGTGGAAGGGACGGTTGGACAAATCGCTATTGGCCGCGCCGCCCGCTGAAAGCATGTCAGGCACATCGCGGCGAGAGGTTTTGATCGGCGGCGCAGCTGCTGCAGCATTTGCTTCGGCTTTGATGCCCGAAGCAGCCGCGAAGACCCGCTCCATCTTGGCATCGGAATGGGATTATCGCACAGCGACAGAGCTGGCGGCTGCATTGCGTGCGCGGAAAATATCTGCGTCAGAGCTTCTGGATCTCACCATAAGGCGGGTTGAGGCGATAGACCGCAGCATCAACGCGGTCGTGGTCCGCGACTTCGAGCGGGCGCGCGAGGCCGCGAAGACCGCAGACGCCGCTCTCGCGCGCGGCGAAAGTGGCCCTTTGCTCGGCGTGCCCGTAACGGTCAAGGAGTCCTTCAACGTCGCCGGATTGCCGACGACGTGGGGCTATTCCGAATTCAGGACCTTCAAGCCGGAAGAAGACGCTTTGGCCGTCTCACGGTTAAAGCGCGCGGGCGCCGTCATCTTCGGCAAGACCAACGTGCCTTCTGGCTTGAGCGACTGGCAGAGCTATAACGGCCTTTACGGGACAACCAACAACCCTCGGGACGTTCATAGAACGCCGGGGGGGTCGTCGGGCGGATCGGCGGCGGCACTATCCGCCGGTTTCGGATCGCTGTCGCTCGGTTCGGACATGGGCGGCTCCTTGCGCGCGCCGGCCCATTATTGCGGTGTATTCGCTCACAAGCCGACGCTGGGGCTTGTTCCAAGGCGCGGGCAGGTCCCGCCGGGCGTATCGCCGCTCCCTTATGAGAATGGGCTCGCGGTTGTGGGGCCGCTCAGCAGAACCGCCGCGGATCTTGCCCTGGCGCTTGATGTCATCGCTGGCCCTGACGAGGGGCGCGAGGGCATTGGTTACCGGCTGGCGCTGCCTGCCCCCCGGCATGATGACCTCAAGAGCTTTCGCGTGCTGGTGCTCGACACTCATCCGCTTGGGCCAACGGCGAACGCTATGAAAGCTGCGCTCGACGGATTGGCGGATCACCTGCTGCAGCGAGGCGTGAGGGTTGCGCGCGGCAGTCCGTTGCTTCCGGACCTCTCGAAGTCGGCGCGCCTTTACACGCGGCTGTTGTCTTCGCTTTGGGGCGAGCGTTTGCCGCCGGACGATTACGCCAAACTCGAAGAAGAAGCCAAAGCGCTTTCGCCAGATGACCGCAGCCTTGCTGCCGAGCGGTCGCGCGGCGCTGTCATCAGTCATCGCGACTGGCTGGCGGCCGACCGCGTGCGTCTTGAGCTTCGAGAGCGATGGCGCGAGCTTTTCCGCGACTGGGATGTGGTGCTCTGCCCGCCGGCGCCCGGCCCCGCCTTCAGGCACGATCATTCCGAGCCGATCGAGTCGCGTCATATCGAAATCGATGGCAAGTCCTACCCCTATCTCGATGCTCAGCTTGTTTGGGCGGAACTTGCGACGACGCCCGGTCTCCCGGCGACTATCGCTCCGATTGACCGCTCAGAGGATGGATTGCCCCTCGGCGTGCAAATCATCGGACCCTACCTCGAAGATCGCACGGCCATCGCTTTTGGCGGGCTGATTGAGCGGGAGTTCGGGGGCTTTGTGCCGCCTCCGTTGTGACTGTCCAGCGCCTTCCTCAGCATCCCCAGCGCAGCGTGGACCACAACAAGAATTTAGATGTCATTCGGAAATCTGTGACCTACTGTCGCGAGAGTCGGCCCGTGAATGTCCACCCGCCGGTCCGCGGCGCCGCAAAGGAAGAAACCGAAAAGAGAAGAACGCGGGATGAATATACTAGGGATCAATGCAGTCTATCATGAGTTCCTCCGCGGCAATCCTTGTGGACGGCAAGGTGGCGGCAGCCTGCGAGGAAGAGCGGTTCACGCGCGTCAAGCACGCAAAGCCAGCGCGGGTGGACAATCCGCACGAGCTCCCGGAAAACGCCATCCGCTTTTGCCTGGAATACGCGGGCCTCCGCCCTTCCGATATCGATTTCGTGGCTTATTCATTCGACCCCAAGCTCCGTCGTGAAACCTTTCGCCCCGAGTGGTGGCCCGATAGCCAATTGGAGGCGGACTTTCTGGAGTGCCTGGGCGAAGTCGGCGGCGTCGCTTCCAAACTCATGGGCCGCCCGCTCGGCGATGCGCTCAAATTTGTGCCGCATCATCTCGCGCACGCCGCTTCAGCCTATTACCCGTCCGGCTTCGACCCTGCGGCTATCCTCGTAATCGACGGCCTCGGCGAGGCAGCGTGCACGACCGTTGCCCGCGGTGAGGGCGCTCGCATCGACATTGTCGACGAGTTCATCTATCCGCACTCGCTTGGCTTCGTATGGGAGCAGGCGAGCATCCACCTTGGATTCTCTCCCTATGACGCCTCGAAGGTGATGGGGCTTGCAGCCTATGGCGACCCCGATGTCTTGAAGAGGCAGATGGCGGAAATCATCCAAGTGCGCGAGGACGGCTACGCGGTAGACCTTGAGGCGCTCGGCTTTCCGTCTTTCCGCCCGGAGGGGCTGGATCGCCTTGCCGGGCCAAGGCGGAAGGCGGAAGACGAGATCACATCGCAGCATATGCACTTCGCGGCGGCCTTGCAGGCTGCAACCGATGCTGCTGTAACCGCACTTCTGCGGCGCATGGAGCGCGCCGTCGGGCTGAACCGCCTGTGCCTCGCCGGTGGCGTCGCGCTCAACTGCGTCACCAATTCGATTATCAGGCAGGCGAGCGCCTATTCCGACATTTTCATTCCATCTGCGCCGCACGATGCTGGCACCGCGATCGGGGCGGCCCTCGCGGTTCATTGCGCTGAAACAGGGGTGAAGCCGCTCCCAAGTGGCGCAACGCCCTATCTCGGTCCGGAGTTCGACGAAAAGGAAGTGCTTCGCGCGATCAAGGCGGCGGGACTTACGCCGCGCCGTAGCAAGGACGCGGCCCGCGATGCTGCGGACATGATCGCGGACGGTAACATCGTCGCCTGGTTCCAGGGCCGGATGGAGTTCGGGCCGCGCGCGCTTGGCAACCGCTCGCTCCTTGCAGACCCGCGCCGGCCCGATACAAGGACGATCCTGAACCGCCGGGTCAAGCACCGTGAAGACTTTCGGCCCTTCGCGCCAAGTGTGCTGGCCGAGCAGGCCGATCAATGGTTCGACGTGGGGCCGCATCTGGCGAGCCATGAATACATGCTGTTCGCCTGCCCGGCGAAAGCCGAACGCCGGGCACGCATTCCGGCGGTGATCCATCAGGACGGAACGGGGCGGCTGCAACTCGTGCGGCGGGAGACCAATCCTCGCTTCCATCAGCTGATTTCGCGGTTCTTCGCGCGAACCGGTGTGCCGCTCGTGCTCAACACATCGCTCAACGACAGCGAGCCTATCGTCTGCACGCCCGTCCACGCTATCGAGACCTTCCGCAAGACGGGCATCGATGCGCTGTTCATGGGCGACATCTACCTGGTATCGGAAGCATAAAGCGGGCGCCTGTTCGCGTCGCCCCGGGCCGCAGATGCAGTCCCGACCCGCAACATTGAGGCGCCGGACGCCGGGTGGCGACCGGCTCTGTCTCAGTGGTCGATGCTGCGGGTGACTGCAATCGCTTCAAGCTCGGATTCCGAGGCCGGCGCATCGCAACTCGGCAAGTTTCGTAACCCCCGCGAAATCGAGTTTGCCGGAGCCCAGCAGCGGCAGGCCGTCCACCACCAGCACCTCCGAAGGTATCATCAGGTCGGCGGCGCCCTTCGCTTTCGCAAATTGCTGGAATGCGGCCCGGCTTGCTCCCTGTTCTTGTGTAAGAAGGACAAGTCTTTGTCCCTTGCGGGCATCGGGAAGCGCGGCGGCGGCCGACAGCGCTGCGGGCCAAATTTGCGACGCAAGCTCCTCCACGGCGGCAAATGAAACCATCTCACCGCCGATTTTGGCGAACCGCTTCGCCCGCCCCTTGATGGTGACAAATCCCGAGCGGTCGATGCTCACGATATCGCCGGTGTCATGCCAGCCGCCGTTCACCGGCTCCAGGACTCCGGGTTTGTCCGCCTTGAGATAGCCCAGCATGACGTTCGGCCCGCGCACGAAGAGGCGCCCGCCATCCGCGACGCCTTCAACGGGCTCAAGGTGCGTTTCGATCCCCGGCAGGACCCGGCCCACCGTGCCTGAGCGGCTGTACATGGGCGTGTTGAGCGCGAGTACAGGCGCGGTTTCGGTGACGCCATAGCCTTCCAGAATGCGAAGGCCGAATTTCTCCATGTAGAGCGCGCGCGTCGCCGCCCGGACCGGTTCAGCGCCCGCCACGACATAGCGGATCGACCGGAAATCGTATGCGTTGGCCATCCGCGCATAGCCGGTCAGGAAGGTATCGGTGCCGAACAGAATGGTGGCGTTGGAGCCATAAACGAGTTCCGGGATAAACCGGTAATGCAGCGGCGAAGGATAAAGATAGACCGGCACGCCTGAGACGAGAGGCAGGACGAGGCCGGCAGTCAGCCCAAAGGAATGGAAGACGGGCAGCACGTTGAAGACCTTGTCCTCGCGGCCGAAGTCGATGCGCGCCGCAACTTGCGCCACATTCCCAAGCATATTCGAGTGGCTCAAAACCACGCCCTTGGGCGCGCCTTCCGATCCGGACGTGAACAGGATAACGGCCCGGCCTGATGGCCGTGCGCTTGCAAGAAGTTTTTCATAGCGCAGCGCCGCCGAAATCTTGTCGAGAAAGGTCACGCTGGCGCGAAGGTCTTCGAGATAGACAAGGGCGACTTGCGACTGCAATTGCTCGATCAGTTTTTTGAGATTCGCTTTTTCGACGAAAGCGCGCGACGTAACGATGGTCGCGACTTTCGCGACCTTGCATGCGGAAGCGATGTTGGCTGCCCCCGCCGTGAAATTGATCATGGCGGGAATACGGTTCGCCGACATCAAGCCAAGGATGCTCAAGGCAGCGCCATTGCTCGTCGGCAGCATAAGACCAACGGCCTCGCCCTCTGCGGCAATCTTCATGAACTTTGCGCCGAGAACGCGGGCGGCGATGAGCGCGCGCTTATAGGTCAGTTGCCCAGTAACAGGGTCTTCGAGTGCAATGCGATCCTTGCCATGAATGCGCGCCGCCTCAACGGCCGCTTCGAAAACGGTCCGGTCGATGGGCGCGGTGTAGAACATGAGATCGGACATGATTTCATAGAGCGCCCGGCCTGCGGCTTCGCGCCGGGCCCTCCCCGTCAAGGCATCGTCTATTTTCGGCATGACCGGCTCGCGAACGATGATGCGCACCTTGGGGAACCAGCGGCGGCGCACCTGTTCGGGCTTGAGCCGGGTAAAGGGCGCGGCCTCGATCCCCTCGAGCCTGACGGGCACGACGTTGACCTTCGATTTATCGGCGATAAGCCCGGCGCCGTCATAGACCTTCATCAAGCTTCCGGTGACGGTGAGCCGGCCTTCGGGGAAGATGACAAGGGTTTCGCCCTGATCGCGGACGGCCTTGACCAGCGTCCGCACGGCGAGCGGCCGCGTCGGGTCGAGCGGAAAGGAGCGCACGAAGCGAAGGAAGGGCTTCACCCACCAGCGTTGCGCAATGGTGTGATCGATGGCGAAAAGCGGGTCTTTGTCCATGATCGAAAGGGCGAGCGCCGCGTCCAGATAGCTCGCATGGTTGAGCGCGATGATGGCGTTGGGGCCAGCCTTGGCGATGTTCTCAAGGCCGGTCGCCTCGATGCGAAAGAATGCGCGAAAGACAAGCCAGAGGAAATCCCGGATGGGGCTTGTCGGCATTGTGCGGTAAATCCACGCCGAACTCAGGAGTGAAAGAACGCCGATCACATAAAATACGCCGTCCATGGTCAAGCCCGCCTTCTGAAGGCCGCTTATGGCAAGCGCACCGGCGAAGATGAAAACGGACGAGAGAATGTTCACTGCTCCCACGATGCGGGCGCGCCTGGCGTTTGGCGCCCAGACCTGGACCGCGCAGAAGGCCGGCACCACGAAAATGCCGCCCATGATGGCCATGACGGCAAAATCGATGGCGAGCTGCCACGCGGCAGGCTGCGCGAAGAAAGCGGCTGCATCCAGCGTGTGAGCGGGCGCGTGGAAGCCGCTGACCATGAAGCCGATGTCGAGCGCGACCGCGCCGATGACGAAACAGGCGATAGGCGCAGGCAGGAGCACGACGCGGCCGGTGGAGAGATAGGAGCCAATGCCCGACCCGATCGCGATGGCAATCGAGAATTCGGCGAGATAGACGCTGACGGCCAGCTCGTTTCCGCCCATGAGTTTGATGAGGGCCGGCGCAAGCGACACGATGAGGGCGCCGATGAGCCAGAACAGCGCCACCATCACACCGGCGCGCCACAGCCGCGTGTCGGCCCACAAGTCTTTCATGAGTTCGAGCGAGGAGCGCAACGGGTTGCGGTCGATTTCAAGAGCGGGCGCCGCCTCCGCAGTCGCCGGGATTGCCTTGGACACGAGCCAGCAGGCCACGGCAAGCACCATCATCAAGCCGCCGAATAGAGCGGTCTGGCCTTCCTTTGCCGCGACGCCGCCTGCGATTGCGCCAAGCAGAATTGCGATGAAGGTGGCGCTTTCAACGAGCGCGTTACCGGTCGGGATTTCATCGAACGAGAGATGATCGGGCAGAATGCCATATTTGATCGGCCCGAACAGCGCCGACACGGTTCCGAAAAGGAAGAGCGCGCCGAACAGCACGGGCAACAACCCGAGCCAGAACCCCGTTGCAGCAACGCCTGCGGCAGCGATCTCGGCGGCTTTCAGCGTGCGCGCAACTTTTGCCTTGTCGAAGCGGTCGGCCAATTCGCCGCCCAGCCCTGAAAAGAGGAAGGAAGGGGCGATGAAGATCGCGCCCGCCAGCGTCACGAGCGCTTCGCTGTTATCGCCCGCGAGCTTGAACAAAATGAAGAACACGATCGCGTTCTTCAAAAAGTTGTCGTTGAACGCCGATAGGAACTGCGTCCAGAACAGCGGCGCAAAACGGCGGCTGGACATCAAGGCAAGCATGATTTTTCTCGTCGCTTCGGGTTAAGCGTCGCCTAAAACTAAGCAAATTGGCGAACGGATTGTCATTGCGGCCAAGCGAAGCGCGACACGGGATCGCAAAAATGCAGGCGCTTGAATTTGTCACGACCCCCGGATGAGGCTCTGCCTTTGCAGGATGACGTCTGCGTGCACTGGCGGTGGCTTGGCCGCGTGAGAACCACCAGGAGATTCGCGCCCGCTCAAGCGCCCGGCTTGCCGACTTCCATGAGAAGCCGCTCCGTCCGGGCATCTTCGATCCGGTTCACGAACCTGGCCGCCTCGTGATTGTCCCTGAGTGTTTTCGTGAGCGTGATGCATGATTGGGTCAGCATGAGAACGCCCATGGCGAGATAGCCCTTCGCCCAAAGATCGAGCGGCAAATAGAGAATGCCGGCGGCCACCATGGCGGCAGACGCAAAGAAGGAAATGTACGTGAAGGTGAGCCAAGCGTTGCTATGAGGTTGAGAGCTTTGGTTCATGGCGGTGGACTCCAGCATGTTGCGTTACCGTTGTTGAAAATTCGGGAGGGCGAGGCGTCTAGGTTTCGCTTGCTCTGAGGCGGGCTAAGACATCATCAGCCGTGGCCTTGAGGCGAGGACCGAAGCCTTGGGCTGCCATTCGCTCTGCCACATCGCTCGGGCTGGTGGCGAGGTCCAGCTTCGCCAGCGCTTCGTCGGCTGCGAAGGATTCCGCCTGGCGTTCGCGCAAGCGATGAAGCGTGGCCTCGGCCTCGGACAAAGTGCTCTCATGCAGCTGGCCTTCCTCGATCGGGGTTTTTCGCATGGTTCGAACGGATTCTGCTGCGCGCGCCACGCGGCGTCCGCGATCAAGAGCCACGAGGCGCTGCTCGGCGAGGGCGACGGTCGCCCTGAGCCTCGCGATCTCGGACGCAAACAGCGTGCGCGCCTTTTCAGCGGCATCCCGGTCTGCTTCGAGCGCGGCAATGGCCTCGGCGCCTTCCCGCGCGATGCCTTCGTTTCCGGCTTTCAAAGCCGCTTTGACGCGGACCTCAAGGTCGGCAATCCGAGCGATTGTGCCATCAAGGCGCTTGGCTTCCATCTCGTCTTGCGCGATGGCGAGAGCAAGCGCGCGTTTCGACTGGTCGATGGCCACCCGTGCTTCGCGCATCTGCTGATCCAGAATGAGAAGCGCGTTGCGATCAGCCATCTCCTCCGCGGCGCTTGCAGAGTTCCCCCTTATCAGGAGAAAAAGGGTTTTGAACATGGACACCTCAATCTTGAACATTGTTCACAGGCTAACCTATAGCGCGACTTTGAACGACGTTCAAGAAAATAATTGAACGTTGTTCAATTTTCTCCATTAGGATGCGGGCATGATTTCAAAAGTGGCGATGCGACGGGAGCGTCAGCTCGATGCCTTGATCAGCGCGGCCGAAAACCGGATCAGGGCGAACGGCCTTGCAGGCGTGAAAGCGCGCGAGCTTGCCGACGATATCGGCATCGCGGTTGGCGCCATCTATAATCTCGTAGCCGACCTCGACGAGTTGATCCTGCGGGTCAACGTAAACACGATGAACAGGCTCGATGCCGCCCTTCTCGAAGCGGCGCCGCAGTCCTTGCCTTCCACTCGCGCCGACGCGGCGGGGCGGCTTGTCGCCATCGGGCTCGCCTATCGCCGGTTTGCCTCCGAAAACATGCGGCTTTGGCGCAATCTCTTCGAGTACACCCCGCCGCCGGGGAAGGCGCTCCCCGATTGGGCCCAGGGCAAGGACGTCCACCTTATCCGCCACGTCAGCGAACCTTTGCGCTTCCTGATGGCCGCGGCAAACGAGGCGGAGCGCTACCTGATGGCGCGGACGTTATTCAGCGCCGTCCATGGCATCGTTTCGTTAGGCCTTGAGGATTGGCAAGTCGGCGTACCTGCCGATGAACAAGATGCCCAAATCGAGAAACTCCTGCGTATCATCTGCGACGGGCTATGTTGAAAAGGCAGGCGCGACCCAGGAGCAGCGCCGGCAACCAGCGTCTCGACGCTGTGCTCGATCAGGTCCTTCTGCGGCCATCTTTGAAGCAGGACGCCGCCTGGCGCGACAAACAGATCACCCGCATTCGAGCCGCCTGTCAGGTTCGATAGCCACCAAGCGTGCCGTTCAAGGCTCAGTAGTCTTTGCGGCGAAGTGATCTGCGCTCAGCTTCCCGCCAGCCATCCCTTTTCAACCGCATACCCCACCAACTCGACGCGGCTGTGAAAGCCGAGCTTATCCATCGCACGCGCCTTATAGGTCTCGATGCTCTTGACGCTGATCTGCAGTATATTTGCGATTGCCTTGTTGCTGTGGCCTACCGCGGTCAGTCTTAAGACCTCCAATTCTCGGTCGCTAAGCTCAGCGCCTCCCGCTGCGGCCTGGAAAGGACTATTAGGGGTCCTGTCTAGGGCGTGTGCAGCTATTGACGGATCCAGGTAGATACCGCCCCAGGCAACGGCATGAATCGCTCGAAGGAGGTCCTCCGCCACCGAGCGCTTGAGCACGTAGCCGGCCACTCCCACCTCTATCAGCTTGCGCAAGTACGAGCGATCTTCATGCACGGTCAGCACAATGACCTTGCAATCCGGAAACTGAGCGAGCAACTGCCGTGTGACTTCGACACCGTTGAGCCCAGGCATGGACAGGTCCAGCACCATGATGGCGGGTTTGATCTCAAGTGCCATTTGAAGCGCGGTTTCGCCGTCTCGCGCCTCGCCAACGATTTCCACCTCCGGATCTCCGTTGAGAAGCGAGCGCACGCCAGCAAGGACCACGGGATGATCGTCGGCGATTAGAACGCGCAGGCGGGCGGCGGCAGGCTTGGTCATAGGGGCGCCCGGATATAAAGTGTGCAGCCCTGGCCCGGCGCCGACTCGACCTCGAGAGTGCCCGAAACGAGCGACAGGCGCTCGCGGATGCCAAGCAAGCCGAGCGCTTCGAGGCTGGCTCTGCCTCTGCGGGGGAAAAACCACATCCATTGTCCTCGACGATCATGCTGACCTCCTTTACGCTTGCCTCAAGCAGCACGGCGACCCGCGTTGCGTTCGCATGCCTCGCGATGTTGGTGATTGCTTCCTGCAGCACGCGATAGAGCGTGGTCTCTATTGGAGGGTTCAGCCGGCGGTCGTAGAGCAACAGGCGCAGGTCGAAATGTAGGTTCAACCGTTCGCTCCATGTCTCGATGAGGTGGTGAATAGCGGTTTCCAGGCCGAGGTCATCCAACGCCGTTGGCCGGATTTCCCAAGCCAGCCGGTTCACCTCCGATCCAACGCCGCGGGCAAGGCCCTTGAGAGCTGCAAGCCGCTCCTTCATCTTCTCGCCCGCAGGCAATGACTGGCCGAGTTCGTCCAAGCCGAGCTGTAGTAGCGTAATCCTCAGCGAGTCCCTGGCAGAATGCCCGAAGCGTACCAGCCTGTTGGACGCGCGCTAGCATGGCCTGCACGAGGGCCAGCGTATCCCCGGGGCTGTTCTCCCGCACGGGCTCAAGCTCCAGCACGACAAGCTTGCCGCTGCGGTATACGAAGGTGTCGACGGTCTCCCAATCTTGCTTGCTGGCGATGGTGAAGGCATGAACCGGCCGCATCAGCGGCCCCTCGTTATCCATAAGCGTTCGAAGGCGCGAGACGCGGTCAGGGGCAAACCAATCCGCGATGTTCCGCTGCAGTAACTCGATGGGCTCGACGCCGAGGATTTGGATGGTGTTGCCGCCCGCTTGAACGATCTGAAGATCCTCAGGGTCGACGGCCAACAAAGCGCCGTGGGGTTGCACCGATCCCGGAATATGGATCGGTTCACGGTCGCAATTGCTAATGTCGGCGCCCAACGCCGGAGCATTGTTGATTAAAGCACCGCTCGAGCTATCGCCGTTGGCGTCGTTCATTGCGCAATTGCAATATGTCTGGAACGCATTTCTCATCTCGGGAACGAAGCGTTCTCATAGCGCCCAAGCTTACCCCAAGCGCCCTGGGCGATAAACGGTGGTCGCCTCCCCCGACCGTCGGGGAGTCCCCAGACACTATCGCCTTTTCTTGTGCGGGTTCCGAACGTTCGCAGTCAAAGACCGGCCGCATCGCACAAGATATGGCAAGCCTTCCGACATCACAATCACCAGCACTCCCGTACAACATGTCGGGACTTGCCTGACATAGATCAAGGATTTTACCGAATAAATTTAATAAAGACCCAACGGTCACTATAATGATTATTGTTTAAATGCTTTATTTTTATCCTTACAAAACCAAGGGAAACCACGAATGTGTCGCCGTGACACAGAGAATACTATGTCAATACGAATTGACACATGTAATCGTACGCTTATGCAGACCCTGCTAAAGGCACCGCTTCCGCTTTCGGGCCGTTAGCACACCCATCGTGCGGGTTCAGCACGAGTAAATCTACCAGGAGGTATCTATGGCAGATCCAAATAAGGTCTATCCGACGGGTCTAACGTTGGCGGAAGCCGAGGAACTGCACGGCCATGTGATTAACGGCACACGGACTTTCGGCGCCGTCGCGGTTGTCGCGCATGTGCTCGCCTTCGTCCTCACCCCTTGGATGAAGTAAAAAGGAGAACTACCCATGGCAGAAACTGATGGACAACACGGAATCTGGTTGGTTGTCCCCCCCCAGACCGGATTGATGTGGATGCTTGGCATCGTCGCTCTCACAGCGGTGCTTGTGCATGCATTCATAGTGGGCCACACGAAATGGCTCCCGGCCTACTTTGAAGGCGGCAAGGCCAAGGTGGCGATCGAACACGTCATTCCGAACGCCTAGTAGCTCTTAGTGAATTGCAGTGCGCCACAAGGGGAGATGGAAATCCATCTCCTCGGGTGTCAGTCGATTGCGCGAAGGCGAGAGTAATTCGGCTATGCGCAGTCGAGCACTAGTCCACCTGCGTGCAGGTTCAGCACGAGAACCCCTTAGGAGGTAATATTATGGCGGATCCAAACAAAGTATATCCGACTGGTTTGACCTTGGCTGAGGCCAGGAACTTCATAGCCACGTGATCAACGGCACGCGCGTCTTCGGCGCGGTCGCTGTCGTCGCTCACGTTCTTGCCTATGTCTACAGCCCCTGGCTCCACTAACCACTGTAAGAAGGAGAAAGATTCATGGCCGATATGGATGGACAAGCCGCTATCTGGCTGTATGTGAAACCCTCGCTCGGACTTCCGCATTTCCTCGGCGCCGTCGCCGGAATCGCGGTTCTCGTGCATTTGGCAGTTCTGGGCCATACGACCTGGTACAACAAGTTCCTGGAAGGCGGCAAGGCTAAGGTTTCGATCAGCCACGTTTTGCCGGGCAACAACGCGTAAAAGCGGACCTGAAGATCGCGCCTTGGAGATACCTCCCGGGCCGCGAGCCTTCCCGCGCGCAGCCCCCTCTCAGGCGCGGTTTGTGCGCGGGATTTTTGGCTTCGGCGGTGGGTTGGACGACGTTTCGGGCGAGTCACTTTTTTTGCGATGTTTCTCCTGACGTTTCGCCTTACGCTTCTTATGCTTGAGTTTCTGGCGTCAAGCGCTCGACGACGGTTTGTAGATGAAGAAGTGCCTTCGCGTGCAGAGTGGAGGACGTGGAAACAAAATCCCCGCAAACCCATGAGATAAACGAAGAAGTAACGAACAATATTTGTGTTATATGATAAAAAATACACATCATATAAAGACGCTTATTATTGAATAATCCTGACAAGCGCGAGGGTTTTTCCTAATTGTATTGCAGGACTGCATAGTGTAATCTCATATTGAATTCGATAAACGGGCGCTACTGATATACCAGACTTGCTTTCGTACTGTTATCGAGCATGAAGGGTCAATATCATCCTGTGTGTATAGCCAGCAGATTTCGCAACATCCCTCAAGGAGCTAAGATTATGGCGGACCCAAAGAAAGTATATCCGAGCGGCCTTACAATTGCAGAAGCCGAGGAGTTGCACAGCCACGTCATCAATGGCACACGGATGCTTTGGCGGGATTGCAGTGGTTGCTCACTTCCTCGCTTACGCTCTCACCCCCTGGCTTCACTAAAGCGTCTTAGACAGGGGAACCCTCATGGCCGAAACTGATGGACAACACGGAATCTGGCTGGTTGTGCCCCCCCAGACAGGATTGATGTGGCTTCTTGGCTGCGTCGCTCTCACAGCGGTGCTTGTGCATGCATTCATAGTGGGCCACACGAAATGGCTCCCCGCCTACTTCGAAGGCGGCAAGGCCAAGGTTACGGTCTCGCAGCCAGCGCCGGCAGCGCCCGCAACCGTCGCACCCCAGGTCAAGTAGCATTCGCCTTTGCGCCGGGGGACACCCCGGCGACGTAATAACTGTGCGCCGTCGCTCAGCCATCGGCTACGCACAGTTTCAAGCCCGGCCTCCTCGCGGGCCTTTACCTGCGCGCAGCCTAATTAGCGACGCCTGCGCGCAGGATTTTTTTTCTTGGCATCGTCCGCACTGTCATCGAAGGCCGGTCTCGCCATGATCGCCAAGCCAGAAGCCGGCGGGCTCTGGCGCCGCTGCCTCGCTTTGGATAAAGCCGCTCTGTTCGATATGCTGCTTCCGAACAGGCTGAAAGAGCTTGCGCCGCATCAGAGATGCCTCATTCTGCTCGTTGATAACGTCTCAGCGCGCTACCCCTGGGAAATGCTTGAGGATCGCTGGGATGCGAGTGCGCGACCGCCGGCGTTCAAAGCGGGCCTTGTTCGCCACTTGAAGACACCGCAATTCCGCCTCCGCCCGGCCCATGCCTTGTCTAAGACCGCACTCGCGGCAATCCAAATCTTAAAGGGCGGACACTTTTTCCTGAGCTTCCGGCCGCGAGGCAGGAGGCTCAAGCGGTTGCTGACCCTCTGGTGGCTTTGACGTCGACGCCTGCATGGACAATCATCCACGGGCTTCATCACAAGCTATGGCGCATTATTCATTTGGCCGTGCATGGGGAGCACGAATTTCCCGTCGAAACAGCAAATTCGGACTCGGGTCTTCAGCTGATCTTTGTCTTCGAGACCGAGTTCTGCTGAACTGACGCTCCTTGCCAAGAAAGACCGCGTCCACCGCCGTCTTCATGCTGTGTTCCCTATCGGGGCCGGCATTGGCTTCCGTACATCCCGGGGACCGTGGAGCCATCGGGCGTCGCCGCCTTACGGCCGTCCTTTCTGTGCTAAGTCTTGACGATGGTCAAAGCCAAGATTTTGAGCGAGGGTGTGGTCTCCCATACGCGGGCTCTCTGAAAATGCCGGAGGCGAAATGGCCCAGAATACGCACGACCCGATCACGCCGGCGGCGCCATCGAATCCTCCGTTCGCATCAAGCGCCTCAGGTGCAGGGCGGGAAGGCACATCCAAGAACTTGAAGGGGCTCGTCGTCGGGTCCATCGGGGTTGTTTTCGGTGATATCGGCACCAGCCCTCTTTACACGCTGCAGGAGACTTTCGGCGGCGCGCATGGCTTGGGGGTTGAGCCAGAGAAGATTCTTGGCGGCGTGTCGCTGGTGTTTTGGACCTTGATGGCGCTGGTGACGGTGAAATATGTCAGCATCATCATGCGCGCCGACAATCGCGGAGAGGGTGGAAGCATCGCGCTCCTCGCTCTCGTCATGGAGTTGACCAAAAAGGGGAAGCTCGCGTCTTTCGTCACGATGCTTGGCATCTTCGCGGCGGCCCTGTTCTACGGCGACAGCATGATCACGCCTGCGATTTCAGTTCTGAGCGCCGTCGAAGGTCTCAATGTCGTCGCGCCGGCGTTCAAGTCCTATATTCTGCCGATCAGCATCGTGATTCTGTGCGGGCTGTTCTGGATTCAGCAGTATGGCACGGCCCTTATCGGCAAGTTGTTCGGCCCGGTCATGTGCCTCTGGTTCGCGGTGATTGCGCTTCTGGGCATCATCAACATCATTCGCGAACCGGCTGTGCTCGCAGCCGTCAATCCAGTCTATGCAGCTGACCTCGTGATCCGGCGCCCATGGGAAAGCTTTCTTGCGCTTGGCTCGATCTTCCTTGCCGTGACGGGAGGCGAAGCGCTTTACGCCGACCTCGGGCACTTCGGCCGGTTCCCGATCCGCCTGGCGTGGTTCACCCTGGTGCTACCCGCTCTGACGCTGAACTATTTCGGTCAAGCGGCGCTGCTTTTGACTAACCCGGCAAGTTCACAAAACCTCTTCTACCTGCTCGCCCCCGAATGGGCCTTGGCGCCGCTGGTGCTCCTTGCAACAGCGGCAACGGTTATTGCGTCCCAGGCGGTCATCTCAGGCGCATTTTCGGTTGCCCAGCAGGCGATTCAACTTGGCTACCTTCCCCGGATGAAGATCACCCACACGTCTTCCAGCGAGGCTGGCCAGATTTTTGTCCCTTTCACGAATCTTACTCTTTTTGTTGGAGTTATCGGGTCAGTGCTGGTCTTCCAGTCGTCCAGCAACTTGGCCGCGGCCTATGGCATCGCCGTGTGCGGCACGATGATTATCAGCACGATCATGGTTTGCTTCGTTGCGCTGCGGCTCTGGAAATGGCCTGTGTGGGTCGCTTTTCCCGTACTCGGCTCGCTCTTGTCGATCGACGCGCTGTTCCTGGCCTCGAACTCAATGAAGCTCGGGCAGGGCGGATGGTTTGCGCTCGCGATCGCGATCGCCTCGTTTACGACACTCACGACATGGAAGCGGGGCCGGGTGCTTTTGCTCGAAGCGATCGCTCATCACTCGCCGTCCGTAAGCGAGTTCCTGCGCTTCAAGGAACCGCGGGCGCATCGGGTTGCCAATACGGCTGTCTTTCTCACCAGCCGGCCAGAAGGATTGCCATCGGCGCTCCTCCACAACCTTAAACACAATCAGGTGCTCCACGAACGGAACGTTTTGGTGACCGTCGTGACAGAAGAAATTCCGCACGTCAAGGACCAAGACCGGGTCGAACTCACTGACCTCGGAAAGGGCTTCTATCGGGCCATTCTGCATTATGGGTTCATGGAGCAGCCCAACGTTCCGGCCGCGCTTGTAAAGGCTTCACATGAGGGCCAGGTCTTCGATCTCAATCGGATGTCTTTTTTTGTCAGCCGCGAGACGATCGTTCCCCGGCTGCCGCCAGGAATGGCCCTATGGCGGGAGATGTTCTTCAAGCTGATGCTACGCAACGCGGCGAGCGCGACAGAATTTTTCCAGATTCCCGCAGAACGCGTGGTCGAACTCGGCACCCAAATCGAGATTTGAGAAGACGCCCCAGCGTCGGAGGACGCATTTCACAAAGGATTGGCCTCGAGCACGCTTGCTTCGCGAGATGCCTCGGCAACGGCGCCCAATCGTTGCCGCCCTGCATGACGCTTTCGCGAATCCCGCGGCATTTTTCCATTACCTTTGGCGCATGATGGCGCTGGTGACACCAACTTTCCCACGCACTAATGTTGTGAGAAGAGGGGGCGTGGCGTTGCCCGCGACAGCGACATTTACCTCGGCGCAAGAGCCACCGAGCGCGAGGTGAAACGCCTAAGCGACAGCGGTCAGCTTGCGCAGTATCGCATCGTGCATTTCGCCACGCACGGTGCACTCGCAGGCCAGTTGAAGGGCAGCGCCGAGCCAGGCCTGCTGTTGACGCCACCCGGCAACGCGAGCGAAGAGGACGACGGCTATCTCACCGCGTCCGAGATCGCAGGCCTCAAACTCGACGCGGATTGGGTGATCCTCTCCGCCTGCAACACGGCCGCCGGCGGGGCGCAAAGCGCGGAAGCGCTTTCTGGCCTTGCCCGCGCCTTCATCTACGCCCAGGCTCGCACGCTGTTCGTCTCACACTGGGAAGTTGATTCCGCCGCCACTGTAAAGCTCATCACCGGAGCAATGCGTCAACTCGCGACAAACAAGATTATGGGGCGCGCGGAAGCCATGCGCCAATCCATGCTCGCGCTCATCGACCAGGGCGACCCCCGCGAGGCGCACCCGGCTTACTGGGCGCCATTCGTAGTGGTGGGCGAAGGTGCTGCCGCAAAGTAGTCGTTGTCGCTTGTGTCCTCAACTTGAGGAAAACAAACTGTCTTGCCCTAAATGCCAGAGTGAAGCTTCTCGATTTTGGGAAGACCAAAGTCACCCATGGCCACTTTGGGCCGGTTACCCGTGGGATTTTCTGGGAGATTACGGCGATCCATGAGAGTTGTGTCAATGCGGCTGAGGTAGCGAAGCCATTTTCTTGCAGGCGGCCGCTTTCTGGCGTCGGGGCCACAGGCTGATCTGTCGCTAGGAATAGCTCCGGCCGCAGCCCTTTTTGAGCTAAAATCAGTTACTCGAAGACGAGGAGTTCCGGAGGCTTTCCCGATGACGGTCTCAAAGCTTGAAATGCTCAAGGAGCTTGAACGCAAGGTGCTTTGGCTGTCGGCGTGGATGATCCACAACGCCAATCATTTGCGGGAAAGTCGAGACGGGCTGAAGGTCGGCGGCCATCAGGCATCCTGCGCCTCGGCGGCGACCATCATGACGGCGCTTTATTTTGCGGTTTTGAGGGCTGAAGACCGTGTTGCGGTGAAACCTCATGCCGGGCCTGTCTTCCACGCCATTCAATATCTTCTTGGCCGCCAGACCAAGGAAAGACTGGAGAAATTCAGGGGATATGGAGGTGCGCAATCCTATCCATCGCGTACCAAGGATACCGACGGCGTCGATTTTTCCACTGGGTCAGTCGGGCTCGGCGTCGCGCAGACGCTGTTTTCGTCGCTGGTGCAAGATTACATCCGCGCGAAAGATTGGGGCGCCAAGGTCCCCGAAGGCCGGATGATTGCGCTTTTGGGCGACGCGGAACTCGACGAAGGCAACATCTCCGAGGCGATGCTTGAAGGCTGGAAGCATGGCCTGCGCAACACCTGGTGGATCGTCGATTACAATCGCCAGAGCCTCGACGCCGTCATCCACGAGGGCCTATGGGCGAAGATCGAGGCCATGTTCCGCAATTTCGGCTGGGACGTCACTGTTCTCCGCCACGGAAAGCTGCAGGAGAAAGCTTTCGCTGAGCCGGGCGGCGAGGCGCTGCGCGGGTGGATCGAGAAATGCCCCAACGAGCTCTACTCCGCGCTTGAGTTTCGGGGAGGAACCGCCTGGCGCAAGCGGCTCCTGGACGACATCGGCGATCAGGCTGATGTCTCGGCTTTGATCGAGAGGCGCAGCGACGAGGAACTTGCAGCCCTGATGGGGAACCTCGGCGGGCACGATGTTGAAACGCTCTTGGAAGCTTTCGCTGCTGCCGGGGAGCATGACCGGCCGGTCTGCTTCATCGCTTACACGATCAAAGGGTTTGGGCTGCCAATCGCCGGCCATAAGGACAACCATGCGGGGCTCATGACGCCGGCTCAGATCGACGGCCTGCGCATATCGATGAACATCCGAGAAGGCCATGAATGGGATGCCTTCGAGGGGTTGCGCGCGAACGCCTCTGAACTGAAGCAATTCCTCGCCGGGACGGGCGCAGCTCAGAAGCCTTTGCGCCATGCCGAAGCGCCTCGCGTCGAAACGCCTGCTCACTTCGACTATCCGAAGCAGCCTTCCATGTCGACGCAGCAGGCTTTCGGGTTGCTGATGCATGAAATTGCCAAGCGCGAGGATGATTTCGCGGCACGACTAGCAACCGTCTCGCCCGACGTGACGGTGTCGACGAACCTTGGCGCATGGGTGAACAGAAGAAACGTCTATGGGCGTGATCAAATCCAGGACCTGTTCCGCGCCGAACACATCCCTTCAGCTTATAACTGGTCCATGTCTCCCAAGGGGCAGCATTTCGAGCTTGGCATCGCGGAGATGAACCTCTTTGCGATGCTGTCCGCCATGGGGTTGGCGCACGCGATTTCGGGCGAAAGGCTGCTTCCCATCGGCACGCTATACGACCCCTTCATCGAGCGCGGCCTCGATGCTCTCAACTATGCCTGCTATCAGGATGCGCGCTTTATCCTTGTCGCGACGCCATCGGGGGTATCATTGGCGCCGGAGGGCGGCGCGCACCAGTCAATCGCGACGCCCCTGATCGGCATGGCCCAAGACCGGCTGACCTCCTTCGAACCGGCGTTTGCCGATGAACTCGCCGTTATTCTCAGATGGGCTTTCGAGCATATTCAGGCGCCCGCCAAGGCAGACGACGGCGGATCGGTTTACTTGAGGCTTTCCACGCGCAACCTCGATCAGCCTCAGAGAGAGATGACGCCTGAGCTGGAAAGCGCAATATTGAAGGGTGCTTACTGGCTCAGAAAGCCAGGCCCGAACGCTCAAGTCGCGATCGCCTTTACAGGCGCCGTGGCGCCTGGCGCGATCGATGCAACCGGCCTTGTCGGCGAGGATCGCCGCGACGTGGGCCTTCTTTCTGTCACCTCGGCAGATCGTCTCTACTCCGACTGGACCAGAGCGCAGAAAGCCCGGGAGCAGGGGCTTGCATCCGCCGTCAGCCATGTCGAAGAAATTATGGCCGGCCTTCCTTCATATTGCGGGCTTGTCACAGTCATTGATGGCCATCCGGCAACCTTGGGCTGGCTCGGCTCCGTGTGCGGGCACAGGACGCGCTCGCTCGGCGTTCAAAACTTTGGTCAATCTGCCACGATCGGAGACTTGTACCGGCATTATGGCATCGATGCGCGTGGCATCGCGGAAGCGGTGCAAGCGGTCGCTCCCGGCAGGCCGCTCCGCCATTTGTGGGCAACTTAGCGGGCCGCACCGAACGTAAGCGCCGCAATTGAGAGATTCGTGGCCGGGGAAGGGGGGGATCGCCAAACGGTGCTCGCGCTGCCAGCGAAGGGAGGACAACTCTTCCCAGTTCCCGGAAACTCTAAGCGTAAGCAAAAATCCGTGAAGATGACATGCACTCCGCCCAGATGGCGATCAAGCGCTTAAACGCAAGCTTGATGCGCCAGTGGGCACCGTACTACTCGCCGATGCGGCGGCAGCGAACGCCTTTGCATGGAGCGAGGTATCGAGAATAACCCCTTCGGCTGCCGTCAGCGTGCCGTCGGAAGGGCGTAGCCTTCACGCTTTGCTGCCGCATGCGCCTTCGCGCGCGGCCTCAATGGAACCCAGAAACAAATCTTGTTTGGGTGGGAATCGGATAACCTGTTGTAAAA
>CAWFOS010000026.1:0-49817 GCA_963817495.1 uncultured Alphaproteobacteria bacterium | reverse complement strand
TGGCGAGGTGCTTGTCTCGGTTGGCGACCGCGTTCTCGGACGTGTTCCGGCGGATGACGTTGTGCATCCCAGCACGGGTCAGGTCATCGTCAAGGCCGGAGACCTGATCGACGAGAATGAGGCGCGCCTCATTGAGGAGGCGCAGGTTCAGGAAGTGCGCATTCGCTCGGCGCTCACCTGCGAACTCAAGAACGGCATCTGCAGCAAGTGCTACGGGCGCGATCTCGCACGTGGTACGCCCGTGAACATCGGTGAGGCTGTCGGCGTGATCGCCGCGCAGTCTATCGGCGAGCCGGGCACGCAGCTCACCATGCGGACCTTCCACATCGGTGGCACGGCGCAGGTGGCGGACAACTCGTTCGTGGAAAGCAACTTTGCCGGTAAGGTGAGGGTCCGCAACAGGCTCGCTGCACGCGATAGCCAAGGCCGTCTCGTGGCCATGGGCCGCAACATGGCCGTCGTCATTCTCGACGACGAGGGCCGCGAGCGGGCCGTGCATAAGATCACGCAAGGCGCTCACTTGAAAGTGGACGACGGCGACGTGATCAAGCGCGGCCAGCGTCTGGCAGAGTGGGATCCGTACAGCCGTCCGATCATCACCGAGATCGATGGCGTGGTCGAGTTCGAAGATCTTTTGGAAGGCATCTCGGTCAACGAGCAGTCCGACGAAACGACGGGTATCACCAACCGCGTCATCGTGGACTGGCGCGCCAACCCGAGGGGATCGGCGCTGCGGCCAGCCGTTGTGATCAAGGACAAGCCGAGCGGCAAGGTGCTGAAGCTGCCGCGTGGCGGGGAGGCGCGCTACCTGCTCTCGGTGGATGCGATCCTGTCCGTCGAGCCAAGCCAGACGGTGAGGGCAGGCGACGTGCTCTCGCGTATCTCGCTCGAAAGCGCGAAGACCCGCGACATCACGGGCGGTTTGCCGCGCGTCGCCGAACTGTTCGAGGCGCGCCGGCCGAAAGACCACGCGATCATCGCGGAGATCTCGGGCACGGTCCACTTTGGCCGGGACTACAAGAACAAGCGGCGCGTTTTGATCCAGCCCGACGAAGAAGGGCTCGATCCCGTTGAGTATCTGCTGCCCAAGGGTAAGCACCTCGCGGTGCAGGAGGGCGACCGCATCGAGAAGGGCGAGTTCATTCTGGATGGCAATCCTGCTCCTCACGATATCCTGGCCATCAAAGGCGTTGAAGAGCTGGCTTCGTTCCTCGTCAACGAGATCCAGGAGGTCTATCGCCTGCAAGGCGTGACGATCAACGACAAGCACATCGAAGTCATCGTCCGCCAGATGTTGCAGAAGGTTGAGGTCACCGATCCAGGCGACACCGAATTGCTCAAGAACGAGCAAGTGGACAAGCTCGAATTCGAGGACATGAATGCGGTGGTCGAATTCGGCGGGCGGGCGCCCTGCCACCGCGGTGCCGGTGCTGCTCGGCATCACCAAGGCCAGCCTGCAGACGCGGTCGTTCATCTCGGCGGCCTCCTTCCAGGAAACAACGCGCGTTCTGACCGAAGCGGCCCTCAACGGCAAGGTCGATACGCTCGACGGTCTGAAGGAGAACGTCATCGTGGGCCGCCTCATCCCGGCCGGCACGGGTGGCATGATCAGCCAGCTTCGCCGCGTTGCGTCTCACCGCGACGACCTCATTTTGAAGGAGCGGAACAAGGCTGATGCGCCAGCCTTGCCGCCTGCGGGGCAGGGTGAATCAGCTGGCTCCGAGTTGGCTCCTCAGGTGCAGGCCGCTGAATAGATTACATCTCAAACACTTAGGAAAGCCCGGCATCTAGCCGGGCTTTTTTGATTCAGGTCACGCCGCAAGAAAAAAAAGAGGCGAAAAAGCGCCAGGACTTGCTTGGATTATCGGAAACTCTCCGTTAGAGTCGCATTTACCGACGATTGGTGCTGCTTTGCATCGGCCAGGAAACAGGCCGAAAGGGCGGCCTATTCGTTTCGGCGGGGGAAGGATAACGAACCGTGAAAAAAGCGCAGTGGTGAAAGACCGGCCTCTACATATGCAGCACGCAGAATGTGAACGCGGTGGAGAACTCGCGCAATGAGGTTAGGAAACTCGGACCTGAGTATCTTCTCATCCGCTTTGTTATGCTTTGCGACTTTCGCCATATCACCCTCGGAAGCCCTTCCGCAGCGGCCCTGGTATCTTGCGGCCTTCGATCGGGTTCTTCAGGTTGTCGACCAAGATGACAGCCAGCCCGCCGCCGCGCCACAAAAAGAGGCGGCGAAGCAAATCGAGCAGGCTTATCTCAGCCGTCTGACTAAAGCAGAAGAGGGGACGATCACTCTCAGAGGGCAGGTGCCGTCGGACAGCGACCTCAAGATTTTACAGGGTGTCGCTGCAGCGACATCGCCCGGCGCTCCAGTCATCGACAGGAGCCACGTTAATGCAAACGTCCCGGATCGGGACGCTTGGCTCGCGGCGATGACCTTTGCACTTCGGCAGCTCGGCAAGCTTCAGTCAGGATCGGCTGTTTTGTATAATACGGCGATTACCATCGAAGGCGTGACAAAGGCCGACGATGATTTTTCTGCGGTGAAGAAGAAACTGCGGGAAGAAGCGCCGAAGGGCTTGCATTTGAACGTCGCTCTTAAGCCGCATGACGTGCATCCGTTCGTATGGAATGCGCAATTGCAGCAGGGCGCCTTGACTTTGAGCGGCCACGTGCCGGATCTACAGGACCAAATCCTGTACAGCTACGCTCGCGTTCTCTTTAAGAACGTCAAAGTCAATAACGGCATGGAAGTTGCTAAAGGCGAGCCTCAGGAGTGGCTTGAGGCTACTAAGTTATCACTCGAAATGCTATCTCTGCTGTTCTCCGGCAATATCGCGATCAGCGACGATGTGATTCGGATTGATGGGATTTACTCATCGCCTTCGATGGTTGAGCCGTTTAAGGCTTGCATCAAGAGATTGCCGCGCGGGTTCACGCTCGAAACGAAAATCACCGAGCCCGTCGCGAAGGCGCCCTCAAGCGCGGAAGATGTGAGTCTAGCCTCTCACGACTATCAGCCTCAAACTACGATGAATCCGTGACCGGGAGGAATTCCACGATCCCGGATTGAGGCGCGGGTTCAAGGTTGTTGAACCTCGTTATGCAAAGGGGCAGGCAATGGCGGCCCAGGCATCCAGGTCTTGTCCGTTTGGACCAGGAAATCTGAAATCAGGCGCTGGCTGAATCGATCCAACAAGAGAGGCGCGTGGCCCTCGTTGCGAACGAGGACGGATGTCAAGGCCGGGTGGCGGGCTTGCATCGCCTGGAGAGTTGCCGCCGATAGGAGATCCGAGTTTTCTCCTCTCAAGGCCATGACCGGAACCTGGAAAAGCGACTCGAAATGTTCCCACATCGACGGAACTGGTTTTGCGATATCCACTTCGGACAAGGCTTTTCCGACATTGGGATCGTAAGCCGCAGCGGGACGCCCATCCGCTTCGTTGAACAGCTGCCGAGTGAGTTTCAGCCATGCTGCGTTGTCCAGGGCGGTGAACTGCCTCATGTTGATGTCGCGGACAATGCTTGCGGCCTCATCCCAATCGCGCGGCACGGGGATCTTTCCCGCATAACCCATAATGCGGGCCAGACCCGCCGTCTCAATGACGGGGCCGATGTCGTTCAGCACCGCGCATCCGATTGCTGAAGGCTGCATGACAGCGAGCATCATCGTAACGATGCCTCCGCGTGACGTCCCGAGGAACGCAGCGTTTGTCAGGCCACGGAGCGTGAGGAATGTAACAACATCGAGGAGCTCAACATAGGGCGAATAGTTGCGCCAGTCCTTGTCCCATTCGGAGCGGCCGCGGCCTCGGAGATCAAGGCAATAGACAGGCCGAGGGCAGGTTGGGTGCGTTGAAAGAGCGACGGCAAGGTCATGAAAATCCCGGCCATTGCGGGTCAATCCGGGAAGGCAAATAAGGGGCCGGCCGGGCGCGCCATCGCTGCCATACTTTCGGGCGTAAAGAAGCAGGTCATCCGGACTTCTGTAAAAGATGTCTTCAGTTTCGAACCCCTGCTTGCTGTTTGCTCCATCCAGAGTCATTGGGCCTGTTCCAATTCGCCGCTGCCGCTCACATCGAAATCGGGAATTTTCCCGGGACGCCCGCGATGCAAGTCTTCCACGATCTGGAACCTTGCCTTGTTGTTTGCAAACCGGCAACGGTAAAGCTGCGTGCTTTCCAGAATGCGCTGGATGTAAGTGCGCGTCTCGGTAAAGGGAATGCGTTCGATCCAGTCGACGGGGTTTGCCGATTTGCTGCGAGGGTCGTCAAAGTCCTTGATCCATTGTTTGACCCGGCCCGGCCCTGCATTGTATGCGGCCAAGGAAAGAACGTAAGAGCCATCGTAACCGGAAATGAGCTGAGCGAGGAAAGCCGAGCCCAGGGTCACATTATAGGATGGGTCCGAGATCAGCCGCGCCGGTTCATACTTCAACTTATAGGCTGACGCGACGAGCCTGGCCGTCTGCGGCATGAGCTGCATGAGCCCTCGCGCGCCGACGCGGCTCACGGAGCCGGTGTGGAAATCGCTTTCCTGCCGGGTCAGGGCATTCAGGAGCGCGAGTTCAACTTTGCCGTTGCCGCCAGCGGAATCGAACTTCGGCAGGAGTGTCGGGAAGGCATAGGCATCCACCGGAAACCCGCGCAGCAAGGCGATTTTTGCGGCGCGAACCCCAACGTGGGCGGGCTCCATGCGCTCTATCAGTTCAAGCGCAAGCGTCATCTGCTCGGGATCTTTGAGCTGCCGCGTGAGGTCCAGCAGGTAGTTCAGCATAAGCGGCTGCAGATCGAGCTGCTTGGCGATCATGACAGCCTTGAAGGCGTCCTCGTTCACGAATGCGGCGATGGCTTCTTTCGTTGGATGAGGCGGCGCCCGGAACTCGCAAGTTCCCCCCTTGTGGAGAGCCTGCCGGGCGAGAGAACCGTAGAACGTGTAAAAACGGCTTGCCGCCTCGCGGAAGAAAGCCTCCGCTTCTTTGCGGGCGCCCATTTCGAGCTTGGTGCGTCCGAGCCAGTATGCCGCCCGCGCCTCGTCCCGGGCGAAGCCCTTGATCGAGCGTGCGGCCTCGAAATGCGGCTCGGCCCGGCTCGGCTCCTTCAGGAAACGCAGAGCGATCCACCCGGCCAGAAACTCGGCTTCGGAGCGGCTTTCGTCGTCGAGCGGCCCGTGAGTTTTCGCGATTGCATACGCGGTCGCGGGATGGTCGGCGTTCAGCGCGCGCCGCACCTCGCTTCGCCGGAAGTCCCACCATTTTTCGGGATCGGCGAGATCTGCGGTGTCGGGATTGATCGAGCGAAGCAGCGACCAGACATCATCGTCGGCGCCCTCGCGCCGCAGGGATTTCAGCCGCGCCAGAAGCGTGGCGGGACCGCCGGTGCTCTCTTTCGTAAGCTTGAAAGCATTCTCCGCCGCCTTTGACTGCGTTTTCTTGCCCGGCTTATCTTCCTTTCCGGCCGAATCCCAGGGGTTGTCGCCCGGTTCCGGTTTGCTTGCAGTTGCCTTCCCATTTTGAGACTTGTTTTCAGGCCACGGGTTCTCATCAGGAGAAGCACTGTCATCCTTTTTTGTGTTCTTCTTTTTGAAGCGTACCGGCTCACCAAGGCTTGCTATCGCGAACGACTGGGCTTTTCCGGTTAACGCCGCTTCTTTCGCGCCTTCTCCGCCTGGGATTTCTCCGTGACGTCTTCCCCTGGCGCGCCGCGCCACAACCTTCGCCTTGCGGCCGTGGCGGCCGTTATGGGCGATTTGGGTCCCTGCCCTCTTTGCGCGCAGCCGTGCAGCCCCCTTCAAGCCCTTTCCTTCGGAAGCCGATGCCAGCTTCTTCCCGGGATCGTCCTGTTGGTGCGCGCGCGCTTCTATCAGCAGCGTCCGGCGGCGTTCGTCGTTGGCATCGAGCAGCGAGCCAAAGCGCGCAACAAATCGCTCCTGCACAACCGGGTCCATATTATAGCGGCTCCAGGCAAACCTGATCAGAGTGAGCCCGCGCTCGCGCTCCCCGGTCTCCATGAGCGCCGCGCCCAGGCTGGCTTTTCCCGCGCCGGTCATCGGAGTCCGGTTCGTGTAAAATTTCAGGACGTCCGCGGCTGTGGCGTCCGACAAGAACAGGCTCTTTTCGGTCACATAGTCCTGAACGGGTTCCGGAAACAAGGGGTGGGCCCTTCTGAATGCCAACACCTCCCTGAAGTCCGCGGAAGAGGCGCGCGATCGCTTCCATTCCGCGAAGGATTTTGCGGCCGGATCGCTGATTTTCTTGATTGCGGCGCGCACACCGGCATCATCTCCCCGGGAGACGCTGGAGATGACCTCCTTGATTGCGGCTGCGTCACCGTCGCTGATCCTAAAGGACAGAAGGGGTTCAAGCGCCGAAGTCATCTCCTCGCTGGAGAAGGTCTTGGGAAACTTCAGGTTCACCGCCGGAACAAGAACCGGCTCGACCGGCGCACTCTCCTTGCCGGGCTCCGCGGCGTTTGAAACGGGCGGTTGGCCGCCCTTTGGCTCCTCGGGATGCGCTGCTTGCGACTCCGGCGTGCTTGCGCCAGGAACCCGCGCCCCCGGCTCGACAGGGGGTTTGGAACTGGCCTCCGCCGTCTTGGCATTTGCGCTCGAGCTATGCTTTTGCGCGGCCCCGGCGGCGAGGACCGGTTCTTGTTGCAGGCCGGCCGTGGCATAGTTTAGAGGAACCGGATGCCCTGGCAGCAGATACGGCACGGCGAGCACGGCAATAAAGCCGAGCGCGGTTCCGATCAGGATCGCCTTCAGGAGGCCAAAAGGATTGTGCGGAGGATTCGCGTCTGTGTCGGGCTTGGGCATTTGCTGTCGGTTTAAAAATTACGTTGGCAGCTGTCCGTATCAAACTTATGCTTTTGCCCCACGATTGGAACTGAAAAAGCTGTAAGGCATACAACCGCGCTTACTAATAGCTACCATTATTCCGGCAACAGAATGACAAGCGCGATGTTGGCTTGAGCTTTTTCCGGCGGGAAAGGGTCGTATCGGTTAATCTTCCGCAACTCTTTTCCCTATAGGATCGACCCGAAGGTAAGAAAGGTTAGAAATGTTCAAGGGCTCTTTTACGGCGCTCGTAACCCCGTTTGACGGTGACAGCGTCGATTACGACGCCTTTACTCGGCTTGTGGAGTTTCAAATCCAGGCCGGCACCCACGGGCTTGTTCCCTGCGGGACGACGGGCGAGTTGCCGACGCTCAGCCATGAGGAGCATGCGCGCGTGGTGGAGGCATGCATCTCCGCTGCAAAGGGGCGCGTTCCCGTCATTGCGGGCGCCGGTTCGAACAGCACAAAGGAGGCGGTCGAACTCGCCCAGCTCGCCGAGAAAGCGGGCGCCACCGCGGTTCTCAGCGTCACGCCCTATTATAACAAGCCGACGCAGGAAGGGCTTTACCTGCACTTCAAAGCCATCAACGATGCGATCGGCATCCCGATCATCATTTACAACATCCCATCGCGCAGCGTCATCGACATGTCGGTCGCCACGATGGCGCGGCTTTTCAAGCTCCCGAACATCGCCGGCGTCAAGGACGCAACCGCCTCGCCGGTGCGATTGAGCCAGCAGCGCCTGACGCTCGGCGAAAAGTTCAATCAGCTCTCGGGCGAAGACGCCACCGCGCTCGCGTTCATGGCGCATGGCGGGCATGGATGCATTTCCGTGACATCGAACGCCGCTCCTAAGCTCTGCGCGGAATTTCAGAATGCGTGTCTGGCGGGCGACTTCCGGAAGGCGCTCGAACTGCATGACCGGCTGATGCCGCTGCATGAGGCGCTCTTTGTCGAGACCAACCCTGGTCCCGTGAAGTATGCGGTAACGCGTCTCGGTCTTTGCAAGCCGGATACGAGGCTTCCGCTCGCGCCGATCTCCGATCAGACCAAGGCGCTTGTCGATGCAGCGCTTGAAAAGGCAGGCTTGCTGCAAAGCCGGGCCATGTGATTGCAATGGCGGCTCCCTCCCCAACATCCGTGCGAAAAGTTGTCGCGGAAAACAGGAAGGCACGTTTCTCGTACTTCATCGAGGACACCTTCGAGGCCGGAATTGCGCTCGGCGGCTCGGAGGTGAAATCGCTGAGGCAGGGCAGAGCGAACATCGCCGAGTCCTACGCCAGCGAGCAGAATGGCGAGATCTTTCTCATCAACGCCTATATCCCAGAATACCTTCAGGCGAATCGGCTGAACCATGAGACTCGCCGTCCGCGCAAGCTGCTTCTGCACAAGCGCGAAGCAAGCAAGCTGATCGGCGCGATCAATCGCGAGGGGATGACGCTCGTTCCGCTGCGCATCTATTTCAACGACCGGGGGCGCGCCAAGCTGGAACTTGCCTTGGCGCGCGGCAAGAAGCTGCACGACAAGCGTGAAACCGAGAAGAACCGCGACTGGGAGCGCCAGAAAGGCCGCCTGCTCCGCGAGAAGGGTTAAGCGTGCTGGCGCGCCGCTTTCCCTGATGGCGTCTTCCCGAGCCGAGCCATTGCATCCAGAACAGAATCAAGCTGGCCGGCTCGCCCGTTTGAGCTTGTCCAGCTCCAGTTGCCGGGTTTCTGATTCGATCCGCTGATCTCAGTCAATGCTCTTCTGTGAAGGCATGCAGTTCAGAAGCTTCAGGAGCTATCTGTCATCCACAGATCAACTGGCGCTTTCTATGGACTGGAAGACACAGCGCTTTTTAATGATCTGCCAGTAGTGACCCCGTTAACTATATGGTAACCAGTTGGGTATTGTCTGGTCTCCATATTGATTTTGCAGCTTACGGTAACTACGCCGCCACCGTTCAGCCAAAGAGATCACAGGGGATAGCTATGATAGACGGAAACACACGGACACTAGGTGTCATCTTGGCGTGTTTTGTGGCGTTAGTTGTGCTGGGGCAGTCTGCGCAGCGGGTGATGAATGTATCTGCCGCGGTTCCTCATCCAGTGATAATCGACAGGGCGCCGCCGGCGCCAGTTATAGTCGAGGCAGTCAGGAAGACAACCAATGAGTATGTAGCGATACCGAAGGAAAAATGCGGCTCGATGTGGGTCAGTGGCGGCAACTATGTTCTGGTTTCGCCTAAGACCTGCAATGACGTCAGCGTGGCCTCGATCACCATCGCAGTCTCAGAAAAGCCCTGCGAAGCCAGCACACAGGCAGACTTCCAGCGCTTGACCAACTCCACTGCCTTCAAGGGCGACTACGGCTTCTATGTCGGGCAGGGCAAGCATGTTCAATGCGTGGCCGTCAAAGAGATCGTCGGGAAGTATATCTAGGACAAGACTTAGAGGCGGACTCTCGCCTCTACAGCAGAAGAGAAATGGGAAGGCGGCTCAATTTTGCCGCCTTTTTTGTGTTTCATGCTCCGGCCAGAACCTTCACATGCCTGTCATCAAACGCGTCTATTGGTGACGGAATTTTAACCGTGAAGCCTTGGGACGTGCATGTCGGGACTGGTGCTGGTGATAGGGGTTATTGCAGGTGTGACTTTGCCCGGTTTGCTCGCCTGTACAATCGTCAACAGAGAGCTGAAGTTCTGGCCAACCCCAGGAAAAGGAAGCTGGCAGAGCCGCGTTTTCTGGACGCTTTTCCGTACTCTGAATGTTGCGACCCTCGCTTTGGCGTATCTCGATTGGCAGCGCTGGGATGGGTTTTCTCTCGAACGCGGTCTGGGCGCCACAGTCGCCATCCTCTGTTTCGCGCTCTACGGCTGGGGGCTTTACGCACTTGGCCGGAGGAACCTTTACTGCGGACGCGACGGGCTCGTAACGGGCGGCATTTATAGCTGGACGCGCAACCCGCAATACGCAACGGCAATCCCGGCCTATCTCGGCTTGGCGGTCGCTTCCCACTCCGTTGCGGTTTTTGCAGTCGCGTCGCTGCTCACTCTTAGCTTCCTGCTGATGGCGTTCGCGGAAGAACACTGGCTGGAGGCCGCCTACGGCGCTGATTATCGGCGCTATCGTCTTGAGGTGGCTCGCTTTTATAACTGGCGCCGCGCGCTGGCCGTCCTCAAGCACGAGGTCTTGGGTGAAAAGGAAGCTCCCAAGGAAGAGCTTCTTTGAATGCTGTCATGCGTCCAGCTATTCAGCAAGGCCTTCACTCATCGCCATAGCCACGGGGCTTGGAAGAAGGCGATTCATTGGCCGACGAGATAGGGGACTTGAAGAGATGCCTGCCGCAAGCATTCATGAGGGCGATCAATCCCGATCCGCTGCGCCCCGCCAGTTCCGAACGCTTTTCGTTTCAGATCTCCATCTCGGCGCAAGGGCTTGCCAGGCGGAAGCCTTCCTCGATTTTCTCCGCCATTACGACGCCGACACAATCTATCTCGTTGGTGATATTATCGATTTTTGGAGCGTCAAGCGGAACCCGTTATGGCTGCAGTCGCATAATGATGTGCTTCAGAAGCTTCTTCGCAAAGCGCGCAAAGGAACGAAGATCATCTTCATTCCGGGCAATCACGACGATGGCGTCCGGGGTTATTGCGGGATGAGTTTCGGCGCCATCGAGATCCACCATGACATCGTGCATGAAGCGGCGGATGGCGGGCGCTTTCTCGTGATGCATGGCGACGAGTTCGACGTGATCGTTCGCTACGCAAGGTGGCTGGCCTTTCTGGGAGACCGCTCCTACGAGTTTGCGCTGTGGTGCAATCGCCCGCTCAACATCGTGCGGCGCTGGCTCGGCTTCGGCTACTGGTCGCTGTCGAACTACCTGAAGGTGCGGGTCAAAACAGCGGTGAATTTCATCGGCGAATTCGAGCAGGCCATTTCAGCGGAAGGCAAGCGCCGGAACGTCGATGGCGTGATCTGCGGCCATATCCATCATATGACAGACCGGATGATCGACGGCGTTCGATACATCAATTGCGGGGACTGGGTCGAAAGCTGTACAGCTATCGCGGAAGACTTCGACGGAAAGCTCAGTCAGATTCGCTGGATTCCGGGCTCGCTGGAGGCGCCGCGTACAACGCCCGCGCCAGTTCCAACTTTAGCCGTGGAGGGCGTCACGCGAGCTGCCGCCGGGAGTGCGGCCAGAAGCAGGCAATACATCGCCTCGGTAGAATGAAGGCGCAGGAGGTTGATTTGGCAAACGTTGCAGAAGCTAAGGGTTCCCGGGGCGCCTCCATGATCGGCGCAGCGGTCTGCCGGAACAAGCCGCTTTCGGCGGAAGGCCTGCGGGAGCGTCTTTTCACGCTCGCATTTTCGAACCTTGTCTATGCGCAAATCTGGGAAGATCCGGCGGTCGACCTGGAGGCTCTGGCGCTCGATAGCAGCTGCCGCATCATCACTATCGCGTCCGGCGGCTGCAACGTGCTGAGCTATCTCACCGCGGGTCCGGGGCATATCACGGCGGTCGACATCAATGCCGCGCATATCGCGCTCAACCGGCTCAAACTTGCGGCGGCTCTCCATCTTCCGGATTATGAGGCGTTCTACCGCTTTTTCGGAGCAGCTGATACACGCGCGAATGTCGCCGCCTTCAGGCAGTATATTCTGCCTCACCTCGACGCGCAGACCGCACATTACTGGCAGGGACGCCATGGATTGCGCCGCAGAAGGCGAATCCGCCGCTTCACCAGCAATTTCTACCGCGCGGGGCTTCTCGGCACGTTCATCGGGGCGAGCCATCTTGTCGCGAGGCTGAACGGGGTCAATCCCCGGGTCATGCTGCAAGCGCGCACGCTCGAGGAGCAGCGCCGCATCTTCGATCAGAAGTTCGCGCCGCTGTTCAACCGGCGTGCATTGCGCTGGCTGGTGAACCGTCCAGCTTCGCTCTATGGCCTCGGCATACCTCCGGCGCAGTACAAGGCGCTCGCGGGCGACAGCGAGGGCGGGATGGCCGATGTGCTGCGCCAGCGTCTCGAACGCCTCGCCTGCGGCTTTCCTCTTTCCGAGAACTATTTCGCCTGGCAGGCATTTGGACGCCGGTACTCGCCCTCGGGCTCGCTGCCGCCCTACCTTGATCCGAACAACTTTGCACTCGTGCGTAAATATGCGTCGCGGGTGTCGGTCCATCACTCGTCGCTTACGGTTCATCTGGCGAGGACTTCCGCCCAAAGCCTGGATCGCTATGTTCTGCTCGACGCCCAGGACTGGATGGGCGACGCGGAACTGACGGACCTTTGGCGCGAGATCACGAGAACGGCGAGGCCCGGCGCGCGCGTCATATTCCGGACTGCGGGCGAACCGACGATTCTTCCGGGACGCATCCCCGAGGACATTCTCGCCCGCTGGCATTACGCCGCCGATGTCTCACGCGAATTGACCCGGAAGGACCGGTCTGCCATCTATGGCGGCTTCCACCTTTACATGCTGAAGGACTGACGCAGATGACGGTTACCGCTTCGGCAGCGGAGAAGATGGATGTCATCTATCGCCGCCAGCGTTTCATCTACGACGCAACGCGGCGCTACTACCTTTTTGGCCGTGATCGCCTGATCGCAGATCTCCGCCCGCCCGCCAAAGGCGCCGTCCTCGAAATCGGTTGCGGCACGGCGCGCAATCTCATCCGCGCCGCCAGACAGTATCCCGAGGCCCGCTTCTATGGCCTGGATGTCTCGGAAGCCATGCTGAACTCGGCGCGCGCGTCGGTGGCGCGGCGCGGCCTCGCAGCCGGCATTGTTCTTCGCAAGGGGGATGCCACGGCTTTCGATCCCTCCGAACTTTTTGCTCTCGACGGCTTCGACCGCGTTTTCATCTCCTACGCGCTCTCCATGATCCCCGCATGGCGAGACGTCGTGAGACAGGCTGCGGCTTGTGTTGCGCCGGGCGGGGAGCTCTTTATCGTCGACTTCGGGAATTTCGAACGCTATCCGGCCTTCCTGCGCAGCGCGCAGCTCGCTTGGCTGCGCAAATTCTCAGTCGAGCCGATCCCTGCGATCGAGCGAAAAATCGGGATGCTCGCCGAGCAGATGGGTTTCAAGGCAGCGACTGAAAAGCTCTATGGCGGCTATGCCATTCAGATTCGCCTCAAGCATCGCTGACGCGACTGGTCCGTTTCGAAGAGACTAGCTATTGAAATACCGCACGATAGCGTGCCCGAGGTATTGCATCACCAAAAATGTCGTAATGGCCGTCGAGAGGGTGAGCCAGAAATTAAAAATCTCGTGGACAGGCATGCTCTTTACTCCACAACACTACAAGGCGCTTCCCCACACTGCGCAGAGGCCGAACTCTTTCCAGATTTCTCCAACCTGCCTTGTGCTTTCTTGCCTTCGGCACGGAAAGCGTCCATTGCAATTCTACCTTATCGAAATCCAGGTTTGATAAAAATCAAAAATCGTAGGGGCGTGCCATTCGGTTGTGAGTTATCCCCAACTTGGGAGCCTGACCAAGCCCGCCAGGCAGCCTCTTGGCAACCGGCGCGCGAGCATGCGTGTAATCAGCGAAGCGCTACCGCCAGAAGCGTCAGCCATCCGGACGTCATTGATGGCCAGCGATTTGCAGGATTGCCGAAATAATTACCTATCCTGCCTTGTTTCACCCGCAATGCGACAGGACTACAACCCGCCGCCGTCGAACTGAGGCCAGCATCGGTGAAATTTCGAGAGCCGGAACCAATCCCCCCCTAACCTGTTAGTTAGACCGCATTGATGCTATCTTTCACGCTTAAGCTTTCTGCTCTGCACTTTTAGATTGTATTGGAGTTGAATAATGGCTCAGCAGAAACAGGTTGGCGCGCTGCCGGTGCGCCGGGTCAACGGGAATATCGAGGTTCTTCTCGTGACGTCCCGCGATACGGGCCGTTGGATCATTCCCAAGGGCTGGGAAATCAAAGGTCTCAAGGGCCACGAATTTGCCGCCCGTGAGGCCAAGGAAGAAGCAGGCGTCGAGGGCAAGATCAATCCGAAGGCCATAGGGCGTTTTACCTACATCAAGACGGAAAGAAGCGATCAGGGCGCGATCGACGTGACTGTTTTCCTTTTGTCGGTCCGGAAGGAGTGCAAGAACTGGCGCGAAGCCGGGCAGCGCGAGCGAGCCTGGTTTCCCATCGAGGCGGCGGCTGTGCATGTGCAGGAGCCGGAGTTGTCTTCGATCATTTCTGCACTTATGTGAATTGTTACGCTTAACGCGGGTTCTTTCATCCCTTCGGGTGATTCATTCATCTCAGCTTCACATAAGCTCGCTAATTGCTCCAAGGCACGCCTATCTGTAACTCGAGTGGGTTGTAACCAGTTGGCGATGTCAGGCGGATCAGGCGTCCCCCACTCTTTTGCCTGGTCCGCCGCCCATGAAGCGGTTCTGGCTCTGAGCATGTATGACCCATCGGCAGAGCGGTTTTGACTTGAGAGCTTATCGGAGCGATTGTGGTAGCTGCGGAAGCATCCTGGATCCTGGCTATCCAGCTATACAATAAGCACGTTCTAAGCTTTTGGGTGCGCAGCCATGAGCGCAACACCGTCCTTGAACGCCAACGCACATGACGGCCACATCGAACTCGCGGCGTCGGGATCGTGGACGGCCGTTCATGCCGGGAAACTTGAGGCTGTCATCAGCAAGGCGGCGGACGACTCCGCGAAGGCTGGCGACGTTTCGATCGATATGCGAAATGTCGCAGCTTTTGATACATACGGCGCTTGGCTTTTGGAGCAGTTGATCCGGAAAAGGTCTGGCGCCGGGCAGCAAACCGGCATCGTCGGGCTGCGCGAGGAGTTTCAGGGGCTTCTCAAGGATGTTCATGGCGTCAATCGCAAAGAGGACCCCCCGAAAGCCAGAAAGCCCCGGCTCATCGCTGCCCTTGGCGAGTATGAGCGTGTCCTTGTCGAGACCGGGCGCGGCTTCCTGCCCTTCCTGGACATGCTTGGGGCCATCGGCGTGGCAGCGGCGCGCGTAGTCCGCCGCCCGCAAAGCTTCCGCTTCACCTCGATGGTGCATCAGCTCGACCGGGTCGGCTGGCAGGCCACGCCCATCATCGTGCTGATCACGTTTCTCATCGGCTGCATCATCGCGCAGCAGGGCTTCTTCCACTTCCGGCGGTTTGGCGCAGAGAACTATGTCGTCGACATGGTCGGCATTCTGATCCTGCGCGAGATCGGCGTGCTGCTCGTGACCATCATGGTGGCGGGGCGCTCCGGCAGCTCCTACACGGCGGAACTCGGCTCCATGAAAATGCGCGAGGAGATCGACGCGCTTCGCACCATGGGGCTTGATCCGGTGGAAGTGCTGATCCTGCCGCGCGTGTTTGCGTTGATCATCGCTGTGCCGATCCTGGCGTTCCTTGGCTCGATGGCTGCGCTGTTCGGCGGCGGGCTGGTGGCCTGGCTTTACGACGGCATGAGCCCGCAGATTTTCATTGCCCGGTTGCACGAGGCCATTTCCGTGACTTACTTCCAGGTCGGCATGATCAAAGCGCCCTTCATGGCGCTCGTCATCGGCGTCGTGGCCTGCGCCGAAGGTCTGCAGGTCAAGGGCAGCGCAGAGTTGCTAGGGCTGCAAACCACGACATCGGTAGTGAAGTCGATCTTTCTCGTGATCGTTTTGGACGGCCTGTTCGCAATCTTTTTCGCCTCGATTGGAATGTGACATGGCAAGCAGACGAGCCAGTCATCCGGGTGCGCGATCTCGTTGTCGGGTTCGGCGACACGACAGTCATCGATCACCTCTCGCTCGACGTGTATCGGGGCGAGATCCTTGGTCTTGTGGGCGGCTCGGGCGCTGGAAAATCCGTGCTGATGCGCACGATCATCGGCCTTCTGCCAAAGAGCGAGGGCATGATCGAGGTGCTCGGCGTGGATCGGGACAGAGCGAGCGAGGCTGAGCTGCGCGCCATGGAGCGGCGCTGGGGCATTCTCTTCCAGCAGGGCGCACTCTTCTCATCGCTGACGGCGCTTCAGAATGTCCAGTTTCCGATGCGCGAATACCTCCACATCTCCGAAGCGCTGATGAATGAGGTGGCGAACGCCAAGCTGGAGATGGTCGGCCTGACGCGGGCCGACGGGGCCAAGCTGCCCTCGGAGCTTTCCGGCGGCATGACGAAGCGCGTGGGTCTGGCTCGCGCGCTCGCCCTCGATCCGGAAATCGTCTTTCTCGACGAGCCGACCTCCGGCCTCGATCCCATCGCAGCGGCGGAGTTCGACGCTCTCATCCGCACACTGCAGAGCACCCTTGGGCTGACAGTGTTCATGGTCACGCACGACCTCGAAAGCCTGTATCTCGTCTGTGACCGCGTTGCGGCCCTTGCAGATGGGAAAGTGGTCGCGGAAGGGCCGATCGCCTCCATGCTGTCGTGCGATCACCCTTGGGTGAGATCCTATTTCGGCGGCGAGCGCGGCAAGGGGCTGGCTCAGGTTGCGCATGCAGAGATACGGGGCTAGGTCCAATGGAAATCAAGGCGCGCTACGTTCTGATCGGTCTCTTTACGCTGGCAGCAATCGTGGCGGGCTTCGCCTTCGTCTATTGGCTGGAAACGACGGGCGGATTGGGCAAGCGCGCCAGCTACGAGGTGCGGTTCCACAACACGGTTTCGGGCCTTCTCGCCGGGTCGCCTGTCCTGTTCGATGGCATCCGCGTTGGCGAGGTGACCGGGCTTAATCTCGTCCCCAATGAGCCGAAAGAGATCGACGTTACGATTGCGATCGATGCAAGCACCCCGGTGCGGGCCGATACGCAGGCGTCGCTCGATTTCCAGGGCTTGACCGGCGTGGCTGTCGTCACCCTCACCGGCGGATCGGCGGACGCGCCGGTGCTCAAGGCCGCCTCAGGGCAACTTCCCACGCTGGCCGCAAGTGAAACGGCGGGCCAGACCATGAGCGAAGCGGCCCGTCAGGCTTTCACCCGCATTGACAAGGTTCTCGCGGAAAACTCCGGCGATCTTCGGACCATGGTCTCCAATCTGACCTCGTTCTCGGAAGCCCTGGGAAAGAACTCTGGAAAGGTCGACGCCATCCTCGGGGGGCTTGAGCGCATGACGGGCGGGGGGAAGGCGGCCGGGCTGGTTTATTATCTGAGCGCGCTTCCGGCTCCCACCGAGGGAATGAAGCCGCTCGATAAACAGGTGACTGTGGCAGACCCAAGCGCGCTCCTGACCTACGACTCCGAGCGGATTCTCGCTCAGGACGATGGGAACGAACTTGCGCCGCTCGGGAATGCGAGATGGGCCGACACGCTGACAAAGCTCGTTCAATCGAGGATCATGCAAAGCTTCGAGAACACCGGCTCGCTTACTGAAGTGACGCGCCCGTCGGAAGCGGGAACGCCGGAACTCCAACTCTCAACCGAAATCAGGAAGTTTCAGATTGTCAACACGCCCGAAAGGACCGCGGAGGCTCAGATCAGCGCAAAGATCATCGCTGCCGATGGCCACATTATCGCCGCCCGGGTTTTCGATGGCAGCGCCCCTGTGAAAACGGCAGAAGAAGCGGATGCAGCAAAGGCGCTCAACGAAGCTTTCGGCCAAATCCTGTCCAGCTTGATCCCGTGGACGGCGGACGTCGTCGCGGGAGGCGGCGAGAAACCCTCGCCTGCACCGGCGCAACCCCGCAGGCGCGGTCAGGCGCACGGCTGACCCGCATTTCGCACCAGCTTGGGGAGAGGGGTCCCCGATGCGGTAGAAGACGGCCAAGAGCGTAAGTCACTGCGGGAACCAGCCCAGCGCGCGGACGTTCGCCTCATGTGCAGGCTGCAAAAGCCCTTCCCCGGAGTTCGAAAGGCTGACCATGCGGCTCGAGGCGTCACCGCAGCCAAATGTTGCAGCAAGCAGCAGCTGGCGCACGCTTCCCCCTCTATTCTGGCTCTTGCTGATCGCAACAGGAGCGCTTGCCGGGGTTGGCGGCGGCCTGCTTATGCTTTTGCTTCGCGGCGTTCAGCATTTGGTTTGGCCCTACCGGCCAGGAGACAATTTCCTGTCTGCGGTTGAGAACGCGCCGCCAATATGGATCGTTTTGGCCGTCTCCGCCGCCGGCCTTCTCGCGGGCCTGACCGCGCTTGTCTTGCAGCAAAAAGCGGGCGGCGAGCACGGCGGTGAACTTGCCGCGAGGATCTGGTTCGACGCAGGCAAGATCAATCCGTTTCCTACGCTTGTTCGCGCCATCGTCTCCATTGTGATCGTCGCCATGGGCGCATCGCTGGGG
Source organism: uncultured Alphaproteobacteria bacterium (assembly GCA_963817495.1). Classification (GTDB taxonomy): domain Bacteria; phylum Pseudomonadota; class Alphaproteobacteria; order Rhizobiales; family Rhodomicrobiaceae; genus Rhodomicrobium. The sequence goes on along the minus strand of CAWFOS010000026.1, from coordinate 31,756 downwards.
CGCGAGGCTGCTCCAAAACAAACCGGGGCGCTGGCCGCCAGCATTCTGGCTCAATGGGCAGGCATGCCGCCCGTTCAGCGGCGGCTTCTCGCGGCCTGTGGCGCAGGAGCCGGGATCGCGGCGGTCTATAACATGCCATTCGGGGGCGCGCTCTTCGCGCTCGAAGTTCTGCTTGGCACGCTCTCCTTGACGCTGGTGCCACCGGCGCTGATTGCCTCGATGATTGCCACTGCGGTGTCATGGCTGTTTCTGCCAAACGAGCCAACGTACACAGTCCCAGCCTATCCCGTGACATTGGATCAGACCTTATGGGCGGTGCTGGCTGGCCCCGTGGCAGGCTTGGTGGCAGTGGCTTATGTGCGGCTGATTTCGTTTGCCGATGCGAAGAAGCCGCGTGGCATCTTTGCGCTCATCGCCCCTGTGCTCGTCTTTGCTTGCTTAGGGGGCTTGGCTGTTCGCTATCCGCAGCTCTTGGGAAACGGCAAGGACGTCGTGCAACAGACCCTTCTCGGCCAGCCGGGCCTAGCCCTTCTTTTCGCACTTGTTCTGCTGAAACCGCTCGCGACGGCGGCCTGCTTGGGGTGCGGCGCGCCAGGCGGCCTGTTCACGCCGACCATGACGCTTGGCGCGCTGTTGGGCGGGGTGCTTGGCGCTCTTTGGCACGGGATCTGGCCAGGCGCGCCGCTGGGCGGTTTTTCCGTCATCGGAGCCTGCGCGGTTCTTGCCGCCTCGACGCAAGGTCCCATTTCGGCAACCGTTCTTACCTTGGAGCTGACGCACGAAAGCTCCCTTATCGTTCCGACGGTTTTGGCCACGGCGGCGGCCGTCGCCGTGGCAAGACTGCTGGAAAACCGGTCGATTTATTCCGCGCGGATCCATTTAGCGCGGTCTGCCGCAAGCCGGGCGGCGGAGGCGGAAGGGTGCGTTACCATCTCGCGGGCGGCCTCGTATCAGGAGGTCCTGAGAGCTTTGGTGCGTTGTGGCAAATCCAAGCCTGTCTTCGTCATCAACGAAGAGGGCGAGGTGGTGGGAGAAATATCCGCAAACCGCGCAGCCAATCCTCCGCCCGAGCTTCTGCCGCTGGAAACGGCAAGCGCCTCGGATTTCGCTGCTCCTTTGAAGTCAAGCCTGAAATCCTGAGAGCATGCAGGAGCAGCTGGCGAATTTGAGAACGCAAGCAAAGTTGCGCTTCCCTTCGAAGCCAGAACTGAAACCTCACCGAGGTAATCGGAGCCGCTCCTTCGCGTTCCCGTATGGGTTTGGGCTGATTTCGCCCGAAGCGGCCAGCACATTACGCCTGGAATAACTCACGCCCATGGCTGGCGATGTCATGTTCACGGTCTGGCGGAACACTTGGCCATGAATGGCGGTTGCCACAGCGACATCCGCGGAGCATCTTATGATCGATCAAAGCAACGCCTTAAAATGGCTTCGCAATCTCATCTCGCGAAGAGGGCTTCTCAGCGCCGCCACGGCATCGGTGGCAGCTGCCCCCCTCATGAGCCGAGCCCAGGCGCAAACCCATGAAATGGCGGGAAAGGGCGAAAGCAACGCAAGCGCCAGCGATCCCGGCCCAGAAAACAATACGCTGAAATCGATCAACCCCGACGTGTTCCGGCCGCCTGCGACCGATCGCGGCCTCGCGCCTGCATTCTGGAATTCCTTCTCTGCGGCGCACAGGCGTGTTCAGGACGGCGGCTGGTCGCGGCAGGTCAATGTGGAGACATTCCCGATCTCGACCGAGATTGCCGGCGTCAATATGAGGCTGACGGCGGGCGGCATCCGGGAGCTTCACTGGCACGCCGCCGATGAGTGGGCGCTGATGCTCGACGGAACCTGCCGTCTGACCGCCATCGATTACGACGGATCGAGTTATGTGGAAGATGTTGCGGCGGGCGATCTCTGGTATTTTCCGACCGGCATTCCGCATTCGCTTCAGGGGCTGGGGCCGGGCGGATGCGAATTCCTGCTCGTCTTCGACGACGGCAAGTTCTCGGAGGAAAACACGACGCTCATCTCGGATTGGCTGATCCATACCCCGCGCGAAGTGCTTGCCAAGAATTGGGGCGTGCCGCAAGCGGCTCTCGATCCGCTCAAAAGCCTGCCTCCTGATGGCCGCTACATCTTCCAGGCTGCAGTGCCAGGGCCGCTGGAGCAGGACCGCCAGGCTGCGGCTCAGTTCGGGCGCGTCACGCGGACGGCGTTCAATTTTTCGATGAAGGGGATGGCTCCGCAGAAGGAAACGCACATGGGCGAAGTCCGCATCGTGGATTCGAGCAATTTCAAAGCGGCGGCCAATGTCGCCATGGCGAATGTCACTCTGCGGCCCGGCGGCTTGCGCGAGCTTCATTGGCATCCCAATGCCGACGAATGGCAATATTGGATCAGCGGCAAGGGACGGATGACGCTATTTCACAACAAGGCTGTCGCGAACACCGCCGACTTTGCTGCAGGCGACGTCGGCTATGTGCCGAAGACGCTTGGACATTACATCGAAAACACTGGCGATACCGATCTAGTTTTCATCGAGATGTTCAAGACGCCCCGCTATCAAGACCTGTCTCTCAACGACTGGGTAACGCACATCCCGCCCGAACTCGTTATACAGCACCTCGGCATTTCGCCTGAGACACTGGTTGCGATCCCGAAGGCAAACTTCGCAACTTTGCCGGCATAGCCACCCTGATGGCCATACGAAACAAGGCGCACGCTGGTTCGGTCCGGCGCAACGCTATTTCCGGGAACATAGTGCAAGCCGGTTCAGGATCAAAAGGGCTGCGGGAGGCCTGTCCGCACTCTGGTGATCGGGTAATGCCGGACGGTTCACTATTTGAGTGGCTCGTTGAAGGAGCCGACCTTATACCCTGGCCCACGAAGGAAGTCATACCCGAGGTCGGCCTGAGCATAGCCAAGCTGGCCATTTCCTTCGTTCAAAACGGTGTTTGAATAGGAGGTGTAAACTGGAAAGTCTGGCGGCTGCAGACCCCAATCTTCATCGTGCATCGTGCCGCTGTCAATCGAGCCAAGCCCTGCGACGCCCTTGACGAAAATATTGTAAGGCGAGTCGACGCGGGCAAAAATTTCGCCCGAATTGCCAGTGAGATCGCTATAGGTCAGACGGGATTCGTTGATCTTCCCGGGGATTTGGTTGTCCCATTGGAATTTGCCGGTGCTGTACCAATAGCGGGCGCCAACCTCATAGTCCCAGCCGGGCTGAACACGTCCGTCTTTGAGAGAAGCAGCTCCCCCGCCGAAATCGAAGAGAGAGGCAAGCCCTCCGGCCCAATTCGATCCCGCCGCTCCGAAGTGATAGTTCACACCAACCTTGAACACGTGCGCCTGATCGTTGATGTTTGTCGTGCCGCCACCCGTGATATACCCCAGCCCGGACGCCGGGACGTACATACCGCGCGGGAACGTAGCGTTCGTACTGCCGAAATCGAGATAGTTATACTCTGCTTTCACGGACCAGAGCGGAGTAACCGCGTGTTCGACGCCGCCGCCAACCATCCAGCCCCACTGTGTGTAGCTTGTCGTGTTCCTTAAGTTTGGCTGGGAACCAAAATATTGATTGTTGTTGGAAATTGTGACCTCATTGGCGTTCCAGGCGCCGCCCGCTTTGGCAAAAATCAGGGAGCGGCCATCGGGGCCGAAAGTATAGCCAACTCGACCCGCTACCGTACCCAACGCGTTCGTTTTGACACGGCAATCAGCCGAAACATAATTGCCAGAGAAAGCAAGGCAGGTATTGTTGCCGTCAAGCTCCGCCCAATCGGCATCGGCCTCCAGGCCAAGCACCCATCTCTGCATTTGAAAGTTGTAGCCGATCTGCGCGCCCACAATTGACCCGGGAGAGGTGACCTTGTCGCCATAGATGGACGATCCGAAAGGATCGGATGCCGTTGCCGTTCCTATTGCTCCTCCCGAGTTCGTACCAACGTAGAAACCGCTCCAAATATAGGGAGCGTAAACCGGACCATCCTTAAGTCCACCGCCGCCGTAGAGGTCAGCACCGTGTGCCGCCGTCACAAGCGCAAATCCGCCCGCCACGGCCAATGTCGTTCTTATCATCTGTCCCGCCCCCATTGGAGAACTTCAAATTTCCAACGCAGCACCGAATTACAATTATAGACGGTGCAATGGCGAGATTAACAACTTTTGATTGTGTAGGTGGTGCTTCTACGGGGCGGCTGTTTTCGCCACTACGGTTGAGCCGATCTACGGCTCAGGCGCTTCGTTTGGGTATGCGCACAACGGCCTGTGTGCGGAGCCGGAGCGGAAACAGCCCGAATGCCTTCGTGATGGGAAAGTGGGCCGGCGCGGCGCGAGCTGTTTGCCAGTCTGATGCTTATTCTCCGGTCGGGGTGGACTTCGAAAGGCGATCCAGCTGCAACTGCATGGCCGAAAGCTGCGCTTTGAGCTCCGCGATCTCGGTTGAGGTTGAGGGGTTTGTCGCTTCAGGCTTCTGTTGCGGAGCTTTCTCTTCCTCCACGCGCGTCTCGACCTTTGAGAAAGGCGCAAACATAGAAAAGGCGCGCTCGAACATCGCCATGTTTTGCCGCGCCTGCTCCTGCATGGCCTCAAATGCTGCAGCGCCGAAGGCATCCGTGAATTGCTTCCGATATTTTTCCTGTTCGCGCGTCAGAATTGCAAGGCTGAACTCCAGATATTTCGGAACAAGCTGCTCGATTGAGTGCCCGTAAAAGCGGATCAACTGCCGCAAAAATCCGATGGGAAGCAGATTGGAACGGGTCCTGCCTTCCTCCTCCACGATAATCTGGGTCAGCACCGAATGTGTGAGATCTTCACCCGTCTTGGCGTCGTAGACGAGAAAATCGCGTTCCAGCCGCACCATCTCGCCAAGATCTTCGAGCGTGACGTAACTGCTCGTCTCAGTGTTGTAGAGCCTTCGATTGGCGTACTTCTTGATGATGACAGGCTTGGACTTATCACCGCCGGCGGCCTTTTTGCTCCCCGCGCCGATGGTGAACGGCTGTCCTGCTTCGTGGAAGCTGGTCGCTCGGGATAATTTCTCGACAGGTTTATTCATCTTATTGCCCAGTGCTGTCTTGACCCCGCATTATAGAGCAAGTTCTATACCTCGCAGCGGCTTTTTTTGCACCTGCGAAAGAATTTGCCCGAGCATGCTGTCAGGCTCTCTGGTAAGGTCAACGCGGGGGAGGAAGCCCCGGTCGCAAAGTGGCGGTACCGGACAATTAGCCCATTCCTGCGGAAGGTTAATTCTGATAAACTTCCCCTCAAAATATCGGCTAGAAAAGGAAACGAACATGGACGGGCAAGAGGCCATCGTAATCGCAAGCGCGGCAAGAACGCCGGTCGGCTCCTTCAATGGGACGCTGTCAACGGTTCCCGCGCACGACCTCGGCAAGATCGTCATTATCGAGGCGCTCGCCCGCGCGAAGGTGGAGCCCAGCGAGGTGTCAGAGGTCATCATGGGGCAAATCCTGGCGGCTGGCCAGGGGCAAAACCCTGCGAGACAGGCGTCGATCAATGCGTCCCTGCCAGTCGAGACCACAGCCATGGGCATCAACTTCCTGTGTGGCTCAGGGTTGCGGTCGGTTGCGATGGCGGCGCAAGGCATCCGGCTGGGCGACAGCGATATTGTGGTTGCCGGCGGCCAGGAGAATATGTCGCTCGCGCCGCACTGTCAGTATCTCCGCATGGGCGTCCGCATGGGCCATTTCGAAATGATGGACACCATGATCAGAGATGGGCTCACGGACGTCTTCAACGGCTATCACATGGGCGTAACTGCCGAGAACGTGGCGCAGCAATTTCAGATCACGCGGGCGCAGCAGGATGAACTTGCCCTCGGTTCACAGAACAAGGCTTCGGCCGCGAGACGGGAAGGCCGCTTCAAGGACGAAATCATTCCCGTAACGATCAAGGGCCGCAAGGGCGATACGATTGTGTCCCAGGATGAATTCATCCGCGATAACGTTGTGCTGGAAGATCTCGCCAAACTGCGCCCGGCTTTCGACAAGGCCGGTACGGTTACCGCAGGCAACGCGAGCGGCATCAACGATGGCGCGGCGGCTGTCGTCGTGATGAAACGCTCGGCGGCCGAGAAGCGCGGCATCGAACCGTTGGCTCGCATCGTTTCCTGGGCGACGGCGGGCGTGGATCCCTCCATCATGGGTACAGGGCCAATCCCGGCCTCGAAGAAGGCGCTAGAGAAGGCGGGCTGGTCCAAAGATGACCTCGACTTGATCGAGGCTAACGAGGCCTTCGCCGCTCAAGCCTGCGCCGTTAACAAGGCCCTTGGATGGGACCCGGCGAAAGTGAACGTGAACGGCGGCGCCATTGCCATCGGCCACCCGATCGGCGCGTCCGGTGCTCGCGTCCTGACCACGCTGCTTTATGAAATGAAACGCAGGAATGCGAAGAAAGGGCTCGCCACCCTCTGCATCGGCGGCGGCATGGGCATCGCCATGTGCGTTGAGCGCGACTAGCCTGAAATTCGGCAGACGCGCTGCCACCGGCGGTGCGTCTGCTGCCACCTTGGCGGCCCTGCTCACTCTCGCGTGCAAGCTATAACCAAAGCGTGAGAGGCAATGCAGGGCCTGGTGGCAAATCACAAGAAATCATGGCACCATTAAAATCGAGATAAGTTGTTAGGAGGGAATATGTCCAAGGTTGCTGTTGTGACAGGTGGAACGCGCGGTATTGGTCACGCCATATCTATCGAGCTGAAAAATCAGGGTTATCAGGTGCTCGCGAATTACGGCGGCAATGACGAAGCTGCCAATAAATTCCAGGCTGAAACCGGCATTCCTGTTCTCAAATGGGACGTTGGCGATTATGACGCTTGCGTCGCTGGATTGAAGCAGGTCGAATCCCAGCTCGGGCCGGTCTCGATCCTGGTGAACAACGCCGGCATCACCCGCGATGCCATGCTTCACCGGATGACGGCTCAGCAATGGAAAGATGTGATCCGCACCGATCTCGACAGTGTGTTCAACATGGTGCAGCCCCTCATCAATGGAATGCGCGACCGCAACTTCGGGCGGATCATCAATATATCATCGGTGAATGGCCAGAAAGGCCAGATCGGCCAAAGTAACTACGCCGCGGCGAAGGCCGGGATCATCGGATTTTCGAAGTCGGTGGCCCAGGAGAACGCAAAGAAGGGCATAACCGTCAACGTCGTGGCCCCAGGCTACATCAACACCGAGATGGTAGCTGCCGTCCCGGAGAAGGTGCTGGAAGCTATTATTGCGCAGATTCCAGTCGGACGGCTCGGCAAGGCGGAAGAGATAGCGAAGTGCGTGGCGTTCCTGGCCAGTGACGACGCCGGGTTCATCACCGGGGCTACGATATCCGCTAACGGCGGCCAATTCTACGCGAGCTGACTAGATCACACTCCGCGCGGTCGAACACATTTGCGGTGCGCCAACCCGGCGCGCCGCATGTTTTTTGTGCCCTGACATACAGTTGCATTATCGAATGGCCAAGCCGGGAACGCACTGTGATCCCGCGTTAATCGCCAGTTCAGTCGCTGCCCGGTAATACGTCAAGCGTTTGAGGATTTCACGTTCACGCCCCAAACGAAGGCGATGCGGGTGAGCGATACCTCGCCATAGCGCTCGGGCGCCGCCGCAACGATAGCCCCTCCCAGACCGCCGTAAAAGGCGCAGGCTGTTTCGTTGTCCCTCAAAGCCCACACCACCAGGCGGCTCAACCCCTCGCGCTTGAGCGCTTTCTTAACCGTCGCAAAGAGGCGGCTTCCAAGGCCCACGCCCTGAAACGCGGGGTTGACGTAGAGCTCGAAAATCTCACCTGCGGGCCAAGGCCACGTTCCTCTCACATGACCCCAGGTCGCATAGCCCTGCGGGTCACCATCGAAAACAAGAAGCGTGACATTTCCGCCGCGCTGGATTTGCTGCTGCCACCATCTTGGACCGCGTCGCGCGATCATGCGCTCGAGATGAAGGTGCGGAATGATGCCCTGGTATGTCGACCGCCATGCGGCTTCATGAATGACCGCGACCGCGTTCGCATCCTTTGCTATTGCAGTTCGAAAGCTGATTAGGTCGTTGCCCATGGCACAATTTTACATCCAACCCTTTTGGTTGGCGAGGACTCTCGGGCAGGGACACTGAATTATTCCGAGCCGATTGACCCGTTATCGTCAACTTTGCGAAGAAGCCTGCCAAGGATCTGGGTAGCCAATTTGCCGTCTTCCTCGCCGAGGCAAGACAGCACGAGACGGTCGGCGCGGCGAGCATAAGGCTTTATCGATTCCAGAAGTTCCCGGCCTTCCTGGGAAAGGCTGACGGCATAGGTCCGCCCATCCTGCATCGTGCGCTCGCGCTGAATCACGCCGCGCTTGAGGAGCCTCTGAACCACGTCGGCAAGCGTTGAGCGGTCAATCCCGGTTATCCTAACAAGGTCGGTCTGGCTCAGACCCTCATGATGGGCGACCGTGGTGATCACCGCATACTGCCGGGCGGTCAGATCGAAATCCCTCGTCTCTTGTGCGAATATTTCCGAGGCGCGCTGACTTGCGCGGTGGAGGAGATGAATGACAGATTTGTCAACGCTGTCGGAGCGCGCGCCCGCGCTTTTCTTTCGTTTCCGTCCTGGTTGGCCTAGCCCTGCTTTTGCGTCCAGCATTCTCGTCCGGTTGCTCGGTTAAACTCTGAACATTGTTGAGAAAATGAATAGGGCAACCGTTAGGTTCCATGCAGCGCACGGAAAGATTTTTCAGAGGCTTCACCTTATGAAGAAGAAATCTCTGACGTCTCTGAAGATACCTCGGAAATCTGATGTCGCATAATCAACGTGATTTGAGACAGCATAAAGAGGAAAGTCAAGGGCATCATCCCGAAGGATTTAAAGCTGACCCAGGTGTCAGTCGAGAAATTGCGCCATATGGCCTCGTTCAGGACGGCCAGGAAAAGGAAAAACCCGATCCAGCGTATCGTCAAAAGCCGCCAGCCTTCCTCGTGCATTTGCAGGATCTCGCCGAGAGCGAACTTCAACACCGGTCTGCGGAAATAAAGGCCAGCGCCAAGGATTACCGCGAACAGCGTGTTCACAACCGTAGGCTTGATCTTGATGAAGGTGTCGTCATGCAAATAGATCGTCAGAAACCCAAAGATCATGACGAAGACGCCGGTCACAAGGGCCAAAATAGGTATGCGCTTGAAAAAGACGCGGCTCGTCACCAACGAGATCAAGGTGGCAGCCATGAACGAACCGGTAGCATAAAAAATGCCAAACCTGCCGTTCATGATGAAGAATACCGCGATAGGGCCGACCTCCAGCACAAGCTTTAGGAGGGCACTGACATCCGGTTTCCCTTTGGATGCCTCAAGTTGCTCCACATAAACCTCCCGAACTCAACTCGCGCCTGCGATGGCGCGTGCAAAATCTTTCGCATCGAATGACTGCAAATCTTCGGCGCTTTCCCCGACACCGATAGCATGCACGGGGATGCCGAATTTGCTTGCAATAGCGACGAGGATGCCGCCCCTCGCCGTTCCGTCGAGCTTGGTCATGACCAGCCCGGTCACCCCTGCCGTCTTGTCGAAGATATCGACTTGGGAAAGCGCGTTTTGTCCCGTGGTCGCGTCAAGCGTGAGGATGCAAGTATGCGGCGCTGCTCTGTCAAGCTTGCGTATAACCCGGATCACCTTCTCGAGTTCCGCCATCAGCGCCGTTTTATTCTGCAGGCGGCCCGCCGTGTCGATGATGAGGACGTCGTAACCCTCTGCTTTTGCGCGCTGGAACGCATCAAACGCCAAGCCCGCCGCGTCAGCACCGGGTTCGCTGGCGACCACTTCGGAGCCGGTGCGTTCGCCCCAAATCTTGAGTTGCTCGATTGCCGCCGCCCGGAAGGTATCGCCTGCCGCGAGCATCACGCGCAGCCCCTGCCGGGTAAACTGGTTCGCATACTTGCCGATTGTGGTGGTCTTGCCGGTTCCGTTCACGCCCACGACGAGGATGACATGCGGCTTCCTGGATTCATCGATCACCAGCGGCTCTGCGACATCGGCGAGAACCTTCTCCACCTCCCGAGCCAGAATTTCGCGAACCTCTTCAGCGGTGATGTTGCTGTTATAGCGCGATTGGCGCAAAGCATCAGTGACTCGGGATGTGATCTCGAGACCAAGGTCCGCCTGGATCAGCAGGTCTCCCAGTTCCTCCAAGGTTTCGTCGTCAAGCTTCTGCTTTGCGAAAACGCCGGTGATGCCCTCGGTAAGCCGCGAGGACGTTTTCGTGAGCCCCTTCCGAAGGCGCTGGAACCAGCCGGTGCGGGGCGTTTTTTCCGGCGTCTCGTCTGAAATTTCTTCCTCGTTGTAAACAGGTTCGTCCAGTTGGAACGCGCTGAGCTCTGACGTATCCTGTGCTTCCTCTCGAATCTCCTCGGAGGCTACGAGCGCCGACTCTTGAGGCGGCAGCGTCCGATCTTCCGCTTTGGGCGGAGTTTCAGTCTTCGCGCCGCCGAACACGCGGCCAAACACGCTTCGCTTCGGGGTATTGCTCATAATGAAAGGCGCTCGCCAATAAGACGGCGTTCGTCACAGCCGGTGGCTCGCGCCTTCAAAATTGCGCCGTGCAACCCACTGCCTTCGCCGTTGATTTCGATCTCGGTGAAGCCTGGCGTCCGGCCCATGGCCTTGCCTTCCATGAGCACATCGAAAACCTTGCCTTGCTCCGCCTGAAGATGGAGGCTCAGGCGCTCGGACGCCTTGCGGCGCATGCGCGCGGCGCGCTCCTTCACAAGCGCGCGGTCGAGCTGCGGCATGCGTGCAGCAGCCGTCTGCGGCCGCGCCGAAAATGGGAAGACATGCAGAAAGCTCAATTCGCATTCGTCTGCGAGACGGAGCGTGTTCGAGAACATCGCTTCGTCTTCGGTCGGGAAGCCGGCAATGAGATCCGCGCCGAAGACCATGTCTGGACGCAGGTTCCTCATGGCCTTGCAAAACTGAATGACATCCTCGCGCGCGTGGCGGCGCTTCATGCGCCTCAGGATCAGATTGTCGCCGGACTGAAGCGAAAGGTGGAGGTGGGGCATAAGCCGCTCTTCCTCCGCAAAGGCTTCCGTGAGCGCGTCATCAGCCTCCATCGTATCGATGGATGAAACGCGCAGGCGAGGCAACTCGGGCACGAGCCTCAAAATCGTGCGCACAAGCCGACCCAGCGTCATGCCTCCCGGCAGATCGGAGCCGTATGAGGTGAGATCGACGCCCGTCAGCACCACCTCACGGTAGCCTTCCTCCACCAGCGCGCGGATCTGGCACACAACATTGCCGGCCGGCACGGAGCGGGATGGCCCGCGGCCAAACGGGATCACGCAGAATGTGCAGCGATGATCACAGCCGTTCTGCACTTCGAGATAAGCCCGGCTTCTGCCGCCAAAACCGGAAATCATGTGAGCGGCAGTCTCGCGGACCGAGGCAATATTATTGACCTTGACCCGCGCCAGATCGTTTGAAGCGATTTGCAGAAACGTCTCTACCGCGGTTTTCTCCGCGTTGCCGATGACGAAATCGGCCTCCTCCATCCCCGCGAAGGTCTCAGGCTCGATCTGCGCGGCGCAGCCTGTCACGATAATCTTCGCCGCGGGCCGCTCGCGGCGCACCTTCCGTATTGTTTGGCGGGCCTGCCGCACGGCTTCGGCTGTGACGGCGCAGGTATTGACGATGACCGCATCGTTGAGCCCGGCCTGTGCCGCATGCGCCTTCGCCACTTCACTCTCGTAAGTGTTCAAGCGGCAGCCAAAGGTGATGACGTCGACGCTCATGACTGCCGTGCCACCTCGACCCTGCTGCCGTTCAAGTGTATAAAGCCCTCGAATTCAATCTCGGCCGGGCCAGTCATCAAAATATGATCGTCTTCGGCGCGCCACTCGATGGAGAGGACGCCTCCGGGGAGTTCAACGGTTGCTTTGCGGCCCGTCCTTCCGGTGCGCGCGGCAGCCACAGCTGTGGCGCAGGCCGCCGTCCCGCAGGCGCGGGTTATGCCCGTGCCGCGTTCCCAAACGCGCAGCTTGATCGTCGTGTCATCCATAATTTCGGCGAGCGAAATATTGGCGCGCTCGGGGAAAAGGGAATGGTGCTCAAGTTCCGAACCGAACGCGGCCAGATCGTAGCTCTCGGCATCCCGGACCCAGAAGATGCAATGCGGATTGCCGACATTGACCACGCTCGGCTCCGAGAGCACACGGCCATCGGGCAAGGCGAAAGTCAAATCGATGCAACGGGTATCGGCGGCGGGCCGCGCCAGCGGGATTTCGTCCCAGGCGAAGCGGGGCGCACCCATGTCGACGCTGACAAGGCCGTCCACGCCGACGCGCGCATCCAGTGTCCCGGCGCGCGTCTCGATGGAAATCCGGCCGCGCCCAAGGTCAGGACGCAGTAGCGCCGCGACGCAACGGCTCGCGTTCCCGCAGGCGCTCACTTCCGAGCCGTCGGCATTCAGGATGCGCATGAACACGTCGGCGGCCCGCGAAGGCTCCAGCACGATCACCTGATCGCAGCCTACGCCGCTTCTCCGGTCGGCTATTGCTCCTGCGGCGGCGGCGGACAGCCGAAAAGGCTCGGCGCGGGCGTCAATCATGACGAAGTCGTTGCCAAGGCCGTTCATTTTCACAAAAGAAATACGCCGCGCGTCCATGCTGCGCGATTTCGCCTCTCTGTTCCAGATGGCTTATATAGACGGCGGCTGCCGGCTTTGCAAAGCTTGATGTGGCTTTTCAGCTCCGCAGTTAGTGTTATCCGAGGGCAGCTTGGCCGCAAAAAGCGCTTGAGTTTTCTTCCGTTCAGAGCGCTTGCGGCTTACAAGGCACAGTTCAGTAGTTAAATAGTTTTACTTGCATAGGCCGCAATGCATGCTCGGAAAGGCGACTATGACGTCGCGCCCGATAACGATCAACCCCACAGTTCGGCGCTGAAGGGCTGGATCACGCTGCCGTCGAACACGAGCCCTGGTTCGCGGTCGCGGGCTAGAAGCAGCGGGCCGTCAAGGTCGACGAAGTCCGCGTTGCTGGCGAGCAACAGCGCGGGGGCCATCGCGAGTGACGTGCCGACCATGCAGCCAACCATGATGGCAAGCTTGTGCCTCAGCGCCTCCGCCTTCAGATCGAACGCCACAGTAAGTCCGCCAGCCTTGTCGAGCTTAATGTTTATGGCTTGATAGCGGGATGCGATTGCGTCGAGGTCTCCGGCAGTATGCACGCTCTCATCGGCGCAGAACAGAATGCCGCTGCGATCCTCCGCCGAAATTGAGGCAAGCATTTCGTCATGCCCGGCGGGCAGCGGCTGTTCGATAAGGGCAACGCCTGCTGCGCGGCACGCCGCCAGGTTCTGAGCGAAGTTGGCCTCGCTCCATGCTTCGTTCGCATCAACGATCAAGGTCGATTTTGGCGCGCCCCGCCGCACAGCGGCGATCCGGTCCGGGTCACCCTCGCCACCGAGCTTCACTTTCAAGAGCGGCCTGTGGCTAGCCGCACGTGCCGCTCGCCTCCATCGCTCCCGGCGCGCCAAGGCTGAGCGTATAGGCGGTCGTTACAGCGACAGGCGCAGGGACCGCGGCCAACTCGTAAACGCGTTTCCGCGCCGCCTTTGCCTCAAGATCCCAAAGCGCACAATCGAGCGCGTTTCGCGCCGCCCCTGCGGGGAGCAGCCTCAGAGAGATCGGCTCGGCTGGCCCCGCCAGCGATTGCGTCCGCGAGGTTCTCGATTGTGGCTGCGACCCCTTCGACGGTTTCGCCATAGCGCGGGTAAGGCACGCATTCGCCCCGCCCCCGGAAAGCACCATCCTCAACCGTCGCTACGACGACGCGCGCCTCGGTCCGGCTTCCGCGAGAAATGGTAAACGCGCCGGCGATGGGCCAGCTTTCGACATCGGCCTGAAGGCGCATCGGCTAGCGGGCCTTGGCAGAAACCGTGGCCGGGAACTCCGCCGCGATGCGGTCCACGATCGGACCGGTTCCGAACCGCATGGGATCGGTCGCGGGCAGGTCAAAATCGCTCTCGAGCTGTTTCAAGTAATCGCGTGCAGAATCCTGGTCCATCGATGCGGTGTTGATCGCGATCCCAATCGGCCGAATGGCGGGATTGGTCAGCGAGCCGCAGCGGATGGTCAGATCGAGAACCTGCCGGATGGAAGGCAAGGGATAGGAGACGCCCCGCATGGATTTGCGCGAGGGCTCGTGGCAGACCACGAACGCGTCCGGCTGGGCCCCATGCAGAAGCCCCAGTGACACGCCTGCGAACGAGGGATGGAACATCGAGCCCTGGCCCTCGATCAAGTCCCAATGGCGCGCGTCCGCCGCCGGCGAAAGCCATTCCACAGCGCCTGCGATGAAGTCCGCCACAACAGCGTCGATGGCAACACCGTGGCCCGAAATGAACAAGCCGGTTTGCCCTGTCGCCCTGAAGTCGGCGTCAAAGCCGCAGGAGCGCATCTCGCGTTCGAGCGCCAGAGCCGTGTACTTCTTGCCGACCGAGCAATCGGTGCCCACCGTCAAGAGCCGCATTCCCGGGCGCTTTGTTCCCTTCCCCGTCTCGAAGCGCTCCTCGGACTGGCGAACATCGAAAAGTTTCCGGCCACAGCGGCGCGCGGCATCCGCGACGGAGGGCCGCTCCGCAAGCTTCATGTGCAAGCCAGCCGCGACATCGAGCCCGGACGCCAGCGCTTCGACGATTGGCGCAGTCCATTGTTCGGGAAGCACGCCGCCCGCATTCGCAACGCCAACGATCAGCGTGCGTGCTCCCGCTGCCACAGCCTCCTGGATGGTCATATCGGGAATGCCCACATCGGCCTTGCAACCCGGCATCCGAAATTGCCCAAGGCACCAGTCGCGCCGCCAATCCACAATTCCCTGCGCCGTTTTGGCTGCGAGCTGATCCTGAACGTCACCGAGAAAGAGAAGGTAGGGATTGCGGATTTGCATGAGGCGGCCCCTCTGGAATTGCTGCGCAATAATAGCCAAAAAGTTTTTCGCATACTACCCTTTGGGACCGGTTCTGAGTTGTTTGAACGGCGCAATAGACATGCTGTAGAAAAGTCTGCCGGGCGCATCATGGAAAAGGTGCGCCGCCAGCCTCCCTAAAGTTCTAGCTTTATTTCTATTCCTCTTATACGCATCTCCTTGATCCAAACTGAGGCTGAGAAGCCCACATTGCGGAGAGACCAAATGATTGATCGCCGGACATTGTTGATCGGATCGGCAGCTCTGGGTCTCGCAGCCAGCGCCAGAGCGATGCCTGGGCAACCCGAAAGCATCTTCTTCGGCCCGCAGATTCCTTTTTCCTTCGATAAGCTTATTGGCTGGGCCAAAGAGCTTAGCGAGAAGCCTTATCAGAAGCCGGTTCTGCACGATCCGGAACTTTTGGAGCGGATCGACTTCGATGCCTATCAGCAGATCAAGTTCCGCCCCGAACTGGCGATCTGGGGTGGGGGTGACGGGCCTTATCCCATAGAGCTCTTCCACGTCGGACGGTTCTTCAAGGAGCCCGTCCGCATCTTCGTCGTCTCCGCCGCCGGGCTGGCGCAAGAGGTTGGCTACAGTCCGGACCTCTTCTCCTATGGCAAGAGCGAGTTCGCGAAGGCGCTGCCGCCAGATACGGGGTTTGCGGGCTTTCGCGTTCTCGCTGCGCCGGGCGTGCCGGATTGGCTCGCTTTCCTCGGAGCGTCCTATTTCCGCAGCCCTGCCGAAACGGGGCAATATGGGCTTTCCTCGCGCGGCCTCGCAATCGACGTCGCAATGCCGACTCCGGAGGAATTTCCGCGCTTCTCGCAATTCTGGCTGGAACCGATGGCGGGAAGGCGCGGCGTCATCATCAACGCAGTCTTGGATTCGCCGCGCATCACCGGGGCCTATCGCTTCGAGACGACACACGAAGGCTTCACGTTGATGAATGTGACGGCCCATCTATTTCCAAGGACTGAGATCGCCCGCGTCGGCATTGCGCCGCTCACCAGCATGTACTGGTACGGCAAGCCCAATCGCAGGATGGGAACCGACTGGCGGCCCGAGATCCACGATAGCGATGGGTTGAGCGTCTGGACGGGGGCCGGCGAGCGCATCTGGCGGCCCATCAACGATCCGCTCAGCGTTCAGACCAGCTCGTTTTTCGATCAACGCCCGAAAGGCTTCGGCCTTTTGCAGCGCGAGCGCGATTTCCGCGAATACGAGGACGACGGAGCTTTCTATAACAAGCGCCCGAGCGTCTGGGTCGAGCCCATCGGCGACTGGGGCGAAGGGGCCGTTCAACTCGTGGAGATCCCGACTAACGACGAGATCCACGACAATATCGTGGCCTACTGGACTCCGAGGCAGCCTTACCGCGCCGGGGAGCATCACGAGGTGCAATACAAGCTGCACTGGCGGCTTGAAGAGCCTTATCCGGCCCCGCTCGCGCGCGTCGTCGCGACGAGAGCCGGCACGGGCGGAATTCCGGGCCAGCCGCGCCCCAAAGGGATGGTGAAGTATGTGGTGGACTTCCGCGGCGGCAGGCTCAACGAATTCACGAAGCGCGGAGACATCGACGTCGTTGTGACCGCCGGTTCCGGCAAAATCGAGCGGCAGGCGGTCTATCCCGTGGTCGACACCGACAAGTGGCGCGTGATGTTCGACTTCACGGCGGCCTCGGACGCTCCTGTCGACCTTCGCGTTTATCTGAAAAAAGATAACGATGCGCTGAGCGAGACCTGGCTGTTCCAGCATCTGCAAACGCTTTCGACGATGTAGATGCTTGTCTTCGCCTTTGACAACCCTCTCAGCCGGCAATCGCCAGGAACGGGGTTATTGCCGGCTCCGCCGGGCATGATATGGTGTCTGCTCAGCCCTCATGCATTCGCGTCATCGAAGAGAGAATTTAAATCCGGCCCAAAGTTCGAGAGCCACATTTGCGCCCTGGCCCGGCGTCCAGAACTCGACTTTGCCCGGCATAATCCGATTCTTCACAATAAAGCCGTTCGGAATCATATCGGCTACGCTCCAATTCTGAGAAACGGCGATTTGCTTGAAATCGAATTCCACCTCCGCTGCCGCCGCAACCGGCTCGGAATATCCTGAAAAAACGGGTCCGATAATGATACCGGCGTTGACGCCTGGCGCAAAGTCGTGGCCGAGGCGGAAGCCGAGAACCGCTGCATCCCGGTAAATGCTGTTCCGGAAAGACGTAAAGCCGACGCTGAAGTCGGTGATGCCGTACGCGGCAAGGGCAGGTGTTTTCCAGCCAGCCCCTATCTCGGGTCCGACAGGATAAGGATTGTATTGGCTTTGTTCGACAGGGATGATCAGGGTGACAGCCGTATAGCGGTTGGTCGGCCTGCCATCCACGAATATCCGTTTTTCGCCGACGTGAGCATCGACAATGCCGGTTCCGAGGTAAACCCAATCCGGCCTTAGAGGGGATGGGGGCAGCAGCTCAAATTTGTTGACCGGTGCTTCGGCCGGCTGCCCCGGCGAAAAAGCCGGAGAATACGCCGGAGGATTTGCGGATTTCGGCGGTTTTTTCCTGACGACGGTTTCGCATTTTGCTTGCGGCTGAGAGGCGGTCGATTTCCTTAAGTCGTTGCAAGGTTCGGCGTGTCCCTCTTCGGCAAGAAGAAGTGCAAGCAAACTTGCGGCAGTGAACCGGGCTACTCTCATGACGCATTACTTGGATGACCCCAATCGCAAACTGTGCATGGAGAAAGTAAATAAACGCGATCGACTTGTAGTTAAGTTTGCCTAAATGGCTAAAAGGAATAGCCAAAACAGCGAAAATAGCCTTTCGTCACATTTTTGGCCTTGAGTTTCGTGGAGTCCGACGCGGCGGAGCGCTCGGTTCCGTTCACCCCAAGCTTGAATTGCTCGCCGTGCGCTACCGGCAGCAACGTCAAGCAAAAAGGGCATTCAGTCGCTGGCCAGACTGTTTGCGATTGTTATTTGGCCCGGCATGGCCCAAGTTCGAAGTGGTTCATTGTCAATGGCACAGGTCATCATGCTTGCACGCATTTATAAGCCAGCAAAAACAGCCATGCAGTCTGGGCGGGCGAAAACGAAAGAATGGGTGCTGGACTACGAACCCGCGACGCCGCGGGAGATCGAGCCTCTGATGGGGTGGACCAGCTCGAACGACATGCTTTCCCAGGTGCGGCTTTTCTTCGAGACGCAGGAAGAGGCGATCGATTACGCGAAGAAGAACGGAATTCCGTTCCGTATCTTCGAGCCGCACCCGCGCGCCTTCATAAAGAAGTCCTACTCCGACAACTTCAAGTTCGGCCGGATCGGAAGCTGGACGCATTAGCCCGATGCCGCCCGCCGTGCGGTTTGCCGGTGTCGCCATCAGCCTGACGGTCTATCTTGGCCTCGCCGTGCTGGGCGCGGGCGGGTTCGCAGCGTTCTTTTCCAAGCCTGCTCTGGTTGGTCTGGCCGTCGTGCTCGCCGCGTTGGGGCTGGCTTCTTTCTTTGCCGGGGGAAACCTCAGTTCCGGTGAGCGTGAAGATCGCTCCAATCGCTGGGTCATCCCAGTTTTCGGCGTGGTGGGTCTGATCCTGGCCTATCTTCCCGCTTACACGGACCGCATCGATTTCTGGACCATAGACGGCGACGCCACCCGCTGGGCCGGCGTCGCTCTCTTCGCGATCGGTGGGGCGCTCCGGCTCTGGCCGGTGTTCGTGCTTGGCGACAGGTTCAGCGGGCTTGTGGCGATCCAGCCAGGACATCGGCTCGTCACCACCGGCATTTACAGCGCCATCCGCCACCCAAGCTATCTGGGGCTTTTCATCAGTTCTCTGGGGTGGGCGCTTGCCTTCAGATCGGGCGCCGGTGTTTTGGTTGCCGCGCTTCTCATTGTGCCGATCATCGCGCGAATACGCGCCGAGGAGGCGTTGCTGCGGACGCAATTTGGCAGCGAATACGACGCCTATCGCGCCCGCACAAACCGCCTCATACCCGGCGTCTACTAGGCAAACTATATCTACACTGCGTCATCCCGGCCAAGCGAAGCGCGAGCCGGGACCGCAAAAAGGTAGGCGCTCCAAGTTCTTATGATCCCGGATAGCCGCAAGCGGCTTCCGGGATGACTCTAGCAGCGATCCGTTGTCTAGGAAGCGCCGCTCCCTTAGCTCTCGCAGGCGAAAGCGCCTGGCTTGCGGCCATATTCGCGCGAGCCAGCATAGTGGTTGAAGTTGTCCTTATCGACCCAGACAACCTCACCGGGGCAATGCGCTTTCGCCTCCGCCTCAGTCGCATACTGACCGCGCTTCGGCTTTGGCTCTGAGTTGGCGGCGGCGTTGGTCTGACCGCCTTCCTGAGTTTTCTTTTCGGATTGTTTCGCTTTGCCCTTCGGCGCTGCCGCATCGGACGGAGCGGGGCTTGCAGCCGTCGCCGCAGGCGCAGCGTTTGTGTCTTGCGCTGGCTGTGCGAAAGCTATTGAATTTGCAAAGACCATAACGCACGCAACCCCGAAAATCCTGGAGCGCAGCATTGTCCTTTTCATAAGCGGGATCCTCCGTGCAGTGTGGAATCTCTTTCCCGCAAGAGTTAAATCCACAAATCTGGGTCAAATCTTGATGCCGACCCCCTTGGGGCGGGGCTGTTTCCACAACCGCCGCAGGAGGGCAACGCACATTTGCCGTCCGGAGTCATAGGATGAATAAGGCAACCGAGACAAAAACGCCGCCCTTCGACTGGGCCGATCCCTTTTTGTTGCACGAACAGCTTAGCCACGAGGAGCGCCTAATCCAGGAAACGGCGCATGCCTTCGCGGAAGGCCGGCTGCGCCCCCGGATCGTCGAGGCGTACGCTCACGAAAAGACCGATCGCGCCATTTTCAATGAGATGGGCGAGCTTGGCCTGCTTGGGCTGACCCTTCCCCCCGAGTATGGCGGCGCGGGCGTCTCTTATGTCGCCTATGGCCTTGTCGCCCGCGAAATCGAGCGTGTCGATTCCGGCTATCGCAGCATCATGAGCGTGCAATCCTCGCTCGTCATGTATCCGATCTACGCGTACGGGAATGACGAGCAGCGGCGGAAATACCTGCGGAAGCTGTCAACGGGCGAATATGTCGGCTGCTTCGGCTTGACGGAACCCGACGCAGGCTCCGATCCGGGTTCAATGATGACGAACGCGGAGCCGATCGAGGGCGGTTACCGGCTGCGCGGGTCGAAGACCTGGATTTCCAACTCCCCCATCGCCGATGTCTTCGTCGTCTGGGCCAAATCGCGCGCGCATCAGAACAAGATCCGCGGCTTCATCCTCGAAAAAGGCATGCGCGGGCTATCCGCCCCGAAAATCGAGGGCAAGCTCTCGCTGCGGGCGTCCGTTACCGGCCAGATCGTCATGGATGACGTGGAAGTGCCCGGGAACGCCCTTCTGCCGAATGCGTCCGGCTTGCAGGCCCCGTTCAACTGCCTGAACCGCGCGCGATACAGCATCGCGTGGGGCGTCATGGGCGCGGCGGAGGATTGCCTGCATCGAGCGCGGCAATACGCGCTGGACCGCAAGCAGTTCGGCCGTCCGCTGGCGGCGACCCAGCTCGTGCAGAAGAAGCTCGCCGATATGCAGACGGAAATCGCGCTCGGCCTTCAGGCGACGCTTCGCGTTGGCCGCCTGTTCGATGAGGGCAACGCCGCGCCGGAAATGATCTCGCTCATCAAGCGCAACAACTGCGGCAAGGCCTTGGATATCGCCCGCGCAGCCCGCGACATCCACGGCGGCAACGGCATTGCAGGGGAGTATCACGTGATACGCCACGCGCAGAACCTCGAGACCGTAAACACCTACGAAGGCACCCACGATGTGCATGCGCTTATCCTCGGACGCGCACTGACCGGCATTCAGGCGTTTTCGGCATAAAGGAATGTAAATTCTTAAATAAAAAGTGATGCTCCGAACCATGAAGGATGGTGACGCTTTGCCGCGCTCGCGGTAATCTCCGGCCCGGAGTTGCCCCCACACGGAAGGAGTTCCCGTCATGGCCGATCTCGTCGTCATCGAATTTCCAACGGAAGCCAAAGCTGAAGAAGTTCGTCAGAAGCTTCTCAGCATGCAGCAGGATTACATCATCGACATCAAGGACGCCGTGATCGCGGTCAAGCAGCCCGACGGCCACATCAAGCTGAACCAGCTCTATCACCCGACCGCCATTGGCGCAGCCTCAGGCGCTGTCTGGGGCACGCTGGTCGGGCTGATCTTCCTTGTGCCGCTGGTCGGTACCGTGGTCGGCGCGGCCTCCGGCGCGCTGGCGGGTGCGCTTTCGGATGTCGGCATCAACGATGATTTCATGAAGCAGGTCGCGACGACGATTGACTCGGGCAGCGCCGCGCTCTTCGTGCTCATCAAGAAGATGACGGCGGACAAGGTTCTCGACGACCTGAAGGGTGTGGGCGGCAAGGTGATCCGCACCTCGTTTGATCACACCAAGGAAGAGGAGCTGAAAAAGGCCCTGGCTGCCGTGAGCGCTGCTCAAGCGGAAGCTCAGCCCTCCGCCGAGAAACCTGCCCCCGCGGCTGCTTGAAGTCAGGGCCGGGCGTGGGCCCGGCCTCTCTTTCTGACGCTTTGCCACGCGGCCAGGCCGCCGAGCATCGCCAACGCTCCGGAAATAAGAACATTGTAGCCAGCCAGCGACACGCCGAAAATTCGGATCGCAGCCTCGTCGCAGCGAACGATGTTATTGTGCTGCAGAGCCTTCGAAAGGCTCTTCGGCTGCAGAATGTCTCCGTTCCCGGTGCATGTATCGGGACCGGGCCAGAAGTGCCATTCCGCGCCCGCGTGATAGATGCTCAAGCCAGCGTTATAAAGAAAAGCCAGCGCAATCGCCGCGACGATAAACGCGGCCACTCTCGGAGCTGAACGCGCAAGGTACGCGGCAAGAAGCCCTCCGGGCACGGCCGCATAATAGGGAATGCGTTCCTCCAGGCAAAGCGAGCAGGGCGCGTAGCCGGCGAACTGGAATATCCAGGCCCCCGCGAGCGCGGCAAAACTGACGCCCGCCAGGACAAGCGCCGCCGTGCTCAAGCTCAATTCCCGCTGGTCGCTTATGGATGGTTAGCGCGCTATATGACATATCTCACGATCACAAAGCCTGAAACAATCGTCGCGAATAGCCCGAGTGTCACCGTCCCCAGACGGCGCTCGATAAACTCGCGGATCGGTTCGCCATAGATATAGAGCAACCCCGCGACAAGGAAGAAGCGCAGGCCCCGCGTAATGAGCGACAGGATGATGAACAGCCCGAAATTATAGCCCGCAAAACCGCTCGCGATGGTCACCAGCTTGAAGGGGATCGGCGTCAGCCCCTTCAACAGGATGATCCACGCGCCCCACTTCGCATAAGTCTCGCGGAACTGCTCGATGCGATCGCCGTAGCCGTAGAGGTCGATGATCCATTTGCCGACGCTGTCATAAAGCAGCGAGCCGATGCCGTAGCCGACGATGCCGCCGACCACCGACGCCGCCGTGCACCACAGCGCAAGCGTGAACGCCCGCTTCCGCTCCGCCAGCACCATCGGGATGAGCAGCGTATCCGGCGGAATGGGAAAGAACGAGCTTTCCGCGAACGAGACCGCGATGAGCGCAAAAAGCGCACGCGGCCCCTTCGCGAGGCGCATCGTCCGGGAATAGAGGCTTCGGAGCATGGGCGTCCTCAGATGTTTGTGCGGAGATAGCCCGTCAGGCCGCTGTTGTCCATCGGCGGTGCGCGGGGATGGCCGCGCACAAGGCCGCCATCCAGAGAAATATGCGGTTGCGCGCTGCTCCTGTGTATGGCCGGTCGCCCGGCCTCACTTCTTGGCATTGCGACGGCGAGCGCAGCGAAGCCAAGCAATCAAGGGTTAATGAAAAGTTTGGCTTCGTTTTGCAAAATAGCCATAAGTAAATATAAAAGCAGTTTTTGAACTACATGAGCGTCATGGCTTGTGACGGGTGAAATCGCTGCGACCGAAGGGCCACCACCAGCGGCGGCGGCCCTTCTTCCTGGCGGGTTGCGGCGGCGTGTCAGCCGGTGCGTCTTCCTTCAGATTTTCCAACATCGCAAAGAAGGCCGCTACGGCTTGGCGCTGATCTTCGCGAGGCAGGCCCTTCAGCGGCTCCCTGACGCCAGCATTCTCCAGCATCGTCTCGATGGCTTTGCAGGCTGTAGCGTCGGCGAGAACTTGATCGAGAAGCTCATCGGTGATTTTGGGCAGGTCTGGCGCTTCCTCTGGACTTTCCGCCTCGCACTTGAACTTGAGGTATTGGCGGGCGACGTTGCGCTGCTCGGCGATGGGTGTTTCGTCGAGCGGCTTGTAGCCTCCGCGAACCAGGGCTTCGCTCAATTCGCGGCGGAAATCGGGGTCGGCGAGGGCGCGGTCTTCCTCTTCCCAAACGTCAACGCCAAGATAGGCTGCGATGGGATCGTTACCGGGATGGTAGCCTTCCACATCTCGGGCGAGGGTGGAGCGGAGATAGGCGTCGCGCTCGGCGTTGTAGGCGTCGCGGGCGGCGCGCAGGTCTGCAAGGCGGGGATCGGCGGCGGAAAGCAGCAGTTCGAGGCGCGGAAGCAGACCCCACCAGCCGCCGTCGATGGTGATGCCGGTGCGCTCGTCATGATAGGGCTCGCCGCGGATGGCTGTGACGGCGGCGGCGATTGCGGCACCGCGATTGGCGGCGTTTTCCGCGCAGGCGATTTCGGCGTTGAGCACGGCCGCCTCAGGCGCGGCGCGTCCATAGCCATGCCTCTGGATCAGTTCGAGGGCGGCGTCGCGCTTCGCTTTCGCGGCGGCGAGGTTGTCTTGCGAAAGCGCGATGCGGGCACGCAGCAGATGCGCATGCGCCATGAACAGCGGCATGGGACCGCGCGCGGCGATGGTTTCGGCCTCGCGGAGCGGATCGTCTGCGGCCTTGGCGTCGCCGCAGCGCCAGAGCGCTTCGGCATGGGCGAGAAGGCCGCGAGGCAGATGGTCCTCGGTGTTGGCGCGGCGCAGCGCGGCGAGTGCATCCTTCGAAAGCTCGGCGCAATCGGCAGAAGCGGGCGCTGCAAGCGGCGCTTCGGCCAGTGCCGCGCGGGCTTGCGTCAGCGTGTCGAGGCCGATGTCGAGCAGATACTCGTGGCGAATCGTCATCGGCACATTCGACGTCTCGCACGGACGGCGGCTTCGGCGGCGCGGCCGCGGGCGAGGAGGAGATCGCAATATCGGTAGCCCTGCACCGAATACAGGCGGGGCAGATTGGGCTGCCTCTCCTTCTGCAGCGCTTCCGCCTCGCGGAACAGCGCCTCGGAGCGGGCGAGCCCGCCCGCCTGCGCGAGCGCATCGGCATGGATGGTGCGCCCCACCGTGCGCTCGAAGGCATCGCCGGAGCGGTCCGCGAAGGTAACCGCCTGTTCGCGGCAGCAACCGCGCCGTCCTCGCCCGCGATGCGGCCGATGGTGAGCAGAAGCTCGCTCAGGTTGCCAGAGTCACCGACGAGGCCTCCCAATCCTCAATTGCTGAGCGGTAAGCTCAGCGGCGGCGCGCATCGGTTCGGCGGCGTCCTCCAGGCGGCCGAGCGCGCGCAAGCGAAAGCCTACGAGGTTCAGCGCCAGCGCCCGGTCGCCCGGCGAAAGGTGCGGGCTCGGCTTGGTGAACGGCGTCTCGAAGAAGGCCGCTAGCGCAGCCAACTCCTGGCCGAAAAGCCCGAGCTTCCTCGACGCGAAATTCTCGTTGCCCCGCGCGATGCGCGGCCGATAGACCTCGTTGAAGGTTTCGTCCTCCCGCTCCGCCGCGCAGCCATGGGCGATGGCGGCAAACAGCGGCGTCATCCCTGCCTCGTCCTCCGGCAGAAAGCGCCTTCCATCGCCAGCGGGCCCACAAGTCCGAACGCGGCCGATCACCGCTGCCGCTTCTTCGCAGTTGATCGGCGGCATTTGACATGTCGGTAGGTGCTGCGACCTTTCAAGCCACTGTCGATAAAGCCGCGCTTGAGCGCCTAGGATAGTGGTCTGCAATCTGGAAACGCGGCTTTGAGCGGCCAATGCCACCATAAGCCACCGGGTCGCGGAAGGCGGCGGGCAGGCCCGCATAGCGGTAATGATCGTAAAGGCGGCCATGCGCGGCCTTGAAGGTTTCGCGGTCCAGCTCCTTCAGCCGCGCGCCGAAATATTCGCGCACCAGCGGATGGCAATCGATGCTGCCTTTGTCGAAGCTGGCGTTTTCGCTGAACTTTGAAACGAGTCCGCGCCGCGTCAGCTCATGCAGCGCCTCGGTCATCAGGCGGCGGTCGCGCGCCGCCTCCGCCATGCCCGCAAAGGCTCGGCGCACCAGCACGCGCCGCGCCGCCTCGATGCGCCTCGATCCATTCCGCCTTGAGCGTGCTTCCGTCGCGCGCGATTTCTTTCCTGCGCCAATCGCGGAGCCGCCTCAGCTCTTTCTTCAACTCATCCAGTCTGCTTCTCGATGGGACATTTCCTTGGCGGCAAGCGCGAGATCGGCCGCGTCCGGCTGAAGGTACTTGCACCGCCGTCCTCCGGGAAGACGACGGGCAGATGCGCCATCTCGGCAGGCCGGTCGAACAGGCCGAGGAAGAACAGAAGCGCCAGCTCGCGGCCCGCGACGGTTTCGGCGGGCTTTTCGGTCTTGCCCTCCTCCTCGATGCGCCGCGCCAGCGCGATCTCGATGGCGCGCATCACGCGATAGGGGCTGCGCTCCGGCGCGTCCCGCAGCTCCGCAAGCGCGGGCAGGTCATGGATGGCGCGGATGTCGCCGCGATGGTGCTCGGCGAGGTAGTTGCCGACGAGGGTGAGCGCCAGCGCGTGGCCTTGCAGCTCCTCCACCGCCGCGATCAGGTCTTTCGCGATCTGCGGCGGCATGGCGGCGCGCGCATCGGCAGGCGGCGGCGTGTATTCGGGCGGCGGCGCATAGGGCGGGACCAGCGCTGCGAACTCCGCGCGCTGCGGCAATGCGAATTGCGCGGGCGGCATCTTCGGTTCGACGCCGAGATCGCGCAGAAGCTCGATGCCCGCCATCAGCGGCAGCCTGTCCAGCGGCTCGAACGCAACGCCGGTATTGCCCGCCAGTTCCGCGAGCCGGATCCTCGTCGTGACAAGGCAGAGGCCGGGATTGTGGTCGGCGAGCAGGCTCAACAGCGCCTTGATGCCGGGGTCTTTCACGCCGCCAACCTTGGCGTCATCCATGCGCCCGCCGCCGCGCGCCACATATTGCAGCGGCTCCAGCCCGTCGAGGATCAGAAGCGCGCGGCTCCCCTGCACGAGATGCGCCAGCTCCACGCCCTTCTCGCGCGGGTCTCGCGGCGGCTCCTTTCCGCCGAAATGCTTGAACGCGGCCTTGAAGAAATCGTCGGCGCTGGTCTGGCGGTCCTCGTTCGAGCCCTGGCTGTAGAAGCTCCAGGCGAAGACCGATTGCGCGCCGCGCCAGCCGGACGCCTTCAGCGCCTGCACGAAATGATAGACGAGCGCGGTCTTGCCCGCGCCGCCCATGGCGTCGAAGGCGAAGATTTTGGTGCGGCCCTCGTCCCACGCCTTGTGCAGCGCGGCCATCTCGCGCTCGCGGCCGTAACAGCTTTTTCGCGTAGGTGACCGGCAGCTTGGACAGGTCGATGCGGCTGTAATCTTTCGGCTTCGCGCGAAGCTCGCGATAGCGGTCGAGAAACTTAGATGGGTCGGCCAGCGTGGCGGCAAGGTCTCCGCAATTCAGGCCGCGAAACACGCTGGGCAAATTCTTGTATTCGAAAGGCGCGATGGAAAGCGTCAGCGCCTTGCCTTCAATGACGGCATAGCTGGCTTCGTGCTTGACCCAGTCCGATTTGATGCTGTTCTCGGACCAGAGCACCGCGACAGTGGCAGACTTCTTAAGCGCGTCGGGAACGGAAAACTCGACATGGTCTCCGGGCCGCAGCTCCGACTTGTCGCGCCAGACCTTCAGGTCCTTGGCTTGGAGCAACTTCTCCAGCGCCTCAGCCTGGGCAACGTCTGCGCTCGAATAACTGATGAAAATGTCGTACTGAAATGGTTCGCCCATAAAGGAATCCCCATCGATGGACTCATCTAATTCCAATTGTGAGGAAAAGCCAGAGCGCGGCGGCGTGCCGGGGCGGATGACCGTGACCTATCGCGTTCGCAGCGACGCCGCTGCAATCGAGGCGCGGGCGCAGGCCATCGCGGTCGAGCAGAGCGTGGAGACGCCGCTCGCGGCCATTTCCGACGAGCGGGTCTTGCGCGACATCGTGGGCGTAGGTCCAAGGCATTCGGGAGCTTGAGGCGGGACTGTTCGAGGTGCGGATCGGGCTCGCGGTCGAGACGACCGGCTTCGAGGCGGGGCAGCTTCTCAACATGCTGTTCGGGAATACGTCGATGCAGGAGGATGTGACGCTCTCCGACGCCGAAATCCCCGATGCGATGGCGGTGCGCTTCGGCGGGCCGAATATCGGGATTGCCGGGCTGCGTGCGAAATGCGGCGCGGACGCTCGCGCGCTGACCTGCACGGCGCTGAAGCCGCAAGGGCTGCCGCCGAAAGAGCTGGCGGCGCTGGCGGGGCAGCTCGCGGCGGGCGGCGTCGACTTCATCAAGGACGATCACGGCATCGCGGATCAGGCCTACAGCCCCTTTGCGGACCGCGTTCGCGCCTGCGCCAAAGCCGTGCGCCAAGCCGGGCCGGGCACGCTCTATGTCCCCAACATTTCCGGCAACCTCGACGGTGCCGCCGCGCAGATCGCGCTCGCCATGATGGAGGGCATCGAGGCGGTTATGGTCGCGCCGATGATAATTGGCGTTTCGAACTTTCACCGGCTCGTGCGAGAGTTCCCGAATATGGCGTTCTTCGGCCACCCCGCCATGGCGGGCGCATCGCGGATCGCGCCGCCGCTCCTGCTCGGCAAGCTGTTCCGCCTTTTCGGCGCGGACGTGACCATCTATCCGAACTATGGCGGGCGCTTCAGCTATTCGCCCGAAACGTCCCGCGCGGTCGCCGGCGAGGCGCGGCGCGAATGGGCTGGCCTTAAACGCTGCTTGCCATGTCCCGCAGGCGGAATGACGCTGGACCGCGTGCCGGAAATTCTGGATTTCTATGGCCCGGATACCATGTTGCTGATCGGCGGAAGCCTGCTTTCGGCAAGGGATCAGGCTGACCGAAGAAACGGCCAAATTCGTGGAGCGCGTTGCGGGTTACTTCGAGGATAAGACCGATGGATGAGGAGCGGCGCATCCGGCAAGCGCAGGGCGACGGCTTTCGCTGGGAGGGCGTCGAACTGCTCGCCTACAAGGAGGAAGGCAGCGCGCCCTTCAAGGCCATCACCCGGCAGGTTCTCTTTCAGCGCCCGGAGCTTCAATGCGAGCTTCGCTATTTCGAGATGCAGCCGGGCGGCCACTCGTCGCTGGAGCGGCACGAGCACGCGCATGCGGTGATGATCTTTCGCGGGCGCGGCACGTGCCTCGTCGGCGACGAGGTGCGCGAGGTCGCGGCGCCGGACCTCGTTTTCATCCCGCCAATGACGTGGCACCAGTTTCGCGCGACGGCGGGCGAGCCGTTCGGCTTTCTGTGCATGGTGAATGCCGAGCGGGACAAGCCGCAGCTTCCCACCGATGCGCAGTTGCAGCAGCTGATGGAGAACGCGGCAATCTGCCGGTTTTCTGGATGGCGCGGATACGCCCGAGGGGGACTGAGGGTGGACCCCGCTTCGTCCGGCTGTAGGTAGTCCACCGCCGCTTCCGGGAAGACGACGGGCAGATGCGCCATCTCGGCAGGCCGGTCGAACAGGCCGAGGAGGAACAACAGCGCCAGCTCACGGCCCGCCACGGTCTCGGCTGGCTTTTCGGTCTTGCCCTCCTCCTCGATGCGCCGCGCCAGCGCGATCTCGATGGCGCGCATTACGCGATAGGGGCTGCGCTCGGGCCCGTCCGGCGCGGGCAGGTCATGAATGGCGCGGATGTCGCCGCGATGGTGTTCGGCGAGGTAGTTGCCGACGAGGGTGAGCGCGAGCGCGTGGCCTTGCAGCTCCTCCACCGCCGCGATGAGGTCTTTCGCGATCTGCGGCGGCATGGCGGGGCGCGCATCGGCAGGCGGCGGCGCGTATTCGGGCGGCGGCGCATAGGGCGGGACCAGCGCCGCGAACTCGGCGCGCTGCGGCAACGCGAATTGCGCGGGCGGCATCTTCGGCTCGACGTCGAGATCGCGCAGAAGCTCGATGCCCGCCATCAGCGGCAACCTGTCCAGCGGCTCGAACACAACGCCGGTGTTGCCCGCCAGTTCCGCGAGCCTGATCCTGGTCGTGACGAGGCAGAGGCCGGGATTGCCATCGGCAAGCAGGCTCAACAGCGCCTTGATGCCGGGGTCTTTCACGCCGCCAACCTTGGCGTCATCCATGCGCCTGCCGCCGCGCGCCACATATTGCAGCGGCTCCAGCCCATCGAGGATCAGAAGCGCACGGCTCCCCTGCACGAGATGCGCAAGCTCCACCCCCTTCTCGCGCGGGTCGCGCGGCGGCTCCTTTCCGCCGAAATGCTTGAATGCGGCCTTGAAGAAATCGTCGGCGCTGGTTTGGCGGTCCTCGTTCGAGCCCTGGCTGTAGAAGCTCCAGGCGAAGACCGATTGCGCGCCGCGCCAGCCGGACGCCTTCAGCGCCTGCACGAAATGATAGACGAGCGCGGTCTTGCCCGCGCCGCCCATGGCGTCGAAGGCGAAGATTTTGGTGCGGCCCTCGTCCCACGCCTTGTGCAGCGCGGCCATCTCGCGCTTGCGGCCGAGCAGCTTTTTCGCGTAGGTGACCGGCAGCTTGGACAGGTCGATGCGGCTGTAATCTTTCGGCTTCGCGCAAAGCTCGCGATAGCGGTCGAGAAACTTGGATGGGTCGGCCAGCGTGGCGGCAAGGTCTCCGCAATTCAGGCCGCGAAACACACCGGGCAAATTCTTGTATTCGAAAGGCGCGATGGAAAGCGTCAGCGCCTTGCCTTCAATAACGGCATAGCTGGCTTCGTGCTTGACCCAATCCGATTTGATGCTGTTTTCGGACCAGAGCACCGCGACAGTGGCAGACTTCCTAAGCGCTTCGGGAACGGAAAACTCGACATGGTCTCCGGGCCGCAGCTCCGACTTGTCGCGCCACACCGTCAGGTCCTTGGCTTGGAGCAAATTCTCCAGCGCCTCAGCCTGGGCAACGTCTGCGCTCGAATAACTGATGAAAATGTCGTACTGAAATGGTTCGCCCATAAAGGATCCTCATCGATGGACTCATCTAATTCCAATTGTGAGGAAAAGCCAGAGCGCGGCGGCGTGCCAGGGCGGATGACCGTGATCTATCGCGTTCGCAGCGACGCCGGTGCAATCGAGGCACGGGCGCAGGCCATCGCGGTCGAGCAGAGCGTGGAGATGCCGCTCGCGGCCATTTCCGACGAGCGGGTCTTGCGCGACATTGTGGGCGTAGTCCAAGACATTCGGGAGCTTGAGGCGGGACTGTTCGAGGTGCGGATCGGGCTTGCGGTCGAAACGACCGGCTTCGAGGCGGGCCAGCTTCTCAACATGCTGTTCGGAAATACGTCGATGCAGGAGGATGTGACGCTCTCCGACGCCGAAATCCCCGATGCGATGGCGGTGCGCTTCGGCGGGCCGAATATCGGGATCGCCGGGCTGCGTGCGAAATGCGGCGCGGACGCTCGCGCGTTGACCTGCACGGCGCTGAAGCCGCAAGGACTGCCGCCGAAAGAGCTGGCGGCGCTGGCGGGGCGGCTCGCGGCGGGCGGCGTCGACTTCATCAAGGACGATCACGGCATCGCGGATCAGGCCTACAGTCCGTTTGTGGACCGCGTTCGCGCCTGCGCCAAGGCCGTGCGCCGAGCCGGGCCGGGCGCGCTCTATGTCCCCAACATTTCCGGCAACCTCGATGGCGCCGCCGCGCAGATCGCGCTCGCCATGATGGAGGGCATCGAGGCGGTTATGGTCGCGCCCATGATAATCGGCGTCTCGAACTTTCACCGGCTCGTGCGAGAGTTCCCGAATATGGCGTTCTTCGGCCACCCCGCCATGGCGGGCGCATCGCGGATCGCGCCCGCCCTCCTGCTCGGCAAGCTGTTCCGCCTTTTCGGTGCGGACGTGACCATCTATCCGAACTATGGCGGGCGCTTCAGCTATTCGCCCGAAACGTCGCGCGCGGTCGCCGGCGAAGCGCGGCGCGAATGGTGCGGCCTTAAACGCTGCCTGCCATGTCCGGCAGGCGGAATGACGCTGGACCGCGTACCGGAAATCCTGGATTTCTATGGCCCGGATGCCATGTTGCTGATCGGCGGAAGCCTGCTTTCGGCTAGGGATCAGCTGACCAACGAAACAGCTAAATTCGTAAAGCGCGTTGCACGTTACTTCGAGGATCGGACCGATGGATGAGGAGCAGCGCATCCGGCAAGCGCAGGGCGACGGCTTTCGCTGGGAGGGCGTCGAACTGCTTGCCTACAAGGAGGAAGGCAGCGCGCCCTTTAAGGCCATCACCCGGCAGGTACTGTTTCAGCGCCCGGAGCTTCAATGCGAGCTGCGCTATTTCGAGATGCAGCCGGGCGGCCACTCGTCGCTGGAGCGGCACGAGCACGCGCATGCGGTGATGATCTTTCGCGGGCGCGGCACGTGCCTCGTTGGCGATGAGGTGCGCGATGTCGCGGCGCCGGATCTCGTCTTCATCCCGCCCATGACGTGGCACCAGTTTCGCGCGACGGCGGGCGAGCCGTTCGGCTTTCTGTGCATGGTGAATGCCGAGCGGGACAAGCCGCAGCTTCCGACCGATGCGCAGTTCCAGGAGCTGAAGAAGAACGCGGCGATCGCCGGTTTTCTGGATGGC
>CAWFOS010000025.1:0-103841 GCA_963817495.1 uncultured Alphaproteobacteria bacterium | reverse complement strand
GCCCTTGGCGTTGAAATGGGCTGCCGGCAGAACAGGCCCGTCTTCGCTCATGACCTCCACCACGGCGGCGTTCATCATGCCGCCGGTGCAAATCACCGGAGGGCGATCGACGGTTTGGCCGCCCAGAACGCGGTCAAGTCGCTCTCTCGGGGCAATATCAGACATCGGCTGCGGTCTCCTTTGATCCTTCTGCCCGGCTCTGCGCCGCTTCCGTCATGGCCAGGATGTTTACGAGAGGGGTGGCGCTGGACATTCCGCAGGTTGGTACACACATCGACGCCCCCCTCGCGAACGAGGCGCGCTGCGAGTTTGGGAATCGGGGCCCGGTCCCCCCTTGGTGCAGGAGGAAGGTGCTTATATTGCCCACCACCGCGATGCCGGGCAGAGATTGCCTGACCTCGGCCGGGGACAGGAGGCGTCTGGAATGTAGGCGTCGAGATTGAGCTGGGAGACGGCGGCAGCGGACTTGCCGAGCGCGCCGCACATGTGGAGCAGCCACGTGAGCCCCTTCTTCCTTGATGGCGGCAGTCAGCCGTCGCAAGTGAGGAAAAGACCGCAGTCTCGAATGTTTTCGGGCCCGACAAGCGCAGGGGTGGTTGTGTCTTCGTGGATGACGATGGCGTCGGCGCCAGCGGCAATGAGTTGTCGTGACCACGCGATCAGGAAGTCGGTGACATGGGCTGCAAGCGCCGCCGCCTCCTTGGGCTTCGACCGCATTCCCGGAGGAAGGCCAACGGGTCGACGATCGAGGCAGCCACGCTGACCGGACCGATGAAATTGGCAATGACCGGGCAGATCGCCAGCGGTTTTGGCTAGACAGCCGTGTCGCCTCGACTACAATGGGCGCCCTGCCGCGGAGCAACAGCTCATTGACCGGGAGCACACTCGCGGTCAGCACGGAGGCGTAAGGCTCCTGTACGATCCCGGCTTCGGTTCTTTCCGTCGCCTAAATCGATTGCGGCGCCGAATGCCTCCGCCTCCACCGTTACGCAAAGAGGCACCCCGACGGATTAAAGCCGGTATGCGGGCTGCGGCGAGGCAAGCCAGCCATCGCGGCGGGGCCTGTGTGGGCTTCCGGGAAGCGAGAACCCGCGACGCTCCATGACCTCGGCCGGCGTGGCCGTCATGCTGCCTCCCGTGCAGATAACGGGAGCGCGGTCAACCTGCCGGCGCGCCAAAGCGCGGAAGAACCGCTCGCGCTGCGAAAGGCTCAAAATGGCGTCAGTATCGGCCATAGAGCTTCGCCGCCTGAACCAGGTGCGCGCGCTCAGAATTTCCGTTGGGCGGATATTCGCAGCCGCTCGACAGGATGAAGCCGCCTTCCGCGATCTTGAACGTCTCGATCTGCTGGCGGGCTATCCTCCAGGACCTGGGCCTGAGTGTATTCATGGCCGATCTTCGCCGGATCGGCCACGCCGATCGTAACGACCTTCTTCGCCGAGTTGGCGACGTGCTCCTCGAAATCGGCAGAGCCGTGGGCGGGATAGGCATGCGAGATGGCGATGGGATTGATGTGCTCGAGCACTGCATCAAAATAGACGCCGCCGCCGCAATTATGGACGATGACAGGAACGCCGGCATCACGCAGGCGTCAGCCACGGACTTGAAGATTTCCGCCTCAAACTTCACCGAGGTCTCTTTCTTGAGGATGCTCGCCGAAGAATAGAGCGGGTCGAGCACGATGGTGTGCGCGCCGGCCTGCACCTGCGCGAGCGCATAGTCGACGAGGACGTCATTGATGGTGTGAACGGCCTCAAGAACCCGATCGGGGTGGCGGATGATGTCTTTGAACAGCTCCGCATGGCCGCGAATTTGCGACAACACGCCCTAGTGGACCGTAGACGAAGCCCATGGTGGGCACTTCCTTGCCCTTCGCCTCTACCAGTCCACGAACGATCTCGATCACGGACGACATGCGCCGCGATTTGCGGGGATCGACGGGCCTGACCTTTCTGTAATCGTCGGCGGTCGCGATGAAGGGATTGTCGAAGTTCGGAAGCGCGGTGCTACGTCAGGAAGATGACCTCTTGTCTAAAGTCTTCCGCTTCGACCGACAAGCTCGACCAGCGTCAGGAAGCCGTCGAAACCGATCAGCTCCTGGGCCGCCAACAAACTTGTACCGTGATCTTCGGGTCTTGCGACCAGCGGGCATAAGAATAGCCCAGCACATATGTGCGCCGCATACGAGCGGGGCGGCCGGAACGCGGTCCGGCTTTTTGTATTGCAGGGCAAGTCCGACCCGCTCCAGCGAGGTCAGTTCATCGCGAATTTCCAGAAGCTGCGGCGCTCATGCTGCATTCACCAATCCGCTGAGGCGCTTGGCCAGTTGGACCGCCTGGGCGGCTTTAGGCGCGTAACCGTCCGCTCCGATGCGCTTGGCGAATTGCGGCGAAACCGGCGAGCCGCCGACAAGGACCGGGAAACGGTCGCGGAGGTCTCGTCCCCTAGCAACCTATGACCTCGCCCATGGGGTCCATTGTCGTGGTCATCAGCGTCGAGAGGCCGATGAGGTCCTCCTTCATCGACGGCGCGGTCGACGAACTTCCGGGGTGGAACGTCGCGGCCAAGGTCGTGGACCGCGAAGCCGGCGACCCCGAGCATGATCCGGACGAGGTCTTGCCGATATCGTGGGTATCGCCCTGGACGACGCCGATCACGACCCGCCGGGTGTGGCCTGGGATGCTCCTTGATGTGCGGCTGCAAGAGTCGAGCCCGGCGTACAGGGCGTCGGCGGCGAGCAGCAACTCGGGGACGAATATTCCTCTTCGTCGAACAGCTTTCCGGCCCGGTTGACGCCCAGGAATGAGCCCTTGCTCTACTGCTTCCCAGGCGTCGTAGCCTCATCTTGAGAACTTCCTGCGATAGCGTTTTGGCACGTTCCTCGTCCAATTCGAGGACTGCATTCGCAAGTTCATCAAACAATTTCTGCCGGCTGTTCTGGCATTCCCCCTCCTTTGCAATCAGTCCCAGACAAAGCAAGCCACGCCCCCGACGAGGCGAATGTGCCCCCGATCGCAGGATGGAATGCAGGCGCCGCAGCCTGCGCAACTGATGGGAGACAAGCTCGACGCCTCCATCCGGCAAGGCCGCGATTGCATCGTTGAAGCAAGCTTCCAGACAATCACGGTCGCAGTCGGCGCAACAATCGCCACGGACGCTAACCCTCGGCAGCGCCAGGGCTGAAGCTTGTTCCCTCGCCATCAACCTTCCCCAGCCGTTTGCAACTACAATCCATGACACCGTAAATAAAGCCAATGGAATTGGTCAATATAATAATATATTTTAGAATTGATCTGGGTCAGAGCATGAATTAAAAATATTGTTTTGCTTGCATAATTAAAACATTTATTGCTCACTATCAAAATTAATCAAAAATTCAATCTTAAAAAATTGTCTCCTGAAGAAAATCAGTTCTGGCTCCTGCATAGTCTGCTTCTACCTTTTCAAGGCGACCAAGCTCAAACGAGGTCGCAATTGCCAAAATCGACAGCAGATTAGGCGGTGGCAGTTCGGCTCCGAACACACCATAGGCGGTCAACTGCATGATGAGCATGATTGGTGGTGCTGAGCCACGCCGGCGCCAGCATTTCCGCGGAGATGGTGAGAAGGAACGATTTGCCCGACCCTGACGGGCCGGATCGAGACAAAGCTGATCCGCATTCGATACGGCGTAGTTCAAGAGCGGCTCTCGGCGCCCGGTCGCTGGGGATTCCCAAAGTCGAGCGGATCTCACTCAAACTGTCAGCCCGAGCGGGGAGGCCGGGGCGCCCGGGCGGTCGCTGTGGAAGGCAAAAAGGCTTGCATCTCAAAGTGATACAGCGGCAGCCAGACCTATTTGGACAACTCTGAAAAAGCTGGGGTGCAGTATGCAGCAGGATCGAAAAACTCTTCGAGGTCCCGATCAATCACGACGCGGAAAACGTTGGGTCCCAGCGCTTCCGGAGCACCTGCAGCAACGCCTGCTGGATCAGTCTGTCGACGACGCAAGGCACGCCGAGCTTTCTGATCCCGCCGTCCGGCTTGGGTATCTCGACCCGTTTGACCGGCAGCGGCTGGTAGGTTCCCCTGAGCAATTGAGACCGGATGTTTGGCCAGTGCTCACGCAGGTAGTCCTTAGCGGCGTCGATGGTCATCCCATCCACGCCAGAACTGCCCTTATTCCTTCGAACGCGTTTCCACGCTGCTTCGAGATTTTCCCGGCTGCACACCTCCTCCATCGATTGTTCCGCTGAAGCCGGGCTTTCAGGTGTTGGATCCGCCGCAAACGGGTTCGGCCCTTAGAGAGCTGCAAGGTAGGGCTTCACCCGCGCCTGCCGGTTCCAGGGCCACTGCCCAGTGGATTTCTGCCGCTTTCCGTTCATGAGTTGCCAGCCCCGGCCTTCGAGCGGTGCGCGAAGCCCGCTCGAATTGCTGTGTGTGGTGGATGCAACCGATTGTCCGGCGCGTGAGGCAGCGCGCGATCGGCGTGGTCATGCTGCGTCGGCCCGGCGGCCCATGCCGCAAGCGAAGGCGCTGAACACGTCGGCCTCATCACTCGAATACTCATCGGTGAGGCGAGTGCGCTCGCCGGTTATGCCGTCCGGATACCAATGCGTGATCTCGATTTTGCACTGCCAGTAAGCTACGTCGAGAAGTCCCCACGCGAGTTTCACCGCGGGGCGCAATCGGTGCATGATGAACTCATTGCGCCACTCGATGGTGAGGAAGCCCTTGGACTCGTCGATGCTCACGATGTAGGACGGAAGCCTGTCGGCTCCGGCCGAGCCGTGCGTCTCAAAGAGCGTTTGCCAGAGATGCCGCAGAAGCATTTCAAGCCTGTAATCGTCGCGGCGGGTATCCCTGCGAGCAAGCTCGGCCTGAGACAAAATCTGAGGCAGAAGCGGCGGCCGGTGACGCGGTATGTGTTTGTAGTTCATACTGCTGTTGCTCCTTGTTCGTGTTCGTTCGGCGCGGACCTGGCTGCGCCTGGCGCGCCTGGCGCGAGGCCTGCGAGTGCCACCCAAGGGTTCGTGACAGTGCCACAGTGCCCGTGTTTTTGCATAGAGGCCAAAAAGCTCTCTGCCCCCTGTATACAATTGCAGTCCGCCGCTTTCTCGGGCGATGGCGAGCCGCACACAGCCAGCTTCCGTAAATTTTATGGCATTGCCCAGAAGGTTGACGAGGATCTGTCTGATGCGCTTCACATCGCCGACGGCAATCATGTCCTCCGGCAGCGAGCACTCGATTTCGAGCTTGAGAGACTTGTTGCCTGCCAGTGCTTCAAGAAAGCGGGCCGCCGCTACGAGTTCGGAAAGCTTGAAGGGAAGGGCTTCGATTTCCAGCGCGCCTCGCTCGATCTTGCCGAGATCGAGGATCTCATCGATCAGCGACATGAGGGAATTCGAGGAGTCCTGGATGAGCGTGGAGTATTCCCTTTGTCTTGCCGTGAGCTCGGTTTGAAGCAGCATGTCGTTGAAGCCGATGATGCCATTCAGCGGCGTGCGAATTTCGTGGCTGACATTGGCCAGGAATTGACTTTTCGCCCGGTCTGCTGCCTCCGCCCGGACGCGGGCTTCATCGAGTTCCGCCTGCTGGCGCTTGAGGGAGTTGATGTCCGTCCTCCGGCGCTTGGCGGGAGCGCGGCCAAGCCTTTGTTTTTCGGCGACGATCATTTCGACGATCTGCCGGCGCCTTGCGATGAGATCGGCGAGGAGCTGGGTTTCGGCGTCGGCCAGCGGCCTGATGGCGGGCCGCGCCGCTTCTGCAAAGCGCGCGATGACGACGGCGTCGATGGGGTCGGTCTTGGCTCTTTTGCCAAGCGCGTGGGCGAAGGCGCGGATCTGGGCCGGATTGACGACGGCGACAGGCAGGTTCGCAGCAGCCAGAGCCGCAGCGACCACGGTTTCGAACCCGCCCGTGGCCTCCAAGGCGATGATGACAGGGTTCAGAGCGGCAAGCTTTGCGCAAAGGCTGTTGAGACCCCTTGCATTGCGTTCAACTGTAAAACTTTCTCCCGAGGGCCAAAGCGCCACATCGAGCTTATCCTTCGAAACATCGATTCCCACGAAAACAGGCTGCGCGTTCGTCTCCATCCTGGCCCTTCCTTGTCTAAACGGGCTCAATGTATGGCCCCGGCGACTGTTCGGGCTTAATGGACTTGCGGCGGAGGACCCATGCTGAGTTGCGGACTTGTTCGCCCGAGGATGAGACGGCCTCTCCGCCGCGCCCGCATCGGCAGACGGCCCTGCCAATGCGGCGGTTTTCAAGTTACAAGGATGAGGGCGCCTCATGGTGAGGAGGCCGAAGGCTGCCTCGAACCATGGGGACTGGCGAGCCTGTCGCGATTTGTCAAGCTCACCGTGAGGCCATGGGCAGCGTCCCGCGGTGTCTCTCGGGGGCGGAATTGACCGGGGAAGAAGCTGCGCTGTGTTTCGGCGTGCAATAAGGCCCCCGTCAGCGGGGTAATCGGCGTCCAAACGGGACCCCACTGACGATTGGGTCCACAAAGCCCCTGGCGGAAGCAGGGGGCTGCGTTTGGGATGCTGGTTGTGGAGACGATAGCGAAGATCCGGCGCGCATTTTTCATCGAGAAGAAGCCGATCAAGGCGATCAGCCGGGATCTGAAGCTGTCTCGAAGGACGGTGCGCAAGGCGATCCGGTCGGAGACGACGGAGTTCCACTACGAGCGCAGCGTTCAGCCGATGCCGAAGCTTGGTGCGTGGCGGAAGCAGCTTGATGATTTGCTGGCGGCGAACGAGGCGAAGGCGCGGCGGGAGCGGCTGACGCTGGTGCGGATTTTCGAGACGCTGCGCGATGTTGGGTTTGACGGCGGCTACGATGCAGTGCGGCGCTACGCCAAGAGCTGGCGGAAAGCGCGCGGGGCCGCTTCAGCGCAAGCCTATGTTCCGCTGACTTTCTCGCCCGGCGAAGCCTACCAGTTCGACTGGAGCCACGAGACCGTTGTGATCAACGGCATCACGATGGTGGTGAAGGCCGCCCATATGCGGCTGTGCCATAGCCGGATGCCCTTCGTGCGGGTCTATCCGCGCGAAAGCCAGGAGATGGTGTTCGACGCC
Organism: uncultured Alphaproteobacteria bacterium; assembly: GCA_963817495.1. GTDB lineage: Bacteria > Pseudomonadota > Alphaproteobacteria > Rhizobiales > Rhodomicrobiaceae > Rhodomicrobium. Next base: position 96,786 of record CAWFOS010000025.1, on the reverse strand, counting down.
CATTCCAGCGCCTTCGCGTTCTTCAAGGGCGCCTGCACGCGCGGCATCTACGACAACATGAAGACGGCGGTGGAGACGGTGTTCCTTGGCAAGGAGCGCCAGTTCAACCGGCGCTTTTTGCAGATGTGCAGCCATTATCTGGTGGAGCCGACCGCCTGCACTCCGGCGTCCGGCTGGGAGAAGGGGCAGGTTGAGAACCAGGTTGGCTTGATCCGCGAGCGCTTCTTCACGCCAAGAGTGCGGGTGAAGAGCTTTGATGAACTTAATGCCTGGCTCCTTGATCGATGTGTGGCGTACGCCAAGGCGCACAAACATCCCGAGTTCAAGGACCAGACCATCTGGCAGGCGTTCGAGGCGGAGCGGGCGAGCCTGATCGCCGTACCCGGCCGCTTCGACGGCTTTCACGCGGTCATGGCCTCGGTGTCGAAGACCTGCCTCGTCTCCTTCGACAGGAACAAATACTCGGTCTCCTCGCAGGCCGTTGGACGCCCGGTCGAGGTTCAGGCTTACGCTGATCGCATCGTCATCCGGCAGGACGGCGCCATTGTTGGCGAGCATGCCCGCTGCTTTGGGCGCGGCCAGACCATCTACGATCCCTGGCATTACGTGCCGGTCCTGACCAGAAAACCTGGAGCGCTCAGGAACGGCGCGCCGTTCAAGAACTGGGTGCTGCCATCATCGCTGGACCAATGTGCGGCGCAAATTGCGCGGCTCCGATGACGGCGACCGGCAGATGGTGGCGATCCTTGCCTCGGCGCTGGTCGACGGGCTTCCGGCGGTGGAGGCCGCCTGCGCGGAAGCCCTGAGCCAGGGCGTTCACTCGTCCAGCGTGATCCTGAACATCCTGGCGCGCAAGAAAGACCCAGGCCCCGCCGTGACCATCGCCACGCCGGAAGCGCTGCGCTTCAAGCACGCGCCTGCCGCCGATTGCGCCCGCTACGACAGCTTGAGGAGGATCAGTTCATGGAACGGACCGACATTTTCGCCCTGATGGGTGAGCTGAAGCTCTACGGCATGCGCGCCGCCTTCGACGAGGTCATGGCGACGGGGATCAAGCGTCAGCACGAACCGCCGCGCATCGTTGGCGATCTCTTGAAGGCCGAGATCGCCGAGAAGCAGGCGCGATCGATTAAATACCAGATGACGCATCGCCAAACTGCCGCTGGCCAAGGACCTCGATGGCTTCGAGTTTGCCGGCACGCCCATCAATGAGGCGCTGGTGCGCGATCTGTCGAATGGCGGCTTTCTGGCCGAGCAGCGCAATGCCGTCCTGATCGGCGGAACCGGCACCGGCAAAAGCCATCTTGCCATCGCGATTGCCAGGGCCTGCATCCGCGGCGGCGCCAGAGGGCGCTTCTATAATGTGGTCGATCTCGTCAACCGGCTGGACAGCGAAGCCCGCGCCGGCCGCCAGGGGCGGATGGCCGACTTACCTCTCCCGCCTCGACTTCGTGATCCTGGACGAACTTGGCTATCTGCCCTTTGCGCAAGCCGGCGGCCAGTTGCTCTTCCATCTGGTCAGCCGTCTTTACGAGCGCACCTCGATCCTCGTCACCACCAACCTGGCGTTCGCCGAATGGCCGAGCGTCTTTGGCGACGCCAAAATGACCACCGCGCTTCTCGACCGGCTCACCCATCACTGCGAGATCATCGAAACCGGCAACGAAAGCTGGCGCTTCAAACACCGCGCCTGACCCTCCAGCGCAGCCGCCCGGCGCCCCTCATCATGCCGCCGTGCTCACGGCCCTCAAGAACAAGCCCTGCGGGCGGCCGCCGAAGAGCGGCCGTTCTTGACCGCCGTTCCGCGCGCCGGCTCAGCAGCCGCATGGGCCGGGACGGAAGGATGGCGCTGCTGAACCGAACAAAAGGATGTTCCCTGGGGTCCTTTTTGCACGCCGATCTGGGGCCCCTTTTGCGAGCCGATTGACACTGCGCCGCACATCGCCTTTGTCGCCACCCTTGGCGCAAAGGCGATCTGGCTTCGCTACGCAAAGCTCGCGCCAGAAGCGGCGTAATCCGCCGCGTGAACGGGGTCGCTATTGGCCGTTAAGCTGGGCAGCCTTTTCGGCATTCGCATCATCTGTGACGCACTACCGCCGAGACTAGGCACGCTTGCCTTCCAGTCGCAGAGGCAAGCAACCAAGCTGGGGCTGAGGCGGCTGTTAAGGCCAGTTTTAGTGCCTGCGCCGTGCGCTTGATATCTCGAAGGACTGGCGGCGAGCTAACCCGAATTATTCACCAGGCTGTCGCCTTTTGGGCGATGAGCGGGACGTAATCCATTGGAATCACGTATGGTTCTGTTGTCGAGACAGTGTCGTTCGCAATTCCTCGGAGACTCCCGCTCACCATGACAGAAGCTACTCTTTTCCTTCCCGGACTGTCACCTGTCGGCGGCAAGGAAATCACAGCCACGTTCGATGGCGGACAACTCTCCTCGGATGGCGGCGTTCTCATTTTGCGCGAGATCGAGAAGCAACTCGGCATTGCCGCGATGCTCAGCGCTTGCGTGCCGGACGTCCGCGATCAGAGCCGCGTCATCCACACCCATGCCGACATGATCCGATCGCGGGTGTTCGCCATCGCCAGCGGTTACGAGGACTGCGACGATCTCGATGCACTGCGCATCGATCCAGCTTTCAAGATGGCGTGTGGGCGCCAGCCTGAGACGGGTAAAGACCTCATGTCCCAGCCAACATTGTCGCGTCTTGAAAACGCGCCGTCCTGGCGCGCCCTTGCACGCATGGCGCTCGGAATGATTGACCTGTTCTGCGCCAGTTTCTCCCGTGTGCCTGTCCGCATCGTGCTCGACATCGACGATACGGACGATCCGGCGCACGGCCAACAGGAACTCATTCTCTTCAACACCCATTCGGGCGGCTATTGCTTCCAGCCCATGCATATCTTCGAGGCGGGCTCCGGCAAATCCGTGCTGTCGCTGCTGCGCCCTGGAAAGAGGCCGTCGGGCGAGGAGATCGCGCAAGTTCTGCGGCACGTCATTGCCCGAATCCGGCGCAACTGGCCGAGGGTCGAGATCATGGTGCGCGGCGACAGTCATTATACGGCGCCAGAAGTGCTGGATTTGCTTGAAGAAAGACGATGCAGTTACATTCTCGGCCTTTCAACCAACGCCCGCCTCGCGAAGATGGCGCACCCCTGGGCCGAGGACGCCGCCACACGCCTGGCGCCTGCGAAGAAAGAAAAGGTGCGGCGCTTCCATCAGACCGCCTACCAAGCTGGCAGCTGGTCGAAAGCGCGCAAGATCATCGCCCGCGCCGAGGCCTTAGGCATGGGGAGCGACGTCCGCTTCGTGGTGACGAACCTGCCAGGCTCCGCGAAGGTGCTCTACGAGAAGGTCTACTGCGCACGCGGGCGCATGGAGAACATGATCAAGGACATGAAGCTCTACACGCGCTCCGATCGCACCTCCTGCCACCGCTGGGAGGCCAATCAGTTCCGGCTTATCCTGCACATGGCTGCCTACTGGCTGCTGCACGCGTTGAGGGGCGCTGCGCCAAGGCGCTCGCTATGGCGCACGGCGACTTTCGAGACGCTGCGGCGCGCCTTTCTCAAAATCGCGGTGCGCGTGGAGGAACTGAAGAGCCGTATCAAGGTCGCCTTTCCCTCAGCCTATCCGCACGCACCGGTGCTGCTCTCCTCGCCCGATCAGTGAGTGTTCGAAGCCCATGACCATTGCGGCAAGCGCCGCGCAAGCCCCGATCCCAAACCCTCAACGCGTTGCAATGTCCACTCACCAATCGACCGTCAAACCGGCCGATGACGCATGCCTGCTCTGTCCGTGAGCGTGCTTCGCGAATAATTGGGGCTAAGCGGCTGGGCGCCTTCCGAATCGTGAGGCCCATCGCCTTTTAACTTAGCCTTAAGTACCGCGGCAAGCGTCGCTGCAAACTCGTAGCGGTATTCTGAATACCGGTGATGTATATTCGCTAAGCTGTTAAGTTCAAAGAAATCGTAAGCTTTCGCAGAAATCAGAGAAACATGATCCATTGGCTTCATCATAGGCCATGAGGCGCCTGTTAGGCGAGCAATGATTGAATCGCTGTTTGGAGTAATGACGATAAGTACACCGCCCGGTTTAAGAACGCCAACCAGGTCACGCAAAAAGCTTTTGGGATCAAAAATGTGTTCTATAACATGGGAAAGCATAATAAGGTCGAAGGTCTTATTTTCTACTAGATCAGGTGTAAAGTATTCACTAATTACTGGAAGAGAAAAATGCTTTAGCGCAACGCGGGCATGCTCTTTACTTGGTTCAAATCCTAGTACCTCAAAGCCGAGACGCTGAGCGGCGAGGAGATATCCGCCCATACCACATCCAACGTCCAAGAATGTAGGCTTTTCGCCTGTATTTTTTGGATCTCGTGTGTTCCATTCCTCGCGCATCGCGTATTGAATTACTTTTATACATTCGTCCACCCCTAAATGAAGTTCGATTTGATCCGGACTAGGCCATGTGGACGGATTTGATCCAGATTAGGCCAAGCGCCAGGGCCACAAACGAGGCATAATTCTGCGCGGTCTTCTCGCATCTCATGGCGACCCGCTTGAAGCGTTTGAGCTTGCCGAAGGCCTGTTCGATGCGGGCGCGGCCTTTATACAGTATTTTGGCGAAGAAAGCCGGCTTCTTCTTGGTGTTCGACCGGAACGGTATAACCGGGCAGATGCCGCGTTTGCGCGCCGCCGCGCGGTTGGCCGCCGCATCGTATCCCTTATCGGCCACGGCCGCCCGCGGCGCGATTTCCGGCCCGATGTCGAGCAGCGTCTCGAAGGAGCGGCTATCGTGGGCCTCGCCGCCTGTCAGATGAAAGCCGATGGGAAGCCCGTCCTTATCTGTTTTTAAATGGATTTTTGTTGAGAAGCCCCCACGCGATTTGCCGAGCGCCTGGGCGTCCTGCCCCCCTTTGCGCCCGCCGCGGACACATGCGCCCGCACGATGGTGGAATCAAACATCTGCACCAGATGGGCGCTTTCGCTTAAGCTCGCCAGCGCCTCGAAAAACGCCTCGAAGGTTCCTGTCTGGCTGAGCCGCCAGAACCGCTTCCACACGCTGTTCCAATTGCCGAACTCGGCGGGCAAAGCCCGCCAGGTGATGTTGTGGACAGTAAAATAATGCAGCGCTTCCAGAAACTTGCGATCGTCGTGACCGGGCTCGCCCCGCTTGCAGCGCACCGCCCGGAACACCTCGATAGCAATGTCCCAATCCCGCTCCGTCATCTGTGTCAGCATGACCGGCCCTCCCGAAGCCGGTCACCCATGAATCACTGAAAAACTGATTTGGGAATCTACAATCGTTCAACTTGCGGCAATCCGTCCACAGGGCCTAACTGAATCAAAATACAGACCTGGATCGTAAGTCGGCTTCAGATCAGTATATTGCTGAGAAGTGAGAACCTTCTGCATCGTCGTGCAGCGATTGCATCTGAACCAATTGAACCCATCAACAAAATATTTGTTTCCAATTGAGCAGCCGCAGATGCGGCAGCAATTTGCCATTTCTATCATTGGTTCCATCTCCGAATGAACGCCGCGCTGACCGACCTTACCTATTCCGTGCCTTCGCAGACTGGAAAGTAAATAATTCAAAAATAACTTATCGGATACACAGAAAAGCGTTGGAATGGGTTTGTTGTGGAAACTCTCGCGAAGCGCCCTCCGGCCACCTGCCAAGTGCGGGTGTCGTTCGTCCTATTCCCGCTTTCATGAGCAGGTCCAGTCGATCCCTTAAACCTTCTGAGGGTTCAACTAAGCGTTGGGGAGCCTGGAAAATTGTCAGGGGGAGCCCAGTCACACCATCCGCGGTATTCCGGCCCAGTCAACGCGGACGAAAACGCCAGCTTAAGCTGATCCTAAAGCTCGAGCGAGATGTCGCCTTTCGCAATGAGCATACAAAGAGCCAGTCAGCCTTTAAACCCTGGGTTGGCGCCGGAGGCAGCACTTATTGGAACGCCCTCCTTTTTGCAGTTGTGGCTCGCGCTTTGCGCGTCCGGGATGATGGGGTGGATGGCCACACATGGCTAACGTTTGGCCAGACTGGTGGCTTTCGCTTAGGCGGAAATTGAAAAAGGGCGACCTTTAACCATTTGTTGCAAGTAGAGGTGCGGCGCGTTTTGCCGCCCCAAGGACTTGCGATGAATATCATTCCCATCAGTTTCGGTTTGAAATCTAACCCCGTCGCCGGCGACGGGGATGCGCGCCAGGAGCAGGAAGCGCTGGACGCCTATTCGGAGATCGTCACCGGCGTCGTTGAGAGCGTGGCGGCGGCCATGGTCGGGATCCAGCGAAAGGCGAAGCCGGGCGCGCCGGAAAGCAATCCGCGTATGCAGGGCGGCGCGGGCTCCGGCTTCGTGATCACGCCGGACGGCTACATCCTGACCAACAATCATGTGATCGATGGCGCGAGGGCGATCGAGGTGCTGTTCGCCGACGGCAGCACCGCGCCCGCCGATGTCGTGGGCGGCGATCCCGATACGGACATCGCGCTTGTTCGGGCGCATACGGCGCGGCTTTCTCCGGTTGAGCTCGGCGACTCGGACGCGCTGCGCGTCGGGCAGCTCGTCGTGGCGATGGGCAACCCGTTCGGCCTGCAGGCTTCGGTCACAACCGGCGTCGTGAGCGCGCTCAGGCGGACCTTGCGCGCCACGACGGGCCGCCTGATCGAGGACATCATCCAGACCGACGCCGCCCTCAATCCGGGCAATTCCGGCGGCGCTCTCCTGGATAGCCGGGGCCGCGTGATCGGCGTGAATACCGCGATCATAGCGGGCGCGAACGCCACAGGATTCGCCGTGCCTATCAATACCGCCAAGCGCATCATTCCGGATCTCATGCGCGAGGGGCGTGTTGTGCGCGGTTATCTGGGGCTTGCGGGACAGACGGTCCCGTTTCCGAAAGCGGCGGCGACCAGATACGGCCTTTCCATTCCGGCTGGCGTGCAAATCGTTCAGATCGTGCCGGACGGGCCTGCTCAGAAGGCCGGATTGCGCGCAGGCGACGTGATCTTGTCTGTCGACGGAAAGGACGCGCCTTCGGTGGATGCGATCCATCGCATTCTCGACGGAAACTCGATCGGCCGGGAGGCGGCGCTGCGCGTGCTCCGGCGCGGCGAAGTGATCGATGCGGGCATCACGCCGTCGCGCAGGCCCGAGGAAGCGCGCCGCTAGCGAACGGCCTGGGGCTGGCGCTAAGCAAAAGTTCGCGAGACACGCCAACGGATCGCCGCCACGGTCATCCCGGAAAGAAAGGCTTATCCGGGATCGCAGTAAATTGAAATGCCTGACTTTTTGCGAGCCCGGCTCGCGCTTCGCTTGGCTCCGTTGGGCAGATTAGCGAATTTTGCTTAGCACAAGTGCGCAAAATTTTTCGCTTTTTCTGCACAACAGCTTGGTGAAATCGACTTGATTGTCTTTCATCCTGTGGTGTGCGAGGAAATGTTCTCAGAAATATCGAACTTAGCGGGCCAGTTTATTGCATATTCAATATTCTGCGTGCAATCTTCGCGCGAATCGCAAGGGGGGGCCGCAATGGACAGCATCGGAAGGGCTTGGCGCCGTCTGAAGCGAAGGCTGGGAAAGCTTTGGCGAGATTTCATCGCAGACGAATGTCCCGACGAGAAAGAACGCGTTCGTCAGGAACGGATCGACAACATCATGCATAGTGTGATTTTGCTTGAAACCATGCGGCGATGGGAAATTGAATCGGAAAGCAAAACAAATTCACGTCACTGATTTGGAGAAGGTGGCCTCCAAGTCGCGTTTGCAGTGACGAATTGCACCACATAGTCTTAAGACGTCATGCTCAGAACGGCCTTGTCGGCATTCGCGACGTTCTTCGCCACCATAGGCCCGGTGGAGGCCGCTGTTCTCTTCGCGACATTCAGCCCGCGCTTCAGCCGCGCCGAACGCATCGCGGTCTCGCTTAAGGCCACCGGGATTGCAACAGCGATCATTCTGTTCTTCGCCCTTTTCGGCACGGCGATCCTCTCTGCGCTCGGCGTGAAATTTCCGGCGCTGGAGACAGCGGGCGGCATCATCCTCCTCATCATCGCACTCGACATGATCTTCGAGTCTCGGATCGGCGGAAGCACCATAACGCAGCCGGAGAGCGCCGAGGCGCGCGCGAAGAACGACGAGATTGCGGTATTTCCGCTGGCGACGCCGATTCTGGCAGGGCCGGGGGCCATGTCGGGCGCCATGCTTCTGATGGCGAACGCGGGCGGCCAACTCTTGAATCAAATCGCTGTTATCGCCGCGCTCCTGACTGTGATGCTCTTCACGCTGCTTCTCCTGCTCGCCGCCCAGGAAATCCGTGAATGGGTTGGCGTTACGGCGCAGAAAGTTGTGATGCGCGTCTTCGGCATTCTCCTCGCCGCCATCGCCGTTCAATCCGTGTTCAACGGGATTTCCGGGAGTGGGATTTTTAGCCGGCCGTTCTAAGTAAGACAAATTCAGTGGGAGTAAGCGATGAGCGGCTTTGAAGACTACGACCGCTACGATGCGGTTGGTTTGGCGGACCTTGTGCGCAAACGGGAAGTCAGCGCGGCTGAGCTTCTCGCCGAAGCTCGCGAGCGCTGCGATCGCGTCAACTCAAAGCTCAACGCGGTTGTCCATCGCCTGGACGCCGAGGCGGACGGAGCGGCAAGCGCCGCCGATGCAGACGCGCCGTTCGCCGGTGTGCCCTTCCTTGTCAAAGATCTTGGCCCGCCGCTTGCGGGCGCGCCCCTCACATGCGGCAGCAGGCTCTTCGCAAACTACATCCCTCAAGAGGACGGCGAAATCATAAAGCGCTTCAAGGCCGCGGGCCTCGTCGCGTTCGGAAAGACGAATGTCCCCGAGTTCGGGCTGGTGCCGGTGACGGAAGCCGAACTTCTCGGCCCCTGCCGCAATCCCTGGAACCTCGGGCGCACGCCGGGCGGGTCTAGCGGCGGCGCTGCTTCCGCGGTCGCAGCCGGTATTGTGCCGATGGCGCACGCGTCCGACGGCGGGGGCTCGATCCGCATTCCGGCGAGTTGTTGCGGTCTTGTCGGCCTGAAGACATCGCGCGGGCTGAACCCGAGGGACCCGCAAATCGAAACCATTGTTTCGAACTTCGTCGTGGACCATGTTGTGAGCCGCAGCGTTCGCGACTCCGCCGCTGTGCTGGACGCCGTCTGCAACCGCCCGAATGCGGATTTTCTGGCCGGGATGGAAACGCCTCCGGAGCCTTTGAAGGTGGCGGTTGTTCGAAGCGCGATGTTCGGTTCGTCAGTTGCGCCGGAAGTCCGGACGGCGCTGGACAGCGTAGGCAGGCTGATGGAGTTGCTCGGTCATCATGTCGAGGATGCCGAACCCAAGGTCGATTATGCAGAGTTTGGCATTGCCTTTCTTCTTTATTGGGCCATCGGCGCCAAGGAGGGCCTTGATGGCGCCGTGGATCTTGTGGGCCGCGCGGCATCGAGCGAGGACGTGGAACTGACCACATGGACCCTCGCCAGCCTTGGCGGCGTTGTGCCAGAAGCCGAGAAGACCTTGGCGAAAGCGATCATCGATCGGGCGACAAAGGCGTTTCTGGAGTTCTCCGAACGCTTCGACGTGATCATGAGCCCTGTCCTGGGCTCCCTTCCGCTGCGGATCGGCCAGAACAAGCCAACGGCGAGCGAAAGAATTGCCATGCGGGTTGTGGATGGCCTCCATTCCCCCTGGCTCATGAAAGCGCTCCTGAAAGCCATGGCCGCCAAAAGCTTTGCCTTCGCCCCATTCACCGCACAGTTCAACATGACGGGCCAGCCCGCCATTTCGGTCCCGCTCGCCTGGTCGCCGGACGGTCTCCCCATCGGCATTCAGTTCGCCGGGAAACCGAACGCGGATGGGCTTCTGCTTCGGCTTGCGCGCCAACTGGAACTGGCCCAGCCATGGGCGCAGCGCCGGCCCCCGGTGTGGTCGGGCGAAAACATTCGGCAAGCTGCTTGATCCTTGCGGCCTACGCGCTAAAAGGAAGAAAAAGGACAAGCCCATGGATAAATTCACTTCGCTCACGAGCGTGGCCGCGCCGTTGCCCATGATCAATGTCGACACCGACATGATCATCCCGAAACAGTTTCTGAAGACGATCAAGCGCACGGGCCTCGGCAAGTCGCTGTTTTACGAGATGCGCTTCGACGATGAGGGCAAGGAGAGCCCGGACTTCGTCCTGAACAAGCCGGCTTACCGGAATGCGAAAATCCTGGTGGCGGGCGACAACTTCGGCTGTGGCTCAAGCCGCGAGCATGCACCCTGGGCGCTTCTCGACTTCGGCATCCGCTGCGTGATTTCGACGTCGTTCGCCGACATCTTTTACAACAACTGCTTCAAGAACGGCATTCTGCCCGTTGTTGTCTCCGCCGATGACCTCGCAAAGCTGATGGACGACGCGGAGCGCGGCGCGAACGCAACGCTTACCGTCGATCTGGAGAAGCAGGAAGTTCGCGGGCCGGATGGCGGGGTAGTGCGCTTCGACATCGATCCCTTCCGCAAAAAGTGCCTCATGGAGGGCTTGGACGATATCGGCCTGACCATGCAAAAGGCGGATAAGATTGATGCTTTCGAGGAAACAACTTCCCTCGCGCGGCCTTGGGCCTGACCCTGGCATAGAGCAGCCCGCGTCCATTTGGGCGCGCGCCGCTCAAGCACTTTAATCGAATCCGATTGAGGGCTCTCCGCTTCAATTACATTAAGGTTTGCGCCAGCGGGATCTCGCCGCCGCCGGCAAAGTCCAATTCCCCGATGGGAAGTTTACTCCTTAGCCAAAGAAGCGCCACCTGCGTTTCGGTTGGCTGTCTGCAAGGGCGGCGCTACCGCCGTCTTCCTTCTCTTCGGCGTCGGCCTCCCAAGGCTGCGGGACCGGCAATTCCCTGGGCGGCGTATTGGAAAGTATCCCTAGAGGCCGGGTGACGACCAGATGGAGAGCTTCCTGCGCTCCAACGAGCCGCTCAGCTTCTTTCCGTCCTCTTTCAAGATCGGGGGGGCGTTTGACGGGGTCATGTGTATCGGTTGCGAGAATTTGAACGAGACCTTCTTCCAGCATTCGCTGAGCCCAGTAGCGGGGGCGCCTGCCAAACCGCCCGATCAGCGACCCTGATGTGACTTGCATCCAGACGCCCTTTTCAGCAAGTCTCGTCATCACATCGTACTTTTGCTCGATCCACGAAAGCCTTTCAGGATGGGTTAGGACCGGCACGTAACCGCCGAGAAGAATGCTGAAGAAAAGGTCTTCGAGCCTCGCCGGAGCAATGTGGTGGGGAGGTTCCACCAGGACGTAGCTGGAGTCTCCGATCGGGAGCAGCCGGCCCTCCCTAAGGCCTGCGACAAAGTCCGGTATGATGTGGTTGTCGGCTCCTGCCACGAGCTTCAGTGGAATAGAGGCCGCGTCGAGCCGTTGCTGAAGCTCTGCCACCGCAGCCTTTATCTGCGGACCTGAGTTATGGTAGAGGCCTGGCAAAATGTGCGGCGTGCAGGCGACGCATTTTACGCCCTGGTCAACGTAAGCACGGGCCATGGCCAAGCTGGTGTCGCAATCCGGCGCTCCATCGTCAATGCCGGGGAGCAAATGGCTGTGAAGATCATACATCGTAATGAAAACCCAAAACCCGCATTAATGTTCCAGCTTAAGTCTCTTCTCTATCCCCTAACACGCCGCTTCAGAGGCGCGCAAACCACGCTTGTACCTGAGCGCAACAACTATCTAAGGTTGTGATAAATGGGCCACAACCACAGCCCAAAGAAGAAACTGCTTAAGCTGATCGCTTGTTCGACTCAGTTGTCTTGGTTAAGAGCGGATTTCACGTAATGGTTGAACAATGGGGGTGCGCAATGGAAGGTTTTAGGAGCTTAAGGAGACGGGCGGTCCGCGCGTGTATATCTGCGGTCGCCATAGCGGCGCTCGCGACAAACGTGGGAGCCGTGACGCTATCGAACGTCGAGGGTGTAGTTTCCGTGAATCGCGGTGACGGCTTTCAGTCTGCCTCGATTGGAACGACATTATCGGCTGGCGACCGGGTGCGTGTAGGCGCAAGCGGTTCGGCCAACATCGTTTATGAAAATGGTTGTGCGGCAAGGGTTGGACCCAGTCAGGTTGTGGCTGTGCTGGCCACGCCTCCGGCTTGCCAGGGAGCCAGCATGAAGGACGGCCCGGCATTCGCACCTGTGTTTGCCCCCGATCCTCTTCTAGCGGGCGCCCTGGTGGTCGGAGCCGGAGTTGGTTTGGCTGTTGCTTTGTCGAATAACAACAACAACAACAATTCGGTTAGCCCATAGTTCTTGTTCGAACTTGGCCGGCGGCGCTCGCTGTCTTCGCCGCGCCGCGGCCCCGGTATGGTTGAAATCAGAACTCCTCAGGCCGAGCGTAATATTTTTGTATCTACATTCAGCTTGGCCTGAGAGTGGATCAAAATCGAGAAGCAGAAGCCAGCTCTGCTTGCGCGGTTGAGACAGCAAAAGCGCCGGTGAGTGGTGGCTAAACGCCAGCCGCCGTCAGAAGCCGCTCGACCATAGGCCTGTAGCCGCTTCCGAAAAGCCGCACATGCACGAGAGCGGGCCAGAGCTGATAGATGATCAGGCGCTCGTTCCAACCCGGCTCGATCGGGCCATAGGCTTCGTAGAAGGCAGGTCCAGGCCGCTCGAAAAGGTTCAGCATCGCGATATCGACTTCGCCGTGCCCGTAGTAGCAGGCCGGATCGATAAAGGCAGTGACGCTGTTCCCGGAGGCGAGGATGTTTCCGCCCCATAGGTCGCCATGCAGCAGAGACAGTGCGGACATCTCCGGCAGGCGGTTCGGGAGGTCTGCGGCAAGGGCCTCGATGCGGCGGGCTAGAGCGGACGACACGTGGGGGCAATTCGGCAGCAGCCTGCGTTCGGCCCAGAAGCCGGGCCAACTCTTCATCCGGCCGTTTTCAATGGCGACGGAACCGAAGGCGTAATCGTCCGGCCATCCGCACACGCTCCCCTCAGCCGCGTGAAGCTTGGCAAGCGCACTCCCGAGGCTTTCCCATGCGTTCGAGAGGCCGCCGTCAGCAGGCATGGCCTCCATGACAAGAACGCCGTCGCCAGCCGCGAAAACTGCGGGAGCGGGCGCGCCAGTGGCCGCGATTGCTCGGAGCATGGCGGCCTCGATTGGAGGAGCGCCGCCGCCCTTGACGATTGCCTCGCGCCCGTCGCTCAGCGAGATGAGCACAATCTGGGACAGGCAGCCGCCGTTGACCGCTTTGGCGCTGCGCAGCGCGCCGCCGAGCAATCCCGCCGCAGTTTCGGCAAGCGCTTTCATCCTCGCGCCGAGATGTGCCGCGCGAGCGCCTTCGCACCCTCGGTCACATCCGCCCAGGTGGCGTCAAACCCGTCTTCCTCGCCGTAATAGGGGTCGCCGACGGCCTCTCCCTGCCGGCCTTCTACATGGTCGAGGAGCAGGCTCACCTCTGCGGTTGAATCCGCGGGCCGCAAGGCCTTGAGCACCGCGAGATTCTTCCGGTCGAGCGCCACGATGTGGCTGAAGCGCCGGAAATCCTCCAGCGTGATGAGCCGTGCGCGGTAACCGCTGATGTCGATGCCATTCCGTTTGGCGACCGCCTGTGCGCGCCGGTCCGGAGCCTCGCCGATGTGCCAGTCGCCCGTGCCTGCGCTGTCGGCTTCCGCGTCGAGTCCGATCGCTTTCAATTCGCGCCGGAACGCAGCCTCCGCGAGCGGCGACCGGCAGATGTTGCCGAGACATACGAAGAGAACCGCGAGTTTTTCCGCCATCGTTTCCGCCCCACGAGCGCCGCACCATTTTTGCGTGCTTCCACACAACCGTACACTCGTATGTATTCCATGGGCGGGAAGCAAACAAGCTGACACGTTGCGCTATTTTACCTTTGGTGCAAGCAGGCGGGTCGTTCCGTCGGGGGCTGCTGCGGGCTGTGCGTAACTAAGACTTGCGGCGGCGCAAAAACTGCCGCATTCTGCCGCTCGCAAACTTCGCGCCGGGCTTTATCCAGCGCGGGGCGTTGGGGAATAGTTTAATGGTAGAACAGCGGACTCTGACTCCGCTAGTCTTGGTTCGAGTCCAGGTTCCCCAGCCAATAAAAAAGCCAAGAATTTCAAAGACGTAACGCCTCCGGCGCTGTCCGGGGCGGTCGTTTGGTTGGTAAACCGAGGATTAACGGATTCTCTTTCGTTTCAACGTGTTACGGGAGAGTTCCGCCGGTTGTCGAACGCTCCATGCAACACGCCTGCAACACGGAAAGCGCAAATGTTTCTGCCATGTTCCATGCGCACGCCGTCGTCGATCAGGGGGTGCGGCGGGCTGGGGAAAGACCTCACCGCAGAGGAACGCCAAAAGGCCCTCGTGGGGAACCTCATACGCATATTGAGTGGGGATGCCCTTGTGTGTGTCGCCAGAGTGATTCGAACAATCATCAGCGTGTCGGAAATTGTAACGGCCTCAGCTTAGGTGGCAACGGCGCTCATGCACCGTCATGGGAGCGTTGCCCGCGCTCTTGCAGCCTGCGATCTCGGCTCCGACCTTCCACCTGACCCCGCCCGGCGGGGACGCCTCGGTTACGGGCAGGGCGGCGGGCGTTTTGACGCTCCCTTGTCCTGTGGGGTCTTCCCGATTGGCTGATAGGCGCCGGTCTCGCTCCGGATTCTTTACTCTGCCTTGCCCTGTAGGCCCTGTACGGTTTCGGCAAAAGGCCGTTCGCCGTGCATCGGGTGCGCCCTATCAGCGTATGCCGACACGCCAGTAATTATGGGCATGACGCTCTCCCGACCACTGGAGTTCAACTTGCCTTCATAAACCAACAATCGAACAACTGCACATTGCTGGTCGGTGCGGTCATGTGTCCGGCCTGTTCATGCGGCCTTACCATATGCCGCTGGCCATAAAGCGCATCGTGGGCCGCCCGACAGCCTCGCAGATCGCCTCGGCATCCGCCGCGTCGTTCTTCCCGCGCTTCACATAGGGCTTAACGTATTGCGCCGGCATTAAGCGGACCTCGTGCCCGCGCGCGATGAGTTCCCGCGCCCAGTAATGAGAGTTGCCGCAAGCCTCTATGCCAACAAGACACGGCGTCAACTTTTCGAAAAAGGCCAAGACGCGCCCGCGCGTTAGGCGCTGGCGAACAACAACCTGCGCTGCGGCATTCCCCCCGTGCACTTGAAAGATAGTCTTTGCGATATCCAGTCCTATTTTGATTGCGGCAAGGCCGGCGCATAAGCGCCGAGCCCTTCCGTGCTCCTAACCTGTATAGGGATTATGCCCGCTCTGGATTCGGCGCAAAGCGGCCGCTAGCGCGTCGATGTCGGCGTAGGTGTTGTAGAGCGCAAACGACGGCCGCACGGTGCTTTCCAACCCGAAACGCCGAAGGATCGGCTGCGCGCAGTGGTGGCCTGAACGGACTGCGATGCCTTCTTGATTAAGGGCCGCACCCACTCCTTCGCTCTCCTTGCCGTTGAGCACGAAGGAAATGACGCCCGCCTTCTCGGCCGCGGTGCCGATGATGCGTAGCCCCGGTACCTCGGAGAGAAGCTTTGTCGCGTAAGCGATGAGCCCCTGCTCGTGGGCGGCAATCTTCTCCATCCCGATCTTGCCGAGATAGTCGATGGCAGCGCCAAGGCCCACCGCGTCCGCGATGTTACCGGTGCCGGCCTCGAAGCGCCCCGGAGCATCGTGGTATTCGGTCCGTTCGAAAGTCACATCCCGGATCATGTTGCCGCCGCCTTGCCACGGCGGCATGCTGTCGAGCAGCTCCTTCCTGCCGTAAAGCGCGCCGATGCCGGTCGGGGCAAACACCTTGTGGCCCGAAAACGCGTACCAGTCGGCGTTGAGCTCCCGCACATTCACAGGCATGTGTGAAACGGCTTGTGCGCCATCGACAAGAACGCGCGCGCCATAGCGATGCGCCATCTCCGCCATTTGCTTTGCGGGAGTGACAGTCCCGAGCGCATTCGACACCTCCGTGAAGGAGACGAGCTTCGTGCGGGGCCCGAGCAGCTTCTCGTAGGCGTCGAGCCGAACTTGGCCGTGGTCGTCGACGGGCACCACCTTCAGCACCGCGGCCGTCTCCGTGCAGAGCTGCTGCCAGGGCACGATGTTGGCGTGATGCTCGAGCCAGGTGATGACGATCTCGTCATCCTTGCCGATGTTCTGGCGGCCCCAGCTTTGCGCGACGAGGTTGATGGCCTCGGTGGCCCCGCGTACGAAGACGATCTCGTCCGAGGACGACGCGCCAAGAAAGCCGCGCACCTTTTCGCGGGCATCCTCATATGCGTCGGTGGAGCGCGCGGCAAGCTCATGCGCGCCGCGATGGACGTTTGAGTTCTCATAGCTGTAGAAATGGACAAGCCGGTCGATGACGGCCTGCGGCTTTTGCGTGGTCGCGGCGTTGTCGAGCCAGATCAGCGGGTGGCCGTTGATCTGCTGGTTGAGGATAGGGAAGTCGCGGCGCACTGCATAGACGTCGTAGCCCGATTGCGGGGCTGACGGGACCTTGCCTGGCGAGGACAGGCTGCTTTCATCGAGGAAGTAGTAGTGGGAGCCCGGCGAGGCGGTACCAATGCCCCCGGCCGATCGGGGAACATTCATCGGAGCTTCGCTTCGAGCCGGAGTGGCTGGCAGGGGTGCTCCATGCGCCGAAGGACGAAAGCTCGAGTTGCTTAAGACACCAACAGCGCCAGCGCCTGGGGCGTCAATTCCTGACAGGGCCAGGGCTTCAACGGTGGCAGGGTTAGCGCCGTTGAGAGGTTGAGACTCTATCGGCGACGACAGACGAGGTGCCAGAAGTGCGCGTAACTCGGCCTCCCCCGGCAGGGGAATGGCCGATGGCGTGCCCCTTGAGGCCGCCATGCCCGGTACGGAAGCGCCGTGCGCCGAAGGACGGAGGTTCGAGTTGCCCCGGGCTCCGAGAGCTCCAAGGCCAGGAGCGTCGGTTCCGGACAAGGCAAGAGCTTCAGCGTTGACCGGGTTAGCGCCCGGGATCGGCTGAGCCCCGACCGGCGAAGACAGACGCGGCGCAAGAAGAGCGCGAAGCTCCGCCTCTCCCGGCAGCGGGATGGCCGAGGGCACGCCTCTCGGAGCCGCCATGCCTGGAATGGAAGCGCCATGCGCCGAGGGCCGCAGGTTCGAGTTGCTCATCATCCCGACAGCGCCAAGGCCTGGAGCATCCGCCGCCAGCGATGGCGATGAGGGCGCGCCGCCTTGCAGCCCTGAAGGCTGCGGGCCGCCAAGGTTCACGCCGCTAGGAACCCCGCCTGGGACTTGCGCGAACACCTCGTTGGCGAGGCGCGTCAGATACGCCTCGTCCGGCAGGGAGGCAGGAAGCCCGCCCCCGAACCCCTCTTGAGGGTCGCCGCCCTTGACGCCTTGGGGAGAGAGCCCCGGCGAAAAGGCATCACTTGTAGTCATGGTAATGATCCACTGTGACGTTCTCGATGACCCCTAAAGCATCGTCGGTCAGGACCGACAACGAGCAATAAAGCGACACCAGATAGGAGGCGATGGCCTTGTCGTTGATGCCCATGAAGCGCACGGAAAGCCCCATGCTTTGCTCGCCAGGCAGCCCAGGCTGATAGAGGCCGACGACGCCTTGCTTTGCTTCTCCCGTCCTCATCAGGAGGATGCTCGTCTTGTTGCCGTTGGTGCCGATCTTGTTGGTCGGAACGAGGGGGATGCCTCTCCAGGTCAAAAACGGCGAGCCGAACATGGTGACGGTCGGAGGCGGAACACCACGGCGGGTGCATTCGCGCCCGAACGCTGCGATGGCTGCGGGGTGAGCGAGAAAGAAGCCGGGCTGTTTCCAGACGCGTGAAATCAGTTCGTCAAGATCGTCAGGAGTCGGCGGGCCTGAACGCGTGCTGATGCGCATGGAAGGCGCCACATTGTTCAAGAGGCCGTACTCGGCATTATTGATGAGTTCGCTTTCCTGCTTCTCTTTCACGGTCTCGATGCTGAGGCGAAGCTGCTCGGCGATCTGGTTGTGAGGGACGCTATAGAGGTCGGAAACCCGCGTGTGCACTTCGACCACGGTATTGACCGCGGCCAGCATGTATTCGCGAGGATTCTCGTCGTAATCGACAAAGGTTTGCGGGAGGATCCGTTCGTCGCGAGCCGAACAATCGACGGCCACGGCGGCGGGATCTTTCACGCGGTTGCGCCGGTAGATACCGGCTTCGACCGGCAACCATTGAAGGCAA
This sequence comes from uncultured Alphaproteobacteria bacterium, assembly GCA_963817495.1. Taxonomy (GTDB): domain Bacteria; phylum Pseudomonadota; class Alphaproteobacteria; order Rhizobiales; family Rhodomicrobiaceae; genus Rhodomicrobium. Next base: position 78,595 of record CAWFOS010000025.1, on the reverse strand, counting down.
TGCACCAACCATCTTGGCGTGATGGTTGACATCATCGGCACGGACTTGGTGGCGTTCGCCAGTTGCCGGGCGGCTACGTCGCCAAGAGCCGTGGGAATTGTGGGATCTGCCATTGAATTTCTTCTTTCTTACGCTTGCTGCGCATGCCGGATAGCGTCCGGCGAAGGCTCTTTATGGATGAATCAGACCTCCACTGCCCCGGTGGCGCCGGAGAGCGGTTTGAAAGAGCCGGAAACATCTAAAAGAGTGTCTTATTGATAGGCTCGAGCTGGAGAAATGTCTATCGTAAAACTAGACATAACGGGCATGCATTTGCAGAAAGCAAATATATTCTGCAAGAGTATTCCAAATATCTCAAAAACAAAAAAAACTTGCGGGTGTCCATTTCCTACTACCCTGCGAATTTCATCGTCCCAGCACGAGGCTGAATTTTGTATCGATTGGTACGTACAACGTCAACAATTGAAAACACCAATCATCCTTAGCCCAAATCTTCAGAAGCAAAGCCTGCAACCTCGACGATAAATTGTAACGTGCTCAAAACGGAATGCCTTAAATTCATTCCATGCTGTATATAATATCCCTTATGAGTTAATATTGGAGATATATTATTTCTACTTTCATGGCGAAAGTTAAAAATATATACCATGTGATAAATGGAATCTGGATTCCATTTGTTTTTTACTTGGAAACCGCTTGTTTCTTGAGAAAAATCATTCCAGGAATCCGCTGAGGAGTTAGAATTTGATTGAATCGCGTTCTGCCAACGCTCCTCCGATGAGGTCATTATGAAGACCGATTTCCCACTCTCGAGCGGCGAGACGCTTGCGAGCGAACCGATATACCCGGAAGCAAGCGCGCCGGATGATACGGTCTGGACCAACTTGCGAGCAGAAGCGGCACAAGAGCGACGCAGCGAATTGGCGCTTGCCCAGCTCTATGGAAGCATTCTTACATCCAGAGGCCTTGAGGATGCGCTTGCGCGAAGCCTCGTTAGAAGACTCGGCCATCCGTCTTTCCCGGCCGAGGACCTCAAGAGACTGCTCCTCGAGGTGCTTTATATCGACAGCTCGATCGGAGAGGCGGCGCGCGCCGATCTTTCTGCGGTTGTCGAGCGCGATCCCGCCTCGGGCCGGCTGTTGGAGCCATTCCTGTTCTTCAAGGGCTATGCCGCGATCCAGACGCACCGGCTTACGCATTGGCTCTGGAATGCGGGAAAGCGCGACATAGCGCTTTATCTGCAAAGCCGCTCATCCGAGATTTTTCAGACTGACATCCATCCCGGCGCGCAAATCGGGAAAGGCGTCTTTCTCGATCACGCCACGGGTTTTGTCGCGGGCGAGACGGTTGTGATCGAGGACAATGTCTCGATCCTTCACGGCGTCACGCTTGGCGGAACGGGGACGGAGAAAACCGACCGGCACCCCAAAATCCGAACGGGCGTCCTGATCGGAGCTGGCGCGCAGGTGATCGGCAATATCGAGATCGGAGCCTATTCCAGGATCGCGGCCGGATCGTTTGTCACGCAACCGGTTCCGCCCCGGTGCACCGCGGTAGGCGTTCCGGCCCGCATCATCAAGGGAGCCGGGACGGACAACCCGGCCGAAACCATGGATGAGACCCTCGCGCAAGGAACCTACGAATTTTTCACCTACGTCATTTGAGTGGCAGATTCGTCGTTCAGCATGAGGCGCCTGACTGGTCTGGACTCCATCTGATGACGGGTGGAGAAGCCGTCACTGCGGGGCGCGATTGGAAAGCTAAACGAGCCTTCAACTGCCAGGGACTTCCTAACGTCCTCGAAACACGAGTTGGGCCAAGCTTCGAGGCATGAAGCTTGGCCCCTAAGTCGCCGCGGTCCAAATCATGGCCCCGAAGTGGACTGCCGCTGACATGCCCCGCGCAGACCAGCAGGTGTGCGGAGAGCTCCTTTAAGTCGTGCTCGCCGAGATGCTCTAGAAGCCATAGTCGAAGCTCCGCTTTTGCAGCGCGTGCGGGCTATTTTTCAGGATTTTCCTGGCCGCCATTTCCGCCTGAACCGGTCCTGGGAATTCCTGCCCTTCAAGACTGTTGAAGGAATGCAGAGCGGACAGGAATTTGTAGTTTTGTTCATTTTTGTGATTGCGCACGATGATCCCTACAGCATTGCCCTGTAGTTCTATTACATATGCGTCGGACATAGCTCTACCCTCGCCATCAAGGCGTCGTTGAATCCGTAGATTGTTCAAAGGACGATTGATCTTAGTCGCGGAGACAACACTTCGCGGCTGCCGGGCAACTGCACTGGCGCCAAAACTCAGTTCGATGATCTAACTGTCTCATCTGGATCCTCAATCGCTTGTACGATTAACATTACAGACTTGGTCAACTTTAGAAAGCCCATTTTTCCGTCATTGGAGAGTTGCTTGGCACCTTCGTTATGAATTTTGCCCAATGCAACACCCGAGGACCTCTTGCCGCTTCAAAGATCGGCTCGGATAGAATGAAAAGGGTCCATTGCGACAAAGAAAACAAAATGATTTCATGAATCAGCTCAACTCTTCATGCAGTTAGAAAATTTTTCTTATTTACAAACCGCCATCGAACTCGCCCCAAATCATCCAGAAGTTGCTCTCCGTGATGAAGCCGTTCGGCGTTAGTTACGTCATATCGCAACAGATGCCTTTCCGCACGCTCTCTTCGTCGGAAGTCTTCGCCACCTGGCGGCATTACCCAGAGCTACAGGTTATTCAACCAACGCCACCCTTTCCACAACTCTAGCGGCGTGAAAAAAGCAGCAATGCAATCGAGCACACAGAGCAATGTGTTTGCTCTAATATATCGGGCAGGATGAGGAATTAATTTTTAATTTAGTGGACGGCAGCCCTATCGATAGTGAAGAAACCCCAAATCTGCTATCATTTCTTTTCCTAACAGCTGTCGTTTTGAACGCTTCGGCCTTGATCCGATGTCTCCTTGTGACCCAGACCACAAGGCCACTGGAAAAAGTTCACGTCAGATTTAAAGGAAGAGAACTATGTTGGATATTGCTTCTCGCCAGATAAAACTCGCGCCAAGCGTCCAGAACAATATCCAGGCAAGGCTCCAGCAGATTGAATCTAAGCTGGTCCTTCTCAAGCTCAATCCGGAACTGCTTGAAAATGCCGAGCGGCTTGATCGGATTGCTCAATTCTCGACCTCACCAAAAGATGGCCCGATTATCATTGCCTCACTTAAAGAGACAAAACCTGAGGCTCTGCATCGTCACACTGAAGTTTCAACGCTACTTCACCAGAAAACCAACTTAGGCGGATGGGTGAGCAACGGACCAAGCGTGGTCGGTGGTACATTGTCTCAGGGAATTGCGACCGCTTTCGCAGGGGATACAGCAAAAATACATGAGGCCATCTTTGGTTCAAGCGAGAAAGCTGTCTTCGGCGTAAGTACCTGGCGCGTGTCCAGTGTAGCAATTAACGTATGTCCTGGAGACAGGATAAAAATTGATGGGAATTCTCCTGGTTTTGCCCCCGGTGCGAATGGCTCATCCTATATCGGATTTGTTGGAGAAACGTTTTCCCTTCGTTCCACTTCAGAACACGCGAGCGCAATCACTTCAGGCAAGGTGGCTTTACTTTTTTCAGGTGAAAATTTGATTCCAGTTCCTGCAGCAACCAAAGTAAAATTGAAGGCTTTCATGGCTGCCACCCATCGCTTTGGTTAAGGATGATCCCAGTCAATACTGATAGAGCTTTGCTGCGATCCAGACGCACCGCCTTACGGATTGGCTCCGGAATGCAAGGAAGCGAGACATCGCGCTCTATCTGCAAAGCCGGTCATGAAACATTTTTCAAACCGACATCCATCCCGGCGCACAAATCGGGAAGGGCGCAGGTGATCGGCAATATCGAGATCGGAGCCTATTCCAGGATCGCGGCTGGATCGCTCGTCACGCAACCGGTCCCAGCCCGATGCACGGCGGTTGGCGTTCCGGCGCGCATCATCAAAGGAGCCGGCACCAACAACCCCGCTGAAACCATGGATGAAACCCTGGCGCAAGGAACCTACAAGTCTTTCACCTATGTCATATAGCAACGGATGCCCCAGCGGCGCTTTCTTTCGGCGGCAAGGCATTCTCTATGCAGCGCGTTGCCCGGTTCGCAGGTCATGCAACCAAAGTCTCCCTTTGCAACTTCACCCGCGCGAAAAAGCAGCAACGCACGAGAGCGCGCCAGATCAATCTTCTTCCAAGAAATCTGAAAAATGGCGGATTTAATTTTTATTACGCACGCATTTGGCCGCATGGGTAGCAAAAATATTCCAGATCTGCTTAATTTCTCCAAGCACGGAGTGGATTCCGGTGCCCTATAAATTCGACCCAAGACCAAACGAGGCCGAGTTGTTATCGGCAATCATGGGCGCTCATTAGGCATCGGAAAGCAGGACGATTTGGGTGCTCTTCGCAGCAGCACCTCTTTCGGTGTCTGGGCAACTGGGGGGCTAAGATGGGCGACATTGTCTATGGGGTTTTGGCTGCGGCTGCCATCGGTACTTTGGCCGCGGCTGGCGTCTTGGCTAAAAAGCGAAGCGTCAAAGCGGACCCAGGCTCGCAATCGTCGGAAGCGAACGAGCAACCAGCAGAACCAAACCAGAAATCAACGGAAATCGCTTTAGAGGAGCAGGACATGTCATCCATAAGCCGTCATCCCGAAACGCTCGCCCTTCATGGCGGCTGGCGCGCCGACCCGGCCACGAACGCGGTCGCCGTGCCGATCTATCAGACCACCTCCTATCAGTTCCGCGACACGGAGCACGCCTCGAACCTGTTCGCGCTGAAGGAACTGGGGAACATCTACACGCGCATCATGAACCCCACCAACGATGTCCTGGAAAAGCGCATCACGGAGATCGAAGGCGGCGTTGGCGCGCTGGCGCTCTCGTCCGGCCAGGCGGCCTCGGCGTTCGCGGTGCAGAACCTCGCTCGCGCGGGCGACAATATCGTCAGCTCCACCGACCTATACGGCGGCACCTGGAACCTGTTCGCGAACACGCTGAAGGACCAGGGCATTGAGGTCCGCTTCGTGGACCCGGCCGATCCTGAAAATTTCCGGCGCGCCACGGACGCCCGCACGCGAGCTTACTATGCGGAGACGCTGCCCAATCCGAAGCTCACCGTGTTCCCCATTGCAGAGGTCGCGGCCATCGGCCGTCCGCTCGGCATTCCGCTGATCGTCGACAACACCGCCGCACCGCTCCTGACGCGCCCCTTCGACCATGGTGCCGCAATCATCGTCTATTCGACCACGAAATATCTCGGCGGCCATGGCACCTCCATCGGCGGGCTTCTTGTCGATGGCGGCAATTTCGATTGGGCGGCGCATCCCGAGCGCCAGCCGGCGCTGAACACGCCCGACCCGAGCTACCACGGCGCGGTCTGGACCGAGGCCGTGAAGCCGCTCGGCCCCATCGCCTACATCATCAAGGCACGTGTGACGCTTCTGCGCGATCTCGGCTCGGCGCTCTCGCCCTTCAACGCCTTCCTGATCATCCAGGGCATCGAGACGCTCCCCTTGCGCATCCAGCGCCATTCCGAGAACGCGCAGGCGGTTACGAATTATCTCTTGAAGCGCCCCGAAGTTACGCGCGTCATCCATCCTTCGGTGCAGACGGGCGTCTTCCGCGAGCGCGCCGACAAGTATCTGAAGGGCGGCTATGGCGGGCTTGTCGGCTTTGAGCTGGCGGGCGGCAAGGAAGCGGGCCGGCGCTTCATCGATGCGCTGCAGCTGTTCTACCACGTCGCCAATATCGGTGATGCGCGAAGCCTTGCCATCCATCCAGCCACAACCACGCATTCACAGCTTTCCCGCTCCGAGCAGGACGCCACGGGCGTCTCCGAAGGCTATGTGCGGCTGTCCGTCGGTCTCGAGCATATCGACGACATCCTCGCCGATCTCGATCGTGGATTTGCAGCTGCCGGAGACGGCCAAGTTTTTCGAAACGCCGCAGAGTAGACCTCTCTTGCCGGAAGACAACGCGAACCGGAGGCTCACATGTCACACAATGCTTCTGAGGCTAAAAACCTTGGCGGCCCCGGCCGGGGCCGCATCTATGGTTCCATCGGCGATACGCCCATCGTGCGGCTGGACAAGCTCGCGAAGGAAAAGGGCGTCAAGTCCAACCTTCTGGCCAAGCTCCCGATCGCGAGCGTGAAGGACCATATCGGCGTCGCGATGATTGAAGCACTTGAAAAGGCCGGAAAATTGAGCCGGGCAAGACCATCCTCATCGAGCCGACGTCAGGGATACCGGCATCGCGCTCGCCTTCGTAGCCGCGCCGAAGGGCTATCGCCTCATCCTGACAAATGCCCGAAACCATGTCGATCGAGCGCCTCCGAACGCCGTCATGCCGCAGCAATTCGAGAATCCGGCCAATCCCGAGGTTCACAGGCGCACCACGGCCGGCCGAGGAAATCTGGAACGACACGGCGCCTACGGTGGACATCATCATTTCCGGCATCGGGACAGGGGGCACGATTACCGGCATCGCCCAGGTTCTGAAGCCGCGCAAGCCAAGCCAAGCCAAGCCTGAAGGTCATCGCCGTCGAGCCGGAAGAATCGCCTGTGCTGTCGGGCGGCGCGCCCGGGCGCACAAGATCCAGGGTATCGGCGCGTGCTTCGTGCCGGACGTGCTCGACCGCAGCGTCATCGACGAAGTGGTGAAGGTGAACAGCCAGACTGCGCTTGAGACGGCGCGCCATCTGGCGAGGCTCGAAGGCATTCCGGTTGGCATCTCTTCGGGAGCGGCGGCGCCGCCATCGAGTTCGGCCTACGTCCCACGTCCGAGCGCAAGCACATCGTCATTTTAACGCATATCCGGCCCGGAAACGCGCTGTTTGCCATGACGGGGCTTGGTCTACAGCTTGCGTAAGCCGCGGGTCGTAGCACGCGCGTGGTCTCCGCCTCCCGCCCCGCTTAAAGCGCTCATCCGGGACTGTCGAAACGACAAGGTTCTCACTGCATCGATCTCGGGAAGGCGGAGTGGCAATTCGTTGGCCGCCTTTGCGGCTTTTGCTGAGGAGCTTATCGCGCGATGAAGCGCAAAATGCTCCCAAACCTTGACTTGAGGTGAGCATAAAACATCCGCGCCTCCGCCCGATTGGCAACTTACGTAGTGTTCAAAGGGCCACCCTTAGAACATGTTTGCTTTCAAGACATTGTATCCCACAATAGTACGTACAGTGTCTATTTTGCACTTGCGAAATAACAGAACAGTTTTAGCCTGATAACTCCATAGAATCAGTCAACTTAGGGCCACAGCGAGTCTCCGCGCGTCAATCAGTCAGTTTAGTAAGCAAGTTCTTGCCAAGGCATCTATTGGACGGGGAACATGAAAGCTACCAAAACGACAGTTGCCGCCCTCGCGATCGCCGGGATGGCGTTTGGCGCCGGCGCCGCAAACGCAGCCTCCCAGGAACCGGTCGGCTGGACCGCGGGTCTTGCGCTTGGCACTCCGCTGCCGGAAGGCGTCTACTTCATCAATAACGCCTCGGTCGGCGGCTGGCGCGGCATCGACGACAGCAAGTCCTCGCTCGGCATCGACGTTCCGCTGATCGCTTGGTCGAGCCCCTGGACGATCCTCGGCGCCCGAATCGAGTTCCTCGCAGCGCTTCCCGAAATCAGCGGCGGCATCCCGGATCCCGTTCCCGCTGCTACAGGCACTGCCGCTCACTTCTCCTGGTCGGGCCGCGACTACACCGAGCTCTATAATCCGGTCGGTTATATCGGCGCGGCCTGGGACCTTGGCCATGGCTTCGGCTTCAGCGCTTTCATCGGCGGCTGGGCGCCAGTCGATAACCAGCTTCGGATTTTCGGCATGGATAGCGGCGTTCTGAGCGAGCGCGTGAATTTGAGCTATGTTGCCGATGGCTGGAAGCTCGCGGCGAATTTGAGCTTCGGACAGCCTGGAACATCGGGTTCGACGACAGTGTGGAACAACCCGCTGGGGTATACAGGAAACCAGATCCTGCCCGACTACTTCAATTACGACCTCACTGCCACGAAGACGATCGGCAAGTGGGAAATTGGCCTTGTCGGTTTTGGCTCCGCGGATACGAGCCGTGCGCCCTATAACAGCTTAGCAAACATCCTTCATGGCGTTCCCTCGGGGGAGCAGTCTCAGTTCGCCCTGGGTGGTCTCGTCGGCTACAGCTTCACCGGCATTACACTGCAAACATACGTGACGCAGGACGTGTATAGCAACAACTACTATAATTTTACCGACGCTCTCCCCAGCAAGTCTTACGAGACCAGGGTGTGGACGCGCGCCATCGTTCCGCTGTGGAATCCCCCGGCTCTGGAATCACTCAAGTAGCGCTCCGGCATCTATCGAGCAGTTTATCCCTGGCCGAGCCTCGGCCGGGGATTTTTATTTTGCATCAGATTGTTTCGACGAAGCGCAGTTGCCGCACACGCGGTGCATAAATGGTCTATCGGAAGGCGGCACGCTCAGCTCAGAACGTCCGCATAGAGCGCGAGCTGCTTTCTCAGTTCGGAGCCGCGAAGGTGATTGCCGTGCGTGTGATATTTCGCGGGCGTCGCGATATTGGTCGCCTTGCCAGCCGCGTAGGGGAATAGGTCTCGGCCGCTTTGCCTCGATTCCATTCTAACTCGATTTGATTTTTCCGCCCTAACGAACGGTCGGAGATTTATCCCTGTAGCTAGGCTATATCTTTGTAAAATATCCTTCTTTTTTTGACTGGCCCTGTGGCGGAGACGCGCTTCGACACCTAAAATATCCAGGCTCAAAGCAGGTCTTGGAGCGGTGCCACGAAGGGGAGCGTGACCTTGATGTCCAGCGCTGGAACCATCGATCTCCCAAAAGTTGCTCTCTCCGGCTTTCATGCTTCCGGTCGGGATCGTGCAGCGTTTCTCGCGGAGTTGCGTTGCATTCTTCACGAGCACGGATTCTTCTATCTCACCGGTCATGGAGTCGCTTCCGGTCTCATCGCGGATGTGATCCATGCCTCGAAGGACTTCTTTGCACTGCCGCAGGAAGAAAAGTTCGCCATCGAAATGGTGCACTCCCCGCACTTCCGCGGCTACACGCCTCCGGGCGGGAAATATACGCGGGGACAGCGCGACTGGCGCGAACAGCTCGACATCAACACCGAGGCAGAAGCGGTTGCCTCCACTCCTAACACTCCGCCGTGGAAACGCCTGATCGGGCCCAACCAATGGCCAGCGTCCCAACCGGAGCTCAAGCCGCTGCTGCTGACGTATCAGGCGGAAGCGACGCGCGTCGCCATCGAGGTGTTAAAGGCGATCGCGGTGGCCCTGGGCCAGGATGAAACCATCTTCCAGGATGTTTACACCTCGCTGCCGAACCAGCTTTTGAAGATCATCCGCTATCCCGGCCGCGATGTCGCAGAAAGTTCACAAGGCATCGGACCGCACAAAGATGGCGGCCTCGTTACGGTGCTTCTGCAGGATACGGTCGCGGGCTTAAGAGTTCAGACCGAAGCTGGCGACTGGGTCGACGCGCCGCCTATTCCGGGAACTTTTGTCATCAATACCGGCGAATTGCTGGAACTCGCGACCGATGGCTATGTCCGCGCCAACGTTCACGACGTGCTCGCGCTCCCAGCCGGCGTCGAGCGATTCTCGGTCGCATTCTTTCTGGGCGCCAGACTCGATGCGACTGTTCCGCTCATCGACTTGCCGGAGGGACTTCAGAGGTTCAAACGCGGGGTCAGCACCGATCCTTTGAATCCGCTTTTCCGCGAAGTGGGCCGCAATGCCCTGAAAAGCCGCCTCCGGTCTCACCCAGACGTCGCCAGCAGGCATCATGCTGATTTGTTGTTTGAGGATGCGTTATGATGCGGCGGTATCTCATGAGCCTCAGCTGCGTTCTTTCGTAGCGTCCGTAAATGCCAACTGAAGGAGGTCGACATGGCGCAGAGCCAGATCCATCGTGAAGTCCTTGAAGCCAACCGGAACTATGCTGAGACCTTTGGCGACAAGGGCAACCTTGCCCTGCCACCCGCCCGTGGCTTTGCGATCCTGACCTGCATGGATGCAAGGCTCGATCCCGCAAAATACGCGGGCCTTTCGGAAGGCGATGCGCATGTCATCCGCAACGCTGGCGGACGCGCAAGTGACGATGCGATCCGCTCGCTGGTGATTTCCCACAAGCTCCTCGGCACACGGGAATGGTTCGTGATCCACCACACCGATTGCGGAATGCAGCTTTTCGACGACGCCATAATCGGGAACCTGCTCGAGGATAATCTCGAAACCGCGGTCTTCGATGGCCAGACCTGGTCCAACCCCAAGCATGGCGGGGGATCGGCAGCCGGCCACTATATCCGCTGGCTCAGCTTCACAAATCTCGCCCAAAGCGTCGTCGAGGACGTAAAGCGCATTCGCGAGCATCCTCTCGTTCCGAAGCACATTCCCGTCTACGGTTATATTTACGACGTCAAAACTGGCCGCTTGCTCGATGTTGAGCCTGCGACGGCAGCCGGCCGCGCTATTGAACAATCGTAGGAGGCAGCCGCCTTTCATGTGCCGACGGTCGCGCCGGGCCTCTGTCAGAAGAACCGGTGCGGCATCTCAAGAGGTTAGCCATGGCGCTGGATGAACGCGGCGAAGCTTGCCAGCCCGGATCTTCTCAAGGGAAAGTAGCTTTTCCCCAACTGCTTGCACATGCGTTTCACCATCTTCGCAGCGCTATGACTGACGCAATCGACGGGAAACAGCACAGCGTCAGCGCGCGACGTCAGGACGGCCAAACTGTGCGCGCTCTCTGCCAATCCTCCGTCGTGATGCAAGAGGTCTGCGCCGCGTTCCTCCGCCAGCCTTCTGAGCATGGGAACCTGATTGGTGCGCCCTCCGACATAGAGAAGCGTTTTTCCGCTCAGATAACTTTTTGGCCCTGTGTCTCCCCGTTCCGTATTTGAAAAACAGGTGCCGTCTCGGTGTGATGCAAGATATTGCGGTGTCATCATTCCACTCCTGGTGAAAAGTGCTGTCCCGAAGCGCGGGGCGGCCATATGACCCGCCTATAAATTGAACCAGATACTGGAACAGTTTTCTATTGCTAAACATGTTATGATGTAAAAATAAGAACATGGTTCCATATTATTGAATTTATATATGCTTCTATTCGTTTATTTCTCGAGACAGCACAAGACTTTTCCCGTATTGTCCTTTTTCAGGGAATGTCAATCCTCAACGAGCTCGGTTTCTTACCAGATGACAGAATCAGAAACATAAAGTTTATCTGTACACTAGAGTATCAACGTGGGAAGCCGCAGCAACGGCTTCGTTCTTAACTGCCAGGTATGCCGTGATTATAATCGCTTCAGTCAATAAGCTCTCCAGCCCCCAAGCGACCGCGCTTAGGAATGTCTCGCTTCACATAACGAAGGGTGAGGTGCTCGCCATCATCGGCCGCCCCGGCGCCGGAAAAGGCACGCTTCTGAGATGCATCAACATGCTCGTCCGGCCAGATTCCGGCCGCGTAGTGGTTGACGGCCGCGATGTTTCTGCACTTTCCGGGCATTCTTTGCGGCTTGCACAGCGCGAAATCGGCATGGTGTTCGACCGCGATAACTTACTGCACAACCGCACTGTCTGGGAAAATATTGCTCTGGCCCTGGAGTTCAAAGGCTCTGAAAAGGCCGAGATCCGCGCCCAGCTGGACATGCTGGTCAATCTGCTCGACTTGACTGAGATCGAGCATGCTTATCCCTCTGAGATTTCGGGGGTGCGAAGGCGACGCGTTGGCATCGCCCGCGCATTGGCCACGAATCCGAAAGTGCTCCTTTGCGATGAACCTACTTCAGGCCTCGACTCTGAAGACACAAAATCAATCCTGTCGCTCTTGAAGGTCATCAACGCCGCTTTTGGAGTAACTGTCGTGCTGGCCTCGAAAGACCTGCAAGTCGTGAAGGAGATCGCGGATCGCGTGGCCGTCCTGGAGCAAGGAGAACTGGTGGAACTTGGCAGCACATTTGATGTGTTCACCAAGCCTGAGCACGATATAACCCAAAGCCTGGTGCACAGCGCAACCCGATCCGAGATCCCGGAATTCCTGAAGGTTCGGATCGGAACGTCACGGACGGCGGGCGAGCATCTGGTGATCCGCATAACCTTCACAGGGCCGGCAGCGAACGAGCCGATCATTTCGGAAATGGTCCGCAGATTTAACCTCTCCTTCAATATTCTCTACGGCCATATCGAATATATCCAGGGCGCGCCATACGGCTCGCTTGCCGTTGAGGTGTCGGGGTCGGAGGGAGCCAAGCAGGCCGCGCTGGACTTTCTGCGCACCAACAATCTCAAGGTGGAAATTCTCGGACGAGTCTACGCGCCCGATCAGGAGCTAGCATGAGAAACAAGACGGCGCGCGTAACTGATGCGGCTTTCCAGAGCCGATGATCTCGATGGGCGGATGTTTCCATCTCAGCGCTTGGCGGCGCTGCGCGCGACCCGGTCGCCAAAAAGTTGGACGATTTGAACGAGGACGACGAGAACAATGACGACAGCTGCCATGACCTCCGGCGAAAAGCGTTGATATCCGAACCGAATGCTCAGATCGCCGAGCCCGCCACCGCCCACCGCGCCCACGATTGCGGCATTTCCGAACAGGCTCACAAGACTTATAGTAAAGCCGACAACAATCGCTCGCCGGGCCTCCGGAAGAAGAACTTTCAATACGATCTGTCGAGGCGTCGCTCCCATGGCGCGTGATGCCTCGACCAATCCCTGACCGACATCCCGGATCGCGCTTTCGACTGTCTTCGCTACAGATGACGTCGCCACAATGGCAAGGGGCACAATAGCCGCCGCCGTGCCTGCCGATGTTCCCGTTATGAGGCGCGTCAATGGAATGATTGCTATGGCCAAGATGATGAAGGGGGTCGAACTCGTCAAACCCACGATCATCTTCAAGAGCCTGTTCAATCTTGAAGCCGTAAACAAACCGCCCTTGGAGCTTATGGCCAGGAATGCGCCCAGGGGCAGACCAACCACTGCGCTTATCGCAGCGGCTGCGGCAACCATGTACAAGGTTTGAAGCGTCGCATCGGCAAGGACGAACAAAAGGTTCTCAGGCATATTCCGACGTCTCCGCGATAAACCCGCAGTAGGAGCTGCAATTTGCTCGAGGCCCGGACAGACGCTCTGTTCTTTCAGGCTCACCCCAATACGACTTGGAAAAGAGAAGCATCTCCTCGATCACTTCGCCAGGACCGGGGTCTTTTGCTTGGCTTTTTCGTAATAGGGTGACAATATTGACCGGCTGGCGTCCGCCACAACATCTCCATCGAACAGCTTGACGGAAAGGCTGCCACCAAGCCGGCGCGCCGCTGCGGCGAGATAGCCTTCCGCATAGGCTTTTGCATTCTCCAAGGAATCGAACTCGTAGAAGCCGCCGATACTGTTGTTATTAAGGCCGCTTAGCCAAGTCTTGCTCTTGAGCCCCTTCTCCTTCTTCATGGCGATATTGATCGATGCCCAGTCTATTTCCGTGAATGGGATGGCAACCTGGATTTCAGCGTAGAGAAAAACTTTCTTGAGGCTCATGCCCGATCTCCTTCGATGTGTTGCGTAAGCATGCAGTGTTAGAAAGGTTCCTTGAAGGGCCGCAGGTCCAACTCATGGGTCCAAGCAGTTTTTGATTGGTTGTGCAGGGCCCAATAGGCATCCGCAATGGCGTCGGGATCGAGAAGGCCGTCTTCTCCCTTCGAGCGCGCGAGATCCGCGAACTGCGTTTGCGCGTAGTCGCCCCGGATAACGCCATCGATGATCACATGCGCGACGTGGATGCCTTGCGGTCCGAACTCGCGCGCAAAACCTTGCGCAACCGCTCTCAAGGCCGCTTTGGCCGACGCGAATGCCGTGAATGGCGGACGCGCCCGGACAGAAGCCGTGGCACCTGTGAAAATCAAAGTCCCCTGGCGCTGGGGAAGCATCCGCCGGATAGCCTCGCGGCCCACCAGGAAGCCACCAAGCGCGCTTTGCTTCCACAAGGTCTCGAACTCGGACCTTTTCAGCTGTAGCAGCGAAGACGCGACGTTGCCGCCTGCGTTATAGACGACAAGGTCCAAGCTGCCGCTTTCCACGGCCAGGCTGAGCAACCGGATAACATCTTTCTCGCTGGTGACATCCGCAACCACGGCAACAGCCTTGCCGCGCGCAGCGATAATCTCAGCGGCCACCTTTTCCAGCCGTTCCTCAGAGCGGCCAGCGACGAAGACGCGCAGCCCTTCGCGGGCCAGGCGTTGCGCAAGCGCGGCGCCCAGCCCGTTGCTGGAGCCCACCCCGGCAACCACTGCGATTGTTTCTCTGCTCTCTGAGTTTCGCGAACGAGCCGTGCTCATGTCGTGAAAAGGCGCTGATGCTGGATCAGGGGCCTACTCCCTTCCGAAAATGAGCAGGAAGTTATTGGCGGGCAAATCCAGCTGCTTCTTGAGAACGATGCCATGCTTGATCGCTGCCCTTTCAAGATCCCTGATATCTTTAAGTCCCCACTCCGGAACCTTGGCCGCAAGGATTTCCTGATCGAAAGCTTCGTTGGAGGGCGTCGTGTATTTTCCGTCGAGCTTGAATGGCCCGTAAATCGCGATGAAGCCGGTCGGTTTCAAAGCCTTCGCCGCGATCTGCGCAGTTCCCTCCGCGATCGCGACGGGCGCGACCTGGAAAAGATTGATGACAAAGATGACGTCGTAGAGCTGGCCCTTCCCGTCGGGAAAGGTCCGGGGATCCGTCAGATCGATTGTGAGCGGATCGGCGACGTTCTGGTTATGGCCTTCGGCGCGATTTGCTTTGATCGTATCGAAAACCTTCGTGTCGTAGTCTGAAGGCTGGAAGCGAAGACCCGGAAAATGCGGAGCGAAATAGTTGATGTGCGCGCCGCTTCCGCTTGCCAGTTCTAGGACATTGCCCTCCCTCGGGAAGAACGTCTTGAAGGCTTGAAGAATAGGATCGCGATTGCGCTTTCCGGCCCAGGCGACATATGCGCTTAGCGGATATGGATCGATTTGAGGTCTATCGTCAGACATTCAACTATTCCTTTTACAGACAACAAGATTTCGGAGAGTTTCCTTTCGCCGATTTGAGAGATCCGGCTAACCGGCAGCCAGTAGCTCCTTGAGGTAGGCGTCGATGCGCTCGTTAAAGGCGGGGTCGGCGCCGAACAGCGCCAGATGCCCCCAGGCGGAGGACAGTGTTTTCAATTCGCTCTTGGGGATAAGCTTTTGCTCGGCCCTGATGTCGCTCAGCGGGAAGAACGCATCTTCCTCGATCGCGATAACGAACAGCCTTGCCGTGATGCGGCAGAGAGCCGCTTCAAGACTGCCGCCCGCGATGCGGCTGACGTCATTGTCTCTCCATTTCGACAGCAGCAGGATCAAGTTGTTGGGATCTTGCGGCAGAAAGTGGTTCTCGACGAACCCTGTCACGAAATCGGCGGCGGTCGTAAACCCGAGGTCTCGCCATCCCGCCTCGTTGAAAAGGCGCGGCGTAAAGCCCGCAGCGGCAAACAGTTTTGCTTGCCGGCGCAAACCGCGATGCACCGCGCTTGCAGGAGAATACCAGCCGCCATCCCAAGCCGGGTCACTGGTGATGGCTTCAGTGAATGTCTCGACGAGCAGGCGATTGTGTGGGGTGCCTTTGGCCAATCCGGCGATAGGCGCAGCGCGCTTCACGGCATCGGGAAAACGCACGGCCCAATCGTAGGTCTGCTGCGCGCCCATGGAGCCGCCAAGAACCAGTTCCAGCCTCTCGATGCCGAACTTCTCGGTCACAAGTCTGTGCTGGGCGCGAGTGTCATCCCCGATCCGCACCCGCGGAAATGCAGCAGCGTTGAACGGCGACGGCGTATTGTGCGGCGAGATCGACAGGCCGTTGCCGATCTGGTTGACGAGAATGATGAAATAGCGGGAGGGATCGAGCGCGCGGCCTTTGCCGATGTAGGCCTGCTCCAAAATCTTGCTCGTGCCCGAATACCAGGTGGGGAAGAGAATGGAGTTGTCTTTTCTCGGCGAGAGCTTGCCAAAAGTCGTGTAAGCCAGCGTCAGGTTTCTGAGCCTGCTGCCATTTTCGAGATCGAAATCGCCGAGGTTGAACGTCTCGTACGGGCCGTGAGTCTCTTCGGAATAGTATGTGTGCGTCACTTCCACCTCTGAAACTCAACGGCCCCGCGGAGTGCCTTGCAGTCCGGCCGAGAACCCTGTTGCGTCTAAGTTAATCGACTTTATCAACATTAAGCTGTGCACATCAAGGCCCGCCCGAAAAAAGCAAAAAGCAGGAGATCAACTTACGATCCGATAACACGGCGCTGCTGTCGCACGAGGGAACACAAGGAATATTTTTCCGTCTTTGATCGAGACATAGAATAACCTCGCGGGTTTTACCCTGGTCCGTGAGCCGCGTGATGGAATTGTTTTGCTAAAATGCCCTTTGACTTCCGATCGAAACTGAACGAAGACCGACAGGAACCAGCAAGGCGCTGCGCGTTCTCAAAGGACAGTTTGCGCTTGCTTAAAACGGCCAAAGCACGCGTCGCAGCAGGGGTTGATACTGATGCCGAATACTGCAGCAGAGCCTCTGGCTCTCATTGGCGATACGCCGATGATCGAGCTGACAAGCCTCGATTTTGGTCCCTGCCGCGTATTTGCAAAGCTTGAGAGCCAGAACCCGACGGGCTCCATCAAGGATCGCATCGCGATGTCCATGATCGATGCCGCCGAAAGCTCGGGCGCGCTGAAGCCCGGTGGCCGGATCATCGAGGCGACGGCGGGCAATACCGGGCTGGCGCTGGCGCTCGTGGCCGCGCGGCGCGGCTATCATCTGACGCTTGTCATACCGGACAAGATGAGCCGCGAGAAGATTGCCCATGTCCGCGCAATGGGGGCGGAGGTGATTCTCACCCGTTCCGACGTGCCGAAAGGCCACCCCGAATATTATCAGGACCTTGCCGCGCGCATCGCCAGGGAAACGGGCGCCTTCTACACCGACCAGTTCAACAATCCGAACAATCCGGCGGCTCACGAACGCAGCACCGGCCCCGAAATCTGGAAGCAGATGGAGGGCAAGGTCGACGCCATCGTGGCTGGCGTCGGCTCCGGGGGGACAATGACCGGATTGTCCCGGTTTTTCGCGTGCGTGTCTCCGGCGACCGAGATGGTTCTCGCCGATCCGAAGGGTTCCGTGCTTGCGGAGTACATCCGCACCGGCGTTGTCGGCGAGGCGGGTAGCTGGCTCGTCGAAGGCATCGGCGAAGATTTCATCCCGCCGGTCAGCGATCTTTCGCGCGTCAAGAAGGGGTACACCGTCACTGATGGCGAAAGTTTCGCCGCGGCGCGGACAGTCGTGAGGAAGGAAGGCTTTCTCGCAGGCTCATCCTCGGGCACCCTGATCGCCGCCGCGCAACGCTATTGCCTCGAACAGACCGAGCCGAAGCGGGTGGTCACGTTCATCTGCGATTCCGGCAACAAGTACCTGTCGAAGATGTACGACGACCGCTGGATGGTCGAGCAGGGCCTGTTGCAGCGGCCCGGCCACGGCGATTTGCGTGATCTCATCGCGCGACGCTTCGACGAAGGCGCCGTCGTGACGGTCGGCGCTGACGATACGCTGCAAACGGCCTACGGCCGCATGAAGCTTTACGATGTGTCCCAGGTTCCCGTGCTCGATGGCGATCGGTGCGTGGGCCTTCTGGACGAGTCAGACCTGCTTGTTGCGCTCACGCATGGCACGCTCGATTTCAACCTACCCGTCAAGCAAGCCATGACTGGAAAGTTGGAAACCGTATCTCCAGATACCCCGCCCGAGAGCCTCCTTCCGCTCTTCGACCGGGGCATGGTGGCCGTCGTCGTCGATGGCGAACACTTCCTGGGTCTCATCACCCGCATTGATCTCCTCAACCACCTGCGCAGAAAGTTAGACTGATTTGTCAAAACGCTCTCAGAAGGCGAGGCCAGCCACGCTGGCGGTCCACGCCGGCGCCGAGCCGGACCCGCGCACCGGCGCGGTGATGACGCCGATTTATGCCTCTTCCACTTTCGCTCAATCTTCGCCCGGCGTGCACACCGGCTGGGAATACGCGCGGACCGGCAACCCCACGCGCGCCGCTTTCGAGCAAGCGGTTGCGGAGTTGGAGGGCGGCGTTGCGGGCATTGCCTTCGCGTCGGGGATGGCAGCGGAGGCCACGATCCTGGATCTTCTCGACCAGGGAAGCCACGTGGTTGCCGGCGACGATCTTTATGGAGGGACGTGGCGGCTGTTCGAGCGCGTGCGCAAACGGTCCGCTGGGCTTTCGGTAACTTATGTCGATCCAACCGATGTCGATGCGTTCACGGCGGCAGTCACTCCCAAAACGCGGATGATCTGGGTCGAGTCGCCGACGAATCCCTTGCTGAAGGTTGCCGACCTCGCCGCCATCGCGAAGATCGGCAAATCGGCAGGCGCGCTCACGGTTGCAGAACTCGACCTTCGCCTCGCCCATGATCCAGCGCCCGCTCGATCTCGGCTTCGACATCGTCGTGCATTCGGCCACAAAATATCTGAGCGGCCACTCCGACATTGTGGCAGGCGTACTGACTGTGCGCGATCAGGACCTGGCCGGCCGCATCCGGTTTCTGCAAAATGCAACGGGGGCGGTCCTCGATCCGTTCCCGGCCTTCCTCGCGCTGCGCGGGCTGAAGACGCTCGCGCTTCGCATGGAGCGGCACTCCTCGAACGCGCTCGCCGTGGCCCAATATCTGGAAGGCCACCCGAAGCTCCGGCGCGTGATCTACCCTGGCCTCACAAGCCATCCCCAGCATGCTCTTGCCGCCCGGCAGATGAAGGGCTTTGGCGGCATGGTCACGATCGAGATCGATGCGGAGGAGACAGGCGTCCGGCGCATGCTGGAAGCGCTCAAGCTGTTCACGCTGGCGGAAAGCCTGGGCGGCGTCGAAAGCCTTGCCGGTCATCCGCTCACGATGAGTCATGGGTCTCTTCCGGCGGAGCGGCGCGCGGAACTCGGCATCGGCTGGGGGCTGGTGCGGCTCTCTATCGGGATCGAGGACGCGGCCGATCTGATCGAGGACCTGCAGCAGGCGCTGGGCCGCGTTTGAAGCCAGACGAGCTGTTGAGGCAAACCTCGAATGTCAGGGCATCAACCTGGCTCACTTTATGGGCTGGTGAGGGCAGCCTGCGCTAAGTCGGCGATATGGCATCCGGAAGCACAGCTGTCGTCCCCGCAACAGCGAAACCGGGTGCTGCTGTCGAAGGGCCCCGAACATGGGGACGACAACTTCCCTGAAAATAGGCAGCCGTCTCCTGCGCCCTTTGAGCGAGTCGAATACTCTAGGTCAGCCCGAGCGCGTTCAGTTGGTCTGAGTTCAGCCCGTGCAGCTGTCTCATCGTCAAAGCATCAGTCTGCGTCGTGCTGAACTCCGAAAGCGTGGCCGTGGAGAGGCCAGACAGTTGCGTCGAGGTAAGGCCTGCAATTTGCCCGGTTGTCAGCTCCTGCATCTGCGCCGTGGACAGGCTCCCAAGCTGCTGGGTGGTGAGGGCGCCAATCTGGTCTGGCGTAAAGGATTCGAACTGAGCCGTGCTCAGGGCGCTTAACGTCGCCGCTGTCAAGCCTGCGACTTGCGACGTCGAAATGCTTGCCGTGTTCAGGACATTGAGGACCGACGCGCTGAACCCGTTGAGTTGCTCGGCGCTAAGACCCGAAAGCTGCGCCGTTGTCAGTGCACCAAGCTGCGCCGTGCTGAGCATGGAGAAAGTGTCCGACGTGAGGCCGGAAAGCTGCGTCGAGGTCAGGCCCGCTATTTGCGCCGTGCTTATGGTCTGTAACGTCGCCGTGTCGAGGCTCCCGATCTGCTCGGTGGTGAGCGCGCCAATCTGGTCCTGCGTGAGGGAGTTGAGCTGGGTTGTACTCAGAGCGTCGAAAGTCTCCGTCATCAGGTCTGCGATTTGGGCCGTTGAAAAATTCGCGACGGGCAGCGCGTTAAGGACCGAAGCGTCGAGATTGTTAAGCTGGTCGCTGCCAAGTCCCGATAGCTGATCAGCCGTGAGAGCGGCGAACTGCACCGTGCTCAGCTTGGAAAGCGCATCGGGGGAGAGGCCGGAAAGCTGCGTCGAGGTCAGGCCCGCTATTTGCGCCGTGCCTATGGTCTGTAACGTCGCCGTGTCGAGGCTCCCGATCTGCTCGGTGGTGAGCGCGCCGATCTGGTCCTGCGTCAGCAAGTAGAGCTGGGTCGTACTCAGAGCGTCGAAAGTCTCCATCATCAGGCCTGCGATTTGGTCTGTTGAGAGCTTCGCGATGGGCAGCGCGTTAAGGACCGAAGAGTCGAGATTGTTGAGCTGGTCACTGCCAAGTCCCGATAACTGGTCAGTCGTCAGAGCGGCGAGTTGCACCGTGGTCAACTTCGTAAACGCATCGGGGGAGAGGCCGGAAAGCTGTGTCGACGTCAGGCCCGCTGTTTGCGCCGTGCTCAAGCCTTGAACCACGGATGAGGTCAAACTCTCAAGCTGGTCACTCGTCAGCGCGCCTAGTTGGTCCGCGCTGAGCGACGTTAGCTGGGTCGTGGTCAGGGATTCGAGCGTGTCCGCCATCAGGCCTGCGATTTGCTCCGTCGACAGGCGCGTCACATTCAGCGCGTCGAGAACCGCCGAACCAAGATTGTTGAGCTGGTCGCTGCCAAGCCCCGATAGCTGCTCGGCCGTCAGAGAGCCAAGCTGCACCGTGGTCAAGTTGGAAAGCGCATCGGGGGAGAGACCGGAAAGCTGCGTCGAGGTCAGGCCCGCTGTTTGCGCCGTGCTCAAGTTCTGAATCACTGACGAGGTCAAACTCCCAAGCTGGTCACTCGTCAGCGCACCGAATTGATTCGAGCTGAACGACGTAAACTGGGTCGTTGTCAGGGAGCCGAGCGTGTCTGCCGTCAGGTCTGCGATTTGCGCCGTCGAAAGGCGCGTCACGTTCAGCGCGTCGAGGACCGCCGAGCCGAGATTGTTGAGCTGGTCGCTGCTAAGACCCGAAAGCTGCGCCGCCGTCAGAGCGCCGAGCTGCACCGTGCTCAATTTGGAAAGCGTATCCGGGGAGAAATCGGAGAGCTGCGTCGAGGACAGGCCCGCTATTTGCGCCGTGCTCAGGCTTTGGAACGCTGTTGAGCTCAGGCCATCAAGCTGATCTGATGTCAGGGCGGCGAGCTGGTTCGCGTTCAGCGACTTGAGCTGGTGCGTGGTCAGGGTATCGAGCGCGTCTGCCGTCAGGCCTGCGATTTGCTCCGTCGACAGGCGCGTCACGTTCAGCGCGTCAAGAACCGATGAGTCGAGATTGTTGAGCTGGTCGCAGCTAAGACCCGATAGCTGTGCAGCCGTCGGAGCGCCAAGCTGATTTGTGGTGAGTTCGGAGAATGTAGCCGTATTCAGTCCGGACAGGGCCGTCGAAGTCAGCGAGGTGATCTGAGCAACGCTCAGACTTTGTAACTGTGCGGTGTTTAAATTATTAAGCTGATCGGCCGAAAGAGCTCCAAGCTGCGCCCCGCTGAGGAAACTTAGCTGGACCGTGCTGAAAGAGCTGAACACGTTCGCCGACAGGTCGGCCATTTGCCCCGATGACAGGCCAGATACGTTCAGTGCATGGAGAACGGAAGGGTCGATGTTGCCGAGCTGATAGTCGTCAAGCCCGGAAAGCTGCGCGGCCGTCAGACCGCCAAGCTGCGTCGTGCTCAGCATTGCCAGCGTGGTGGTGGACAAGCCGGAGAACTGCGCTGAAGTCAACTGTCTGATTTGCGCCACGCTTAGGCTTTGAAGCTGTCCGGCGTCCAGGCTTCCCAGCTGGTCCACCGTCAGAGCGCCAAGCTGCGGGGCCGTCAGGGATTTAAGCTGCTTCGTGGTCAGGACGTCGAACGCTGTCGTCGTCAGGTCTGCCACCTGTGTGGTAGACAGGCGCGACACGCTCAGGGCTTCAAGAACCGAAGGGTCGAGCCCGTTGAGTTGGTCTGCACTGAGTTCCTGGAAGCTGCGCCGCGGTCAATGCGCCAAGCTGCGCTGTGTTCAGCAGGAGGAATGTGGCCGTCGACAATCCGGACAGCTGCGTCGAAGTGAGCCAGGTGATCTGAGCAGCGGTCATGCTTTGAAACTGCGCCGTGATCAGGTTTCCCAGCTGATCCGTAGTCAGATTCTGAATCTGCGCCGCGCTGAGGGACCTAAGCTGGACCGTGGTCAGAGAGCTGAATACGTCTGACGTAAGGCCCGCTAATTGCGTCGTTGAAATGTGCGCCACGTTCAGAGCATCGAGAACCGAAGAGGAGAGTCCGTTGAGCTGGTCAGCGCCAAGACCCGAAAGCTGCGCCGCCGATAAAGCGCCAAGCTGCATCGTGGACATATTGGAGAACGTGTCAGCAGACAGGCCCGTTAATTGTGTCGAAGTCAGCCCTGCGATTTGGGAAAAGTTCAGACCTTGAACCTGCGTTGAGGTGAGGCTCCCAAGCTGATCGGTGGTAAGGCTGCCGAGCTGAGCCGCACTCAAAGATTTGAACTGGACTGTCGTCAGGGAGTCGACCGTGCCCGTCGCCAGACCCGCCAATTGCGAGGTCGAGAGGTGCGTCACGTTCAGGGCGTCGAGAACCGAAGAGTCGAGCCCGTCGAGCTGAGGGGCGCTAAGACCCGAAAGCTGCGCCGCCGACAGCGAACCAACTTGCTTCGTGGTTAAACTGGAGAGCATGTCCGGCAGGGCCGCCAGCTGCGTGGAAGTGAGCCCGGAGATTTGCGTCAAGCTCAGGCCCTGAGCCCGCGCCGTGGCCAGGCTCCCCACCTGGTTCGTCGTGAGATTTCCAATCTGCGCCGCGCTGAGGGACTTAATCTGGGCCGTGGTCAAAGAGTTGAACACATCTACCGTCAGGCCCGCCAATTGCGAGGTCGAGAGGTGCGTCACGTTCAGCGCGTCGAGAACCGAAGGGTCGAGTCCGTTGAGTTGAGTGGTGCTGAGACCCGAAAGCTGCGCCGCGGACAACGAACCGAGCTGGGTCGTGGTCAGACTGGAGAGCGTGCCCGGCAGGGCCGCCAGCTGCGTCGAAGCGAGCCCGGAGATTTTCGACGCCCCCAGAGCCTGAAGCTGCGGCGTGGTCAGAGAGCCGAACATGTCTACCGTCAGGCCCGCCAATTGCGTGGCCGAGAGGTGCGTCACGTTCAGGGCGTCGAGAACCGACGAGCCAAGCCCGTTGAGCTGGGCGGTGCTGAGACCGGAAAGCTGCGCCGCTGACAATGAACCGAGCTGGGTCGTGGTCAGACTGGAGAGCATGCCTGGCAGGCCCGCCAGCTGGATGGCGGTGAACCCGGAGATTTGCGACACGCTCAGAGCCTGAAGCTGCGTCGTGGTGAAATTTGAGAGCGTGGTTGTCGATAGGCCTGACAACTGCGCGGGCCTAAGCCCACTAACTTGCGTGGTGCTCCAACCCTGCAATTCCGTCACGCCCAGGTTGTCGATCTGGGTGGCTGTCATAGCCCCGATTTCTGAGGCGCTCCAAGGTCCACCTTGAGGGCTGCTCAAGGCGAGAATGACGCTAATGTTCAGTCCAGGTATCTGGGCGGCTGAAATTCCTTGAACCTGCGTTGACGACAGCACCTGCAAATCGTCCGTACTCAAGACATTGATCTGAGTTGCCCTGAGGCCCGAGATTTGTGTGGGGGACAGCGCCTGTACTTGCGACGTGGTTAGTCTCGCGACGCAATCGGTCGAAAGGGTGGAAAGCTGCTGTGGAGTCAGCGCCGTTATTATTGACATCTTACACCCCCCTATTTCGACCGAGCAGGAATCCCCGCGCAGCGTCGAACTCTTCTACGAGGCGCAATAAATGTAATACTGAAACATATCGAAAAATCGAAAGGACGCCTTGAGCCTGAGCTTACTCGATTAAGAAATAATTAGGTCTAAAGTCATGCACGCGATCAGGTCAGCCAACTCCGTTCATTCGAGCTGTCGGCAAATGAACGCAGCCATGGCCGCCCACCGCGTCCGAAGCCTCGCGGGCTGCCAGCCGCCGCCCGCCGGGCCGCCCGTTGGTCAGGCATCGAGATGCAGCGTCTTCCCTCGGGTTTCCGGCAACACAGCCGCGCAGACGAAGAATAAGCTGTAGGCCAGGAGGGCGAAAAGCGCGATGGCGTTGGCAAGCGACATGGACGCAGACATGGAGCCGGCGACAGTTGGAAACAGTGCGCCGACGCCGCGCCCGAAATTGTAACAAAAGCCTTGGCCGGAGCCGCGCAGCCGCGTCGGGAACAGCTCGGTGAGGAACGGCCCCATGCCGGAGAAGTAGCCCGAAGCGAAAAAGCCGAGCGGAAAGCCTAGAATCCAAAGAAGATCGTTTGATAAGGGCGCTTGTGTGTAAATAACGGCGGCAGCGACGGCGCCGACCGAATAGATGAGAAACAACTTGCGGCGTCCTATCCGGTCGGAGAGCCAAGCGCCGGTGAGATATCCAGCGAAAGAACCTAAGATCAGTACGGAGAGGGGAAGTGCGGAGCCGGTAATGGAAAGGCCGCGTTCGCTCGTCAAGAACTTGGGAAGCCAAGTCATGATCGCATAATAGCCGCCCTGTGCGCCGGTCGACATCAGCGCCGCAAGAACTGTCGTCCCTAAAATGCCAGGACGGAAAATCTCCCATAGAGTCGGGCCGGATGCCGGCATTTCGCGCGCCCTGGCTTCCGCGGAAACTGCCGGCTCCTTGACGCTGCGTCTTATATAGAGAATGAGCAGAGCAGGCAAGGCGCCAACCAGGAACATATAGCGCCACGCATCGCTTGCGGGAAAATGAGAAAACAGCAGCGCCTGCATAAGAACCGCCGCCCCCCAACCGATCGCCCAGCCCGATTGCATTGCGCCGACTGCGCGGCCGCGATAATGCGCGCGCACTGTCTCCCCGACCAGCACCGCGCCCACCGCCCATTCGCCGCCGAATCCAAAGCCCAGAAACGCACGCGTGATGAGGAGTTGGCTGAAGGTCTGCGCAAAGGCGCATAAAAGGCTGAACAGTGAGAACCAGAGGATGGTGATTTGCAGCGTCCTCACCCGGCCGATCCGGTCCGAGATGAATCCGGCGAGCCAGCCGCCGAAGGCCGAAGCCAATAGTGTGGCCGTGACTGCAAGGCCGGCGTAGCCATTATCGACGTTCCATATTTTGGTGATGGCGCCGATCATGAGCGGATAGATCATGAAGTCCATGCCGTCGAGGGACCAGCCCGCAGCGCAGGCCCAAAATGTGCGCTTCTCAGGCGCAGTCATATCTGAATAGAAGCCGGTGAAACTCGTATCTTCGACGGCTATTCTTTTGGTCGTCCCCTGCGGGTTCGACGCGGAAATGATGCTCATTCCTTGGCTCGCTCCGTGCCCGGAGCATATCACCATGCTCCCGCATGGTGAGTTGAAAATCAATGAAGCGCAAAGCTCAAAAGAAGCGGTGGCCAAGCGAGTGCCAGCGCTTGAAGTATGGTTCGAAGCGGGCTAGGTCTGACCGGGGACGGATTTTTTGGGCCGCTCGAAAACTTTTGAAACTGATCTTGTCGAGAGGACTGATTTTCTAAAGCGATCAGAGCGTTGTTCTGCACGTTCGACAGGGGAGCTCTTCGGTATGCTGAAACAGCTTGTTCGGGTAGGCAACGCTTTTCCAAATCGGCTTTTTGTCGCTATCAGCCTTCTTTTGTGCCTTTGTGCGGATGGCGCTTTCGCCGCCCAAACCCGCAAACCCGCGAGTACAACGGATTGCGCTTCCGCATCGAATAAAAACTGGTCGTCCTGCGTTGTTGAAAGTCCGACGGGACAGGTCACTGTTTTTTGGCCGAAACTCCGCGCGAGCAACGCTGTTGGTCAGGTGCTCGAATCAAGAATGGATGTGTGGGTCGACAAGGCCCGCGTAGGCATGGTCAACGAGGATGCACCGCTGACCGTCAGCCTTCCGAATGGCCCTCACACACTCGAGTTAAGACCTTATGACGATTGGCTCGAGAATATAAGACCGCCGAAGCAGACGCAGATCACAGTTTCTGCGCAAAGGCCGCTCTATTTTCAGATCATCTATCAAGGGTGGTCGATTACCGCCAGCGAAATTGACGCCCCTACAGCCCAGGCAGTGCTTTCCGGTGGCGAACCTAAAGGTGCAGGCAGCGCCTCTCCATCTCAAGCTGCAGTTTCCGATAAGGAACCGAAAGACAAAGCTGAAGCCCCTTCCCTTTTAGCGTCTCTCATTGGTGGTGATACGAAAACCGGCACAGACACGAAAACGAGCAACGATGCGAAAACGCCAAGCGGGCCGCCGGCAACCATTCATCTTTATTGGCCAAGACCAGCGCTCGACTTGGGCTTCCTGGACAAGTTCAATACGGCTGTTCCGGTCTTCATGAACGGAAAGCGCATCGGCGCTATTGCGACCGGCGAATATTTGGTGATGAAGGTTCCCTCGGGCGAGCATGTCCTGGGACTGGATGTGAACGTGCCAATTTACCGGCTGCTCAGGCAGGACATCATTCTTGGGGCAGGATCGACGCGCTATTTCCATGTCGAACACCATGATGAGTTTAGGATGGTGGAAGATTCGCCGGAAGAAGCCGCCGATTACGGCAAGGGACTAAGGCAGCGAGAAGTGTCCGCGCAGTGATGCGTCTCTTTGTTCTCGCGCAGGCTCCTTGTGTGCGGTCAAAAACGGCGCGTGCTTCCCGAGGGGGTATGGATTACGTTACACTGGCCTGAATAAGCCCAGCCGCAGCAGCGACGCGGCGGGCTTCCTGCCTATCGGGCTTCACTGGCATTGCCCGGCAGATATGATGCACTTTTTACAAGCCGTTCACACGTCCACACACGACTTCTTGTTTGTCAGCGCTCCGGGCAATTGGGCGGGAGAGATCGCCTTGCTCAATGGCGAGGCTATGCAAATCTGCCTGGACCTGAGAAAGAGGCACAGTCGACACTGTGCGGCAGCGTCAGTCGTCGCCGGCAATCCGTATAAGACTATTCCTGCTTGTTCGCGGTCTGCTGATTCTCAGTCAGCGGCACAGCAGCGCCCGAATTCCCGGAGTTGCCGATTTACTCGGCACATCCACAAGGTCGAGCTAAACCAATAGCAGAAGATGGTCTGGCCCGCTGAATGTTACGCTCCGCTACTCTGCGTGCAAAACGTTTTGACGTGAACAAAAAAACAGCGGTTCGCCGAAGGAACCGCTGTTCCGGCGCAATTCGAAGACTTATCAATCGAACCGCCGCCGGATTGTTTTAGTTGCGACCACCTTGGAGGTGTTCTCGACGCCCTTTGTCTTACCTTGAGACTTGCAGGGTGAAAGATGTGTCCATGGCGGCGCCGGTCGTGGGGTTGTAACACGCTACCCATACCGCACCAATAACACCGGAGCGATCGGCCACGGTGCAGCTGGTCGCCGGCAAGCTGAGAACTTGGAGCGTATCCGGCTGGACAACGCGCATCCAGCCATGCGCGGCTGTGACGTCGTTGCACGGCGCGTAGAACCCGACCTGATAAACTCCGGTGCTGAGGTGAAGTGTCTGCGTTGCGTTGACATACGAGCCTGCGGCACGGTTCGCTACTGTGCCGTTCGAATTAATAGCCGCCGTGCACAGAACATGACCCTGAACTCGGCGAGAGAGAGCCCGCGGTAACGTCAGAGGGCTTTGATGCTCCAACCTTTCCACCATTGTCGTCTGCCGCGAGTGCGTGCCCTGAAGCAAGCCCGGCGCACAAGGAAACGGCGAGTGCGATTTTCTTCAAATGTGTCATCTTATAGCTCCCTACTTGATAAATGATCTTGGGCAAGCTTCCTGCCTGCTCCAATATGCGGACAAGACGGGACAGCGATTGTGATTCCCACCAATCAGCGAGTGTAGTTCCTGGGCATTACACACGAATTAGAAAAACAGAAGCTTGTCGCCGGAAGAATGTTACTGAAATTTCCGTAACTTAGGGTGATGCTTCTCGATTGTTGCGCTTGTGTCATATAGGCAACTCAGATGTTGCTTGAAATGTTATGCCCAATTTTCTGTCTAGGAATTTTCGATTTTGCAGACGTCCTCTGTGCGAGGCCCCTTGAGGTAGCGGCTGACGCGCGATTCGGACTGACGGAGGGTGGGGAAGTTAGCGGGCGGGGGCGCCGCTCATTCTGCGGCAGCGCCGCTTGCGGGGCAGCAGGGGCAGGCGCTACGGGCGTGGAACGATGGAGCAGACGCCTTCCCGACCCTGTCAGGAGGAAGCGGTAGCCCGGTCAACTTTATCGCAAGGCAGCCGAACGGCAACGCGCCGAGCTCAGGTCTGAGATAAGATAGAGTGGCACAATCGACACTGGCGGCGGCGACCATCATGCCGCCCCGCCAGCGTTCGATATTATCCGCGGTTCGCGGCCTGCATCTCGGCCGGCTGGACGCTCAGCGCGGCCTTCTGCTCATCCGTCAGCGTTGCGTAGAAATCGCGTACGGCGGGACGAACCGTATCGACGGCCGTGATCAACGCGGTGAGGCGCTGCTGCGCCGCATCGAGCCGCCCGTCGAGCGTATCCGGAACAGCGGCCGGGCACCCAGCCTTGAGGCCATCTGAGGCCTGCGCCGAAACGGTCTTCAGTTTCTCAAGCTCCTCCTTTTGCGCATCGGTGAGCTGGATCGTGCTTGCGATCTGCTCGGCGGGCACATTCGTGAAGGCCGCCTGGCTCGTGCACAACTCTCCGATGTTCACGTCCTTGGCGCGGTCGCTGTCGGCGCGCTTCACATTGGGTTGCGCCAGCGCTTCGAGACGGTGCTTCTGGGCATCCGAGAGAAGCCCGTAAAGGCGCTCGAGCGGGCCTTTGACGACGTCATTCGCGTCTGCCATCGCCTGCAGGCGGCGCTGCATGGCGTCGAGCCTTGAGGGAGGGGTAAGCGGCTTTTCGGACGTGCAGGACTGCTTCAGGATGTCTGAGGCCTTGACGGTAGCGGCCTTGAGTTCGTTCAAGGCTGCGCGCTGCTCCTCACTTTCGTCGACGAGCTTCTCGAGCTGCTGGATGGGAAGGTCGTTCACGCCCGGAGCAAAGCCGGTGCATGTCCCCGCAGTCGCCGCTGGATCCGCCGCAGCCGTCGCGGCTGGAGCATGCCGCCGGTAAGGACGGTAGATATCGCCGTTATAGGCACTGCCATTGCCATAGCCGCCATCATAGGAGAATTCGCCATAAGGCCAGAACGCGCCCCACATGATCGCATCCGGGCCGTATCCCCAGAATGTATCGTAATAGTCATAGGGCCAGAAGGCGTAGGAGAAATAGTCGCCGAACGCGTAGGGCCAGAAAACCCCGCCGCCCCAGCGATAGCCCCACCAATGCCCCCAGTGGTCGCGCCAGCCCCAGTTGCCGTTCCAGTTATGGTTGTGATTGAAGTTGTTGTATTGATGAGAACGCGTTGTGCTGAACGAGCGCGGCCTGATGGAGAGGCTTGTTCGTAGCGAAGTTATGGAAATTCTGGTTGCCCAGGTTGGCTTGGTTGCGCGGAGATGCTGCTGCCCGAGGGCGTGCCCAAGATGCGCGCCAGCGAGGCCGGCCGCCGCGCCCGTGGCAAGGCCTCTATGCTGGAGGAAGCCCCTGTTGAAGCTCCGGCTCGCGATATGACCGGCGGATGGGGAGAAACCGTGAGAAGCGCCCCGGAAGCCCATTCCAGGATGCGAGAACCCCCCGCGCATGCCGCCAAAATGGCCACCCATGCCACCGACACGGCCCATACCGCCCATACCCATGCCACCGAAATGGCTGCCTCCGAAGCCATGGCCGCCACCGAATCCGCCACCGCCATGGCCGCCGCCTCCGCCGCGTGCATCGGCGATGTCGGGCGCACCCAGCACGGCGACCAAAGCGCCCGCTGCCAGAGCTATTGCGAGATGCTTCATTTTCAGCATCATCGTTCAACCTCCCTCTTTCCTGAAAAGGCTCAGGCTCATCATATAACGTAATAGCCCGCTACCTGTGGCACCACAGCAAGAAAGCTGAGTAAACATTCGCAATCCTGATCGCAAAACCTGAGAAAGTTTCTCACTGTGCCTTGGAGGCCACGAGCTTTCGCTGTGAAAAGGGCGCGGCGCTTCCTTTGCCGGGCCCAGCGCCGTGCTATATCTGGTCCATGGCAACGAGTCTTAATATCGCAGCGAAGGTCGCCGCTTCACAAGCCCTTGCGCCGGAAGCCCCTTATCTCAAAGGCCTGAACGCCGAGCAGCGCGAGGCCGTCGAGCGGCTGGACGGCCCGGTGCTCGTTCTGGCGGGCGCGGGCACGGGGAAGACGCGGGTGCTAACCACGCGCATCGCGCACATCCTGTGGACGCACCGCGCGCGGCCGAACGAAATTCTCGCCGTGACCTTCACGAACAAGGCTGCGCGCGAAATGAAAGAGCGCGTGGGCCAGCTCGTGGGCGGCACGGTGGAGGGCATGCCCTGGCTCGGCACGTTCCACTCCATCGGCATGCGCATTTTGCGCCGCCATGCCGAGCTTGTGGGGCTTTCGTCGAACTTCACGATCCTCGACACGGACGACCAGATCCGGCTGTCAAGCAGCTCATCCAGGCGGAGCGGCTCGACGAAAAGCGCTGGCCCGCGCGGCAGCTTGCCGGGTTGATCGACGGCTGGAAGAACAAGGGCCTGATCCCGGCGAAGGTGCCCGCGAGCGCCGCGTTCAGTTTCGCGAATGGGCGCGGCATTGAGCTATACGCGGCGTATCAGAAGCGGCTCAAGGAGCTGAACGCCGCCGATTTCGGCGATCTGCTTCTCGAAAATATCCGGCTTTTCATGGAGAACCCGGACGTTCTCAAGCAGTATCACCGCTGGTTCACCTACATCCTGGTGGACGAGTATCAGGACACGAACGTCGCGCAATATCTCTGGCTGCGGCTGCTTGCGCAGGGGAACCACAACGTCTGCTGCGTCGGCGACGACGACCAGTCCATCTATGGCTGGCGCGGCGCGGAGGTGGACAACATCCTGCGCTTCGAGAAGGATTTCCCCGGCGCGCATGTGATCCGGCTGGAGCAAAATTACCGCTCCACGGGCCACATCCTCGGCGCGGCCTCGAAGCTGATCGCGAACAATCTCGGCCGCCTCGGCAAGACGTTGCACACCAACGCGGGCGACGGCGGCAAGCTCACCGTTCGTGGCATCTGGGACGACGACGAGGAGGCGCGGCTCACCGCCGAGGACATCGACCGGCTTCGCCGCGAGGGCGTGGCGCTGAACGGCATGGCGATCCTCGTCCGCGCGTCCTTCCAGATGCGCGCCTTCGAAGACCGCTTCGTCACCATGGGCATGCCCTATCGCGTGATCGGCGGCCCGCGCTTCTACGAGCGGCAGGAGATCAAGGACGCCATCGCCTATCTGGAGGTGATGCAGAACCCCGCCGCCGACCTCAAATTCGAGCGCATCATCAATGTGCCGAAACGCGGCCTGGGCGACCAGACGCTGCAAACTATCTTCCAGCACGCCCGCGCCGAGGGGATCAGCCTGTTCCGTGCTGCGCGCCAGATCACCGAGACCGAGGAACTGAAACCCGCGCCGCGCAAGTCGCTTCGGGCGCTTGCGGACAATTTCGAGCGCTGGCACTCGCTGACCGGCGCTATGCCGCACACCGAGCTTGCCGAGCTGATCCTCGACGAATCCGGCTACACCGCGATGTGGCAGAACGATAAGTCGCCGCAAGCGCAGACCCGCCTCGAAAACCTGAAAGAGCTGATCCGCTTCATGGAGCAGTTCGACAGCCTCGGCGCTTTTCTGGAGCACGTTTCGCTCGTCATGGACGCGGATCAGGCCGCCGACGGCGACCGCGTCAGCCTCATGACGCTGCACGGCGCGAAAGGGCTGGAATTTGACGTCGTGTTCCTGCCCGGCTGGGAGGAGGGGCTGTTCCCCCATCAGCGCGCGCTCGACGAGAACGGCCAGGAGGGCCTGGAGGAGGAGCGCCGCCTCGCCTATGTGGGCATCACCCGCGCCAAGCAGCGGCTCACCATCAGCTTCGCGCAGAACAGGCGCGTGCATGGCTCGTGGCAATCGGCCAGCCCCTCGCGCTTCCTCGACGAGCTTTCCGAGGAGCATGCCGAGGTTGTGATGGAGAGCGGCGGCTACGGCTATGGCCGCTATGGGGCGGCGAATGGCGGCTATGGCGCGAGCCGCTTCGACGAGGCCGCCTCGCCCTTCGATTACGAGCAGCGCGAGACGCCGGGCTGGCGGCGCGCGCAGACGAACTGGCGCTCGGAGGGCGCGGTGCGCAACCGCAAGCGGCCCATTCCGTCGGAGATCGAGGGCGAGCTTGTGGCGGCGAGCACGGCCATGCCAAACGCGGCTTTTGCGCTGGGCCAGCGCATCTTTCACCAGAAGTTCGGCTACGGCACAATCAGCGAGATTGATGGGAATAAGTTGACGGTGGAGTTCGAGAAGGCCGGGCAGAAGAAGGTGGTCGCAAGTTTTGTGGAGGCGGTTTAGACCGTCATAAGCCCCTATCCGGCCTAAAGCTAGGTTCACGTAATGATACTGTAGGATTAAACTATGAGGTTTAGCGTCTTAGCTTCTGCGTTGAGTGTGTTCCTTATTGCGACCGGCATTGCGCGGAGCGAAGAGCAGCGCCGCTCTGTGGACAAAGCAGAATGCAAGGAGATTATGGCCCGTCTAGTGGAAGCTACTGGGGCCACGGTGGGTCAGTATTCGCAACTCGGCAATTTCGTTGGTTTGAAGCATCCTCATATGGACTTGTTCTGTGGCGGCGGCTTCGGCTTCTCATCCGCGGAGGTCGATCATTACTATACCCGCATCGTTCTTAACTTCGGTGAAGCCTTCCCGCCTGCCTCGTGGTTTGCGCTTGCCGCCAAGGCCGGCGGCGCGGTAACTGGCGAGACGCTCACGACCCTGGACGAGGGTATTCATGAATGCCACCGCAAAGCACTGAAGTCAGGAGAATTTACCCATATTGATACGCCACACGCAGTGATCGAATGCTCTGTGTCCACTGGTGTTTCCGCCGGGGTGTCCATGAGCATCTGGTTTAACGATGAGGCAACCCGAAGGTTTGCCAAGTAGGCCAGGCGAGACGCGGCCCTACTTAGCCGGCGTGTTCAACCAGAAGTTCCAGAGAACTTATGACGAGTTTACAAATTGGCAAATGCAAACTCTGCTTGAATGAAGGCGTAGAACTTCAAGACAGTCATTTTCTTCCGAAAGCAATATACAAAATACTTAGAGACGATGATGAAGAAAATCCAAACCCATGGAAGCTTACACCGGAGGCTGCCGTTCAGACTTCAAAACAAGTTACTGAGTATCTGTTATGTTCAAGTTGCGAACAGAATTTGAACAAAAATGGTGAGAACTGGGTTCTCCGGCATTGCCTAAAAAGCGACAGTAATTTCTTAATTAAGGAAATCCTTGATAAAAAAGTCGCAGACATAATAGACCCATCTGATTTGTCGGGTACCAGAATATACTATACATTAAAAATTATAGAAATAAACATTGGAGCATTGACCTATTTTGCTTCCAGTGTTTTCTGGCGAGGGTCTATTCACGCGTGGAACCAAGACGGCACGGTTCCTGTGCCCCTTGGTCCTTATCAGGAGCGGTTTAGAAAATACCTGAACGGTGAAGCAGCATTTCCTAGGCATTGTTTTTTGTGGGTTCTTGTTCGAGACGGGGATAAGATAAATCGCCTGACTTATGCTCCTATTGGCCAAAAGAAGCTGACCTACTGGGTTTATAAATTTCCGATACCGGGTTTGGCATTTTTTCTTTTCGTAGGAAAATGCGTTCCTGCATTATACCGCAACTATTGCTTCGTTAGTGGAGATTCCAACCCGATTATTGTGACACGGGATATTGAAAAGCATCTATTGACAGATGCAGTCCAGATGCGCTTGAGAGGTATGGCTCGTCAACAACTCGCGGCCGGTAGGAAGCGGTAGAAGTCGGTTATCGCTCGCGCGGATTGCATTTGCTCACTTCGGGATGCAGATTTGAGCCATGAACCAACGCGCGAAAATTATCACTGAACAGGCGCTGGCGCGCAAGGAGCAGGAAGCGATTTATCGCGCCCTGGCGGAAGGCCTCGGCACGCCGGACATTACAGCAGATGACTCTTGGTACGACGAGGCGCAGGATCGGCTCGCAACTTACGACTGCGGGGAATCCCTTCCGGGCAAGGTTTCGTTCGTCACCGGACAGATGTCTCCCGCTCTGGATAAGGAGCAAAAACATGAGTGCCTTGGCAGCTTCAGCGTTCGCAATCGCATCGGCAGGCGGTATTCTTCTTGGGGCCTTTGAAGCCTCAGATCAGTTCCGG
Organism: uncultured Alphaproteobacteria bacterium; assembly: GCA_963817495.1. Lineage (GTDB taxonomy): Bacteria > Pseudomonadota > Alphaproteobacteria > Rhizobiales > Rhodomicrobiaceae > Rhodomicrobium. Next base: position 44,302 of record CAWFOS010000025.1, on the reverse strand, counting down.
GAAGATTCGGCCTGGGCAAGCACGACAAGCCCGCAATCAGCAAGGCGACGAGCGGCTTCGTCGATCAAAGCGAAAGGAAGCTTCGCGCGCTCCGCGATGTCCAGCAATGAATAAGAGCCATCTGAGAGGTTGAGCACCCAGAGCAGCGCCATGTTCTTTTCGGGCGCCGCCCTATCGCCGCCTATGGAACCGTACAAGCCGCGTTTTCCGAGCTGCGGTTCCGTTTCGGGTTTGGTGTTGAGAACACGCCGGTCGTTCTCGATGATGTCGATAGCCGCACAGATTGTGCGATAAGACGCGGCGAGATGGTGAGGGCGAATGAAGTCCAGATTGTCTGCGGAGGTGTGATATTCCGGGAAAGTGCCGTGAAGGCTACGCTGGAAAAGGCCTACGGGTAGATTGAATGCGGGAGAGCAGAACTGCCTCTCGTCGTAGCCGTAGGGCGAAAAATCGATAACTGACGGGTTTGTCCAATGATGGCGAAGAATATGGCTCATTGCGCGGTCTATCAATGCTTCGCCCCTGCGGCTCCTTTTGTAGGTTGGGCCGCCGCCATCGCCCACGCAGGAAATTACGAGGCCGTGCTTTATGAAGCCAAGCGTGCGAATATTTCGCGACAGCCATGCGATCGCGCCAATGGTTCCCGGCGCGAACAAGAAACGGTAGCTGTATTTCGTTTTGATCTGCGATAAGCGGGCGCCCAACATCGCCAGGAGGGCGAGGCCCGAACAGTTGTCGTTGGCCAGAGATGGATGGCAGACATGGGCCGACAAAAGAAACTCGTCTTCCGTCGAGCCTTTGATGAAAGCTTCGCCGTAAGTCAGGTGTCCGGCCTTATGTTCAGCGTCGATCATGACCTCGTACATGCCGTCAGGCAAAGCGATCAGCTCGTTATGCGCCATGCAAAACCCCCAGCGCTCCTGATAATAGGAGGTCCTGTAGGGAATAAGGTCCGGCTGATCGGGAAGCGTAAAGATGTGCGCTTTCAATTCGCTCAAAGACATCCTTGCATGAACCGGAGCGCTGTAGTTCAGGACATGCAGGTTCGATTGCCGGAAATCGAGAACGCGATTGCCGCTGTCATCCTTGATATATGCGTCGCGAATGACCCACTCTTTGGGGATGGTCCAGTCGAAAACTTCAGTGCCAGTAGGCACGTCATGAATTTGAAGCGGCAGGCGCCGCGCGAGGCGGCGTAACGTTTCACGCACGCCGTCGCCGGTAATGCTTCGGCAGATCGGATAAAGCTCTGCGGCGAGCCGGTAGATTTCCTCGCCGATTTCCGGAGAATCAGCGGCTTTGGATAACGTGCCCCCAGCAAGAAGCGGCAAGGATTCGCTGTCCGGCAGCCCGGTTGGATTGCTCATACTCCGCTGATCACAGCCCTTGCGCAAAAGAGAACACCTTTCATTCATGAGCCTCCTTTGGATCGATGACTTCAACCTTCGGAATTGGGACGACGAATTTCCCGCCCCATGCGCTCACGCGCAGCATGTCCGCTATAATTTCCCGCCGGAGATTCCACGGCAGAATCAGAATGTAGTCGGGCTTGGCAGCGTCGAGGTATTCGACAGGATGGATTGGAATATGCATCCCGGGAGTAAACCGACCATGCTTGTACTTGTTTCGGTCTACCGTAAAGTCAAGAAAGTCTACTCCAATACCACAGTAATTTAGAAGCGTATTACCTTTGCCGGGCGCTCCGTAGCCGCAAATTGTCTTATTCAAATTTTTTGCCTCGATCAGGAAAGACAGAAGCTCCCGTTTTGTCTTCTGCACCTGCCCAGCAAATGACTTGTAAGCCATCAGGCTGCGATACCCAAGTTTCTCCTCTCGCCCAAGAAGCTTGCCTACGGCGTCTGAGGTTTGGCGGCTAGAGTGGGAATGTGCCAGGTAGACCCGAAGCGAGCCGCCATGAGTGGGCAACTCCTCGACATCGATAATCTTGAGACCGTGCTTCGCCGCCATAGCCTCGATCGTGATCAACGAGAAATAGGAGAAATGCTCGTGATAAATCGTGTCGAACTGGTTTCCCTCAATAAGCCGTTGCAGATGCGGAAATTCGAGCGTTATCACGCCCTCGGGCTTGAGAAGCATCGCCATTCCTGCAACGAAATCGTTGAGGTCGGGAACCTGGGCGAGGACATTGTTGCCTATTATGAGATCGGCGCGTTTTCCCTCTGCAGCCAGCCTTCCGGCCAGTGCGGTTCCGAAGAACTCGACGCGGGTCGTAATGCCTTTCTCGATTGCGACCTTCGCCACATTTGCGGCGGGCTCGATCCCAAGCACGGGGATGCCGAGCGGCAAAAAGTGCTGAAGCAGATAGCCATCATTACTGGCGAGTTCGACGGCGAGGCTGTCAGGCTGAAGCTCGAGCCGCTTTGCAATCATTGTGCAATAGGCTTTTGCATGAGCCACCCACGACGAAGAGTATGACGAGAAGTAAGCATATTCGCTGAAGATATGCTCGGGACTCACATACTCCCGGAGTTGCACGAGAAAGCACTCTCCGCAGACAAGCACATGGAGCGGAAAAAAGGGCTCCATCGCATCCAGCTGGCTCTGGATGAGGAAGCTTTCGCAGAGCGGCGACATGCCCAGATCCACAAATGTCTGGTGAAGCTGAGTTCCGCAAAGTCGGCAAAGATGCTGGCGTCCGCGGGGATCGCGTGTAGGGTCGTTTGGGATACTCATCCGCAGTCTCCGTGAATCAATGAACCGGGGAATAGCCTGAAATTGTCACGTACGCTTACATCGCTAATCTTGGCTGGTTAAGATTATGTCACCCTTCGAGGCTCAGGCTACGACAGGATGGCGATGTCGAAGGTCGCTCGTAAGAATGCCATCGGCGATGAGCTTTCGGATGTGACTGATCCGCTGATACCGCGGGCCTTCGAATTCTTCGAGGGTGAGTACCGAGCGGCGGTAGGCGTCTGAAAGTTGCTTAGCTCCCCGCCTCGCATCCCACCCCGGCTTGAACGCCCCAAGCACTGTGGCGATCTTCTCAAAATTCACCCGGTAGGAGCGCTTGTCCGGACCCGCGTCGGGCGCGATTTCAATCCTGGCGCTAGGCACAGCTTCAGCCACGAGGTCAGCCAGCTCTTTCATGGTGTAGTTTTGTGAGGTGACGCCGACGTTGAAGGCCTGATTCATTACGGCCTCTTCAGGAGCCTCCAAAGCGGCTATAAAGGCCCCCGTAATATCCTCGATGTGAACGATCGGTCTCCAGGGCGTGCCATCAGACTTCAAATAAATGCGGCCAGTCGTAATGGCCCAGGCGCTTAGATTATTGAGCACGATGTCGAACCGCATCCGGGGCGAAACGCCGTAAGCTGTGGCTGGCCTCATGAAGGTGGGGCAGAAGCCATCTCCGGCGAGTTTGGAAATTTCCTGCTCGGCCAACACCTTGGACTTTCCGTAAGCAGTGACCGGGTTCAGCTGCCCCGTTTCATCGAGCATGTTCTCCCCTGCAAGGCCGTAATTACTGCAGGAGGATGCAAGCAGAAACCTGCGAACGCCGGCGCGTTTCGCCAGGTCCGCAAGGCGTACGCTTGCCCGATAATTGATGTCGAAGGTGAGTTCCGGATCGAGATTGCCTAAAGGGTCGTTGGAAAGCGCGGCGAGATGAATGACGGCATCAACCCCCTGCAGGTCGGAAATGTCAGCATCCCGAATGTCTTTCCGCTTATAGGGGACTTCGACGATCTCGCCCCCTGCCTCGAAGGTGCAACGCTCATACAGGTTGCTGTCGTACCCAGTCACATCGTGGCCGGCTTTGAGCAGCGCGGGGACCATGACAGTGCCGATATATCCGAGATGACCAGTCACAAGCACACGCATCGAGAACTCTCCATAGCTTTCAGATAATTGCCCAAGAACCCCGCGCTCAAAAGATCGAGCCCGGACATGGATTTCGAATACAGCCCATTACAATCAGTTAGGCGCATTGCCGCGGTCAACGTCACGTTCAAAAGCACGCCATGGAATGCGAAGCGAGGGGCCGGAAAATTTGGTCAGGCTAACCTAACCTTGTGACCGAAGAACGCTTCCGCATAACGCTCAGGCGCCCGGCATTCCATCCCACGCAACCGCGCGAGCCCACGAAAAGTTTCCTCGTCGAACCAATGCCTCTCTCGCTGGCTGCCGAAATGCTTCATCAACAACTCAAGCTTTCTTTCCATGACCGTCTGCCGTAGCGGTAGGTAGAGGTTGGGTTGGCTCGTGTCTCCATCCCATTTGGGAATTTCATATTCCAGGATCAGGTGATCGCGAAAGGTGTTCCACGTGAGGCTTGCGATTTCGCGATGGTCTTGATGAGCGTCATCACGCCGGTGCGTCAGCACGACATCAGGTGTGACGCGCGTCTTTAGTTCTTCGAACCAATCCTTGATCTCTGTGCGATGTGTTGGGAAAAAGCTGTTTTTGAACTGCAACGTCTCCACTTTTGCTTTCGCGGCCCCATGCAGGAAATCATTGGCGGAAGCACGCGCTTCGCGCTCACGCTCTCCGACCGCGCCTAGCACGCACCACGTCACCTCAAGGAGTGCGCCATCTGCTATCCAGGATAGCACCGTCCCACCGGCACCGATCTCAATATCATCCGAGTGGGCACCCAGACACAGCACCGAGAGGGGCTCTCCGGCACGGGCCAGGTGTAGCGCCTTCAAGAGACCGCCCTCACAGCGGGAACGGTTGGATTGAGCCAGGGCATCTCGCCCTTGACCGCCATGTCTTCGAGCACCTGCCGGTCGCGCAATGTGTCCATCGCACGCCAGAAGCCCTCATGTTTGTAACCGACGAGTTGCTCTTCCTGGATCAGGCGGTTGAAAGGCTCAAGGACAAGTTCTTCGCCCATGTTAATGTAATCGAAAATCTCTTTGCGGAAAACGAAGTACCCACCGTTGATCCAGACGTCAGATTCCTGGCTTGAGCGGAACCGCCGGACCAAGCCATGCTGATCGAATTCAGCAAGATGAAAGTTGAAGGGCGGCCGCACAGCGGCAAAACTGCCGATTTTGCCACTCCATTTCAGCCGATTTATCATATCGGCAAGGGGCGCGTCAGTCAGGCCATCGCTATAGTTGGCGAGGAACATCTCCTCATCCTTAACGAAATCTTTGACCGCCATAAGCCGCTCGCCAATATTGTGCGAGATGCCAGTGTCGACCATGGTGATGCGCCACTCTGGTGCTGGATCACCAATAATCTCTACCGTTTGGCCGAAGTTGGATATGATGCAATCTTTGTACGTAGTGGGCCTCAAACTTAAGAAATAATCTTTGATCAAATTGGCTTTATAGCCAAGGCACAGCACGAAGTCTTGGTGTCCCTGTTGGCTGTAATACTGCATTATGTGCCACAGGATCGGCCTACTGCCGATCGGGATCATCGGCTTCGGAATCTCCTCTGAGTAATCTCGGATCCGAGTGCCAAGTCCACCACAAAAAAGGACCACTTTCATTTAACGCAACTCCAGACTTTAGAAAAAATTCCGAGAGTGTGTTTGACTGCGTCAGCCAACCAGTCCGCGTAAAACGGGAGTTCCCTTACCCGCAGCAAATTCGTATGTTTGCACTTGTCACCGGAATATATGCTTCATTTGGGAGGACTAAGTCAAACAAACTCCGCGATCATTGTAAATGTTACAAATCAGTCTAACTGGCCGCTGGCCTGGTCGCCTTTCCCCTGTTCAAAATCCCTAGGTCAAAGCGCTTCCTTGAGTCATCAAGCCGGGCGGCATTCCTTGATTAATTTTTCACACCGACGGCTTCAGTTTTTTAGCAGTTTCTGAAACGCCTGCGATTGTTTCAGTGCTGCAGAATTCGACCTTTGCGAAGGCCGAAGCATACTCCTCGTCCAAAGCCTTGCGGCACCTCTCCATTTCGCTTCGGATGCGAGCCTTCAATCCCTCAGAATCGCTCTGCAGCCGCACAAACAGCTTGGTCAGGCTGTCAGCGCTCATGCTGCCCAAAGGCTGGCAGTAGTCTGCCAAGCCAAGCCCCGCCATCAATGAGTCCAACTTATGATGATCGGAAAGCGCAATTACCGGCTTATTCAACATGAGAGACAACACGAGGTTGTGGAAACGTGGTGAGATCACAAACTCGGTTTCGGCCAGTTGATTCAGCAGTTGCTGGAGGGTCACGGCCGGCTCGGCAAAAACCCGCTCCTCTCCCGGAAACTGTCCTTTGATCGCATTCAGAACGTCCTCTGTCACCCGAACATCGTAGCGGATATCGCCCCACAGCAATCGGACATTGTAACCCTGCTCGCAAAGCCACCGGACGAAGGCCACCATTATACCAAGGTAATCCTGGTACGTGTTGGTCTCTCGCGCTTTGCTTTTCGCGTCATAACTATTGTAATCCTTCAGGCCCACGCCAATCACCGGTCTCTGTCCAGCCCGATCATTAGGGGACGAGCGAAATAGGTGTTCAGATAGGCCGAAGACCAAGTCAGGATAAACAGCGTCTTGATCTGTGTTCACTCCAATTCGTTCTACCCATTGTTTCGACACTTCGTCCCGATAGCTGCGGTAGTCCGCGAACCGGAGACTTCGCTTTATGAGCCAACGGCTGACCGGATGATAAATGGGGCCAACTCCGATGCCGAGATATAGTATCCTGACCCGGCAGAGCGCCGCGAGCAACGACCACTTGAACAGGTCGAAAGGCCAGCCTTTTGGGCCAGTGTCAAAATCACTCACCACATTCGTTCCGCAAACAATCAGCGAATCGCTCTGGCTGAGTGTTCGAAGGCATGTTGGGACATGCGCAAGCTCACGAAATATTCGGTAAATTTTGGCCCCAACCGGGGGCGGCGTGATAACAGGCTTCCAAGATATGGCAGATATGTCGTGCCGCGACGCCACGTCCTCAGGACCTGTACACGCACATTCTAAACTTGCCTGAGGCCAACGCTGTCGAGTCCGTTCGATAACAGCTTGAAGGGTACATTCGTTGCCCAGGTTTCCAGCACCAAAATGCCCAAGGAAAATAACTTTTTTGGGCTTAAGGGCTCTCCCGCGCAGAGCGCCAGGGGTTTTGCTAAACTTCATCAAATATCCTTACGCATCGGGAAAACTTACAGATCCCATAGGATCCGTATACGTCAATTACGCTCCTACGTCAATTCTTGTCCGAAGTTAACCGGATCAAAATGATAAGGATGCTTAAGCTCAACGTGAGGAGTGGGGGACTAAGCCATCAGCTAACCTTATGAGATAGTACGGCCATGCTTGCAGGGGCGAGTTTGTCGATGTTTGTTGTGGATGCGGGGGTGGTTGTACTGGACGACAGCGTCGTGAGTTCAGGGCTCGACCAGATCGATCTGCCCTGTGCTTTGGACTGTAGTGCCATTCGAAGCGCCGACCGGGCGCCAGGCTTCGCAGCTCGAAAGCTAGTTAGGGCGACATAAGCCCAACCCGCCTCACGTTTGCTGGCACCCTGTCTATAGAGATTCGCTCTATCGAACGAGCCGACGCCGCAGCGAGCTTTCGTCACCGCGTCCATGGGCCGCGGTCCCAAATCCCGTTCCCTTACGTTCGCGCGACAGCAAAGCCTGCCTAAACTGATGCTGCGACCGCGCTCTCGGCCAATTCCCGCAAACGGAGGTCTCGGGCGACCATGCCCGCGGATGGCTGTATTCCAGCGATCCCGAAGATATGTTTCCACCTGTGGACCCAATCGTGTCGCAAAAGGGCCTCCGCGGCGTTTCGCTGCCTGATTTGACGAAGTCGTTGTGGCTGAGCGTCGAGGCTTCGGAGGATGTCGAGTACGTCTGATCCGTCTGGTTGTATCTCGATGACTGAATCCTCCCAACCGAACATATCCCGAAACGACGGGCAGTCCGGCACCTGTCCAATCAAAACGGCGCCAGCCGCCGCTCCCTCGTAATATCGATGCCCGATCTCAATCTGACCTTTGGTTTCGGCATAAGCGTTCATTTTGGCGGCTGCGACGACGAAATAGCGGCTACGCTGCGAAAGGCGAGCGAGAAGCTCGCGGTGCTCTCTATAATTAAAAACCGTTGCTTCGGCGGCGGCAAAGGTATCGTGCAAATAGAAGATCTCGTTCCTGGAAGCCATCCGATTCAAGGCCTGGTGAATCCCCTCGCTCCTACGCCCAATAGCGTACACATCGATCACGCGCGATGCAGGACGGAGGTTTGGGGTGAAGCGCAACGTGTCGACTGCGCCAGAAACAAAGTGGCACGGTCGTCCCAGCGCCCGCGACAACGGCTCCACGCTACCGTTCAAACCGACGAAGACATGATCAAACTTTCGGAGCGCACTCATCCAATGGCGGTACTTATGGATCGAATCCACCCATACTTCCTGGATCCAGCAGACGCTGGTTCTGCAGTGGTTCTTCCAACCGTCGATGGCATTTATGTAGAGCAAGTCCTCATAGGTTTGGCAGACTGCTACGAACAAATCGTAATCTCGCGTAAGCCGGATGCTCCGTATTCCTGGGTTGGCAAAGACGAGCCTTTCCGAGACGTCGCGAAAAGCGAGCCGGCCAATCCATTTACTTCCCCAGTGAAGTCCCGCGCGTGGTTCCAGGCAGATCAGATCGACGTCATTGGTTTCGACGAGCACATCCTCGGCTTCGTAGAAGCTGCTATGAAAAACTTGCTTGCGGATGCGCCTCCTTGTCGGCATGCAAATCTGCAGGTTGCGTTCCCCATGACGTCTGTCAATATTTCCCATTGCAACCTGCCCCGTGGCCGACAACGATATACCGTTCAATCCGCGCGTCTTGACCCTGCCACGTCCGCGTCACAATAGACGATACAACCTTTCCGAGCGGTCCGCAAATCTTCCTACGCAAGCCGCTCATATCGGCAATGGAGGGAGTAAACGAGCAACGCCATGGTGATTGCAGTCGTACCTTTTTTACTTAATTTCGCAGGTTCCGCTCGGACTTTCTCCCAATTGAAAAACCGTCGAATACCGTATTCTCCAGTCAGATCTCTCCTTGCTCAAAGGCTCAAGGCCCCAGTATTTCAAAGGCCAGCTCAACCTAAGAGACCAATCTCCATTGTGTATTTCTTCGATCATCTCGTTAACTGGTTTCCAGCCGAGCTCATTTGCAACTTTCGTTCGAATATCAAGGTCTATTCCGGAAACAACAAGATATCCACCACAATCTACCAGTTGCGCAATATTGCGTAGGCATCTTTCGGCTTCCACAGGCTCCATATGGCAGAGAAAATGATTCGCCAGAACAAGATCTTGACGTCCGAGTTTATCAACAATATTCGGATCACGAGCATCCAAAACGCGCCACACGATGCCTTCCCGGATCCAAGGCTTTACTTTTGCTTGGGCTTGCTCGCTATCGAACATGGCGCTTATTTCTTCTGCTTCGAGACGTTCACAAATAGGTTGTTGAACGACATCGGAAAAGCCAAGTGGATAATTCCCCTCTCTGGCGATCCTCAAGACCTGCTCGGAAATATCAGCAGCATTCATCTCGATCTCAAGAGCTGGGTCTTTAGATCGAATTGCATACATAATGGAATAAACTTCAGCGCCAATGCTACAACCTAGAACGGCAATTCTAACACTCGAGTCAACAGCCCTTTGATTCGCTAAGCGGCAGATCAATTCAATAAGAGGACGGTTTCGAAAAAAAAATGTACCGGTGTACTGTTGCCGGTTGCGCTGAAGCTTAGTTATTGAATTGATTAAGTGCCCGTACTTCGTATCGGCTAGGAGAGCTTGCCCGGAGCGAGGCAGATGCTCCCAGAGCCATTCATGATAACGCAGGAAGCCACCCAGCGGCGACCTCCCAAAAAGGGTTGCTCTTGCCATCCTATCCATGACTCTCGGATTGTTCATGTGATGCGCTTATATAGCAGATAAGCCTCAGGTTTCATAGCGGAGACTATAAATCGGCGAAGGCAATCGGGCGAAAAAGGCCGTGACATAAGAAGCGGAGCTGATTCTGTTTTTGCCCTCTGAGGGGATGGACAGCGGGGCCTTGAGCGAGGGCATTGTTTTTCTTGATCATCTTTCTACTTTTGAAGATCCGAGACATCCGGGAAAAGTGATCTATCCGCTCGATGAGGTGCTGCTTTTGGGCCTGTTGGCGGTGCCGGCTGGGGCGGAGACCTTCAGGGGCATGACGCTCTGCGGCGAAAAGAAGCGTCATTTGCTTCGCCGTTTCCCACCGCTATCGCAACGGAACTCCCGCGCATGACGTCTGGGCGAGATATTCGCAGCGCTCGGCGCGGAAGCGTTCCAGCGCCGGTTCGTTTCTTGGGTCTCGGCGATCATCAAAATTCCGGCAGAACTCATCGCCATTGACGGATATCGCCAGACACTCTTGCGAGAGCAAGGGCGCCAACGATGCAATCCACAATGTCTCTGCCTTGCTGCCCCGCAGCGAAGGCGGCGTAATGGACCGGATGGGGCTGCTGGCGGGACGCGGCAGGAAACGCTCGGCGATCATTCGCCTTCGGACTGTTCGGCGCGGCCTTGATCTATGGCGACGGCGCGATTACTCCTGCAATCTCGGTCCTGTCGGAGCTGGAGGGCTTTCGATCTTGATGAGGATAAGTTCGTTCCCTGTCGCGTCAAGAAGCTCCCGCCTCAGCGCGTCGGGCATGTCGAGGAAGCAGCACGCGGACACAAAAATGAGCAGGCGCAAGACACGCCCTTGCATCGCTCCACCGAGAGATGGCGGAAGAACTCAACGAAGGTTCGGTAATCCCAGGCTATATGCGTTGATCCGCCGCGTAAGGCGAGGTGGGCAGCCGCGTGGCGGACTTGCCGGCTGCGATCAACCGCTCAACGGCCCGAATCTCATCGGCAAGGCGCCCCTGAATGTCCTTGAGCCGGGCGGCCGTCGTGGCGTCGCCGGTGTTGAAGAAGAGCGACTTCACCTCGGTCACGAGCATATCAGCGTCGCAGAGGAAGTCGCGCACCTTCGTTAGCTCCGAAGCGGTGAGTATATCCCGAGGTTGAACTTGAGCGATGGTCTGCGTGCGCCGCAACGGTGCGTCCTCCGACGGCGCTCTCCTCCTTCGGTCGAAGGTGGGAAAGAGCGCTTATCAGGAGACTGTATCTCCTGAAGTGTGAGCGAGCAATATACGATTAGTGAATGATAAGTTTTGCAAAAGTAATGTCGATGGACTGGTCGCGGGACCCATAAATTGGCTGTGCGAATTCTTGAAGGACATGGGGGTGATCGTGCTTCGATTGGGTCAGGTGGCCGCTAACGGTGTTTGTGGCTGACGCTGGCGGTCATGTTAGCGTCCCGCTCGCAGATGTTTCGATAGATGATGTCCCAGGTCTTGGCCAGCGGGTCGCTTTCGCTGGGCGAGTATTCTGGCAGAAATTTCGATGCCGGGGTCGCACGCATAAAGCGGACGACTTTTCCGGATTGATTGGTATCCCCGCACGTAAAGGACGCTTCGCGGAATTGAACAGTGTGGCTGGCGGAAAGAGTCTCTTCGCCCATCGCCGGAACGGTCGCTGCAATAAAAAGAAGATGAGCAGCCGACACACCAGCAACCATCGTGGCGATAAACGCTCCGTGTGAGATAGGCTTCGCCATTGAATGTGATCCCCAGTTGAATGCAGTTCTTGAAAGGGTGTGCTTCCGAGGAGGACGCCTAACACCGGCGGTACGCGAATCGGAATAGCTCATTCCCTAACGCAAAGTATTTTTCTATATCTGATGTTGCGGTGCAACAGGAGCCCCCTGCAAAGGTGAGCTAACATTTTAGATCAGAATGAATTTAGAACGAGGAACATACTGGCTGCGTTGCACTGAGCTGACTTTAAAGACACTTACATCGAAAGGGCGCGCGTTTGGGGCAGACCTGTGAACACGTTCTTCTAAACGGTGTCGGCCTCGGTAAGGGAAGGCTTAGGTGAAGGATAGCATGGCGGCGCAGCGAAGGCCGGTTAAGGCTCGGGGTTAAGTAACGAGGCCGCAGGAGGAAAACGCTACTTACCCATTGATGGGGATGCGAGTGAGCCTCGTCTGGCATGTAGAGGCGGCGCGGACGGTTGGCCGTGATCTCTGGCGCGTGCACAGGTAGACAGAAATAGCTATTTGCTATGAAAAATTAAGTGCGACTGTGACTATATTACTATTCGTAAAACAAAAACAATGATGATAGAGTAAATGTTACCGTTTTCTAATACAAGGTAAACGGTATCGGCAACATCGGGCGCATCTATCCGTATCTTGGTTCTGTGCCCTTGAAAGGTCTGGAGCAAGACTATGGAAAGCAGTACATTCGATCTAACATCGTTAACCGCTGATATCGTGTCGGCGTACGTGGCCAATAACGCGCTGAGCGGCGATAAGATTCCCGAACTTATCGGTTCCGTCTATGGCGCTTTGAGCAGAGCCTCTCTCCAAGCCGTTGAACCGGAGAAAGTGGAATTGAAACCCGCCGTAGCCATCAAGAAGTCGGTGACGCCGGACTACATAATTTGCCTCGAAGACGGTCACAAGTTCAAATCCCTCAAGCGGCACTTGAAGAGCCAGTACGACATGTCCCCGGAAGAGTATCGGGAGAAGTGGGGTCTGCCGCACGATTATCCGATGGTTGCTCCGGCCTATGCGGCTGCGCGTTCTGATCTAGCCAAGAACATGGGATTGGGCCGACGCAGTTTAGCGGCAGCGAACGCTCAACTCGAGGCGCCTGTTTTGGCAAAGCCCGCAGAGAAGCCGGCGAAAGGGCGCGGCAAACAAACGCGAAAAGTCAACGGTTCGGGGAAGTAGTTACGAGGGTACACGCGAGGCGCAGGACGGACACTCGCACCTCCTGCGCTCGCCCAGCTCTCATACTCATACGGTCGGCGCGTCTTGAACGGCATCTTCCGGCGGTTGTGCGCCGGAGCGCCCCCGGCTGACATCCCCGCACGCTACAGCTCCTACGCCACCTGTGTGAACCACTTCAACCGTTGGAGCAAGGCGGGTCTGGGATCGGCTTTTGGATGTGATTTCCAAGGCTTACGATGGCGACCTCAAATGATCGATTCCCCTTCGATTAGGGTTCATCAGCCTGCCGCCAACGGTCAAAAAGGAAGGGGAGATAATAGGCAAGCTGTTGCCGGTTAACGCTTAGTTGAATAGTTGATTTTCGGAATAGGCCTGCTATCGCCCTACGAGCGCCAGAAAGTGCTCATGCCGCGCTGATGTTGTTGGCGATGAGTTCGGATCAGCCGCTCATTGTTGCACGGGATGCGCCAGCGGAAGGTTTTGAGTGCGGCCGCGGCCTTGAGGGTCTTGCTGTTGATCTCGGCTGCTAACTTGTTCTGATCCCGCGTCAGTGCGGGCGCTGCAGCGAGGGAAGCAACGAATAAGACAAGCGCCATCGTGACAGCGCATTTCCGCTCAGTCGGATTACTTAAGACCTGGAGTAGTCCGGTCGGGAAGGTGCTGCTGCGAATGCGGCTTGCTCGTGAGATCGGAGAGGCGATCGGAGCCCTTATCGGGAGAGCTATCATCATGTCACTGAACGCTTGGTTTTGGCTTTCTCGTTTTACAACGGGTAAGTGAGACGTCCCAGTCTTTGTTGCAAAAAACGCAACAGCTTTTCTTTTTCGTTGATAGTCCAAGAAAAAGCGCTTGACGTCAAATGCCTGTCCTGCCGAGGAGGCGCTAATTTCGGGTATCGAACAGGACTGCAAGGGCCAGACAGGATGCGGGCGGCGCCATGCCTTCGCTAAACCATTCCTCCAGAGTTTGTGGCGTTATCCGAAGCAGGCCCGCGAGCTGTTCCAAGCGCAAGTGATGCGTATCCTGAAACCTACGCAAGAGATCAGGCAGGTTATTGCCCCTCTTCTGGGCAGGAGAGCGGGCTTCGCTGAAAGACATCGACGGTAACCCCGAAACACTCTGTAATACAAAACGTCACGTTGCGTCGCATATCCCAGCGTCGTGCACGCGCCATTTATTAGGAGTGACGTATCATACTGGTGAGCGCCGCACACTATTTGATTTGCATCAAATGTGCTCTTCGACTTCGGTCGGACGTGGGACGACGTTGCCACAAAAAGGGCCGCGTCCTGCGCCGCGGTTCAGAGGCGTTCCTTTTTGCGTGACCACCATATAGGGGCCCTCTGTAGCGGAGATCCCACAATATTTTGTGCCATGTCATGGAACCCAAAATTTAATTTGAATAAATCCCGGTAAAAGGTAACCTGTACATGAAAGTTTCGATCAGACGGAGCCAAAAGTATAAAGATCAATCGTGTAAAGTTGCATGATTTGACCTTCGCACAGACCTCGCCGACCGAAGCTTTGAAACTTTGAGTGGATCAAAAACATCACCTTGATGGAGGAACAAAGGTTTTTTCTACCTAGTTTTCTGGTTAAGAAGTAGCGTTCGGAGTAAGAAAATGCCTATGGGCGAATATTACAACCTGTTCCTTGGGATTGCGACAGCGGTCTCACTGTTTTTGGTTGTACAACATGTAGGTCATGTGGTTATTCGCTATTTCAGTCGTTGTTAAAGTTGCATCCTTAAGAATAAACGCTGGAAGTCTGACTACCCCTGACGGAAACATCGTAATCGCGGGCGGGGCGAGAATGGCGAGGATAGCCGCGCGAGATGTTCTATCCAGTAGCGCATCTCTTACTGCCTAGTATTCTTTAGGGACGCGAAAGCCTATCGGGCGCTTTTCGGTCAGGCGGAATAGCTCATTTCCTCGCACATCCAACAATCCGGTCGGCTGGGGATCATACGATGTTTCGAGAACTTGGATTCGGTCGATGCCATTCCAACGAGGATCAAGGTGATACAGGTCATCCCACCAGGCGCGCTGCACAGGGGAAAGCGTCACGTATTTTACGTTGCCCACTCATTTGCTCCCACACTTCAAAGGTAACTCGTCCGAGGTCTGCGGCCATGCACGCTGTTCGGGCTCCAGAAAACTAGTCGTGAACGCTGTTGGAGTCATTCCTAAATAAAAGATTTCAAAAGTGGCAAATGATCACAGTCTAGCGCAAGCTGGACTTTTGTTTTTTGTTTTTACAGAGCAATTGCAAACTAGGCAGCTTCACATCTAGTCTTCGGTGTGGGAGCGCTTGGCCCAGGTCGGCTCGTGCGCGCTCGCCAATTCGCAAAAGCTTCAGTCTCTTCGAAGCTCGGCCGCGATGGCCCCACTTCTTTGCCGTGAACGTAAGGGTGGATTGCAATAATGTCACGGAATGCTGCTGCTGCGCGGATGAGTGTTATGTCGTCAGGCTTCCAGTCGAGCACAGGTGGCGGCACGACCGGCAGGATGTCTCCCGAATAGACCCCTCGGAGCGCTTGAAACACTTCGCGTTGATAATCTTGCCGCCGGCCGCTCTGTGGTCCTTGAATGGTGGCGCGTCGTCCTCGTTCTGCCCCTCGATCGCGGCTCGGCTGTCGATCGGCGTCTAATCGGAACCCCGTATCGGGTACGCAACAATCTACGGACCGCTTCCGCTGTGCCATGGTCACTCGCCTGTTGAGCGAAGCCATGTTCGGCATAAGAAAGTCCACCGGTTCGGCCCCGAATCGAAGCATCTTTCCGCCTGCTAAGATCCCGGTTTCTCTTTGGACGGTCATGCCTTACAGCAGCAAATACGTTCTTTTCGCGATTGCCCTTTCGGCTTGCGTCGCCTCATTCGCCAGCGCACAGGATGCGCCGCTCGACGCAGGCACGGTGAGAGCTGCGGTTCTTGCCGAAACCAACGCCTACCGCGCATCGAAGAACATTCCCGAGCTTCAAGAGAATGCCGCCCTGGAGGCGGCCGCTACCGCCTATGCCGCCTATCTCGCGGAGCACGAGAAAATGGGACACACCGCGGACGGCAAAAATCCCCCCAAACGCGTCTCCGCCCAAGGATATAAGTACTGCTTCATCTCGGAGAACGTCTGGAGTTCTTTCCGCCATCCGCGAACGATGCCGGCCGAAGAACTCACGCGCAGGGCCATGGACGGATGGAAGAAGTCGCCGGGCCATAACGCCAATCTCCTCCAAAAGCGCGCGCATGAGATCGGTATCGGCGCGGCCGGCTGGAAGCTCGATGGCGGGCAGGAAATTTTCCGCGTCGTGCAGGTGTTTGCGAGCGCATGCCCCGGGAAGCGGCAGTCAAACCCCTGGATTGTTAAGACGCTAGTCGACGCGTCGCGCTGATCGCGGCATATCTGGCGCGGTTATATCGGCCTCGCTGGGGTGACGCACATTGTGTCGCCTGTTGCGCCCTAATGCGTCGAGTACGGAAGGCTGCTCTTGTTCTGTGCAGGGAGAGCGCGGCGGGTAACCAAACCTCAGTGTTCAGCGCCCAATCTCCACCGGCCCCGCAGGAGCGGTGCCAAGAGATACGTCCCCACATTACGCCAATCTCGTTCGCTTGCGATTCGCGCTTCAGGCGCAAGTGATTCGCCAAAGACCTTAGAATTGGCCGCAATCCTCGTCTGCTCACCCGATACCGGCCAATGCGCGCTGTTGCATAAAGTCAACACGGTTTCTCGATCTTTTTGGCTAAGAGCTTGAAAAAAAATGGTTTTAGTTTTGGCTTTCCTGAAAGCGGAGGCGAAAAAGCTCTCCCGTGAAAACTCTACCTTGAGTTTTTCTTATTGCAGACGCAACCAGTTGGATTAATTGCGTGCATCATCTCAGTGGTACAACTTTCGAAAAAAAGGAGAGAGGTTTATGACTCTCGCTAAACTCGTCCGGATGAGTGCCGTCGCGGCTGGCGCGCTGGTCGTTGCTGCCCAAGTGAATGCGGCAGACATATATGGCGGCGGCTATAAAGATGCTCCAATGGTTATCGCCACGACCTGGACCGGGTTCTATGTCGGTGCGCATGTCGGTGGCGCTTGGGCCGACATGCAGACCACAGACGTCGGATATGGGGGTTCTGGTTGGGGGTCGACCCCTGGCGACAAGTTCGACAATAACTCAACTGGCGTCATTGGCGGCGGCCAGGTTGGCTACAACTATCAAACCGGCGCATTTGTGTTCGGCGTGGAAGCGGATTTTGGCGGTATCGGGCTATCGCATCACACGAATCCCTATGGTTACACAGACTACTTCTCGTCGATCAATAGCGGCTTCTACACCGATGTTACTGGCCGCCTGGGCTATGCGGCTGGGCCTGCCCTGTTCTACGTCAAGGGTGGTTGGGCTTACTACGATGGAGCAGTTTCCCTCACGGACAACATCGGCATCGCTCCCTGGCTTTGCACCGGCTTCACCACCTGCCATGCCTCCGCCAGTGGGCTTAGCGGATGGACGCTCGGTGGTGGTATCGAGTATAAGATGAGCCCGTCATGGAGCGTAAAGGGCGAGTATCGCTACTTCGATTTCGGCAGCGTAACCACCAACTGGGTTGACGCCTACGCCGCCCCTTGGAGCTTCAAGCACCAGCTTACTGCTGATGCAGTTACGGTTGGTGTGAACTACTCCTTTGGAGGCTGCTGCGGTCACACGCCTCTGAAATAACAGACCAATCAACGGGTACTCGGCTCAACGCGACTTCCCGGCGTTGAACCGAAGGGGCTAATGTATCGCAACCGCATCGGCCCCAAATTTCCTTCTTGCAATGATTTCAGAGCGCGGTTTTCTGAAGCTGTTCTGTAGAAGCGTCAGCTGCAGAGCGCTCGGGCCCGGCTCGCCGCTCCCACTTCAGGTCCGCACCGTTCGTGCCTTGTCTTGGCGATGCCTTTGGCGCTCAGAGATGCTAGTACAGCCCGCCGGAAGTTTCGCGCCCTATCGCGCTGTCTCATGCTGCGAGCGGCGTGCCGGAAAAGGTCCATCGAAATCCGGGTCCGGCTTGGGGGTCAGCCAATAGCGGATGCGATGGGGTATAATACCAGCGGCCAAAAGTCTTAACTCGCCAAGGGGGAGATTCCCTTCGGCGCCGTTATGTGAATCGATGCTGCCTGCATTGATTCGCGGGGGCGGGAGATGGCAGGGGTTTCGATTACTCGAATGGATATAAGTGCCGCAGATTTACGCGCGGCGGCCAAGCGGTCGGGGGACGCCAGGCAGGCATCGCGCATCCTGGCCATTGCGATGCTGCTCGATGGCTTCAGCCGCGAGGCGGCGGCGCGGCTCTGCGGGATGGACCGCCAGACGTTGCGCGACTGGGTCCGCCAGCTTCTGGGGCGTCGAATGCGCCCGGCTCAGAGCGCTAAGTTCCTGGCGCTGCTCCGTTGTCAGGTCCAGCGGCGCAGCAATGCAACCTGCCATGCTTGCCTCCATCGCTTGTTGTGGAGGCCCTATGAACCGATTTGCCCACCCTTGCTCGCGCCAATTGCGGGCAAACGGCTGCTTGCCGCAGGGTCCGTTGTCTCCAGGATTCACCTATCCAGATGATGTCAGACATACGAGTCGAGACTTCCGGCGGGGCGTAGTAGACTTTGACTCGCCTCAAGCTTTGGGAGTGCGGTGCGTGCCTTCGGAACAAGAGCCGGTCGTGATAGCGGTCGATTACGCGCAGCGCGTGACCGGCCTGCTTCAGGCGCCGCCGCAAGCCAGGGCTTGCCTCGTCCTTGCGCACGGGGCTGGAGCCGGAATGACTCATCCTTTCATGGCAGCGGTCGCCGAGGGGCTTGCGGAACGCGGCATCGCCAGCCTGCGCTATCAGTTCCCCTACACGGAGCGCGGCGGCAAGAGGCCGGATGCGCCTGCCGTCGCTCAGGCGACGGTGCGGGCCGCTGTTGCGGAGGCGGCGAGGCTCTGTCCCTCGCTCCTCTTTGTCGCGGGAGGCAAATCATACGGCGGCCGGATGACGTCCGAGGCGCAGGCGGCCTCCCCTCTCCCAGGCGTCATGGGATTGGTGTTCTTCGGCTTTCCACTGCACCCCGCCGGGAAACCCTCCCAGGATCGTGCGCGCCATCTTTTCAAAGTCGAAATTCCGATGCTGTTCCTGCAAGGGTCACGCGATGCTCTTGCGGATCTCCAGGAACTCGAGCCCGTATGCGTCCGGCTCGGTTCGCGCGCGACCCTGAAAGTTTTTGAGGACGCCGATCATTCTTTTCATGTCCGCGCCCGGAGCGGAAGAACAGATCGCGAAGTGTTCCGCGAAGCGCTGGACGCTTGCGCTGCCTGGATCGATACAACCGTGTCCGCCTCACGCAAATAACGCCCGGCATCACATTGAAATCGAGCCCTCGCGGAAGGCGGTGCGCTCGAGCCAGGCGTTGATCAGCACGGGCTTGCCCTCCTTCGCCGCTGCGCGTGCGCGAGCCAAAGCGTCCGGCACGTCCGCATTCGTCTTCACGAGGATGCCTTTCGCGCCGAAGCCTGCGGCGACCTCGTGATAGGCGCTTCTGGCGAGGACAGCGCCAACGTCGTCGCCGAGCATCTTTACCTGCTCGCGCGCGATCTGGGTCCAGCCCGCGTCGTTGCCGACCACTGCGATCACCGGCACGCCATGGCGCACGAACGTGTCGAACTCGGCAAGGCTATAGCCGCAAGCGCCGTCGCCGAAGATGATCCACACCTCGGCATCCGGTCGCGACAGGGCCGCGCCAAGCGCAAACCCCGCGCCGACGCCGAGCGTGCCGAAGGGGCCGGGATCGAGCCAGGTCAGCGGCCCGCGCGGGCGAAGGATGTAGGACGCCGTTGCGACGAAGTCCCCGCCGTCGGCCACCAAAATGGCATTGTCTCCGGCGGTGCGCTCGATCTGGCGCAGGAGGGCGATGGGATTGACGAACTCGCCCTGTACCGCTGCCTGCTTTTCGATTTCGGCCTCGCGGGCGGCATCGCGCGCCTGCAGCGCGGCGATCCAATCAGTCCAGCGCCCGCGAACGCCGCGCGGGCGATCTCCGAGCTGCTCAAGGAACAGGGCGACGTCTCCGATGGCGGCGATGTCCGGGCGGCGGTTCAGGCGCGCGTCCTTGCGGCTGCGGTTGGCGGCGATCAGCGTGGCCGAACGGCGGATCTGCCGTCCATAGTCGAGGCGGAAATCGCAAGGCACGCCCGCGAGAATGACGCAGTCGGCCTCCTTCAAAGCCTGGCGGCGCTGGTGGCGGAGTTGCAGCGGGTCGTCCCGTCCGAGCAGCCCTCGCGCCATGCCCGAAAGATAGACGGGGATTCCGAGCCGCTCGATGGCGGCGGCGACCAGGACGGGGTTCGTGCCTGCGGCAAGCGCTTGGCTGCCAACAATGGCCAGCGGGCGCTCAGCCCGCGACAGGGCAGCTGCCGCCGCCCTGACCCTGGATGAGAGGACGGCAGGCGCCTCCACCGTTCGAGCCTCCGGGGCCGAGGGCTGGCTTCCTCCGAACAGCCTCTCAAGATGCCGGTTGATATAGGAGCGCCGCAGCGTGTCGGAGATCGAACGCCCCTTGCCGGAGGCCTCGCCATACCAGTGGCGCACAATCGGCTCGGCATAAAGCACGTCCAGAGGGAGTTCGACGAAGGCGGGTCCCTGCACGCCCTCGCGCGCCGCAGCGAATGCTTCTTCAATGGCCGGGCCGATGTCCCGTACCCGGCGCACCTGCCTGAGAAACTTCACATGAGGCGCGACAACAGGGCGCTGATCGATGTCCTGCAAAGCGCCGCGCCCCTGCAGCAGCGTTGGCGCGGCCCCTCCCAGAAGCACGACCGGCGATTGAGCAAGCTGCGCATTTTTCAATGCGGTCACCGTATTGGTGAGCCCCGGCCCCGCCGTCACCGCCGCAACTCCAACGCCTGTCAGCCGGGCGACGGCATCGGCGGCGAACACTGCGGCCGCCTCGTCCCGCGTGTCTATGATGCGGATGCCGCGCGCTTTCGCGCCCGTGAGAATGGGCGAAATGTGGCCGCCGGTTAATGTGAAGATCGCTGTGACGCCGTGCGCCGCGAGAGCCGCCGCGACCCGGTCGCCTCCATGAGCCAGCACATGGTCCTGCGCCGGAGCCGCTTCTACCGGGCGAACGCTGTCGACCCTTATCGCTTCTTCGGTGCTGACCATCTGCCGACGTCCCGCAACATTTCGCGCGGGATTCTATAGGAGGATCGCGTTGCGCGCCATAAATCGCGCCGCCTGATGGGTTGCAGCGGGAAAAGTCAGCGGGAGATGCGGCTGATTTTCGAGCCTTCGAGCGTCAGATTATACATGAGCCCCTTCTGATCGAAGATGAAGCCGACGATCGGGCTATGGATCGTATTCGTATCGACCGCCCCGCCAGCGCCCACCGCAATGATTGCGACGGAGCCATCCACGCCGACTTTCCAGCCATCCTTCATGCGGAACCCTTCAAGAACTTCCGGCGTCATGAACATGATGATGACGGACCTCGACTGCGCCCCGAGCTGGAAGCCGAAAGACGCCGAAACCGTGTTGTAATATTCGGCCGGGCGGCCGCGAATGAGCAGGCTGCCTTCGCCATATTCCCCGCCAAAGCCAAATCCGGCTTTGACGATGGTCGGGAAGACCAGCAGGCCTGCGGTTCTCTGGACAAAGCCCCTGGCCCAGGGGCCGCGGCGGTAAAACCTGTCGAGCGTGGCCCCGACGCCGGTATCGATATCGTAGGCTGTCGACGCTTTCGCTGTGAGCGTCGACCCGAGCCCAAGCGCCGTAATCGCGCCGATCCCGATCGCCTCTCTTCTGGAGAACTGCATTCCCGTACCCTTCCCTCCTGCCCCACATCGCCGGCGGCAAGCCGCCCCCAGCATGTCTAACGGTTGGGCTGGCTCTCCTATTTCCGGTCGAGGCAAAGAGGCATCGCCCGTGGCGCGGGGCAGTATTCGCTTTGGCTATGCAAGCCATACGACAAGAAGCAACCGGATTTTGGGCGAAAGCTTGGCTGAACCGAGCGGGTTTTCCGGGTGCGCCAAAGGATAGCGGCTCGCGGCGTAAGAAGCTTGGACCAAAATGTTTCGTTGCGAAAGGCGGCATCTCGAACCCTGGTTCTGAAGCAGGGATCTTACGAAAATGCGCCTTGCCGGGAGGTTAATTGCATTAAGTTATTGATATGTAATTGAAAACAAGAAGCCGGTGAGTGCGGCGGCGGCTGCGAAGAGCGCGAACATGGTTAAATTTCACGGCCGAGACATATTTAACCGGTTTTTCTGCGCCCACTTACGTCCAAAAATACAATCGGTTAACCCTATCGATCAGGGCTGAAAGCTGTTCGTTTTCAACGGGTTGGGCCGTAATTTGCGCCAGCGAAGGCGGGCTGTCCCGATTTTATGGATTTTTGGGGCGCAGAATTCAGGCCGGAAAGAAATGCAATTTACCATAATGTGTAAACGCATCGTCGGCGTGTCAACGGATCATTAACCGACTGTCATCCCGTGCGCGGCGCAGCGCGGAGCGGTGCGCTGCAGACACGGGATCGTAAAACACACCGGCCTGAGTTTGGAACGGTCCCGGCTCGCGCTTCGCTTGGCCGGGACGACGAAGGGAGGAGCGCTTTCCGAGGCGACAAGCGCGCCGTCTCCTTCGCGCGCCTCGCGGCAAGCTTGACCCCGCCGGGCCGCTCACCTATCCCATTTACATTTTTGAGCGATTGGATCAGCGGCGATGGCGGTTGCGGATGAAGCGGAAGGCTGGGCGGAGGCGCAGCGGCGCATTGCGGCCTGCCGTGAGACGCGCAGCGAAAGCCTCGATCTGAGAGGGCTCCATCTAACACGCGTTCCCGATGAAGTGATGGAACTCGGCTGGCTCCAACACCTTAACCTCGACGGCAACTGGATCGGTACTGACGGCGCGCGAGCGCTGTCGGGCCTCGTCAATCTCACCACGCTGGACCTTTGGGGCAACGGGATCGGCGCCGAGGGCGCGCGGGGCCTGTCGGGCCTCGTCAACCTCACCACGCTGGACCTTTGGAACAACGGGATCGGCGATAAGGGCGCGCTGGCGCTGTCGGGCCTCGTCAACCTCACCACGCTCAACCTTCGGTACAATGGCATCGGCGCCGAGGGCGCGCTGGCGCTGTCGGGCCTCATCAACCTGACCGCGCTCGACCTTCAGGACAACCGGATCGGCGATAAGGGCGCGCTGGCGCTGTCGGGCCTCGTCAACCTGACCGCGCTGGACCTTTCTGGTAACGAGATCGGCGCCGAGGGCGCGCGGGAGCTATCGGGCCTCGCCAATCTTACCACGCTGGACCTTGGGGGCAACGGGATCGGCGATAAGGGCGCGCTGGCGCTGTCGGGCCTCGTCAACCTCACCACGCTGGACCTTGGGGGCAACGGGATTGGCGATAAGGGCGCGCGGGCGCTATCGGGCCTCGTCAACCTCACCGCGCTGGACCTTGGGGGCAACGGGATCGGCGCCGAGGGCGCGCGGGCGCTATCGGGCCTCGTCAACCTCACCGCGCTGGACCTTGGGGGCAACGGGATCGGCGATAAGGGCGCGCTGGCGCTATCGGGCCTCGTCAACCTCACCACGCTGGACCTTGGGGGCAATGGGATCGGCGCCGAGGGCGGGCGCGCGCTATCGAGCCTCGTCAACCTGATCACGCTGAACCTTTATGGCAACGAGATCGGCGCCGAGGGCGCGCGGGCGCTGTCGGGCCTCGTGAACCTGACCACGCTGAACCTTCAGTCCAACCGCATCGGCGCGGAGGGGGCGCGGGCGCTGTCGGGCCTCGTGAACCTGACCACGCTGGACCTTTCGGACAACGGCGTGACCGACCTTTCTCCCCTGTTGCCACTTCGAAAGCTCGAAAAGCTCGACTGCTCCGGATGCCTCGTTGAAAATGCGCCACCCGAGCTTTGGGATATGCCATCGCTCAGGCAAGTGATCCTATACGAGGCGGCGCTGCCGGGCGTGCCCAAAGAGGTGTTGTCCGAAAGCCCCTCCAATTCTTGCCTGCAGAGATTGCACTGTCACTTCAAAGATCTGAAAGGCGGCGAGAGCGAAATCACCGATTTCAAGCTCATGCTGCTAGGCAATGGACGGGTGGGTAAGACGCAGATTTGCAGGCGCTTGCAGGGCCACGCGTATGACGAGACGGTTCCCTCAACGCATGGGGTCAAGATCGGAGCTGCGCAACTGTCCGGGCTCAGCAATCCCGCTACGCTCAGGATGTGGGATTTTGGCGGCCAGGACATCTATCACGGCACGCACGCGCTGTTTCTGAAATCGCGCGCCATCTTCATGCTGGTGTGGACGCCGGAGTCAGAGGCGCTTCATGAGCATGACTGGGGCGGCTTCACGTTCCGCAATCAGCCGCTCGGCTATTGGTTGGATTATGTGCGTGAATTTGGCGGCGAGGACAAGCCGGTGATCTTGGTGCAGACGCAATGCGATTTGCCGGAGCAGGAGCGCCTTCGCCCGCCCGTGGACGACAAAGCGCTCGACGCTTTCCCCTTCAAAAAGGTGCTGCATTACAGTGCCAAGGAAAATCGCGGCCGCGCGGCGCTGGACGAGGCGCTGGCCGAAGCCGTGCAATGGCTGCGCCGCAAACAGGGCGTGGCATTGATCGGGAAGGGGCGCGCCGCCGTGAAAGCGCGGCTGGAAGAAATGTATGCGGGAGGAAAGCAGCTCGTAACGCAGGACGAGTTCCTCGCCCTTTGCGACGAGGCTGGCACTATCAGCTCGCCGCCGCTTCTGCTCGATTATCTGCACAATATCGGCGCGGTTTTCTATCGCAAGGGTCTGTTCGGCGGCGATATCATTCTCGATCAGGCCTGGGCGCTGGAGGCAGTCTATGCCGTGTTCCACCGCGAGTCCAAGGCGTTCAAGACTATAGAGCGCTATGGCGGGCGCTTCCGCCGCTCCGATCTCGCCGAATGGGTTTGGCGGGAGCACAGCGTGCAGGAGCAGGAGCTATTTCTCAGCTTCATGCGGCAATGCGGGATCTGTTTCACCTATCGCGATGGAGACGAGGACGTCGAGGCCGAGTACATCGCGCCTGACCTGCTTCCCGCCCGCAGCGAACCCGCGATTGCGGAACAGCTTCGCCAGAAATGGGACGACGGCTGCGATGCGGAAGCGACGCTCACATACGAGCTGCTGCCGCCGGGGCTCATGCGCTCGCTGATTTCCAGGATCGGCGAAAAGGCTGGGCTTGCCGCCGACTATTGGCGCGACGGCTTCTATTTCTACGACCGGGCGACCGGCGCCCGCGCGCTTGTCGAGCAGCGCTACACGAAAGACTGGGCGGGCGAAATTCATATCCAGACGCAGCGCGGGCAGGCGCAGGCGCTGCTGGAGCGGATGTTGGCGTTCATCGACGACCGCCACGTCGCGATTGGCGCGCGGCCCTCGGGCCGGACTGTCGCATCGCGGCGCGAGGAAGCGTCGGAACCGGCGAAGAAAGCAGCGATCATGCCCGCGCCCGAGCCTTCCGGCAAAAAGGAATATTACGTCTCCTACGCCTGGAACGACGACAAGCCGCATAGCCCCGAGCGCGAAGCCTTCGTCGATAAGCTCTGCACCGAGGCTGAGAAGCAGGACATAACCATCATCCGCGACAAGACCGCGATGCGCTATGGCGAGCGCATCTCGAAATTCATGGGCCGCATCGCGCACGGCGACCGCATTTTCATCGTGCTCAGCGACAAATATCTGAAATCCGCATACTGCATGCACGAGCTGTTCGACGTGTGGCGCAACTGCCGCGAGAACGACGCCGAGTTCATCGCGCGCACCCGCGTCTACGCATTGCCCTGCGCCAAGCTTTCAACGCCCTTGGATCGTGCCCAATACGCCATCCACTGGCGTAAGAAATTCGAAGAGTTGGACACCTTCATTAAGAAGCATGGTCAGCTTGTTCTTTCCGACGATGACAACGCGGAATACCGGCTGATGACGCGGTTTGTGAATGAGACCGCGAACATTCTTCATCTGGTGCAGGACGTGTTGAGGCCTCGCACCTTCGACGAGTTCATGACATACGGCTTCGACGATCCGCCGCCCCGCTGACGCCCGATATTTCGTCATCCCGGCCAAGCGAAGCGCGAGCCGGGATCGCAAAAAGGGCAAGCGCTTCAGTTTGTTACGGTCCCGGATAGGGCTCCGCCCTTCCGGGACGACGACGGCGGGGCCGCTGCCCCGCGGAAAACTTTGCTCAGAGCTGCTCGGCCGCGGCTCTATCGCGCTGCATCTTGTGATATTTCCTGATGAGCAGGTTGCGCCGCAGCCGCGAGAGGTGATCGATGAAGAGGACGCCCTCCAGATGGTCGATCTCATGCTGGACGACGGTCGCCTGCAGATCCGCGAAATCGCGCTCTTGCTGCTTGCCGTCGAGATCGACATAGCGGACGCGCACAACGGCGGGGCGCTCCACTTCGGCATACATCCGGGGAATGGACAGGCATCCCTCCTCGTGAACGCGAGGCGTATCGCCGGAGGACAGGATTTCCGGATTGATGAGCACGAACGGCTGTCTCGGCACGTCTTCGCCCTTGATCGTATCGAGGACAAGGATGCGGCGAAGGACGCCGACCTGCACTGCCGCCAACCCTATGCCGGGCGCGGCGTACATCGTCTCAAGCAGGCTGTTGGCGAAGTCGCGCACCTCATCATCGACGGTTTCCACCGCCGCTGATGTCTTGCGGAGAACGGGATCAGGCAGTGTGATGATCGGCAGTATCGGCATGAGCAGCAAATAAGCGAGGCGCGCTGTCTGGTCAACGCTTTCTTCCGCGATTTACGAGCCGGAAAATGCGTGATCGGGACAGCGCTGGACTTCGATCGTGACGTGGCTGAGCCTGGGCAGCGACGCCAGCTTTGCTCTGTACCACTCCAGGCGCTTCGGATCGTGCGTCACAAGGGAAATCACGGCGGCATAATGGCCCGGCCCCACCCGCCAAAGATGCAGGTCGGAGATCGCATCGCCGTCCACTTCGAGCGCGCCGCGAATCCGTTCCACCAGGCCTTGATCGGGGACTGCGTCGATAAGAACCGCCCCCGACTGGCGCAGGAGGCCATAGGCCCAGCTTAAAATGACGCCGGTGCCGATAAGGCCGACGACAGGGTCCATGAAGGTCCAGCCCGCGAGCTTCGCGGTCACAAGTCCGGCGATCGCCAGCACGGAAGTCAGGGCGTCGGCAAGGACGTGGACGTAAGCCGCGCGCAAATTGAGGTCGCGGTCGTGGTTATGATCATGATGGTCATGGTCGTGATGCCCATCGTGATCGGCATGCTCATCGTGCCCATGATGATGGTGGTGGTGATCGTGGCCATGATCGTCGCGCAGGAGCCACGCGCTCGCGAGATTGACGCAGAGGCCGAGCACGGCGATGGCGATTGCCTCGTCATACCAGATCGCGACCGGGTTCAGGAGGCGCTGCACGCTCTCATAGCCGATCAATAGCGCGATCATGCCGAGCACGATGGCGCTGGCAAAGCTTGCGAGGTCGCCAAGCTTGCCCGTCCCGAAGGCGAAGCGGTGATCGTGGACGTGACGCCGCGCGTAATGGTAGGCCAGCGCCGAGATTGTCAGCGCGGCTGCGTGCGTGGACATGTGCCAGCCATCCGCGACAAGCGCGAGCGAGCCGAACACCGTGCCGCCGGCGATCTCGCCGACCATCATGACGGCAGTCAGGCCCACGACCGTCCAGACGCGCCTCTCGTTCTGCTCGTGGCGCGCTCCGAGGAACGCATGCTCGTGCCGGAATAACTCAAGGGAGTGGCTGTGCATCGGCCTTACACCCTCCATAAGGATGCTCAAAAGGGATGTGGTTGCCCATGGCCTCATGGTGAGCTCGCCAAACCACGACAGGCTCACATGAGGATGAACGTGCTGAAACACTCGACCTCATCCTTGTCGAAGGATGGAGCCAAGATTTCATGCTTTTTCAGCAGCGCGCTGTTGTCTCAATCGGAAGGCAGAACCTCCGCCCAGAGATCGTAGTCGTCCGAGTCGATGATCGTGGCGCGGACGCGGTCGCCGGGCTGCAAATCTTCCGCCTCTTCGATGAAAACCGAGCCGTCGATGTCCGGCGCATCCCAAGCGCTGCGAGCCGTGGCGCCATCCTCGTCCACCTCGTCGATCAGCGCCTCGACCGTCTTGCCGACCTGGGCCGCGAGAACCTCCTCGCTGACTTCGCGCTGCACCGCCATGAAGCGCTCGAAGCGTTCGGCCTTGACCTCTTCGGGGACGTGCCAATCCAGATCGCGGCTCGCAGCCCCTTCCACGTTCTCGTATTTGAAGCAGCCGACGCGCGTCAGCCGGGCCTCGCGAAGCCAGTCGAGGAGGAACGCGAAGTCTTCCTCCGTCTCGCCCGGAAAGCCGACGATGAAGGTGGACCGGAGCCCGAGATCGGGGCAGACCGCGCGCCAGCTTTTGATGCGATCCAAGGTTTTCTCCTGGTTCGCCGGGCGGCGCATCGCTTTCAGCACCTTCGGCGAGGCGTGCTGGAAGGGGATGTCGAGATAGGGGAGGATCTTGCCGTCCGCCATCAGCGGCAAGAGTTCGTCGACATGCGGATAGGGGTAGACGTAATGCAGCCTCACCCATGCGCCGAGCTGCGACAGCGCTTCGCAAAGCTCCGTCAGCCGCGCCTTCACCGGGCTGCCGCGCCACTCGCTTTCCGCATATTTCAGGTCGAGGCCATAGGCGCTCGTGTCCTGGCTGATCACAAGCAGTTCCTTCGCCCCGCCGGAGACAAGCGCCTCTGCTTCGGCGAGCACATCGTTGGCCTGCCGGCTGGTGAGCGAGCCGCGCAAGGCTGGGATGATGCAGAACGAGCAGCGGTTGTTGCAGCCCTCGGAGATTTTTAAATAGGCGTAGTGAGGCGGCGTCAGGCGCAAGCCCGCGCGCGGAACCAGATCGAGGAACGGCGCGTGCGGCGGCGGGGTCGCGGCGTGGATCGCGTTCATCACGGCGTCGTACTGGTGCGGGCCGGTGACCGCCAAAACATCGGGGAAGGCATCGCGGATGCGCCGATCCTCCACGCCGAAGCAGCCGGTGACGACGACGCGGCCGTTCTCCGCCATGGCCTCGCCAATCGCCTCAAGGCTCTCCGCCTTGGCGCTGTCGAGGAAGCCGCAGGTGTTCACCACCACAACATCCGCGCCGTCGTAGCTCGGCGAAATCGCATAGCCCTCGCTGCGCAGCCGCGTGAGAATGCGCTCGGAGTCGACCAGCGCCTTCGCGCAGCCCAGGCTCACAAACCCAACCTTCGGCGCGTTCGGCTTGGATGCGCGCTCCTTTGTTATCTTCGGCATGTCGCAATCTTATGGAGAAAATAAAAAGAGCGCCCGCTGGCGCTCCGCTGATGTAAGGCTTTGCTGCCCGGTTATAAAGCAAAATAATGGTTCCCGCCCTGCGCCAGCCCCGCTCGAAGCTATTGGACATTCACGCCTCAACCCGGCTTCGGAACGCCTTTTTCATTGGAGGTCGAGTCCGTGGGTTGTTCAAGCGCAGTCTGATACGCGCGGATACCTGCGCATGAAATCGCACGCAGACACGGCGCTACTTATTTCGGCGGGCTGATCGCGTCACCGAGCCGCTCGGCGACCAACGAGAATTTCAGTTTCATCTCCTTGTCGAGGGCGACCCCCTTATAGGTTTCCTCCCCCACGCCGAAATCGAGGCGGTTGACAGTCACAGCGCCCCTCACGACGGGCGTCCCCTCCTTAATCTCGACAAGGAGACGCAGAGGCACGGGCTTCGTCACGCCTTTCAACGTCAGTTGCGCATCCATGATGTATTTGCCGTCGCCATTTGGCTTGGCGCCGCGCGCCGTCAGCTCGGCGGTCGGATGGCGGGCCGCATCGAGAAACGCTTCCGACAGGGCCACCTCGTCCGCGGCGCTATATCCGGTCGAAGTGCTGCGCATGTCGAGCGTCAGGAGGATCAAGGCTTCCTCCAGAGCGTCGGGGTTGAATTTGACGACGCTCTTGTAGTCTCTGACGCTGCCTTCGGCAGTATAGCCGCCTGCGCCCGCCTCGAAGGCGACATCCCTGTCCCAGGGCCTGATGCCATTCTGAGGCCCTGCAAGCAAAAGAATGCCCGCGACCAAAGCCAAAAGCGCAAGGACGACCGAATTAGGGCGGCGCATCATGATAGAATCCTCAAAAACGGGTATGCGCAACTTACAAGCCTCACTCCCCCGCCACAAGCCGCTCCAGCCACGGCTTCGAATTATTCCCGCGCGTGCGTTGTCGAAGAAGCAGAAGGACCGCGGAGCGGCTCACAGCTCCACGGCCCTTTTTGTATATGCACCTGCCCTTGATATCAAACGCCGTAAGGAACCAGCGGCGCAAGTGTGATAACGGTCGCTAAGACAACCGCAGTCCATTCTGCAACACCGAGATTACGTAACATTGCCATTTGAAGCCTCCTTCGTCGCGCTATTTCTGACAGTTAAGCTAAGGTATTTTTTCGTCACGAAAAACTCAGAAGAGCGTGAGCTGAGGCGCAGCAGAGAACGCTAAATCGTGATCCGAAAGCCAACCCCCGATTGCAGCCCTCACATCGTAACCGGAATTGCAAATGCTTTTAGGTGTTCCGTGCGGAACACCGTCACGTCCGAGCCCGTGAGATGGTGCCCCTCGAAAGCGAACGATGGCCTCTGAAGCCCGGCGCAACGACGAAAGGATCGTACCATGTCACAGGAGCTTGCTCGAAGGTCGAAAGTCGTGGGTCTTGCAGCTCTCATTGTCATGACCGTCCCCGCTCTTGCAGATGACATCGTGGCCCGCCACGAGGTCCACTTCGACCATCTGCCATTCGTTTGCGGAGAGAAAAATGAATCCGGGAAAGTCGTCCGTTTCATGCATTTGACTCCAACGCTAATGTACCTGCCGGAAAACGAACTGACGCCCAGCGATCCGCTGGCTAAGAGCTGGGATATCGCCTACCGCATCTTTTGCGAAGGCGATTATCAGCCGACGGAAACGCTTGCTCAGGACTACCAACGCTCCGTTCGATAGCCGCCCTTTGAATTCATCAGTGGTGGAGACCCCCGCCACTGACACAATGCCTCTGGCTTCCGCGAAAAGGCGTGATCGTTTTGATTGCGGCGTCCGGGACGCGCACGCACTCCCCAAAGAAGGATTGCTACCCGCCCGCATAGCCGCCGAGAATGGGAATGATCTCGCCCGTGATGTAACTCGACATGGTGGGCGCGGCGAGGAACACATAGGCGGGCGCGATCTCCTCCGGCTGGGCGGGGCGCTTCATTACGGTGTCGCCGCCGAAGTTTTGGACCCGTTCGCCGGACTTGTCGGCGGGATTGAGCGGCGTCCACACCGGCCCCGGCGCAACCACGTTCACCCGGATGTTGCGCGGGATCAGATGCGTCGAAAGCGAGCGCGCAAACGCGTGAATGCCGCCTTTCGTCATCGAGTAGTCGAGCAGGTCCTTGTTGCCCAGCAGGCCCGTGACGGAGCCGGTCATCACGATCGAGCCCTTCGGCGGGATGTGGGGCACGGCTGCCTGCGCCATGTTGAAATAGCCGTAGAGATTGGTCTTGAGCGTGCGGTTGAAGTGCTCCTCGGTCAGATCGAGGAAATCCTCAACGTGCTCCTGGAACGCGGCGTTATTCACGAGGATGTCGAGCTTGCCGAACTCGGCCACCGTCATCTCGACGGACTGCCGGCAGAAGCCGCGATGGGCGACATCGCCCGCGATGAGAAGGCAGCGGCGGCCCTCTTTCTCGACGGCGCGCTTCGTCTCTTCCGCATCCGCGTGCTCGCACAAATAGACGATCGCGATGTCCGCGCCCTCGCGGGCATAGAGCGCCGCCACCGCGCGCCCGATGCCGGAATCGCCGCCGGTGATGAGCGCCACCATGTCCTGCAGCTTGCCGGAGCCTTTGTACTCCGGTGCGTCGTACATGGGCTTGACTTCAAGCTCGGCCTCGACGCCGGGCTTCCTGAGGTGCTGCTTGGGAAAGTGCGACGGATACTCGCGCTGCCCGGCCTGCATCGGCTCGTCGTTCTTATCCTGCGCTGCGCCCGATGCTTCCTTGCGGTCGATCTCTTCCTGGATATGCAGCCCGCTCTTGACGACGGCGTCGGTATGCGCCTCAAGATGGTTCTGGGTCTCTTCCATTATTCTCCTCACCTCGTGCCGCAACGCCCGCCGCGTGTTGCGATTTGCCTCCGGTGAGCAAACCATGCCGCCTTGCCCTGTTCCCAGGTTCAAACTGGCGGCAACCTCGTTCAAGGTCGGCGTTGTACAACTCGCAAACGGTGACGGCCCTCAGGTTATGAAAAGAGGCGCGCCCAGGACGCGTGGAGCTGAACAATGAAAAGAACGCGCAGGCTCCCCCTTATTGGGCTTTCCATAGGCTTCGTGGCCGTCGTCGGCATATCGGTGGCGGGCGCTCCCGACTTTTTGTTCTTCTCCATCCTGTTTTCGGCGGCGTTCGCGATGATCGCCATCGCGGAGCTCTTCCCGAAAAGCGGCCTGTTTCCCATTACGTTTGCGAGCCTCGCCGCCGTTTACGCGTCTATCTTCGCCCTGTTCGTCGAGGGACTCTTCTACTCGCTCGGCAGGGTCACCTTGGGGATTGCCTTCGCGACGCCGATCCTCCTGTTCATCGCGGGTTGCTGGGGGCAGCGCGAGGAGATCCGCAGGGACATCGCCGAGACAGACATCAAGGGCGGGAGGATGGGTCTTCTCCACGCCTTCCTGTGGCTGCTTCCGGTCTGGCTTGTCGGCCTTAGCGTTTATGTCCTGTTCGGCATCGAGCAGAGCAGGGTGAACACGGATGTCACGCTGCTGGCCGCGATGGGCATAATCGGGCTGATCGTGTTTGCCGTCAGCCACGATGTCGCTACGTTTCTCATCGAGATCGGTCTACTTCTGGAGGAGTTCCTGACGCGCATTTCGCGGCTGACAGTACCGGCGTTCGCGTTCCTCTCCTTCTACGCCATCCTGGTGATCGCCTTCGCCGCCGTCTACGGCATCGTCTCCCGAAGCTCGGCCTATCATCATTTCCGCATCGGAGACGAATACCGCAGCCTCACTTTCTTCGAGTCGCTGTATTTCTCGGTGATAACGCTCGCGACGGTGGGCTACGGCGACATCGTGCCGTCGAGCAATCTCGTGCGGATGCTGGCAGCCTTCGAGGTGATCGTCGGCATCATGCTTATCCTGTTCGGCGTGTCGGAACTGCTGGAATATGCGCATGAGCGCCAGCGCAACGCCCGCAGGAAACGCAAGCTTGCCGCAGGACGCACGCACCATCATTCCGGCGGCTGGAAGAATTGATAAACTATTGGAGCGGGTGAAGGGAATCGAACCCTCGTATTCAGCTTGGAAGGCTGCTGCTCTACCATTGAGCTACACCCGCGCCGCGCCTACATTACCAACATTGAAGCGGCGCTCAACGGAAAAAAGCGCAAACGCGGGTTTGCACAGCTTTTCCTTTCGCCCTTGACAAATATAAATTTGTTTTCGTGGAGGCGCGAAAAACGCTTGGCATGGCGCCTGCATGCGTGTTAGCAATCAGGCCCCTACTACTGGTACCTATCAGCAGCAGGCGGGATGAGTGTGGGGCGGCTGAATCCCCATGTTCAAAACGTTTGCCGCAGCCGGTTGGATGGAGGAGTGTAGCTCAATCGGCTAGAGCACCGGTCTCCAAAACCGGGGGTTGGGGGTTCGAGTCCCTCCACTCCTGCCACTTTAGGGCGGCAGGACTACTCGATACAATCGGGCATAGAAGTTAAGAAGTCTTACAGCGAAGGCTGAGGTCGCCTCGCATTGGCGTTGGAAAGAAATGACAAAGGTTGGACTTTTCGAATATTTGCAGCAGGTTCGAGCCGAGACGGCGAAGGTCGTCTGGCCCACGCGGCGCGAAACCCTTGTCACGACCATAATGGCCGTGCTCATGTCCGTCTCCGCGTCGATTTTCTTCCTGTTGTCCGACCAGGTCTTTAGCAAAATCATCGGGTTTATTTTGACCCTCGGGCAATAGCGCTTAAAAAAATCGTAACAATATAGCAGCAAAAGTACAGATGACGAAGCGCTGGTACATCGTTCACGCCTATTCGAACTTCGAAAAGAAGGTCGCGGACTCGATCCGTGAAAGGGCGGCAGCGGCCGGCCTCGAAGACTGTTTCGAGGAGCTTGTCGTGCCCATGGAAGAGGTTGTGGAGGTTCGCCGAGGCAGGAAGGTCAGCACGGAGAGGAAGTTTTTTCCGGGGTATGTCCTTGTGAAGATGGACATGAACGACCGGGCGTTTTTGCTGATTAAGAATACGCCGAAGGTCACGGGATTTCTTGGCGCGGATAACAAGCCGCAGCCGATTTCCGAGACCGAAGCCCAGCGCATTCTCAATCAGGTGAAGGAAGGCGTGGACCGGCCGAAGCCGTCCATCTCCTTCGAAATCGGAGAGCAGGTGCGCGTCGCGGACGGCCCGTTTGCATCGTTCAACGGGCATGTGGAAGAAGTAGACGAGGAGCGCGCGCGGCTCAAAGTTGCGGTTTCCATCTTCGGCCGGGCCACCCCGGTTGAACTGGAGTTTGGCCAGGTCGAGAAGATTTAGCGCTGACGCGCGGGTTTTCACAGCTTGGCTTGTCGTTGTGGAAGGCAAACGCCTGCTCGCCAGGCAGGCGTGAGAGCCGCACCACATCCCTCAAACCCGGGCGCGAGCCCTTGAGAGGTCATTTATGGCAAAGAAAGTAGTAGGCTATATCAAGCTGCAGGTCCCTGCGGGGCAGGCCAATCCGTCGCCGCCGATCGGTCCGGCGCTCGGTCAGCGCGGCCTGAACATCATGCAGTTCTGCAAAGATTTCAACGCGGCTTCGAAGGAGATGGAGCCCGGTTCGCCCGTGCCGGTGGTCATCACCTACTATCAGGACAAATCGTTCTCCTACGCGATGAAGACGCCGCCCGCGTCGCACTTCCTTAAGAAGGCGGCCGGAATCAAGAGCGGCTCCAAGACGCCAGGAGCGGGATCGGCCGGGACGGTGACGATGGCGCAGGTCCGTGAGATCGCCGAGAAGAAGATGAAGGATTCTGAACGCCACCAACGTGGATCAGGCTGCGAAGATTATCGCTGGCTCCGCCCGCTCCATGGGCCTCACGGTGAAGGAGTAAGCGACATGGACGGAAAACGTTTGCGCGATGCCAAGAAGGGCGTCGTCCGCGAGAAGCTCTACCCCGTCGAGCAGGCAGTGCAGCTCGTCAAAGAGCGCGCGAAGGCGAAGTTCGACGAGACGATCGAGATCGCGATGAATCTCGGCGTCGATCCGCGCCATGCTGACCAGATGGTGCGCGGTGTTTGCTCGCTTCCGAACGGCACCGGGCGCTCCGTTCGCGTCGCTGTGTTCGCTCGTGGCGCGAAGGCTGATGAGGCCAAGGCCGCAGGCGCGGACGTGATCGGCGCCGAGGACTTGGTCCAGCAGATTCAGGGCGGCACTATCAACTTCGACAAGTGCATCGCAACGCCTGACATGATGCCTCTCGTGGGCCGGCTCGGTAAGATCCTCGGCCCG
Organism: uncultured Alphaproteobacteria bacterium; assembly: GCA_963817495.1. GTDB lineage: Bacteria > Pseudomonadota > Alphaproteobacteria > Rhizobiales > Rhodomicrobiaceae > Rhodomicrobium. The sequence continues at coordinate 9,019 of CAWFOS010000025.1, read as the reverse complement.
CGCGGCATGATGCCGAACCCGAAAGTCGGCACCGTGACCATGGATGTCACCGAGGCCATCCGCGGTGCCAAGGGCGGGGCTGTTGAATTCCGAGTCGAAAAAGCCGGTATTCTGCACGCGGGAATTGGCAAAGCAAGCTTTACCGAGAACGCTCTTGTGGAAAACGTCAAGGCTTTCGCCGATGCAGTGATGAAAGCGAAGCCTGCAGGCGCTAAGGGAACATTTGTGAAACGTGTGGCGCTGAGTTCGACAATGGGGCCGGGCGTCAAAGTCGAGCCCGCTACGCTGAGCAGCGCGGTTCATCAATAGCTTCATCGCGGAGCCGTCCTTTGGCGGTTTCGCATTACGTGTTTCGGGTGGTTTCTGCCACCCGATAGGCCAAAGCGGAAACGCTTGGCCGCTGCTTCCGCTAGCGGAAGCAGCCTGTCCAAGATTGCTGGCGCCAAAGGAAAATGTCCGGCGGCTTAATATTCGCCTGCATGAGACGGGGAACAGATGCCAGGTGATCTCGATGCCAGCCTCGGCTGGTTGGTGGATCGCGCCGGATCACGCCTCGGGACAGGGATGAGCGGTCGCTCGCCTCGCGAGGCGGCGGCGTGATCGAAGCGGCGGTTCGCGATTAACGCGGCCCGTCACCAGAACGGAGAGAAGCGGTGGATAGAGCTGAAAAACGGGAGATGGTTGAGTCCCTCAACGACATCTTCGCAACAAGCGGCTCTGTCGTGGTGGCGCGCTACAAAGGCATGACCGTAGCGCAAATGACCGACCTCCGCCGCCGCATGAGCGGCGCCGGGGCGAAGTTCAAAGTCATCAAGAACCGTCTCGCCAAGATTGCACTTGATAGCGCGGCTGATGGCGTGGGTGCGGATCTCTTTCTTGAACCAACGGGCATTGCTTACGCAGAAGACCCGATGGCGGCGGCGAAAGTAGCGGCTGATTTCTGCAAGACTACCGACAAGTTCGTTATTGTCGGCGGTCTGCTAGGAAAGCAGGCGCTGACAGCGGATGCTGTCAAGGCTTTGGCCGCTATCCCTTCCAAGGAAGAGCTTCGTTCCAAGCTGTTGGGCGTGTTCCTTGCGCCGGGCTCCAAGCTCGTGCGGCAACTCAATTCGCCCGCACAAAGCCTTGTGGGCGTGCTGCAGGCGTTCAAGGAAAAGCAAGAGAAGCAAGAAGCGGCGTGACGGCTCTAGGCAGAGCTCCAACACCAACCAGTCATCGAATACACAGAGGTCTAAATGTCTGAGAAACTTGATAAGCTGTACAGCGAACTGTCTGGGTTGACGGTTCTTGAGATTTCCGAACTTGTGAAGCTCCTCGAAGACAAGTGGGGCGTATCCGCAGCAGCGGCGATGCCTGCATTTGCGATGCCAGCGGCTGGACCGGCTGCTGCCGAGGCAGTTGAAGAGAAGACCGAGTTTGACGTCATTCTCGCCGAGGCGGGCGCCCAGAAGATCAACGTCATTAAGGAAGTCCGCGCGATCACCGGCCTTGGCCTGAAAGAGGCGAAGGATTCTGGTCGAAGCTGCTCCGAAGGCGATCAAGGAAGCCGTGTCGAAGGCGGAAGCGGAAGAAATCAAGAAGAAGGTCGAGGCGGCTGGCGCCAAGGTCGACATCAAGTAGGAAATGGATCGGCCAGGGTATTCTGGCCATCCGCACAAAGCACTATATCCCACGGGAGTAAATTCCAAATTCCGCCACAAAAAAGGCTGAATTTGAGCACTCCCGGGGCTTGTAAATCATTAATGGGACGCCATATCCGGTGGCTTCCCATAAATAGGCTTTCTCGCGACGCAAGTCCCCATGCGGCGTGCAAGAAAAGCCGCCGCCGGTGAAAATGAGGAGATCAAATGGCGCAAACGTTTATCGGCCGTAAACGTATTCGCAAGCGCTTCGGAACCATTGCCGATGCAGCTGAGATGCCGAATTTGATCGAGGTGCAAAAGCAATCCTACGATCAATTTCTTATGGTGCAAGAACCGGTAGGCGGGCGGCCAAACACCGGCTTGCAGGCTGTTTTTGCCTCGATCTTCCCCATAAAGGATTTTTCGGATAAAGCGCAACTCGAATTTGTACGCTACGACTTCGAGCCGCCAAAATATGACGTTGATGAATGCCAGCAGCGAAGCATGACCTTTGCGGCACCGCTGAAAGTAAAGTTACGCCTGATCACCTTCGACGTCAATGAGGAGACAGGTTCCCGCTCGGTGCGGGACATCAAGGAGCAGGACGTTTATATGGGCGATATCCCGTTCATGACGTCCAACGGCACCTTTGTAATAAACGGAACAGAGCGGGTCATTGTTTCCCAGATGCACCGCTCGCCGGGGGTATTTTTTCACCACGACGGTGGAAAAAGCCACGCCTCGGGCAAGCTGCTTTTCGCCGCGCGCATCATCCCCTATCGAGGTTCGTGGCTCGATTTTGAGTTCGACGCGAAAGACATCGTCTATGCCCGCATCGACCGGAAGCGCAAGCTGCCGGCGACGACGCTGCTTTATGCGCTCGGCATGGACAATGAGGAAGTCCTCGACACGTTCTACAACAGGATTATTTACAAGGCGACAAAGCAAGGCTGGAGAACGCCTTTCGTTGCGGAGCGCATGCGCGGGGTAAAGGCTGTCCAGGACATCTATGACGCCGATACCGGCGAAGTTGTCATCGAAGCCGGCAAGAAACTCAACGCTCGTGCGGTCCGTCAGTTGGCCGATCGGGTGAAGGCGGTCGCCGTTCCTGACGACGCACTTTACGGACGTTATCTCGCGGAAGATATCGTCAACATGCGCACGGGCGAGATTTGGGCCGAGGCCGGAGACGAACTCGACACCAAGGTGATCGACAGGCTTCGTTCTCACGGCGTCGAAGAACTTCCGGTTCTCGACATCGATCATGTGAACACCGGCTCCTTCATCCGGAACACGCTGCACGCCGACAAGAATCAGAACGAGCAGGACGCACTGTTCGACATCTACCGGGTGATGCGTCCGGGCGAGCCTCCGACGGAGGATGCGGCGCGCGCGCTGTTCAAGAGCCTCTTCTTCGATGAGGAGCGCTACGATCTGTCATCAGTGGGCCGCGTGAAGATGAATATCCGGCTCGAAATCGAGCAGTCGGACGAGATGCGCATCCTCACCAAGGACGACATCATCTCGGTGATCCGCACGCTGGTGGATTTGCGGGACGGCCGCGGCGAGGTTGACGACATCGACAACCTCGGCAATCGCCGTGTGCGTTCCGTGGGCGAGTTGATGGAGAACCAGTATCGGCTTGGCTTGCTTCGCATGGAGCGCGCCATTCGCGAGCGCATGTCTTCCGTCGATATCGACACGGTCATGCCGCAGGATCTGATCAACGCCAAGCCCGCAAGCGCGGCGGTGCGCGAGTTCTTCGGCTCCTCGCAGCTCAGCCAGTTCATGGACCAGACCAACCCGCTGTCGGAGATCACGCATAAGCGCCGTCTCTCGGCTCTCGGGCCTGGCGGTCTGACACGTGAGCGCGCGGGCTTCGAGGTGCGCGACGTGCATCCGACCCATTACGGCCGCATCTGCCCCATTGAGACGCCGGAAGGTCCGAATATCGGCCTTATCAACTCGCTCGCGACGTTTGCGCGCGTCAACAAATATGGCTTCATCGAAAGCCCTTATCGCAAGGTTGTGGACGGCAAGGTCACCGATGAGGTGGTCTACCTCTCAGCTATGGAGGAGGCGCGGTATCACATTGCGCAAGCCAATGTGAAGCTGAACCCGGATGGCAGCTTCGCCGAGGAGTTGATTATCTGCCGCCATCAGGGCGACGTGTCTCTCGTCCCGCAGAGCAAAGCGGATTTCATTGACGTTTCGCCGAAGCAGGTCGTGTCTGTGGCGGCAGCGCTGATTCCGTTCCTGGAGAATGACGACGCCAACCGCGCGCTCATGGGCTCGAACATGCAACGCCAGGCGGTGCCGCTCATCCGCGCCGAAGCGCCGCTTGTCGGGACAGGGATGGAGAGCGTTGTTGCGCGCGATTCCGGTGCAGCCATTGCCGCGAAGCGCGCGGGCATCATCGATCAGGTGGATGCCACCCGCATCGTGATCCGTGCGACGGATGAGACGGACCCGTCGAAGTCCGGCGTTGACATCTATAATCTGCGCAAGTTCCAGCGCTCGAACCAGAACACGTGCATCAACCAGCGTCCGCTTGTCCGTGTGGGCGACAGGGTGGAGCGTAGCGATATTATAGCAGACGGGCCTTCAACCGATCTTGGCGATCTTGCGCTTGGCAAGAACGTGCTGGTCGCGTTCATGCCGTGGCAGGGCTACAACTTCGAAGATTTCGATCCTTCTCTCGGAGCGCATCGTCTCGACCGACGTCTTTACCTCGATCCATATCGAGGAGTTCGAAGTCGCGGCGCGCGACACCAAGCTTGGGCCGGAGGAAATTACGCGCGACATTCCGAACGTGTCGGAAGAAGCGCTGAAGAACCTCGACGAAGCGGGGATCGTCTATATCGGCGCCGAGGTGCAGCCGGGCGACATCCTCGTTGGCAAGATTACGCCAAAGGGCGAAAGCCCGATGACGCCGGAGGAAAAGCTGCTCCGGGCGATCTTCGGCGAGAAGGCATCCGACGTGCGTGACACCTCACTCCGTTTGCCGCCCGGCGTTGCCGGTACGGTGGTGGAAGTTCGCGTCTTCAATCGCCACGGCGTCGAGAAAGATGAGCGCGCGATGGCGATCGAGCGGGAGGAAATCGAGCGTCTTGCCAAGGACCGGGACGACGAGTTGCACATCCTCGACCGGAACGTTTACGGCCGCTTGCGCGATATCCTCATGGGCAAGGAAGTTGCTCGCGGGCCGAAAGGCTTGCGCAAGGGGACAGACATCAATGAGGAACTCCTCAGTGATGTGCCTCGCAGCCAATGGTGGGATATCGCCCTGAAAGACGAGCAGGCCATGGCCGGCATCGAGGCGATCCGGCGTCAGTACGACGATGCGAAAAAGCGCCTCGAGCAGAGGTTTGTCGACAAGATCGACAAGCTGAAGCGCGGCGACGAACTTCCGCCCGGCGTGATGAAGATGGTCAAGGTGTTCGTCGCGGTGAAGCGCAAGATCCAGCCCGGGGACAAGATGGCGGGCCGCCACGGCAACAAGGGCGTGGTCAGTCACATCGTTCCCATTGAGGACATGCCCTATCTCGAAGACGGCACGCCCGTTGATATCGTGTTGAACCCGCTGGGCGTTCCGAGCCGTATGAACGTAGGCCAGATCCTGGAAACTCACCTGGGCTGGGCTTCACGCGGCCTTGGGCGCATAATCCAGCAGGCGCTGGACGTTTACCGCGAAAAAGAGCGTATCGACGCACTGCGCGAAGCCGTCGCCAAGGCTTATCGCAATGACGCGGCCGTCACCGCTCTTGATGACGATCAGCTTGTCGAGTTGGCCGAGAATCTTGGAAAGGGCGTGCCGGTTGCAACGCCAGTTTTCGATGGCGCGCGAGAAGCCGACATCGTGGATATGCTGAAAGCGGCGGGTCTCGACACCTCGGGTCAGGTCACGCTTTATGACGGAAGGACCGGCGAGCCGTTCGATCGCAGAGTGACAGTGGGCTATAAATATCTGCTCAAGCTGCACCATCTTGTCGATGACAAGATCCACGCGCGTTCGATCGGGCCGTACAGCCTTGTCACGCAACAACCGCTTGGCGGCAAAGCTCAGTTCGGCGGTCAGCGCTTCGGTGAAATGGAGGTTTGGGCGCTCGAAGCTTATGGCGCCGCCTACACCTTGCAGGAAATGCTGACGGTGAAGTCGGATGACGTGGCAGGACGCACCAAAGTCTACGAGGCTATCGTGCGCGGCGACGATACCTTCGAAGCCGGCGTTCCGGAAAGCTTCAACGTGCTGGTGAAGGAAATGAGGGCGCTCGGCTTGAACGTCGAACTGAAGCAGAGCCGGGTACCTGCGATCGAGGCGCAGCCCCCACAGGCAGCGCGGCCTCAGCAGTTCGCCCTGCCGCGAAGGCCAAGACCGGCCAGCACGCCCCAAGCGGCGGAATAACAGAAGCGGGTATCGGCTCAACCGATGCCCGCGATCGGCGTTTTTAAGAAACACGCGAGGCGACGCGCCTCGCTGTCCGTTAGGCGGACACACACTGGGTCGAAGAAGCCGCGGGGGCGCGGCTCATAGGAGCGACGAATGAATTAAGAGATCACGAATCTCTTCAGCCCGCAGATGCAAACTCAGGTATTCGACCAGATTCGCATCTCTATTGCAAGTCCAGAGAAGATACTTTCCTGGTCCTATGGCGAAATAAAGAAACCCGAGACGATTAACTATCGCACGTTCAAGCCTGAGCGTGACGGTTTGTTTTGTGCGCGCATTTTCGGTCCGATCAAAGACTATGAATGTCTTTGCGGCAAGTACAAGCGCATGAAGTATAAGGGCGTGATCTGCGAAAAGTGTGGCGTGGAAGTGACACTGACGAAGGTGCGCCGGGACCGCATGGGCCACATCGAGCTAGCCTCGCCCGTAGCGCACATCTGGTTCTTGAAATCGCTTCCTTCGCGCATCGGCCTTTTGCTCGACATGGGACTGAAGGATCTGGAGCGCGTCCTTTATTTCGAGAACTATGTGGTGATCGAGCCGGGGCTAACACCGCTGAAGGCCAGTCAGCTTCTGTCAGAGGAGGATTTCCTCAAGGCGCAGGAAGAGTATGGCGAGGATGCGTTCCAGGCGGGCATCGGCGCCGAAGCGGTGCGCGATATGCTCATGGCGCTCAACCTCGATCAGATGCGCGAGCAGATTCGACAGGAGATTGCCGAATCCACAACCGAGCTGAAGCCGAAGAAGCTTGCGAAGCGCCTGAAGGTGATCGAGGCCTTCATCCAGTCGGGGAACCGGCCGGAGTGGATGATCATGAAGGTGATTCCGGTGATCCCGCCGGAACTGCGTCCGCTGGTACCGTTGGACGGAGGCCGCTTCGCTACGTCCGACCTCAACGACCTTTACCGCCGCGTCATCAACCGCAACAACCGCTTGAAACGGCTTATCGAGCTGCGCGCGCCGGACATCATCATCCGGAACGAGAAGCGCATGCTGCAGGAAGCCGTCGATGCGCTGTTCGACAATGGGCGCCGCGGACGTGTCATCACAGGCGCGAACAAGCGTCCGCTGAAGTCCCTCGCCGACATGCTGAAAGGCAAGCAAGGCCGGTTCCGTCAGAACCTGCTCGGAAAGCGCGTGGACTACTCAGGCCGTTCGGTGATCGTGGTCGGCCCGGAACTGAAGCTGCATCAATGTGGCTTGCCGAAAAAGATGGCGCTCGAACTGTTCAAGCCGTTCATCTATTCGCGTCTTGATGCGCAGGGTTATTCGGCGACAGTGAAGCAGGCGAAGAAGCTTGTTGAGAAAGAGCGTCCGGAAGTCTGGGATATCCTCGACGAGGTGATCCGCGAGCATCCTGTGCTGCTCAACCGCGCGCCAACGCTCCACAGGCTTGGCATTCAGGCCTTCGAGCCTGTTTTGGTCGAAGGCAAGGCGATCCAGCTTCATCCGCTGGTGTGCGCGGCGTTCAACGCCGACTTCGACGGCGACCAGATGGCGGTTCACGTTCCGCTGAGCCTCGAAGCCCAGCTCGAAGCCCGCGTGCTGATGATGTCGACCAACAACATCCTGCATCCGGCGAACGGCGGCCCGATCATCGTGCCCAGCCAGGACATCGTTCTTGGCCTCTATTATCTGTCGCTTGCGATGGAGAAAGAGCCGGGCGAAGGGCGCATCTTCGGCAGCGTGGCTGAAATTCAGCATGCGCTGGCGGCGGGCAATGTCACCCTCCATGCGAAGGTAAAGGGCCGATTTGCAGGCGTCGATGACAATGGCAAACCCGTTTCCAAGGTGTACGAAACCACGCCCGGGCGGATGATCGTTGCCGAGCATCTGCCGAAGAAGCCGGGGATCAGCTTCGACCTTGTGAACAGGCTTTTGACCAAGAAGAACATCGCGCGGGTGATCGACGCGGTGTACCGCTCTTGCGGCCAGAAAGAGACGGTCATTTTCTGCGACCGGATCATGAACCTGGGCTTCCATCATGCGTACAAGGCGGGCATCTCCTTCGGCAAGGACGACATGCTCGTTCCCGATACGAAGCCGAAGATCATCGATGAGACGGAGGCGCTCGTTCTCGATTACGAGCAGCAATATAATGACGGCCTCATCACCCGGATGGAGAAGTATAACAAGGTTGTCGACGCCTGGGCGAAATGCACCGACCGCATCGCCAAGGAGATGATGGATCGCATCTCGGCCGTGCAGTATGACAAAAAGACCGGCCGCGAAAAGCAGATCAACTCCGTCTACATGATGGCGCACTCGGGAGCCCGCGGCTCCGAAAAGCAGATGCGCCAGCTCGCGGGTATGCGCGGACTGATGGCCAAGCCGTCGGGCGAGATCATCGAGACGCCGATCATCTCCAACTTTAAGGAGGGGCTGTCGGTTCTCGAATACTTCAACTCCACGCACGGCGCGCGCAAAGGTCTGGCCGATACGGCGCTCAAGACGGCAAACTCGGGTTACCTGACACGCCGCTTGGTCGACGTAGCGCAGGATTGCATCGTGACGGAGGTCGACTGCGGCACCGACAAAGGCATCAAGCTCGGCGCGGTGATCGACGCTGGCGAGGTGCTTGTCTCGGTTGGCGACCGCGTTCTCGGACGTGTTCCGGCGGATGACGTTGTGCATCCCAGCACGGGTCAGGTCATCGTCAAGGCCGGAGACCTGATCGACGAGAATGAGGCGCGCCTCATTGAGGAGGCGCAGGTTCAGGAAGTGCGCATTCGCTCGGCGCTCACCTGCGAACTCAAGAACGGCATCTGCAGCAAGTGCTACGGGCGCGATCTCGCACGTGGTACGCCCGTGAACATCGGTGAGGCTGTCGGCGTGATCGCCGCGCAGTCTATCGGCGAGCCGGGCACGCAGCTCACCATGCGGACCTTCCACATCGGTGGCACGGCGCAGGTGGCGGACAACTCGTTCGTGGAAAGCAACTTTGCCG
>CAWFOS010000024.1:0-136811 GCA_963817495.1 uncultured Alphaproteobacteria bacterium | reverse complement strand
GACAGGGTTGCGCCATGTCACTAACCGGCCATGCCGCCGCCGCATGGGGCGAGCGCCCCTACACAGCCGCCGTCGTTCTCGCAAACGGACTGATCATCCAAGGGGATGGCATTGGCGCAACAGGAGAAGCGACCGGCGAGGTGTGCTTCAATACTGCCATGACGGGCTATCAGGAAATCCTGACCGACCCGTCCTATGCCGGCCAGATCATCACGTTCACTTTCCCGCATATCGGCAATGTCGGCGCCAATCCGGAAGACATCGAGACAACGAACCTCGCGGCGGCTTCCGGCGTGCGAGGGTGCATCCTGCAGCGCCGGTCACCGGCCCGTCGAATTACAGATCCGCCCAAAGCCTCGACCGCTGGCTCAGCGCTCGCGGCATTATCGGCATAACGGGCGTCGACACCCGCGCGCTGACCATGCTCATCCGCGAGAGCGGCATGCCGAACGCCGTCATTGCGCACAATCCCGATGGCGCATTCGATTTCGACGCGCTGAAAGCGAAGGCCAGCGGCTGCCCCAGCATGGAAGGCGCCGAACTGCCCGCACCGTCACATCCACGCAAAGCTACCCGTGGAGCGAGCGCGTCTGGGCCTGGGACCACGGCTTTCAAGGAGCAGGAAAACCCCGAGTTTCACGTCGTCGCCATCGATTACGGCATCAAGCGCAACATTCTGCGGTGCCTTGCCTCGGCGGGCTGCCGGGTGACTGTGCTTCCAGCTTACTCAACGGCACAGGAGGTTTTCAGCCGCAAGCCGGACGGCGTGTTTCTTTCAAACGGCCCTGGCGATCCAGCCGCCACGGGCGAATACACCCTCCCGGTCATCCGCAAGATCATCGACTCCGGCATGCCGTTGTTCGGCATTTGCCTCGGCCATCAGCTGCTCGGGCTCGCCTTGGGCGGCCGAACCGTAAAAATGCCTCACGGTCATCATGGAGCAAATCACCCGGTCATGGATTATACGACCGGAAAGGTGGAAATTACTTCCATGAACCACGGTTTCGCAGTTGAACGCGAGAGCCTGCCCCATTCTGTCGAGGAAACGCACGTCTCTTTGTTTGACGGCAGCAATTGCGGCATTCGGCTCAAGGGGCGGCCTGTCTTCTCCGTCCAGTATCATCCCGAGGCGTCACCGGGGCCACAGGATAGTCACTACCTTTTCATGCGGTTTGTAAACATGATGAGGGAGAGACGGTGCCTCCCGATAGAGGATGAGCGCACGTCAAGGTTGAGCTAACGGACGGCGATTCGACTGTCTAGTTGCGTTTACAGCAGCGGATGTCAAAAAAAGTTGACGTGCGTCAGTTTGTAATGCTTCTAATGCCTGGACTTCCGCTCCTGTTCGCGTAATTATCTGGCGTCACAGGCGGAATTCCTGCCAGTACGACTTAAGCTGGCTCTTTCGCCCGGCGCATCCGTGTGTGCGCCGATCCGCCAACGAGGAATGCTTATGGACTACCAGGGGAAGTTTGCCCAAGCTCTCGAAGCTCTGACTTCCGAGGGACGGTATCGCGTATTTGCCGATATTCTGAGGCACCGCGGAGAGTTTCCGCGGGCTGTTCACCACACTCCAGAAGGCACGAAGCCAATTACCGTGTGGTGCTCTAACGACTATCTCGGCATGGGGCAGCATCCGAAAGTGTTGGCCGCCATGCATGAGGCGATCGACAGTGTGCGGCGCGGGCTCCGGCGGCACACGCAATATTTCCGGAACGACGCACTATCACGTTGAGCTGGAAAAAGAACTCGCCGAGTTGCACGGCAAGGAAGCAGCTCTTCTCTTCACATCAGGCTATGTCTCGAATGAGGCGACGCTTTCGACGCTCGTGAAGATCCTGAAGGGTGCGGTCATTTTCTCGGACGAGAAAAATCATGCCTCGATGATCGAGGGCGTCCGGCAAGGCGGCGGCCCGAAGCGCATTTGGCGCCATAACGATCTGGAGCACCTCGAAAGCCTGCTTCAGGAATACGGGCCGGAAGTTCCGAAAATCGTGGCGTTTGAATCTGTTTATTCGATGGATGGCGATATTTCGCCGATCAGCGATATTTGCGATGTTGCCAAGAAATACGGCGCGTTGACCTATATCGACGAGGTTCACGCCGTCGGCATGTATGGCCCGCATGGCGCGGGCGTCGCCGAGCGCGATCATGCGATGCACAAGATCGACATCATCGAGGCGACGATGGCGAAGGGCTTCGGCCTGATGGGCGGCTACATCGCTTCGAGCAGGGCCTGCGTCGACGCAATTCGCTCCTATGCGCCCGGCTTCATCTTCACGACGTCGCTTGCCCCGGTCATCTGCGCAGGCGCGCTCGCCAGCATTCGCCATCTCAAGACCAGCCAGTATGAACGCGAGCAACACCAGCTCCGCGCTGCCGTGCTGAAAGAGAGACTGGCGCTTGAGAACCTGCCGGTGATGCACACGCCGAGCCATATCGTGCCGGTGCTGGTCGGCGATCCGGTGCAGTGCAAGGCTCTCACGGATTCCATGCTCGATCGTTTTGGAATTTATGTGCAGCCGATCAACTATCCGACGGTTCCGCGCGGCACGGAGCGCATCCGCCTGACCCCAGGACCGATGCACACCGAGGAGCAGATGGATCACCTCGTCCAGACGCTTCGCGTCATGTGGGACGAAATGGGCCTTCGCAGCGGCTACGACTGGTGCCAGCTCTGGCGCGGACGTATCGCGGTTGCGGGTCAGCTCGATCTGGCGGCTGCAGCGGGCGGCTGAGAGTTTCCCCCTCGTGGGCATTCGAACCACCTCGGCGAAAGCCGGGGTGGTTTTTCTTTTGCTCTTCCACCGCGAGCCGGGCAATATAATCTGGAACGGTAGGCTAACCCTCTTGTTAGCTAAGTAAATCGCATGTGCCGAGGGAGAACGCTAATGGCGGACACGCATCAGCAAGGCTTTGCGAAGCTTGTAACGATGATCGAAGCTGTCGACGTGGGGATGCTTACGACCGAGGACAAAAACGGGCACCTGCGCTCCAGACCGATGGTGACGCAGAAAGTGGAGGATGGCGTTCTCTGGTTCTTCAGCGCCAAGGACACCCCGAAGATATTGGAGGTTCAGAAAGACTCCGAAGTGAACATGAGCTACGCCGACCCTAACAAGGAGGTCTATATCTCCGTCTCCGGTGTGGCCCGCGCGTTCCAGGATCCAGCGAAAGTGCGGGAGCTGTGGAGCAGCGCGGCGCAGCGATGGTTCCCGGATGGGCCGGATAATCCGTCCATTACAATTCTGAAAGTTCAGATCAGCCAGGCGGAATATTGGGATGTCGACAAGCGCGCCATGATCAAGCTTTCGGGGAGGGGCGTTGACGCCGAGTAAGCATGCCGGCGCATCATGAGAAGACGTCGTAGGTAAAGGCGGCACGACCGGCATAGAGGCTCGGTCAAGGCCGCGCCAGGAGCGCTGGGCTGGACCGGCATCCGGCCGGTTTAATAAGAAGAACCGGCGCCGTCTGGGGCGATCCGTTCCCTTTGCAAAGCATTTTTCGAGTCCCGCACAAAAACGCAGCCCTTGCCAAGCCCCTTCCGCCAAGCTAGGCCTTCGCCAATCTCATCCACCAGCCATTGGAGAAACTGGAATGACGTTGAATTGGCTTGCGACCCTTGCTGTGCCAACATTTTTTGCCATGACCTTGAATGCTTCGGCCGACCCCTCGGCCTACACCTTCGACCCCATGCACACCGAGGTTCGTTTTTGCTGGAACCATCTCGGGATCAGCCGCCAATGCGCGCATTTCACAAGCTATGACGGCGAACTTCTCTACGATGAGGCAAATCCTGAGAAGAGCCAGCTGAAGGTGACGTTCAAGACGGACAGCATCGAGACCCTCGTCCCGATTTTCAACGAGCATATGAAAGGCGATAAGCTTTTCGATGCGAAGAAATTCCCGGAGGCGACTTTCAAGAGCACGAAATTTGAGAGGAACGGCGAAAAAACGGGAAAGTCACCGGGGATTTGACGGTCCATGGCGTGACAAAACCGGTTACGCTCGATGTGACGCTCAATTTTGCAGGCATTCAGCCGATGTCGAAAAAGCAAACCCTTGGGATCGGCGCTACGACAAACGTGAAGCGCACCGATTTTGGCGTCTCTGCGGCCGCCCCTTTTGTGTCTGACGAGGTTTCGATCGAAATTCAGACCGAGATGTACAAGAAGAGCTAGCCAGCCAAAAAGGGCTGCGGAAGCACAGCGGCCGGCTCGCGACGCAAGCGCGAACGCTGCCGCACAAACTCCCCCCGATCTCATGAAGCGCACATCCGGGAACCGAGCCATCGCGGCGTGCGGATCCGTCTTCATCTCAAAGTTCGCAGTTCAAATTACTAAAAAAAGCGTTAATTTTCAGGACCTCCTAAAAAATAGCTGCACCTTCATCATGCATGGGGCCTATTTTTTAGGCATTTTTGGGGGCTTGCTCAGGAAATCGGCATTATCTCAGCCGCCCAGCGGTAAATTGAACGTGTATTGGCGGCGCAGCATGGCGTCGGGCGCGTCCTGGGGGCTTTTGGCACAGCTTTTGATAAGCCATAGGGAGCCGTGTCTTCGCGTTCGCCCAATCCGGCGCGGACTCGATAGAAAATGGGCGAAGTTCGAAGGCAGGAACTTGTTGGAGGACTTATCATGAAGATGGTGATGGCAATCATTAAGCCGTTCAAACTCGAAGAAGTCCGGCAGGCTCTCGACGGCTTCGGCATCGAGGGTTTGACGGTTACTGAGGTGAAAGGCTACGGGCGGCAGAAGGGGCACACCGAGATTTATCGCGGCGCCGAATATGAGGTGAGCTTCATCCCCAAGGTGAAGATCGAGGTGGTTGTATCCACCGAAACGGTCGAAAAGGTCGTCGAGGCAATCTCGAATGGCGCGAAAACGGGGCAGATCGGAGACGGCAAAATCTTCGTGTTGCCGATCGAGCATACGGTGCGCATCCGCACCGGTGAGACTGATGCAGATGCACTCTGATTGGAAAAAGGAAAGAAGAATGACAACGGCCTGGCGTAATTTAATTCTTTTCGGAGCCGCGGGGTTAGCGGCGATGGCGATGATGGAGCCATCGTTCGCCGAAGAAGCCGTAGCGGCCGCGGCGGCCGCGGCTGTGAAGGCTCCCGATCTCGTCGTCAACAAGGCGGACGATGGCTGGATGATGACGTCATCGCTCCTCGTCCTCCTGATGACGGTTCCGGGACTCGCGCTGTTCTATGGCGGCATGGTTCGCACCAAGAACATGCTTTCGACGCTCACGCAGGTTTTCATGATCCAGTGCGTTGTCTGCGTCTTATGGTTTGTCTACGGCTACAGCCTCGCCTTCACCGAGGGCAGCGGCGTCACCTCGCCCTTTATTGGCGGCCTGTCCCGGCTGTTCATGTCAGGCATCGATCCGAAGACGCCCGCTTCGACCTTCTCGGTCGGCGTCGGCATCGACGAACTTGTCTATGTCTGCTTCCAGATGACATTTGCGGCGATCACCACGGCGCTTGCGATCGGCGGCTTCGCCGAGCGGATGAAGTTCTCGGCTGTCGTGCTTTTCGCCGTCCTCTGGTGCACGATTTGTTTATATTCCGATCGCTCACTCGGTCTGGTTCAATCCTGGCCCCAACGATCTCGCAACGGCAAATGACGCGGCGCTTGCTCGTTCAGGCTTCGGCTTCCAGATGGGCGCTCTTGACTTCGCGGGCGGCACGGTCGTTCACATCAATGCCGGTGTCGCGGGCTTTGTCGGCGCGCTTCTGCTTGGGCGCCGCATCGGCTATGGCAAAGAGGCGATGCCTCCCCATTCGCTGACGCTCACCATGGTTGGCGCTTCACTGCTTTGGGTCGGCTGGTTCGGCTTCAACGCTGGTTCGAACCTCGAATCCAACGCCGGCGCGGTCCTCGCCATGGCGAACACCTTCGTCGCAACCGCCGCAGCGGGTCTCTCCTGGATGTTCGTGGAGTGGATCTTCAAGGGCAAGCCGAGCCTTCTTGGCCTCGCTTCGGGCGTCGTCGCTGGTCTTGTGGCCGTGACGCCGGCTTCCGGTTATGCTGGGCCGATGGGCGCGCTTGTGCTGGGTCTCGTCGCTGGCGCGATCTGCTTCTTCTTCTGCACCGCGGTGAAGAGCGCGCTTGGTTACGACGATACGCTTGACGTGTTCGGCGTTCACGCGATCGGCGGCTTCGTCGGCGCAATCGGCACGGGCATCGTGGCCGCTCCCTTCTACGGCGGCGCGGGCGTTATCGACTATACGAAGTGCGTGGTCAAGGACGGCATCGTCACGAGCGACTGCCCCGTCGGCGACTACGACATCGCCTCTCAGGTTCTCATCCAGTTCAAGAACGCGCTTATCACCATCGGTTGGTCTGGGGTCGGTAGCCTGGTCGTGTTCCTCATCATCTCGGTGCTCGTGGGCTTGCGGGTCTCCGCAGAGGAGGAGCGCGAGGGCCTCGACATCTCCGAGCATGGCGAGCGCGCCTACAACATGTAAGAACACCCGGGGCGGCGAGGGCGCCGCCCCAGCCCAGCGGGCCGGCTGCTCGTCTCTCCTCCCTTCGAGCGGCTTGGCCGCCGGCCGAAAGCCCGGGAACTCATTCCGGGCTTTTTCGCGTTTTCATCCGCCGCGCCAAGGTGTAAAGTTCTGCGTTTTCAGGTGAAAGACAGCGTTTGGAGCGCCTTTGTCAGCAACGATCCTGTCCGCGATTCAATCGCCGTTCCCGAGGCTTCGTGAACTCTTGGGGAACGAGGAGCCGGGTGCGTCGCCGATCGACATGACGATCGGAGAGCCGAGGCACGGTGTCCCGCGCCTTGTGGCGGAAATCATCGCGGACCATTGGGGAAGCTTCGGAAAATATCCTCCCATTGGGGGCATCCCCGAGCTGAGGCGCGCCATTGCCGGATGGCTGGCTCGCCGCTACCGGCTTGAACCGGGCCTCCTCGACAGCGAGCGGCACATCCTTCCGCTTTGCGGGACACGGGAAGGGCTTGTTTCGGCGCTGACCATTGCCGTGGCGCTTAAAGGGAATGGCCGCGCCGGTGTTTTGATGCCGAACCCGTTCTATCAGGCATATTTTGCGGCGGCATTGACCGCGGGATGCGAGCCAGTGTTGCTTGCCTCAACGGCGGCAACAGGCTTCCTGCCGGACCTCGGTGCGCTAGAGCCTAAGCTCCTGGATCGCGCGGCTGCATTTTATCTCGCATCGCCCGCCAATCCGCAAGGAGCGGTGGCCTCCGCCACCTATCTCGAACAACTCATCGGGCTTGCAAAAAAACACAGCTTTTATATTTTCTCCGACGAGTGTTATTCGGAAATTTACCAGAGCGATCCGCCGTTCGGGGCCCTCGAAATCGCGGCGAGGACAGGAGGTTTCGACCGTGTGCTGGTCTTCAATTCCTTGTCGAAGCGTTCGAACGCTCCCGGCCTGCGATCCGGCTTCATCGCAGGCGACGGCGCGTTCCTGGAGGACTATATGCGATACCGCAACGTCGCCTCGCCGCAAGTGCCGGTGCCCATCCAGCACGCCTCCGCGGCCCTGTGGGCGGACGAGGAGCACGTAGCCCGCAGCCGCGAGCTTTACCGGGAGAAGTTCGCGCTCTCATCGCAGGTGCTTGGAGCGCTGCCTGGATATTACGAGCCCGCGGGCGGCTTCTTTCTCTGGCTCGATCTGTCAAATTTTGGGGGAGGTGAACGCGCCGCGGAAACCATTTGGAAAGGATGCGGTGTCAAAATTCTCCCTGGTGCTTATCTGGCTCAACCAGACGCCAGCGGGGTTAATCCGGCGAAGGACCATGCCCGGCTTGCGCTTGTGGACCCGCTCGATGTGACGCGGGAAGCAGTGGAACGGCTCGCGTCGATTTTGTTGTGACGAGAGCCATGAGTGGGGTGGCGTACGCGGATGCAGACACGGCGGACACGGTTTTTGCCGAAGGCGCTCACGGTCGAGTTGCGCCGTTTGCCTTGGCGGCTGCTTGGCGCTTCGCTTGTTGGCATCGCGATCGCCTGCTGGCTTGCGTTGATCAGCTGGTCCTACGGCGACCCAAGCCCCAGCTACGCAACCTTGGCGCAACCGCATAACTGGCTCGGACGCCGCGGCGCGAGCGTCGCTGACGCGCTCATGCAAAGCTTCGGCCTGGCCTCGCCCTTTCTGGTTTTGCCGATCGCAGCGCTCGGATTTCGCATTGCTGGCGGAAACCTTCCGCTCAGGCCCCGCCTAAGAGCGATATATTGGGCCGCGGCGGCGCTTGCCGTTCCTGCATTCTTCGCGATGTTTCCGACGCCTGCCCGGTGGCTTCTCGATAGCAGCCTTGGCGGCATTGTTGGTGACTTCATCGCGACGCGCGGCGTGGCAAAGCTCTCTGCCTTCATTCCCCCCGCCATCCTCCGGCCCGGCTTCGGACTTCTCTTTCTGGCGGCGGGCGTGTGGTGCGTTTTCCGAGCCTGCGGTCTCAGTCCGAAGGCCTTGTCGGTTGCTCTGCGCGGCGAGCCTGCGAAAGCCGTTGCTCGCTCTTCAAAATCCAAGGCGGCAGAAGAGCCGCAAAGCGCCACGGCGCCCACGCTCTCCACGAAAGTAACAAGTTGGGTCACACGGTTCTCGCCGCGGGAGAAGGCGCTCACTGTCATCGGCCCGGCTCGCGACTATTGGTTGACCCGCATAGAACCGCGTCTGACGCCGGCAAAGGTTGAACCGCGCAGAAGCGACGTCGCATCGCCGAAGCCGGTTCGCAGCAGCGCCCCGTCGCCTTTCGCGAATTGGGGAAGCCGGCCCGGTCCGGCTGTTCTGGCGGCCGATGAATTCGCCACCCTGACCATTCCCACAGACCTTGGCTCGCTCCAGGCATCCGAGGAACCCGAGCACGAGCACGAGCCGGAGCCCGAGACAGAGACTTTGGGGGATAGTGGCGCAGACGTGTTTGAGGATATCCGGATCGAGCCCTTCTTCGGGCCGCGCCGCGGCGGCTCCAATCCGGCTAGTGCCGAAGGTGCGGGCGGCCAGGAGCCTGAAACGTCGTCGCCGCTGCGCCGCCTGACCAGCAACGCGATCGAGAGCGCGCGAGAAAGCGCCCGGCGCATCCTCAAGAATGGCGCCCAGGCGGCCAAACGGCGCAAGCCTCTCATCTATGTGAAGAACGGCGGCATGCCGCTCGAAGACGTGGATGAGGAGGACGAGGAGACTGTTGCCCCGACGCTCCCGCCAATATCGCTTCTGACGCCTCCGCCTCGCGTGTCGCAAAAGCCGAACGCACACGATCCGACCCTCATGGTGCGCGCATCCGCGCTCATGGGGGTGTTGGGCGATTTCGGCGTAAAAGGCCGCATCTCGGGGATTTATCCCGGTCCTGTCATCACGCTTTTCGAACTGGAGCCCGCGCGCGGGACGAAGTCCTCCCGTGTGGTCGGGCTCGCCGACGATATCGCCCGCTCGATGAGCGCCGTTTCCGCGCGCGTCGCCGTCGTTCCGGGCCGGGATGCGATCGGCATCGAGCTTCCCAATCCGAAGCGCGAGATCGTGTCCTTTCGGGGCATCATCGAGTTCGAACGCCTTTCAGGATACGCAAGCCGCGCTGCCGCTCGCCCTCGGCAAGTCCATCGGCGGGGAGCCGATTGTCGTCGATCTGGCTCGGATGCCGCATCTGTTGATCGCGGGCACCACCGGCTCCGGCAAGTCGGTCGGGATCAACACCATGATCCTGTCGCTGCTCTACAGGCTGCCGCCAAGCCAGTGCAATTTCATCATGATCGATCCAAAAATGCTGGAGCTGTCAATGTATGACGGCATCCCGCACCTGCTTGCGCCTGTGGTCACCGACCCAAAGAAGGCGGTCATCGCGCTCAAATGGATCCTCAAGGAGATGAACACGCGCTACGAGCTCATGAACAAGCTCGGCGTGCGCAATATCACAAGCTATAACGCGAAGGTCGCCACGGCGCAGTTGCGCGGGCAACCGCTGCGCCGCGTGGTGCAGACCGGCTTCGACCCCAATACCGACGAGCCGATCGAGGAGGAGGAGACCTTCGAGCCGGTCTCGATGACCTACATCGTGGTTGTCATCGATGAGATGGCGGACCTGATGATGGTCGCGGGCAAGGACATCGAATATGCGGTGCAGCGCCTTGCGCAAATGGCGCGTGCGGCGGGAATTCACCTCATAATGGCGACGCAGCGTCCGAGCGTGGATGTGGTAACCGGCACGATCAAGGCCAATTTCCCGAGCCGGATCAGCTTCCAGGTGACGTCGAAGATCGATAGCCGCACCATCATCGGCGAACAGGGCGCGGAGCAGCTCCTGGGACAGGGCGACATGCTTTACATGGCCGCTGGCGGCCGCATCATCAGGGCCCACGGGCCTTTCGTTTCGGACGACGAGGTCGAGGCGGTGGCCCGCCATCTGAAAGCGCATGGCTATCCGTCCTATCGGGAGGACATCCTTGAGGACGATGGCGGCTTCGACGACAATTCTTCTTCGCGAGGGGAGGGCGGCGGCGACCGCGACCTCTATCGGCAGGCGGTTGAGATTGTATTGAAGGATAAAAAGCCGACAACAAGCTATTTGCAGCGCCGTCTCGGCATCGGATACAACCGCGCCGCTTCCCTGATCGAGCGCATGGAGCAGGAAGGAATAGTGGGTGCGCCAAGCAGGACGGGACGGAGAGAGATTCTGCTCGATGCCGGCCAATAGCAACTTATAGCGTGCGCGAATATGCAGTGCGGGCATCAAATCGCCCAGAATTTGACGCTTTCTTCCAAGCTCATAACCGCCAATCCAAAGCCATTCAGACAGGGGCCACCGAACGATGGATCAAGGCCGCAAGGTTTCGAGCTTTTCCAGAACCGGCCCGCGGTTCGCAAGCTGCATTGTTGCGCTGTTGATGACAGCGGCCTTGCCTGGACTTGGCCTCGCCCAGGGGGGCGAGACGGAGGTTGCGAAGACCTCCCCATCGAATCCGCCGCCGGCAGTATCGGCGCCTGCGCCGGCTCCTGTTCCCGCTCTTGTCGCACCAGCGCCCGCTGCTCCCGCCCGCGCCGCGGCCGCAAAGCCAGCCAGCCCGGTCGGCGGAAGTGGAGGCCCGGGATGGCAAGCCAAGACCGCGCAACCGCCAGAGCCGACAGCCGCACCTGCGGCGCCCGTTCCAGCTCAAGAGAGCAACCAGGAGATCATCGGCCAGGTCAACGACTATTTCAACAAATTGGCCAACCTGGAAGGCACGTTCGTCCAGACCGATCCCGACAACACTCAGAAGCATGGGAGATTTTACTTCGCTCGCCCGGGAAGGTTGCGCTTCGACTACTTCCCGCCCAGCCGTTTGAAGATCATTTCCAACGGATATTATCTCGCCATCGAGGATTACGCGCTCAACACCTCGGACAAATATCCCCTGGAAATGACGCCCTTCCGGATTCTGTTGTCTGAAACCGTCGATCTTTCGAAAGACGCCAATATCCTCGGCGTCGATCAGGGCCCGGACGCGGTCGTCATCACGGTGGAGGACAAGAAGGGCGACGCGGCAGGCCGGATCAGCCTGTTCTTCAGCAAGGCGGACATGAGCCTCAAGGAATGGATCATTACCGATGCTCAGGGGCTCAATACTCGCATTGAGGTCAGCGACCTTGAGCAGAACAAGCGCGTTTCAGCGGAGCTCTTTGAGTTCTCAAAAGATATCGGATTTCACAGGGACTGATCGATCAAATTGGCGACAAATTCGCAACTGTCAAGCTTAAAATCTAGCATTTTTGATTTGCATCCAGCCTCACACATGCTATCTTTACTAGCATTGGAGAGCTGATACCAGTCACCATCGGTAGTGCCCCCCCGTCTAGCCGAAGGTATCAGTTTTCCAGCGCCGGCTTCCCTCCCGGCGCATGCGTGAAAACGCAAAGCGCCCAACCTTCGCCGGAGTTGGGCGCTTTTTTTTGTGCCCATGACATTACGAATCACCACCTGGAACATCAACTCCGTTCGCCTGCGGTTCGATCTGGTTGCGCGCTTCTTGAGCGAGGCCATGCCGGACATTCTCTGCCTGCAGGAAATCAAGTGCAGAGAGGAGTTCTTCCCTGGCGAAGGGTTCAGAGAACTCGGATACAGGCACATCGCGATCAGCGGTCAGCCCGGCTATCACGGGGTGGCGACGCTTTCGAAACTGCCTCTGGAACTCCTGCCGCGCGAGAGATTTTGCGGCACGGACGAAGCGAGGCATCTTGGCTGCGCCGTCGTATTGCCTGATGGGACAAGGCTTGCGATCCACAACATCTACGTGCCCGCCGGCGGCGATATTCCCGACCCGGCGCTCAATCCCAAGTTCAAGCAGAAGCTGGCTTATTTGGCCGCGCTCGGCGTCTGGCGCGGGGCGCGGGATGGGCACGCGCTGCTTCTTGGCGATTTCAACGTCGCGCCGCTGGAAACGGATGTGTGGTCCCACAAACAGTTGCTCAAAGTTGTCAGCCACACGCCGGTGGAAGTGGAGGCGTTGAACAAGGTGCAGGATGGGGGGCCTTGGGTCGATCTCGTCAGGCGGTTCATTGCGCCCGAACAGAAACTCTACACATGGTGGAGCTATCGCGCCCGCGATTGGGCGGCCTCGGATCGCGGGCGCCGCCTCGATCATATTTGGGGAAGCGAGAGGATGGCGGCCCGCGCTCAAAGCGCGGCCGTGCTGAAGATCGCTCGCGGCTGGAATGGCCCCTCAGACCACGTTCCGGTGACCCTCGATTTCGCAGCGTAGCCGGTGTCAGACCTGAGCGGTTGTCAGTTTGGCTTCCAGGCGGCATTCTCCTTGGCTGCGG
Source organism: uncultured Alphaproteobacteria bacterium (assembly GCA_963817495.1). Classification (GTDB taxonomy): domain Bacteria; phylum Pseudomonadota; class Alphaproteobacteria; order Rhizobiales; family Rhodomicrobiaceae; genus Rhodomicrobium. The sequence continues at coordinate 124,047 of CAWFOS010000024.1, read as the reverse complement.
CGTCCTCCGCGGCGGCCAGCAAGGCCTGGCACTCCTTCGGCAAGTCGGACACAAGCATTGGCTTCGCCGGTGCGATCACCTTCCTTGACTTCGTCGCAGGAGGCGGCGCTCTCAACTTCTTGAACCAGTCCTCCAACTCCTGGCCGCATCCGTCTTCAGCAGGTGCGGCCGCCTGAGGGACGCATGCTGGGCTCCCCGAAGGACAATTCAGGCGGATATGGAAATGATCGTCGTGTTGGTACCAGGGGCGGATTTTTTGCAGCCATGAGCGGTCGTTGCCGGCGCCATCGCAAAGCGCCTTCTTTACGGCGGGATTAACGAAAATCCGCGCCACCTCTGGGTAGGATGCCGCGCGGCGAAGAAGCCTGACTTGCGCCGGTGTCCACATCTTCGGATTGGTCGTCAAGGTGGGACGATCGACCATGTTATCCGCCGCAATATGCTCGCGCTCGTCGTCAGAGAGCGTGTGATCGGGCATGAGCGTATACCATAAGTCTACGTCGAGCCCGATCTGGTGGCTTGCATGGCCGCCCAGCAATGGGCCTCCGATGGGCTGGGCCATATCTCCCACGAGAATTCCGGGCAAGCCGTCAAGCCGCCTCACGTCGCTGGCGAGCCTTTGGATGTAGGCTATCAGGGTCGGATGACCCCAAAAGCGATTTCGCGAGACCCGCATGGTTTGCCAACCGATGCCGCCGGCAGCGATCTTTTGCGCACCCGCAACGCAACCGCGTTCGTACCGGCCTATGGCCTGCGGACTCTGACCCGCCGGCGCTTTCGCTGCGCCGAAGGCCTTCTTTGCTTCCCGCTGTTCCGGCGCCACGGCCTCTTCGGCGCTCGCATTCCCCCAAAATACTACAGCGAGGAATGCGCAAGCGGCGGCGCGAAGTAGGACCTCTCTCACCTTACCGCCCAAAGGGATTCCAGGGTTCGGGGGTGGCAGGGGCAGGTTTTGGCGCCGGCGCAGGTTGCTGCTCGGGAGCCGGTGGGGGCGGAGGCGAGCCAGCCGGCTGGGCCGCTGCGGTCTTCTGCGCGGGCGGCTTCGGCCTTTTTGGCGCGGCCTTCTTTGGCGCCGCCGGCTGAGCAGCGGGAGCCGGCGCCGAAGGTTGGCTCAAATCGATGCGAATAGGCTTCGCATCGCCGGTCTCGGCTGCACGGGTTGGCGGGGATGCCGGCGCAGCGGAGACCTGTGCGTTTTCTCCAGGCGGCGCAACGTTGACAGCGATCCCAGCCAGCATCCACTGCTCGCCGAACAGCTGGAAGGCGAGATCGAAATTAACCTGCTCGGGCGTTGTCGGGAAAAGTCCCGTGACCCGCAGAACCTGTCCATCCTGAATCGCCGGGGACGAGGCGTACTTCGGGTTGAAGAACATGATCGGAGAGATGTCGAGCTTGCGCGCGCGCAACGCCGCGAACGCCTCTGCAAGCCGCGCCGGGTTGTTCGTCATCTGGAAATTCGGCGTGCCCATATCCCGCAGAACCGAGTAGTTTCCCGTCAGGTTTGCTTGATTGAGGGCTATGATCGCATTGCGAACCATGAGCAGAAGGCGCGGGTCGTCTGGCGATAGTGTGGGCCGCGCGGACTGCGCAGCTTGCGCAGTTTGCTGGCTCTCAGGAGCAGGTTCGGACTGAGCCCGCGCACCCGCCAGCCCGAATTGGAGCAGCGCCATCCCGCAAATAAGGCATAAAGCAAATCTTTTGGACACGGCTTCCTCCAACCTGCCAAGTGCCAATTCTTAGCCACGGTAAGAGGCAACTTCAAGACGAAACCGGCCTTACAGCGGAGTTATGCAAAGTCTAAGACACGAAGGTGGGGCGCACCCTTAAAACCATATACAACCGTCACGGGGCCGTCCGGCGTCGCTGCCGTTTTTCAAGGCTTTTCAGGGTCCAGGCAACCGTCGTTATCCCGGCCAGCGAAGCGCGAGCCGGGACCGCAAAAAAGTCAATCGCCTGAACCTGTTAAGCTCCCGGATAAGGCTTCGCCTTTCCGGGGTGACAGGGGCAGCGATCCGTTGGCGCGTCCGGCAAACTCTACCTCAGCAGAGCTCTGCGATTGCCAGGCGAAGGTCGTCGATTCCTTGCCCCTCTACGGCGGATGTCGCCAGCACTTTCGGATGGGCGGCGGGATGCTTGCGCAAAGCGTCCTCGGTTTCGCGAACAACTTGCGCGAGGTTGCCTGCTTTTGGCTTGTCGGCCTTTGTCAGAACGGCCTGATAAGAAACAGCCGCCGTGTCGAGCATGGTCATGATCTCGCGATCGGAGCTTTTGAGGCCATGCCGGCTGTCGATGAGGAGCATGACGCGCTTCAGCTGGGGGCGGCCGCGCAGGTAATCGTGAATGAGTTGCGTCCAGCCTTTCACGAGAGATTTGGGGGCCTTCGCGTAACCGTAGCCCGGCATGTCGACGACGAACAGGGTGTCGCCGACGGAAAAGTAATTGAGCTCTCGGGTGCGGCCGGGCGTGTTGGAGACCCTGGCAAGGCTTTTGCGGCCAAGCAGGGCATTGAGAAGGCTTGATTTGCCGACGTTGGAACGCCCGGCGAAAGCGATCTCGACGCGGTCACTGTGGGGCAGGGCGGCGACTTCGGTGACACCGAGCACGAAGTCTGCCGGGGCTTTGAAGAGATGGAGCGCGCGAGCGGCAAGCTCGCGTTCCTCAATCTCCTCTGCCGGATGCATCGCGATCACTCGGAGGCAGTACGGCCTGGGGGCTGCTCCTCAGTTTCTGTCCAGCCTTCTTTTTGACCGGATTTTTGACCGGGGCGCTCACTTTCTTGCTCTCGACAGGCACGACGTCAATATCGGCGTCCTCAAGCTCCGCGGCCGGCGCGTCCTGCCGCTCCGTGACCGGCGCCTGCTTGCCGTTGCTCCGGAGTTTCAATCCGGCCTTCTTGACGCTGCCGCCCACCTTCTTGACCCCGACATTGTGGAGGATGTCGATGTCAACGCCCTGCCGCTTCATGATGAAGGCCTGCTGGCCGAAGGAAAGGATATTGTTCCATGTCCAGTATAGCACGAGGCCCGCCGGGAAGTGCGCCAGCATGAAGGTGAAAACGACCGGCATCCACGCAAAGATCTTCTGCTGCATGGGGTCCGGCGGCGCGGGATTGAGCCGCATCTGAACCCACATCGAGACGCCCATCACCAGAGGCAGGGCGCCAAGCATGAGGAAATGGGGCGGCGTCCACGGGATTAGCCCGAACAAATTGAAAACGTTCGTGGGATCGGGCGCCGCAAGATCCTGGATCCAGCCAAAGAATGGCGCATGCCGCATCTCGATCGAGACAAGGAGCACCTTGTAGAGCGAGAAGAAGACGGGGATCTGGATCACGATCGGCAGGCACCCCGCCATGGGGTTCACCTTCTCCTTCTTGTACAGCATCATCATCGCCTGCTGCTGGCGCTGCTTGTCGTCCTTGAAGCGCTCCTGGATCTTCTTCATCTCCGGCTGCAGCTTCTTCATCTTGCTCATCGACTCAAAGGACTTGTTGGCAAGCGGGAAGAAGAGGAGCTTCACAAGCACGGTCGTGAGCAGGATGGCGATCCCGAAATTCCCGACGAGCTTGTAGAACCAGTTCATCAAATGGAACATCGGCTCGGTGATGAAGGAGAACCACCCCCAATCGACGAGCAGGTTCAGCCGGTCAATGCCATAGTCCACCGTATATCGCTCGAGGAGATTAACCTCCTTCGCGCCGGAGAACATCCGGGTTGTGACGACCTCCGTCTGCTCCGGCTGGACCGTTACCGGGTGGAGGCGAAGGTTCGCATAGAATTGTTGCTTCTCATTTCCGAACATGCTCACGTCGTAGGGCTTGCTCTGGTCGGGAATGAGAACGGCTGCCCAATACTGATCGGTGAAGCCAAGCCATCCGCCTTTGTCGGCGGAAAATGTTTCCTTGGCGGTGTTGGTCGCCGGGTCGTAGTTCTTGAGCGCGTTGGGATAGGTGAGTTCCTTGAGGCCTGTCGAGCCAAGGACGCCGATCAGCCCCTCATGGAGCACAGAATACCCGAGAAGTCCCTGCGGCTGGGTCAAACGGGCGACCTGCGCCCAAGGCCAGAGCGTGATGGGCTTTCCCGACTTGTTCTCGACCTCATCGGCGATCGTGAACATGTAGCGGCTGTCCACCGAGATCCTGCGGTGGAATATCAATCCCGCGCCATTATCCCAGCGAAGCGCAACAGGGGATATCGCCGTCAAAGGCCCTGAGCCTTCCTGCTCCCAGACAGTGCTGTCGGTCGGAACCGGCACGCCTGGCTCATTCGTCAGCCAGCCCGTGAAGGCGAAATACGGATGCGGACTGCCCGACGGTGACAGAAGATCGACTTTCGCGCTGTTCGGATCGACGGAAACGGTATAGTCCCGCAAGACGAGGTCGTCGATCCGGCCGCCCTTCAGGTTGATGGAGCCGAGCAGAGCGGGACTTTCGATTTTCACGCGCGGCGAGGCTGCAATCGCTACTTCCCGCGACGCAAAGGCCGACGCAGCCGTGGAGGGAGTTTCGACGGACGGCGCGGGCGATGCCCCTTGGCTGCCGGGAGCCTGAGCCTCGGTTTGGGCAGACTGCGTTTGCTGCGCATTCCGAGCCGCCGCCTCGATGGCCTGTTGCCGGGCTTTTTGGGCTGGCCCCATATAGAGAAACTGCCAGCCAATCAGGACAGCAAGCGAAAGCGCAATGGCGAGAATAAAGTTTCTATTGTTTTCCATAACCCGCTCAAGGGAGATCTTCGTGGTGCGCATGCCACGCACCGCGAAGCAAGTCAGCCAATTCGACAGACAAACCGCTTTACCCGGTTCCTGTCCGCGATGGAAGCAGAACCGTCAAAACCGGCGCAGCGTTCACAAGACAGGGTTACGATCCTTCTCGGAGCGCGCCGGTTGGGTCACTTTATGGAATGCGAGCCGCATGTCCGCAAGTAGGTCTGCGAAATTTCTAGTCAAGGCAGAGGCGCGGCCAATGATCACGTAGTCGAAACCCGCCTTGGCATGCGCGAGAAATGTAAGCCTCACGGCTTCCTTCAGCCTTCTGCGCGCACGATTGCGATCAACGGCTTTGCCTCTTCTTTTCTCGCCTTGGCTTTCCTTGGCGACAGACTTGCTCGAAACGGTAAAGCCAAAGCGCGGGTCATTCGCTTCGGCGGATGGACGCGCGAGGCCCTGCAAAATGAAAGCCGGGGTCACCCATTTGCGGCCCTTCTGGACGCGCTGAAATTCGGCGCGCGTCTTGAGCGTTTCCATGGCCGCGGAGATGGAACCGGCTTACGCCGATAGCTTCTTGCGGCCGCGGGCGCGCCGCCGCGAAAGGACGAGCTGCCCCTGCTTCGTGGCCATGCGCGCGCGAAACCCATGCTTGCGCTTCCGGCGCAGATTGCTGGGCTGGTAGGTTCTTTTGGTCATCGGGGCGTACTTTCCTAATTCGTTTTCAGGCTGATAGATAGGGCGGCTTAGCGGGTGGCGTCAATTGTTCGACTTTCCTAGTACAGCCCGAGGCAAGTTCGCACTCACTTCGCCGCACGCTCTCAAGCGAACTTGCCTCGGATAAGCTGTACTAGAATCAATAGGTTGCTAGTACGCCTTATCCGCGGGAAGTCCTGTCAGCGCCCGCAGCAAGTGGGTCAGGACTTCCCGCGGGGCGTACTAGCCAAGCGAGCGCGCCCCGCGCCGCAGCCGCGCCAGTCGAGAAGCAGCCTTGCAGCAGATAGCCCCCGGTGGGCGCTTCCCAGTCCAGCATCTCGCCCGCGACAAAGACCCCGGGCTTGCGATGCAGCATGAAGCGACCGTCCAGCTCCGCGAAAGGAACGCCGCCAGCCGTCGATATGGCGCGCTCGATCGGGGCTGTCGCGGTGAGCCGGACGGGAACGCTTTTTATCATGGCGGCGAGTTCTGCCGGCGTTGCTGCGGCAAGAGGTTTTCCACTGCGCCGGGTGGCGTCGTGCAAGAGGCCCACCGCAACAGGGGCAAGCTTTACGGCTTTTCGCAGGACATTGGAAAGCGACTGCTTTTCGCGCGGCCTCGAAAGCGCGGCTTCGAGTTCCGGCGCCGCCAGTCCGGGCCGAAGGTCCATCGTAAGCGTCGCTTCCTTGTCGCGTTCGATGGCGTCGCGCAGTTTGGGCGAGAGCGCATAAATCGCGCCGCCTTCAAGGCCGATCCCGGTCACGACCGCTTCGCCGCGCACTTTCTCGCCGCCGAAACCGTATTCGGCCCCTTTCAGCGGCTGGCCTTGGAAGCGCTCGCGGAAGTGATCGGAAAAGTCAGCGACGAAACCGCAATTCGAAGGCCTCAAGGGCGAGACGGCCAGCCCTGCGTTCTCGAAAATGTCCGCCCAATGGCCATCGGACCCAAGCCGGGGCCAGCTTGCGCCGCCAAGAGCGAGAATTGCGGCATTGGCTTCGACCGCGATCTGTCCATCGCGTGTTTTGAATTGCAACCTGCCTTCCTCGTCCCATCCCGCCCAGCGATGGCGCGGCTGGAACGCCACCTTCAGCGAACTGAGGCGCCCGAGCCAGGCCCTCAGCAGCGGAGAGGACTTCATAGAGCGCGGAAAGACGCGGCCGCTCGTCCCGATGAAGGTGGGCTGGCCAAGGCCCTCGCACCACGCGATCAGCGCGGAAGGCGGGAAGGCTTCGATTGCGGCGCGCAGATGCGGCGCGGCCTGGCCATAGCGGGAAAGGAAGCGCGGGAGGTCTTCGCTATGTGTCAGGTTGAGGCCGCCGCGCCCGGCCAGGAGAAACTTGCGGCCCGGCGTCGGCATGTGGTCGTAGACCGTGACTGCGAGCCCGTCGCGCGCCATGACCTCGGCGGCCATCAGCCCGGCAGGCCCGGCCCCGATGACGGCGGCGGTCGCGCTCACTTCGCGTCCAGGAAGTCGAGGATGGCCTTCGTGTAGGCTTCCGGGTCTTGCAGCATGGCGAAGTGGCCGACATCCTTCAGGATGATGAGCTTCGCGCCCGGAATGACGCGCGCCATATAATCGGTGTGCTTGCGCGAGATCGCCTCGTCATGGTCGCCGATCACGATGGCGGTCGGCACAGCGATCTTGGACAGCTGCGCCTTCGTCCAGTCCGGCTGCGTGGCCCACATCTTCTCGATCGAGGCGAGAAACTTCTTGTTGTCCTGGGGCGCGGGCGAAAGGCGCTCATGCTCCGCCGGCGCTGCGCTTGATGAAGGCCCCGAACGCAGGCGTCTTGTCCATGCCCGGCTTCACGCCGTCCGTCGTGACGTTTGCGGCCTGCGCGAACAGCTTCGTGACGCGCTCCGGGTGATGCATGGCGATGTCGATCCCGATGATGCCGCCGTCGCTCCAGCCGACAATCGCGGTTTTCGGGATGTCGAGAGCGTTGAGCAGCGCGACATAGTCGGACGCCATCAGATCATAGCTGATCGGCTCGTTGCTCCAGCTCGAACGGCCATGCCCGCGGCTGTCGGCGACGATCACCTCGTGGGTCTTGGAAAGCTCCCTGACCTGGTTCGCCCAGTAATCGGAGTTCGCAAGCCCGCCGTGAATGAGGAGGATCGGATCGCCCTTGCCGTAGACCGCGTAGTACATCTTGATCTCGTTGACCGGCGCAAAGCCGGACCGCTCCGGCGTTGGCATCGGGGGAGCGGGGGCAGGGTGTTCCAGCGCTCGGCGGCGGCGGCGCAGAACGTGAAAAGCGCCGCGAAGGCGAATGCGGCGATGGCGAGGATTTTCGGTTTCATGGGATGGATTTGCCACAAAATTCATCCGCCCTCTACCGTTATTGCGGGAAGGGAACCGGGGCGGGCGCTTGCGCCTTTCGCTGACATGCCGAGAGAGCCCGCACTTCCGTCTTCCGCCGCACCTTCGCAAGGAGGGGCATTTCCTATCGACCCTGCCACACCGCCGATGGAAGCGCGGCAGGTGGTCCGCCTTCCGCGTCCGAACCGGGCTGGCAGTTCGAACCAAAATGGGACGGCTTCCGATGCCTCCTCTTCCGTGGCGGGAAAGGCGCCGAGCTTGCTGGGAAGTCCGGCAAATCGCTGGCGCGGTTTTTCCCGAAATCGTGTCGCTGATCGTACGGCTGTCGCCGCCAAGCTTCGCGCTCGACGGAGAGTTGATCGTCGCTGCGGGCCGAACGCTGCCCTCGGGCTTGTTGCCTCCGACCTCTCTTCCAAGCTGGACGAGTCTTGAGGCTTGACTATCGTATAATTCTTCCCGCGGCCGAATGCGAACAGATGAAATGGGCAACTCAGGAATCGGCTGGCTCGCGTTTCGACTTTGCCAGGCTGCGGCCGAGCATCGTTTGCATTTTCGCCAAGCCGCGGCCGATCAGCTTTTGCATTTTCTGCCATGCGCGCGGAACAAGCCTGGCAAGGAGCAAAATCTCCATGATCCGGCCGCGCGCCGTGAGAAATACAACATGCCGTCTTTGGATTTCTTCGTGATTGGCCCACCTCGCCTTATAGTCGGCATAAAACGACCGAAGATCGAAATCGCGACCATGAGCGTGTGACCACCTGACCATGAAATGTGTCATCATGCTGCCGACGGAATCGTTGGCGTACGCTTGGTCGTATGTGGTGATGAAATATTCGACTGTTCGGGGACCGACCAGGTTCAACGACGCGGCGACTGGGACGCCATCCAGCTTCACAAAAGCGACGAGCGGATTTGTTGAAAGGTCGATCCGGCGGGCGAAGGCGATGAAGAAATCCCTAGCCTTGTTGTCCATGAGATATTTGGAGCGAAGGCCGCGACTCTCGGCCCAGCGCCGCTTGTTGGCAAACAGCCAAGTGAGGACCGCCTCGGCATCCTCGGCGGTTGTGCACCAACCCCACTCCGCATGCCCCTTCCTGCTCAGTCGCTTCAGGCCGTAATACTGCAGATTGCGTCGTTGGGACGAGGACAGAGTGGCCTCAACGTCCTCCCACCGCTGAAATGCGCCAAGACGTACCTGGTATACGGCTTCGGAAAGAAGCAATCGTTTCAAAAAGACCGGCGGTAACCAGGATCGGGGAGCAGACTCCAGCGCCTCCTGCAACAGGCTCCCGTCCAGAACCCCGGTAATCTCAAGAAGATCGGCACAAACCTTCCTGGCAGCGCGAACAGCAGCAGCCACGACAGCGCGATTTGTTTGGTCTTTGAAGAGCGGCGCACCGTACTCTTCGCCGCTTCCGCAGGTCAGCGTCTTCGCGATACGCAGCAGGTCTTGGCGTTGGATCGCGAGTGGCCACACAGCCTGTAAATCGTGATCGTCATACACCATGACGACGGCGACGATCCCACCCGCCTCGAGGACAGAATTCGTGGCCAATTCGCAATAGTCATAGGTCGCGCTTAGAGAATAGTCTTGGGCGGCAGCGGTAAGCGCCTCCCAATCGCCACGTATGGCCTTCAAGGCGTCGAGCGTTCTTATCATGCGGATTTCGTGCCGCAGATCGGCCAAGTCATCCAAACTGGAACCTCGATCGGGCGGCACGCATAGCTGTCGCTGGGCTGCGTGGGCGGGGGAAGTTGACATCGCGGCCTTGAGAAAAAGGGGTTCAAATCTGGGTAGATACTACCGCATGGAGGACAAGCTGTCACCGAAAGAGCTTGCCTTCAAGAATATCATTTTGCACGAGGCAGCGCCGTCTGGGCCGACGAGAACTACCGGATAGTATAGTCACTCACCTGTTGTTCATCCACTCGTATGCAGTTCGTGTGTCCTGCGGATTGCCTCGCTGATCACAGCGCCGCTGAATTCAAGGAAAGCTATCAGATCATACACACCAACTATCGCGGTTACTCCGGCCCAGTGAAATTTCTTATGATAGAATTCTCGCCTGCTGCCGAGAGCTAGAACGAACTGCTTGATTAAATCCGCGAGGCCGACTTGCCAACGGAGAACCGTCCCCACACGACCCATTGCGGAGTTTAGGAATACGGGCAGCGGTTGCCGGATGGGTACTCCCAATCTTGGCAAATAAACTCTTACTATGCGGATTATGCGTTAACATAGGATGGTTAAGGCGCTGTTTACATCTGCTGTAGCGTTTCATGCCAGGGCAGCCAAGAGGCAGCGCTGCGAACTGATGTCATCGCCTTCGCTTTCGAACATGCGGCGCCAGCCGAGGTAGCTTGGGAGATATTTTGTAGCCACGCCGTTGAACCGGCGCATCCAGGTTTTCAGGCGACTGTGGTAGGCGTTGACGTTTTGAATATGAAAGACGCCCCGGCTGCGTTCGCCGTCGCGGGCGCAGAGCCCCACATGGCCAAGGCCATTTTCGGTGGCGAAAGAGGCATAGGCACGCGCGCCGTCGCTGACGAGCACGGTATCCTTGGCGACGAGCGGCGTGAGGACCCGGTAGAACTCGGCGACCTTGAGGCTTTCGAGCACGCCATCCGCCGTGGCGCCCGAGCGGTCGCGCAGCACCAGCACAGGAACCTGTTCGTCTGACGCCCCAGGTTTGGATGCTGTGCCGCCCCGCTTGCGCGGCGCCCGGCCCATGTTGCGCGCCCCTTTGAAAGACTTAAGAAAAAACGTCTCGTCCGCTTCTACAATGCCGCTGACCGCTCCGGCTTTGTTGTCTTTGGCAAGGCTGAGAAACCGGTGCCGCCACCGGAACGCCGTGGGCACGCTGACGCCCGATTTCCGCGCAGCCTTGCGCACGCTCACGCTGTCCGCGACAGCTTGAGCGTAGGTTTTCCAGGCTTCACGCTTATGCAACCGCGCCAGCGGCGTTCCGGTGAGGGCGTTAAAGCTCTTGCGGCAATCTCGGCAGCGATAGCGCTTCAAACCGCAGGCTCCGCCCCACGATCCCACATTCTTGCTCTGGCAATGGGGACAGATAATTTGCACGGCAAACCGGGCTTCGATCAGGGACGTGACTTCGGCCAGGTCTCCGTGGCCGGAAAGCATCGCGGCGATGGTTTGGCGTTGAACTTCGGTCAGTTCCCCCAGTTCCGCTATCAACTGCTGGAATTGCAAGTTATCCATGGAAACCCTCTCAAGCTGGAACATAACCAGAACATAAGGGCTTCAACAAGAGATGTAAACAGCGCCTTAACATATGATGGTTAACCGCATTTACTTCCGGCCTGAATTTTGTGCCCCGAAAATACCAAAAAATACGCTCTTAGAGCGCCCGAAGTCCTCGGGATGCGGACAAGCTTATTTAAGGCATTGAAAATCAAAGTATTTTATCGTTACTTCTTTCCGAATGAAGAAGGTTGATCGAATGTATTTTTGGACGGAAGTGGGCGCGGAAAAGTCCGTTAAATATGATGTGTTAACGAGCGCCGCGCCTCTCCGAGCCGCGGCTGTGCAAGTTCATATCAGTATTTTTCATCATTAGATCAATGACTTAACGCATTTAACCTCTCCGGCAAGGCGAATTTCCCTACAATCCCGGCCCAGGCAGTAAGGACGCAAATGCAAGCTCATTTAAGGGTTCGAGCGAGATGACGCCTTTCGCAGGCCACCGCAAAATGGACCATTTCGCCGCGCCCGGCCGGAGTCCGCTCAGCCCTCAAGGGATCGCGGCGGCGGCGACCCATCGGCGTGCTGGGCTTGGCGCTTACTCCCGCTCCTTCCGCCGGTTCAAAAACGCCAGCCGCTCGAAAAGCTGCACGTCCTGCTCATTCTTCAAGAGCGCGCCATGCAGCGGCGGGATGAGCTTGCGCGGGTCGCGCTCCTTCAAAAGCTCGGGGTCGATGTCCTCGCTGAGGAGAAGCTTGATCCAGTCCAGAAGCTCCGACGTCGAGGGCTTCTTCTTCAGGCCCGGCACGTCGCGGACGTCGAAGAAAATGTTGAGGGCTTCGCTCAAGAGGCGTGGCTTAAGGCCGGGGTAATGCACATCCACGATGGATTGCATGGTCTGGCGGTCGGGAAAGCGGATGTAGTGGAAGAAGCAGCGGCGCAGGAAGGCGTCGGGGAGTTCCTTCTCGTTGTTCGAGGTGATGAACACGATAGGCCGCACCTTCGCCTTCACGACTTCGCCTGTCTCGTAAACATAGAATTCCATGCGGTCGAGTTCCTGCAGGAGGTCGTTCGGGAACTCGATGTCAGCCTTGTCGATCTCGTCGATGAGGAGGATCGGCCTCGTGTCGGACTCGAAAGCCTCCCACAGCTTGCCCTTGCGGATGTAATTCCTGATGTCCTTCACGCGCTCGTCGCCGAGTTGGCTGTCGCGGAGGCGATTGACCGCGTCGTAATCGTAGAGGCCCTGCTGCGCTTTGGTCGTCGACTTGATGTGCCACTCGATGAGACGCGCGTTGAGCGCGGTGGCGACCTCGCGGGCGAGCACCGTCTTGCCGGTACCGGGTTCGCCTTTTATGAGCAGCGGGCGCTCAAGCACGATGGCGGCGTTGACCGCGACGCGAAGATCGTCGGTGGCGACATAGGTGTCGGTTCCTTCAAAGCGCATGCTCAACTTCCTCGTCAAATCGTTGTCGCCAGCGTGGCTCGGCACAAGGCGAGTCCCAGTTCGCGGCCGTGCAAAGGGCAGCGCCTGCAAAAGTCTGGACCACCACGAAGGATGCAAAGGCGGCGCCGAATCCGGCACGACTTTCCTAAGTCCGGTCGCCTTTGGAGTCTTGATCCGTGTCAAACTTATAGTGCGTGTTGCAAAACTCGCAGGTCACGGTGATGACGTCGTCTTCGGCCATGCCATCGAGTTCCTCGGGCGAGAACTGGTTCAGCATGGTCTCCACGCGGTCGCGCGAGCAGTTGCACTGCGCGTCAAGGGGCATGGCAGCGAAAGCGCGCACATTTTCCTCATGGAAGAGCCGGTAAAGCAGGCGCTCCGGGGAAAGCGTCGGGTCCAGCAGTTCGTGATCCTCCACGGTCGAAGCGAGAGCCTGCGCGCGCCGCCAGCCGTCATCATCCGCGCTGGCTGCCTCAGGCTGCGAATAATCATCGCTGTCCTGGCGGCCGCCCTCGCGCGTCAGCTTCTGCACCATCAGACCGCCCGCCCGCCAGGCCCATCGGCCAGGGCTTCCGCCATCCCCGGCTGTGAACTGGCGCGCTACGGCGATGCGGATGAATGTCGGGATTTGTTCCGATTGATCGAAATATTCGTGCGCCGCGTCGACGAGCGTGTTTCCGGCCAGGCCGACGATGCCCTGATAGCGCTCCATGCCCGCTCCCGGGTCGATGGTCATGGCGAGATGCCCATCTCCGAGCAACGGCTTTGAGGCTCCCGCGCCGTTGAGGGAGCTGTCAATGTCATCGCGATTATAGCTGGCATAGCCGCGCACATGGCCGGGCGAGCTGTAGTGCACGACGAGGAAGCTGACCGCTCCGTCCGACTGCGTCTGCAGGATGAATTTGCCGTCGAATTTCAGCGCTGCTCCCAGCATCGCGGTCAGCGTCACAGCCTCGCCCAGCAGAAGCAGCACCTTCTCCGGGTAGGAATGCCTGCTCAAAATCTCGTCCACCACCGGGCCGAGACGGATAAGGCGCCCGCGAGCGCCGGATGCTTCTAACTGAAAAGGGAGGACGTAATCTTTGAACTTATCCGCCCCGGTGACACCGTCGAACCTTCCGTAATCCCCGCCCATCAAGACTTCTCAAGGCATCTTGGTTTGTTGATCTCGGCGTATAGACCCATGTACGCTCATACTCCCGTGAATTTCTCGCCCTCGTTCCCCGCAGTCACGCGCCCCCGGCGCACTGGCTTCCGGATCCAAGTTTACTCCGAATGTAGGTGTTTGAGGATTGACATCACAGGGCGGTCCCGCCGCCCAAAGGTCGCATGGATTCGCGGCGGATACGCGTTGCAAAACCTCAGGCACGCCGGCCGCGAGCGCGAGCGACAATTCGGCTCATACCCGAACCCCGTCGCTGAATGCAGGTGGATTGGGCCTGCCTGGCGGCAGGTCCGCTGCCGTCGGTGAAGGCCAAAGCAGCGCCTCGGCCCTTGAGTTATCAAACTTTTTCGAGGCACCACGCAAGGATGGCGCGCTGTGCGTGCAGCCTGTTTTCCGCCTCGTCGAACACGACCGATTGCGGCCCGTCGATAACGTCGTCGGTCACTTCCCTGCCGCGATGCGCCGGCAGGCAATGCATAAAGATAGCATCGTTCGCCGCCTTATCCATCAAGGGCATATTGACCTGATAGGGCCGCAAAAGGTCGACGCGCTCCTCCGTGTTCTGCTGACCCATCGAGACCCAGACATCGGTCACGACGCAATCGGCGCCCTTGACCGCCTCGCCGGGGTCTTCGAACATGACGAGCTTGCCGCCCTCGGATTGGGCCCAGTTTATGAGGTCGAGCGGCGGCCGCAGTTCCTGCGGCGTGGCAAGATGGAGCGTGAACCCGAAACGGACAGCCGCATGAATCCATGACGCGGCGACGTTGTTGCCATCGCCAACCCAGGTCACAAGCAGCGGCTTGACCGGCCCTTTCTTTTCCTCAAGCGTCATGATATCGGCGAGGATCTGGCAGGGGTGCGATCGGTCCGAAAGGCCGTTGATGACGGGAACTGTCGCATACTTTGCAAGCTCGATCAGCGTCTCATGAGACATCGCACGCATCATGATCGCGTCGACATACCGGGATAGAACCCGCGCCGTATCCGCGATCGTCTCGCCGCGGCCAAGCTGCATGTCGGAATGGTTCAGAACGATGGTCTCTCCGCCGAGCTGCCGCATGGCGACATCGAACGAAACGCGCGTGCGCGTCGATGTCTTCTCGAACAGCATGGCAAGAACAGCGCCTTCCGCTAGACGCGGACGGGACGCCGCAGGCGTCTTGAACGATCTCTTCAGATTGTGCGCGCAATCGAGGATAAAACGCAGCGTTTCACTGTCGTAATCGTCAATGTCTATGAAATGACGGAGTGTCATTGGCAATTCGAGCGTGGTGTCACGCCGTAAGTGTAGCATTGAGCCTCGCACATGCGTTGTCGATTTTTGCACACGCCTCTTTTATTTCCGTTTCTGTTACAATAAGCGGTGGCAAAAGTCTGACGACGTTCTCGCCTGCGGTAACAGCCAACAATTTCTCCGCAAAAAGCGCTCCTGCCATGTCCGTATTAGGGACATGGCATTTCAGGCCGAGCATGAGGCCCTCGCCGCGGACTTCGGCTATGATGTTCGCATGCCGAACCACGATATCAGCAAGCTGATTCGCAAAAAGCAAGCCCATCTCGCGGACATTTAACAGGAAGTTTGGTCCCAGCACGACATCAAGGACCGCATTGCCAGCCGCGGCTGCAAGCGGGTTGCCGCCGAAGGTTGAGCCATGCGTGCCGGCTGTCATGCCCGCGGACGCTTTGTCCGTTGCAAGGCAGGCGCCGATGGGGAAGCCTCCGCCGAGGCCCTTCGCGATCGCCATGATATCGGGTTCGATCCCGGACCATTCATAGGCGAAGAGCTTGCCCGTGCGGCCCATGCCGCATTGCACCTCGTCGAGCATAAGAAGAATGTCATGCTCATCGGCAAGTTCGCGCAGCGCCCGCAGGAAGGGCCAGCCCGCGGATCGGATCCCTCCCTCGCCCTGGATGGGTTCGATCAGGATGCCCGCAGTCTCTCCTGTGATGGCTCGTCTCGCCGCTGCGAGGTCGCCGAGCGGGACCTGGTCGAAGCCCTCGACCTTTGGGCCGAAGCCGGCCATGTGTTTGGGCTGATTGCCCGCGGCGATGGTCGCGAGCGTCCGCCCATGGAACGCGCCTTCGAAGGTGAGAATGCGATAGCGCTCGGGGTTGCCGCGATGGCTGTGATATTTGCGCGCCATCTTGATCGATGCTTCCAGGGCCTCGGCGCCTGAGTTCGCAAAGAAGACCTTGTTGGCGAATGTCACGCTGCACAGGCGTTCGGCCAACCGTTCCTGGCCCGTTATGCGATAGAGATTAGAGGTGTGCCAAACCTTGCGAGCTTGTTCGATCAAGGCGGCGACGAGGTGGGGATGGGTATGGCCCAATATATTGACGGCGACGCCTCCGGCAAAATCGAGATAGCGGTCACCGGAAGCCGTGAAGAGATACGCGCCCTCGCCCCAATCGAATTCGACATTGGCGCGAGCATAGGTGCCGAGAACCGCAGACATTCTTTCCACTCGTTTTCCAATTAAAAAAGCCGCTCCGGCATCGGGCGGCTTGGGCTCGTAAGCTTATTTTCCGTGTGTTCGCCGCCATGTCAACGGGCATAAAAGACACAGTGACCCTAAAATGGAACGCTGTTCCTTCGTTTTAAGGGCCGGGTAATTTGTCGAGCGGCCAGTTTTGTGCTTTCATCCAGCTATGAAGATGGAGTGAAGCCATCTCGTTCCGAATGCGGTTCCCAGCATTCGAAGCCTCGCAAAGTATCTTGCGAATTTCGTGTTCCAGTAGGTAGAGTTCTCGACTGTTTCGCTGCAGCTCTAAGCTGCCTGAATACTCGGCTTTCGATTTCTACCGTGTTTCCTTGTTTTGCGTTAGCGCCCGTGGCGCCTGCTGGTCATTCGACCGGCGGCCCGGTCTCTTATTCGCGGTTCATCCGCCGGAATGAACGAGGAGCTAACATTGATGAGTTGGACAGACGAACGTGTTGAACTCTTGAAAAAGCTTTGGGCGGACGGCCTCAGCGCGAGCCAGATCGCCACTAAACTTGGAGAAGTGACGCGTAACGCCGTTATTGGAAAAGTCCATCGGCTGGGCCTTGCAGGCCGTGCCACCACCTCTCGCGTCAGGGCATCTCGTCCGCGTTCCAACATAGCGCTTTTCCCGGCGCGGTCGTCACAGGTGCAATACCGCACTTTCGGCAACGTCGCGCTCAAGGTGGCGCCTCAGCCGCAGGAGCGGAAGATCCCGGTCGCGGCCGTCATTCCATTGCGGGCGCTCCCGGAACTCGAGCCGGGACCGGACGGTGATATCAAGCTGATCGACCTCAAGGAGAGCATGTGTCATTGGCCGATCGGCGATCCCATGGAGGAAGGCTTTCATTTCTGCGGCCGGCAGAAGCCTTTCGGAGTGCCCTATTGCGAGCATCATGCCGCCGTCGCCTATAACCCCATCGCGCGCAAGCGCCGTATGGTTTAGCACAGTTCATCGAATAAACGGCGGGGGCCGGGAGCCAGGACGTCATGTCCTGGCTCCGTTCGCTACTCGGTCAGGCCCTGGCCTGAAAACTTCTCGCCAAGGGCATAGCCGGCGCCGCGCACGGTGCGGATCGGGTCTCTTTCCTTGCCGCGGTTGATCGCCTTGCGTAGCCGTCCGATGTGGACGTCGACCGTGCGTTCATCCACATACACGTCGCGACCCCAGACGCCATCAAGAAGCTGGGTCCGCGTGAACACGCGGCCGGGGCTCTCCATGAGGAACTCAAGCAGCTTGAACTCCGTGGGGCCGAGGCGCACCTGACGGCCGTTTCGCACGACGCGATAAGCTTCGCGGTCCAACTCGATGCCATCCACTTCAAGAGTTTGAGCGATGCGCGTCGGACTTGCCCGGCGAAGAATGGCGCGCACTCGGGCCAGCAATTCAGGCACGGAGAAGGGCTTCACCACGTAGTCGTCAGCGCCGACCGTCAGCCCTCGAATACGATCCTGTTCCTCGCCGCGAGCGGTCAGGATAAGGATGGGAATGGGGCGGGACGTTTTGCCTGCGCGGAGCCTTCGGCAAAGCTCGATGCCGGAAAGGCCGGGCAGCATCCAGTCCAGGATGATCAGGTCCGGCGGGTCCTCGCTGATTGCGACTTCTGCTTCGTCGCCGCGGGTCGCAAGCGAGACGCGAAAGCCTTCTGCTTCGAGATTATACTGCAGCAGCAAGGCCAGCGCCTCTTCATCTTCAACGATCAGGACCTTCGCATTCATAGGCTCAACTCACGATGGCAGACGGTCACCCCTTTCCTGTCCCATTGTACCCGAGAACGAGGGTGCGGCTGGTCGTGTCCGATTTCGGCCGCTCCTCGTCCAGGGCTTTTCCATGGATCAGAAAGTAGATTGTCTCGGCGATATTCGTCGCGTGATCGCCGATGCGCTCGATATTTTTGGCGCTGAATAAGAGATGCGCGTAGAGTCCGGCGCCCTGCGGCTCTTCCATCATGGCTGTCAGAAGTTCGCAGTAGAGCGAGTTGTACATGGCGTCGATATCCTGGTCTTGCTGCCAGACTTTCAGCGCCACGCCGGCATTACGCTGAGAATAGGCATCAAGAACGTCTTTCAGCTGGCGCATGGCAGCTTCGCCGATATGCATGAACCCAGTCATGACCTGCGCCGGGCGCGCTTCCGCCGCGATCGCGATTGCGCGCTTGGCGATGTTTTTTGACAGATCGCCAATGCGCTCCAGGTCTGCCGCAATGCGGATGGCATTCACGATCTGTCGCAAGTCGGTTGCCACGGGTGCGCGCCTGGCTATGATTGAGATCGCGAGTTCGTCGACCGAGCGCTCCAGCGCGTCGATCTTCCGGTCTTTTTCAAGTGTGACCTCGGCCAAGCCGGGGTCGCGATGGTAGAGTGCATCGATGGCTTGCCCAAGCGCCTGCTCCGCAAGCCCGCCCATTTGAGCAATCATCATGTCCAGCGATTTTAGTTCCCCCTCGTAAGCCTTTACGGGATGTTCCGCCAAAGCCATTTCCTCCTAGGGCCGGAAATCGGAACGTTCGGTTTCATCATTTGCGGTCGCGGGAGTTAGCCGAACCGCCCAGTGATGTAGTCTTGCGTCCGTCGATCCGTTGGATTTGTAAACATGAGATCTGTGGCATCTTCCTCCACGAGATAGCCAAGATGGAAAAAGGCGGTGCGCTGAGAAACGCGGGCCGCCTGTTGCATATTATGGGTCACAATCACAATGCAGTAGTTCTCGCGAAGCTCGTCGATCAACTCCTCAACCTTCGCGGTTGCTATCGGATCGAGCGCGGAACACGGCTCGTCCATGAGGATGACTTCAGGGCTGACGGCGATGGCTCGCGCTATGCAAAGCCTCTGCTGCTGTCCGCCCGATAGACTTGTGCCTTCGCTGTTGAGGCGATCCTTCACTTCCTCGAAAAGGCCCGCGCGCTTCAGGCTTCGCACCACGATCTCCTCAAGCTCCGCTTTCGATCTGGCGAGGCCGTGAATGCGCGGCCCGTAGGCGACATTCTCAAAGATCGATTTCGGGAATGGGTTCGGCTTTTGGAATACCATGCCGACGCGTGCGCGGACCTGAACGGGGTCGACATCGGGATCGTAGATGTTCTGGCCTTGGATCTTCACCTCGCCCTTGACGCGTGCTCCGACAATGGTGTCGTTCATCCGGTTGAAGCAGCGCAGGAAGGTGGTTTTGCCGCAGCCGGATGGGCCGATAAAAGCCATGACGTTGCGATCTGGGATGTCCAGGTTTACGCTGAAGAGCGCCTGCTTCTCACCGTAGAAGACGGAGACGTTGCGAGCCGTGGCCTTAAGCGGCCGGTTGTTTACAGCATCCGAACGCCCAGGCCCCGCCCCCGCAGGGGAAGAGCTTTGTACCGGCACGATAGAGATCTCTACCATTTGCGTTCATACCTTTTGCGGAGGACCATGGCGATGATGTTCATCACCGCAAGGATCACAAGGAGCACGATGGTTGCGCCCGCTGTCTTCTCGACGAAACCTCGCTCAGCCTCGGTCGCCCACATATAGATTTGGACGGGGAGCGCGGTCGCCGGATCGAGGGGCGATGTCGGAATGTCCACGACAAAGGCCACCATGCCGATCATAAGAAGCGGCGCGGTCTCTCCTAAAGCTTGGATAAGCCCCAAAATCGTGCCGGTGATTATGCCTGGGAGAGAGAGCGGCAGAACATGATGGAAGATAGCCTGCACCTTTGACGCGCCGACGCCGAGCGCGGCTTCCCGGATCGAAGGGGGGACAGCGGTAATCGCCGCCCGGGTCGCGATAATGATGGTCGGCAAGGTGCGAAGCGTCAGGACAAGACCGCCGACGAGGGATGCGGACCGAGGCAGTCCCGCGAAGTTTATGAACACCGCAAGGCCCAGCAGCCCGAAGACGATGGATGGCACCGCAGCGAGATTGTTGATGTTCACTTCGATCAGGTCGGTGAAGCGGTTTTTCGGCGCAAATTCTTCAAGATAGATCGCAGCGGCGACGCCCAAGGGCACCGACAACAGCGCCACAATGAGCATGATGTAGAACGAGCCGAGAAGCGCGACGGCCAAGCCCGCGGTTTCGGGCTGGCTCGAAGCCGCATTCGTGAAGAGCCCCATGTTGAATTGCTTCTGGATGACGCCTTCGCCGGTCAGCTTGTCGATCCAGGCGATCTGCTGGTCCGAAATCTGCCGGTTCTCCTGAGGAAGCGCCCGGTCGATCCTGCCTTTCTCGAAAGCGTCGACGTTGCCGCTCGCCAGCACCCAGACAGTCTTGGTTTGGCCTATCAGGGAAGGATCTTCTGTGACCATCTGGCGAAGCTGAGAGTCTGTTTCGCGAGAAAGAAGGACGTTTGCGGCAGTCCGCTGCTGACGGCTTGCGGCATCAACGCCAAGCACCTTGTAAAGCGCCAAAAAGGCGAGCTTCTGGTAATTGGCTTGAGCCAGCGCGCTCGGGCTCCGGTTTCCGCCGGGGTCGATTTCCTGGGCATCGAAGGTGATCGGCAACTCGATGGATGTCTGGAAGAAGGCGGTCCAGCCGTTGCTGATGATCGATGTGAACAGAATGACGAGAAATGAAAGGGCGATTGCGATTGCGGCCAATCCGTAAAGCTGGAACCGGATTTCCGCCCGCCGCCGCCGGCGCATGAGCGCGGAATTATCGAAACGGCTCGAAGCAGAGGGATCGGCGAGATCGGTCATGGAAGGGTCATCGGCAAGGACGCTCATTCGTATTGCTCCCGATACTTCCGGACAATGTAAAGCGCATAGACGTTGAGCCCGAGCGTCAGAATGAAAAGCGTCAAGCCCAGCGCGAAGGCGACAAGCGTCTGCGGCGTGTTGAATTCAAGGTCGCCCGTAAGCTGGCTTACAATCTTGACGGTGATGGTTGTCACGGACTCGAATGGGTTCAGCGTCAGATTGGCGGCAATTCCTGCGGCGAGCACCACGATCATGGTTTCGCCGATGGCGCGCGACGCTGCAAGCAGGATCGCCCCGACAATGCCTGGGAGCGCGGCGGGCAAGACCACGCGCTTAATGGTTTCCGACTGGGTTGCGCCGAGGCCGTAGGAGCCTTCGCGAAGAGATCGCGGAACGGCGGAAATGATGTCGTCCGAAAGGGATGAGACAAAGGGAATGATCATGATCCCCATGACGATTCCGGCTGTCAGAACGCTCGTCGGCTGAATGACGAGACCCGCCTTTGAACCCACAAAGTTCAGGAATGGACCGACGGTGATAACCGCGAAGAAGCCGTAAACGATGGTCGGGATGCCCGCCAGCATTTCGAGCAGCGGCTTCAGCGTCGCTCTGACCTTGGGATGCGCGTATTCCGCCATGTAGATCGCGGCCAGCAATCCGATTGGGACGGCGACCAGCAACGCGACGAAAGAAATATAGAGTGTGCCCCACATCAGCGGCACGAGCCCGAACTGGCCCTCGCTGTTGCCCGGCGCTCCCGCATCGGCAAAACGCGGGTCCCACACGGTTCCCGTCAGAAAGTCGATGATCGAGACACGCTCGAAAAAGTCGATGCTTTGGAAAAGCACCGAAAGCACGATGCCAACGGTGGTAAGGATCGCGACCGAGGAGGCCACCATGAGGCCGGCCACCACGACGCGCTCGACGCGGTTGCGGGCGCGCAATCTCGGTGAAATCCTGAAAAAGGCAAAGACAAAGCCGCAAATGGCGAGAAGGGCGGCAACGAAGGTCTGGGCGAGGTCGCTTTTGCGCTTCAGGTTGTTAAGCAGCTCAGCGCCTTGGATGATTGCCGCATCGGGCGCACTTGCGACGGCAATTCCTTTTTCCGAAAGGAGACGCTGGGCCTCCAGGGGATTGGCTTTTGCAGCCTGCAGATCTTCGCTGGTAAATGTTTCAAGACCGGAGGCGACGCTTCTCACAACGCTCATTGTGAGCCCGATCTGCGCTTGGGATCCTTGCAGCACCTTCGCGGGCAAGGTGGCCTGGACCTGGCCGTCGATGAGACGTGGAACAACGGCCGCCCAGATCAATAAAACAATGATAGCCGGTAGAGAGGACCAAAGGGCGAGATAGCCGCCGTAATAGCCAGGGCGCGAGTGGAGCGATCCTTCCTTGCCACGCGCCATGATCCTGGCGCGGATAAATCCGACAAGAAAAGATACGATCGCCAGCCCTAGCAGACTGATTAGCACTATGCTGAGAGACACAGCCGATCCTCGAAACGCCCTGACCTGAGTTAGGCAACATAGCGTGGCGGCTGCTGCGCCGCCACGCGCTCTTATGTCTTAGCTGAGCGGCCCCATCGTCTTCATGTTTTGGACCGTTTCGCGCGTTTCCTTCGCTTCTTTCTCCGGCAGGGGCACGAGGCCGTACTGAGCGAGAGGTCCGTCCTCGCCAATCATTTTGTCGCTGACGAAGTACTCGGCGTACTCCTTCAGGCCGGGGATCACGCCGACATGCGCTTTCTTCACATAGAAGTAGAGCGGCCGGGAGACGGGGTATTTCGCTTCTGCAATCGTCTCCACCGAAGGCGTAATGCCATTTACGGTCGCAACCTTCAGCTTATCGGTGTTGTTCTCATAGAAAGAGAGACCGAAAACGCCAAGAGCCTGCTTGTTGGACTGGAGGCGGGCCAGCGTCTCGGTGTAGTCGCCATCAATATCGACTGCATGCTTGCCGCCATCGTCCTTGCGGACCTTCGCGCAAGCCTTGTCGGTCGCCTCAGCGAGCTTCTCCGCCGGCGTGCCGCTTGCCTTCAGCTTCTCTTCGATAAGCTTGTCCGCGCCAGCGGCCTTGCAGCCAGCGACCAGCACCTTCGTTTCGAACACTTCACGCGTTCCGTGCTTCTCGCCGGGAATGTAAGCAACGATGTCCCAATCGGGGAAGTTCGGATTGACCTGCTTCCAGGTCTTGTTTGGATTGGCCGCAAGCGCGCCATTCACCGGCACTTCAGCGCCGATCGCAAGGAACCAGTCCTTCGGCTCGAACGCAAACGAGGGGCCTTTCACATCGGAAGCGAAGACGATGCCGTCATAGCCGAACTTGACCTCGACGATGTCGGCGACGCCGTTCTTCGCGCAATTCTCCTGCTCGGACTTCTTGATGCGGCGGGAAGAGTTAGCGATGTCTATCTTGTCCTCGCCGACGCCGTCGCAGAACTGCTTGATGCCGGCGCCGGAGCCGCCGGATTCGACAACGGGCGCCTTGAGCGTGGAGTTCGCCTTCGCGAAATTCTCGGCGACGATCTTTGCGTAAGGAAAGACGGTCGAGGAACCTGCAATCTTGACCTGATCACGGGCCGATGCGGAGCCAGCGCAAAGTAGTCCGGCAGCCGCCGTAGCCGCAACGAAAGCGGCGAGACGATAATTCACTGTGCTCTCCCTTGAGAATGAAAAACCAACCGGTAATCTGCTGCGGTTGAGTGCGCCATGAACGTAGGACGGCGCAGCAACTGTTTTATGAAAGCTGGATGAATGGTTTGTGACACACCAAGAGGTTGATTACAAAAGAAAATATTTTCGGTGAAACATTTGGAGCTGCGCATCCGTCCCCTTCTTCACAATTCAGCGCGTGGTCTGAGCCGGAAAGTGCTCGGCAAAAACCACCGTGAACCTGGAGCCCGAGCCCACTGTCGACGAGATGCGAAGCTCGCCCCGGTGACGGTTGACCACGTGCTTGACGATGGCGAGCCCAAGGCCGGTGCCGCCTTTCTCCATGGCTGCCGATCCCGGAACCCGATAGAATCGTTCCGTCAAGCGTGGCAAATGCTGAGCTGCGATGCCGGGGCCATCGTCCTCGACTCTTACGGCAATCATCCCGGTTTGCTCCCGCTCGAGACTGACGCGGACGCTGCCGCCCCGCCGGCCATATTTGATGGCATTGTGGATGAGGTTGATAAAGACCTGGGTCAGCTCATCATGATCACCGAGAACTTGAATGCCATCCAGCTCGGAATGGACCTCAATGTCGATGCCAGCCTGGCATGCCATCGGCTCCAACGTGTCGCAGACATGGCGGACAAGCTCCGATATCGCGACGGCATCGCGCGGCTTGAGATGCGCCCGCATCTCTACGCGGCTCAGCGACATCAGGTTATCGATCAGCCGCGCCATGCGCTCGGCCTGCCTTGCCATGATCGGCAGGAACCGGTCGCGGGCCGCTTCGTCATGCCGAGCCGCCCCTTGCAGGGTCTCGATGAAGCCAAGCACCGACGAAAGAGGCGTCTTGATCTCGTGACTTGCGTTCGCGATGAAATCGGAACGGAGTTGATCGAGACGCCGCTGCTCGGTCAGATCACGCAAGAAAAGGAGGAGGCAAACGTCCTTTTCCGATTGACTTCCGAGATACGAAACCGTCGCGGCCATGTATCGCTCAACCGGAACCCGTTCGCTGAAAGTGACGGTTCGCTGCGCTTCGTCGGGGCCGCAGTCCATGACGGCGTCGAGCACCTGAGGACTGCGCGTGGCGCTTGAAATATGCGATCCCGGCCGCAAGCCCCCGAAAAGGTCCCGCGCCTTGCCGTTCGAAAAGAGAATGGTTCCGTCGCGCGCAAGAAGGATTGCCGGCTCCGGAAGCGCATCGATGACCAATGCCGCAATGCGAGCAGGCTCGACAGGCGGCGCGGCAATCGGCGCAAGGGAAACCTGTTTCATGGCGATAAGCGGGAGTAGCGCCACACCAGCGACAAAAGCAGCAAGAGCGGCCGCCTCCGCTTCCCAAGGCAACCGGTAGACAGCGGCTAAGGCGAAAAGGATGAGGCCGAAGAGCAGAACAAGCCATCTTTGCTCGAAAAGGCGAGCAACAGCAGCTCGCCCCGTAACCCTCTCCGCAACGGCCTCAGACGGGCCGGCGGGATGAATTGGGGTGTCTGCCGGCTGGCGGTTCGCCAAGCCCTTATCGTAGCTATCAAGCATATCTTATGATTTGTCCGGCGGACGCTTCTCTGTGCCGCATGAAGCGAGCATACAGCAGGCCTGCGACATTTTTTCAACGTTCGAATCCGGTGGCGGACGACCGGGCTTTCAGCGGTCCCGGCTGGCCCCGGCCTCGGCCAGCTCTTGAAGATATGCGTTCCACAGTTCGTCTTTCCGGCGAGCGATCTCGTAGAGATAGAGCCACGAATAAAGGCCTGTGTTGTGACCGTCGCTGAAATCGAGACGAACCGCATAGTTTCCGACCTGCTCGATGGCCCGTATGGTCACGTCGCGCTTGCCGGGCACGAGTTTGCGTTCCGAGGGCGAGTGCCCCTGGACTTCCGCACTGGGACTGACCACACGCAGGAGCTCGGCCGACAAGCTGGCTGCGGTGCCATCGGCGAAAGTCACGGAAAGCATCGATTTCTGCGGGTTCAGCCGAAATTCGATGACCGATGGTTCCTGCGCGCCGTTCTTTGTCATTGTTTTCTCCTGCCTGGCTTCCACCGTTTATAGGTCTTTCAGATTTCGGCGTTACGCTTTTTTGCCGTAATCCAGTTCAATAAACTTAACTGTACGGCGGCCACGCCACCGAGAGGGTCCTGGTCAGACGCCGTCTTGCTCCACACCCTTATAATCGCAGGCCGTTCGCGTAGGTGCCCATGCCAGCAATCCAGATGTCTCGCGGTGAACGTTTTTCACTTGAGAAAGTCGTCAAGCGGCCGTGCCTTTCAACCGATATTCCGTCGGAGCATGCGGAAAAACTGTTGAATTATGGTCTTGTAAAGCGGCAGGTGATGCTGCTTCATGCGACGCCGCTCGGCCAGCTCGCGGTTCTCAGGCAACGGTTCACGAGAGACGACTTCGGCTCCTCTCTCGCCATGCAACGCGCCCGCTAGGACAATATATTTACGCCGTTGTAAAACCTCACTAGTAGGATATTAAGCCGCGCATATAATGGGCGCAATAGCGGAGGCCCGATGCTCGGCATCCGTTCAAGGCTTAGTAGGGCATGCTAGCGGGGAGATGATTATGTCGAGAATTTTATTGAGTGCGGCCTTGGCTCTTGCCGTCCTTGGAACGTCGGTTCCGACCCAGGCCGCCGAGTATGTGTATCACCACAGGAGAGGCCATCACTCTTACGCGCCTGCTCCTTATTATTACGGGTTTTTCTCGTTCGGGTATCCTGAAGGATCTTATGTTCATCGCCCGGTTGGAGGCCATTCCTATTACTGGCAGCACAGGGCATGGCCATTCGTTAACGGCGCGGCCTACAATTATCCCGGCTTCTATAACAATCAGACCTTCTGGGAACGTGTTCAGACGCAGGCCAATTACCCCGTCCAGTACTAAAGCAAACCTCGCTAGTCCGAAGCGTATTTCTGGCGCCGCGCGCGTTTCGTCTTCCCGGCCAAGCGAAGCGCGAGCCGGGATCGTATTAAACGAAGGCGTGTCAAACATATGCGATCCCGGATAAGGCTGCGCCTTTCCGGGACAACCGACTCAACGCTTGGGCGAGGGCGAGCTTCCGCCGAAAATGGCCGCCAAGGACGGCACAGGAAGCTTACTTACCATGAGCGCGCTCGCGGTGACTGCGGCGCCCGCAATGACCATGGGAATGTCCGTCGGGTGGAGGCGCAGCACCGCTGCATCGGTTCCCATGATCGCCATCGCGGCTCCCGTGGACGGCAAGCCGCAAAACCATTTCTTGCGCGGGCGGGATGCGTCCGCCGGAAGGGGTAAAACGGCTTTGGACTGAACGTTGAAGCGGGCAAGACGGAGGCCTGTTGCAATCACGTAGATGGCGGCGATGAACCAGCCGAATGCTCCAAGCAAATTCAGGTGCCGGTCGTACAACAGCATGGCTGGAGCGACCCCGAAATTCAGGAAATCCGCAAGCGAGTCTAGTTCTGCTCCGATCGCGGATTCCGCCGAAAGCTTCCGCGCGAGAAACCCGTCCGCGGCATCGAGCAGAGCCGCTCCCAGAATAGCTGTCATCGCGAGCGCAAACTCGCGTTCGCCGGAGAGGCGTATCGCGGTCAGGCCGAGGACAACGGCGGTGAGCGTGAGCAAATTAGGGACGAACCGCACGAGCTTGCGAAGCCGCGTTCCCTTTGAATCGGCGCTATCGCTGCCGACCACCTTGAAGGGCTGGCCATGATTATGCTTCATCGTGCGGCGGCCCCACTCTGTCGATGCATACCGAGGGCTGTACTCCCGTCATCCATCACCTTCAGGTTAGCCTCCATTCAAGGGAGCCATCTGTCAAGAAATTGCAACTCAGCAATTGGTTTTGCTGTCGCACTGTCTATGAGAAACATCAAATTCAGATGCGCTGGAAGCTCCGATGAGCCTCCTGCAACTCTAGGTCCGCGATAACGGTTTCGCCCGCAAGCGTGCGCTGCCCTTCCGACACGAGCAAGGTCGCGGGCGGAAGCCAAATGTCGACGCGGCTGCCGAAGCGGATCAGACCGATGCGCTCACCGGCCATGACGATGTCGTCCACCTTGACGTCCGTCACAATGCGGCGCGCAACGTACCCCGCCACGAGAACGACGCCCAGCCGCACGGCATTTTTGGCTTCGATCGCGAAACTTTGGCGTTCATTCTGCGAAGGCGCCTCCGGAGCCGCGGCGTTCTTGTAAAGTCCGG
The DNA here is from genome assembly GCA_963817495.1 of uncultured Alphaproteobacteria bacterium. Taxonomy (GTDB): domain Bacteria; phylum Pseudomonadota; class Alphaproteobacteria; order Rhizobiales; family Rhodomicrobiaceae; genus Rhodomicrobium. The sequence continues at coordinate 96,515 of CAWFOS010000024.1, read as the reverse complement.
AGGTATGAACCGAGGTTTCGATCCGGCCTGCGATAGGCGCGCGCGTAACGTGCACGTCAAGGAGAGAAAGAAAGATCGAAACGCGCGTCCGGACCTCCGTCCCGAGATTGAGCTCCGGAGGGGGCGTCAGCAGACTCAATTCCGATCACGACCCCATCCGCCGGCGCAACCACAAGCCCATCGCGCTGCGGAACGATACGTGAGGGGTCGCGAAAGAAAAACACCAATGCGCCCGTCACGATCAAGCATAATAGTGCGAGCGTATTGAGCGATAGCAGATATGCGAGGACCGTTGCCCCCGCTGCTCCAGCAACGAATTTATAACCATCTTTATTGATAGGCGCTAGCAAGGCGCGAGCTTGAGAGAGTGCGTTCGGTTCGGCCACTATAACCCCCTGCAAGGTTGTTGAAATCGCTTTGTGGGACAGTTGTTATTGCACGCGCGTGCCGCGTATTGTTAGGATGCTCGTCGCCGTTTTGCCACGCTAATGTCACAAGCAGTGCATACCCACCGTGGTGAATGCACCGCCATCCGAAGAGCGGTCCCCAGCTTTGATCCCAGGAGAGCTTCGATGTACGCGAGAATAGCCGCAACTGTAATCGTTGCATGTCTAACACTTTCGCCCGTCAGGGCACAAGAAGCGGAGAAGCTCACGCTCTCGATCCCGCCCGAGGTGACCGAGGTCGCCACCGCCGGTACATGGTCCGACGGCGACGCCTCCGGCGTCTTCCGGGCGACCGTGCTTACCGTTCCCACAGGCGACACGACGCAGGCCCATCTCGTTCTCCAGCTGATGGCCGTGAGCGCCGACGGGAACACGTCGAAGGTTCACAAGACGGTCGCCGTCAAGCAGATCGCCGACAAAAAGCTTCCCAATGCCTTCCTGGCGGTCGAGGAGGACGGGACCGAGAACGAAGTCACCTGGCGCGTTACGAGCTATGACAGCAACTCCAACGCCGATATCGGCGCGCTGGTCACCATCAACGCCAAGGGCGATGTCGAGGTGAAGGACGCGCCGAAGGAAGAGGAGTCGGCCTCGGAGCAGCAAAATGAGGATAAGAAGTAGCCGGGATCAGGCCGCAGGCCGCGCTAGTTTATCGGGGTGACCGGCAGGAAGCCGCCGCCCCGTCGACTTTTCCTTCCCTCTTCGTCGAAGAGGCGACTGCGGAGGCCGAGGCACGAGCCGGTTATGCGCAGAGCTGTCGCCGCGACTGATGGTACATTTCCCATCGCGAAAAGCCGATCATTGGGCTCCCTGCTCCAGCGCATGGGCGATGGCATCCGCCGTGCGCCTCCAATCGGGCAGGGTTTGCCCATGCCGCCATGCGCCTTCCGCCTTTTCCCGCCTCAGGGCCGGGTTTGACAGAAGAGCGCGGAGAGCCTCGGCGAAGGCAACCGCATCGCCAGTCGCGCAGATGAAGCCTGCAGCGGCGGGCACAGTCTCGAGCACCGAGCCCTCGCCGGAGGCGACAATGGGCAGGCCGTGCGCCATCGCCTCCGCGAAGGCCATGCCGTAGCCTTCGTAAAGGCTAGCCAGCGCGAAAAAGTCAGCGGAGGTATAAAGCGCCGACAATACCGCCTCGTCGAGTTGACCGGCAAGCTGCACCCGGTCATCGAAACCGCATTCGGAAAGTTTTCGCCGGACGAGGGCGGCGGTTTCCTGCGACAGGTCCGGCGATCCGGCAATCGTGGCCCGCCAGGGAAGATCGCGCACCTCGTTCAGCGCGTCGATGAGCACTGGGAATCCCTTGCGCGGCGTGAGACTGCCAACGCTCACGATATGGGGCGGCTTCCCGTCCGAAGCGCCCTCGGCGCGTTTTCCGCGAAGGATGCCGGGCTCGGCGACCGTGATTTTGTCTGGCGGCGCGTGGAATAGCCGCATCAGCGCTCCCGCCATCCCATGGCTTGGGACGACAATATGCCGCGCCAGTTCCAACGCTTCCTTCTCTGTCTTCAGCAACAGAGCTTTCTCCGAAGGGCTCAATCCCTCCTCAAGGCCAAGCGGATGATGAACCAGAGCAACGACCGGCTGTTTCAGAGCCTCGATTGCGGATATTGGCAGAGCGCCATAAGCAAGCCCGTCGATGAAAAATACCGTTCCGGGTTCATCAAGGCCGGCCAGAGCGCTCCGGGCTTCCTCCAATTCGGTTTCGGACGGCAGAGGGAAGCCCGCCGGGAGCGAACAAACTTCAATGGAGAGTCTTTCCGCCAGCAACGGCAGGATCTTGCGCGCGTAGAGGTATCCGCCGGTCGGAGTCGCGAGTTCGCCGGGCACAGCGAACACGCAGCGTGTCATCTCGGCAATGCGCTCTCGTATGAAGCGCGAGCCACATGGCTTTCCTGGAGCGTTACCCGCATACGTGTCAGAGCTTTGCCGTCTTCGCCAAGCATTCCGTCAGCGATAACTTCGGAGATCTGGTCGAAAATATACTTACACAAGAACTCCGTTGTCGTAAGTTGCCCTGTCAATTCGGGTTTCTTGTCGAGATTCTGGTAATTCAGCGGCGCAAGCACGGCCCTCACGACTTCATGAGCAAGGCCGATGTTAACGACGATGTTCTTGTCGCTCAGCTTCTCGCGAAAAAACGTTACATGCACGATAAAGGTGGCGCCATGCATCCCTTCAGCACGTCCGAACGCCGGATCGGGCAGACTGTGGGCAATCAGAATGTGCTCCCGTACTTTCACCGCAAATTCAGCCATTGGATTCCTCCTCCCCTAGAGTCTTGGCGGCAAAAATCACCGCACCCTAACATTACATGTTATTAAGACCTATGAAAGGATCAGCTTTCCTTACACAGGCCACGAATCAATTTAAGACTATTAACTGCCGGGCAGAAGACTTTTTTGGGAAAGGGGCATCTTGATGCAAGGCGCGGCCAAGAGAAGCGAAGGGAGTAACATTTTTAAATTGAGCGATATCACCAATCACCCTGCTGATAGCGCCTCAAGCTCCATAGGTGAAGCGGAAAGTGGGCCAGCGGTGATCGGCAGGAAGGAAGGCGCTGGCGGAAATCCGAGGGAGGCTGAGCCCTCGGCGAACGAAAGATCGGCTTCGGCGTCGCCAGCCAACGCGGATGACGCTCTTGCCTGGCTCAAGATCATCCAAAGCGCCACTGCAGACTTGACTGCGGATATCCGTCCCTCAAAGGGTGATGGCTTGGCACGCTCTTTTGCGGACGAGCCTGAATTGTATGAGCGTAATCCTCCATCCGCGGCCGGAAGCGCACAGCGAAGCGCGGGCTTTTATGAGGACGGGCAGGACGACTATAGCGACGAGCGCAAGCTCGCCCAGAAGCTGTCATACAGGTATGCGGAACGGCCGAGCGCGCCGCCTCAGACGTTAGGGGCAGCGGTCATGCCGTATGTGGCTGCGACGGGCATATTCGCCTTCATAGCCGGCAGCGCCGCGGTTTACTTCTTGACTGGGTCGTCATCGGTGGATGTCAAAGCGAGGGAAGCAGCCCCCGCCGTCGAGATGCAGGTGGAGGCTCCGATGACGCAGTCTGGCCAGCCTGGCTCCAAAAAAGGTAACTTGCAGCGTGCGCCGTCTCAGGCTTCTTCAGCGGACAGCGCGGGCTTTTGGGGATCGAAAACTGAGGAGCAGGCGCCCAAGGCAGCCAACTCCGCAGCGCCTGCTGACCATCGGCTTCAGACATGGTCTGACACAGTCGAGACCTTCAAGCAGTTTGTGAGGCCCGAGCAAAAGTAAGCGTACGGCCGGGGCTCATGTAACAACTTCTAAAAGGGCTGTGGGGGCCCGATCGGAGTTGGCGTCTGTTCCTTCCCCTCCGTGTAGCGGATCCTCTGCGCGATGGGCGGCAAGTGCGGAGTCAGGGAAGAGCGTCAAGGAAGTTCATCGAATGTCGCTTCGTCTGCGATAAGTGCATCGAGACGATTGTCAATGAGAAGCGTCAAAGCTGTCGATACGCCCCGTATGCGTCAGCGCACACCGCGACTTTGAAGTGGCGTCACCTGAGAGGAAAAGGCGCAGGCGCTTGTCGTGAAAACCAGCGCAGGGCGCGGCCCTCCCCGCTGAGCCAGACCAACTCAGTCCAACAATCCTGGTCTCGAACGTCGCCGGCCTCGGGATAGAATAATGCGTCGCGGGAATGCGGTGGCGCGTCGCTTCGCCGATTGATCTCCGAGTGTATTCGACCAAGCAGGGAATGCAGCCTGTAGTTGCAAAAATCCGTGATCGAGGAACGCCCACTGCGCGGTCCTGTTGGTTTGATCAGAACAGGCCAGTCTCGCCCCAGATCTGGCCCCGCTGCCTGGGCTCACGGTCGCGAGACGCAAAGGAGGGCCCATCATGCTCAAAAGTTCCATCTCGATCGTGATTGCGATGACCATTCCCGCAATGGCGGCCGGTAACGTCGTCTCGAAGCACGAAGTCCGGTTCGAAGACCAGACCTTCATCTGCGGGAAAATCGAGGATCGGGGTAAGGTACGCCGCTTCATTCATTCCATTCCTCAGGCGAAATACATCCCCGAGTTCGAACCGCGCGCGGACGATCCCTTGGCGGAAAGCTGGTCGATAACATATCGGATCATTTGCGAGGGAGGCTATCAGCGACCTAACCTCACAGCGCACGTGGGCCGCAAGCGTTTCTAGGCATTGAGGTCCCTATCGGCGACGAACTGCAGTTCATAAAACTGCACTGGTGCCGCGAGCGTGGACTGCGGACGCAGCGCAGCCGGGACAGCTAGCGGCTCTCCTCACCGATATGAGATACCGTATCGGACTTCGTCCCGCTCTCACTTGTTTGACTGGCTGACTCGCATTCCCAAGCTGCGGCGCATCGGGCAGATGTCGTTGGTATAGCTCCTTTTCCTCGTCAACAGGCTTGAACCATTTAGATGCACCCATTAATTTGTAGTTTGACGAAGGCCTAAAACCGCTGCTAGTCATGCTGCTTCATACAGCAAGCTGAGCAGTTTGATCAGCGAAGCTGAAGCCTGATTTCCTGAGGAGTAGCTGCTAGTGTGTAATCTTAATTCCTCAACTCCTGGGAGAGTGCTTGGCGGTCGTCTTTTGGTAGCTGGTTCAGGAAACTCCAGGGGGGCTCCAGCGCTGTAGTCGATTTGTGCCAGAGTCCTCACCGTAAAATTTTCGCTGACATAAAATATTAGCATCCAATCCACGCTATGGGGCCTGCTCTTTCAATGGTCAGATGGCGAAATAGTAGCGGGGTAGCCCGTAATCTTAGTGTAAAAGAAGGTAATCAGGTTATGGGAAGCAGTACCGAGGTGTTCAAGACGGTCGTATTGGAAAGTTCGACTTGGGCAGTTGTTCGAACGGACCCGGCCCGGCCCCGTGTTATGGAAGTAATCGCGAATTTTTATGATGAGAAGCGGGCCAGAGACTATACTGATCTGCAAAACAGCCAGGGCAGCCAGGCTCCTGAAAACAAGGATGCGGTTTCTGAAGCATCAGCACCCGCACCGGAGCGGATCTCTCCCAAACCGCCAGTGAGCGAGGTGGAACTCAGCCCCCGGCAGAGTGCCGTTTTGAGGGCGCTTCGTGAAAAGATGGATGAGGACAATCTCGTCGCGGTCAGAGCCGCCGTCCTGGCTCAAACTGCTCAAATACCGCTTGGCTCCCTTCACTCCGTTCTCGGATCGCTCGAGAAGAAGCACTTGATCCAAACCACCCGCGCGGGGTCGGCGAGGTCACCCGCAGTTTATCGCGTGCTGTAAGATGGGCTGAGAAGCAGCGGAGCCGCCGCCCGGTCCCGGGCCATCGCCACAAGCCAGCCAAGCTGCGCCGCACTCCCGTCCGTCTAAGACTTTCTGGGCATCTGGCTTTGCGCCATGACGGCGAGAAGCTTCAAGTCGTCCTCGTTCTTTTCAGCTGTCAGGAGAAAACGGACGTGGTCCGTCACCCAGCTTGCTGCCTTGTTCAAGCCGATCGCCTGCACGGCTATGGGACTGTCCGGGAGTTCAGCCGCGGGGAGCGCGTAGAGGGTCAGCGGCGGCTCGGTCTTTGAGGCATAGGTGAGTTGCATCATCCGTTCCTGCCGGTAGTTGAAGGTCTGACCACGAAAAAGCGTGTACCCCTGTCGCGTGAAATCGGGGGGCGTCAGGGCCTTGGCCGTGATTTTGGAAAGCTGGAAGCGTATCAGCTCAGGGTTGGCGATGGCGTCGGGATAGGGCGTCAGCGTCTCGCGCGGGAAGAAGCTGTGGAATTGGGAGATGTCTGCAGGCCAGGACGACGGCGATATTTGTGCGGCTGGCGCTCTGTCAGTGTCCTTCGCCAGCGGCGCCGCGTGTTGACCGGTAAGCGCAGTCGCGCCATAGCCGCCGAGAACACCGCCCGCAAACACCGCGAGCACGAAAAGCATTTTCCGGGCCGCATCCGGTTCTTTTTGCTGAGGCGAAAGGGCCGGTTGCTGAGGCGATGGGGCCGGGGGCCGCGCGCTCGTTTTTCCTTTGGAGAGCTGTTTGCCCTCGGTTTCGTCAAACTGAAGGGCGCTTCGGGGCACCGCAATTGCTTCACGCGCGAAAGCGCCGAAGTTCTCAATCAGCTGCGCCTGCGAACGCTTCAAGCGCGCGACGCGCCGGGAAATCTCCACATTGGTGCTCGTGAGCTGGGAGACTTCGCCGGACTGCGCTCTCTCAAGTTGTCCGTCGATATAGGCGAGCAGGAACTCGTCACTCAACTGAGTCATGCGGCACGCTCCTGCCCGGGCGAGGCATCGATCTGGTTCCCTTGCTGGCCTGCATCATTGCTCAATCCCCGCTGATCGAGCCAGTGGGACAGAGCGACGTGGCCACGCGCCAGAAGTTTCATCAGCGACAGCATATCGAGCGCAGACACTTCCGCAGCTTCATCGTAGGACATGTCCTCCCCATAAACGAGGTAAAGGGCAGCTCTCTGCGGCGAGGACATGTTCGCGATAAATTTCGCGAAATGAGCATTGCCGGCAAGCGGCTCTTTCGGAAAGCTTGCCGCAAAGAGACGTGGCTCGGGCTGGCATCTCTTCTGAATGTTTGGGTCCTCGGCAAGCTTCGCGCTCCACATGGCGTGCATGCGCCGAAATGCATCGACGAGGTGGTCGCGATCGTCCCAGGCAAAATCCTTTTGTAGATTCAAAGCCTTGGTTGTGCTTCTAAGAAGCGCCCGCGCAAGCTCTTCATTGACTGTCAATACGAGAGCGTATTTATAAAGGCGGGCAATGGCGCTCTGAAGGGCATCGCGCGAGCGGCTGGGTACCGGTCCAAAAGAAGCCATGATACGCGGACTCTCCTTACAAAGTAAAATAACGACCAACGCCCTAGACTTTGACAGAGAAAGGTTGACGCGCAGTAAAACTGCAACAAGGAATATGGGAATCGGAGTTGTCACCGGACTTCTTTAACGATGGGTTCCCTGACTAATTGCCAACCCACTGAGAGTTGTGAAACATCACAGTTCGTGGATTTCTCCTAAACGCTGGCAGCAATGGCGCTCATGCTCTGCTGTCCGGGCAATGGCATTGCGGACGCCCATGACGAATGACGATAGAGAAAAGCGGCCCAGCAAATTCTCCAACGCCGATCTCCGCGCGTACCTTCATTCCCAGGCCGGCGCCAAGCCGCAGCCGCCTTCTTCTCCTCTCGCACCGGAGGATGATTCGCCTCTCGCTGACCTCCTGGAACATGCGATCCGCGGCAGCGGCCTTCAGGAGCGCGGTCGTTTTGAGGAAGGAACTCCCGGCGATGCTTCCGGCGCATCCGAACCCAATCTTCTGCATGACAGGCTGATCGAAGAACTGACGACTGCGCAGAAGCAAATCCGGGCGGAGCCGGCCGTTGAATATGGAGAAGCGTCTCTCGGATATGCAGAGCCGCCCGCGCTGGACGAGATGCCTGCCGAACCGCTGGTTTCCTATGCGAAGCTGCCGCTGGATTATGGCGAGCCGCCAATCGAGCATATGGCCTTGGAAGAACCTGCCCCCGCAATGTTCGCTCTTATCGAGCACGAGCCGGCGTCTCTGTCCGGTCTGTTCTCCCCAGCTATACCCGAGGATGCGATTGCGCGCGCGCCGGATTCCACGCCTCGAATGGCCAACGAAGTTCAGGAGCAGCCAGCGGCCGGCGTCAATCTACGGAGCCAGGCTGCAGGATCTGCTCTTGAGAATGCGGCAAAAACCCTGGTTCAAAGGTCCCGCGATATCAGCCGGCGGATGCGGATGCGGGATTGGAGCCGCCGCCGCATCGCTCTCTTAAGCGTCATTCATCGTCAGGTCTTCGACAGAAGCACCGAGCAGCTTCTTTTCTGCAAAACCCCTCCGCTTGAAGTCTATAACGTCGAGGAGACGGAGGAGGGCGTTGAGAAGTCTTTCTTCTACCAAGGGCCGATCCCCAAAAAGCTTCTCGACTGGGCGCTTTCGGCTCTGCCGGAGGATTTGAAGCGATATGCTTTCGTTGATTTCCGGGCGGGCAATGGGCGCACTCTGCTTCTCGCTGCCCGGCGCAATTTCGAATATGCGGCCGGATATGCGTTTGACGCGGAAGCTTCCGAAACGCTTGAGATGAATCTCGCGCAATTTCCGAGGACCTATCTGACGTGCCGTGATGTCAGGGCGTTGCGCGGGGACCGCGACGGCGTCGTCATTCCCGCCCAGCCCGCGGTTCTTTTTTTCCCCGACAGCCTCAGCGCGGGTCACCTTGACATCATTCTCAGCTATGTAATCGCTTCCTTGCTGCTCGATCCGCGGCCCATCTATCTCATCTTCGAGAATGCGGGACGCGAGTGCGCGAGCAAACACATGAGTTTTTTCGAGAAGGTGTGCTTGCCCCTGCTCAATCAGGCAAAGGCGTTTCTTTTCGCGCCGGTGAGCATTGCCGTTTATCGCTCCAAGGTGGAAATGGCGAACTAGTGTTCCGTCTCTCAAATCGGTTTACATAACCCCGATTTCGGCGCGCAAGCGGGGATGGGGGGATGGCAAGACCAATCAAAGTGATGATTGCGGGCGAGGACGTGCGGGCAGAATTGGAACGGAGAGCCAAAGCCTCGACGAGCGTTCACCGCGACCACTTCCGGTCCAAAATCATTTTGTTGCGGCTTGACGGTTTGAGGATCGAGGACGTGGCCGAACGGATGAATACGTCGATGCCTACGGTGTCGATGTGGTCGAGCCGCTTTGAGCGATTTGGGCTCGATGGCCTCAAGGACAAAACAGGCCGGGGCCGCAAGCCGTCCATCCCAGCGGCGAAGATCGAGCGCGTCATCACCGAGGCCACCCGGCCGCCGAAAGGCCGAAATCGCTGGAGCGTGCGGACCATGGGGCGCCACGCCGGCATGTCCCACAGCACGGTGCAGCGCATCTGGGCGAAGAACGATCTGAAGCCGCATGTCACCAAGACCTTCAAGCTCTCGAACGATCCGAAGTTCGAGGAGAAATTCTGGGACGTGATCGGGCTCTACCTCGACCCGCCAGCGAAAGCGCTGGTGCTGTGCTGCGACGAGAAAAGCCAGTGCCAGGCGCTGGAGCGCACGCAGTTCGGGCTGCCGCTGGCGCCGAAGCGGCCGCGCACGATGACGCACGATTACACACGCCATGGCACGGTGACGCTGTTCGCCGCCCTCAACGCCATCGAGGGCAAGCTGATCGCACGGACCGAGGAGCGCCACACCCATGTCGAATGGCTGCGGTTCCTGAAGCAGATCGATCGCGAGACGCCCAAGAACCTCGACATCCACCTGATCCAGGATAACTACGCCACCCACAAGCATCCAAAGGTCAAGGCGTGGCTTGGCCGTCATAAGCGCTTCAAGTCCCACTTCACGCCAACTTCGTCGTCCTGGATGAACCTTGTCGAGCGCTTCTTCGCTGATCTGACAGAGGACGTCATCCGCACCGGCAGCTTCGCTTCGGTCGGCGAACTCGTGAGCGACATCAAGGCCTACCTCGCAGGACGCAATGCCAATCCGCGCCCCTATAAATGGAAAGCCGAGGGGGCTGCGATCCTTGAGAAAATCAACCGCGCCCGCGCAGCTCTCGATAGGCTGGAGGCCGCGTGAGTTATTTTAGGGCAATTGAGAGTCAGGACACTAGCGAGTGTCAGTGACGGAAAACATGGACGAAGCGCCGAACGAAATCACGTGCCAGGAACAAGGCCGCGCCGGTGTCGCACGCCTGACGCGAGTCAAGGAGTTGAACGCGCTCACCCTCGGCATGATCCGGGCGCTCGAAGCCTTCAAGCACGCTTGCGCGAAGAACCCGCACATCTACGGGATCGTGCAGGAGGCGGAAGGCAAGGGCTTTTGCGCGGGCGGCGACATCCGGCTCATCCGTGACCTTGTACAAGACCAGCCTGCGGAGGCAGACCGCTACTATGTCGAGGAATATCAGCACAACTGGACGCTGCAGTGTTTCCGCAAGCCGCACGTCTCATTGATGAACGGCATCACGATGGGCGGCGGCGTGGGCATCAGCCTTTACGGCACGCACCGGGTGGCGGGCGAGAACATCAGTTTCGCCATGCCCGAGACCGGCATCGGCTTCACTCCCGACGTGGGCGCGTCCTGGTTTCTGCCCCGCATGCCGGGAAAGATCGGCCTCTATCTCGCTTTGACGGGCCACGTTTGCCGCCGCGCCGACACCTATTATCTCGGCGTCGCCACCCATTGCATTTCGGCCCAAAAATTCGAGGCGATCAAAGCCGCGATGATCGAGGCGGAGCCCATCGACCCCATCCTGGATGGCCTGCACGAACCGCCTGGAGAAAGCGAACTTGAGAGGCTTCGCAACCCCGTTGACCGCCTCTTCTCGGCAGCCACTCTCGATGACCTTTTCAGGGGGCTCGAACGCGAGGACGGCGAGTGGCGGGATTGGGCGCAAGAGACGCTTGCGAGACTGTCGAAACGCTCGCCTCTCAGCCTGAAGGTGACTTTCGAGCTTCAGAAACGGGGAACCACCTTCAAATCCCTGAAAGAGGCGCTTACCACCGAGTACCGTGTGGCGACCCGCATGATCAGGCTGCACGACTTCCTGGAGGGCGTGCGCGCCGTCATCGTCGACAAGGACCACTCCCCGCATTGGCAGCCAGCGGAGCTTGGGGAGGTCAGCAATGCTCTTGTGCAATCCATTTTCGAGCCGCCTCCTGGAGGCGACATTCAACTTAAGGATTATTGGTCTCCATCTTCTGCACAGTAAGAACGCTCGTGGTTGCATTTATGCCACGATGCGCACCTAACAGGATTAGCAGAAAGCTTGGCGCCATTGACGCATGCTAAACTCAATGAAAGAGATTTAGCCTGCGAAGTCGCTTGTTTGGGGGAGGGCACATGAGCGAGGGAGGAAGCCCGGTTGGGCGCCGCCGCCTTGGCGCCCTCGGGAGAAGATCCTTTCTCCTGGGCGCTTCCACAACGCTCCTCGGAGCCTGCTCGTTCATCCCCCGCGAGCCCTTTACCGCCCAGGAGCAAGCGATTGCCGAGATTCCCGGCATACCGAACGCGCGCGTCTGGGTCGACGGCAGCGCGGCCGAGTTCCGAGGCTTTCTGCACGGTACGGCGATCGGGTCCCCAAATGGCCCCGCTGAGAGCTTCGACGCCCTCGCGCTGTCCGGCGGCGCGTATGACGGCGCTTTTGGCGCTGGCGTCATTGGCGGCTGGACAGCGACAGGAGCCCGCCCCAGGTTCACCTTCGTCACCGGAGTGAGTGCGGGCGCCCTCATCGCGCCGTTTGCCTTTCTCGGCCCCGACTACGATGCCGAACTGCACGAGGCCTTCTCCTACGATGCGGCGCAGATGCTCGGTGACCTCGGTGGCATCTTTTCGCTCCTCGGAACCATAGAATTGCGCCACGGCATGCTTCAGAACCTGATCGATAAATTCATCGATGAGAGGCTTCTGGCCTCGGTCGCGGCGGAGCACGCGCGGGGGCGGCGGCTTCTCATCCTGACCACCAATCTGGACGCTCAACGCGGCGTTGTCTGGGACATGGGGGCGATTGCAGCCGGCGGTGTGCAATACCGGGAACTCTTCCGTGATGTGCTGATCGCCTCCGCCAGCATCCCCGGCATATTCGGCCCAACCTATATCGACGTCCATGCGAACGGCCATTTCTTCCGGGAAATGCACGTGGATGGCGGCGCAACCAGCCAGGTTTTCGTGCTTCCCGATTTTGCCTTTGAGCACGGGAGACGAGTTGCCGATCCAAAAAACAGGCCGCGCGTCTGGATCGTCATGAACAACCATATCACGCCGCAGTTCGAGGTCGTGGAGACCGGGCTTCTGACGACGGTCTCGCGCTCCTTCTCGACCCTGATCAAGAACGACGCGAAAAGCGTCCTGCTCGCGACCTTGAATTATGTCGGAAGCGAGCGCTTCAACCTCACATCGATCGACAGCGGCTTCGATGAATGGCTGCAGGCCAATCCCGGCATCCAGCCAGGGTTCAACAGCCCCTATATGGCGGCGCTGTATCGCTACGGCTATGACAAGGCGCTCTCCGGCCGTCTCTGGTCGAAGCAGGTTCCGCTTGGAGGCGGAGCGCCGAGGCCCTTCCAGGAAGTGGCGGGCCGCTGACAGTTGCCAGCAATCACTCGCTCACGCGGGGAAACAATTCACAGCCGAGATTGTCTTGGGAGACAGCGTTACCGGCTCTTGCATCGCAAGCTCAGCCGCGATTTATAGATTGCGTCGAATTCAGACGGGATCAACGCAATGAAACTTGCGCGCATTATCAAAGCTGTTCTTGTGCTCGGTTTGCTGGCTGGCGCAGCCGTAGAAACTGTGCATGCGCAAGTCGTAAAGAAAGTTCCCGAAAGCCGCGAGCAGATTGTCTTTTCTTACGCGCCGGTGGTGAAACTGGCCGCGCCTGCGGTGGTGAATGTGTATGTGCATCAGCGCGTGCGCCGCGACTCGGCCTTCAACAATCCGATTTTCGAAGAGTTCTTCGGTCGCGAATTCGGGCATAGCGAGCGGGCGCAAAACTCGCTCGGCTCCGGCGTCATCGTCGCGCCGAGCGGCGTTGTCGTGACGAACAACCATGTCATCCAGGGCGACACAGGCGCGGAAATCAAGGTTGCGCTGTCGGACGCGCGCGAGTTCGACGCGAAAGTGCTCCTCAAAGACGAGCGCACCGATCTGGCGGTCCTGCAGATCAAGAGCTCTGACATCGAATTTCCCTATGTGAGTTTCGCGGACGCCGACCTCCTCGAAGTTGGCGACCGGGTGCTCGCCATCGGCAATCCTTTCGGCGTGGGACAGACAGTTACAAGCGGCATCGTCTCGGCGCTGGCCCGCACGCGCCTGGGAATTTCGGACTACCAGTTCTTCATTCAGACGGACGCCGCGATCAATCCCGGCAATTCGGGCGGCGCGCTTGTGGACATGCAGGGCCGTCTCGTCGGCATCAACACGGCGATCTACTCGAAGAGCGGCGGAAGCCAGGGCATCGGCTTCGCCATTCCCGCGAACATGGTGAGGCTCGTTGTCGAGTTGGCGCTGCATGGCGCCACGGTCCGCCGCCCATGGCTGGGCGCCAGTCTCGCGGAGGTCAGCGCGCAGATCGCGAATGCGGCGGGCCTCGACCGCGCGTCGGGCGCGCTTGTCTCAGAGGTGATAGACGGCGGCCCCGCTGCGACCGGAGGCCTCCGCGCGGGCGACATTATCGTCTCCGTCGACGCCAAGGATGTGTCCGACCCGAATGCCTTCGCCTACCGCTTCACCACCCGTGGCACGTCGGGGGACGTCGAACTTGAAGTGCTAAGGGCAGGCACGCGCCGCAAGCTTTCCGTGCCCCTTATGACTGCGCCGGAGAACCCGCCGCGGGATGTGCGTGATCTTGCCGGCAACAATCCCCTGGGCGGCGCAAAGGTCGCCAACCTTTCGCCGGCTGTCGCAGACGAGCTTTCCATCCCTGACACGAAAGGCGTGGTGGTGGTGGAAACCGAGGCCTACTCGATTGCACGGCGGGTCGGCGTCAAGCCTGGCGACATCATCGCGGAGATCAACGGCGAGAAGGTCGATACGACCAAGGGCCTCGAAAAGCTTGTCGGCAAAAGCGCGCGATTGTGGCGGATGACCATTAAGCGCGGCGGCCAGACAATTCGCACTGTCATCTCTGGGTGAAATGATGGAAAGTCGCCGCCATATAGAGGCTGCTGAAAAACGATGCGGCCCATGGTTCGACAAGCTCACCATAAGGCTAAGCCGTTGAAATCGCTCTGCCTCATCCTGAGTTTGTCGAAGGATGAAGCCTGGATTTCCGCCTTTTTCGACATCCTGATCGTGGGGTGACTGCAATGGCAAAATCCCGATCCACTCCTTCCGCGCCGCTCTTCGAGAGTGTGGCCGCGCCCGATAATGCGTCGCGGCCGCTCGCCGACCGGCTGCGACCGGCAACGCTTGGCGAGGTTATCGGGCAGGATCACCTCTTAGGCGAAGGCGGACCGCTGCGGCGCATCGCGGAAGGCGAGCGGCCCCGGTCGATGATCTTCTGGGGTCCGCCCGGCACCGGCAAGACGACGGTCGCCCGGCTCATGGCGCGCGGCGCCGGCATGCATTTCGAGCAGCTCTCGGCGATCTTCTCTGGTGTCCAGGACCTGCGGAAGGTGTTCGAGGAGGCCCGCGACAGGCAGCGCTTCGGCCAGGGGACAATCCTTTTCGTGGACGAAATCCACCGGTTCAACCGCTCGCAGCAGGATTCCTTCCTGCCCTATGTCGAGGACGGCACCATCATCTTGATCGGCGCCACAACCGAGAACCCATCTTTCGAACTGAACGGCGCGCTTCTTTCCCGCGCCAAGGTGCTCGTGTTCAAGCGCCTCACCGAAGAAGACCTTGAGCACCTGCTGAAACGGGCCGAGACGGTGCTGGGCAAGACGCTGCCGCTGACGTCTGAAGCACGGCAAACCCTGATCGGCATGGCAGATGGCGACGGCCGCACCGTGCTGAACCTGGCCGAGGATGTCTTTGCAACCGCGCACGACGTCGCAAAGCCCATCGAACCGGACGAGCTCGTAGGGCTCGTGCAGCGCCGCGCGCCGCTCTACGACAAGAACCGCGACGGGCATTACGACCTGATCAGCGCCCTTCACAAGGCGGTTCGCGGCTCCGACCCGGACGCGGCCCTTTACTGGCTGTGCCGCATGATCGATGGCGGCGAGGATCCGCTCTACCTTGCCCGGCGCATGGTGCGCATGGCGGTCGAGGACATCGGCCTTGCCGACCCGCATGCGCTCGTGCAGGCGAACGCCGCGAAGGAGGCATACGATTTCCTGGGGAGCCCCGAGGGCGAACTCGCGCTTGCGCAATGCATCATCTACCTGGCGACAGCGCCGAAATCGAACGCGGCCTACACGGCGTTCGGGGCGGCGATGCGCTTCGCAAAGGATGGCGGCTCCCTCCCGCCGCCGAAGCACATTCTGAACGCCCCGACGAGGCTCATGCGCGAGGAGGGCTACGGCGCAGGCTATGTCTACGACCACAGCACGGAAGAAGGCGTGTCGGGCCAGACCTATTTCCCCGATGGTTTGGCGCACCAGCAATTCTATCGGCCGAAAGCGCGCGGATATGAGAAAGAGATCGAGGCCCGGCTCAAGAGCTGGGGCGAGGTTCGCCGGAATGCCGCAAAAGGCAGCGACACGCAGGACTAAACAGCTTCTTTGCTTGGCCAGCCGGGTCGGCGACAGAAAAATCAACAGTTTTTCAACCATATTCGGTGCAAAAACTGCGCACCAAATAAGGAATCATGCCTAAAAGCCTAAAGGTCCAGCATCGTTCAAGCGTGTTGTGCGTTCTGCCACTGAGAGCAGTTGACGCCCCGTAGTTCGGCGCTATGATCCCGGCATCCCGATTGGGAGTGCCCCAGTGGCGGAACGGTAGACGCGGCAGACTCAAAATCTGTTGCCTGCAAGGGCGTGCTGGTTCGAGTCCGGCCTGGGGCACCAAATCGAGTGTTTTTTATAGATGGAAGTATCCATAGGAACACGAGCTCGGACATTATTGGCAGGGTTTGCGGCATTCCTGGCCTGCTTCCAGCAGGCCGCCGCCGGGCCAGCACTCGTGACCGAGCCATCCACGGGGCTCGTCCTCTATGCGGAGGACGCCGATCAGCCGTGGCGGCCAGCTTCGCTCACAAAGCTGATGACGGCCTATATCGCTTTCGAAGCGATTCGAGACGGCCAGCTTTCGCCCGAAGACGTCGTCATCTCCACTCCACTCTCGCAGAGCCAGCCCCCGAGCAAGCTTGGCATGACGCTTGGGGCGCAACTCACAGTCGATCTCGCGATCAAGGCGCTGATTGTGAAATCGGCGAACGACGTCGCAATCATGCTGGCGGAGAAAATCGGCGGCAACGTCGATAGTTTCGTGGACATCATGAACAGGACCGCCGCCCGCCTCGGCATGACGAACACGCACTTCGTCAACCCGAATGGCCTGCCGGTGTTCAATTCCGACGGCAACACGGAAGCGCCGGAGCAAGCCGTCACCACGGCGCGCGATATGGCGCTTCTCGCAAACATGATCCTGAGAGAGTTTCCGCAATATGCCAGCGTCTTCGCCATCACGGAAGTGAGGATCGGGAAACGCCTCATCACCACCCATAACGGGCTCCTGAAAAGCTATGACGGCGCAGACGGCATGAAGACAGGCTTCGTTTGCGCGGCTGGTTATAATGTCGTGGCGAGTGCGACTCGAAATGGGCGGCAGCTTGTCGCCGTGGTGTTGGGCGAAAGGTCCGGCGCCGCGCGCACCATCCGGGCAGCCGGTCTTTTCGAGCACGGCTTCGAGATCTACCCCTGGAAGGCGGTGCTGGCGCCCACGCTCGCAACATGGCCGGTGGAGACGCCCGAGGGCGCGAAAGCTCCCGACCTGCGCAACATCGTCTGTAACGGACGCAAGCTCGCGAGGATCGCGAACAAGGATGAGAAGAAGGGCAAGCGGCCGGCTTTGGAGCCGGGGCACCGCCTGCCCGCCAAGGACAAACCGGCGAAGGGCAACAAGAAAAAGCCGATGCAAGCAGCGGACGCTAGGTCACTCCTCAAGCCAGAGTAGGCGTTTTTGACGGGCGGTGGTTTCGACCGCGCCCATCGGAGGGCATTCCCGACGCGGCTAGTCCTGCGGCACGACATACGAAAGCCGTGTCGGCGGCGTGGCATGCGCAAGTGAGCCCTCGGTCAGCCGCACAAACTGGCCGGTTGCCGCATCGAAAGTATCAACCGTGCCGTTCTCGATATTATAAACCCAGCCATAAAGCTTGAGCTTGCCCGTCGCGAGCTTTGCCGCAGCGACGGGGTGCGTTTGCAGATTTCGGAGCTGACACAACACATTTTCATGGGCAAGCGCGTGCAGGCGAGTGCGTTCGTCCGCCGAAGGCAGCATCGCATCGACTATTTTTTTTGCAGCCGCCGCATGTTCGACCCAGTTCGCCACCGCCGGCATTTTATCGAGCTTTTCCTCTCGCAGGATCGCTTTCATGGCCCCGCAGTCAGAGTGGCCACAGACAACGATACTCTCGATGCCGAGCGCCGCTATTGCATACTCGATGCTGGCCGAGACGCCGCCCACCGAGGGCGCGTAGGACGGTATGATATTGCCGACGTTGCGCACGACGAATATTTCGCCGGGCTCGCGTTGGGTCAGAAGCTCCGGCACCACGCGGCTGTCGGAGCAAGCAATGAACATGGCGAAAGGCGCCTGCGCCTCGCCAAGTTGAGTGAACAAATCACGCCTGGGGCCGTGAATATCTCTATGGAAGCGCAGAACGCCATCAATAAGCCGGTGCATGGGCCTCCGCACGTGTCGCGTAAAACTCCGGCAACCTACCATGTGCGCTTGCACAGAACCAGAGCGGAGCCCCAGCTTCTGAGCCGGCTGTGCCGTTGTGGCTCATCGGCAGCCCGGCGGCAATCGTACTCGTCCTTGCAGCAGGATGCCGGCCCTCTTGCGGGTTCTTAGCCCCTTTTTTGTGCGCGACGCCGCTTTGGCAGGCACTTTCTTTGGAAAAATAGTTTAGCTTTTGGTAATATATTCTTATCGAGTCATGATATGAGGCGCACTGACACCCCATGGAACTGAATCGGCAGATAATTGCTCGTAACCGCGCGCAAAGCGCTGTGTATTGCGATCCGTCGGAACGGGTGCGGCGAGCCACGCACCGTCAAGCTCACCCGACAGAGATTGCGGCATTCAAGTGCATGGACGGCAGGCTCGATCTGGCGCACATCACCAGGACGCCTCCCGGCATTGTTCAGCCATTTCGGAATGTCGGAGGTAATTTTGACCTTGGTTGGCCGTTCTTGGGCGCGGCCTTGACTGATTGGGTGGAATACACGATTTCGCGCGGAAGAAACCGCCTCATCTTCGTGACCTACCACTTTTCGCAGAGCGACACCCATTGGGGTTGCAAGGGGCAGGGGTACGATACCGCGAAGGCGCTGGCCTCTGCGCAAAAGCTTTGCCGTCAAATCGAGGACGTCTTTGGTTCGCGTGTTCGCACAACGCACCCGATTGTCGTCGGAATCGAAACGGACGAAGACGTCCTCATTTTGCACAGCGAACAGGACGCCGAGGCCGTCTACAATGTTGGGGAACACCTGAAAGATACTGAAATCGAGGTCGCGGCAGCTCTGCGGAGGTTGTACCCGAGCATGCTGCAGCGGACGCTCGATGACCTCTTGCCGCTCGTCGCCGGCAATCAGGTGCATGTCAGGGAGATCCGCAAGACGGGGCGCGAGCACATCGAGTTAGTCCATGCCGAGCGGGTAATCGCCGTTGGGCGTGGGTTCGACTGGCTTCACCTGCCGAATACCGCGCTTATCATTGGGCCGTACAGCCATAAGTGGCCGGATGCGGTCGAGACCGCAGGACAGATCGTCTTGAATAACATCGCGTCCGGGACAGTTTCGAGCGAAGAGGGTGTGTTGGTCCTCATCGCGGTTCTTTCGCATGACCCGGTCGGCAGTTACGGATGGAATGTGGGTATTGAGAGAACGCGATACCTTGAACGCGTCACGCTGGAAACGTTGCGAACTCGTGTGCCAGATCTCATGCCGTACGTAAGACACGCCGGGGGCGTTCTTGAAGCAGACACGCGTTTCCTTCACTTGCTTGAGTAAGCATTTTGTTTATGCCGCCCAGCCAGTCGAGTTGCCGCCTGGCCGGGCTTGTCAGTGTCAATCGCCGCTGCGCAGGCTCTCCTCCTCGAGAATGCGCACGCTTCGCAAGTAGGAGGCGTAGGCCTTTTCCTCCGTATCTCCGATAGCGAGCACGCCAAGCTTCCCGAATTCGGAAAGCGCGCCGATCAGGTGGAACACGACGCCCTCCTGGATCGCGGCGTTGAAATGAAGGCCCTTTGTGGCGGCAATATCGATGAGGTCGGATGGAGTCAGGCCGCAAAAGTGGTCCTCGTGGAGATTGTCCGACGCATAATAGAAGCAGGGCTTGCCTGCCGCCGTGCGAAACAGCCCGGTCTTGGGATCGTAGCTTCCCGCAGTCAGAAACTGCAGCATGAGGAACGGATGGGTGGTCCCGCCCTTCCTGAGATTGATCTCGATCGCATAGTGCCGCCAGCCGCCATTCTCCGGAACCGAGATGAAGTCGATGCCGAAGCGCCCAAGAACGCCCTTTGAAGCTAGGACTTCCGCCGCCCGGAAGCCAAGCTCCTGAATGTCGAGCCGGTAGGCCGCATCCGCCGGAAAGCGGCAGCCCAGGAAAACCTGGCTGTTGCTGCCGCCTAGAACCTGATCGTGTGTCGAGATGACTTCGAGGTTGCCGTTCGGATCGACGCGGAATTGGGCGGAAGGCGACCGCTTGTTCTTCCCTTCCACGAACTCCTCGACGATCCCGCCCATGAGGTGGAACTTTTCGAGGTAGGCTTCGAGCGTCATGCCGCGGGCTTCGAAGCCGAGATCCGGCAATCGATCGAAGATCCAGGGCTTCAGCCCGCTCTTTGGCGCGCCCTTGAAATCGAAGAGCGCGTTGCCCTCGCCGGAAAATCCTTCGTTGAGCTTCACCACCGCGCGCCTCAATTCCGGCTTCTGCTCCTTCAACTGCGCCAGCGCTTCCGCGATGTCATCCGCGCTTTGCAAGTCTTCCGAGCCGGCCGGCAGGTCGATGCCGGCTTCCTTGAATATCTTGCGTGAGCCGCTCTTCGAACCCCATGAGGCGAGTTCCGGGTCGCATCCGTAGATTGGCAAGTCAAGCTTCAGGGCGAGCTTCTTTTCGAGAGGCGTGACGGTGAAGAAGGTGACGTGAGCCGTTGCCGGATCGAGGATAGAGTCCTTGATCCTCCGGATAAGCCGAGGCCTTGCCAGGATTTTGGCGGTAAGCGGAAGATCGGACCGATCGTAGCAGGACAGAAGTTCGAGGCGTTGGCGGGCATGCTGGCCCGGAATGCCGGGCAACAGATGCAGGTAATAGTCGATGATCGGCTCAGCGATGGGCGTGCTGGTTACGTAAATGACGCGCGTGCGGGGGAACCGAAGCAGGAGAAGCAGGCAGAGCAGCCGCTCCTCGTAGTGATGGACGCCCGTAATCCTCGACATCACTTCGCGGTCGAACGTGATGCTCGGCACAATGACAACCGTGCGGGGCGCCGCCGGATCGCCGAATAGGTCGGAGAACGTCGAGCAAAACCGCTCCTGAAGCGCGCGCCCGCGGGCAAGCTCCTCCGGGCTGAAAGTAACGGCGTTCGCCTCACTCAAGGGCTTGTCCCGTATTTCGCTTATCGACGCGTTCCGCACTATATTTAGGAAAGCTAGCCGGTTTGCCTACGCGCATCAAGCAAAGCCGGATGACGCCGCACCTGGAACTTGGAGGAGAAAACAGGATCATGCCAGCTGTTCCCGGTTTGGAAGGCGTCGCCGCCAGCGTTCAAGCCCTGCTCCCGGATTTGGGTGTGTCCACCTCCGCCATCAAGGCGGGTCCGCTTCAGGTGCGGTCCCCGATCACGGGCGAGGCCATCGCCCGCATTATCCCCCCGGGCAGGCACGAAATAGACGGTACGATCAAGGCTGCGCATGCGGCTTTTCTGGTCTGGCGGGATGTTCCGGCTCCCAGACGCGGCGAAGTTGTCCGGCTCTTGGGCGAGGAGTTGCGGGCGAACAAGGCCGCGCTCGGAACGCTCGTCTCAATCGAGGCGGGCAAGATTCTCTCGGAGGGCCTCGGCGAAGTGCAGGAGATGATCGACATCTGCGACTTCGCCACCGGACTCTCGCGCCAGCTCTACGGCCTGACCATCGCGAGCGAGCGCGGCGAGCATCGCATGATGGAGACGTGGCACCCGCTGGGCGTCACCGGCATCATTTCCGCGTTCAATTTCCCCGTCGCGGTCTGGGCCTGGAATGCGGCGCTCGCGCTTGTGTGCGGCAATGCGTGCGTTTGGAAACCATCCGAAAAGACGCCTCTCACCGCGCTCGCCACGCAGGCCTTGTTCGAGCGGGCCTTGGCGCGCTTCAGGGAGGCTGGGAACCCGGCTCCGGAGGGCCTCTCATCGGTCATCCTGGGCGGGCGCGAAGCAGGCGAAGCTCTGGCGGATCACCACCTCGTGCCGCTCGTCTCCGCAACCGGTTCGACCGCGATGGGCCTCGCGCTCGGGCCGCGCCTCGCGCAGCGTTTCGCGCGCGCGATCCTCGAACTCGGCGGCAATAACGGCGCGATCGTTTGCCGGTCCGCCGATCTCGACCTGACTTTGCGCGCGGTTGCCTTCGCGGCGATGGGCACTGCCGGGCAGCGCTGCACGACGCTTCGCCGGCTTTTCGTCCATGAGCGCATTTATGAGCGCTTCGTGCGGCGTCTCAAAGCGGCCTATGCTTCCGTGAAAGTGGGCAACCCACTTGAGCCGGAAACGCTGGTCGGGCCTCTCATCGATGGGGCCGCCTTTGCCGCGATGCAACAAGCGCTCGAAGCAGCCGCGGCCGGGGGCGGCGTCGTAACCGGCGGCGCGCGCGTGACGGAGGGTGTTCCCGCCGCCGCGTTCTATGTGCGGCCCGCGCTTGTGGAGATGCCGGGGCAGGCCGGTCCCGTGCTGAAGGAGACGTTCGCGCCCATCCTCTATGTGATGCGCTACCGGGAGCTGCCCGAGGCCATCCGGCTGCACAACGCCGTCAGCCAGGGGCTGTCATCCTCCATCTTTACGAACGATTTGCGGGAAGCGGAGCTTTTCCTGTCCGCGCGGGGCTCCGATTGCGGCATCGCGAACGTCAATATCGGCCCATCCGGCGCGGAGATCGGCGGCGCTTTCGGCGGTGAAAAGGAGACGGGCGGCGGGCGCGAATCCGGCTCGGACTCGTGGAAACTCTACATGCGGCGTGCGACGAATACGATCAACTACGGCTCGACGCTGCCGCTCGCCCAGGGCGTGAAGTTCGAGGTTCATTAGCGGAAAGCTGCGATGACCTCGATTAGGCAGCGATCTTTACTCGATGCCGCGCAAGTATAGCGCTCCCTTTGGAGGCCTTGACTCATATCACTTGTTATAATAATAGTTAAAAGAAATAACATGTACAAAGAAAGCGTGTCATTCAAAAGGAGGAAGCTATGACTTTGCTGCGAATGATCGGTTCTACCGGTGACGGCGATTTGCGGGGGGACGGCCATGCCGTCCTTCGTATTTTTTTCAAAAACCGTCCTGAAATGACTTTCGACCCAATTCTTAATGGACAAGGCAGCCACACAACATTCGATGTGACCAAGAATATTGGTAACGTCGGAGTGAATGATATCGAATACTTCCCAAATTGAGCAGGTCTCGGTAGAGAGTTTCCCTGAAACCAGAGACAACTGGGATATGAATAACGTGGAATTTCAACTAGGGCCTGTGGACATTCACCGCATGGCAATCATAGAACTGGCTAGATAGATCATCGATGTGAAGCTGCAATCGGTTTTGTCGTATCGGGTTGCGATGCGACGAAATTCCTTGAGTTTGCAGAAGAAGTTTTCGACCAGGTGACGCCACGCATACATGGCGAAATCGCAGGGGATCGTTTCTTTCCGGTTGGACTTGGGCGGGATAACAGCGGTTGCGCCTCTCCGATCCAACTCAGCCCTCAGCCAATCGACGTCGAAGGCTTTATCTCCAAGCAAGGCCTCGAATTCAACCCCTTCGATCAGGGGCTCAACGCCGACGATATCATGGCGCTGGCCAGGCAGAAGGACGAAACGGGACAGGTAGCCAAGCGCATCCACAAGGGCTACGATTTTCGTGGTCAAGCCTCCTCGCGAGCGACCGATAGCCTGATTTTGAGTCCCCCTTTTGCGCCGGCGCCATGCTGGTGGACCCGGACGATTGTGCCGTCGACGGCGGCGTATTCGAAATCGGGATCGCCGGACAAAGCATTGAAAATTTTTTCGAAAATTCCTTTCCGTGACCAGCGCCGGAAACGGCGGAACGCGCTGTTCCAGTACCCGAAGCGGACCGGCAAATCGCGCCACGGCGCTCCCGTTCGCACGATCCATAAAACCGCTTCGACAAACAGGCGGTTATCGGCCGCCGTCCGCCCAGCGTCGCCACTCTTGCCTGGCAAAAGCGGCGCGATCTTCTCATATTGCGCATCGCTCAGCAGCGTCCGATCCAAGGCTGACCTCCAGTTTTCAGCCTTGAATTACTGTTCGCTATAAAAGTGAATCCTTACTCAGATATTAAATGTCCACAGACCCTAGCGAATATACCCAATTTTACCACTAAGTTTCCAATCAGTGTCGGCCGAAGTGGGTATCATCGATATACGGGCAGTTCAGCCATCCTTCAGGTGGCTTTAGGCAGTGGACTTGTTTTTAATCCCTCATGAGCCACGAATATCAACCTGTTGGAGACCTTGCCTACATCAGTCGACGGTGCGTTATTGTCGCTAAACTTTTGCCGATCTGAAAGGAATCCTAACGGCCAACCCGGGGCCCTTCGGTAAGGCTAAGGCCTCCAACCCCTGGTTGGCCAAACCGAGTCGGAACTTGGTGTTCGTTTTTATGCCAAGACGGCGGCGAACTGGAACAGCGCCCTGTCGATGTCATCGCGGGTCATCACGAGCGGTGGCGAGATGCGGATTGTGTGCCCGTGCGTATCCTTGCAGAGGATGCCGCGGTGCTTCAGCGCCACGCAGTAACGGCGCGCGCCGCCCGAGTCGGGGTGAAGTTCGACCGCGAGCATCAGGCCGCGCCCGCGCACTTCCTTGATGATGCGGCTGCCGATGGCGTTGAGGCCCTCGCGGAAATACGCGCCCATCGCCGCTGCATTCTCGATCATGCCTTCTTCGCTGATGGCGCGAAGCGACGCGCGGGCGACTGCGCAGGCGAGCGGGTTGCCGCCGAACGTGCTGCCGTGCTCGCCGGGCTTGAGCACGGCCATGATCGGCCCGCTGCAAAGCACCGCTGAAACGGGATAGAAGCCGCCGCCCAGCGCCTTGCCGAGCAGCGTCATGTCGGACTCGACGCCCTCGTGTTGTTCCGCCAGAAGCTTGCCGGTGCGGCCGAGCCCGGTCTGGACCTCATCGAGGATCAGGATGATGCGTTCGCGGGTGCAAAGCTCGCGGACCGCGCTCACATAGCCGGGCGGCGGGACGAGCACGCCCGCTTCGCCCTGGATCGGCTCCATGAGAACCGCAACCGTATTCGGCGTCACGGCTTGCTCAAGCGCTTTCAGATCGCCGAAGCGGACGATCTTGAAGCCTGCCGTGAACGGGCCGAAGCCTGCGCGCGCCGTCGGGTCGGTGCTGAAGCTGACCACGGACACGGTGCGGCCATGGAAATTGTTCTCGAAAACAACGATCTCGGCCAGGCCCTCGGGCACGCCCTTGACCTGATAGCCCCATTTGCGCGCGACCTTGATGGCGGTCTCGACGGCCTCCGCGCCGGTGTTCATCGGCAGCACTTTGGTCGAGTTCGTCAGAGTGCACAGCTCCTCGCAGAACGGCCCGAGCTGATCGTTGCGGAAGGCGCGCGAGGTCAGCGTCAGCCGCGAGGCCTGCGCGACCATCGCGTCCCTGATCTTCGGGATGGCAGTGCCCTTGGTTGATGGCTGAATAGCCTGCGAGGCAATCGAGATAGCGGTTGCCCTCGACATCCCACACATACACGCCTTCGCCGCGGCTCAACACCACGTCCAGCGGCTTGTAATTCGATGCGCCGAAGTCTGTCTCCGCCGCGATGTAATCCAGCGGAGAGGAATAAGAGCGAGGAGCGGCAGGGGGAGCGATATCGAATGCCATGATTATAAAATCCTCCTAAATGTTAGCGAAAGCAGTTTTGAGATCGAGCCGGAGCGTCATGCAGTAGGCGCCGCCGCCCGACATGATGAAGGGACGCAGGTGAACAGGCGAAACCGAGTAGCCGCGCTCTTTCAGTTCGTCGGCCAGCCGGTCCGTCGGCTCCGCCATGACGATCTCGCGTCCGACATTGACAGCGTTCACGGCAAAGCGGGCCGCGTCCTCATCGCTCGCCTCGATGCGCGAGTCGGCTGGGACATGATCTCGGATGACGGACAGCGAAAGCTTCGAGAACGCGGGCGGATAATAGAGAACCTCGCCGCCGCTTAACGGCGCGAAGCACGTGTCGAGATGATAGAAGCGCCCCGAGACCAGTTCGAGGCCCTTTATGGGCATGCCGAAAAAGTCCTTCAGCGAGGCCAGCGACTCGAATGACGAGCGCGGGCCGAAACCTGCCCAGAACAACTGCCGCGAAGCATCCCAGATACAGTCGCCCGCGCCTTCCTGCCAGATGCCTTTCGGCTGCTGCGCCACTTCCTCGAATGTACCGAGGTCTTTCAGGCGCGCGAGCGCGTTCAGGAAATGGCGCTCTTCGCCCTGCCGCTCGAGATAGCGGAAGCGCGAGACGAGAGCCCGCCCGTTCAGGACCACCGCCGCATTCGCCGGAAAAACCATGTCAGGCAAGCCCGGCTGTCCGTCGATCATGATGACGCGGGCCCCCGCGTCCCTCAATGCCGCCGACAGGCTCGCCGAAGCCTCCCGCGCCTCCTTGCGGTTCTTTGCTTCGTCTTTCCGCCAGGCATCAGGCGTCATCCAAGGGTTGATCTTGTAGGACACCTCGAAGTGGCTTCCATCCGTCATCAAAAAGGTTGGCGTATTTGGCATATCTAATTCTTTAACGATTCCCTGCGGTTACATCTTCCGATAATTGCTGAGAATTGTTCAATCCGACACCCCACAAGTTGCTTGAAATGCGTGAAAGGCTTATCATTTTGCACAATGGAATTGGCAAAATGTCAGGCGGTAACATGGACGATACTGACAGGAGGCTTGTTTCACTTCTGCGTGATAATGCGAGGCTTCCGGTTGCCTCGATCGCCGCGATTCTCGGCATCGCGCGGGCCACGGTGCAGAACAGGATCGACCGCCTCATCCGGGATGGCACCATCACCGGTTTCACGATCAAGCTGAGGCCGGATGCTGAGCCCGCAGCCATCAATGCCATCATGATGATCGAAATCGAGGGCGAGCGCTCGGAGCATATTTTGAAGGCGCTGCGCGGCTTCCCGGAAGTCTCCGCAATTCACTCGACAAACGGCCGCTGGGATCTGGTTGTCGAACTTCGGACCACGAGCCTGGATGCGTTCGACAAGGCGCTGCGCCGCATCCGCGAAATGAAGGGCATCGCAAGCTCGGAGACGAGCCTGCTTCTGTCTACGCAGAGGAAATGAGCGGCGCTCACGCCAACGAAATGACACGGCGGGGGGGACACCTCAGCGAAGACCCGACATGGCTGTGCAAGGCTGTGCTTTGGTATAGCCATCCATGCTTTTGATTGAATATGGTCGCCTCACAATTCAAGGCGGTTTGGGCGACCCCGTATGGCAGGCAAAGTTTTTATCAATTACAGGCGGCGGCAATCGCTTGCAGAGGCGCAGTATCTCGCCACGGTCCTGGAGAAGGATTTCAAGGGGCGCGTCTTCATCGACGTACGCGGTATCGACGGCTTCTCCGATTGGTTCGAGATGTTGAAACAACAGGTGGCCGGCAGCGCCGCCTTGATCTCTATCATCGGCAAAGACTGGCTGGTGCCTCTCGACAGGAAAGATCATCCATCCGGAGAGGCGCCAAAAGACTGCGTGCGCTTCGAAATTGCAGAAGCGCTCCAGCGTCATGTTCCGGTGCTTCCGGTGCTGCTTGACGGGGCGGCCATGCCGAAAGCCGATGAACTTCCGGCCGATCTTCAGGAGCTTCCACGGCGCCAAGCCATGGATCTCAACGCCAAGCGCTTTCCTGAGGAAGCCGCAGCCATCTCCAAACAGGTGAAGAAAATCCTAGCCGAAACCCAAAGAGGTAATGGCAATACGCCCTTAAGGCTTGCCGTGTTTTCGGTCGTAATGCTGGCAGCGGTGGCGATGTTCGGCTCATACTTGATGCCCCAGGCAAGACTGCCCTCGCCCCCCGTGCCCTCTTATGGATCGCAAGCAGTGCCGCCTTATGACTCACAAACGGTAAAAAACTATTCAGCAGCACTGGAGCCGATCTTAGGGGATTGGCGCGGCGAATATACCTGCCATGACGGGTCGGGCGCGAGAGAGGGAACGAGCGCGCTCAAGGTGACCCGCGATGAAAAAGGCAATCTTGCCGCGTCCGAGGAGTTTGCTCGCGGTTGGCTTTCGGGCGTTTCTCACCACGAGATCACGGCTCAACCCGGCG
Organism: uncultured Alphaproteobacteria bacterium; assembly: GCA_963817495.1. Taxonomy (GTDB): domain Bacteria; phylum Pseudomonadota; class Alphaproteobacteria; order Rhizobiales; family Rhodomicrobiaceae; genus Rhodomicrobium. The sequence continues at coordinate 68,938 of CAWFOS010000024.1, read as the reverse complement.
ATCGTTACAAGTTCATGAGCCGTGTGACGACCTTTCCTTCCTTTTCCTATCAAATCAAAGCCCTGTACGACGCCCAAACCAAAACCTTGGCCGGTCAATATGTCGGGCACCCGAACTGCGATCGTGTAACCTGGAGGCGCGAATGAGCCCGGCGCAGGGGGCGGCGCTGGAGTTGCGGCGATAGAAGCGAGAGAAGCTCCCGGTTGTGTTTGGAGAGCGCATCGGTCAATGTTGCGCCATGCCGTCGCCTAAGCTCTCTCTCTTCGAATTGGATGCGCCCGAACGCGGCGCGCCTGCGCGGCAGGGCGCACAGACGGTGCCCGTGCTGGCGCCGCTGGCGCTGAATGAGGCTTACACCTATTTGGCGCCGGAGGGCGAACTCAATCCCGGCGATTTCGTCGTCGTGCCGCTCGGCCCGATGAAGCGCATCGGCGTCGTGTGGCGGGGTGCGGAGGGCGAGCGCAAGCCGGTCGATCCGAAGAAGCTGAAGGCGGTGATCGAGAAGCTCGACGTGCCGCCGCTGCCTGCCATCAACCTCGCCTTCGCGGACTGGGTCGCGCATTACACGCTCGCGCCAAAGGGCATGGTGCTGCAAATGATGATGAGCGCGCGGCTCGTCTTCGAGGCGGAAGAGCCGCGTTGGGGCTTTCGCCTTGGCGGCGCGGCCGAGTTGCGCCTCACGGAGGCGCGCAAGAAGGTGCTGGCCGCGCTTCAGGATGGCGAGGTCTGGGCGAAGAAGAAGCTCATGGACACGGCGGGCGTGAGCGCGGCGGTCATTGACGGCCTTGCCGAAGCGGGCGCATTGATCCGCGCAGAGCTTCCCCGCGCGCGCCCGCTCTTTGCGAGGCCGGATTTCGCCTTCGCCAGCCTGACCGACGGGCAAGCGAAGGCGGCGGAGGTGTTGTGCGCGGCCATCGCCAAGGGCGGCTTTTCCACGACGCTGCTGGATGGCGTGACGGGGTCGGGAAAAACCGAGGTCTATTTCGAGGCTGTCGCGGAAGCGCTTCGGCGCGGGCAGCAACAAGTTCTTATTCTGCTCCCGGAAATCGCGCTGACGAACCAGTTTCTTGAGCGCTTCGAGGCGCGCTTCGGCTGCCCCCCTGGCGAGTGGCATTCCGCCGTCTCCGCGAAGGAGCGCGCGCGGACATGGCGCGGCTTGGCCGAGGGCGACGTGCGCGTGGTCTGTGGCGCGCGGTCGGCGCTGTTCCTGCCCTTCGCCGACCTCGGCCTCATCGTCGTGGACGAGGAGCACGACTCCTCCTTCAAGCAGGACGATCGCGTCACCTATCAGGCGCGCGACATGGCCGTGGTCCGCGCCTCGCTCGGCAAAATCCCCATAGTCCTCGCTTCCGCGACGCCGTCGGTCGAAAGCATCGTGAATGTCCAACGCGGGCGCTATGCGCATGCTGTGCTGCCGAGCCGTTTTTCTGGGAACAGCCTTCCCGATGTGCAGGCGGTCGATCTGAAAGTGACGCCTCCCGAAAAGGGCACGTGGATCAGCCCGCCCGTCGTCGAGGCGGTCAACGAAGCGCTGGGGCGCGGCGAACAGGCGCTGCTCTTCCTCAACCGTCGGGGCTATGCGCCGCTCACGCTGTGCCGCGCCTGCGGCCACCGCTTCACCTGCCCGCAATGCACGGCCTATCTCGTCGAGCACCGCCTGCGCGGGCGGCTGATCTGCCACCATTGCGGCTTCACGCTGCCGTTTCCCAAGACATGCCCGTCCTGCCACCGCGAAGGCATGCTGGCCGCTTCCGGCCCCGGCGTCGAGCGCGTGATGGAGGAAGCCGCGAACCGTTGGTCCGACGCGCGCTTGATCGTGCTCTCGAGCGACCTCGTGCCGTCCACGTCGGCGCTGCGCGAACTCCTGAGCCGCATCACCGCTGGGGACGCCGACATCATCGTCGGCACGCAGCTCGTCTCCAAGGGCCACAACTTCCCGAAGCTCTCCTTCGTCGGCGTCGTCGATGGCGACTTGAGCCTCGCAACGGCCGACCCGCGCGCGGGTGAGCGCACCTTCCAGCTCCTGCATCAGGTGACGGGCCGGGCAGGGCGCTTTGGCGCGCCGGGCCATGGGTTGATCCAGACGCATTTCCCTGAGCATCCGGTGATGCAGGCGCTCGTAACGGGCGACCGCGAGGCGTTCTACGAAGCCGAGATCGCCATGCGCGAAGCGGCCGGGCTGCCGCCTTTCGGCCGCCTTGCCGCGCTGATCGTCTCGGCGAAAACAAAGCCGGAGGCCGAGTCCTATGCGCGTGCGCTCGCGCTTGCCGCGCCCGAAGCGCGCCTGATCCAGGTCCTGGGGCCAGTTGAAGCGCCGCTCGCGATTATCCGCGCCCGCCATCGCCAGCGCCTGCTTGTGAAGGCCGCGCGCGAGGCGGATCTGCAGGGCTACCTCAAGGAATGGCTCTCGCGTGTCGATACGCCGCGCGGCAGCCTCAATCTGCATGTGGATATCGACCCCTACAGCTTTTTGTAGGCAATCTGCCGAGGGTCTGCATCATGCAGCTCCGGTGTTTTCCCGGTAGTAGTCAATCAGCAAAGCTGGCGTTCACTTCGGGGAACAGGTCCATGAAGTCCGCGGATACGGTTTCTCCGATCGAGAAGCGGCCGGGTTTCCCTTCAGTTGCGGGCGTCTTGACGATTGAAAAGGCCGCCGCTGTCTGATGCCATCTTCCCGGGGCCGCAGAGCGATAGTCGATGCAAATGAGCACGCAAAACTGAACTGGGTCGGCGCCCGTGCTTCTGGAGGCGAGATCGGCGTCCCGCGCAAGAAAGTGCAGAACCTGTTTCTGTGCGCTGGTCTCATCCGGGAAGAGGACGATGCCTTTCGGTTCGTGGGGGATTGGCACCCTTCTGATCGCTTTCCGCAAAAGCGCCATTTCTTCTGCAACGGACCTTCTACCGGTCCCGGCGGCTAGTTCTTTGCTTCGAACCCGAACATCGAAGGCGGGTTCTTTTCCCACATTCCGGATTGTGATGGCGAGTGTGAGGCTTGCCTCCAGTTCATTCCAGACAAGCGCGCTTTCAATTTTTGGAGAGATCGAGATCCAGGGCCGGAAGGATCTTTCGGTACTCGCCAGCTGCTCCTGGTTCGCAAGCCACAGCTTGCTGTTGGACAGCCTGAGGCTGTAGGTGTGCCAGGCTACTGCTCCGGTGAACAGGGCAAGCAGAATATCTGTGATCTTGAGGTTGTTGAAAAACCCGCCCTCCAGCTCTTCGCTGCGCACGGCTGACTGACTTGCGCGCGCTGTTGCACTTTCGGGGCTTTTTACTTCGACTGGGATCTGGGCCGATCCAAGGCTTTGAAAGGCCGCCGTCCGATCTGCAGTGGTCTGGCCAAGATCAGTCTCTTGAGGCGATGGATTGGCCGCTATCACGATCAGAAGGGTGGCAGCGGCGAGCCAGGCGAGCCAGTGTTCTATTCTAAGCACGACAATCGCCAATCCGGCGCATTCCAACTGAATCGATTTATATAAGGTTTGAGTTAAGTATTTCTCTAGCGGCTATTTGAACCAGCAGCTGAGCCATGGGAGCAGTTGCATCCTTGGCTCGGATGCTGCATGAGAAACTCCCGCGATTTGATCAGGATCGCGCCAAGTAACCTGATACGAAGTGCCACCTTGGCATTTTGCGCGGAACTCGGCTATTGTGCTCATGGGTAGTATTGCTTAGCTTTATATGGCTTTGCCCCGCAGCTCCGCTCAGGATTGCGGTGAAAACACTGGTCTTGCTGCAAAATGCCACAGGAGGCTATTGCTGAAGACTGCGTCCTTTCAGGTGGCTTCCGGATCGTGAGCGAGCGTCGCCGCTCATGGAAAGCCAGGCGGCTGAGAGATCGATACATTGTATAATAACGCCAGATATTTCCGATCATGATGATGATCGCGGCGGCGGTGATTTGACGGGTATGCGGGCGAGTCTCGCTCGTGCCGAGTGAGACAACGTGGTTCGTCCGGCCATGTCTCAACTGCATTCCCCTGAACTTGACCAGCTCTCCCCGCGAAGGCAAATAATGCGTTTACCGGGCGGGGGTATCGCACAGGCACTTGAGGTCCGGGAGGAAGCGCATCGGGGGCGCACGGCAATGAAGATGGCGGTGTTACAGCACGTCCCGTTCGAGGGACCAGCCGCTATCGCGGATTGGGCGGCGGCACGCAAGATCGATGTCATGGTGCGACATCTTTATCGGGGGGATCCCTTGCCGGGGCTGTCGGAATTCGACATGCTGACAGTCATGGGCGGACCGATGAGCGCGAACGACGAGGCGGACTTATCCTGGCTGGTGCCCGAGATCGCGCTGGTGCGGGATGCGATCGCGTCTGAGAAGATCGTCCTTGGCGTATGCCTTGGAGCACAGATCATCGCGAAGGCGCTCGGCGCGCAGGTTTACGCAGGCAAGCAGAAGGAGATCGGGTGGTTTCCGGTCCGCGCCGAAAGCGGGCATGAGCTGTTTGACGGGCTTCCGGGGGAGTTCATGGCCTTTCACTGGCATGGCGAGACATTCGATCTTCCGGCACATGCCGAGCGGCTTGCATCGACGCCAGTGACGGCAAACCAGGCTTTCGCGGTCGGGAGCAGGGTTCTCGGCCTGCAATTTCATATGGAAGCCACGACGGAGAGCGTGAACGCTCTGATCGAGAATGCTGCAGACGAGATCGGCGATGGGCCGTTCCAGCAGAAGCCGGACGCCATCCGGGCCGGCCTCGGCCCGTGCGCGGGTCTTCGGGCGCATCTTGACCGCCTTCTCGACAGGCTGGCGGGATTTTCAGGCATATGACGGATTGCGGCGGAGGTAGCGATGGCTCAGACACGAACACCCTCGAAGTTCTTCAAGGCTCTCGCGGCGGGCGCTCCGGCTCCCTTTGTCGAAAAGCCGGTGCGGCTCGAGCGCATGATCCATTTCGTCGCGCCGCAGGTGGAGAAGATCCGCGCCAAGATCCCCGAGTTGATCAAGCAGGTGGACGTGATCTGCGGAAACCTCGAAGACGCGATCCCGGCGCAGGATAAGGAGGCGGCGCGGCGTGGCTTCATCGAGATGGCGCGAGCGAACGATTTCGGCAGCACCGGGCTCTGGACCCGCATCAACGCGCTCAATAGTCCGTGGGTTCTCGACGACATCGTGGAACTGGTAGGCGCGGTTGGCGACAAGCTTGATGTGATGATGATGCCCAAGGTCGAGGGGCCATGGGACATCCATTATCTCGATCAGCTGCTGGCGCAGCTTGAGGCGAAGCACGGCGTGAAGAAGCCGGTCATGATCCACGCCCTGATTGAGACGGCGGAAGGCGTCAACAATATCTCGGAGATCGCGGGGGCGAGCCCGCGCATGCATGGCATGAGCCTTGGCCCGGCCGATCTGGCGGCAAGCCGGGCGATGAAGACGACGCGCGTTGGCGGCGGCCATCCTTCCTACGGTGTGCTAGCCGATGCGAAGCCCGGCGACACGACGCCACGCGCCTTTTCTCAACAGGATTTATGGCACTATACTCTTGGGCGCATGGTGGATGCGTGCGCAACCCACGGCATCAAGCCCTTTTACGGCCCGTTCGGCGACTTCTCCGACCCGGCAGCCTGCGAATTGCAGTTCCGCAATGCCTTTCTCCAAGGCTGCGCGGGCGCCTGGACGCTGCATCCGTCGCAGATCGAGATTGCCCGCTGCGTCTTCACGCCCGACCCGGCGGAGGTAGCATTCGCAAGGCGAATTCTGGAGGCGATGCCCGACGGCACCGGCGCTGTCATGGTCGATGGCAAGATGCAGGACGACGCCACTTGGAAACAAGCCAAAGTCATGGTTGACTTGGCTGATATGGTCACGGCAAAGGATGGTCCTGCGGCGTGACGGCGGCGTCTGGTTGCGGCGGCTTCAGAGTTTGAAACCCATGCTTAACATGCGGAACAATGTGCAGAACGCCATGATAAGACAACGGCTGGCAAGATATGCCATTGGGGACGTTGTCAAGCATCGCTTTTTCCCGTTCCGCGGGATCATCTTCGACGTTGACCCCGAGTTCAACAACACCGAGGAATGGTGGCTTTCGATCCCGGAGGAGATTCGCCCGGCGAAAGATCAGCCCTACTATCACCTGCTTGCGGAAAACGAGGAAACGGAATACGTGGCCTACGTCTCCGAACAAAACCTTTTGCCGGACGACAGCGACGAGCCGCTCAGGCATCCGCAGCTGGCGGAGCTGTTCGACGAACTCGAAAACGGCGGATACCGTTTCAGGGGCTTGTGCGCGAATTAAGCTGACCCCCTTGTCCCTTTCCCGCGAGGGGGGACGCCGTTCCGGCGCGCGCGTCCTGCTCCCTTTCCCAACCGCATCCGCCAGCGGATTCGGTTGCAAGTTCGACCGGGAGATGGCTGGGGTGAGGGGGGTTAAATCTTGATCCCCGAATGCATTGCGGCGATGCCGCCCGACAGATTGCGATACTGCACGCGCGAGAACCCTGCCGTTTCCATCATGCCCGCGAAGCGGCGCTGCTCCGGAAACCTCCGGATGCTATCGACGAGATAGCGGTAGGGTTCAGCATCCCCGGCGACGACGCGGCCGAGCGCCGGGATGACCGCATCGGAATAAGCATTATAAATCGAATCCAGGATCGGCACTTCAACCCGTGAAAATTCGAGGCAAAGAAAGCGGCCGCCCGGTTTGAGCACGCGGAAGGCCTCATTCAGCGCCGACTGGATGCCCGGCACGTTCCGGATGCCGAACGAGATGGTATAAAAATCTGCGGTGTTTTCTTTGTAGGGCAGGGATTCGGCGTTGGCCTGCACGAAGTGGACATGGCCGAGCGCGTGCTCATCGGCGAGGCGGCGCGCGCCTTCCTCCATCATTTCACCGCTGATGTCAGTGATGATCGACTTTGAGCGGGGGCCAGCCGCACGCAGGAAGCGGCGGGTTATGTCGCCGGTGCCGCCTGCGACATCGATGAGCAGCGAGGCCGTGGAGCGAGAGGGCGCAAGCCAGTTGATGGCGGCATCCTTCCAGATCCGGTGGACGCCGCCCGACATGAGATCGTTCATCAGATCGTAGCGGGTGGCCACGCGGCCGAAAACGGTATTGACGAAGCCCTGAAAACCCAGGCTCTCAATTTTGTGGTCGTAGGCTGTCATCCGTTGGCTCCCGGCGGCAAATCAGGTGGAGTTGTGGCGTAGCTCGTCTCGCTTGTAAACGCGGCATTGTGTTTATGAGATGAAGGAGGGCCAACCTTTGGCAGCAAGTATTCTGCGCACAAGCTGAGATTGTTATTTGTATCATACTTTAGTGAGATTTGGCCGGGCGATTGCTGCGATGCGTCAGAGAATCATCTTGCGGAAGCGGTTGAGGAGTGGAAAGAGTGCCCGCTGGGGGCTACGCTTTTCGCAGATGCGAAGCGTACGGGCAACACCCGCGAACCGGAATATAAGATGCCCTTGCACGTTCATTTGGCATGCCCTGATCAACTTACCAACGCGACTTAATGCAACTCTTACGATCGCATGCTAGAGCTGCGCAGATGTTTGCAGCAAGGATACCAGGGTCGCTCATGAGCTTCAGGAGCTCGGCCGCCGCTGTCCCGCAAGGTGTCGCAGCGATCCCTAAGGGTCGCGCCGGCGCGCTGACCTTGTCCGCTCTTGGTGTCGTCTACGGCGATATCGGGACAAGCCCGCTCTACACGCTGAAAGTCGTACTCGGCGCGACTGGCGCCGAGGTTGCCGGCCGCGCCATGGTGCTGGGGTCGCTCTCTCTTATTTTCTGGACGCTCATCATCGTCGCCGCGATCAAATATGTCGGCGTCGCCATGCGGGTCGACAATCATGGCGAAGGCGGGATCATGGCGCTCATGGCGCTGGTCGGAGGGCGGAAAGGTCTCCGTGTCCGTAACCGGAAGCGCTCGATCATCATCGCAGTCGGCTTGTTCGGGGCGGCGCTCATTTACGGAGACGGGGTGATTACTCCGGCGATCTCGGTCCTGTCCGCCCTGGAAGGGCTATCCATCGTGACCAGCAGTCTGGAACATTATGTTGTGCCGGCAACGGTCGGCATTCTGATCCTTCTGTTTCTCGTCCAGCCGCACGGGACTGCGGCGATCGGTAAAATGTTCGGACCCATTATGGTGGTGTGGTTCGTCTCGCTGGGTGTTCTCGGCGTGTGGGGAATTGTTCAAAATCCTTCGGTTCTGGAGGCGGTAAACCCGGCTTATGGGCTTAACTATCTCTTTTCCGGGGGGATCACTTCATTCATGGTCCTCGGTGCCGTGTTCTTATGCGTCACCGGCGCGGAGGCTCTCTATGCCGATATGGGCCATTTTGGCCGCCGTCCCATCCAAATGGCGTGGACTTTTATCGTCTTCCCGTGCCTCGTGTTGAACTATGCGGGACAATCGGCGCTTGCCCTGAACGGCGCTCCCATAGCGGAAAATACGTTTTACGCCCTCTGCCCTAAGCCCTTGCTCATTCCGTTCGTCATCCTGGCGACGGCCGCAACGATCATCGCGAGCCAGGCGATTATTACCGGAGCGTTCTCCATGACGCGGCAAGCCATCCAGCTCGGCTGGCTGCCGCGCCTGCGCATCAAGCAGACGTCCGCGCTGGGCTATGGACAGATTTATATTGGCGTCGTGAACTGGGTGATGATGGCCATAACCATCGGGTTGACGCTCGTCTTCGAAAAGTCGGACAACCTCGCAGCAGCTTACGGGATTGCCGTCTCGGCCACGATGCTCATGACGTCGGTGCTGCTCTTCATTGCCATGGTCGAAAAGCTTAACTGGGGCCTTCCGCTCAGCATCGCAGTCGCCGGAAGCTTCATGATCGTCGATGCTGCGTTTCTGATCGCCAATACCGCCAAGATCGAGGAGGGCGGCTATATCCCGATCGCTCTCGCGATTGTCATATTCGGCCTCATGTGGATCTGGCATTCAGGGCGGGATGCCATCCTCCAGGTTCTCAAGTCGAAGTACGTCCGAACGGACACTTTCCTGAAAGAACTGGCGGAGAAAGGCGTGCCGCGGGTGCCTGGCACGGCGGTATTTTTGACACGGTCGAAAGAAGGCGTGCCGCCTGTGATGTCCTGGCACCTCAAGCATAACCGGTCTCTCCATGAGCGTGTCATGGTGATCAGCGTTTCTATCGAGCCCGTGCCTTTCGTTCGCGTGGAGGACCGGCTTCGCATACTCACCGAGGGACCGGATTTCTGGCGCGCCACAGTGAATTACGGTTTCATGGAGCGGCCGGAAATCCCTCCGATCCTTGTGGAAGCAAAGGGTCTGGGCTGCGACATCAACCTCGATGACATAACTTACTATGTCGGCCGCGAAACGGTCGTTTCACGCGCGGATGGCAAGGGTCTTCCGAAATGGGAGGAGCTCATTTTTGCGGCCATGGAGCGCAATGCAGCTCAGGTCACCGATTTTTTCCGCCTACCCGTGGATCAGGTGGTCGAGATCGGCCGTCAGGTCGCGATCTGAACGTGATTTTGCATCGCGCCCCGCGCGCTTTGGCCGCGATGGTCGCATTCAGCAATTGCGCTATTCGGCGGGGCTTGAGCGTGGCCTTGTTGCGACGAAATGTCAGCCCGATAAGGGCGAAGCTGCATATCCGCCACATTCTGAGCGCAGAACTATGCAATTCGTTGATTGAGATTTGACATGGCGCATGCTCCACAGCCCTATGATCTTGTGATCGTCGGCGCCAGCTTCGCCGGACTGGCCGCCGCGAAAACCGCGGCAATGTGCGGACTGAGGGTCGCGGTCCTCGAGGCGAAGCCGTCCGCAGGCCGTGGCGTGAAAACCGCGGGAATTCTTTTCAAGGAAGCTGCCGAGGAAGTCGACATCCCGCATGCCCTCACGCGGAGGGTCTACGGCGTTCGCTTGTATGCGCCCAATCTGAAGCATGTCGACCTCTTCGGGCCGGGCAGCTTTTTCCTGACCATAGAAACAGGCCGGCTCCTGAACTGGCTGGCCCAAGAGGCGATGCGGGCGGGCGCGCACATCTTGTGGCGGACGCCGTTCGAAGGGGCGTTGCGGCGCGACGGCGTTTTCACGTTCTCGGGGGTCAACATTTCAGCGCGGCACATTCTTGGGGCTGACGGGGCGAAGTCGGCGGTGGCGCGGTGTTTCGGACTTGGGCGCAACCAGCGTTTCATGACCGCGATCGAGGTCGAGTATGACGGCCTCGAAAAGGCCGATCCGCGCTTTCTTCATTGCTTTCTCGATTCCGGCCTCGCGCCCGGTTATCTGGGCTGGGTTGCTCCCGGCCCTTCGGTCTTCCATGCGGGGGTTGCGGCAGGCCCGGGCCGGCGGCCGCATTTGCGAGCCTTCCTTCGCAAAACCGAGGGAATTTTTGGTTTTGAGGGCGCGTGCGCCGTCACGCGGCGGATGGGGCGCATTCCCTGCGGCGGCCTCGTCAAGCCATGGGCCACTGAAGGCGTTACCCTCATCGGTGACGCCGCCGGCATGGTCTCGCCAGCGACAGGCGGCGGAATCGGAACTGCATTCCGTTTCGGGCGGCGAACGGCGCAGGTTCTCGCCGACCATCTCCTGCATCTGGGACCTCCGCCCGAAATCGCGCTCGCCAAGGAGTTGCCGCGGTTCTGGCGCCAGCAGATGATGCGGCTTGCGCTCGATCTTGCGCCTCCGAATGCTCTCCTTTCAGCGGTGCTCAGCACGCCCCCCATGCGCCGGTTCGCCCAATACGTTTATTTCCGTGAGCGTGGAGGGAAGGGACTGAGCTTCGCAGATTTTCAAGCTCGCCTTAACGGCCTGGAAAGGCCTCCGGTGCCACTAAACGGCGGTGCGCCGGGAAATCTTCCTTAGCACGCGGGTGTATGCCGCTTTTCCATCACCGCTAGGTCTTATTGCGGCATGGATCGCTGTGCCCTACGTGATATGCTCAAAACGCTTCCGACAGATCCGAGATTGGAGGACTTCATGGCGATGCACAAGTTTCTGGAGTGGCATGCCAGTCAGTTTATGACAAAGAATGTTAGAACCGTCCCGTCCACCATGACGTTGCGGGAGCTTGGAGAGTTGTTCGATCGCAATGACTTTAATTCCTTTCCAGTCGTCGATAATGGGGAACTCGTCGGTCTCGTGACCAAGCTCGACTTCCTGAAGGCGTTCCTTTTCGATACCGGTCATCTGGTCCCGCACTACAACGAAGTCATGACACTGACGGTGGCGAAGGTCATGACCAGGGATGTGGTTCACGCAGAACCGGAAACACCCTTGACCCGTGTGCTGGAACTCATGGTCAAACTCCGAACACGCGGTGTACCGGTTGTCGACAACGGTAAGCTTGTCGGCGTCGTATCGCGCACGGATCTGATGCATGCGCTGGCGACCGCCACGAAAGACGGCGAGCCGCCACATTCCTGATCAGGGGATGAGAACGCCTGCGCCGGTTAGTCTGCCGTCGCGCAAAGCGGCGAGCGCTTGATTGGCTTCGGTCAAGGGGAAAAGCTCGACCGTCGTTTTCACCGGCACTTGCGGCGCGAGCGCAAGAAACTCGGCCGCATCCTGCCGCGTGAGGTTCGCAACCGAGCGCACAACGCGCTCACCCCATAGGATGCTGTAGGGGAAAGACGGAATATCCGACATATGGATGCCGCCGCAAACGACAACGCCGCCCTTCCTCACGGCTCTGAGCGCGGCAGGAACGAGCGCGCCAGCGGGGGCGAAGATGATGGCGGCATCGAGATCGACGGGCGGCCGCTCGTCAGAGCCGCCAGCCCAGCAGCAACCGAGCGACTTTGCGAATTCTTGCGCCGCCGTATCCCCTGGCCGCGTGAAGGCGTAAACGCTGCGCCCTTCCCAGAGCGCGACTTGCGCGACGATGTGCGCCGCCGCTCCAAAGCCGTAGATGCCAAGTTTCTTTCCGTGCCCCGCCATCTTGAGCGAGCGATATCCTATGAGCCCTGCGCATAGCAGGGGAGCCGCCTCTGCATCGCTGTAAGCATCGGGGATTGGAAAAGAAAAGGCCGCATCGGCTACCGCATAATCTGCGAAGCCACCGTCCCTTTGGTAGCCCGTGAACTCGGCATAATCGCAGAGGTTTTCCTCGTCACGCGCGCAAAAGGCGCAAGTACCGCACGTATGGCCGAGCCAGCCGACGCCCACGCGCTGCCCAACTTCGAAGCCGGTGACGCCCTCGCCAAGCGCGGCCGCCTCTCCCACGATTTCGTGGCCGGGAACGATTGCATCGCGGCAGGGGGGAAGATCGCCGTCGACGACATGCAGATCAGTGCGGCAAACCGCGCAGGCCCGCACTTTCAATAAAAGCTCCCCCGGCTTGGGCCGCGGAATTTCGCGATTCTCCAACTCCAGGGGGTGGCCTGGCGCTTTCAACACCATCGCTCTCATGGGAACATCCTCAGCCGGAAAAACAAGCCGCACATCTCATCGAATATTGAATGGTCAGGGCTTGACTTCAATCAACGCATTGTTTGCGGTAATCACCAATTTAGGCGTGGGCCTTGAGAGCGAAGGAGCCGAGCCGTGACCATAGAGCCGCAAACCGGATATTCAGATTATCCAGTCACCCAGGAGGCCCGATTTCACCTTATCGGCGGAGGGATCGCTTCGCTCGCGGCGGCGGTCTTTCTGATCCGGGACGGAAAAATCGCGGGCCGGAACATCACCATATTCGGCGATCAGCCGAAGCCCGGCGGCAGCCTGGAAGGGGCCGGTTCGCCGGAAACCGGCTATGTCGCGCGGGGCGGGCGTGTGCTCGAGGCGCATTATGTCTGCACCTACGATCTGTTCTCCTCGATCCCGGCTCTCGACGGCTCCCGATCCGTCACCCAGGAAATTTTCGCCTGCAACGAGGCGCTGAAAACCTATTCGCATGCGCGCCTCGTCCGGGAAGGCCGCAAGCTCGCCTCGCCTGAGTTCGGGCTGACGGAAGGGCACCGCCTCGGTCTCATCGGCGTCGCGCTGAGCCCCGAGAGCGTGCTTGGATCGAGCGCCATCGAGGACCATTTCGACAAGGCTTTCTTCAAGACGGATTTCTGGGCGATGTGGGCATCCACCTTCGCCTTCCAGCCCTGGCACAGCGCCGTCGAGATGAAGCGCTATCTCATGCGCTTCGTCCATATGATGCAGGGGTTCAATCGTCTCCAGGGCATCATGCGGACCACTTATAACCAGTACGACTCCATGGTGCGGCCTCTTGCGAAATGGCTCGATGAGAAGGGGGTCCGCTTCGTCGCGGGCGTCGTTGTGTCCGACATCAAGTTCGAGCGCATCAAGGAGGCTCAGCGTCCGTCGGCGCTCATCGTCGAGCGCGAAGGGCGTACCGAAGAAATGAAGCTCACCGTCGACGATTATGTCATCGTGACGCTCGGCTCGATGGCGGATTCGGCGACCCTCGGAACCATGGATGCGCCCCCGTCCTACCAGCCGGAGAAAAAAGGCGCCGGGTGGCATCTTTGGGAGAAAATCGCAAGCGCAAGGCCGGAATTCGGCAAGCCCTCGGCCTTCGACAATCGTCCCGATCAGTCAAAGTGGGTATCATTCACCGGCACGCTTCGCGAACCCACCTTCTTCCGCATCGTGAAGGACTTCACCGGCAATGTCCCCGGCGAAGGCGGCCTTGTCACCTTTGCCGATTCCGGCTGGCTTCTGTCGATCTGGCTGCCCCAGCAGCCGCACTTTATCGGCCAGCCCGAAGATATCGATATCTTCTGGGGGTACGGCCTGTCCATCGACAACCCCGGCGACTTCGTGAAAAAGCCGATGGGAGCCTGCACCGGGCGGGAGATCATGGCAGAGGTTCTGGGACATCTCGGCGCACAGGATCAGGCAAGCGCGGTTCTGGAGAACGCAATCGTTCTTCCGCGCATGATGCCTTATGTCATGAGCGAGTTCCTGACGCGCTCGCCCGGAGACCGCCCGCATGTAATCCCGAAAGGCTGGTGGAACCTGGCTTTCGCGGGCCAATTCTGCGAACTGGCGGACGACACGGTGTTCACCGTCGAATATTCCGTCCGCTCGGCCCAGACGGCGGTCTATTCGCTCCTGCAACTCGATAAGGCGCCGCACGCGGTTTACAAGGGCCATCACAACCCGATTGTGCTCTATCGGGCTTTCATGTCGCTGCAGAGTTAAGCGGAGCGCGCCGACACGCCAACGGATCGCCGGCACCGTCCTCCCGGAAAGGCGCAGCCTTATTTGGGATCGTAGAAGCTTGCTTTTTGCGATCCCGGCTCGCGCTTCGCTTGGCCGGGAAGACAGTCCGCTGGGCAGATTAGCGACGTTTGCTCAGGTGGGGAAAGCGGCACTCGCCTAGCTCATGGCTGGGCTCGACCCGACCCTCTCTGCGGCCGGAAGCTTCGAGCTTCGCGAGCCCGAAGATCCAGTTGTCGGACCGGCGCAAGGAAATGGCCGCTCAGCCCTTATGGTCCTCCGGCGGATCGTCTTCGAGGGCGCGATAGGCGGCGCCTTCGAGATCCTCGAACTGCCCGGATTTGAGCGCCCATATGAAGCCGGCAAGCCCCAGGCCGCCGAGAAAAAGGGCGGCGGGGATCAGCCACGCGAGGGAAGTCATGCTCTCAACTCCAACTTCGCCGTCCGCAGCCGGATTGCGTTAAGGGTAACCAGGATCGACGATGTCGACATCGCAATTGCGGCCACGAGCGGCGTCACAAATCCTGCCATCGCAAGAGGTACGAAAACAAGATTATAGCCGAAGGCCACCGCGAAATTCTGGAACGCCATCTTCCTCGTCATGCGCGCCGTCGCCAGAAGTTCAATCACCGGCATGAGCTTCGCGCCCTGGAATACCGCGTCCGAGGCCGTCTGGCTGATGTCCGCGGCCGTGGAAGGCGAAATCGATGCGTGGGCGGCGGCAAGGGCGGGCGCGTCGTTAAGACCGTCGCCGACCATGAGAACGCAGCGTCCCCGCGCCTTCAGCGCCTCCAACCGTTCGATCTTCTCCTGCGGTTTCATACCGGCGTGCCATTCTTCGATGTGGACGCCTTTGGCGGCGGCTTCGACGGCGTCCCTGCGGTCGCCCGAATAGAGCGAAATCTCGAAATCTGCGCGGCGCAGCGCGTCCACGGTTTCCGCCGCATCCTCCCGAAGCCTGTCCTCGAAGTGAAACGCGACCGGCTCCATTCCGGCCCGCGCGAACCAAAGCGAAGCCGATGCTGCCCGCGTCGCCTCGATGCCGCACCATGCGGCCGAACCGAGGCGCTCCTCCCCCGTTGCAGTTGCGCGGCTGAGGCCGAAGCCTGGAGCCTCCTCGACGCCACTCACGGATGACACGGCGCCAAAGCGATCCTTTGCCGCTTGCACCACGGCCTGGGCATAAGGATGGCGGCTCGCCGCAGCGAGCGCCGCGGCGGCGCTGAGCGCATCGTTGTCGATGGCGCATCCATTCGCTAAAGACGGGACGCCTGCGGTCAATGTGCCGGTCTTGTCGAAGACAGCCGCGTTGGTCTCGGCGAGCCTTTCAAGGCCGTCCGCCGCCTTGAGCAGGATGCCGCGATCGAAAAGCCGCGCGGATGCCGCCACCTGCACGGCCGGCACGGCCAAAGCGAGCGCGCAAGGGCATGTTACGATAAGAACGGCAATGGCGACGGTGAGCGAGGTTTCCCAGCCCGCGCCCGCGATCATCCATCCGATGAAGGCAGCGGCTGCAAGGCTGTGTACGGCAGGCGCATAAAAACTCGCCGCGCGATCGGCAATGCGGACATAGCGCCCGCGCGCCTGTTCGGCGGTCGCCATGAGCCGGGCGATCTGGGCCAGCAGCGTATCGGCTTCGGCGGCGCGGGCTTCCATCTCGACCGGGCCGCCAAGATTGACGGAGCCTGCGTAAACGGCGTCGTTCGCACCAAGGTTGCGGGGCATCGTTTCGCCTGTAATCAGGCTTTCATCGATGGCGGTGGCCCCTTGCGCGATCACGCCATCGGCCGGGAAGCGCTCGCCCGCCGCGACGGCGATGCGCATTCCAGGTTCCACAAGCCTTGAAGGCAGGCGCTCGATGGACCCATCGCTCGCGATCACGTGCGCCCATTGCGCCTTGAGCCCAAGCAGATTCTCTGCCGCGCCGCGTGCGCGGATGCGGACACGCTGGTCAAGATAGCGGCCAATGAGCAGGAAGAACAACAGCGTGACAGAGGCGTCGAAATAGACCTGATCGGTGCCCTTGATCGTCTGGTACAGGCTCATCGTCGCCGACAGGAGGATCGCCAGCGAGATCGGGACGTCCATGTTCAGGCGGCCGCGCTTCAGCGCTTGCCAGGCTGAACTGAAAAAAGGCTGGCCCGCATAGGCGATAGTCGGCAGCGCGATCACGGCAGACAGCCAGTGAAACAGCGCGTGGAGCGACTCGTCGGCGGCAGTGCCGGACCAGACCGACACCGAAAAAAGCATGATGTTGGCGGCGGCAAAGCCTGCTACGGCCAAACGGCTCAGAATCTGCCGGCCCGCATTCTGGCCGCTATCGATGGCTTCGGGCGCGAGTTCCGCCGCCTTGAAGCCGATCCGGCCGAGCGCATCGACGAGCGGTGCTGCGTTCGCATTCGCTTCCGTGAATACAACGGTGGCCCTGCGAGCCGAGAGGTTCGCGCGAGCCGAAGCCACGCCCGGCACATCAATCAGCGCCTTCTCGACCTTTCGCATGCAGCCGCCACACGTCATGTCCTCCACGGCGAGCGTTATGGTTTGCGAACTGCCTCCTTTTGGGCCAGCGCTCTCCCCCGCGCGAGCGGCGGTGCGTTCCAACTCTAATGCGCCGGGCTGAGCCATAGCCTTTCCTTCACGCGGTACGTTGCCGTTTCGCTGGCCGGCCTCGCCTTTTCCGCCGTAAAGGACAGAACCCAGCTTCCGGACCCGATCTGATCAAGCGCCGCGTCATAGACGCCGGCATCGACTTCCTTGAAGGAGAGGCTGCGGTCGGCGTTGCCCGAAGCCGGGCGGCTGAAATTACCTGTCATGGCCAAACCGGCGACTGGGGCTCCCGCGTTGTCGGTGATGGAGACGCGGAGGCGTTCGCCTTGGGCGATTTGCGATTGATGATGCCATTGAAGCGCGCTCTGGGTGCGCTCCTCGGCGAGGACGGTGTTGTAGCGCAGGCCCATTTCGTAGCTCGCGCCTTGTTCCTCGCCTGGGCCAGTGCTTATGGCGAAGTAGATGAAGGCGGCGTTGACAATGCCGACAACCGCGAAGAAGCCAAGCAGAATAAACAGGATATGCTTGCCGCCAAGGCGCGTTTCCGTCGCAGTCACGCTCATTGTCCGGGACCTCTGAAATTGCTGTCGCGTTTGGTTTCCATTCCGTCGCCGCTGTCGCGCAGAATGAACGTCATGGGGACGACCGCGGGAAGCGCAAGCGCCTTGTCATGCGGAACTGTCACATAGACTTTCACGGTGCGGACATCGTCGGAATTTACCTCGATAAGCGGATTGTCACCATCGAGACCGACGAAGGCAAGGCGCGCTTCCGGCAGGCCTTTGACGCTCAGCGCAAAATTGCGCATTTCCTGGCGTTTGTTGAGAAGACGGAGCGTGTAGCCATTGCGGATGCCGCCATCCTGAACCTGAACGAAGAGGGGATTCCTGTCCCGGACGACGTTCATCTCGAGCACTGTTTTCTGGGAAAGCCCGAACAGGATGATGCAACTCACGAGCGCGAAGAGGCCGCCATAAAGCATCGTTCTCGGCCGGATCAGCCGGGGAGGGACGCGATCGCCATGCGCCTCTGCCTGGAGATTGCGATAGGTATCGTAGGCGATCAGCTTCGTGGGGCGGTCAACCTTGTTCATGATCTCGTCGCAGGCGTCGATGCAGAGCGCGCACTGGATGCATTCGAGCTGCGGGCCATTGCGGATATCGATGCCAGCGGGGCAAACCGCCACGCACTGCGTGCAGTCGATGCAATCGCCACGCCCTTCCCAGCTCTCGCCCTTCTTGTGCGGGCCGCGCGGTTCGCCGCGGAAGCCGCGATAGGTGATGAGGAAGGAGTCGGCGTCGAACATCGCGCCCTGGATGCGCGGCCAGGGGCACATGTACGTGCAAACCTGTTCGCGGGCGATGCCGCCGAGCAGGTAAGTAGTCGCGGTGAAAATCCCGAGGAAGATGTAGGCGATAGCAGGGGCATCGAAGTGCCAGAATTCAGAGAGAAGCGTCGGCGCGTCCCGGAAATAGAAGACGAGCGCCCCGCCTGTCAGCACGCCGATGAGGAGCCAGCTTAAATGAGTTCCTCCGAGTCGCCACAGCTTGGTGAATGACCACGGCGCCCTGGCGAGCTTCATGCGTGCATTGCGGTCGCCCTGCCACAGGCGCTCCACCAGGATCATCAGGTCGGTCCAGACGGTTTGCGGGCAGGCATAGCCGCACCAGACGCGTCCGGCGAGCGCGGTGGCGAGAAAGAGGGCGAGCGCGGAAAGGATCAGGATGCCGGTGACGTAATAGAATTCCTGCGCCCAGATTTCGAGGCCGAAGAAGTAAAGGCGCTGATGGGCGAAATCGAGAAGCACCGCCTGATCTGGAAGACCGGGACCCCGGTTCCATCGGAGCCACGGCAGCCCGTAGTAGATGCCGAGCGTCACGATCATGATGATCCATTTGATGCGGCGAAACTTGCCGTGGACCAGCTTCGGATAGATAGGCTCGCGCGAAGCGTAAAGAGCCTGTTTCTCAGTGTTGACCGGCTTCGCATCGATGCGCTGAACGCCGGGCGCAACATCCTGGCCCAGCGGAGCGGCGGCTGGCATTTCGTTCATGGCGGCGTACTCCAGGGCCAAGGCACGGGCATAGAAAGCGTCGCAGCAGCTCATGGGCTTGCCCTATTCGCGTTTTGCTCGCTCTCCTGAACGCGGAGATTGTAGCGAAGGGAGCGGCGGAGCGTCATTGAGAATTCTTCGCGCCTCCTATGCCGCCCCCCTCAAAGTCTACTGCCCGCCTCCAAGCGAATGCACATAGATCGCGAGCTTCTTGATGGTTGCGGGATCGAGGCGGTCGACCCAGGCCGGCATGACGCCGCCGTGTCCCGTCTCGATCTGATGCTTGATGGCGTCCTTCGTCCCGCCATAGAGCCAGATGTTATCAGTCAGGTTTGGTGCGCCAAAGTCCTGATTGCCTTTGCCCTCTTCGCCATGACACGCGAGGCAGCCGCCATCCCCATGGAAAACCGCGTTCCCCCGCGTTGCAGCAGCGTCGTCATGCGGAAGCTTCGAGAGCGAAAGCACATAGTTCGCCGCGTCTTCGATCTGTTCGGGCGTGAGAAGGCTGTCGCGCCCAAAGCTGGGCATCTGGGAGAGATGGGCCTTGTCGTTGCCGCTGCGGACGCCGAACATGATCGTCTGCTGGATCTGGTCCAGAGTGCCGCCCCAAAGCCACTTGTCGTCATTGAGGTTCGGGAAGCCAGGCGCCCCTTGAGCGCCGCGGCCATGGCATGCTGCGCAATTGTCGGCGAAGGCCACCTTGCCGCCCGCGAGCGCGAAGTTGAGAAGCTCCGGCTTCGACTTGATCTCGGCAATGCTCTCCTTCTCGATGGCCTCGTTCAGGGAAGCCTGGCTCGCGCGCACCTGATCGATGCTCTCCATGACGGAGGCGCGCGTGCTGTATCCGAGCACACCCTTGGTGTAGTCCGAAACCATGGGCCACGTCGGGAACAGGATCCAGTAGACAACCGCCCACAGGATGCAGGCATAGAAGACCCACAGCCACCAGCGCGGCAGCGGCGTGTTCAGTTCCTTGATGCCGTCCCATTCGTGGCCGGTGGTTTCGACGCCGCTAACGGTGTCGATGTCGAGTTTATCGGCCATTGCTGCCTCCGGAATTGTTATCGTCTTTTTCCAACGGGATGCGGCTGGCTTCCTCGAAACCCTTTTGGTTGCCAGGCCAGAATACGAAGACCAGCACCGCGATGAAGAGCCCGATGAACACAAAGAGGCCGATCAGCGCAGAGACAGTTTGCATAAACTCGTACGTCATGGCGGTCCTCAGCGCAGGTTGGGGCCGGTGGCGTCATACTTTGCGAAGTCGACGAGCGTGCCGAGCATCTGCAGGTAGGCGATGACCGCATCGAGTTCGGTCGGATCGCCTGGTTTGCCGTCGAATTTGCGAACGACAGCCTTGGGATAGCGTTGGGCGACTGCGGCCGCGCCTTCGCTGTCGGGGTTGGATTGTGCGACGAGATCGGCTTTCGCATTCTTGATTTCGTCGTCTGTGTAGGGCACGCCCACGATGCGCAGTGTTTCCATGCGCTCGGCTATATCGCCATATTGCAGCTTGCGCTGTCCGAGGAACGGGTATCCCGGCATGATGCTTTCCGGGACGACCGAGCGCGGGTCGGTCAGGTGGGCGGTATGCCAGTCATCCGAGTATTTGCCGCCGACGCGGGCCAGATCCGGCCCGGTCCGCTTCGATCCCCACTGGAAAGGATGATCGTACATGCTCTCCGCGGCAAGGCTGTAGTGCCCGTAGCGCTCCACTTCATCCTTGAGGGTGCGGATCATCTGGCTGTGGCAGAGATAGCAGCCCTCGCGAATGTAGATGTCACGGCCCGAGAGTTCGAGCGGCGAGTAGGGACGCATCCCTTCCACCTTCTCGATGGTCGATTTCAGGTAGAAGAGAGGCGCGATCTCGACGAGGCCTCCAATGGAGACCACGAGGAGAATGCCGAGAAGCAGAACAAGCGAATACTTCTCAAAAGGTGCGTGGCTGAGTTTCATGATCGCCTCCTACTCGGCCGGAAGGGCTTGCGGACCGCGCAACTCGGGCGCCGCAGCGATGGCTGGTTGATCTGCAAGATCTACGGACTTATCGCCCCGGATCGTGCGCCACACGTTATAGGCCATGAGCAGGCCGCCCGTCAGATACAGGATCCCGCCGGTCGCGCGGATGATGTAGTAGGGATGCATGGCCTCCACGCTCTCCACGAAGGAGTATTCGAGCACGCCATTGGCATCGGTCGCCCGCCACATCAGGCCCTGCATGATGCCGGACACCCACATCGCGGTGATGTAAAGGAGGATGCCGATCGTCGCGACCCAGAAATGCCATTCGATAAGTCGCTGCGAATAAATTCCCGGGCGCTTCCACAGCCAGGGCACGAGGCAATAGACCGCGCCGAACGACACCATGCCAACCCAGCCGAGCGCGCCGGAATGAACGTGGCCGATGGTCCAGTCTGTATAGTGCGAGAGCGAGTTGACTGCGCGAACGGCCATCAACGGGCCTTCGAAGGTCGACATCCCGTAGAAGGCGACGGAGACAATCAGGAAGCGGAGCACCGGGTCGGTGCGAAGCTTGTCCCACGCTCCGGACAGCGTCATCAGGCCGTTGATCATTCCGCCCCAGGACGGCATCCACAGCATGATCGAAAAGGTCATGCCGAGCATCTGCGCCCATTCAGGCAGCGCGGTGTAGTGCAGATGGTGCGGGCCGGCCCAGATGTAGAGGAAGATCAGCGTCCAGAAGTGTACGATGGACAGCTTATAGGAATAGATCGGCCGCTCGGCGCGCTTCGGGACGAAGTAATACATGATGCCGAGGAAGCCGGCCGTCAGAAAGAAGCCCACGGCGTTGTGGCCATACCACCACTGGGTCATGGCGTCCTGCACGCCCGCGAAGGCGCTGTAGCTTTTCGTGCCCAGGAAAGAGACCGGCACCGCCAGATTGTTCACGATGTGCAGCATCGCAACCGTGACGATAAAGGCGAGGTAGAACCAGTTCGCCACATAGATGTGCGGTTCCTTGCGCCGCCAGAGGGTGCCAAGGAAGACCAGGAGATAGGCGACCCAGACAACCGTCAGCCAAAGGTCGGTATACCACTCAGGCTCCGCATACTCGCGGGACTGCGTCACGCCCAGCACATAGCCCGACGCCGCCATGATGAGGAAAAGCTGATAGCCCCAGAACACGAACCAGGGCAGCCAGCGGCCCCACAGCCGCGCCTTGGAAGTGCGCTGTACGACGTAGAGAGAAGTAGCCAGAAGCGCGTTGCCCCCGAAGGCGAAGACGACCGCCGACGTGTGAACCGGGCGCAAGCGGCCAAAGTTGGTCCACGGCAGATTGAGGTTCAGCGCGGGGAAGGCGAGCTGCCAGGCGATCAGATCGCCAACGAGAAATCCGACGACGCCCCAGAACACCGTGGCAATCGTCGCCGCCTTGACGACATTGTCTGCGTAAAAGCCCGGCGCGACGCCGGCGCTGCTGCTGAAAGCCTTCCGCGAGAGGAAGGTCGCGGCTCCAATGGCGAACAAAGCGAAAATGCTGGCATGGAATGACATGACCGGATCGACCGCTTCGAGGGCAATGAACGCTCCAAGGGCCAAGCCGGCAACAGCAATAATGAGCGCGCTCCAATCGAAAAGAGCAGCGCCGCTTCCTTTCGTGCTCGCAACTTCCATAATGATCTCCCGTGAATCCCGGCGCAGCCGAGCTCTTGCATGCGATCCGCGGGAGGAAGAAATGCGCCCACAACCGCACCCAGGCTTTGATATCCATCAAATGACGAACGGGGAAGTTATTCCGGGGCACGCATTTCGACGCAGGCTACGGGACTGAATTTACTGACTCTCGTGAACAAAAAATGTGCTGCAAAGCTCGTTGATCTTGATCAAGGCATACGAATGGCTAATGCGCATGCTGTGCATCGAAGGATTTGGATGCGAACGCACAGTGGATGAGACGGTAAATCAACATTTCGGGGCTCATGCAAGCCGTATGCCGCAGCCTTTGGGGGAGGCGTTTCTGACGCTGCTGGAGCGGGATCAGATGCGCCTCTTGCGGCTATGCGCCGCGCTCGAAAAGATCGCCGACGGTCTTCCCGGAACCGGCCATCAGGCGAGGACCGGGAAAGTGCTGGCCTTTTTGGAGAAGGCTTTTGCCAGACATGTCTTCCTGCACGAGAAGTGCCTTTTTCCGCTCATCCGCAGCCTTGAGGAGAAGAACGAACCCATTGAGCTGATGTTGTGCGAGCTTGAGTTCGAGCATTCGGCTGATCGGGGGCTGATCGTCGAAATCCTTGCCGTCTACATGGGCCGCAACTCGCGCAATGCAGGGCTGGAGGCGCTGGGATATCTGCTTCGCTCGTTCTTCGAGAACTACCGGAGGCATTCCGCCTGGGAGCGCACCGCCCTTAACCCGATTGTCCGCACACATCTTGTCAGCGGCACGCCCCGGAAACGGAATGACGCGCTTCTGCGCGCTTCCCTGGGAGCGAACGTCTCGGACGCGATCCTTAGAACGGCGGCTCTTTGCTGAGCAGTGCGCGCTTCGCGCCCGCGCCATTAAGCCATAGGAAGAATAAAACTGCCGTTTTTGTCCAGCGCCGCCCGCAAGTTTTCATTTCCGATTACTCTTCCAAGACTGCTTCCCTACGGACGCGGGGCGGCCGGCGCAAGCAGTCCGCGGATTTCGGCCATCTGCTGATGCGCGAGCCCGCGCTTTCCGAACTCGGCGAAATCCTGCAGCACAACCTCGTCCCATACGCCCTGGCCGGCGATGACCTTCCCTTTGTTTTCGAGATAGGCCGCGCGTGCCTGCTCCCGCCGCCCAAGGAACATCAGGGCATGCGCCCTGTTGGACGCGATCCAAAGCTCGCCCGGCGCAAGAGCGAGGCCGCGCTCCGACGCCTTCAGCGCCTCGTCGAACTCGCGCGCGAAAAGCTGGTACCAGGAAATAAGGCCCTGTTGCTGGGCTGTAAACGGCCCCGCTTTGCCGTTCTTTTCCGCTTCGGCTTTCTCGACTGCGGCCGCCAGCCCGGTCTGTAACGTGGCCGCTTTCGCGAAGTCGCCGGCCTCGAACGCCGCCTCGATCGCCGCGCTTGCCTTCTGATGAGGAGAAGGCTCCTCCGGCGCCGCCTCGATCGCCGCGTTTGCCTTCTGATGAGGCGAGGGCTCCTCCGGCGCCGTCTCGATCGCCAGCACTTGCCTTCTGACGAGGCGGAGGCTCCTCCGGCGCCGCCTCGATCGCCGCGCTTGCCTTCCGATGAGGCGAGGGCTCCTCTAGCGCTACGATCTGCGCCTCGATCCTGGTTATCCACGTGGTCCGGCGCGCGTCGAGGCGGTTCGCGTCGCGTAACTCGACAAGAATGGCAAGGGCGCGGCGCAGGTCTTGTTTTCCGCCTTTCCCTTTCAAAGCGCCCAGCCTCCATAAAGGCACGACCGAGTTCACCCGCGCCTGTGGATCGCTGAAGCGGCCGATCAGGACTTCGTAAATGCCCAAAGCGCGCTCGAAAGCCGCCACGGCCTCTGCCGCCCTTCCATCCCCCGCAAGCATATCTCCCAAGCGCTCGCTGCTGACGGCCAGATCGCGCTGCCATTGCGCATTGCTGGGTTCGGCCTTGGCGAAGGGCTCCCTGATGGCGAGGCTGTCGCGATAGGCTTTCAGCGCGTCCGCGAGGGCGCCCTGGTCCTTCAGCACATCCCCCACCTTTTCATAGGAGACAGAGAGATCGCGCTGCCATTGCGCATTGCCGGGATCGGCGTTGGCGAGGCGCTCGGCGATGGCGAGGCTGTTGCGATAGGCTTTCAGCGCGTCGGGCAGGGCGCCCTGGTCCTTCAGCACATCCCCGACCTTGTTATAGGAGACCGAGAGATCGCGCTGCCATTGCGCATTTCCGGGATCGGCCTTGGCGAGGCGCTCGAAAATGGCGAGGCTGTTGCGGTAGGCGGTCAGCGCCTCGGCCAGGCTGCCCTGGGCCTTCAGCACATCGCCGACCTTGTTATGGGAGACCGAGAGATCGCGCTGCCATCCGGCGTTGCCGGGATCGGCCTTGGCGAGGCGCGACGTTATTTCGTGAGCTTTTCGCCAGTTTGACAACCCTGAATTCAGATCGCCTTGCGCAATCAACAGATCTGCAACCTTCCCATAGGAGACCCAGAGATCGCGCTGCCAGCCAGCATTGTCAGGATCGGACCTTGCGAGGAGCTCGGCGATGGCGAGGTCCGCGCGACAGGCTTCGAGCGCCTTGGATAGGGTTCCCTGGTCGCTCAGCATGTCGCCCGCCTTTTTGCAGGAGACCGGAAGATCGCGCTGCCAGCCAGTGTTGCCGGGATCGGACTTTGCGAGGCGGGAGATGACGTTCCGTCTGGCTTCGAAGAATTCCAGCGCCGCAGCCAAATCTTCCTGGGCCGCATAGCCGGTCCGTTCATTGCTGATGCCGGGGTCGTTTTGCCATTGTGCATTGCCGGGATAGGCCGTGGCGAGGCGGTCGTCATCCGATGATGCTTCTCGATAGAGGCTCAGCGGGTCGCCTCGGGCCGCGTGGATGTCGCGCAGGCCAAGTCTTGTCCAGTACAGATCAAAGTCATCCTTGCCTTCGACGCCCGCACCAAGCAAGGCATTGTAGGCGCGCTCCGCGTCGATTTGAAGTCGATTGGCTGTGTTATTGGCGCTCGGGGAGCTGAATTGCGCCGTACTCACAAGCGAATGTGCGCCTTTATGACGAACCTGGCCGCCCTGGCCAGACGGATCGCAATCCGTCCCAGGCGAAAGCTGCGGCGCGCACTCATCGCCAGCGAAAGGGAGGCCAACCCTCCATGGTAAACAGTTGGTTGCCGCTCCGATTATGCATTAACCCCGGATGCTTAACGGCATTTATTTGCGGCTTGATTTTGTGCTCCGAAATTTCGGAAAATTCCCAACTCAGAGCGGGCAGCGTCGGGCCGGGTGCGGATGGGCTGCTCTAACAAGTTGAAAAACATGATAATTTTCCTTCAGCGCAGCCCGACTGAACAAGGTTAATCGAATGTATTTTTGGACGAAAGTGGGCGCGCAAAAGTCCGTTAAATATAATGTGTTAACCGCACCGCGCCTTTCGCAGCCGCAGCGACGCATGCGCTCAAGATATTTTATCTATTAAAATCAAGTGCTTAGCCAAAATTAATCTCCTGGCAAGGCGCTTTTCCTTAAGATCTCAGGTCAAGCAATGCGGACGAAAACCGCAAGCGCAAATTGGTCTAAAGGTTGCTCAAGCGCAGGTTCACTTTCCAATGGTCATCAGGCTCGCATTGCCGCCCGCGGCTGCGGTGTTGATGGAGACCGTTCTCTCTTTCACGAGCATGTCGAGGCTGTATTCGGGATTTCCCGGCAGGACCGGAATGATCGGGCCGCGGCATCTCGCCAAAGTCCGCGCAATCTCCCGGCCCCTTGCCTCATCGCAAACGAGCACCGCATCGAAACTCGATGCTTCCCAGGCGGCGGCGCTCGCAATGGCAGCTCGGAGCGTCTTGGAAAGGCGCTCGATGAGGCGCTTCGCCGCTTCATTGTCATGCTGCAGAAAGCGGTTGCCGGTCGCGAGCGCGGCCCCGAACTGTAGCAGGGCCTCGGGCATCGAGTTTGAGATGCCAAGCACGGTCCCGCGCGGCAGGAATCGAAGCCTGTTGTCTTCTCCGACAGGCCCCTTCAGCGTCATCTCAACCGGCAGAGGAAACTCTTTTCGATAGCGTTCGAAGGTGTCGGCAAGCCGCTTGCGGTCGGCTTCGTTGAAGAGGCCGCTGGTGTTGCCTTCAACCCATTTTGCAAGCTCGGCCAACAGTTCGAGCTTCTTCTCGTCCCGGACGCCCTCCAGCCGGGCAGGCGCCCCGCTCCGAAGCAGCCTGTGAAGATAAAGAGGCCCGCCAGCCTTCGGTCCGGTTCCCGAAAGGCCCTCGCCGCCGAAGGGTTGCACGCCGACCACCGCGCCGATCATGTTGCGGTTGACGTAGATGTTTCCGGCGCGGGCGCGGTTCACGATGAAATCGATGGTCTCGTCGATGCGCGAGTGGATGCCGAGCGTCAGCCCGTAGCCGGTCGCGTTGATGTCCTCGATCAGGCGTGAAATCTCATCGCGTTTGAACCGGACCACATGCAAGACCGGGCCGAAAACTTCGTGCGTCAGTTCCTTGATCGAACTCGATGCGAAGCAAGGCAGGGGCGACGAAGGCGCCATCTGCGCATGAGGCCGGAAGAGGGGCCTGAAACAGAATGCGGCTGCGTTTGGATTCGATATAGGCATTGAGAGTGGCCTGTGCGCCTGCATCGATCACCGGCCCGACATCCGTTTCCAGCCTCGCCGGATCGCCGAGCTTCAGTTCGGCCATCGCGCCTTTCAGCATATCGAGCACGCGATCGGCGATATCGTCCTGAAGGCAGAGCACGCGAAGCGCCGAGCAGCGTTGCCCCGCGGAATCGAAGGCGGACGCCAGAACATCGATCACCACCTGCTCGGGGAGCGCGGACGAGTCCACGATCATCGCGTTCTGTCCGCCCGTTTCGGCAATGAGCGGGACATCGCCCCGCTCGGCAAGCGTGCCCTGAAATCGAGCGAGCCACTTCTGTCGACCCCGTGAAGACGACGGCCTCAGTGCGCCGGTCGGCGACGAGGGCCGCGCCAATGACGGAGCCTCGCCCTGGAACGAGTTGGAGAACGTCGCGCGGAATGCCGGCCTGATGAAGCAGCCGGACTGCTTCCGCCGCGATCAAGGGCGTCTGCTCGGCCGGTTTGGCCAGAACCGGGTTCCCGGCAGCAAGAGCCGCCACGATCTGCCCTGTGAAGATGGCGAGCGGGAAATTCCAGGGGCTGATGCACACCGTTGGCCCGAGAGGCTCGTGCGGCGCGCTGAGTTCGCTTCGAGCCTGAGCCGCATAGTAGCGGCAATAATCGACAGCTTCCCGAACCTCGGAGATGGCGTTCGGCATGGTCTTGGCCGCCTCACGGATGAGAAGGGCGCTCAGCCCCTCCATGGATTGCTCAAGGAGGTCGCCGCCGCGTTCGAGGATGGCGGCCCGCTCGCCAGCACTCGCCCCGGCCCAGCGCTGCGCGGCGGCAGCGGCAGACGCCATTGCCGCTTCGACGTCCGTCGTAGTTGCGGCGGTCGCATGGCCGACGATATCCGCGTGATCGGCGGGATTTTGGATTGCCTTCTCGGCCTGTCCCGCGGCGCCGGGAGTTGCGATGATGGGCTCGGCATCATACGAAGCGCCAGCGCTCCCAGAGACTGCGCGCTCGAGGTCGGCGCGCGGCCCTGTGTCTGACAGATCGAGCCCCTTCGAGTTCTTCCGCTCGACCCCGAACAAGTCTCGCGGAAGGGCAATCAGCGGATGCGGCGCGCCGCCGAGCCTCGCCGCCTCGGCGACCGGATCGCCGATCAGTTCCTCGATCGGGATCTTTTCGTTGGCGAGCTGATGGACGAACGAAGTATTGGCCCCGTTCTCCAACAGACGCCGGACGAGATAGGCGAGCAGCGTCTCGTGCGACCCCACTGGCGCGTAGATGCGGCAAGGCCGGTTCAGGTTCTTCTCTCCGACCACGTGACTGTAAAGCGCCTCGCCCATGCCATGCAGGCATTGGAACTCGTAATCGCCGACCTGGAACTCCGGCCCGGCCATGTGGTAGATCGCCGCTAGCGTGTGGGCATTGTGCGTCGCGAACTGGGGAAAGATGACGTCGCGGCGGGCGAGCAGACGCTTGGCGCAAGCGAGATAGCAAACGTCTGTGTAGGACTTTTGCGTGTAAACCGGATAGCCGCTCAGGCCATCGACCTGGGCGCGCTTGATTTCGCTGTCCCAGTAGGCGCCTTTGACGAGGCGAACCATAAGACGGCGTTTCGTCCGTTCGGCGAGATCGATGAGGTAGTCGATCACGAAAGGCGCGCGCTTTTGATACGCCTGAACGACGAAGCCCAGCCCCTGCCAGCGGCCAAGCGCGCTGTCATTCGCGAGCATCTCGAAAAGATCGAGTGACGGCTCCAGCCTGTCCGCTTCCTCCGCGTCGATGTTGAAGCCGATGCCTTGCTGTATCGCCAGCAGCGCGAGCTTCCGCAGCCTTGGATAAAGCTCGCCCTTCACCCGCTCCATCTGTGTGTAGCTGTAACGCGGATGCAGTGCCGACAGCTTGACCGAAATTCCTCCGGCTTCGTAGATGGTTGGCTCGCTGCTGGCGATGCCGACAGCTTCGATTGCGCGCTCGTAAGCGTCCATGTAATTGGCGGCGTCTTCTTCGGTGAGCGCAGCCTCGCCGAGCATATCGAAGGAATAGAGAAACCCGCGCTCCTCCAGCGGCCGGGCATGTTCCAGCGCTTCCTCGATGGTCTTGCCGGTTACGAACTGGCGGCCAAGAAGCCGCATTGCGAGATCCATGGCCTTGCGGATGACCGGCTCGCCGCCCCGGGCCAAGGCGCGGCTGAGGGAAGCCGCCATGCCATGCTCGCTGCTTGTCGCGACCAGCTTGCCGGTGACGAGCAATCCCCAGGCCGAGGCATTCACGAACCAGGATGGGCTCGCGCCGACATGCGCGCCCCAGTCGCCGTGGCTGAGCTTGTCGCGGATGAGCCGGTCGCGCGTTTCGTTATCGGGGATGCGCAGGAGCAACTCGGCGAGGCACATCAGCGCCACGCCCTCGGGCGTCGATAGGGAAAACTCCTTCATCAGCGCCTCGACGCCAAAGGCGTGGCTGCGTTCGGCGCGCAGTTCCGACACCAGACGATAGGCGAGGGCTTCGACCTTGGCCGACAGAGCCGGATCGAGGCGCGCTTCTTCGATCAGCGGGGGCACGCAGACCGGCTCGGGCGCGCGGTAGGCGGCCCTTATCGCGTTGCGCGCTTGATCGGCTTCGTCCTTCGCGTGGTCTGCCGCCTGCAAAACAACCATCGGCTTCGCATCCATCAGTACGCCCTCGCTCTTCAGCTTGACGCAAAAAGCGGGAAAAGCTTGATCACCACCCTGGATATCGGCCCCTTCCTGGCGTGTCACAAGACAATTTCCCTTGCGTGGGCGGCTTATCGGCTTATAGTGACTGGCCAGTCAGTCATTTTATGGCTCGATGATGCCGAAGTCAGCAACGAAAGAGCAGACCATCCCCAAGAACGGGCTTGCGGAACGTGCCGAGAGAAAGCGGCCAACTCAGGACGAGCGCCGCGCAGCAATCCTCGCCGCCGCCCTCGATGTTTTTTCGGAAAACGGCTTCGCCGCCGCGAGGCTGGACGATGTCGCGCAGAAGGCAGGCGTCGCGAAGGGCACCCTCTATTTATACTTTCCCGACAAGGAAGCCCTGTTCGAGGCTCTTCTGCAGGGGCTGGTCAACCCCGTTTTCCAGCGGATCGCGGCCCTTTCGGCGGAACCCGGACTGCCTGCGAGTGCCGTGCTCGAGCGCATCCTCGATTTGTTCCGAAACGAAGTCATCGGAACGAACCGCGAGCGCCTGATGCGGCTGATCATCGCTGAAGGGCCGCGCTTTCCGAGGATTGCCGAATTCTACCACCGCGAAGTCATCAGCAAGGGCCGCGAAATTATCCGCACCGTCGTTGCGCGCGGCTATGAAGAGGGCGAGCTTCCGTCGGATGCCATGGCCAGGTTTCCGCAGCTGTTTTTCGCGCCGCTTTTGACCGCCGTGATCTGGAGGTCGCTGTTTTCGCGGTTCGACCCTCTCGACGTGAACGCCATGATCGAATGCCATCGCAAGCTTATGCTCGGGCTTAAGGATGAGGAGACTCCCAAATGAAGCGCCCCCCGAAAGCGGCCCTCATCGCCCTTCTCGTCGCAGGCGGGCTTGCAGGTGCGTGGTGGTACAAGACGCGTCATGCCGGCAACGGGGAACTCGTTCTGCAAGGCAATGTCGAGGTGCGGCAGGTCAATCTTGGCTTCAAGGTCGCGGGCCGCATCGAGACCTTGAATGTCGATGAAGGCGATCGCGTGCGCACCGGCCAGGTTCTTGCATCTCTTGAGAAGATCTATTTTCAGGACACGCTCGCGCAGATGCGTGGCCAGCTCGATCAATCGGCCGCCAATTATGCGAAACTGAAGGCCGGCAACCGGCCGGAAGAGATTGCTCAGGCCAGGGCTCTGGTCGCTGAGCGGGAAGCGACGCTGACGAATGCGAAGATTACGAGGAGCCGGGCCGAGTCCCTTCTGAAGACGCCGGCTGGGTCGCAGAAGACCGTCGATGACGCGACGGCAGCGGAGCGGCAGGCTGACGCCTCACTCAATTCTGCGCGCGAGGCGCTGCGGTTGCAGGAGATCGGCTTCCGCACCGAAGACATCGCCCTTGCGAAAGCGCAACTCGACGAGCGGAAGGCGAACTTGCAGGCGGCCGAGCGCCAGCTGGCGGACGCCGAACTGATCGCGCCGAACGATGGCACCGTCTTGAGCCGCGTGCGCGAGGACGGAGCCATCGTCCAGGCGGGTGAGACGGTCTATGTCCTGAGCCTCACTTCGCCGGTCTGGGTCCGCGCCTATGTCTCCGAGCCGGATCTCGGTCGCATAAAGCCGGGCATGGAGGTGAGCGTCCATACCGATACGCCGGGCGGCAAAATCTACCAGGGCAAGGTCGGCTTCATCTCCACGGCTGCTGAGTTCACCCCGAAAACCGTGGAAACAACGGAGCTTAGGACAGCCCTCGTCTACCGCATCCGCGTCGTCGTGGACGGGACGGCGGATGAACTGCGTCAGGGCATGCCGGTTACGATCGACCTTCAGCCCGCGCCCGAAAGAACGCCTGTTGCGAGCAGTACGCCATGATTGGCGAAGAAGTCGCCATTGTTGATAGGTTGACGAAGCGCTTTGCGCTGGACGCATCGCCCGCGCTCGATTCGATCAGTTTTTCGATCAAAGGCGGGCAGGTTACGGGCGTGGCGGGACCGGATGGGGCGGGCAAGACGACCCTGATGCGGCTCATGGCGGGGCTGCTCGTCCCGACCGAAGGCAGTCTCACGGTGTGCGGCTACGACACCATCAAGGACAGCATCGCGCTGCACCACGCCATCGGCTACATGCCGCAGCGCTTCGGGCTTTATGAGGACCTTACGGTGCTCGAAAACCTGACGCTTTACGCGGATCTGCGCGGCGTTGTCGGCAAAGCCAGATCTATTACTTTCGAGCGGCTGCTCGCCTTCACGGACCTTGCGCGATTCACGAGCCGCCTTGCCGGGAATCTCTCCGGCGGCATGAAACAGAAACTCGGCCTGGCCTGCGCCATGCTGAAGTCGCCAAGGCTTCTTCTTCTTGACGAGCCGAGCGTCGGCGTGGACCCGATTTCGAGGCGCGAGCTGTGGCGGATGGTGCACGAGCTGACCCACGAAGGCGTCGCTGTGGTCTGGACGACCGCTTATCTCGACGAGGCGGAGAATTGCGCAGAGGTCATCGTCCTCAATAACGGCGCACTCCTTTACAAAGGCGCCCCCAAGGCGATGACAGCGCATATCGGCGACCGGGTTTTCCTGGTTGAAGGCGCGGGCGGCGAACGGCGAACGCTCTTGGCGCGAGCGCTTTCCAAGCCGGACATTATAGACGGAGTGCTGCAAGGCGACTCGGTGCGGCTTGTTGTGAAGGAGAATGCGCCCGCGCCCACGCCGCAAGAGTTGGAGAGCGATAAACCACTCACGATTGAGCCCGCAAAGCCGCGCTTCGAGGATGCCTTCGTGGCCATGCTTGGCGGCCAGCCCAAGCGCACCCTGGATTTGAAAGCGGCCCGGCAGGCAGCCACCAAAGGGAGCGCAGCCGTCGAAGCCGTCAATCTGACGAAGAAATTCGGGGACTTTACCGCCGCCGACCACATCTCGTTCAGCATCAAGCGCGGTGAGATTTTCGGTCTGCTCGGCCCGAACGGGGCAGGGAAGTCCACTACGTTCAAGATGATGTGCGGCCTCCTGCGCCCGACCGGTGGAACGGCGCGCGTGGATGGCTACGACCTTTTCAGCGCTCCATCGGCGGCCCGCGGCCGCCTCGGCTATATGGCGCAGAAGTTCTCGCTTTATGGCGATCTCAGCGTCCGCCAGAACCTCGACTTTTTCGGAGGCGCTTATGGGCTTTGGGGTGCGAAAAAGCGAGACGCCATTGATCGTGTGGTGGCGGCCTTCGATCTTGGCCCGCATCTTGGCGTGAACGCGGGCACGCTGCCGCTCGGCTTCAAGCAACGGCTCGCGCTGTCCTGTGCGATCCTCCATAACCCGCCGGTGCTGTTCCTCGACGAGCCCACCTCCGGCGTCGATCCGATCACCCGGCGCGAGTTCTGGGGCTACATCAATTCCATGATCGCCACCGGCGTGACCGTGATGGTGACGACCCATTTCATGGACGAAGCCGAATATTGCGACCGCGTCGCGCTGATCTATCGCGGCAAAAGCATCGCCATCGACACGCCGGACGCCTTGCAAGCGAGGGTGCGGACCCCAGCCTTGCCCAATCCGACCCTCGAAGACGCCTTCATCGCGCTGATCGAAGCCCAGGACAGGCAGGAGGCCGCATGAGCGATTTAGAAACGCTCGAGAGGACGCTCCCCGCACCGTCTCCTGCCGACAAGCGGCCCGAAGCGCCCGAGGGCAGGGCGCTCCCTGAAATGGCGGCGGGCGACAAGGGCGGCAGCGTCCGCCGCATGCGCGCGCTCATCCGCAAGGAGATGCTGCAGATCATTCGCGATCCGAGCAGCCTCGTGGTCGCGGTCGTGTTGCCGTTGATCCTCTTGTTCCTGTTCGGCTTCGGCGTCTCCTTCGACGTGACAAAAATGCGCGTCGGCGTCGTGATCGAGAACCCGAATCCCGAAACGGAGATGTTCGTAGCCTCGCTCGCAAATACGCCGTTCTTCCGGGTGCGCGTGGCCCATGACCGCCGCGCCTTTCTGGATGATTTGACCGCTTCGCGCATCGAAGGCGTCGTCGTCCTGGCCGGTGATTTCACCCAGCGGCTGGGGCGAGGCGACACGGCTGGCGTGCAAATCATCACCGACGGCACAGACCCGAATACCGCAAGCCTCGTCACCGCCTATGTGCAAGGCGCGTGGCAGACTTGGCTCGCTCAGCGCGCGCTGAGCAGCGGCGTGCAGGCGAAGGCGCTCATCACCACCGAGCCGCGCGTCTGGTTCAATCCCGAGCTCGAAAGCCGCCGCTTCCTCGTGCCGGGGTCCATCGCGCTGATCCTGATGATGATCGGATCGCTTTTGACCGCGCTTGTGGTTGCGCGCGAATGGGAGCGCGGTACCATCGAGGCGCTGCTTGCGACGCCTGCCAGCGTTCCGGAATTTCTCGTCGGCAAGGTCGTCCCGAACTTCTTCCTGGGCCTGGGCGCGATGGCCGTCTCGGTCATCTTTGCCGTGTTCGTTTTCGACATGCCGCTCAGAGGCTCGATCTTCAGCCTGCTCGCGGCGACAACGGCGTTTCTGCTCGTGGCGCTTAGTGCCGGGCTTCTCATCTCAACGGTGGCGCGGACGCAGTTCCTCGCAAGCCAGATCGCGATGATGGCGTCCTTCCTGCCAGGCCTGTTCTTCTCCGGCTTCATCTTCGAGCTGTCGAGCATGCCAGCGCCGTTGCGCGCGTTTTCGGCGCTCGTGCCGGCGCGCTACTTCGTCCAAGCCCTGCAGACCATTTTCCTGGCGGGCGACATCGCTTCGGTGCTCGTGCCCTGCGTTCTCATCCTCACCTTTATGAGCGTCGTCTTGATGGCGCTGACCTGGCGAAACTCGAAAATGAGGCTCGACTAGAGATGCCGCCCAAACTGATCGCGCTTATCATCAAGGAGCTTCTGTCCGCGTTCCGCGACCCGCGCACCCGCATCGCCTTCATCGTGCCGCCGATCATGCAGGTGTTCCTCTATGCCTATGCGGCGACGCTCGAGGTTACGAACGCGTCCATCGGTGTGTACAACGAGGATTGGGGCCAGTATTCGCGGCAGCTCATCAGCCGGTTCGAGCGCGCTTCGGCCTTTTCGACCATCACCTATTTCAAGAGCGAGAAGGAAATCCAGCCTGCCATTGACAGCCAGAGCGTGCTTGCTGTCGTCCGCATCCCGCAGGATTTTTCGCGGAAAGTGGCGGCGCGCGAACCCGTGAGCGTGCAGGTGCTTCTCGATGGGCGGAAATCCAACAGCGCGCAAATCCTCAACAGCTACATCAATAGCATCGTCGTGAATTACGCCGCCGATGTGATTCTGGGTGAAGAGCGGCCCGATGTCAGCATGATCCAGGACCGCTCCTGGTTCAATCCGAACCGGGAGTACCGGAACACCATGGTGCCGGGCCTTGTCGGCACGCTCACCATGACGACGGTGCTCATGGTGATGGTCATGTCAGTTTCGCGCGAGCGTGAGCTTGGCACCTTCGAGCAGCTTCTCGTCTCGCCTTTGCAGCCGACCGAAATCATGATCGGCAAGGCCGTGCCGGGGCTCATCATCGGCGTGGTGCTGGGGACGGTGATAACGGGGATTGTGACGCTCGTCTTCGGCATCCCGCTGACCGGCTCGATTTTCGTGCTGTATGCCGGGCTTATCGTGTTCACACTCGCGATCATCGGCGTGGGGCTGTTCATCTCGTCGCTCGTCTCGACGCAGCAGCAGGCCATGCTCGGCGCGATGGTCTACATGATGCCCGCGATGATGCTGTCGGGCTTCACAAGCCCCGTGCAGAACATGCCCGACTGGCTGCAGCCTGTGGCGCTGCTCAATCCGCTGACACATTTCCTTGTGATCGTGCGCGGCGTGTTTTTGCGCGATATGCCAATGGCGCTTGTCGTGGAGCGCATCTGGCCGATGGCGGTCATGGCGGTTTTTACGCTGACCGCTGCGAGTTGGCTGTTCCGGCGGAAGCTGCGGTGATGTCCTGACCTTCGTGTCCCGCCGGGGACAGACGCCGGAAGCGCGCTGACAGGCCAACTGGCTTTTTGTGTGCAGATTGCTTGGCACGAATCGTAGGAGACTGTGCCTTGCGCGGCGCCGGTTGGTTAACTATGCCGGTTGAGGCGATCCAGTTGGCCGTGTGCATTTTCTCATGCCTGCACTTTCTCGCCCTTTGGCAGATGAGCAAGCAAGCAAGCGGGCGTGGTCTTAGGCAAGTTCCGCCGGGTCTGTGGCTTCTCGTTGTGCAAGATCCCAAGTTCGGCAAGAAGGAGATCCCGGATCAATTCAGGTTCGTCCAGAGGCACGTCATGATAACTCGATGACAAAAATTTGCTTCCCGTGAGCAAGGCCTGCGGGAAGTAGGCAATCAGGTTGTTTTGGGTGATCGGCGCGATCTCGCTCGGGCGATTTCCCTTGAGCGCTGCGGAGAGAACTCCAATCATGTCGCGCCCCTTTCCCAACCGCAAATGGCAGTGCTGAGTGCATCGCGGATTCATTTCAATGAGAAAAGTCGAACCGGTTTTTTCCTCAATTATGAAATCGAATCCAAAAAATCCCGATAAGCTCAATCGGCGGGCGATTTTCGCGGCGGCATCCATCATGTCCGAGTTGTCGACTAATCGTACGACGCTCGCGGGGCCAAGTGACTGCTGTTCGCTTACGACTTCGCACCCCACACCAGCCAGGACCTTCCCATTCCAGCAGAGCACCGCACAGTTGGCAAGACTGCCGTGGATGAACGGCTGGGTTATCACCGCGGGCCGGACACCCCGGACCACGTCCGGCCATCGCATTGCGAAAAATGCGTCCCTGCTCACAGTCAAGCGTTTAACAAAGCGTAACAGTCCGGTGGATCGCCGTAGGTCAGCAAAATAATTCTCAGCTTCGGCCAGCGTCGCCGCGATTCTCACGCCGCCCCCGCCATTTGACCCATCGACCTTCAGGACCCAGGGAAAAGGCTGATACGCAAGTAAATTGTGGAGATCATGAACATCTCTGATGGCAGTCGTCTCTGGTGTCAGAATTCCTTCATCGCGTGCGATCTTGAGGAGCATGTAACGGGAATCAACTATAGGGTAGCTCTCTGGATGCCCGAGGGAATGCACAATCAGGGCCGGTATATCTACCTCAGAGGCGGAACGCGCCCGCTTGCTTGAATACAGTTGGTGCAAGTGACTGACCGCCAAATCATCACAGGGGATGACAATATCGGGTTTAGCTGCCTCGATTGCTTTGGCAAGGGACTCCAACGGAGCGAAGCGCGCATATCGAAACGTGTCATGAGCGCATCGAATTTTCATCGAGGGGTGGTCATCAGGGCACAGGATTGATACTGCGTGCCCCGCTCGCCATAACTCGATCATGAGTCGAGAAGCGTTTGGCCACTTGGTTGTCGTAGTGAGCAATATTTTGGTCTCGACCACCTCTTCCCCCAGCTGGCAAATTAGTTGTTAGCTCAGGGATTGCCGAGACTGGTAATTCGCCTACTAGGAGCGAGCAGCGTTGGAGGCCCTGACCGATTGTACCTTTACCTCCGGCCCACGCTCTGTCAAGGCAGGTGGCGCCAGACGCTTATGACGGCTGAGGTGCCGGGCAACGCGGGGAGCCGCAAATTCAGCACCACACGCAAAGCGCAACACTGGTCCAAACGTGTTCGCGGCGATCGCCCCGACAAAGTAGAGTCCCGGCAATGAGGATTCGAAGTTTCCGGAGAGAACTGGTGTGCCAGCAACTGCCTTTATATGCGACAGCAACTCTCCATCGAGAAAAGGTAAACGTGACAACTGCGGTTTGTAGCCCGTCCCGCAGATCACATGATCGGCATATAGCTCCCGCTTTTCGCCATCGCTGGAAAGGATCAAGACGACACCGTTTTCGTGAGGCTTTGCGCCGATCAACTCATGTTCAAGATAAATTGTAACCTTTCCTATAACCCGGTCGCGCATAAAGTACCCAGGCGCCGGTCCAAGATAGGTGCGAGCGATATGCAAACGTTTCGCCTCTGGAAGATAACGAAAGAGGTTTGGAAACGTAGTCAGGAAAACGGATCGCCAGCCCGGGCCGATTTTGCTTCCAGGGCGGAGCAATCGATCTTTGAGAGGCCGGGGCAACCGCATCTTGGTGTGGAACGGAATCTGAGCACCGCGTGCGATGAGATGCACGTCAGCACCGGCCTCGTGCAGGAGGCCAGCCACGTCTGCCGCTGAGGCGCCAGCGCCGATGACGCAGACTTTCCGCTCTCTGAAGGCATCCAGATTACTGTGATCGGAAGCGTGCGTGACCAGAGTTTTTGGCATTCCGGAAACGGCCTCGGGCAGCACAGCAAAGTGCGAAATGCCCGCGGCCACAATGACGGACCGAGCCGCACACTCGGCCCCCGTTTCGAGTTGCAGGCGATAGTAATTTCCGTCGCGGTACAACCTCTTGACCAGCACTTCCTCGAGATGGGGCACAAACTTGCGCTGGAACGCTCGGCCATATTCCACGAAATCCTCGAGACGTGCGGGCACGCCAAGATCTGCATAGGGTATGTTCCGCTCGCGGCAATAACGTTCCAACGTAAACGTATGTCCGGGATCATAAAGGGAGGTAGCGAAACCGTCAGACTTCAGAAGCATGCCTTTCGGCATCTGTGTGCTCCAGGTATCCATCGCCTTGCCGAAAATCCGGTGAGGAATATTCTGGGCCGACAAATGTGCGGCAAGGGACAGACCATACGGACCCGCCCCAATGACGGCAACGTCGCAACTATCCTCCATGTTCGCCCCTTTGGGTTCTGAATTTTGTGTCCAGAACTTTGCCACCGTTGATCAGCCGTTGCTAGACTAAATTGTATAATTGCTAAACACTCGGTTCATCACATTGTTGGGAACACAGCCTTCCGTAATCTGCCTGCATCGGAGGTGTGCTCAAGCAACCAGTAACCAGGTATTGCGAATTGAGTCGATTTAAGCGAAATCTGGGCAACTGCCTTCGTGTTAGCTGCGCCCCCCACAAAAACGGAGCATGAGCAATGAGCCGGTTTGTTACTGCACTCCTAAACCTATTCCGGCCGTTGCCACGCTTTTCCATAAGACCTTCCGCGTTGCCAGCAGGGCTGGCACTGCTTGGTTGCGCTGCCTGCGCTCAAGTTTCGACTGGACATATGCTTGACGAGGTAGCTGCTCCCGGCGCCAATTACGACAAGGCCGAATTCAGATTGTGGTACCCGGACAATGTGAAATTCCTCCGCGGGGTCCTTGTTCTCGTACCTGGCTCGAATGCCGACGGACGGTCTGATGTGGGCGATCGATTTTGGCAAACCTTTGCCAGCCGCAACGATCTCGCATTGATGGGGTGCCGCTTTACCGACAAGCCGCACGAGGAGGCGTTTGTCGAGAATTATGCGAACGCCGCGCAAGGCAGCGGACAGGCGCTCCTGGATGCGCTCACAGCTTTTTCCCGGCGCTCCGATCATCCGGAACTGGCGAACGCTCCGCTCTTGTTGTGGGGAATGTCAGCGGGCGGCGAATTCAACTATGAGTTCACCGCATGGAAACCCGAACGCGTCGCCGCATTCGTCGTGAATAAAGGCGGAATTTATTTCTCTGCTCTCTTGCCAGCAGCCGCTCGACATGTCCCGGGCTTATTATTCGTCGGGGAAGAAGACCTGGACTCGCGCAAGCGCATCATCGCCGGCCTGTTCGCCCTCAATCGTAGAGCAGGGGCGCTATGGGCTCTTGTCGAGGAGCCGAAAGTCGGACACGTAGTTGGGCGTTCGCAGGAAATGGCGGCGATATTTTTCGATGCGGTGGCGCCTCTGCGTCTTGGCGCGCCTGCGGACGCTGCATCCGCTGCACCGTTGAAGGCAGTTGACGAGCGCTCCGGCATTCTTGGCGATCTTGTTCAGCGAAGCTTTGGACGGGCATCTGATAGCCCCTCACCGACCCGTCAGACAGCATGGTTCCCCTCAGAGCGCGTCGCCCGCGCGTGGCAGGCTCTTCTGCTGAGGGAGCCCTTCGAGCCCTAGCAGTGCAAAGCTTCGGTTCGGTAGTTCCGCTACTTTGGGTAGACCGGTTGTGGTGCGTGAAACCGCCAAGGATGAGGCGGCGCAATTTTGTTTCCGGTTCGAGACCGAGGCGGCGCGGCGCAGCAAATCCGCGCGGATAGGCATGACGCTTGCAAGCTTGGCTTAAGCAAAGCACATTGCCTCGCGAGATCGACTCGCTTGCCTCGCAGGAGATACGATGGCCCTCCACGTCGCGCTGACCCACCGCACGGAATATGTCTACGACCGGCTCACAGCCCTCGGCCCGCAGATCGTCCGCCTGCGCCCCGCGCCGCACTCGCGCACGCCGATCCTGTCCTATTCGCTGAACATCACGCCGAAAGACCACTTCATCAATTGGCAGCAGGACCCGTTCGGCAACTATCTGGCGCGGCTCGTTTTTCCCGAGGAAACGCGCGAGTTCAAGGTCGTGGTCGATCTCGTGGCGGACATGGCCACGATCAATCCGTTCGACTTTTTCATCGACGAATATGCGCGCGACTTTCCCTTCAAGTATGAGCCGGAGCTCAAGGAAGAGCTGACGCCGTATCTCAAGGCTTCGGAGCCGGGGCCGCTGCTCAAGGATTATCTCTCGAAGCTTAGCATTGACGCGAAAACCACCATCGACTTCATCTGGGCGCTGAACGGGCAGCTCCAGCACGACGTGAAATACCTCATTCGCATGGAGCCGGGCGTGCAGACGCCGGATGAGACGCTGCACAAGAAGTCCGGCTCCTGCCGCGATTTGGGCTGGCTTCTCGTCAATATTCTGCGCAATTTCGGGCTGGCGGCGCGCTTCGTCTCGGGCTACCTGATCCAGCTCAAGGCCGACGTGAAGTCGCTCGACGGCCCTTCGGGCACCGACCACGATTTCACCGATCTGCACGCCTGGGCTGAAGTTTATGTGCCGGGCGCGGGCTGGATCGGGCTTGATCCGACCTCGGGGCTGTTCGCGGGCGAAGGCCATATCCCGCTCGCCGCAACGCCTTCGCCGCAGAGCGCCGCGCCCATCACCGGCATGCATGAGGAGGCTGAGGTCCAGTTCTCGCATTTCATGCAGGTGACGCGCATCCTCGAAAGCCCGCGCGTCACGCTGCCCTACACCGACGAGCAATGGGCCGCCATCGCCAAGGCCGGCCACGAGGTGGATCGCCGTCTGAAGGCCGGCGACGTGCGTCTC
Source organism: uncultured Alphaproteobacteria bacterium (assembly GCA_963817495.1). Lineage (GTDB taxonomy): Bacteria > Pseudomonadota > Alphaproteobacteria > Rhizobiales > Rhodomicrobiaceae > Rhodomicrobium. The sequence goes on along the minus strand of CAWFOS010000024.1, from coordinate 28,218 downwards.
TCGATGGGCGGCGAGCCGACCTTCGTCTCCATCGATGACGTGGATGGCGCGGAGTGGAACACCGACGCCGTCGGCCCGACCAAGCGCCTCTACGCCGAGAACCTGATCCGCCGCCTGCGCGACAAGTTCGCGCCCGGTGGCCTTCTCCATTACGGCCAGGGCAAGTGGTATCCGGGCGAGCAGCTTCCGCGCTGGTCTTTTGCCGTCTATTGGCGCGCAGATGGGCAGCCGCTGTGGGAAAATGAGCAGCATATCGACAGCGAAATCCCGTCAAGAACCGTGACGCAAGCGGAAGCCGGGATATTCGCCGCGACGCTCGCCGGGCAGCTAGGGCTGCCCGCAGATGCAGCCATGCCCGCCTATGAAGACCCCGCGCACTTCCTTCTGGTCGAGCAAAGGCTGCCCATCAACGTCGACCCCGCCGACAACAAGCTGGAAGACCCGCAGGAACGCGCCCGCATCGTCAGGGTCTTCGAGCGCGGCCTCGACAAGCCATCTGGCTATGTCATGCCGATCCAGGTCTGGCACAGCCAGGCGCGCGGGCGAAGCTGGGTCACGGAGCGCTGGGCCTTGCGGCGCGAGCGCCTTTTCCTCCTTCCCGGGGATTCGCCGGTCGGGTTCAGGCTTCCGCTCGGATCGCTTCCCTATCACGGGGCCGGCCAATGCTGCTCATGTCATTCCGATCGACCCTTTTGCCGCACATGCCGCGCATGCCGCCGCGAGAGGTGTTGCCTCGCGACAGACGGCAGTCGGTCACGCTGATCGAGCCTCCGGTCTATACGCATGCTCCGACAGAGGTTTTTGGCTCGGTTCGCACCGCAATGGCGATCGAGCCGCGCGCCGGGCATTTGTGCGTTTTCATGCCGCCTCTTGCCGACGCCGAGGATTATGCCGCGCTCGCCGCCGCCATCGAGGAAACCGCGAAGATCACGGGCCAGCCTGTTCATATCGAAGGCTATCACCCGCCCACCGACCGCCGCCTCAACGTCATCAAGGTTACGCCAGACCCCGGCGTCATCGAGGTGAACATCCATCCCGCCACGAACTGGGATGAGGCTGTCTCCATCACCGAGACGCTTTACGAGGAGGCGCGGCAGGCGCGGCTCGGCACGGAAAAGTTCATGGTCGACGGCCGCCACGCGGGCACCGGCGGCGGCAACCACATCGTGCTCGGCGCAAGCATACCCGCCGACAGCCCCTTCCTGCGCCGCCCGGACCTGCTCAAGAGCATCATCGCCTTCTGGCAGAACCACCCCTCGATGTCCTATCTCTTCTCCGGGATGTTCATCGGGCCAACCAGCCAGGCGCCGCGCATCGACGAGGCGCGCAACGACTCCCTCTACGAAATGGAGATCGCCTTCAAGCAGGTGCCCGATCCGAGCGAAGGCTGGATCCCGTCCTGGCTCGTGGACCGCATCTTCCGCAATCTCCTGATCGACTCGAGCGGCAACACGCATCGCGCGGAGATCTGCATCGACAAGCTCTATTCGCCGGACAGTTCGTCGGGGCGGCTCGGCCTTGTCGAGTTCCGCAATTTCGAGATGCCGCCGCACGCGCGGATGAGCCTCGCGCAGCAACTCCTCTTGCGCTCGCTGATCGCGTGGTTCTGGGAAAAGCCCTTCAAGCGCAGGCTGATTTCCTGGGGCACCGAGCTTCACGACCGCTTCATGCTGCCCGAATTCGTCTGGCAGGACTTCAAGGACGCGATCGGGGAGCTGCGCGAGGCGGGGTTCCCTGTCGAGCTTGACTGGTTCGCGCCGCATTTCGAGTTCCGCTTCCCGGTCTATGGGACCGTGAACTACGATGGCATCGAGATCGAGCTGCGGCAGGCGCTGGAGCCTTGGCATGTGCTGGGCGAGGAGGGCGCGCCGGGAGGTACGGTGCGCTACGTGGATTCCTCGCTCGAACGCCTGCAGGTCAAGGTGAAAGGCAATCTCGGCACGCGCTACCAGGTGACCTGCAACGGCATCACCGTGCCGCTCAAGCCGACGGGCACGCATGGCGAGGCAGCGGCAGGCATCCGCTTCCGCGCGTGGTGGCCGTCGAGCTGCCTGCAGCCGACCATCCCGCCGCACACGCCGCTCGTGTTCGACCTCTACGACAGCTGGGCCGGGCGCTCGGTTGGCGGTTGCCGGTATCATGTCGCGCACCCCGGCGGGCGGGCTCACGACACGTTCCCGGTGAACGCGCTGGAGGCTGAGACGCGGCGTCTGGCGCGCTTCGAGACCTACGGCCACACGCCGGGGCCGATGACGCCGTTCAACCCCGGTCCGAACCCCAGCTTCCCGCACACGCTCGACCTGCGCCGCATCGCCTTTTGATGGTACATTCGTGGAAATTCCTCGTTAGGCAAACGCCGCCAATCTGGCCGACGGATCGTCGTCCCGGCCAAGCGAAGCGCGAGCCGGGACCGCAAAAGGGATGGCGTTTTAACGTGTAACGATCCCGGACAAGGCTCCGCCTTTCCGGGATGACGATCCGTTGACGATGCGGCCTCCGGCACGGAACACGGCTTACAGGGCCAAACGGCGTTTTGTATGCTCGTTGCGAAAGGTGGCATCCCGGCTCGAACCTTTGGACCAGTTTGCGCTTGCGTTTTCGTCCGCATTGCCTCGGCGGAATTCAGGAAAAAGCGCCTTGTGGAGAGGTGCCGCGGGGCGATTTGGCGGGACGCCTGCCGTTGAGGGATGAACCGCCGTTCCCTCCGGCGCCGGTCCGTGACTTGCGGCGCAGGCTTGATCTTGTGTCCGAAACTAGCTCATTCATATATGTCATTTGAATCGAATGCCTTATCGTCAAAGGAGATAATCGCCATGGCGGAGATGACATGGGCGGAGGCGGTCGCCCAGGTGGCGGGCGTGCGCACCAAGGCGGAGACAAGCGCGGCGCTTCTGAAGAAGTTCGGCGACAGCGGGCATATCGCTCACGGCCAGCTGATTTATTGCGATGCCAAGGCCGAGGTGGACGCCGTCATCGCCGGATTGATCGTCGTCGTTTCCGAGAAGGGCGAGCCGGAAAGCCTGTCGAGCTTGGAAGAAAGAGTGAAGCGAGCCGCGACCGGCCTCGCAAAGCTTCGCAAACTGGCCGAAAGCCAGCTTCCCGGTTTGGAGGGCATGAAGGACTTCAGTTTGGGCGACATCCTGAAAGGCGCAATCGAGCAGTTGCAGAAGCCGTTCCTGGATGCGGTGGCGTCTCTCTACAAGGATCGGCGGGCGGACAATGAGCTGACGCGCAAGACGATCCAGACGCAGCTCGAAGCCGGCCCGCTGGCCGGAATTCGATCAGGTGAAGGCGGCGTAGCAGAATGCTGAAAACGTGACGGCCATCCTTCGACATAGGATGAGGTGGAATGTTATCAACGGCTTAAACCTCATGGCTTGTCGTGGTTCGACAGGCTCACCATGAGCCATGAGCGGCATCGTTTTTTGAGATGCCGCAAAGACGCCGGTCATGACTGAGGCCGCCCCCGCCGCGATGACGCGCTCTACGAACAGCCGGTGCTGGTGATCGATCCCGGCACGCACACTGCCCAAATTAATTCCGTTGCAGTGGACGCAGCCGGGCGCATCGCAGCGACGGGTTCGTATGACAAGACCGCTCGCGTCTGTCGCTCAAGCTTCGACGATGGGCTCGAAGCCGCCGAAAATCATGCGCTGGCCGTCAAAGGGCATTGCCGCAGCGCCGGGCTGCAAGCGAGGATCGTCCATGGCTTTCTTCATGCCCTCGGCGCGCGCCTGGCGGGAAGGCCAGACGATCCATGAGAAGACGACGGTCTCGTCGGGCTTCTTCTGGACCGCCATCGGAAAAGAGGTGACCTTGCCGTCCGGCACCTCGTCGCCCCAGCACTCGACGACGCTCAAAGCGCCATGCTCCTTGAAGACGGCGGCCGCCTCCTTTGCGTGTTTCGTGAATGCGTCGCGGTTGCTGGTGGGAACAGCCATAACGTATCCGTCGACGTAGCTCATTGTGTTCGCTCCCTGTTTTTTCATCAAGGCGTACCTCGGCACGCCTTCCTTGGAGAAAACCTCAGCGGGCGCGCCAGGTTTCCCGTCAGGGCTCGAAGATCAGAAAGATGTAGGTGGCGAAGATGATGAGATGCACAAAGCCGTGCAGAATATTCGTGCGTCCGCGCCCGAAAGTCAGCGTGCTTATCAGGAGCGTCACAAACAGGAGCACCATCGATGCATTGGACAGGCCGAGAACGAGATCGGTCCCGAGATAAATGGTTATAACGGCGACGGCCGGCACGGTCAGTCCGATCGTGGCGAGCGAAGAGCCGAGCGCCAGATTGATGCTCCGCTGCAACTCGTTGGTTAAGGATGCGCGAAGGGCGGTTATTCCTTCGGGAAGAAGGATCAGGAGCGCGACGAGAAAGCCGGATAACGCCTCCGGCGCTCCAACGTAGGAAAGGCCGGTCTTGACCGAGGTCGCGAATGTTTTGGACAGCAGGACGATCGCCAGAAGCGAAACGATGAGAAGAATGGACGCCTTCCGAGGGGCTGCCTTGTTGTGCCTATTCGAAGTCTCCGCCCCGCGCTGCCCCTGCATTGACCTCCGTGAAGTACTCGGTGTGTCTTACGGTTTGGATGTAAAGAAAAACGGCATAAAGCAAAACAGTTATGACGGAGACGAAGCCAAGCTGCCCGGACGTGAGCGTCGGGCCGGTGGAAGACTGGGTATAGTTGGGAAGAACCATCGTCAGCACGGAAAGCGCTGTCAGAACTGAGAGATAGGCGCTCGCGCCTTCCACCTCGAAATCCTGCTGGCGGTATTGGAAGCCGCCCGCGAGGATGCAAAGGCCGACAAGTCCGTTGCAGACGATCATGACCACCGAGAAGACCGTGTCGCGGGCGAGAGCGGGGTCGCCGTGATCGCCAAGCGTGAGCGACATGATGAGCGCGACCTCGATGATCGTCACGGAGACGGTCAGCACCAGCGTTCCGAAGGGCTCGCCGAGTGCGTGAGCGATCTCTTCCGCGTGAAGCACGGCCACAATCACGGTCGCGAGCAGAACGGGCAATATGGAAATGGAGATGGCCGGGCCGGGCGCTGCTCCCGGCGCGCTCGATCCGAGGACCTGGATCACGCCATAGAGGGCGAGCGCCCCGGCGGGCACAAGAAATCGCAAAAGCGTGGTGGCGGAGGGCAGCTTTGAAGCCATCAGGGAATCAGCATGCTAGCGTTTATGATTGGTCGAGCGCGCTCCTGATGGCGCGAAACGATGGCTAAGGCAAGCTGCTTCGCGATCGTCGTTCGCAGGGAGTGCGCGCGGCTGCTGCCCTTGCGCCAAACCGGCAGTCAAGGCCGGGGCAGATGTGGCCCTCAAACCCTGGCCAATCTGCGTCGTGGCTGCCGCCCCCATATTCTGCCCGGCGAGGGCCATGAACTCCCGGAGCCGCTCCAGGCAAGGTCTACTCGAATGAAACTGCTCGTCGATTGATGGCTTGATTTCCGAAGGAGCCGGGGTCGGCAAATAGAATTCTCGGGCTTCGCTCGCAACTAGAAAAATGGAGGCGTGAAACGCTGCACTTTGAAAAATCACGATTTATCAGAGGCTTACTGCAGATTTTTGGGTTGGTGATGCCTGCCTGCACTTGAGCGCTCGCCCCAAATCATAATGTTTATAGATCAGGTCAACATAAGGTTGGTTTACTGGTAGGCGTGTTTCGGCAAAAGGCGGGCTCTGTGCGCCTGCCATAAAGGGGGCATACAGTGAGTAAAACTTTAACGCTCGCATTCGCCCTGGCTGGGCTCTCTGTGCCTGTCTATGCAGGGGATCTGGACACTGGCGGTCTCAAGGACCCGTTGCCGGATACGCTGAGCTGGCACGGCGTCACTCTCTACGGCGCCATCGACGTCGGCTACGCCTATCAGAGCCACGGCGCGCCGCTTGGCGGCTCTTTCCCCCAGGGTCTCGAATACAACATCTGGAGCGCGAAAAATGCGAACAGGACGATCTCGAGCCTCGCGGCGGACGCGCTTTCGCGGACGAATATCGGCTTGATCATCGCAGAGGACATCGGCGCCGGCTGGCAAGCCGTCGGCAAGGCCGCGACCGACTACAGCCCGCTTTCGGGTGAGCTTGCCGATGGGCCGGCCTCGCTCTTGAGAAACTACGGCGTTCCCTTGGCCAATCAGACCGCGAACGGCGACTCAAACCGGGCCGGGCAGGCCTTCAACGGCGAGGTGTTCGCGGGCGTGAGCAATTCCAGCTACGGCACGCTGACGGCGGGCCGGCAGCGATCCTTTCAATATGAGGCGTTCGACGAATACGATCCGCAGGGCCTTTCCTATGCCTTTGGGATTATCGGCTATTCGGCCAGCTTTTCCGGTTCTGGAGACACGGAAGCCGCGCGCTGGGACGATTCGGTGAAATACACCTATCAATACGGTCCTCTGCATGCCGGGGCGATGTATAGCAATGGCGGCCAGGATACCGGAATTTTTGGCGAGGCCTACGGTTTCGACGTGGGTGGCGCGTATCGCGGCTTCGCGGTAGACGCCATCTACCAAAAGGAGACTGACGTGGTGTCGGCTTCGGCGGCGAGCGCGACCACCCTGAAGGCGGTCATCTCGGACAACGAGTCCTGGTCGGTGCAGGGCAAATATGCCTACGAGTTCGGCGACGGCTTCAAGGATGGCGCGACAGCTGCCAAGCTGACCTTCTACGGCGGCTATGAAAATATCTCGCTCGCCAACCCGGACAAGAACCCGGCTAATATCATCGGCCAGAACACAGTTGGCGGTTACCTCATTTCCGCCGTTACGCTCAATCCCTATCAAACCGATAAGGTGCTGCAACTCGCCTGGACCGGCGCGAAGCTCGAACTGCCCTCGGGCTGGAGCTTTACCGGCGCCACCTATCACGTCGAGCAGAACGCCTTTCTCGGCACAGTGAGCAAACCGGCCGCGGGCACGATCCAGACGGCGGCAAACACGCCCGGCTCTTATAATGACGGCTCTTTCGTCATCGATTACCGCTTCAACAAGCACTTCGATGTGTATGCCGGCGTCAATTACTCGGCGCTCGATGGCGGACTTTCCTCCGGCTATCTGAACAATAACCAGACCACCGTGGCGACGGGCATTCGGCTGAAGTTTTAGTTTTGGCAGCGGGCGAGGCCTTGCGATCTCGCCCATTCGTTGACTGAAGGCCGTAGCCTGCTCAGGATCATGCCTGCTCTTCCCGGGCCTCACCCCGCGGCCAGAGGGCCAAGACAAGCCCTATCACCAACACGGCGCCCAAAAATAGAAAGAGTGCGGATTGCTTGAGCCACGCAATCGCCGGAACGGCGACCGCCATCGCCAATCCCAGAAAGCAGATCTCCAAGGACAAGAGGCCCACGCCGGCAAGAAAAGTGCCGAGCGCAAGCACTGTCAAGAGGACAAGGCTGGTTGCGGGCGCGGGCAACATTTGCTGCAGGTTTGAGTACAGCACCATGTTCATGGTGAGGAGGATAGCCGCCCAATGGAGCGCCTGGGTCCCGACGAGGCGATAATGAGCCCGTTTTCCTTCGACTTTGTCCCAGCCTGTTACAATGCAAAGAATTGCCATTGCCAAAGCCAGAACCTCCCAATAGCCAACGAGAGGCTCCTGCGAAATGTTCATGTAGGCCACGCCCACGATAGCCATCGCAAGGACTGCAATGAAGGGAAGTTTTCGCCAGAGGAAGCTGCGGCGGGGCCGGACCGATATGGCGCCCTGATCCTTCTCGAGTTGCACTTCTCCCATCGAAAGCCTCCTTTACCCGCGCGTTATATCGTTACAAGCCACACTGAAAGCTCAATCCAAAAGGGCGCAGCCCCTTACTTTTCAGATGATAGCAGTCTTACGATCCACTTGGTCTCGGGATTCTGCTGATAGATCGTGACAAGCGCGATCGTCATCGGGAGGCCGATAAAGGCGCCCGGCATGCCCCATAGGAACCCCCAGTAGAAGAATGCGACCAGCATCACAAACGGCGATACCGCGAAAGCCTTGCTCGCAACGATCGGCTCAAGGTAATTGCCGATCAAGAACTGGATGATGTAAAGGCCGCCGAACAGGATCGCCGGCATTTGCCAGGACTCGAATTGTACAGCGGAGAAAAGAACCGGAAGAATGACCGCAATAAGCGTGCCGATATACGGAATATAGTTCAATACGAACGAAATGACGCCCCATGCGATTGCAAGGTCGAGTCCCATATAGCTTGTATAAAAAAAGACCGCTACACCGGTTACTACGCTCGCAATGGTTCTTATTATCATGTATTTTCTTATTTTCTTGGCTATGTCGTGCGATGACTGGGAAATCTTCCAGCCCGTTTTGCTCTCCAGTTCGTGGAATCGTGTCCCCGAATGAGTTAATTCCGTCAGCCCGAACGTAAGCAATAAGAATACAACGATACAGAAGCCGGCAAAAGAGTTCAGTTGGAGCGCAATGTTCTGCAAGTAACCGGCGAACGATCGAATATCGTACTGCTCAATGCCTTCGGTAACATAGATGCCTTGTCCCTCAAGCCACTCATTCGTTCGCGTGTACAAAGCTTGGAAGCGCGGGAGATTACCCAATACCCAGTGAACAATGTCGCCGACACTCCAGATGATCGCCGCGGCGAGCACAAAGATTGCGATCAGCGTCACGAGGATGGTGAGGAGAAGTGCAATGCTCTTTGGCATCCAGCGCTCGAGGGTCTTTTGGACGGGCCAGACAAGCGCCATGCCGAAAAACGCAAACGCTATGGGCTCGATGACCACGCGAGCAAAGTAAAGAGCGGCCGACACAAGGACGACCGCAAAAAGGACGTACACGAAGCCGCCGGGAGCAAGTCTGCCCGCTGCCGGCCGTTCCTCGGTCAATCGGTTCATATCAGCCATTTGTTCGGGACAACCACATATTGAGCGCCGGGCCAAGCTGCCCCCCGCTTATTCTACTCACTTTTGTAGCCGCTGCCGGCGCTTTGAACGAGACGAGACGCGGCGCAACGCCAACGCCCGGGTTCCTCTTCACCTCGGTTGTATCTGTTTCGGGCAGAGTGAGGCCACCAGGAACAGCCGTCAAGCTGGTAACGCAGACTTGACTTTCGTCTGGCGTTGACGCCGGCCCGCAATGGAAGAGAGGCCAAAACTCACCATAGGCCGTTGCTGGGGCCGCTGGAAATAGGAACTGCCCGGAGCGCCGCAGTGGGAACATTTGTCAGCAGTTGACCGATGCGCGGCGGGATCGGCTCTGAGTCCGCACCAGGGCTACTGATTCGTTAGCATTTCTGAAAAGCTGTCCGCCGGGGCGCGATCTTATCAGGCGCCTCTGTTGCACAAAATCCATAGTCTTCTTGCGCCGGGCAGCTAAGCCATTGAAAACAATGGCCTCAGGTTTGCGGTCTCGAATGCCCGGCCAATCAAAAGATTGGCTCGCGAAACTCAACCTTGAGTTTTTCTTTTTGATAGCACAATCATTGCGCGAAGTTACGTGCGTCATCTTAATAATACGAAATTCAGAAAAGGAGAGAGGCTTATGACTCTCGCGCACTTCATACGGATTGGCGCTGCTTCAGCTTGTGCGCTTGCGGTGGCTACACAGGTTAACGCTGCTGACCTGTACGCTCCTGGCGGCATGAAAGATACGCCTTACGTCGTCGCTCCGACCTGGACCGGCTTCTACGTCGGCGCCAACGTCGGCGGCGGCTGGAGCCAGCTGGATTCGAGCTGGGACTTCACCCGTATCGACATCAACACCACGAACGAAGCGACTGGCGTCGTTGGCGGCGGCCAGGTTGGCTTTAATTGGCAGACCGGCGCCTTTGTGATTGGCGCCGAGGCCGATTTCGACGGATTCGGCTTCTCCCACACCCGCGATATCATCTCGATTCCGGCCCTCGGTCGCGGCCTCGGCACCAGGATTGACAGCGGATTTGCTCTCGACGCCACAGGGCGGCTGGGCTATGCGGCCGGACCCGCTCTCTTTTATGCCAAGGGTGGTTATGCTTACTTCGATGGCAAAATCGGCCTCGACGCTCCATCGCCGCTCAACGTCAATAAGAGCGGGATTGATGGGTGGACCATCGGTGGCGGCATCGAATATAAGTTCAGCTCCGCCTGGAGCGTGAAGGGCGAATATCAGTACTACGATTTCGGCAGCGTCACTCTCGACCCGCTCGCAGCGATTGGAAGAGTTGGTGGTCCAACCATCAGTAACGATCTGACCGTCAATGTGGTCAAGGTAGGCGTGAACTACTACTTCGGCGGCTGCTGCGGCTACACGCCCCTCAAATAGGCAGATTAGTCACCCGGTTCATCTGACTCTCTTCCCGAGGTTGAACCAAGGGCTGGTGTTTCGCGAACGCACCAGCCCGAAACTATTTGTGGGCAAGACCCGGTCGAGTATCGATTTCGGGTCTCCCGCTTTACGTCCATCGTGAGAACGGCCGCTTAGGCGTCGAGCGCGTCGCGGATGGCGAGGAGGTCGCGCCAGGCGAGCCGCTTCGCGATGGGAGTGCGGAGCAGATAGGCGGGGTGCAGCGTCGCCATGGCGCGGATGCCGGAATAGTTCAGCCACTTGCCGCGCAGCTTCATGATGCCCTCGGTCGCGCCGGTGAGCTGCTTGGCGGCGGCGTTGCCGAGGAAGACCAGGACTTTCGGGGCGAGAAGCTCGATCTGCCGCTCCACGAAAGGCTGGCAGACCTGCACCTCTTCCGGCGAGGGCGTGCGGTTGCCGGGCGGTCGCCAGAACACGAGGTTCGTGATGTAGACATCGGCCTCGGTCAGGTTGATCGCGGCGAGCATGCGGTCGAGAAGCTGGCCCGCGCGGCCGACGAAAGGTTCGCCCTGGATGTCCTCATCCTTGCCCGGCGCTTCCCCGATCAGCATGAGCCGCGCATCCGGGGAGCCGCGCGAAAGACACAGGCGCGAGGCCGTCTTCTTCAGCCCGCAGCCGTCGAAAGTCTCCAGCAGCGCCCGCAGTTCTTCGAGGCTCGCGGCGCTTCTCGCAACCTCGCGGGCGCTCATTGACGTCGGCCGAGGCTTGGAGGAGGGTTTGCGGCGGAAGTTGCGGCAGCGGCGGTCCTGGCCCGCTCTAAAGGTTTCCGTTTGATCTCCGGCTCGGGCGCCCCACTTAAAGGGGCGGGGCTGGCGTCCGCTTGAGGCTCGCGGGCAAACCAATCCTGCGGCGCGTCCGCGATGGCCTCGTCGACGCCCATCGCCCGGTACCATTCGAGCAAGACCAAAGCATTATCTTGAAGCGCGCTCATCGCGGGCACAATGGCACGGTGCGCGAATTAATCAAGTTGGCGAAATCGTGCTTTTGCAGGTACATACGAGCCAGCCGTGAACATCCGGAGCAGGGGGAGAGGATATGGAAGCAAATGGCGCCGCCGTGATCGCTCAGGAGCAGGAGCTTCCGGAGCGCGAGACGATGGAATTCGACGTCGTCATCGTGGGCGCGGGGCCTGCCGGGCTTTCGGCTGCGATCCGGCTGAAGGAGCTTGCGGCGGCGAAAGGCGCCGATATTTCCGTGGTCGTGCTCGAAAAGGGCTCGGAAGTCGGGGCGCACATTCTCTCGGGCGCGGTGATCGATCCGGTTGGGCTCAACGCCTTGTTCCCCGACTGGAAGGAGAAAGGCGCGCCCGTCACCCAGCACGTGACGCAGGACAAGTTCTACTTTCTGGGCGAGCGCGGCGCGACGAACATTCCGCATTTTCTGATGCCGCCGCTGATGTCGAACAAGGGCGCTTATATCGTCAGCCTCGGCAACGTCGTGCGCTGGCTCGGCGAACAGGCCGAGGCTCTGGGCGTTGAAATCTACCCCGGATTTCCGGCTGCGGAAGTGCTGAAGGACAGCGGAGGACGGGTGATCGGCGTCGCCACCGGCGATCTCGGCATTGGCCGCGACGGCAACCCCAAGGATGAATTCGCGCGCGGCATGGCGCTTTTCGGCAAATATACGCTGATCGCGGAAGGCGCACGCGGGTCGCTCGCCAAGCAACTCATCCGCGATTTCGGCCTGGATACGAATTGCGTTCCGCAGAAATACGGCATCGGGCTGAAGGAGCTGTGGCAGGTCAAGCCTGAAAAACACCAGCCGGGGCTGGTTCAGCATACGATGGGCTGGCCTCTGGAAGACCGCACGGGCGGCGGTTCCTTCATGTATCACTACGGCGAAAATCTCGTGGCGTTGGGCTTCGTCGTGCATCTCAATTATGTGAATCCTTACACGAGCCCGTTCCACGAATTTCAGCGCCTCAAGACGCATCCGCTGATCGCGCCGGTGCTGGAAGGCGGCAAGCGCATCGGCTATGGCGCGCGGGCCATCGTCGAGGGCGGCTGGCAATCCATCCCGAAGCTGACCTTCCCGGGCGGCGCGCTGATCGGTTGCAGCGCAGGCTTCGTGAACGTGCCGCGCATCAAGGGCTCGCACAACGCCATCCTGTCGGGCGTGGCGGCGGCCGAGAGCGCGTTCGCAGCCATCCAGGCCGGCAGGAGCGGCGATGAACTCGTCGCTTATGAGGAGAGCGTTCGCAGCGGGCCGATTGCGCGCGACCTGAAGCCCGCCCGCAACGTCAAGCCGCTTCTGTCGCATTTCGGAACGGTCAAGGGGACGCTGCTCTCCGGGCTCGATATGTGGCTGAACACGATCTCGACCTCGCTGTCGCCGACGCTCAAGCATCACAAGCCCGACTATGCGATGCTGAAGCCTGCCAAGGACTGCAAGCCGATCCAATATCTCAAGCCCGACGGCAAGCTCACCTTCGACATCCCGTCTTCGCTGTTCCTCTCCGGCACGAACCACGAGGAAGACCAGCCGGTTCACCTTGTGCTGGCCGACCCGGAGGCGCCGATCAGGGATAATCTGCCAACCTTCGCGGAACCGGCGCAGCGTTACTGTCCCGCGGCGGTTTACGAGGTTGTCACGAACGCGGAGGGCAAGCCGCGCTTCCAGATCAACGCGCAGAACTGCATTCACTGCAAGACCTGCGACATCAAGGATCCCGCCCAGAATATCAACTGGCAGCCTCCTGAGGGCGGCGGCGGCCCGAATTATTCCGGGATGTAGAACAGCGCGGTCTGCGGTTGCGGTTTTGCAAACTTCGGTTGCAGGCAAGGGTCAGTCATTGCTACCTTGAGCTGTGCGCGACTCGCACACGCAGAAGCGCTGGTCCCGCGTAGGCTTCGCCAAACGGGGATATCCACTCATGGCTTATCCGAAGGCCGCACGCGATTTCGCGAGGATTGCCGCCACCCGTTTCCTTGTCGCTTTTCTTGCCGCGCTCTTCCCGCAGTTGCCGGCCTTGGCCGCAGATCTGGAGAATGCAACCGGCAAACCGGCTGTCGGCCAGCCGGAGGATGGGGCCTCGAAATGGACTGCCTCCGTCGAGGCCATCGTTTTGGAACGCAGCGGCGGTGTAAACCGTGCCCTGGTTGAACGCGTGCCGGGCGCCGAACCCTTCTACAAGACGTTTACCGACCCAGGCGCCGAGGCCTTCAACAGCAGCCAGTTTCGAGAGGGCTTTTCCGCGGGACCGAAAATCGACCTGATTTACCGCGGCGACTCCGGCTACGGCGCAGAGTTTTCATATTTCAATATCTTCAATCAGAGCGCTGCCAACGCCACGGGTCCTGACACACCGGCGGACTGGCTCGTGATGAAGGCCCCGGGCATTTTCTGGCAAACACAAGATTTCCCGTACCAGGCGATGGTGTGGAGCGACACCACGAATCTCTATAGCGCCGAGGCCAACGGCCGGCTGGCTCTTTCCAGCCGGGTGACCGTGCTGGCTGGTTTCCGCTGGTTCCAGCTGAATGACACTCTGCAGGGTACGCTGAGCCCCGCAGATCGCACCGCACCGGCCTGGAAACAAAGTTGCAATGCCTACAACTGCACTCTTATTGATGTTGCCCAGGCCCCATTGGGCGGGCCGGCGGGGAACTATCCCCCTTTCTGGACGACAACCACGGCGAACAATCTTTATGGCCTGCAGATCGGCGTCGATGGAAAGATAATCGAGCTTGGCCGCTTCTCGGTTGATGGGCGGATCAAGATCGGGCTCTTCGACAACAACGCGGAGCAGTCGACAGGGGTCAGCCTTGAGAAGGTGGTCTACCCAGCGAGCGCCGTGGCCGACCACGCGGCCTTCGTCAGCGAAGCCAGCCTTCAGTTGAAATATCAACTCATGGACGGGATGGCGCTGAAGGCAGGATACGAAGCGCTCTGGCTCGACGGCGTCGCTTTGGCGCCCGGCCAGATTCAGGAAACCCTTACGACTCAGTCACGCGTGCCTGTGCATGCACTTGGCGTCAACTTCGAGTCGAGCGTACTTTTCCAAGGATTTACTGCAGGATTGGAATATTCATTTTGAAAAAGCTGACGGTGCGCTGCTCAACAGCCGATCTAAATCCTGCCGGTCATCCAAAGGCCGCCGAACCGGGCACTCTGCTTAGGGGGAAAAATTAGGAGCGTTGCTCTTTCGTAATAGTTGCTGACTAAGCTGATCCTTTAAGAAAATTGAGCGCCGCATAAGATTTGCGGTACAAATTGACTTGCGTCCAAAGCGCATGTGGTGGGGCCATGAACGAGCAGCCTGCAGGGCATGAGGAGGAACTGCCTCGTACCGCATATCTGGATCATACGTTAAGGCGCGCGAGGACCGCAGCGGAGCAACGGTCCCATCGTTATGTTGCGCTCGAGCATCTGCTTCTGGCTCTGCTGGACGATCCGGATGCGGCAAGGCTTCTGCAGTCTACGGGCGCGGATGTCGCGGTGATCCATAGCACCGTATCCGATGCCGTGAACAATCGCATGGCTTCCCTGGTAGCGCCGGACGCGCGAGCGCCAAGTTTCAGCTACCGTTTCGATCCGGTGTTCGTTTCTGCGGCCCAGGATGCAAAACGCCTGGGGCGCCGCGAGATCGACGGGGCGCTCGCCCTTATCGCAATCGCAAAAGACGCGGAAAGCAATTCATCCGGGATCCTCGCTGCAAACGGTTTCAACGCCCAGGCCGCTTTTGAGGTGGTCAGAACATCGCCGCAGCCGCCGCAGCGACGCCTTGAGCAGCCCTTCGCCGCAAAAACCAAGGCAAGTAAACCGTTCCGCAGGAAGCGCCCGTTCGCAACCTCAAAGGCCAGGAGCAGAAACCCGCGAACGCCGAGGCGTCGAGGCCGCAAATGGCGGCGCAGGCCGCCAGCCTTGCGAACGGCGGGGAAACCATGGAGGACATGATTGCGAGCGTCCGCACGATCCTGGAGGCGGAGGAATTCAAAGAGCGTGAGCAAACTCAAAGACCCTTGCCTGCGCCGCGCCTGGAGCCGCAGTTGAAGGCCAATGGCGGCGGCGCATTCAAGCCGGGCGAGCGCGCCGTGGAGGAGGCTGCCCGGCTGGAGCCGCGGATTGGGCCGTCGCAGCCGAAGCGGCTTTCTCAGGATGGCGCGCCCGGCATGCGCGGATTTGCAGAATCCCCCGCGCCCGCATTCGATCTTGAGAAGACGCCCAAGCCGGAAAAACGGGCCGTGCCGCAGAGGCCAGCCTCGCGCGGCAGGGCAGGGAACCTCGCTTTGTTGGCGAAGGTGCTTGAGAACATCCCGCGCAAGGCGCGCGTCGGCGCTCCGCAAAAGATTCAAATCTCGCTCGGCAGGGAAGAGGCGGGACTGATCTTCGGCCGGTTTACGCGGCGGGGACTGCAACCGTCAGCCGGAGGCGAGGCGGGTTGCCGAGCCGTCACGGTGCGTTTGACGGCGCCCGAGGGGGCGCTCCTCGTCGAAGCGCTCACGCCCGAAACCCAATGGCTTCTCGACCGCCCCGGCGAGGAATCCTCCGGAACCTGGGCCTGGACGGTTGTTCCGAGCGACAGCGGGTCCTGCAGCCTGAAACTTGCGATGTCGGCGCGAGAGGTGGACGCGAATGGCCCAGGCGGCGTGGCGACCCTGCCGGATCAGACGATCAAGGTGCGGGTGCGCGGCAGTTTCTGGCTGGCGCTTGGAAGTTTTGTGCGTACTGTGTCCTTGCTCCTGACCGGGAGCGGGCTGACAATAATGGGCTATTACGCCTTGAAAATCGCTGGCAAGCTTCACTAGCCAGGAACCTGCCGGGCTCCCTTACGGACAACCCGGGCGTGACAGTGGAATACGGTTCCACTGTTATCAGGTCCCCCGCCGTTGGTGGTTTTGAACGACCTGAAGCGCAACAGCATTGACAATCCCTTTTTTGATAACCGGCGAAGTAGCAGCCAATTTTACCCAATCGCTTCTACGAACGCGCCGTGCCCCGCGCAATCACAGACTTGACTGCCCGGGCGATATCCATAAATTCACGCCTTGGTCCACAAGTCCCCTCGAGCGCAGGGCCTCGCCGCTTTGCGGGCCGGTGCTGGCGCAAAGCTGGACCGCATGCGATTTCTCTGGTTTTATAGATCGCTAATTCGGCAGAAACGTCCGTTGGAAAATAACAACATCGCCGTTGGGGAGGGGGATAGAATGCGTGCCATGATGCGTGCGCGGACGGATGCGATGCATCCGCCCGATCTCGAAAAGCTCATTGCGTTCGAAGAAGATAGGCGAGGGCGCGGCGTTTTGCCGGGGCACGCGAGTCAACGCTTGCAAGGCGCGTTCTTTAGGGTATCGTTCCGCGGCGCAGTAGACAGGCGGACTTGTATGGCGAAAATCGGGGTTCCCCACTTTCATAACGATATAGGGGTCGAGAAGATACACATAGGCGTCAAGGAGTTTCAATGTATGGGGGCCAGGCCCCCGATGGATCATCCTCACGTCTATCTCGACATGGGCGCCGACGATCAGATCGTTTGTCCTTACTGCTCAACCCTCTTCATTTACGACGCGAATTTGCGGCCCGACCAAACCGATCCACCCTATTGCCTTTTCGAGCCACAGGAGGCCGACGCGCGATGAAAAACGGCGCACCTAAAGAAATTATCGCGATTGCAGGCGCCGGCCTCGCCGGCTTGGGCGCTGCCATAGCTTTGAAGCTCGCTGGCTTTCCCGTCGAGATCTTCGAGCGGGAGCAGAACTCTCCAGCCAGTCGGCGCGGGCATCCAGCTTGGTCCGAACGCGACCCGCGTCCTGGAGAGCTGGAAACTTTCGTTGGTTGGGACGGCCTTCGAGCCGGAGGCGATCGAGCTTCACAACGCGCGAAATGGCGCTCTGCTCAATACAATTCCGCTTGGCGCGACTGCGCGCGCGCGCTATGGCGCGCCTTACATAACGCTTCTGCGCAAGGACTTGCAGACGCCGCTGCTCAACCGTGCGCGCGACCTCGGCATTCCGATCCGGTATGGCTGCCCGGTGACAGACGCGGTGAAAAAACCCGAGGGCCTTCAGATCACCGCCGGAGGGAGGACCTTCACGGCGGGCGCGCTCATCGGCGCCGACGGCATCAATTCGGCCGTGCGAAAGCTGGCATGGTGCACGACGGCTCCATTCTCGACCCAGACTGTGGTTTGGCGCGGTATCGTGCCGATCACCTCGGTGCCGCCGGAACTCAGAACCAACGTCGTCATTTGGATGGCTTCGGGCGGCCATCTCGTCCACTATCCCGTTTCGGGCGGCTCCGCCCTCAATTGTGTGCTCGCCCTCGATGACGACTATAAGTACGCAGCCAACGGCGCTGCGCCTCAGCTTCTCGAACGGCTGAGCAACTGGGCCGAACTGCCGCGGAAGGTCGTCGGCTTGAGCAATGCCTGGCAGCCCTGGCCGCTTTATGGCGTCGAGAAATGGGATGGCGGCCGTGGCCGCATCCAGACCATTGGCGATGCGTGGCACGCCATGCGGCCCTTCCTCGCCTCTGGCGGCGTCATGGCCATTGAGGATGCCGCCGCGCTGGCATCTTACCTGAACGGCGCCACGATCGAAGATGGGTTGAAGAAATTCCGGGAGAAGCGCGGCCCGCGTGTGTGGCAGGTCGCCGAACGGTCTGCGCTCATGGGCCGGATCTACCATTGCCCGCAGCCCTTCGATGCGGTTCGCGACCTTGCCATCAAGAATGCGTCCGCGTCGAGCCTCCTCCATCGAAACGACTGGCTTTACGGCGCCCGCGTTTAACCGCGGCGCGCCGCACTTCGAGGCAAAATTTGGGGGCGCACGGTTGTGCCTGGGCACAAGCGTCAGCGCCCCCTCAGTTTAATCTCAGCGGTCCGCAAGGCGCCCCATAGCACAGGTAAAGTTTTTCGTCGGGCGAATAATTTGCTGGGGCTCCTGGAATAGCGAACTAAAAATATTCTGCACAAGAGAAGATGTTTTCCCTAAGCAATGCCGGGTAACGCTGGGCTTCTCCCAAAAGGCCCCCTGCAAACGCACTTATTCTTTTCGTTACCGAATGGGCCGCGCCACCTAGCGCGTTGATCAGCGACAGCGTAAGTATTTAGGAAGCACGCGCGTGATCGCATGTCCGCAAGAACCCGGAGGCTATATGGCTGAGAACGACCAAAAAACCAATCGCGCTCCAGGCCGGGGCCGCATCTACGGTTCCATCCTCGAAACCATCGGCGATACGCCTATCGTGCGCCTGGACAAGCTCGCCAAGGAAAAGGGCGTCAAGGCCAACCTTCTGGCCAAGCTCGAATTCTTCAATCCGATCGCGAGCGTGAAAGACCGCATCGGCGTCGCCATGATCGACGCGCTTGAGAAGGCCGGCAAGATCGAGCCCGGCAAAACCATCCTCATCGAGCCGACGTCTGGCAATACCGGCATTGCGCTCGCCTTCGTGGCCGCGCAGAAGGGCTATCGCCTCATCCTGACCATGCCCGAGACTATGTCGATCGAGCGCCGCAAGCTGCTCGCGCTGCTCGGCGCCGAGCTTGTTCTGACGCCGGGGCCGCTTGGCATGAAGGGGGCCATCGCCAAGGCTCAGGAACTGCTCGCAGAATATCCGAACGCCATCATTCCGCAACAATTTGAGAACCCGGCCAACCCCGACATCCATCGCCGCACCACGGCCGAGGAAATCTGGAACGACACGGCGCACACGGTCGACATCATTATTTCGGGCGTGGGCACCGGCGGCACCATCACCGGCGTCGGCCAGGTTCTGAAGCCGCGCAAGCCGAGCCTGAAGGTTATCGCCGTCGAACCGGAGGAGTCGCCTGTGCTGTCGGGCGGCTCGCCTGGCCCTCACAAGATCCAGGGCATTGGCGCGGGCTTCGTGCCGGACGTGCTCGACCGCGCCGTCATCGACGAAGTGGTGAAGGTGAACAGCGCCACGGCGCTAGAGACGGCGAGGCACGTCGCGCGGGTTGAAGGCATCCCAATCGGCATCTCGTCAGGCGCGGCTATTGCCGCTGCCATAGAGGTTGGCCTGCGCCCGTCCTCCGAAGGCAAGAACATCGTGATCATCATCCCGTCGTTCGCCGAGCGTTATCTGTCGACCGCGCTCTTCGATGGGCTTGTGTAATCCATGTGTCATGGCCGGGCTTGACCCGGCCATCCCCACGCCATTCTTGCGGCGAGAGGTATGTCACGAAGGGCCGCCTGGCCGGGATCCCCGGTTTTGACCCGGGGAGACTATGCGGCCCGATGCTCCATCCAGGAGAGGCCTTCACGCGCGTAGTAGAAGCCGTTGACGAACGGAACGTCGTCCGTGATCTGTTGCAAGCGGGCCTCGGCTTCTTCGGGCGAGCATTTGCCGTCGAGAGTGTCGCGATGGATCGACGCGACGGCAACCATGTCCACGTACTGCGGCGATAGGCGGAAATGCGTGACGCCCATTTTGCGCATCGCTTCGAGCTCTTTCAGCAGCACGACATAACCATGCGACTGGGTCGATGTGCCGCTGATCGTCAGCAGGTCGTCGCCGGTAACCGTCGTCGCTGACAAGCCGTTCGGATCGAGGCCGCAAACATACTGGCATGTGTCCTTGGTGAGGCCGTGGCTTCGCGCGTGGTAGCAGCGCATCGCGATCGAAAGCGTCTGGCGTCCGAACACCATGACCTCGATTTCGGCCGGCGTGTTGGCCAGCACCTTGATGGAGGTGGCCGGAGCCTCGACCGGCAGCACGACGCGGAATGCGCCGTTGCGGAGCACGAATTCGCGCGCGCCCTCGTTGAAGACGTTGACGAGGGGACCGATAACGTGCGGCTTGCCGTGGAGCGCCTGCAGGCAGGCGACGTCGTTTGCCTCGACCACGGCGTTTTCGCTGGCGTGCTTTCTGATGTCGTTCATCTCGCGCGCCGAGGTGACGAGCCCTAGCGTGGAGATGACAACCTGCTTGCCGGCGCTCTTAAGCCGGTCGGCGACCTGATCGAAATAGTCCTCGAAATAGGGCTCGCGCTTCGAACAGATGACCTCGCCGAGGTAGACGCTATCGACCGGCGCTTCGTCGGCGATCTTGAAATAGAAATCGCGGCGCTTCTCTGCGTCCCAATGATAAAGGAGCGGCCCCAAGGTCAATTGCGCCTTGGCCGTCTTCGTCGTTCCGGCATCCATCAGCGCCAGCCCTTCTTATATGCACCCGTTGTTTGCCGCTTGCCTTCGGAAAGGCTGGCCAGATCGGTTGTAGCGTGATCGCCTTCGGCCGCCGCATTGACCGCCTTGCGGAACGCGCCGACCACTTCGCTCACATAGGCGCGGCTGCGCTGGCGGCCCTCGATCTTGAGCGCAACGACGCCCGCCTTCTTAAGCTCGGTCAGGATGTCCATCGCGTTGAGCGCAACCGGTTCCTCGAAAAGATAGGAGGGCGCGCCGCGGGTTACATAGCGCGCCTTGCACGGCGTCGGATAGGCCGCGGGCTCGTTCTTGCTCACCCGGTTCAGCACCACATTGCCGAGGCAGGAGAGCACGGAGTCGCCCTCTTCCTTGTAGGCGACGTGGCTTGCAGGCGCGCATGCGCCTTCGCTCGTAGGCGACAGACCGCACATATAGGAGGAAAGAAAGCAGCGCCCCTCCGACATCGGCCCGACGCTGCCATAAGCGAACACCTCGATCTCAAGGCCGGTCTCTTCGACGACTTTGGCCACTTCCTCAACCGAGAGCACGCGCGGAAGCACCACGCGCTTCACGTCGAACTGGTCGCGGAAGAAGTTGATCGACAGCGAACTTGCGGCCGACCCCTGAACCGAAAGATGGCGGCGCAGATTGGGATGCTTGCGCGTCGCGTAATCGAGCACGCCGAGATCAGCGAGGATCACCGCGTCGGCGCCGGCCGCGGCGGCGTTATCGACGGCGGCCTGCCAATCCTTCATCTCGCCAGCAGGCGGAAAGGTGTTGATGGCGACGAGAACCTTGGCTCCCTTTTTGTGCGCATAGGCGACGCCTTCGGCCATCTCCTCGACGTCGAAGTTCAGCCCCGGATAGTTGCGCGCGTTGGTGCGGTCGGCGTAGGCGCAATAAACTGTGTCTGCGCCTGCCTCGATTGCGGCCCGCAAGGCTGCGGGCGAACCGGCGGGACATACAAGCTCAAGATACTGGGTCATGTTCGGTGGCTTTTTTCTTCTCCCGGACTTCCAGCTTGGCGAGTCGGGTCTTGAGGGTCTTTATCTCGGCCTGAAGGTTTTCGCGCTCGGCCTTCCAGTCGGCTGCGCCACCTTCATCTTCGTGGAAGGATTCGTGGACGGCGGCCACGCGGTTCTTTGCAGTTTCGCGCACGCGGCCAAGCGCAGTCAGCGCACGCCCGACCGGCTTCGCGAACGGGCCGAACATGCCGGTGATGTCGCTGAAAAGGTCGATCTCTTCGCGGTCGAGGGTGTTTCGCAGCGCCACGATTGCAGCGGTGTCGCCCGTGATCACGAGGCCGCGTGTGAAGAACAGCGCGTCGCCGTCGATGCGGCCTTCGAGCAGGTTCAGGAGGATATCAAGGCTGCCTTTGATAGAGGCGTCCGCTGCTCCCTGACCCGTCTTCTCCAGAACGCGAACCCTCGGCTTCTCGTCGCCGCCGTATTTCAGCTCAAAGCGGTGCGGAAGATCGGTGGGATCGACATGGACGATAGCGGGCTTCAGCCGGGCGAGATTTTGAAAAAGCTTGGGATGGGCGCGCTGCATTCCCCGCATGAGGGCGCCAACCGCGCGCGCCAGCACGAACGGCGGCGTGACATGCATCGCCCCGCGGACGATCGGCGTCGGCAAATTTGATGGCTTCATGCGCGGAATGATGTGTAAAGATGAAGCGCGGGTCAAGCTCGACTTTGCGCGTCATTCGGAAGCGGTTTTTTCGCCCGAAGGATCTCGCGGCGCCCCAGATCAAGAAACCTCGGAAACTTGCCTGTAAATGCGCATTCATTTCCGCTGAAAGCGCACGATCTATTCGTCAGTTTCGGAAACACTTAGTCCTGGCTGGAAGGTACATGCTAACCAATTGATTCGAAAAAGAGACGGCACGCTATGAGCTTGCCGCCTCTTTAAGCAGCACATTTTGTGGGGCAATATGCTGCTTTCCAGAAATAACGGCTTTGCCAGCAGCTTATTCCATCAAATTTTTTTGCTTCCGCACGGAACAAACGCGAAGCATTCATACCCTGTTTAAGTTGAGCGAAAGCCATCAGGCCCCAAGACCCGAGACATACTTACGCTGGTGCAAGGGCACGCCTGACACGAGACAGGTCTTCTTCGTCGCGTGCAAGTCCGAAGCGCAAGGCGCTGCGATCCGTAAGCGGACGCGTCAGGATGCCCTGGGATGCGAGGCGGATGAAGAACTCGGCGGCGGCCGTGGACCCGGCCAGCCGGAACAAGGCTGTGCCGCCCAGAGTACGAAGCCCGGCAGCCTCAAGCGCGACGTTCAAATCGTTCGCGGCCTGGTTCAGCCTTGCGCGCTGAGTGCCGGCCCATGCGCTGCTGGCGAGCGCGGCCTCGCCGAACCCCAGCGCCTGCGCCGAAACCGGCCACGCCCCCAGCGCCGCCCTCAGCCGTCCGGCGATCGGATGCGATGTGATGGCAAAGCCCAGCCCGATCCCGGCCGCCCCGTAGAACTCGCCGAGAGACCTCAAGACGACCGTATAATCGAGGCGTGCGACCTCGGGCAGAAGCGAATGACTTGGATCGGCGTCGGCGAGGGTTTCGTCGACGATGAGCAATCCGTCGCGCCGCTTCAGAGGCGGCAATGCCGCCGCCAGGCCGGCGTGGGGGATCAGGCGTCCGTCGATATGGCTGGGATTCACGACGATGAGGATGGCCGCTTTGCTCGCGCGGTCCAGCAACTCGACTTGCGATACCGAATGCCCTGCCGCCTCCCATGCCGCGGCATGGCCTGCATGCCCAGGCTCAAGGATCGCCACCCGCTTCGGTTCGCGAAAGAGCCAGGGCAGAATGCCGGCGCCCGCTCCAACTCCCGGCAGCGGAACAGCGTCGGCGACAGAAGGCGCCCGATAGGCCTTGCGCGCCGTGTCCGTCAGGCGCCGCAACGCCGCCGCATCGGGAAAGCGATGCATCTCACTTTCGGGCAGAGCGGGAAACGGATAGCTCCACGGGCTGATGGCGGTTGAAAGGTCGATCCACGGCTCCGGCGCATCCGGGTAAACCTCGCGCGCCACGTCGATGCGGCCGCCCCGCTCATAGAACCGCGCGTCGATATCGTACGGCGATGAAACCGTCTTTCCGAACACCTTTTTCAGCCTCTCATGGTTTGATTCCAGAGAGGATGATATCGCGAAGGCCGGTTGTCACTCGCCTTTCAAGACCATTGGCAGGCCTGCGGCCATGAACACCACATGGGCGGCGATTTTCGCCACCTCCTGGTTGAGCCGTCCGGCGTGGTCTCGGAAATCGCGAGCGAGCGCATTGTCGGGGACGATGCCGAGGCCGACCTCGTTCGAGACGAAGACGATGGGCGCTTTCGAGGCTTTCGCGGCGGCGAGCAGCGTCGCGGCCTCGGCTGGCACATCCCGTCCCGCCAGCATGATATTCGTGAGCCAAAGCGTGAGGCAATCGACGAGGATCGGCCGGGAGGCGGTCGCCAGCGCTTCGGCGAGATCGAGCGGCGTTTCGCGCGTGATCCATCCCTCCGCGCGCCTTGCCTGATGATGGGCAATGCGGTCGCGCATCTCGTCGTCCAGCGCCTGCGCCGTCGCACAGTAAACCCAGGGGGCGGGCATGGCGCGGATCAGCCTTTCCGCATAGGCGCTCTTTCCGGATCTCGCACCGCCCAACACCAGACAAACCGGAGGCGCAGCCGCGCTCATAGCGCGCCCTCGCGCTTGAGGAGCGCTGCCTTGCGTTCGACGCCCCATCGATAGCCCGAGAGTGCGCCGCCCGTCCGCACCACGCGATGGCACGGGATCGCGACGGCGATCTTGTTCGCGGCGCATGCGCTTGCGACGGCTCGAACTGCGTTCGGGCAGCCAGCCTTGGCGGCAACCTCGGCGTAGGTCATGGTCTCGCCGGGCGGAATCCTGCGCAGGACATCCCACACCCTTTGCTGAAACGCGGTTCCGCGCACGTGAAGCGGCAGCAGGTCAAAAGCGCGCTTCGGCTCCTCGACAAGGCCGATGACATGCGCCACGACGCGCTCGAAATCCGCGTCGCCGCCTTTCAGCTCCGCTTTTGGAAAGCGCCCCCGCAACGCTTCGATGAGAGGCTCCGGCGCATCGCCGAATTGAATGGCGCAAATCCCTTGCGCGGTGGCCGCCACGAGGATGCTGCCCAGCGAGCAATCGCCCACGGCGAACCGGATGACCTCGCCGGGGCCTCCCTTTACGAACGCGCTGGGCTTCAGGCCAAGCTCAGGGGCGCAGGTCTCATAGAAGCGGCTGGACGAGTTGTAGCCTGCGCCGTAGATCGCCGCCGTGACCGTTGGCGTCCGGCTGAGTTCGTCGAGTGCGCGCGCCCTGCGGCAGGCGTTGAAATAGGCACCTGGCGTTACGCCCGTCGTTTGCTTGAAAATCCGATGGAAGTGGTGGCGGCTCATGCCGACGGCTCTCGCCACTGTGTCGAAGTCCGGCTTCTCCTCGGCCGCCTCGATCAGAGCACAAGCCTTCGAGACCGCCTCCGCCTGCCGCTCCGCAAGAGGCGCGCGATCCGGCTGGCAGCGCTTGCATGGGCGAAATCCTGCGCGCTCTGCATCCTCTCGCGACGCGAAAAAGCGGATGTTCTCCCTCCGTGGCAGGCGAGAGGGGCAGCCGGGGCGGCAATAGACGCCCGTGGTCACCACGCCATACACGAAGGCTCCGTCTTCCGAGCCATCGTGGAGCATCTCCCAACGGGGATCGAGAGCGGTCACTTTCATCCTGGCTTCCTCATGCATTGGTGGTCTTGCATGAGAGTGAACCCGCGGCAAGGGGTTCGCACTCCGGCCTTTGCTTTCAGAGCGACTTCTTCGGGCACGAAACGGGCTGCGGGAGAAACTGCTGCCCCTCGGTCGAGAGGAAGGCCCACATCGCCTGGCCAGCCGGCATCACCGCCTTTTCCCTGACCCGCACGACGAACCACTCCCGGATCATCGGAAGCCCGGCAACATCGAGCATCTCCAGGCGGCCATCGGCGATCTCGACGGCGACCGTGTGCGCCGAGATGAACGCGACGCCGAGCCCCGCGATCACGGCCTGCTTGATCGTTTCATTGGAGCCAATCTCCATTCCGACGACCGGGTCGAAGTCCGCCTGCTCGAACAGGCGTTCCATCAGAAGGCGCGTGCCGGACCCAGGCTCGCGAATAAAAAAAGTCTCTCGTGAGAGGTCGGCAATGGTCAGCTTCGCTCCCGCAAGCGAGTGGCCGCCCGGCGCAATGATGATATGAGGATGATCCCCCAGCACCATGCTTTCAAGATCGAAATTGTCCGGCGGACGCCCCATGATGGCGAGGTCGAGTTCCAGGTCCCGGAGGGCGCGGATGGTTTCCTGCCTGTTTCCGACCGAAAGCCGCACATCCACCCCTGGGTGTCTTTGCCGGAAGGCAGATAAAGCCTTGGGTGCAAAGTACTTCGCGGTGCTGACGACGCCCGCCGAAACGCTTCCCCCTTCGATGCCCTTGAGTTGCGCTATTTCGCCGCCGCATTCGGCAAGCAGCGCCTCGATGCGATGCGCCGTCCTCAGGATGATCTCGCCCGCTTCCGTGGGCGTCGTCTTGTCGCCGATCCGTTCCACCAGAGGCAGCCCAACAGACTGCTCAAGCTGCTGTATCTGCACTGTGATCGCGGGGGGTGTGACATTCAGGCGTCGAGCGGCGCCCGCCATCGATCCCATTTTCGTGACGGCAGAGAGAACACGGAAATGTTTTAGCGTTACGTTTCTCACGGGAGTAGGATAGGCCATTAGAAAAAATTAATCAAACGGAAAAGAAATTAAAATTTACTTTCGATAGGGTGCTCCTCATAATGCAAAAAGATGTCGGTTACAACCGAGTGAATGAGATAAGAATAACGTCGTGTCAATGACCGACAGGAGAGGTAAACGTCATGGGCGTTTATGCCACGTTGCGTGACCATTTGGCGGAGTGGGCGGGCGACGACACGCAACGTCGCGCCATCTCGGAAACAATTACAAACCTTGCCAAGGCCTGCGTAGAAGTCGCGCACATCGTCGCGCTCGGACCGCTGGCAGGCGACATGGCGTCGAAGCGCGCGGACCATTCCGACGGGGATACCCAGAAGGAGCTGGATTTCCTCAGTAACAAGATCGTGACCGACGCCCTGAAGGCGTCCCCCGTCGCCTGGATGGGCTCGGAGGAAAACGAAATGGCGGTGCCCCTCAATCCGGGTGCGCCGATTGTTGTAAACGTCGATCCTCTCGATGGTTCCTCCAACATCGACACGAACGTGTCGATCGGCACGATTTTTTCGATCCTGCCCGCAAAAGCCACCTCGCCGCTTCTTCAGCCGGGCAATAACCAGCTCGCCGCCGGTTATGTCATCTATGGGCCGCAAACCGGACTCGTGCTGACTCTGGGTGAAGGGACGCACAAATTCTGGCTCGACCCCAGGAACGGCGAATTCCTGCTCCTGAAGTCGAACATCCAGGTGCCATCGGTTACGCGCGAATACGGTGTGAACTCATCCAACTTCAGGCATTGGGACGACTCCATCAAAGCCTATGTTCTCGATTGCACGCTTGGGCAAGAGGGCCCGCGCCAGGAAGATTTCAACACGCGCTGGATCGGGTCGCTCGTTGCGGACGCCTTCCGCATCCTCGTGCGCGGCGGCATCTACATCTATCCGGCCGACGGCCGCAAGGGCTACACTAGCGGACGCCTCCGCCTTCTTTATGAAGCGAACCCCGTCGCCATGATTATGGAACAGGCCGGAGGCGCCTGCACGACCGGCACTCAGCGGATGATGGATATCGAGCCTCTGTCGCTGCATCAGCGCGTTCCCCTCATCTTCGGGTCAAAAACCGAAGTCGAGGAAGTGGCGCACTACTATCGAAACCCTCACACCCTCGGCGATCATTCACCTCTCTTCTCGCAGCGCGGTCTCTTCCGCTCAGTGGTAGGCTAACCATGTCACAAAAATTCCCTATCATCTCCGTCACGGGCTCGTCGGGCGCCGGGACCTCGACGGTCAAGCACACATTCGATCAGATTTTCCGCCGCGAAGGCGTCACCGCCGCCTCCATCGAGGGCGACGCCTTTCACGCTTACGACCGCATGGCGATGAAGAAGGTCATGGCCGAGGAGGAGACCAGGGGCAACTCCCACTTCAGCCACTTTGGACCGGAGGCAAACCTTCTCGATAAGCTCGAGGAAACGTTCCGCTCCTATGGGACGACCGGCAAGGGCAAGACGCGCCATTACATCCACGACCGTTCCGAGGAAGAGAAGTACGGCGCGTCCGCTGGAACTTTCACGGAGTGGGAGGACTTGCCGGAAGGGAGCGACGTCCTCTTCTACGAAGGGCTGCACGGCGCTGTTGTCACGGAAAATGTCAATATCGCCCGCTACGCGGACCTGAAGATCGGCGTGGTGCCCGTGATCAATCTTGAGTGGACGCAAAAGCTCCACCGCGACAAAGCCTCGCGCGGATACTCGGCCGAGGACGTCACGAAAACCATCCTTCGCCGCATGCCCGACTACGTCAACTACATCTGCCCTCAGTTCAGCGAGACCGACATCAACTTCCAGCGCGTGCCGACAGTTGACACCTCGAACCCCTTCACGGCCCGCTGGATTCCGACGCCTGACGAATCCATGGTTGTGATCCGGTTCAAGAACCCGCGCGGGATCGACTTCGCCTACCTCAAGACGATGATCGGAGACAGCTTCATGAGCCGCGCGAACTCCATCGTTATCCCAGGCGGCAAGCTGGATCTCGCCATGCAGCTGATCCTGACGCCCATGATCCACCGGCTCGTTGAGCTCAAGCGCCGCGCCTCGTGAAAAAAG